>NZ_DASYWN010000046.1:0-296198 GCF_035935975.1 Bradyrhizobium sp.
TACGCGACGCATACAAGCTGCGGAATCGGATCGAGAACAAAACAGAATCGAACCGCGAAGAGCGAGCTACGCCGCTCGAAAGAGTCTCCTCGCAAGTGCTGAGCGCAACAAGCATTTTTCCATATGCGATCGCCCTACCGCTTGCGGGGAGAGGGCCTCCAGGGGCCGTGCCATGATCATCGAGCGCGAGCAGGACGTCACGGCCGCGGCACTCGCGGTGATGGAGCGGACGTCCGATCCGCGGATGCGGCAGATCATGATCTCTCTGGTCAAGCATCTGCACGGCTTCGTCCGCGATGTCAGGCTGACCGAGAAAGAATTCCGCGACGCTACGGCGATCGTGGCCGAGCTCGGCAAGCTCACCACCGACACGCACAATGAAGTGGTGCTGATGGCGGGATCGCTCGGCGTCTCGCCGCTTGTGTGCCTGCTCAACAATGGCGATCAGGGCAACACGGAAACCGACCAGTCGCTGCTTGGGCCGTTCTGGCGGCTGAACTCGCCGCGGGTCGAAAATGGCGGCTCGATCGTGCGCTCGGAGACGCCGGGTGCGCCGCTGTTTGTCAGCGGCCGAGTCGTCGACAAGGATGGTCGGCCCGTCGCCGGCGCCGAGGTCGACGTCTGGCACGCCTCCCCGGTCGGCCTCTATGAGAACCAGGACCCCGAGCAGGCCGACATGAACCTGCGCGGCAAGTTCACGACTGATTCCGACGGGCGCTTCGCCTTCCGCTCAGTGATGATGATCGGCTATCCGATTCCGACCAATGGCGTGGTCGGCCGCCTGCTCGCGGCGCAGGGCCGGCATCCCTATCGTCCCGCGCATCTGCACGCCCTGATCTTCAAGCCCGGATTCAAGGTGCTGATCTCGCAGGTCTACGATCCCGCCGACCCGCATATCGACAGCGACGTGCAATTCGGCGTGACCCAGGCCCTGATCGGCAAGTTCCAGCGCCACGATACGCCGCATCCGACCGCGCCCGACGTCGCGATGCCCTGGTATTCGCTCGACCATACCTACCGGCTCGAGGCCGGGGAAGCCGTGCTGCCGCGTCCGCCGATCAAATAGCGTTCCTGCCCGGAGCGCGGGGCCGCCAAACCCGCTTCCCTAGATTAGTTATGTTCTATAATGATTGGCGGAAGTGTTGACCGGCCGGACCAAAATGGCCGGGGAGGAGTTCGCCCATGACATTCATCTATCCCACCGACAGCAACAAGGCGCATCCGCTGCCGCTGTCGCCCGAGTACAAGAGCTCGATCAAGCGCGCGCCGAACAAGCCCTTGATCCCGATGCGCCACACGCTGTCGGAACTGACCGGCCCGGTCTACGGCCACGAGACCGTGCGCGAGGGCGACAGCGATCTCACCACCCAGCACAGCGGCGAGCCGATCGGCGAGCGCATCATCGTGCACGGCCACGTCCGCGACGAGGACGGCCGCGGCGTGCCGAACTCGCTGGTCGAGATCTGGCAGGCCAATTCCTGCGGTCGCTACGTCCATGTTCGCGACCAGCATCCGGCGCCGCTCGATCCGAATTTCACCGGTGCGGGCCGCACCCAGAGCGACGCGTCCGGTTACTACCGTTTTGTGACGATCAAGCCTGGCGCGTATCCCTGGGGCAATCACCACAATGCCTGGCGTCCGGCCCACATCCATCTGTCGGTGTTCGGCCATTCCTTCGTCACGCGCCTGGTGACGCAGATGTATTTCCCCGCCGATCCGCTGTTCCCGTTCGACCCGATCTTCAACTCGGTGCCGGACGAGAAGGCGCGGGCGCGGATGGTCTCCTCGTTCGATCTTGAGAACACCCAGCCGGAATGGGCGCTGTGCTACCGCTTTGACATCGTGCTGCGCGGCCAGAACGCCACGCCCATGGAGAACCACTAACGTGCAGGATTCTGTGAAACCCGACGGGATCACCCCTTCGCAAACGGTTGGTCCGTTCTTCAAATACGGCCTGACTCCAACCGGCGAATATTCGTGGAACGACGCGTTCACCAACTCGACGCTGACGCCCGACGTCACCGGCGATCGCGTCCGCATCGAGGGCCGCGTGTTTGACGGCGACGGCGTCGTCGTGCCGGACGCCATGCTGGAGATCTGGCAGGCGGATTCCCAGGGCCGCTTCGCCGACCCCCAGGACAAGCGCGCGCTGCCGAACGCGAGCTTCCGCGGCTTTGCCCGCTGCGGCACCGACAAGGACGGCAATTATTCCTTCGACACCATCAAGCCCGGTGTCGTACCCGACCCCGATGGCAAGCCGCAGGCGCCGCACATCGTGCTTGCGGTGTTTGGCCGCGGCATGCTGCGACATCTCTACACCAGGATCTATTTCAGCGACGAGGCCGGCAACGCCGCCGATCCCGTGCTGGCCCTGGTGTCCGCCGATCGCCGCGCCACGCTGATTGCGGTGCGCGAGGCCGGCAAGGCGATCTATCGCCTCGACCTGCGCCTGCAGGGCGATGACGAGACGGTGTTTTTCGACGTCTGAAGCATGTGGCGCCGGCGACACCGATCGCCGGCCCAGCTTCTCACACAGCGCATCGGCGCCGCGACGCGCGCTGGTGTGACACGGTCGATCCTGTTTCCGTGTGTCAGCTTCGCTGCCTCAAAACTAATCACCGGCGGACAACTCCCGTAGTCTTGCGGAGCTTTCCGCGTCCCGGGCAATCCCGTATTTACCGTGTCGTCCTAGGCTCGATGCGGAATTGATTCGCGCCTGGATTGCCCCATGAAAATTCGCCTGTCGTTGTCCTCCGCGATCGTCGCATTCGGGATCGTGCTCGCCATCGGCTTTACGGCGGTCGTCTCCACCAGCCTCTATGCCCTGCGCGAGCTCAAGGTCGGCGGCCCGCTCTACTCCGACATCAAGCTCGGCAACGACCTGATCGCGGACATCCTGCCGCCGCCGGAATACATCATCGAGGCCTATCTCGAGGCGACCCTCGCCATGCGCGAGCCGGACCAGCTCGCCGCCCATGGCGACCGCCTGGTCCAGCTCCGCAAGGACTACGACGAGCGCAAGGCCTTCTGGGTCACGTCCAGCCTCGGTGCCGACCTGAAGACTGCGCTGGTGTCGAAGTCCGACGCCGAGGTGCAGAAGTTCTGGAAGTTCTTGTCCGATCAGCTCCTGCCGGCCCTCAAGGCCAAGGACACGGCCGCCGCCGAGCGCGCCTATGCGCAGCTCAAGGACGCCTATGCCGCGCATCGCGCCGTCATCGACAACATCGTCGAGAGCGCCAACAAGCAGAACGCCGATATGGAGAAGCTGGCCGCGGAGCGCGACAGCGCGATGCTCTATATCCTGATCGGGGTCTCCGCCGCCGTCCTCGCCTTCATTGCCGCCGGCCTGCTCGGCGTCGCCTTCGGCGTGGTGCGCCCGATCGTGCGCATGACGGATACGATGCAGAAGCTTGCGACCGGCGATCTCGCCGCCGACATCCCCTTCGCGCACCGCCAGGACGAGGTCGGCTCGATGGCCGGTGCGCTGCAGGTGTTCAAGGAGGCCGCGGTCGAGAACGCGCGGCTGCGCGAGGAGCAGCTGCGTAAGGAGCAGGAGGCCGCGCTCGCCAAGCGCGGCGCGCTGCAGCAGATGGCCGAAACCGTCGAGCGCGAGACCGGCCGCTCGGTCGACACCGCGAGTGCGACGACGCAGGGCGTCGAGCGGGCCGCGTCCAGCCTGTCCGAGATCGCCCGGTCGCTGTCCTCGGAATCGCAGGCGGTTGCCGCCGCCTCCACCCAGGCGCTTGGCAGCTCGCAGACCGTTTCGGCCGCCGCCGAAGAGCTGAGCGCCTCGATCCGGGAAATCGCAACGCAGGTCACGCGGACCAGCACGGTCACCAAATCGGCGGTCGCAGGCCGCGAGCAGGCGCGTTCGACCATCCAGGCGCTGGCGGGTGCGGTGAAGAAGATCGCGGAGGTCTCCGACCTCATCGGCGGCATCGCCGGCCAGACCAACCTTCTGGCGCTCAACGCCACGATCGAGGCGGCGCGTGCGGGCGAGGCCGGCCGCGGCTTTGCGGTGGTCGCCGCCGAGGTGAAATCCCTGTCCGACCAGACCGCCAAATCCACCGAGGAGATCACCCGGTTGATCGCCGAGGTGCAGGCCTCGACGCAGGCCGCGGTCGATGCCGTTGAAACCATGGGCGGTCACATCGTCGAGATCGACGGCGTGGCGACCTCTGTCGCCGCCGCGATGGAAGAGCAGGACGCCGCGACGCGCGAGATCGCCCGCTCGATCTCGGAATCGGCGGCCGCCGCCAAGGAAGTTTCCGCCAAGATCGGCAACGTCAGCCGCGACGCCGCCTCCGTCAACGAGCGCGCCGCGGAGGTCAGGCAGGCGATCGCCGGCATGGCGGCCAATCTCGAACAGCTGCGGTCGGTCGTGGTCCGGACCGTGCGGGACTCGACCGCCGCGGCTTGAGCTCGGGTATCCGGCGGTCCGCTGGTGCCCGGACTTGTGATCGTGCAGTATGGCGCGGGGCTGGGGCATCATGGCTATGACACCTCCACAATTGCCGGCCGTCGTTGAGCCGGCCCGCCTGACGGCTGCATTGCGCAAGAGCGGCGTGCTGGACGCCGGCGCGGTGCGCGAGGTGAAGGTGCTGGATGACCGCGATACCCTGGTGTCGCATATCACCCGGCTCGGCCTGCGCTATGTCGGGGAGTCCACTGGTTCCCCGCAGGCCCTGATCCTCAAAACGCCTCATGCCAATTTTGCCAAGACGCTCGCGCATGGCGGTCGGCACGAGGTTGCCTTCTATACGAAGCTGGCACCGAACATGCCGCCAGGGCTGGTGCCACGCTGTTTCGGCGGGCACTTCGACGAGAAGGGTACGGACTGGCATCTCCTGCTCGAGGATCTCACTGACAGTCATGAGGTCGCGACGCAATGGCCGTTGCCGCCGTCGCGCGATCAGTCGATCGCGATCGTCACGACGCTCGCGCGCTGGCATGCGGCTTGGTGGGATCATCCCAGTCTCGGCGACACCGTCGGCAGCTGGATGAGCATCGAGGATTACACAAGACTCATCGAGACGTTCGCCGGCCACTATGATCGTTTCGCCGATCTCCTCGGCGACCGCCTTAGCGAAGAGCGACGCATTCTCTTTCGCCGGTTCATCGAGCAGTCGGGTCGTCTGCTTGAGCGCTATCATTCCCGTCGGCATCTCACCATTGCTCATGGCGATGCCCACATCTGGAACTTCATGCTGCCGCGCGCCGGCGTCGCCGACACCGTACGCATCTTCGATTTCGACCAGTGGCGCATCAACGTGGCGACCGGTGATCTCGCCTATATGATGGCCATGCAATGGTATCCCGAGCGTCGGCAGGCGCTCGAGCGTGTACTGCTCAATCATTATCATGAGACGCTGATCGCGAACGGCGTTCGCGGCTACTCGCGCGGTGCGCTCGACCAGGACTATCGTCGGTCGGTACTCTGGCACATCACCAAGCCGGTCTGGCAATGGGCCATCAACATCCCGCCGCTGATCTGGTGGAACAATCTGGAGCGGGTGATGATGGCGGTCGAGGATCTCGGCTGCGAGGAGTTTTTGTAGGGCGGCTCTTGTCCCGGGCGCGGTGCAGCGTGTAACGCTGCGCCGCAGAACCGGGACCCAGTGTGCGGCGGGCATGGGCCCCGGCTCAGCAGCGCATCACTCGCGTGCTGCGCTGCGTCCGGGGCACGAAACCGGTCTCCTACTCCATCACCGCATGTTCCGGCCCCGCCGCCTGCTTGCGCAGCGTGGCCTTGGTCGAGCCGATCATCAGCGCCAGCGGGATGGTGCAGAGGATGAAGATCATGATGACCTGGTAGTCGTGCGCGAAGGCGATGATCTGCGCCTGGATGCTGACCATCCTGTCGGCCATGGCGCGGCCGGCGTCGGTGGAGAGGTTGAGCATGCCGCGGACATCAGGCATCTGCAGGGCGTGGTTGAACGGATTGATGTGCTCGGACAGGATCGCGTAGGTCTTGCGCGTGCCCTGCGTCAGCTCGGCGATCACGATGGAGATACCGACCGAGCTTGCGACGTTGCGTAGCAGCGTCAGCATCGAGGTGCCGTCGGTGCGCAAATGGTTGGGCAGCGTCAGGAACGACACGGTCGAGAGCGGCACGAAGACGAGGCCGAAGCCAAAGCCCTGGATCACGCTGACGATGACGATCTCCGGCACCTGGGTCTGGTCGGTCCAGCCGGTCATCTGGAACAGCGAGGCCGCCGTCAGCGTCAGGCCCGAGATGATCAGCGTGCGCGCCTCGATGTAGCGCATGATGCGGCCGACCATCATCATGGCGAAGAAGGTGCCGAAGCCGCGGCTCGCCAGCAGGCCGCCGGCGGTGATGATGGGATAGCCGATGACGTTTTGCAGGTACGGCGAGGCCAGCGCCATGGTCGAGTACAGCACGAGCCCCATCACCGTCATGAAGATGCAGCCGGTGAGGAAGTTGCGGTCCTTGAACAGCGCGAACTGGATGAACGGCTTCGAGGTCGTGAACGAGTGGGCGAAGAAATAATAGAAGGCGACGCCGGAGACGGCGAACTCGGTCACGATCTCGACCGATTCGAACCAGTCGAGCTGCTCGCCGCGGTCGAGTGCGAGCTGGAGCGCGCCGATCGCGATCGCCAGCGCGGCGAAGCCGAACCAGTCGAATTTGAGGCTGAGGTTCTTCTCGGTCTCGTCCATGAAGACGATCAGCCCGAGCACGGTGATCGCGCCGAACGGCAGATTGACGAAGAACACCCAGTGCCAGGAATAGGTCTCGGTCAGCCAAGCGCCGAGCGAGGGGCCCATGATCGGGCCCATCATCACGCCCATGCCCCAGATCGACATCGCCTTGGCGCGTTCCTGCAGCGTGTAATAGTCGAGCATGACCGACTGCGACAGCGGCACCAGCGCGGCGCCGAACACGCCCTGCAGCAGGCGGAACAGCACCATCTGGTTGATGTCCTGCGCCAGGCCGCACAGCACGGAGGCGAAGGTGAAGCCGGCGGCGCAGATGATGAAGATGCGCTTGCGGCCGTAGCGGTTGGAGATCCAGCCCACCGGCGCCGTCATGATCGCGGCGGCGACGATGTAGGAGGTCAGCACCCAGTTGATCTGGTCCTGCGAGGCCGACAGCGTGCCCTGCATGTAGGGCAGGGCGACGTTGGCGATGGTGGTGTCCAGCGCCTGCATGATGGTCGCCGTCATGGCGCAGATCGTCACCATGTTCCGGCGCAGGCCGGGGACCATCAGGCTGGCATTGGGGCCGGACATCGGATCAGTCCTCAGTCTTCTTTGTCCTGGCCCGCTGTCGCGGACAGGCCGAGCAGGCCGGCGAGCGAGCGCTGGTGGCCGGTGTCGATGGTGGCGTAGACACTCATGCCGGCCTTCAGCTTCTTCACGTATTTGTCGCTCTCGTCGAAATAGATGCGGATCGGCACGCGCTGCACCACCTTGACGAAGTTGCCGGTGGCGTTCTGCGGCGGCAGGATCGCGAATTGCGCGCCGGTACCGGGCGAGAGCGAGCCGATCTTGCCCTTGAAGACGTGGTTCGGGAATGCGTCGACCTCGAGCGTGACGGGCTGTCCCTCGGTGACGTGGGTGAGGTCGCTCTCCTTCGGATTGGCATCGACCCAGGGATGGGCGACGTCGATGATGGAGAACACGGCCATGCCCGCGGTGACGTAGCGGCCGAGCTGGATCTGCTCGACCTGGGTCGCGACGCCGCCCATCGGCGCGCGCACCACGGCGTGGTCGAGATTGCGCTCGGCATTGTCGAGCTTGGACTTGGCCTGCGCGTAAGGCGGGAACTTCTCCAGCGGCAGGTCGGTGTCGCCGAGCAGCTGCGTCTTGGCGGTCGAGATCTGCTGCCTGACATATTGCGCGATCGAGCCTGACGTCACCAGCGCGTTCGACGCGTTGTCGAGGTCGAGCTGCGAGCCGAAGCTGTTCTTGACAAGCGCCTGCTTGCGCTCGACGTCGCGCTGCTTCAGGTCGACGCCCTTCTGGGCGAGATCGAGCATGTCGCCGTAGATCTTGATGTTGGCGCGAAGGTTGTCATAGGTCGTCTGCGCCTGCATCAGCTGCGCCTTGGCCTCGTCCACCGCGAGGCGGAACGGTACCGGGTCGATCTCGAACAGCACGTCGCCCTGCTTGACGAACTGGCCTTCCTTGACGACGACCTTCTCGATCTTGCCGGAGATGTCAGGCGTCACCAGCACCTTCTGCGCGCCGACATAGGCGTCGTCGGTGCCGACATAGCGGCCGCCATGCAGATAGAAGGTGACGCCGCCGATGGCGACGACGACGGGCAGTACGACCATCAGCAGGACGCGGCGATAGCGCCGCAGTCCCGCGATCAGGCGGCGGCGCGGCTCGGTGCCGGCCTTCTTGCTGGGCTTGCCGCTGTCGCTCTTCTGCTCGGGCGGGAATTTGAGAACCTGATCAGCCATAGCGCTGCTCCTTACGCGCTTGTTCCGCCCCAGAGGCCTGGATCGCGTTCCGCACGTTTTCCTTGATTGTTTCGAGTTGGGTGAGAAGGCGGTGGGCATCCGCCGGGTTGATGCCGTCGAGCGCGTTCGCGGTGAGTTCCGACTTCAGGCCGCTCATCTTGCCGAGCAACTGCCGCCCGGCCTTCTTCAGATAGAGGCGCTTGACGCGGCGGTCGGAGGCGTCGCTGCGGCGCTCGATCCAGTCGCTCTCGCACAGCTTGTCGATCAGCCGCGTCAGCGTGATCGGCTGCATCTCCAGCAGTTCGGCGAGTTCCGACTGCTTCATGCCCTCGCTGCGCTCGACCTTGGCCAGCACCGCCCATTGCGCGCGGGTGATGCCGAAGCGCGAGGCCTCCTTGTCGGCATAGACGCGCAGCAGGCGGTAGAGCTCACCGAGCGTGAACAGGAAGTTCTGGTCGACGGACCCGCGGGTCATAAGCTTGGTCTCCAATAAGCTTGGATATAATAAGCAAGCTTATGATTATTTCACGGCGGGTTAACGGGAGGCTGTCCCGCAGGGGGAGCATGGCTGGCAGCCGTTCGGCCGGTGGTGCTTTGGGTTCCCGTGCCGAAATGCTAGAAGGCGGGCCACATGACCCTCGCAAAGCCGGCCTTTCCCGCGCCTGACCACGATCACGGCCGCTGCACCGCGGACGCGCTGGCGCATGCCGAGGCGGTTTGCGAGCAGCGCGCGCAGAAATTCACGCCGATCCGCCGCCAGGTGCTGGGCGCCTTGCTCGCGAGCCATCGCCCGCTCGGCGCCTATGAGGTGATCGACGAACTCGCAAAATCGATGGCGCGGCCGGCGCCGATCACGGTCTATCGTGCTCTCGATTTTTTGATGGCCAACGGCCTCGTGCACCGCATCGAAAGCCGCAACGCCTATCTTGCCTGCGCCGCCCACGATCACGATGCGACCTCCGCGGTGGCGTTCCTGATCTGCGAGCGCTGCGGCCTCGTCGGCGAGATCCCGTCGGCGTCCTTCGCCAAGGACCTCAACGCCGCGGCGCGCAGCTCAGGCTTCGCACCAAAACTGTCCGTGGTGGAGATCACGGGCGTCTGCGCCCATTGTCAGAAAACTGCCTAAAGCAACAACGGCGCAAAGCCGGTAGTCGGGAAGAAATGTCCTCACCTCAAGCCAACCCATCCGCCGCGCGCCCGCTCAGCGCCGGTGCCATCGCCCTGATGCTGATGCTGTGCCTGACCTGGGGCTTCAACCAGATCGCGGTGAAGCTGGTGCTGCCGGACGTGCCGCCGATGCTGCAGGCGATGATCCGCTCGATGGGCGCGCTGCCGGTGCTGTTCCTGATCGGCACGCTGCGCGGCGTCAAATTCTTCGAGAAAGACGGGACGTGGAAGGCTGGCCTGATCGCCGGGCTGATGTTCGGCCTCGAGTTCGTGCTAATTTTTCAGGGCCTGCGCCTGACCTCCGCCTCCCGCGCAGTCGTGTTCCTTTACACCGCGCCATTCTTCGTCGCGCTCGGCTCCTATCAGGTGCTCGGCGAGCGGCTGGGCGGTTCGCAATGGCTGGGGCTTGCAGTGAGCTTTGCCGGCGTCGCGCTCGCGATCGGCGTGCCGCAGCCCAATGTCGATTCCCACGTCCTGCTTGGCGATCTCCTGATCGTGCTCGGTGCCTCGCTCTGGGCCGCGACCACGCTGGTTGCCAAGGGCACGCGGCTGCGCTTCGCCGCGCCCGAGAAGGCGCTCGGCTATCAGGTTGCGATCTCGATCCCGATCCTCGGCACGGCGGCATGGTTGTTCGGCGAGACCATCACCCACACGCCGTCGCCGCTCTCGATCGGCCTGCTGGCCTTCCAGGCGATCTGGGTGGTTGGAACCACGTTCACGCTTTGGTTCGCGCTGGTGAAGGCCTATTCGGCCAGCAAATTGTCGGCTTTTACCTTCATCACCCCTTTGTTTGGCGTGGTGGGTAGCTATTTCATCATGCACGACACCCTGAGCCTGACATTCGCGGCCGCTGCGGTCCTTGTAATTGCTGGGCTTTTTCTGGTTAACCGTCCCAGCCAAACGGCTGCGGCGCCAGCTGATGCATTGCTGAACGTCACCAAAACCTGATATTTGGACGCCATGAACAAGCTCGAAAACCCTCTCGATTCCGACATCGCGGGCCCCGCGCCCCGGCACCGCACCACCCAGGTCAAGGTCGGCGACGTCGCCGTCGGCGGCGGTGCGCCGATCGTCGTGCAGTCGATGACCAACACCGACACCGCCGATATCGACGGCACCATCGCCCAGGTCGCAGCGCTCGCGCGCGCCGGCTCCGAAATGGTCCGCATCACCGTGGACCGCGAGGAGGCCGCAGCCGCCGTCCCGCACATCCGCGACGGCCTCGCCAAGCGTGGCATCACCACGCCGCTGATCGGCGACTTCCACTATATCGGCCACAAGCTGCTCGCGGCCTATCCGGCCTGCGCCGAAGCGCTCGCCAAGTACCGCATCAATCCCGGCAATGTCGGCTTCAAGGACAAGCGCGACACCCAGTTCGCCGACATCATCGAGATCGCGAACAAGAACAGCAAGCCGGTGCGCATCGGCGCCAATTGGGGCTCGCTCGACCAGGAGCTGCTGACCAAGCTGATGGACGAGAACGCCGCCTCCGCCAATCCGCGCGACGTTCGCGCCGTGACGCGCGAGGCCATGGTGCAGTCCGCGCTGCTCTCGGCCGCGCGCGCCGAAGAACTCGGTATGCCCAAGGATCGCATCATCCTTTCGGCAAAAGTTTCGGCGGTGCAGGATCTGATCGCGGTCTATCAGGACCTCGCCTCCCGCTCCGACTATGCCATCCATCTCGGCCTGACTGAGGCCGGCATGGGTTCGAAGGGCATCGTGGCCTCGTCGGCCGCGCTCGGTATTCTCCTGCAGCAGGGCATCGGCGACACCATCCGCATCTCGCTGACGCCGGAGCCCGGCGGCGACCGCACCCGCGAGGTGCAGGTCGGCCAGGAGCTCTTGCAGACCATGGGCTTCCGCACCTTCGTGCCGCTGGTTGCCGCGTGCCCCGGCTGCGGCCGCACCACCTCGACCACGTTCCAGGAGCTGGCCCGCTCGATCCAGGATTTCATCCGCGACGAGATGCCGGCCTGGAAGACGAAATATCCCGGCGTCGAGGAGCTCAACGTCGCGGTGATGGGCTGCATCGTCAACGGCCCCGGCGAATCCAAGCACGCCAATATCGGCATCTCGCTGCCCGGTACCGGCGAAGCGCCGGCCGCGCCCGTCTTCGTCGACGGCAAGAAGTTCCGCACGCTGCGCGGGCCCACGATCTCCGCCGACTTCAAGGCGCTGGTGATCGACTACATCGACCAGCGCTACGGCCAGGGCGCCAAGGTGCCGGCCCCAGCGGCGGAGTGAGCGGCTCCTAAAACATCGGAATCGTAAGGCGGGTTAGCGAAGTATAACCCGCCTTATTTTTTGCGCGACCGTAGCCCGGACGGAGCGAAGCGAAATCCGGGGCCTCGCGTACGCTGTTAGACCGTTCCCGGATTGCGCTTCGCTCCATCCGGGCTACCATGCCTCCCAATCAAGAACGATCGGGAGACAGACTCATGAGCTCACTCGCCGGCAAGCAGGGCCCGCGCTATCGCCACACGGCCGACGACGGCGCGCCTTACGAGACCATCGCGGTCGAAAAGCTCACCCCCATCATCGGCGCCGAAATCTCCGGCGTCGATATCGGCACGCTGGTCGAGGGCGATGCCCGTTCCAACCGGCAGATGGACGAGATCCATCGCGCGCTCGCCGAAAATCTCGTCATCTTCTTCCGCGACCAGCAGATCACGCCGAAGCAGCATCTCGCCTTCGGCCGCAAATTCGGCGAGCTGCATTTTCATCCCGCTGCTCCCCACGAGGATGAAGACCCGGCCTTGATGAAGATCTACGCCGACAAGAATTCGCCGCGCGCCAATGGCGAGGGCTGGCATTCCGACGTCTCCTGCGATCTCGAGCCTCCGATGGGTTCGATCCTCTACATCAAGCAGTGCCCGCCGCGCGGCGGCGATACACTGTTCGCCAACATGTACGCCGCCTATGAGGCGCTGTCGGATCGCATGAAGGCCTATCTCGACGGCCTCACCGCGCTGCATGACGGCGAGCCGATCTATCGCGGCCTCTATGCCAACTATGGCGTCGCCGACCGTCCGTCCTATCCGAACGCCGAGCACCCCGTGGTGCGCACCCATCCGGTCACGGGCAGGAAGGCGCTCTACGTCAATCGCGGTTTCACCCGCCACATCAACGGCATCCCGCGCGACGAGAGCGACGCGATGCTCGCCTATCTCTACCAGCACGCCGAGAACCCGCTGTTCCAGTGCCGCTTCCGCTGGACCGAGAACGCCATCGCGTTCTGGGACAACCGCTGCACCCAGCACCGCGCGATGTGGGACTACTGGCCGCACACGCGCTCCGGCACGCGCGTGACGGTGAAGGGGGAAAGGCCGGTGTGAATGGGCTGCATACGGGCAGCCCTGCATGAACGAAGAAAGCCCCGGGCGAGGCCGGGGCTTTTGAAGTCTTTCGGTTGGCAGGTGGTCAGTACTTCGCGACGATCGCGCTGCCGCTAAAGCGATAGTTGACACCCACGCGCACCACGTCTTCACGGAAATTATTCGAGATCGACCAGGCCGCACCTGCGGCTGGTCCCGCAGCGGGAGCGGGAGGAGTCGGAGTAGTTCCGGACGAGGTTCCGAAATCCATGTGCAAATATTCGACCTTGGCGGACCAATTATTGTTGAACGCGTACTCCCAGCCGGCGCCCACGACCCAACCGAGCCTGCTGTCAGACGCGCTGGCTTGATACCGGAAGCCTGTGAACCCGGGAAAATCGAGTGCCTTGAGCCAGTTGAATTCGGCAAAGGCTGCGCCGCCGGTCACGTACAGCAAACTGCGCTCGGCGACCACGACGCCGGCCCGCGCTCGCGCCGTTGCAAACCAATTGGAATGGAAACGCTCTTCCCAGGTGTACGGAACAATGGGCGCCGCGTTTGCGAAGGGGCCTCGAATGTGTTGTGCGCCAAGGTCGCTGTAATTGATATCGCCTTCGGCGCCGATGACGAAGATGCCCTTTTGGTAGTTACAACCAATTCCGAGACCTGCGGTGACGCCATCCGGCGTAACTTTTGCGGCGGATGCCGACGTCATTATCGCGGCGGTGCCGACCGGCGACAGGCCCGCAAAGATGGCGTTGGGGGTGCCATCCGACCTGAACTCTGCGCGCGAGTAGCCTGCGTTGCCGCCGACATAGCACCCGCTCCAGGAGAAGACGGGGGCCGGTGCAGGGCGAGCTTTCACCGCCATGTCGGCCGCAGAAGCGGCGCCGGCCATCAACACGGAAACAGAAATAGCCGCGACCGTCAGCGCGCTCTTCACCATCTTTGGCCCCCAGCCAAATCAGACTTCAATATGCCCACAAGTTACGGCGCCCACTGCGCCCAAGTCCGTCACCCATCTGCAACACCCGGGAAATTTCCCGAAAGTATGGTCACGAAAAAGGAGGGACCAGGGCGCTGCACTCCCCGCGTTGACGCCCAGCGTCGCCTGCGCCAATCTTCCCGAAAAGAAGTCGGGAGGATCAGCCATGCTCCGCGCCGAGGACAACAAATTCCTGACCGAGTCCGGGCCCGGAACGGGAATGGGCGAATTGCTGCGCCGCTTCTGGATTCCCGTCCTGCTGTCCGAAGAACTCCCCGAGCCCGACGGCGAGCCGAAGAAGATCGTCGTGCTCGGCGAAGAGCTGCTCGCCTTCCGCGACTCACGTGGCGTCGTCGGTGTCATCGACCAGTACTGTCCGCATCGCGGCGCCAATCTCTGGCTCGGGCGCAACGAGGAATGCGGCATTCGCTGCGTCTATCACGGCTGGAAGTTCGACACCGACGGCCGCTGCGTCGACATGCCGACCTCCTATCCCGACCTCAATGCCAAGGACCTCATCCGCATCAAGTCATATCCGGTGCGCGAATGGGGCGAGATGATCTGGGCCTATATGGGCCCGGCGGATGCGATGCCCGAGCTGCCAGATCTCGAAATGGCGTTGCTGCCGGCTTCGCACCGCTACGTCAGCAAGAAATGGCAGGACTGCAACTGGGTGCAGGCACTCGAAGGCTCGATCGACACCGTGCATTTCACCTTCGCGCATCTCTCCTTCGACAAGGAGGAGAACGAGATCCTGGACATCAAGAAGCATTTTGTGAACCCGCTCGTGCGCATGAACAACGACCACATGCGCTGGATCGCCGAGGGCCCGCGCCCCGTGATCAAGGTCAGTCCGCACGAGGCGGGCCTGACCATTGCCGGCGGTCGTCTCACCGGCAGCGACACCATCTACTGGCGCATCGCGCAGTTCCTGATGCCGTTCCACGCCTATGCGCCGAGCGCGATGCCGGGTGAGAACATCTTTGGCCAGACCTTCGTGCCCGTGACCGACACCAATTGCTGGATCTACACCTATGTCTGGAATCCGGAGCGGCCGCTGTTGCAAGGCGAGCGCGAGGCCTATGACCGCGGCAACGGCGTGATCGCGGAGGTCGACGAGAACTACGTGCCGCTGCGCCACAAGGGCAACGACTATTTGATCGACCGCAAGCTCCAGAAGACCAGGAGCTACACCGGCATCAAGGGCGTCTCCGAGCAGGACGCCGCCGTGCAGGACAGCCAGGGCCCGATTGCCGATCGTACCCGGGAGCATCTCGGCCCGACCGATCTCGGCATCATGCATTTCCGGAAAGTCGTGATGGAGCTCGCGCGTGCGCTCCAGCAGGGCGAGCCGCCGCCGCAGGCCGCGCATCAGGACCGCTATGCGGTGCGCTCCGGCGCCTGCGTCACCAGCAAGGTCAAGGATCTGCCTGCAGTCATGCTGGAACGTTTCGGCGATGTCGCGGGCTTCGTCGGGCGGCCGCGGATCGCGGCAGCGGAGTAACGCTTGAGGCAATCGCGCAGCATCATCGCAGCTCTCGTTGCACCGCTGGTCGCGTCGATCCTGCTGGCGTCGCTTGCTCCTGTTGATACCGCCCTCGCCGTTGCCGCGCGAAAGCCGGCGAAGTCCAGGCAGAAGCCGCCGGAGTCGCCGCTCAGATGCGAGAAGCCGAAATTCCGGATCGTCGTGGATGCCGGGCACACTCCGGACTCCTACGGCGCCCTCAGCGCCCGCAATGATCCGGAATTCGGCTTCAACGTCCGACTGGCACGGCTCATCACGGCAGACCTCAAGTCCGAAGGTTTTGCCGCGACCCGTCTGCTCGTCACCGACGGCAAGGCGCGGCCGAGCCTGTTCAAGCGGGTCAGTGCCGCCAATGACGGCCGGGCCGATCTCTTCCTGTCGATCCATCATGATTCGGTGCCGGACAAGCTGCTCGAGACCTGGGAGTTCGACGGTTCGAAAAGCTATTTCAGCGACCGCTTTTCCGGCCACTCGTTGTTCGTGTCGCAGCAGAATCCGCACTTCACCACCAGCCTGTCGCTGGCGCGGATGATCGGCCGGCAGTTGAAGGATCAGGGCCTGCGTTATGCCAGCCAGTACACTTTGCCGGTGATGGGCCGCTACCGGCGCCAGCTGCTCGATAAGGATGTCGGCGTCTACCGCTATGACGGGCTCATCGTGCTGTCGCGGACACGGAGTGCCGCGGTGCTGCTCGAAGCCGGCTCGATCATCAACCGCGACGAGGAGATGGAGATGAACTCGTCGGAGCGGCAGGAGACGATTGCGCGGGCCGTCGCTGCGGGGGTCGGGGAGTTTTGCGAGAAGCGGTAGATTGCCCCGCTATTTCAACAGCCGTCATTGCGAGCGCAGCGAAGCAATCCAGACTGCCGCCGCGGAAAGATCCTGGATTGCTTCGCTGCGCTCGCAAGGAAGCTACAGCGGCCCTCCCCGATACTCCCTGTTCGCCAAACTCGCCTCTTCCAGGTCGAGATCGCGCTCGATCCGGCGCCTTGTCTCGTCGGTGATCTGGCCGTCGCGCAGGAGGTCGTGGATGAATTTGCGCTCGCCTGCGATCAGTTCGCGGGTCAGCGCGGTGCCGGCGGCGGAGACGTCGTGGTGGGCGGGGTCGAGCGAATCCGGCAGCTGGTTGACGCGAATCTCGTGGCGCGCGCGCAGGAGCCGCATCACCTCGTCGGAGACCTCCTTCTCCTCGGTCAGCGCGTCCAGCGATCTCAGCGCGGCGTCGAGGGCCTGGCGGCGCGCGGCGATCTCCGCCTCGTGCTCGGCGACATGCTCGTTGCGGCCGGCCTCGGCGACGCCGAGCCAGCGCACCACCGGCGGCAGCGTCAGGCCGACACCGATCAGCGTGACGAAGATGACGCCGAAGGCGACGAACAGGATCAGGTCGCGATAGGGAAAGGCATCGCCATCAGGCAGTGTGAACGGCAGCGCCAACGCGGCCGCGAGCGACACGGCGCCGCGCACACCGGTGAAGGCGAGCGTGAACGGCCATTGCCAGGGCGGCGATGGATCGCGCTTGCGCAGCGACTTCGAGAGAATCCGCGGCAGATAGATCGCGGGGAACAGCCAGACAAAGCGTGCAATCACGATGACCGTCAGGACCACTGCGGTCGCGACCGCGATATCGTCGAGCGGGAACGCCTTCGATTTCTCGTAGAGCGCGCGCATCTGGAAGCCGGTGAGCAGGAACAGCAGGCCTTCGATCAGGTAGATGATGAGGTCCCAGAAGAAGATGCCCTGAAGGCGCGTCGACGCCGAGATCAGAAGCGGCCCGTTCCAGCTCACATAGAGGCCGCAGGCGACGGTGGCGATCACACCGGAGCCGCCGACATGCTCGGGCAGCCAATATGAGACGTAGGGCGTGATCAGCGACAGCGTCAGCTCGACCTGCGGATCTCCGGACCATTTGCGGAAGCGGAGGGAGAGCCAGCCGACGCCGATGCCGAAGGCGATCTCGCCGGCGACGATCAGGACGAACTCGCCGGCCGCGAGCGGCAGCGAGAAATGGCCGACAATGATGGCGGCAAGCGCGAACCGGTAGAGGATCAGCGCGGTGGCGTCGTTGGCGAGCCCTTCGCCTTCGAGGATGACCAAGAGCCGTCGCGGCATGTTCAGCCGCCGCGCGATCGCGAGCGGCGCCACCACGTCGGGCGGCGCGACGATGGCGCCGAGCAGGAAGCCGATGGTCCAGGGCAGGCCGATCAGATAATGCGTGGCGGCCGCCACCATGGCCGCGGTGAAGATCACCGCGCCGACCGCGAGCAGCACGATCGGGCGCAGATTCTTCTTGAACTCGCGCCAGCTCATCGCGACGCTCGCCGAGTAGATCAGCGGCGGCAGCACCATCAGCAGCACCAGTTCCGGCGGCAGTTCCACCGGCGGCATGCCCGGCACGAAGGCGAGGCCGACGCCGGCCAGCATCAGCAGGATGGCAGGCGCGATGTTGAAGCGGCGGGCGGCGAGCGCGGTGCCCGCCAGCACGGCGAGCAGGATGAGGAAGGTCTGAAATTTCGCGGCGATCATGGCCTGTCTTGGCCCGGAAGCGGCCAAGAGGTCAATGCGGCGGTCGATATGGTGCGGCCTATGCCAGCCGTTCGGCCACCATGCGCCCGATGCGCGCGAACACGGCCTCGATCTGCGCGGCGGTCGGCTTGCCGCCTTGGGTGTAGGCCGCGATCAGGATCGGCGCATCCGGTTTTGGCCAGACGACCGCGATATCGCCGGATGCATCCTTGCCGTTGTTGCCGGTCTTGTCGCCGATTGTCCAGCTTGCCGGCAGGCCGCCGCGCAGCCGGTTCGCGCCGGTCTTGCAGTTCACCATCCATTCGGTGAGCTGGGCGCGCGATGCCGGCAACAGCGCCTCGCCGATCACGAGGCGTTTCAGATTGCCGGCCATCGCCGCCGGCGTCGTGGTGTCATGGGGATCGCCGGGCGGCGAGCGGTTGAGCTCGGGCTCGTTGTGGTCGAGCCGCGTGGTGGTGTCGCCGAGCGTGCGCCAGAATGCGGTCAGCGCGGCCGGCCCGCCGACCCGCGCCAGCAGCAGGTTGGCGCAGGTGTTGTCGCTGAGCTCGACGATGGCCTTGCACATCTCGGCGACCGACATCTTGCCCGCCGCCAGATTTTGCTTGGCGACCGGCGCGTAGTCGAGCAGGTCGCCCTGGCCGTAAGGGATCACGGCCGCGAGCTGCTCCTCGCCGCGATCGACCCGCGCCAGCACGCAGGCCGCGAGCGAGGCCTTGAATGTCGAACACATGACGAAGCGCTCGTCGGCGCGCCAGGCGAGCTTTGCGCCGGTCGCAAGGTTTTCGGCATAGAGCCCGATCCGCCCGCCGCTTTCGTGCTCGTAGCTGGCAAGTTCGGGCGGCGCCTCTGCGGCAAATGCGGGGGCGGCGGCCATCCAGCAGAGTGAGGCGAGCAGGGAGCGGCGGTCGAGAGGCATGGGAGCTTTCAGGCGAGTGGACGTGGGTGTTGTAGCAAACGCTCCATCCCCATCGTCATTGCGAGGAGCGTAAGCGACGAAGCAATCCAGTCTGTTTCCTCGGAAGGATTCTGGATTGCTTCGTCGCAAGGGCTACTCGCAATGACGTGTGGCGAGAGTTGCGCTCGCAATGACGGCGAATGCGGGACAAGCGCGTCAGATTTCGGTGAGCGGCAAGCCCCTCACTCTCTCAAATCATACCGGTACGATTTCGACACGATCTGCCAGCCGTCGGCGAGCTTCATCGCCACCAGATAATCCGTGAAGAAGCGCGGCGGCAGCTGGCAGCGGACCTTGATGAAGGCGGTGTTGTCGTCGGAGCGGTCGATGGTGACGATGAAATCCTCGCGCGGCTTGCCTTCGGCCTTGCCGGAGGGGCGCTTGCGCACGCGGTCGAGCCAGTCGGGCACGGTCAGCACCTGCAATTCGCCCTTCTCGACCCAGCGCAAATCGGCGGAGGGATGGAAGATGGCGCTGAGCTTGTCGGCATCGCCCTCGTAGAGGCCGTCGAAATAGGATTGCACGACGGCTTCGACGCTCGAACGGTTCTGGCTCATGGGGTCATCCCTTTGAATGATGCTTGGGGCGGAACTTAGTCGTACACATCAAAATGCGCTATGGGTGTGTCAGCCATTTGCGCCAAGGCGTCGCCATGACCGGATCAGAAAATTCGATCGCTCGTATCCTCACCGGCGAATGCTATTGCCGCACGGTGCGCTTTGAGGTCGCCGACGCGTTCTCCTATGCGATGAACTGCCACTGCTCGAACTGCCGGCGCACCACCGGCTCCGCCTTCAAGCCGTTCGCCGGTATCGCGCAGGACAAGCTTCGCCTCGTCCAGGGCGAGGACCAGCGGCTGATCTACGGCGACGACACCACCCATGATGCCCACTGCGCCCGATGCGGCTCGCTGCTTTATTCCCGGGTGCGCGAGGGAAAATGGGTCCATGTCGCCATGGGAACCCTGGTCGATGCGCCCTCGATCCGCCCCAGCGCCCATATTTTCGTCGGCTCGAAGGCGCCCTGGCACGAGATTACGGACGATCTGCCGCAGTATCGGGGGCATGTCGGGGATGCCTAGGGGAACCCGGCCGGCGTGTGCCGTTGTCGCCGAACCCCAGCCGCGCTGGCGCGACAAACCTAAGGGGCCTTTCGGCCCGTCGCCGGCGTCGCCTTGGTGACCTCCATCACAAGCGCCGCCCGCCGATCCTGCTAAAGCGGCCTCAAAGAACTTTTGGAAGTCGTGTCATGCGCAACCTGTCCAGACTTTGCCCGCTTCTCCTCGCTCTCGCGCTGCTGTTCGGCGCCGGGCCGGCTTTCGCCGGAAAGCGCGTCGCGCTGGTGATCGCGAATTCGGCCTATCGGCACGCGCCTTCGCTCGCCAACCCGGTCAATGACGGCTCGGTGATGGCGAAGACGCTGAAGGACGCCGGCTTCGACATCGTCGATTCCCGGCACGATCTGTCGGCGCTGGACACGCGGCGCGTGCTGCGCGAATTCGCCGACGCGACGCGCGATGCCGACATCGCCGTGGTCTACTATGCCGGTCACGGCATCGAGGTCGAAGGCTCCAACTATCTGATCCCCGTCGACGCCAAGCTCGAGCGCGACACCGACGTCTATGACGAGGCGCTCTCGCTCGACCGCGTCCTGGTTGCGGTCGAACCCGCCAAGCAGCTTCGCCTGGTGATCCTGGACGCCTGCCGCGACAATCCGTTCGGCAAGACCATGAAGCGCACCCTCGCGACGCGCGGCATCGGCCGCGGCCTCGCCCAGGTCGAGCCGACCAGCCCCAACACGCTGATCGCCTATTCGGCCAAGGCCGGCTTCACGGCGCAGGACGGCGACGGCGCCAACAGCCCGTTCACGGTCGCGCTGTCGAAGCATCTGACGACCCCGGGCCTCGACGTTCGCCGCGCCTTCGGCTTCGTGCGCGACGACGTGCTGAAGTCAACCGGCAACAAGCAGGAGCCGTTCGTCTATGGCTCGCTCGGCGGCGAGGACGTGCCGCTGGTGCCGGTCAGGGCGGTGGCTGCGGCGCCTGCGGCGCCCATGGTGAATCCGCAGGCCGATATCCGTCGCGACTACGAACTCGCGCTCCAGGTCGGCAACAAGGCGGCATGGGATGCCTTCCTCGCCCAGCATCCCGACGGCTTCTATGCGAGCCTCGCCAAGCTTCAGGTCGAAAAAATTGGCGCCGAGCAGGCTCACGCGGCGGCCACCGAAAAGGCGCGGCAGGCCGAGGTCGAACGCGATCGTCTGGCTGCGCTCGGTGCGCAGAAGGAGGCGCAAGCCAAGGCTGCGGCCGATGCGAAGGCCGCCGAGCAGGCCCAGCTGGCCGCGCAGAAGGCCAAGGAGCAGGCGCAGCAGCAGGCCGCCGCGGCCGAGCAGCAGCGCGTCAATCTCGCCGCCGCAGCCCCGAGCGCCGCGCCCGCAAGCACGGCGAGCCCGGCCGGCACCAATGTCGCGTCCCTGACGCCCGCGGCGACGCCGGCCGATCTCACCCGCTCGGTGCAGACCGAGCTCGGCCGTGTCGGCTGCTTCTCGGGCCAGGCCGACGGCAACTGGACGACGTCCTCGCAGCGCTCGCTGTCGCAGTTCAACCGCTATGCCGGCACCAAGCTCGACGTGAAGGTCGCCAGCACCGATGCGCTGGACGCGGTCAAGGCCAAGCCGGCGCGCGTCTGCCCGCTGGTCTGCGAGCACGGCTTCAAGGCCGATGGCGACAAGTGCACCAAGATCGTCTGCCGTGAAGGCTATGCGATCAACGACGACAATGAATGCGAGAAGCAGCGTGCGGCCAAGCCGTCCAGGCCTGCAACAGCGAAGCGCGACGACAGTGACGAGCGTCCCGCACGGCAGCGTCGTCAGGCCGGTGGTGCGGCCGGCGGCTTTGGTGCCGCGGCCGGCATTGCGGCCGCGGGCGCCAGCCGTACCCCGATTGGCGGGAAGGTCTACTGCAACGGCAGTGGCTGCCGTCCGGTCACCCCCGGCTGCCATCTCGAATATCGCGGCGGCGGCGGTCCCGCCAACGAGGCCAACGCCGAGGTTTGTTACTGATTTCCGGAGTCGTCCCGGCCTAAAGCATGATCCGGAAAAGTGCGCAGCGGTTTTCCGAAAAGATCATGCTCAAACAACATCCAAAGCCGGGACGATCAACTCGAAATCGCGCTCGCCGCAATGTTCACCGTCAGCGCCAGCAATGCCGTGTTGTAGATGAATGATACGATGCCGTGCGCGGTGGCGGTGCGGCGGATGATCTTGTCGGAGATGCCGACGTCGGAGACCTGCGCGGTCATGCCGATCACGAACGAGAAATAGACGAAGTCCCAATAGTCGGCGTGGTCTTCCTTGTCGCCGCTCGGGAATTGCAGGCCGCCCGGCGGGTGCCGGTAATATTCATGGGCGTAATGCAGCGCGAAGGTCGTGTGCACGGCGGCCCAGGACAGCGCAATGGTGGTGATCGCGACCGTCAGTTCCCACGCACCGCGATGTGGTGTGCCGAGCTCCGAGACGATCGCGGCGATGCTGGCGAAGGCGCCGGTCGCCGTCACCAGCAGAATGACGAAGCGGCCGTCGTCCTGCATCGCCGCGGCACGGCGGATGTGCTGGTGGTCGTTGCACAGCATCATCGCGTAGACCAGCACGAGATAGACCGCGATCAGCGCGTCCCAGCCGAACAAGAGCCGCGTCACCAGCCGGTGCGAGCCCGGCAGCAGCAGGCAGACCAGAGCGCCGGCCGCGAGCGCGATGAAGGTGCGCGGCCGCGCATAGATCAGCCGCACCGGCCGCGACATCTGGCGGAAGCGGACGAGGACGGGATCGTCTTTGCCCTCGGCCGCCATCGAATGTGCTAGCTCTTCCGCTCGGCCACGAAGCGCGCGGCGGCCTGCAGCACGGCGGCACGGTCGCCGAAGATCGACACGGCGCTGTCGGCGCGCGCGAGCAGGTCGCGCACGCGCTGCTTGGCGCCGTCGATGCCGAGCTGGGTGACGAAGGTGGTCTTGCCCATCGCAGCGTCCTGGCCCGAGGGCTTGCCGAGCGCGGCCGCATCGCCCTCGACGTCGAGCAGGTCGTCGGCGATCTGGAAGGCCTCGCCGAGCGCGCGGCCGTAATCGTCGAGCGCCTGATATTCCTTCTGCGAGGCCTGGCCGAGGATCGCGCCGGCGATGCAGCCGTAGCGCAGCAGGGCGCCGGTCTTCATCTGCTGAATGCGGGCGACGTCGATCGGTTCGTTGCCGCCGAAGCGGCCTTCGCCGGCGAGATCGAGGATCTGGCCGCCGACCATGCCGCCGATGCCGGCGCAGCGCGCCAGCGCGCGCGTCAGCAGCAGGCGCACATTGGCGTCGCGATGGATCTCGTCGCGGGTGACGATGTCGAAGGCGAGCGTCAGCAGGCCGTCGCCCGCGAGAATCGCGGTCGCGTCATCGGTCTGCTTGTGCAGGGTGGGACGGCCGCGGCGCAGGTCGGAATTGTCCATCGCCGGCAGGTCGTCATGGATCAGCGAGTAGCAGTGGATGCATTCGAGCGCGGCGCCCACGAGCAGCGCGGCCTCGCGCGGCACGCCGAACACGGCGGCGCTCTCGACCACCAGGAACGGCCGCAGGCGCTTGCCGCCGTTCAGGCTCGAATAGCGCATTGCGTCCATCAGTCGCTTGGGCCGGGCGATCTCATCGTGCAGGATATCGTCCGTCAGCAGGCGGCCGAGCAGGGCCTCGGTGTCATCAGCGGTCTTGTCCAGACGTTTGGCGAAATCGGACGGGGACGTGCCGGTCATCAAGAAGGGCTCCAGAACTAAAATTCGGCGGGACAATCCTTTATGCGCCCGCCCCAGTCAATCGTTTGGAAGGCCTAAAAAGTGCTGGAAAAGGCCCGAATTATCACAGACTTAATGCGGGGATCGTCGCCGCGTTTCGTTTTCCGCCGGAAAGCTCGATTTGCGCATCGTTAAAATCCTGCTGGCGTTGCTCGCGGTCGTGGTTCTCGCGCCCTATGTGATCGCGCCGTTCTACCGCACCGGCCATCCGGTTTCGACACTGATGCTCTGGCGCAGCCTGCGGGGCGCGCCGATGCAGCGGGAATGGATCGATCTGGCGGCGATGTCGCCCTATCTGCCGCGCGCGGTGGTGGCGGCCGAGGATGCGCATTTCTGCAAGCATCACGGCATCGACTGGGGCGCGCTGCGCGAGGCGATCGACGACGCCAGGGAGGACGGCACCGCCTTCCGGGGCGCCTCAACCATCACCCAGCAGGTCGCGAAAAACCTGTTCCTCTGGCAGGGGCGGGATTTTGTCCGCAAGGCGCTGGAATTTCCGCTGGCGCTGTGGATCGACTTCGTCCTGCCCAAGGCACGGATCCTGGAAATTTACCTCAACATCGCCGAGCTCGGCCCGCAGGGCCAATTTGGCGTGGAGGCCGCCAGCGCCTATGCCTTCGGCAAGTCGGCCGAGGACCTCTCGTCCCGGGAGGCGGCGCTGCTGGCCTCGATCCTGCCGAATCCGCTCAAACGCAGCGCCCGGACCCCGGGGCCGGGCGTCCGGCGGCTGGCCGCGACCTACATGGCGCGGGGGCAGGCCTCCTCGCTTTCGACCTGCTGGCGGGAAAATCGCTGATTTTTGGCCCATTCCGGGCGCATTTTCCGGTCCAAGAGCCTAGCTTTACGGTCAGCCTTCCTCTATAAGCCCGGCCTTGATCGGCATTCAGCTCGCCCCGTATTGCGGGTGCTGAGCCGTCCTCCGCGGACGATGCCCGGATGAACACCAATCCCTAGAGGATATTGAAATGGCCGTTCCGAGACGAAAAACTTCGCCGTCGCGCCGTGGCATGCGCCGCTCGGCAGACGCCATCAAGAAGCCGACCTATGTGGAGGACAAGGACTCCGGCGAGCTCCGTCGTCCCCACCACCTCGACCTCAAGACCGGCATGTACAAGGGCCGTCAGGTCCTGAAGAAGAAAGAGTCCTAAAGTTTAGGATCTTTCTTCGGGCAGGATGATTTCGCCTGCCTGATTTCGGCCAACCCATGAGATATGACAGTGACGGCGGCGGAGCCAATGCTTCGCCGCCGCATTGTCCTGTCCGGATATCTTGATCGAGAAGGCATTTCGCCGATGGTCGGTTTCCCGCTGCTCCTGATTCCGCTCGCGGTCTACAACATCATCGCCTTCCTGATGCCGAGCGTGTCCTTCACGGACGTGCTGTTCAATGTGCCGATGATCACGGGCGAGACCTGGCCGGTCACGCTCGCCGACCTGATGCTTGCGCTCGGCATCGTGCTGCTGCTGCTCGAGGTGGTCAAAGGCGCGCGGCCCGGGTCGAAATTCCTGATGGACCATCTGCTGTCGCTGATCGTGTTCGGCGCGGCTGCTGCCGAATTCGTGATGTGGCCCAAATTCGGCAACTCCACTTTTTTCCTGCTGGTGCTGCTCGCGATGGCCGATTTCCTCGGCGGTATCGCCCAGCGAACGCGCCGCCGCGTCACCTATGTCGCCGAGACGACCGTGCCCGCACCGCGCAAGTCCAAGCGCAAGGCCGAGGCGCCGGCGGATGAAGCCGTGGTCGAGCCCAGGTTCGAGCCGATGTCCGCGCCGCAGCCAGCGCCGATGGCGCCGCCTGCACCTTCCGCGCAGTCGGTCGCCGAATCCGTGCTGATGGATCATCCGGCGCCGAAGCCGGTGATCCCGCCCTCGCCGGAAATTCCCTCGCCGCATCTGCAGCCCGGCAACGGCACGCCGCCGTCTCCCGACACGCCGCTGCGCTGATCGATCTTACGCCACTTGCCGCGTGCGCGCGGTGACGCTTCCGAGCGGGTGCTTGCTGCCATAGGCCACCCGCGCATCTTCGGACGAAGCGCGGCGGAGCCGGCTGGTCTGGGGCAGGTGCTCGGCATTGGCGATGAGCTGGGTGACGAAGCTCGAATCGGGGCGCGGCAGCGGGGCCTTGTAGATCAACTGGACAGTCGGGATCACCGGCACCAGGGCCGTGCCCGTGCTGCCTTCCGCCACTTCCGATCGATCAGTACCCAACATCGCTATCACCGTTGATCCGGCGAAGCCTGTCGCGTTTCGGGACGCTGGCGCCGGGTGCGTGTCAGTACTCGCAAGGCCTATGCCGGACGGGCCGGTTTGGTTCCGACGTCCGTTCACAACGTGGTTTCCAAATTGTTTATGAACTTTGCCTAGGGTCGTAGGCGAATCTGGCCGTATTCTGTACCGGCTCAGGACTCCCCGCTGTCCCGAAATGAGGCGATTTTGACCCCTGCATTGCCGCAAGCCTCCGACATCCTGGCCGCGCTCGGGCAGGCCGTGTTCGCCTGGGACATCACCAGCGATGTCATCGTCTGGGGTGAGCAGCTCCCTGCCGTCTTCCCCGGTATTCCCTCCGAGCGTCTTTCGACCGGCACGGAATTCGCCAAGCTGATCGAGCCGGCGCAGACGCTGCGAACCGCCGCGCTGGCGCAGACCTCCGCCGTGCATGGTGCCGACGGCACGCCCTACCGGGTCGAGTACGGCGTGCGCGTCAGCGCCTCCGATCCCGTGGTCTGGGTCGAGGAGACCGGCCGCTGGTTCGCCGGCCCCGACGGACGCCCCACGCGCGCGATCGGTTCCGTCCGCATCAACAATGAGCGCCACGCCCGCGACGAGGAGCTGGCCAGGCTCGCCCGGCTCGATCCGCTCACCGGCGAGCTCAACCGCTCGCATCTGATCGCGGCGCTGGCCGAGGCGATCGAGGAGACCACCCGCTTCCGCTCGACCGCGGCCTTCATGCTGGTCGGTATCGACCATCTCGCCCGCGTCAACGACGCCTTCGGCTTCGACGTCGCCGACGCCGTGATCCTCGACGTCGCCAAGCGCATCCGTGCGCGCCTGCGCGGCGGTGACGTGCTCGGGCGCTTCTCCGGCAACAAGTTCGGCCTGATCCTGAAGAACTGCACCATCGACGACATGAACGTCGCCGCCGAGCGTTTTCTCGCCGGTATCCGCGACGCGGTGGTGCCGACGAAATCCGGTCCGGTCTCGGTCACCGCCTCGATCGGCGCGGTCAGCCTGCCGCGCTACGCCCGCAGCACCGATGAGGCGGTCAACCGCGCCCACGAGACGCTGGACGCCGCCAAGCGGCGCCGCGTCGGCTCGTTCGCGGCCTGGCGTCCGGATGCCACGCGCGATGCGCAGCGCCGCGTCAACATCCGCGTCACCGACGAGATCGTCACCGCGCTGAACGAGCGCCGCATCAAGCTCGCCTATGAGCCGGTGGTCGCGGCCGGCTCGCGCGAGCGTGCATTCCATGAGTGCCTGGTGCGGATGGACCAGGGCGACGGCCAGGTGCTGCTCGCGCCCGACATCGTGCCGGTCGCCGAGCGGCTCGGCCTGATTCGCCTGGTCGATCATCGCGTGCTCGAGCTCGTCGTCGCCGAACTCGCCGCTGCGCCCGATATCTGCCTCAGCCTCAACATCTCGCCGGATACGACCATGGATCCGGACTGGTGGGCGAGCATCGAATCGCTGATGCGCGCGCATCCCGGCGTCGCCGAGCGGCTGATCGTCGAGATCACCGAGACGGTCGCGATCCAGGACATCGATGACGTCCGCGGCTTCGTCACCCGGCTGAAGAATTTCGGCAGCCGCATCGCCATCGACGATTTCGGCGCCGGCTACACCTCGTTCCGAAACTTGCGCAAGCTCGGCGTGGATATCGTCAAGATCGACGGCGCCTTCGTGCAGAACATCACCCATTCCGCCGACGACCGCGCCTTCGTGCAGACCCTGATCGACCTCGCCCGCCGCCTCGACATCAAGACCGTGGCCGAATGGGTCCAGGACGAGCAGGCCGCCAACATGCTGCGCGACTGGGGCTGCGACTACATCCAGGGCCGCCTGACCGGCCTCGCCTCCGCCGACCGCCCCTGGGGTGTCCCGTCGGACAGCGTGCTGCCTGCGGCGAGTTGAGACGCCGTAGGGTGGGTTAGCCGAAGGCGTAACCCACCGCTCCTGTCGCGGCACGAGAAGAGGTGGATTACGCCTTCGGCTAATCCACCCTACGAGCGCAGCTACGCCACACAGACCCCCGGCACCGCGACCTTCTGGAACAGATGCGGGCTCGCGACGGCCGACGCCGGGTAGTCCGCGATCTTCGCGCGGAATTCCGGGTGGGTGAACGCCGCGCGGAAATGCGCGTTGGACTCCCAGACCGCGTAGTTGAGATAGGTCGGATTGTCGCCGATAGCGCGGTGGAGCTGGGTCGAGATGAAACCCGGCTGCCGCTTCATGAAGGCGGCATCGTCCTGCCAGTTCGTCAGGAAGCGCTGTTCATCCGCCGCATCCAGCGTGAACAAATTCACCAGCACCACGGGGCCGGCATCGAGTGCGATCTGGCGGTCGATCGGAAAACTCGGGTCGAGCGGACGCATCTGGGGCATGGCATCACTCCGTGCAAATTGGTATCATTATGTCAATTCGACATGGTGTTACATTGATAATTGACATGATGATGTCAATACGGAGCAGTCATTACAAATGACCAGGACCAAACGGACGCCTTCTGGTGAGGCCCTGACCGGCTTCATCCTCGATCTGTTCCGGGCCAACGGCCTGCTTCTGACCGCCGGCGACCGGCTGGTCGCAGCGCTCGGGCTCACCAGCGCGCGCTGGCAGATCCTGGGGGCGATCGTCGATGCCGAGCGCCCGGAGCCGGTGGCCTGGCTGGCGCGCAATCTCGGCGCCAATCGCCAGAACGTGCAGCGGATCGTCAACGACCTCGAGCGTGACGGTCTCGTTGCGTTCGAGACCAATCCGCATCACCGCCGCGCGCAGCTCGTGGTGCTCACCGACAAGGGAAGGCAGGTCTACGATGCCGCCGGCCGCTTGCAGGTCCCGTGGGTCAACGGCCTGGCGGACGGCTTGTCGGTGAAAGACATCGAAACGGCGCATCGCGTGATCGGCGCGTTGCGCGACCGGCTGGAGAGAAGCGGCGAGGGGTGATCGCGCCGCGCCTTCACGCCCCCTCATCCAGTGCCACCAGCTCGCGCTTCTTGCGCAGCGCCGGCAACAGCGGCGCGATCAGCAGGATCAGCGCGAGCACAAGGCACGCCGCCGAGATCGGCCGCTGCACAAAAGTCCAGAGATCGCCCTGCGACAGGATCAGCGACTTGCGCAGATTGTTCTCCAGCATCGGCCCGAGCACGAAGGCGAGCACCAGCGGGGCCGGCTCGTAGCCGAGCTTGCGCATGAAATAGCCGATGATGCCGAACGCGATCATCACATAGACGTCGAACACGTTGTTGCTCGAGCAGTACACGCCGAGGATCGTGAACAGGATGATCAGCGGGAACAGGATGTTGTAGGGCAGCTTCAGGAGCTGCACCCACATGCCGATCATCGGCAGGTTCAGGATCAGCAGCATGACGTTGCCGATATACATGCTGGCGACGATGCCCCAGAACAGG
Organism: Bradyrhizobium sp.; assembly: GCF_035935975.1. Lineage (GTDB taxonomy): Bacteria > Pseudomonadota > Alphaproteobacteria > Rhizobiales > Xanthobacteraceae > Bradyrhizobium. The sequence goes on from NZ_DASYWN010000046.1 coordinate 29,341, forward strand.
CCGGGGTTTTGCGTGATCAGCAGCGGTCCCGGCTGCAGGCCGTGAATGACGAAGGCACCGAGCAGCAGCGCCATCACCACGTTCGGCGGGATGCCGAGCGTCATCAGCGGAATGAACGCGCCGCCGGCCGCCGCGTTGTTGGCGGATTCGGGGCCTGCGACGCCCTCGATCGCGCCATGGCCGAACCGTTCCGGCGTCTTCGACAGCCGCTTCTCCAGCGCATAGGACGCAAACGAGGCCACCACCGCGCCGCCGCCCGGCAAGATGCCGAGCAGGAATCCGAGCAGCGTGCCGCGCGCGACCGGCCCGGTGCTCGCCTTCCAATCGGCCTTGTTGGGCAGGAGCTGCGTGATCTTCGCATTGATGATGTCGCGCTTGATCGCCTGCTCGATGTTGAGCAGCACCTCGGCGACGCCGAACAGGCCCATCACGACGGGTACGAGGCCGATGCCGTCGATCAGCTCCATGCGGCCGAAGGTGAGGCGCGGCTGCGCCGTGATGCTGTCGAGCCCGATCAGCCCGAGCACGACGCCGATACAGGCCATGAGCAATGCCTTCGGCATCGAGCCCTGGGTCAGGAAGGTCAGCACCACGAGGCCGAGCACCATCAGGCTGAAATATTCGGCCGGGCCGAACGCGATCGCGATGCTGGCAAGCCGCGGCGCCACCAGCATCAAGGCGACCAGCGCAAACGTGCCGGCGATGAAGGAGCCGAAGGCGGAGATCCCGAGCGCGGGGCCGGCGCGGCCCTGCTTCGCCATCTGGTGGCCGTCGATACAGGTGACGACGGATGCGGCTTCGCCGGGAATGTTGACCAGGATCGAGGTGGTCGATCCCCCATACATCGAGCCGTAATAGATGCCGGCCATCATGATGATGCCGGATTCCGGCGTGCCCGACAGCGTCACCGGCAGCAGCAGCGACATCGCCGAGATCGGCCCGATGCCGGGCAGCACGCCGACCAGCGTGCCGATGAAGACGCCGATGAAGCAGTAGAGCAGGTTGATCGGGAGCAGGGCGACGCCAAACCCATGCGCGACGTTGGCAAGCGTATCCATGCGGTCAGCCGATCCCGAACAGGCCCGAGGGCAGCTGGATCAACAGCAGCCGCTTGAGCACCCACCACATGCCCGTTGGCACCAGCACGGCGACCGGGATCGCCAGCGTCCAGCGCACGGGGTCGATCAGCCGCAGCAACAGCAGCATCAACGGGATCGACGACAGCAGAAATCCGAGCGGCTCAAGCGCGAAGGAGAACGCGGTGAGGCAGGCGATCACGAGCAGCGGCTTGCTCCAGCGCGCATTCTCCCAGCGCGAGGCCAGCGTCTGTCCACCCTCGGTGACCGCCGCGATAATGATGGCGCCGGCGAACACGCACATCAGGATGCCCGTGTAGAACAGCACGTAGCCGGAGCCGGGATCGTTGATGGTCCCGAGCTTGAGCTTCAGTCCCTGCCAGATCACGAAGCCGCCGAGCGCAAGCCCGATCAGCCCGCCCCAGAGCTCGGAGTTGTTGAGGCGGAGTTTGACGTTGGTTTGGTCGTTCATCGGTGCTCTCTCGGCCGTTCCCCGGACGCTGCGCAGCGCCATAAGTGCGTTTACGCACGTCTTCGACGTGCTTTGGCGGTGCGCTGCAGAGCCGGGGCCCATGAGTGTGGACGAAAAAGATGGGTCCCGGCTCAGCGGTGCACCGCTGAAGAAGCGCTGCACCGCGTCCGGGACACGAAAGTGGCTCGGTCCTACTTCTTCGCAAGCCCGAGCGTGTCGATCACCTTGCGCTCGGACTCCGTGACCTCGACGACGAACTTCCTGTAGTCCTCGGTGTTCTTGTAGTTCGGCACCATGTCGTATTTGGCGAGCGTGGCGATCACCGCGGGGTCCTCGACCGCCTTCTTGAAGGCGTCGTGCAGCTTGGCGACGATCTTGGGATCCACGCCCTTCGGACCGGCGATGCCGAACGGGGAATCATAGACCATGGGATAGCCGAGCTCCTTCAGCGTCGGCACATCGGGATAGTTCGGCGACCTCGCGCCGGTCCACACCATCAGCAGCTTCAGCTTGCCGGCATCGACCAGCGGCCGCCATCCCGTGGAATCGGCCTGCAGCATGGTGTGCTGGCCCAGCACCGCGGCGTTGGTCTCCGCGCCGCCCTTGAACGGCACCTGCGTGAGCTTGATGCCAGACATCGCCGCGATCTGCTCCATGCCGATATGCAGCGAGGTGCCGGTGCCCGGCGTCGCGTAAGTTACCTTGCCCGGATTGGCCTTGGCGAAGTCGACCACGTCCTTCCAGGACTTGAACTGCGACTCCGCACTGGTGGTCACGCCGAACGTATAGCCGGTGAGGTGGATGATGTAGGTGAAGTCCTTGGCCGGATCCCACGACACTTCCTGCATCAGGGGCAGGCGGAACACGGTGATCGGAATCTGCGCGATGGTGTAGCCGTCGGGCTTTGCGGCTGCCGCCATGGTCGCTGGGCCCACCGTGCCGCCGCCGCCGGCCTTGTTGTCGATCACGATCGGCTGCCCCAGCACCTTCGAGGCACTGTCGGCGATCGCACGCATCGAGATGTCGGTGGAGCCGCCGGCCGGCCATGGCACGATCAGCGTGATGGGTTTGCTCGGATAGTCCTGCGCACTGGCGGCTGTTGCGAGCAACGCGCCCACGACATGCATGGCGGCAAAGGCAATCGTCTTCAGCCCGTATCGCGACATCGAAACTCCTCCCGCACGGCGGCCTCGTTGGACCGCCGTTTCTCTTTGTTATGACGGGATTGTCCCCGAAATCATGGGAGAAGAAAAGCGCATTGCGCGGTTCGCCCGTAACGGCGAGGCAGCGATCCCCGCGGAAACGGGACGTGCGACAATTGGTCGTTTTAGGGTGTGCCGAGAGGCGGAATTTGAAGGAGCCTCGGCCCTTAAGCCACGCGCCGAACCGCGTTCAGCGTCTCGATGGTGCGCCCGACCTCGGCCGCCGGGCAGGGTTTGCCGAAATAATACCCCTGCACGGCGGTGCAGCCGCATTCGCGGACGAAGTCGAGCTGCTCGGCGGTCTCGACGCCTTCCGCCGTGGTCTCCACCCCGAGCACGGAGCCGAGACTGGCGATGGTGCGGACGATGGCGACGCTCTCCGGGCTTTCGCCGAGCGTGCCGACGAAGGAGCGATCGATCTTGATGCGGTCGAACGGAAACTTGCGCAGATAGCTCAGCGAGGAATAGCCGACGCCAAAATCGTCGAGGCTGACGCGGACGCCGAGCGCACGGAGCTGATGCAGGATCTCGATGGTCGCCTCGCTGTCGTCGAGCAGGGCGGTCTCGGTGACCTCGAGCTCGAGCCGCTGCGGCGGCAGGCCGGCCTCGGCGAGCGCGCTCGTGACCAGCGCCACCAGCCCGCGCGAGCGGAATTGCACTGGCGACAGGTTCACCGCAACGGTGACATCGGGCCAGGACGCGGCGGTGGCACAGGCGGTGCGCAGCACCCACTCGCCGATCGGAACGATCAGCCCGTTTTCTTCCGCGATCGGAATGAACTCGGCCGGCGAGACGTAGCCGCGCGACGGATGCTTCCAGCGCAGCAGCGCCTCGAAGCCGGTGAGTTCGGAGTTGTCGAGCCGCACTTGCGGCTGGAACACCAGGTGGAATTGGCTTCCTTCGAGCGCGCCGCGCAGATCGTGCTCCAGCGCGTGCCGGCTGCGCGCCTCCTCTTCCATCTCGGGCTCGAACAGCTGATAGGCGCCGCGCCCCTTGGCCTTGGCCTGGTACAGCGCGAGGTCGGCGCATTTCATCAGCTCGTCGGCATCCAACCCGTGATCGGGCGCGATGGCGATGCCGACGGAGACGCCGACGTGGATTGACTGGCTTTCGAGCGGTGGCGGGTGGCCGATGATCTCGACCAGGCGACGGGCGAGCCGCTCCGCCGATTGCGGCTGCGGTCCGCGCTGCAGAACGGCGAACTCGTCGCCGCCAAGGCGCGCGACGGTGTCGTGCTCGCCGACATTCTCCTTCAGGCGCGCCGCGACCCAGCGCAGCAGCCGGTCGCCGGCGGCGTGGCCGAGCCGGTCGTTGACGGTCTTGAAATTATCGAGGTCGAAGCACAGCACGGCCATCGCGCCGCCGGCGATCGCGACCTGGTTCAGACCCTCGCCCATCTTCTCGCGGAACAGCGTGCGATTGGGCAGATCCGTCAGAGAGTCGTGCTGCGCCATATGCGCCACGCGGGCCTGGGCCTTGTGACGCTCGGTGACGTCTTCATAGGTGACGACCCAGCCGCCATGCTCCATCCGCTTGTGATTGAGCTTGATGATGCGGCCGTCGCTCAAATGGCGGTGCAGCGTGTGCTCGCCCTCGCGCAGTCGCTCGACATAGTCGGCATAGAGCTTGGCGCCGGTCATGTTCGGATGGATGCCGATTGTGCAGCTGTGCTCCATGATCTCGCGCATCGAGACGCCCGGCTTCACGATGTCGGCGGACAGCCCGTACATCTCGATATAGCGACGGTTGCAGACGATCACGCGCAGGCTCGAATCGAGCATGCACAGGCCCTGGCTCATGTTGTTCAGCGCCGCGTCGAAGCGCCGATACTGCTCGCTCAATTCCTCGACCGCGTTCTCGCGCTCGGTGATGTCTTCGTAGGTGGCAACGAAGCCGCCTTCGTCCAGCGCGCAATAGCGCACCGAGATGATGGTGTCGTTCGTCATGCGCCGGCGCATCGGCGAGGAGTCGCGGCGCGCGAGCCGTTCTCGGGCGGATTCGAGGACCTGCTGCGGGGTGTATTCCGAGGAGAACGCGCCGTTCTCCATCGATCGCTCGATCAACTCGCCGAGATGCGTGCCGGGCCGGGTCTCCTCCGGCGACAGCCGGTAGATCTTGCGGTAGGTGGTGTTGCAGACGCGCAGCCGCATGTCGCTGTCGTAGAAGGCGAGCCCGTGCGCCATGTTCTCCAGCGCCGCGTCGAGCATGACGTTCTGCTGCCGCAGCGTCTCCTCGTATTGCAGCCGCTCGGTGACGTCCTCGTGCACGGTGACCCAGCCGCCGTCGGGCAGGAAGCGGGAGACCGCCTGTATCATCCGCCCGTCATAGCGCATCACCAGCAGGGTCTTGGCCTTCCGGCCGCGCACGTCCTCCAGGCGCGTCTCGTGGAATTCTTCTGCCGACATGCCCGGCTTGTTGCCGCGCGAGAGCCAATGGTCGATGGCGGTGCTGTGCTTGACGCCCGGCTTCACGATGGCGGGGTCGAGATTGTAGAGATTCAGGAAGCGCTCGTTGCAGACGACGACGCGGCTGTCGGCATCGTACATGATGAGGCCGTGCGACATGTTGGAGAGCGCATGCTGGCTGCGTTCGGTCTGCACGCGCAATTCCGCTTCGAGCCGGGCGAGGCGGCTGACATCGTCGCAGATCGTCATCCAGCCGCCGCCGGGAAGCGGCTTCAACTCGAGCGTGATGACGAGGCCGCTTGCGAGTGTTTGCCGGGTGAGAAACGGCTTTCCAGCCGCGATCAAGGCGATCCGCTTGGCGTAGAGCGCGTCCAACTCGCTCGCCGGGATATTGCCGAGCGCCACGCTGTGGGCGAGCACGTCGCGGTAGCATGTCCCGATCCGGACGATGTCGGCCGACATGCCGAACAGTTCGATATACCGGCGGTTGACCAGCACGATCCGGTTGTCGGCGTCGTAGACGCAGACGCCCTGCTCCATGCCGTCGAGCGCAAGCTGGCTCAGCGCGAGCAGGGCCTGAAGGCCTTGCTCGCTGCGTGCACCAAGCTCGTTATCGCGGATCGACGTCATGGGATCGGCTGGATCTCGGCGGGCAATAGACTTAACGCAAACTAATTCAGTCGCGGAGGGTAGCGAAGAGGCCGGAAAATTCCCTTAAGCGCGGTAGTTTACGGAGGGTGACCGGGGATGCAGAGATGCGTGCCTCGCGCGCGAATGCGCAAGTGTCTGCAAGCCAGAGTTGGCCGAGATCGCGCGGCAAACCAGGTGTCGTCCCTGCGAACGCAGGGACCCATAACCCCAGGGAGAGGTTTGGCGAAGAAGTGAACGGGCTTTCCCGCGGTACTTGCACACTGCACTTACCGGCAGATCACGCGGTATGGGTCCCTGCGTTCGCAGGGACGACGGAAAGGCCCTACGGCCCGTACAGCACGAGCTCGGTGTCGGTGAGATCGCCGAGCTGCGGCCGGTGCGGGCCCTTGAAATATTTCCGGCCGCGGCGCTCGGTATAAATACCGGCGAGGCCGGGAATCGGGCCGTTGGCGTCGACCGCCACCGAGACCTTGCCGAGCCGCAGCAGCAGCCGGCCGATGCGGCCGGCGCAGGCGGCGTATTCGGCGGCGCTGCGGCAGTAGATCAGCTTCATCGCCGGCGGCGCGATGAAGCCGCGGCGGATGCGCACCGGCTGCAGGATGAAGGGGAACGTGCCCTTCGGCGTGCGGCAGACGAGGCTCAGGCAGTTGTAGCGCGCGTGGCGCGTCAACAGCTCGGTCTCGGCGTCGGTGAGGCCCTCGATCGTCTTGGTGTGCTGCGAGATCACCTCGATCTTGCTCCAGCGCGGGGCGCGCGCCAGCGCCGGCACCGAGAAGAAGATGCCGCGGCAATAGGCGCGAAATCCCTGCGTCTCGATGATCGGCCAGGTCCACGGGGCCGGGCTGATATTGAGATAGGTGACGTCCTTGTGCCGCTGCGCGATCTTGGTCAGCAGCGGCGCGTAGTTGCGATAGGCCGGATCGACATACCAGCTCGACAGGTTGCACTGGATGAAGGTCTCTTCGCCGTCCTTCCGTGCCGTGTAGATCTGCAACAGCACGCCGACCGGCTCGCCGTCATTGTCGAGCATGTAGCCGAAGCGCGGATAGCCCTCCGGCACGGGCCGGAAGGCCTGCCGGCGCAGGCCCTGGATCCAGTAATTGCGCGAGCGGCCCACGAAGCCGCGCGTCAGGAGGTCGGCGACCTTCTCGACGTCGGCTTCGGTGATCTCGCGGCATCGGACCTTGGTGTGGATCACGCTCGTCTTGCCCGTGGAAATGGTCGGCCTCGTTTGGTCTATCGTTTCAGCATGATCCTTTCGGAGAACCGCTTCGCGCTTCTCCGGATTATGCTCTAGCGCCAGCCTTCGCCGTGAGCGTCAGCCGCAACATGCGGCTGCATGCCCATGATCTCCCGCACCTTGGCGGGCCAGGCGGAAACGTCTGTGCCGTGGGTGTGGAACATGGCGACGGCCAGGCGGTCCATGCCGAAGGCGACGCAGCCGGTATGGGCGGGCTCGCCATTGGCGTCCTGGATGCCCCAGGTCGTGCCGAAATGCTCGCGGTGATAGTTGAAGCTCATGCAGGCGGTCGGCTGTTCCTCCGAGCGCAGCGGGATCAAGAGCTCGAACTTGAGCTGCTGCTGCTTCTGGCTCACCGCCTTCATCTGGCCGACCCGGCCGAAGAAGGGATCGCTGGCATAGTCGACGCGGAAGGTCAGGCCGAGATCGGTCGCGATCGCCTGCGCGCGCACCATCCAGCGCTCGCGGAAGTCGGCGACGTCATCGGGCGTGCCGATGCAGACATATTCGCGCATCCGGAACGATTGCAGCCGGTCGAGATGCTTCGACGGCTCGCGGCGGAAGCAGTCGGCGGCGACGTCGAAGCGCAGGCCGCCCTTCGGCAGCTGGCCGCGGCTCGCCGCGATCGGATAGACCGGATAGCAGGCGGCGGGCGACAGCACGAGGTCGGCGGGCGAGAGCGAGGTGGTCCAGTCGCCGCCGGCATCGAAGCGGCTCACCGCCGCGTTGATCTCGCGTTCGGTGCCGTGCAGGCCGCAGACGCAGCCGAGCAGGTTCGGAAAGCTCTTGAGATAGCCGGACTTCTCCAGCTGGGCGCGGCTCATCACCGGCGGGAAGCGCAGCGCCTCGGTGCCGGCTTCGCGGTGCCGGGTGATCAGCGCGGCGAGCTTCTCGACCACGCCCTCATAGAGCGCGGTACGGGCGTAGACGCCGTCCGAGCCCATGCGGTGGAACAGCTTGTCGGCGAGATGATCGAGCGGATCGACGATCTCAGGCGCGGTCTCGGGCGAGTTGGGGAGGACGGCAATGTTCATGTTAAGGTGTCCTGCTATCTGAAAATTGTTCTTGTTGGTTTAGTCACGAAGGCTCGTCGGCACGCCGCTCATCAGCGTCGAGGTGGCGGCGTTGGCCAGAATGCGGTCGTTGTTGATCATGATCGGCGACGACAGCACGTCGCGCAGATGGCGGCCCATGGTGAACTCGCCGTCGTTGCGGTAGCCTGACAGGCCGGCGGTGCGCATCGCATGCATCACGGTCTCGACCGCGAGCTCGGAGGCCTGCACCTTGAGAAGGGTGATCGAGGACTGGAAGTCCAGCGAGCTCAATGCGCGCTCGTCATGCTCGGCGCGGGCAAACGCGTCGATATTGGCGGCGATCAGCGCGCGCAGTTTTGCCAGCGACATTTTGGCGGCGGTGAAATGCGCGGCGGCCGGCGGCATCTGGCCGCCGGACGAGCGGGCCGCCTTGCGGATGAAGGCCTGCGCACGCGTCACGGCTGCGGCGGCGATACCGGCCCAGGCCGAGGACCAGCACAGATGCGCGAACGGCGTCATGGTCTGGGCGTGGATCTTGTCATAGGATTCGGGGAAGACACGGTCGGCGGGGCAGTCGACCTTCAGCTCGAAGCCGGTCGAGCAGGTGCCACGCATGCCGAGCGTTTCCCAGCCCAGCGTCCGCTTCAGCGAGTAATCGTCCTTGGCGAGCGCCAGCAGCACCTGGTCGGAGGCGGCGGCGTCGGTGGCGCGGCGGGCGATGGTGACGAGGCCGTCGGCCTCGGCGCCGTAGGAAATCACGGTGGCATCGCGCATCAGCGAGACGGTGTCGCCGGCGTGGTCGACCGCAGCCGCGCTGGCGCGGATGTTGCCGCCGTTCTGACCTTCGGTGGTGGAGGAGGCGAGCAGCCACTGGTCGCGCGCGACCCGGCGCATCATGGTTTCCATCCACGGGATGCCGTGGCCGTGCCTGACGACGCAGGCGACCTTCGTTGTGTGCATCGCGTAGATCATCGCGGTCGAGGCGCAGGCGCGCCCGAGCGTGTAGCAGATGTCGGTGACGTCGTGGATCGAGGCGTTGAGGCCGCCGAACTCGGCGGGGATCATGACACCGAGCAGCTTCTGCTCGCGTGCGACGTCGAAAGCCTTGTGGGGGAAGCGGGCGTCACGATCGACACCATCTGCATCTGCCGCGGCCGCAGCAGCAGTTCGCGCGGCGCGCTCGATCAGGGACGGACCCTCTTCGAGGAAGCTCGTTTGCGTTTCGTCGACAGTGAGGACCGCTTCACGCACGTTCATACTCGTCCGCCTCCGGTTCGTCGTTCAGGATCGCCGGTCATCATTCGCGATGCCGTTTGAAAGCGATCCTCCGACCATCTTTACTTGTGAGATGAGGCTACGGATTTAATTCAAATTCGTCGATGAAATAGAGGGTAAACAAAGCCCAATTCCGAATGAACAGTTAAGGTCCGGTTGTTCGGGTCCTCCGGATTTCGACGACCGCGTTAGGAATCTGGAAGAAGCCCGGATTTCCTACAATCTGAGTCATCGTTTACTAAGAAGCGTGAAGTAATGATCGCGCCCATTGTGGGATCGGTCCGTCGTGCCCATCGTAGCGGGCGACGGGTCCGACCTTTATAGACAGATGGGAATTTAACCATGCAGGCCTTCGACACCGACGTGCGCGATCGCATCATCAAGCTGGTGAAGGGCATCCTCGAACAGAACTCGCTCACCGCCGATGTCATGCCGCAGACCAAGCTCGTCGATGCCGGCCTGACCTCGATGGACATGGTCAACCTCATGCTCGGCGTCGAAGCCGAGTTCGACTTCACGATTCCCCAATCCGAGATCACGCCGGAGAATTTCCAGTCCGTCGAAACGCTGGAACGGATGGTCTCGACCCAGTTGCAGCCGGCGAACGCGGCTTAAGCCGGGCCTCTCTTCCGTCATTGCGAGCGAAGCGAAGCAATCCAGGCTGCCTCCGCAGCGGCAGCCTGGATTGCTTCGTCGCTGCGCTCCTCGCAATGACGCCGATCGGGCGTGCCACCCAGTTCCAAAACCGCCGCAAAACTGGCATAGCTTAACCATGTCGCAGGTAGCGGACAGGGTGGAGCAGGCATGACGCAGGCGGTATTGGGCATCATCGGCGGCTCGGGCATCTATGACCTGCCGGGTCTCGAGGGCGCGCACGAAGAGGTGATCAAGAGCCCCTGGGGCGAGCCGTCGGCTCCCCTAAGGCGCGGCACCATCGTCGGCCTGCCGATCGTGTTTCTGCCGCGGCACGACAAGGGGCACCGTCTGTCGCCCTCCGACATCAACTACCGCGCCAATATCGACGTGTTGAAGCGCGCCGGCGTCACCGATCTGATCTCGCTGTCGGCCTGCGGCTCGTTCAAGGAGGAACTGCCGCCCGGCACCTTCGTCCTCGTCGATCAATTCGTCGACCGCACCCACAAGCGCGAGAGCTCGTTCTTCGGCCGGGGCTGCGTGGCGCATGTGTCGATGGCGCATCCGGTCTCGCCGCGACTGCGAATCCATCTTGCCGCGGCCGCCGAAGCCGAAGGTCTCGCGATCGCGCGCGGCGGCACCTATGTCTGCATGGAGGGGCCGCAATTCTCCACCTATGCGGAGAGCATGACCTACAAGACGCTGGGCTATTCCGTGATCGGCATGACCAACATGCCCGAAGCGAAACTCGCCCGCGAGGCCGAGATCTGCTACGCGACCGTCGCGATGGTGACCGACTTCGACTGCTGGCATCCGGATCATGATGCCGTCACCGTGCAGGACATCATTCGCGTTCTGACCTCGAATGCCGACAAGGCCAAGGCGCTGGTGGCGCGGCTGGCCAAGGATTTTCCGCGCGAGCACGAGCCGTGCCCGATCGGTTCGGACCGTGCACTCGACACCGCGCTGATCACCGCGCCCGAGGCGCGCGATCCCGAGCTGCTGAAGAAGCTCGATGCGGTGGCCGGGCGCATCCTGCGCGGCTGAGACGCAAGAAGAACGAAAAGGCAGAACGCCATGAAGGTCGACGGCAAGCATTTCCGTAGTATCTGGCGCGAGCGCGACGGCTGGTCGGTCGGCGCGATCGACCAGCGCCGGCTGCCGCACGAGTTCGTCGTGGCGAAGCTGACCTCGTGCGAGGATGCGGCGGTCGCGATCCGCGACATGCTGGTGCGCGGCGCGCCGCTGATCGGTGCCACCGCGGCCTACGGCATGGCGCTGGCGATGCGCGAGGACGCCTCGGATGCCGGCCTGAAGCGCGCCTATGACACGCTGGTCGTGGCGCGGCCGACCGCGATCAATCTGAAATGGGCGCTCGACGAGATGCGCGCGACGCTTGCGCCGATCGATCCGGTCGAGCGGGCGGAAGCCGCCTATGCCCGCGCCGACGAGATCGTCGAGCAGGACGTCGAGATCAACCGTGGCATCGCCGCCAACGGTTTTGCGCTGATCGAGGCGATCGTGGCCAAGAAGAAGCCGGGCGAGACGGTCAACGTGCTGACGCATTGCAACGCCGGCTGGCTCGCCACCGTCGACTGGGGCACCGCGACCGCGCCGATCTATCTCGCGCATGAGCGCGGCATCAAGATCCATGTCTGGGTCGACGAGACCCGCCCGCGCAACCAGGGTGCCTCGCTAACGGCGTGGGAACTCGGCCATCACGGCGTGCCGCACACCGTGATCCCCGACAATACCGGCGGGCACCTGATGCAGCACGGCATGGTCGATCTCGCCATCGTCGGCACCGACCGCGTCGCCGCCAATGGCGATGTCTGCAACAAGATCGGTACTTACCTGAAGGCGCTCGCCGCGCACGACAACAACGTGCCGTTCTACGTCGCGCTGCCCTCGCCGACGATCGACTTCGCCGTCGATGACGGCATCCGCGACATTCCGATCGAGCAGCGCAGCGGCACTGAAGTCACCGACATGACCGGCCGCACCGCTGATGGCAGGCTGGAGACGGTGCGCATCGTGCCCGAGGGCTCGCCGGTCGCGAACTACGCCTTCGACGTGACGCCGGCGCGGCTCGTCACGGGGCTCATCACCGAGCGCGGCGTGCTGAAGCCCGACCGCGCCGCGCTGGCGGCGGCGTTTCCGGAGCGGATCGCGGCCGGGGCGGAGTAGGCCTGGTTACCAGGCGCGATCGCTCCACGTCGTCATTGCGAGCGCAGCGACTTGTCCGCCGAAGCCTCTGGCGAAGGCGGAAGCAATCCAGAGTCCCGCCGCGGAAAGACTCTGGATTGCTTCGTCGCTTCGCTCCTCGCAATGACGAGTTCACTATCCGAGCTTCAACCCCGTCGCCTTTTCGAGCTCGGCGATCGCCTGCGCGCCGCTGGCGACCCTGATCGTGGTCATGCCCATCTCGCGCGCCGGCTTCAGGTTGACGCCGAGATCGTCGAGATAGACGCAGTTGTTCGGATCGACCTTCAGTGTCTCCACCATCAGCCTGTAGATGCGCGGGTCCGGCTTGCGCAGGCCGATCTTTGCGGATTCGATGACGTGGTCGAACAGCACCATCACCTCGGCGACGTAGAGCGAACGCCCGGTCATGCTGCCGATCGCGTTGGCCGGCAGATTGTTGGTGATGCAGCCGGTCTTGAATTGCGCCTTGATGCGCTTCAGGGCCTCGACCATTGCAGGGCGCAAATCGCCCTGCAGCAGCGGCAGCACGTCGCGGCCGCGCACTTCCGCGCCGAGCGCGCGGGATTCCTCCGCGAACAATTTGTCGAATGTCTCGATGTCGACCTCGGCGCGCTCGAACTTCGCCCAGGCGTTCTCCAGATGGTTGGCGGCATTGGTGCGCCGGATGATGTCGGCCGGCAGGCCGCGCTCGGTCTCGTACCGCTTGAACGCCTCGAACGGCGAGCTCGTCAGCACGCCGCCAAAATCAAAGATCACCGCCTCGATCGTCACGATCCTGCCCTCGTCAATTCCTTTCCAAGAGGGCTAGCATGCGCTATCGGCAAGAGCCAGTGCGAAGCAATCCCGCCGATGCCGAAGCGTGTTCCCATGAAGAAGCTTGCAACTCTCGTCACCGCCGCGCTGCTGCTCGCGGCGCCCGCTTACGCCATTGTCGGCGGCGGCACGCCGCAGGCCGATGGCGTCGCGCGCGCCATCGTCACCATCGTCGGCTCGCGTGGAAATTTCTGCACCGGCACCCTGATCGCGCCGAAGCTTGTGCTGACGGTCGCCCACTGCGTGCAGCCCGGCGCCGACTACAAGATCGTCGATCGCGGCGCCGACGGCGCACCGCAATTGCTGAATGTTCGCACCGTCGCGATCCATCCGAACTTCAACATGCAGGCCATGCAGGCACATCGTGCCACTGCAGACGTGGCATTGCTGCAACTGGAAATTCCACTGAAGGGAAAATCGACAGTACCGCTCGGCATGCCGAGTATTCCGATTCAAGTTGGCAGCCGCTTCGTCATCGCCGGTATCGGCGTCACTGTGCGCGGCGACGGCAAGAGCGGCGGCACGATTCGCGTTGCGGGCCTCGTCGCTACCGGCCAGCCCGGCACGCTTCAGATCCGCCTCGTCGACCCCGTAACCAACGGTGTTCGCGACGGAATCGGCGCCTGCACCGGCGATTCCGGCGGTCCCGTATTCGAGGACAAGCCCAGCGGCTCCGTGCTCGTCGGTGTCATCAGTTGGTCGACGGGACCGAATGGCGCCGCCGGCTGCGGCGGCTTGACCGGTGTCACGCCGCTCACGCTCTATCGCGACTGGATCCTGCAGACCGCGCGAAGCTGGGGCGCGGCGCTTTGATCGCGAATTGATCTATGTCATTTTAAAGCGGAAGCGCGATGGGCGACCATGCCCGTTGCGGAGGAAACGCGTCGCCCATCAAGGGCGGCCACAAAAACAAGCAAGGCAAGAAGCAACAATGAATGTCGCTGTTCGCAGTCACGCCACCACCAAGCAAGCTTCGGAACATTTCGACGTGCTGATCGTCGGCGCCGGCATCTCCGGCATCGGCAGCGCCTATCACATCAACAAGCAGCTTCCGGGCACCAGCTACGTGATCCTGGAGACGCAGGCGACATTCGGCGGCACCTGGTCGACGCATCGCTATCCCGGCATTCGCTCGGACAGCGATCTCCACACCTTCGGCTACAGCTTCAAGCCCTGGGTGGGCCCGCCGATCGCGACCGCCGAGGAAATTCTCTCCTACATGAACGAGGTGATCGACGACAACGACATCGCCCGTCACATCCGCTACAAGCACAAGATCAATTCGGCGAGCTGGTCGAGCGAGCAGAATCTCTGGACCATCGAAGCGGTGACGACCGACACCGGCGAGGCCAGGACCTTCACCGCGAACTTCCTCTGGATGTGCCAGGGCTATTACCGCCATTCGGAAGGCTATACGCCGGAATGGAAGGGCACCGATCGCTTCAAGGGCCGCATCGTCCATCCGCAGACATGGCCCGAGGATATCGATCTCGCGGGCAAGAAGGTCGTGGTGATCGGCTCGGGCGCAACCGCAGCGACTCTGGTGCCGAACATCGCGGACAGTTGCGCGCATGTCACCATGCTGCAGCGGTCGCCGACCTATTTCCGGCTGGGGCGCAACGCGATCGAGATCGCAGAAGAATTGCGCCGGCTTCAGGTCGACGAGACCTGGATCCACGAGATCGTCCGGCGCAAAATCCTGTTCGAGCAGGATGCGTTCACAAAGCTCTGTCTGTCCAAGCCGGAGCAGGTGAAGAAGGAGCTGATCGGCCAGATCAGCGCGGTGCTCGGTCCGGACTATGATGTCGAGACGCATTTCACGCCGACCTACCGGCCGTGGCGTCAGCGCATCGCCTTCGTGCCGGATGCCGATTTGTTCAAGGGCATCGCCAGCGGCAAGGCTTCGGTCGTGACCGACGAGATCGAATGCTTCGTCGAGAACGGCATCCAGCTCAAATCGGGCAAGCTGCTGGAGGCTGATGTCGTCGTCACCGCGACCGGCTTCCACCTCTCGGCGCTCGGCGACATCGCCTTCGAGATCGACGGCAAGCCGCTCGCCTTCGGCGATACCGTCACCTATCGCGGCATGATGTTCACGGGCGTGCCGAACCTGGTCTGGGTGTTCGGCTATTTCCGCGCGAGCTGGACGCTGCGCGTCGACCTCGTCGCCGATTTCGTCTGCCGCCTGCTCGGACATATGAAGGCGAAGGGGAGCAAGAAGGTCGAGGTGGCCTTGCGGCCCGAGGACCACAACATGCCGATCCTGCCCTGGATCGATCCGGAGAACTTCAATCCCGGCTACATCATGCGCAACATGAACCTGCTGCCCAAGCGCGGCGACAAGCCGGAATGGCAGCACAGCCAGGATTACTGGACCGAGAAGGACGAGATCCCGAAGACCGATCTCGACGACAAGGCGTTTGTGTACGGGTAAGGCCGTTCGGGACGGCGGCACACCCGCCGTCCCGTAGCCCGGATGGAGCGCAAGCGTCATCCGGGAAATTGGTCGTCGTGCGCGAAAGACCCCGGATTTCGCTTCGCTCCATCCGGGCTACTTCATGACGCCTCCGGCATTGCCCCCACATATGACGAACTCGGCCGGATCAGCCGTCCCGTCCGCTGCTGCTCGCGCGCATGCGCGGTCCACCCCGCAGCTCGCGCCACCGCGAAGATCGGCGTGAATGCCTGCCGTGGAATGGCCAGCGCATCGAGCAGGATCGCGGTGAAGAACTCCACATTCGTCTCCAGCGGCCGCTCCGGATTCTTCTTGCGCAGCGCGCTGCGGATATAGGCCTCGACCTCGCCGGCGAACGGCAGATCGGTGCCGTTGGACGCCAGCGCCTCGACCGCGGTCTTGAGCACGTCGGCGCGCGGATCGCGGACGCGGTAGACGCGATGCCCAAAGCCCATCATCCGCTCGCCGCGGGCAAGCGCCGCATCCACCCAGGGCTGGATGCGCTCGCGCGAGCCGATCGCGTCCAGCATTTCCAGCACCGGCTCCGGCGCGCCGCCATGCAGCGGTCCGGTGAGCGCGCAATAGCCGGCGGTGACGGCCGCGAACAGATCGGCTTGCGTCGAGGCGACGACGCGCGCGGTGAAGGTCGAGGCGTTCATGCCGTGGTCGCTGGCGGTGACGAGATAGGCGTCGAGCGCGGTCACCTCGCGTGCCGCGGGGACGCGGCCATGCAGCATGCGCAGCGTATCCGCGGCGTGGCTGACATTCGGATCGGGCGCGATCGGCTCGAGCCCTTTGGCCCGGCGGACCAGCGCACCCGCGATCACCGGAAACGCGCCGACGATGGTCGCCTCATGCGCGAGGCCATGCTCGGCGCGAAGGCCCGCGACCGCCGCGCGGAACCCGTCGACGATGCCCATGCCGCGCGTTGCCGGCAGCAACTCGTCCAGCCGGGCGAAGGCGCGCTCGCGCGCCGAGCCCAGGTGTGAGCGCACATTGGCGTCGCTCAGGCTGGTCTTGCTGGCGCCGTTCCAGAGCCGGGCGGTGACGCCCTCGAAGCTCGATTTGGCGGCGAGGCGTCCGACATGCTCGCCGGCGATGATCAGCTCGCCGCGCTCGCCATCGACATGGCTCAGCACGGTCTCGGCCGCGGGAACGCCGTCCAGCCCGATCTGGCTTTTGGTGAGGTGGATGTTCATGGCCCAAATCTCCCTTTTTGCACTGCACCGAGGGAAAATCGGGCCTCTCGACAGATTGATCAATCTTGATTACATAAATCAATATGAAAAATTCTGGCGAGCTCTACCTCTCCGCCCGGGAAGCTGCCGCCGAGCTCGCGATCTCGCCGGCCACCCTCTACGCCTATGTCAGCCGCGGCCTGATCCGCTCCGAGCCGACGCCGGACTCGCGGAAGAACCGCTACCGCGCCGAGGACGTCCGCGCGCTCAAGGAGCGCCGGGTGCCGTCGCCCGAGCCGCGCGGCTTGCGCAGTTTCGATGCCGACCTGCCGGTGATGGACACGGAGATCTCGACCATCACCGAGGAGGGCGCGATCTATCGCGGCGTGAACTGTGTCGTTCTCGCCGAGAACGACACGCTGGAGCACACCGCGACGCTGCTGTGGGACGTCTCCGACGTTGATCCCTTCGCGCCGGACAATCTGCCTGAGATCTCCGAGGAAATGCGCGCGATCGCGCAGGCCGCGCGCCGCGCTGCGCCGATCGACCGTGCCATTGCGGTGCTCGCGCTGGCGACCTGCGCGGATGCTCGCGCCTTCACCCGCGCGCCCGATGGCCGCGCGATGGTCGGCGGGCGGATCGTCCGGCTGCTGGTCGCGACCATGCTCAACGCCGAGCCGTCACCTGAGCCGCTGCACCAGCAGATCGCGAGAGCCTGGGCGGCGGACAACAAGCACGCGCCCGATCTGATCCGCCGCGCGCTCGTTCTGCTCGCCGATCACGAGCTGAACGCCTCGACCTTCACCGCGCGCTGCGCGGCCTCGACCGGCCTCAACCTCTACGACTCCGTCATCGCGGGCCTTGCGGCGCTGAAAGGCCCCAAGCATGGCGGCGCCGGCGTGCTGGCATCGCAGCTCGTCAAGACGCTGATCGATCGCGATGTGGCTCCCATGGTGCGCGAACGCGTCGCGCTCGGCGAGCGTTTCGCCGGCTTCGGCCACGGTGTCTACAAGCGCGGCGATCCCCGCGCGCAATCGCTGCTGAACGCACTCTCCCGCGCCGGCGCACCGCGAAAATTCACGAAAGAAGTGCCGGAGCGGATCATCGAGGCGACCGGCGAGCTCGTCAACATCGACTACGCGCTGGCCGTGCTCGTGCACGCGCTGCGCCTGCCGGCCGGCAGTGAGCTCGCTGTGTTCGCCATGGCCCGCAGCGTCGGCTGGATCGCCCACGCCAGCGAGCAGTTGCAGTTCGGCAAGTTGATTAGGCCGAGGGCGAGGTATGTCGGACCCGCGCCGGGAAGAAGGGCGGGGGGCGGAGATTCCAGGGGCTGATCTAAGACCCTCATGGTGAGGAGCGCGGAACGCGCGTCTCGAACCATGCAGGCCCGGCTCTCGCCTGCGGCCATCCTTCGAGACGCCCGCTTCGCGGGCTCCTCAGGATGAGGGCGGAATGCCCGGATGCATCGGCTCAGGCTGGCCGCTTCGCCGTCGCGACACCGCCGCCGTTCCGCCGGCGATAGATCCAGACCGCCACACCCAGCACGATCGCAACCACGACCACCGTCAAAATCCAGATGTGCTTGAACGAATGCCCATGGTGCGGCACGCCGAAATATTGGTGGAGGGCGGACACCGCCAGCACGCCCGGCAGCACATGGGCAGGCGCCCAGACCAGGATCGCCGGGATGTTCACCGCATAGAACTTCGCCGGCGCCATTCCGAGCGCGCCGGCCGTCACCGGCACGAAGGCGCGGATCGGGGGCACGAAGCGGGCGAAGAACACGGCCCAGGTACCGAAGCGGTGGAAGAAGCTTTCGCTCTCGGCGACCACGCGGGGATAGTTGGTCAGCGGCCAGGTGTTGAGGATCTCGCGCTGCCGCCGGTGCCCGATCAAGTAGGCCAAGCCGTCGCCCAGCACGGCGCCGAGCGCGGCGGCCAGCAGCACCCATTGCAGCTTCAACTCGCCGCCGGGAACCAGGGCGCTCAAGGCCAGGATGATGGTCGACCCGGGGATCACCGACCCCACCACCGGCACGGCTTCGAGCAGCGCCGCCAGGAACAGGGTCAGGTAGGCCAGCCACACATGGACTGAGACGAAGGTGATGAGGGGATCGAGAAAGGTCGTCACGTCGTCTCTGTGGCGGGCTGGGGCTTTCGGGTTCAGACCCTACATAAGTAAGGTCGGCCGGGAAAAGTGCCATTCGCTTGGGCAGACGGCCCATCCCGCCCGAAATTCGAGCGTGATTCGCAACGCAGCCCTCCAAAAACTGCGTTCCTCACCTATCTAAATGAAAAGACAACGGAACTTTGATTGAGGGGCGGGCTTCTGCCGGCCACGTCTCTCTGATAGGTTCGCAGATGCACCCAGCCGCAGCCAACGTGCAATAACTGGTCTCGGGATCGCCCGGGGCCTCGGAGGATTGATGACGACCGCCGCCATGTCAAAAGTTGAGGAAGTTTCCGGTCTGCCCGACATGAAGGTGTCGGTCCGCCAGGTGTTCGGGATCGACAGCGATCTCGAAGTGCCGGCCTATTCCGAAGTCGATCCTCATGTGCCCGAAGTCGACGCCGATTACCGCTTCGACCGCGCCACCACGCTCGCCATTCTCGCCGGCTTCGCGCGCAACCGCCGCGTCATGGTGACCGGCTATCACGGCACCGGTAAATCCACCCATATCGAGCAGGTCGCCGCCCGCCTGAACTGGCCCTGCGTGCGCGTCAACCTCGACAGCCACATCAGCCGTATCGACCTCGTCGGCAAGGACTCGATCGTGGTCCGCGACGGCAAGCAGGTCACCGAATTCCGTGACGGCATCCTGCCCTGGGCGCTGCAGAACAACGTCGCGCTGGTGTTCGACGAATACGATGCCGGCCGCCCGGACGTGATGTTCGTGATCCAGCGCGTGCTCGAAGTCTCCGGCCGCCTGACGCTACTCGACCAGAACAAGGTGATCAAGCCGCACCCGGCGTTCCGCCTTTTCGCGACCGCCAACACGGTCGGTCTCGGCGACACTTCGGGCCTCTATCACGGCACCCAGCAGATCAACCAGGGCCAGATGGACCGCTGGTCGATCGTCACCACGCTGAACTACCTCAGCCACGACGAGGAAGTCGAGATCGTGCTGGCCAAGGCCAAGCATTATCGCACCCAGGAAGGCCGCGACATCGTCAACAAGATGGTGCGCCTCGCCGATCTCACCCGTAACGCCTTCGCCAATGGCGATCTGTCGACGGTGATGAGCCCGCGCACGGTGATCACCTGGGCGGAAAACTCCGACATCTTCGGCGATATCGGCTTCGCCTTCCGCGTCACCTTCCTCAACAAGTGCGACGAGCTCGAGCGTCCCCTGGTCGCCGAGTTCTATCAGCGCTGCTTCAACGCGGAGCTGCCGGAATCGGCAGTCAACGTGGCGCTCAGCTAGGCCATGCCGACCATCACCGTCGAGCGCACCATTGGGACCACCAAGAAGGCTGTGCTCGCCGGGCTCGGCGCTTATAACGACGAGCAGTTTGGGAAGCAGAAGTCCAAGAGCATCGCGGTCTCGTTGAAGGACGGCCGCAAGATCGTCGGCGGCGTCGTCGGGCACCTCTGGGCCACGGTTCTGTTCGTCCAGTATTTCTGGATCGACCAGAAGCAGCGCGGCAAGGGTTTCGGCACGAAGCTGATCGCGGCGATCGAGGACGAGGCACGACGGCAGGGCGCGGTCCAGGCCCATGTCGACACGATGAGTTTCCAGGCGCCGGGCTTCTATCGTTCCTGCGGGTACGAGGAATTCGGCACCCTCAAGGGCTATCCCGGCGGCGTGACGCGCCATTCGTTTACGAAGTCGCTATGAGCACATCATCATCCAACTCCAAATTCCGTAATACGAAGGAAGCGCCGACCGAGCCGTTCAAGCGCTCGGTGGCCTCCTGCCTCAAGGCGATCGCCAAGTCGCCCGAGCTCGACGTCAGCTTCGCGGCCGAGCGCCCGGGCCTTGCGCCGGGCAAAGCACGTTTGCCCGAGCCCGCGCGAAAGATGACCAAGCGCGATGCTGCGATCGTGCGCGGCCACGCGGACTCTATCGCGCTTAAGATCGCGTGCCATGATCCGAAAGTGCATCGCAAGCTGATGCCCGGCAATCCGCAGGCACGCGGCGTGTTCGAGGCGGTCGAGCAGGCTCGCGTCGAGGCGATCGGCGCGCGCCGCATGGCGGGCGTTGCGAAAAACCTCACCGCGATGCTCGACGACCATTTCCATCGCGGCAAGTTCGACGAGATCACCGACCGCGCTGACGCGCCGCTGGCCGATGCGCTGGCGATGCTGGTGCGCGAGCGCCTGACGGGCCTCGCACCGCCCGCCGCCGCCAAGAAGATGGTCGATCTCTGGCGTCCCATCCTCGAAGACAAGATCGGCAGGCGGCTCGACCGGCTCGACGGCGTGGTCGAGGACCAGACCAAGTTCGGCGACGCCGTGCATGACCTCCTGACCGCGCTCGAGCTCGGCGACGAGCGCAGCGCCGACAGTGAGGACAACGAAGACAACGACGAGAACCAGGACGGCGACAACGATCAGTCCGGCGCCGAGGGCTCGCCCGATTCCGACGCCGCGCAGGAGATGAGCGCCGACCAGGCGCAGGCCTCCAGCGAGGAGATGAGCGAGAGCGCGATGGAAAGCGCGCAGGCCTCGACCTCCGACACCTTCGACGACGGCGAGCTCGGCGATGACGAGACGCCGGGCGAGGCGACGCGTCCGAACGCGCACGGCAAGAACGAGCCGCGGGGGCCGGAATATCACGCCTTCGCGCCGAAATTCGACGAGGTCATCGCCGCCGAAGATCTCTGCGACCATGACGAGCTGGAGCGCCTGCGCGCCTATCTCGACAAGCAGCTCGCGCATTTGCAGGGCATCGTCGCCCGCCTGGCCAACCGGCTGCAGCGCCGCCTGATGGCGCAGCAGAATCGCGCCTGGGAGTTCGATCTCGAAGAGGGCATCCTCGATCCCGCGCGCCTGTCGCGCGTGGTCACCGATCCCTATCACCCGCTGTCCTTCATGCACGAGAAGGAGGCGACGTTCCGCGATACGGTCGTGACGCTGCTGCTCGACAATTCCGGCTCGATGCGCGGCCGCCCGATCACGGTCGCCGCCACCTGCGCCGACATTCTCGCGCGCACGCTGGAGCGTTGCGGCGTCAAGGTCGAGATTCTGGGCTTCACCACGCGCGCCTGGAAGGGCGGGCAATCGCGTGAGGCGTGGCTTGCCGCCGGCAAGCCGGCCAATCCCGGCCGTCTCAACGATCTCCGCCACATCATCTACAAATCCGCCGACGCCCCTTGGCGCCGTGCGCGCAAGAACCTCGGCCTGATGATGCGCGAGGGTCTGCTGAAGGAGAACATCGACGGCGAGGCGCTCGATTGGGCGCACAAGCGCCTGCTCGGCCGGCCCGAGCAGCGCAAGATCCTGATGATGATCTCGGACGGTGCGCCGGTCGACGATTCCACGCTGTCGGTCAATCCCGGCAACTATCTCGAGCGGCATCTGCGCCACATCATCGAGGAGATCGAGACCCGCTCGCCGGTCGAGCTGATCGCGATCGGCATCGGCCACGACGTGACGCGCTACTACCGCCGCGCCGTGACGATCGTGGACGCCGAGGAGCTCGGCGGCGCCATCACCGAAAAGCTCGCCGAGCTTTTCAGCGAGACCAACACAGCGCCAACCCAGCCGGCCGGTCGCCCGCGACGCAAATTGCATTCGTGAGCACGCTATCGTCCCGCCGCAGCTTCATCAGCCACGCGGCGGCGGGATTTTCCACTCTCGCAGTCTCCCGCCTCGCGCAGGCGCAGATCACGACCGAGCCGCCGCCGCGCGCCGCGCAGGTCGAGCACGCCGTCACCGCGCCTGTCGGCATCGAGGTCAATGCGCGGCAGATCCCGTTCTTCGAGCCGCGCGACCGTTCGCGCACCCGCTTCGGCTCGCTGCAATATCGCAGCGGCCTGGTGCTGACCTCCGCACATCGCGGCTTTGGCGGCCTGTCCGGCTTCCGCTTCCTCGATGCCAAGGGCGAGCGCTTCCTCGCGCTGTCCGACCAGGGCACCTGGTTCACCGGCAGCATCCGCTATGCCGGCGGCAAGATGACCGCGCTCGACGATGTCGAGGCCGCGCCGATGCTCAATACCGAGGGGCGTCCGATCACCGACAGGCGCTTCTGGTACGATACCGAGTCGCTCGCGCGCGACGGCAACCTCGTCTATGTCGGGCTCGAGCGCGTCAACCAGATCATGCGCTTCGACTTCGCCAAGGGCGGCACGCGCGCCCGCGGCGAGGTGCTGCCGACGCCGCCGGCTGTGCGCAAGCTGCCCAACAACAAGGGGCTGGAGGCGCTGGTGTTCGTGCCCAGGGACATCAAGGGCCAGCCGCTCGGAGGCACGCTGATCGCCTTGTCGGAAGGCGGCTTCGATGCCGACGGCAATCTGATCGGCTTTCTGATCGGCGGGCCCACGCCCGGCCAGTTCAGCATCAAGCGCACCGACAAGCAGTTCATCAGCGACGCCGTGCTGCTGCCCTCGGGCGAGCTGCTCATCCTCGAGCGCAAATTCTCCTGGTTCACCGGCATCAACATCCGCATCCGCTCGATTCCGCTGAAGTCGATCGCACCGGGCGCGCTGGTCGACGGGCCCGTGCTGTTCGAGGCCGATCTCGGCCACGAGGTCGACAACATGGAAGGCATCGACGCGCACGTCACGGCCGAGGGCGAGACCGTGCTGACGCTGGTGTCGGACGACAATTTCTCGATGCTCCAGCGCACCCTGCTGCTGCAGTTCACGCTGGTGGAGTAAGGCCGTCGTTGAACGCGGCTGCCGGCCGCCACGACCAAGCCTCATGCACCTCCGCCGCGCCATCGCCGCCGCTCTCTTCATCATGCTCGCCGCATCGCCGCGGGCGTACGCCACGGCCGAGCACACCTATGCGAAGGGCGAGTACGGCATCATCGCGGGCGGGTGGGCGCCGAACAAGCGGCTCGCCATCGCCGTTCATGGCGAGGGCGAAGGCGCGCATGACAAGTTTCACGCCTATCTGATGGCCGAGCCCAGGCATCGCCGGCTGGCGACGCTGGACGGCATCAGCGAGGATGACAATCTCGACACCGCGTCGGACGCCTATTACGCGGAATGGTCGCCCGATTCACGCTACGTCGCGGTGTCCTTCCGCACCGAGCGTCACATCATGACGCTGAACATCTATGCGGTCGAAGGCAATCGCGCGCGGCTGATCGCAACGCCGGACCTGTTTCGCGTGGCAACCGGCCGCACGGTCGTCGTCAAGACCGACGGCGACATGCGCACCTATTTTCCGACGGTCAAATGGCGCGGGCCGCGCAGCTACGATCTCAACGACTACCGTCTGTTCGTCCAGGACGACAAGTCGCTCGCCGAGAAGCTCGGCGAGCTCGGCAGCCTGAGCAAAATGGAGGACGGCCGCTATTCGATCGAGTTCGCCGCCCACGCCACCATCACGATCGGGCGCAGGGACAAAAGCCGCATCGGCAGGCTGCGGCTCGGGGTTTTCCAGCGCTAGCGGGCCGTTCCCGTGATCATATGACGCGCGCAATGCATGGCGCTTTGGGCGGGCATGCCTTCCGCGCGGCTGGCAATTTGCGATCGGCTGACTAAACTTCATGCAATTGCTTCCATCCCTCCATCCCCGGAACTCCCCGCATGAGCGCCCTGTTTTCCCCGATCAAGCTGCGCGGCCTGACGCTGAAGAACCGCCTCGTCGTGTCGCCGATGTGCCAATATTCGGCCGACGACGGCGTCGCCACCGACTGGCACTTCACCCACATCAACAATCTGGCACTGTCGGGCGCGTCGATGTTCTGCATCGAGGCGACCCATGTCGAGGCGATCGGCCGCATCACGCCGGGCTGTCTCGGGCTCTACAGCGACGCCTGCGAGGCCGCGCTGAAGCAGATCCTCACCTCGGTGCGCAAGCATTCCTCGACGGCGATCGCGATGCAGATCGCGCATGCGGGCCGCAAGGCATCGAGCGCGCGGCCCTGGGACGGTGGCCAGCTGATCCCGCAGAGTGAGGGCGGCTGGCAGACGGTGGCGCCGTCGGCGATCCCGCACAAGGAAGGCGAGGCCGCGCCGCTGGCGCTGGATGCCGCGGGCCTGAAGCGCATCCGCGAGGCCTTCGTCGATTCGACCAGGCGCGCGGCGCGGCTCGGCATCGACGCCATCGAGGTGCACGGCGCGCACGGCTATCTGCTGCATCAGTTCCTGTCGCCGATCTCGAACCGGCGCACGGATGAATATGGCGGCTCGCTCGCGAACCGCATGCGCTTCCCGCTCGAGGTGTTCGACGCGGTGCGCGCGGCCTTCCCCGGCGACAAGCCGGTCGGCATGCGGGTGTCGTCGACCGACTGGGTCGAGGGTGGCTGGGACCTGGCGCAGACCATCGAATTCGCCAACGCGTTGAAGGCGCGCGGCGTCGACTGGATCGACGCCTCCTCCGGCGGCGTCTCGCCGCTGCAGAAGATTCCGCTCGGGCCGGGCTATCAGGTGCAGTTCGCAGATAGCATCAGGCGCGAGACCGGCCTGCCGACCATCGCCGTCGGCCTGATCACCGAAGGCAAGCACGCCGAGGAGATCGTCACGTCCGGCAAGGCCGACATGGTCGCGCTCGCCCGCGGCCTGCTCTACGACCCGCGCTGGGGCTGGCACGCCGCCGCCGAGCTCGGCGGCGAAGTCGAAGCGCCGCCGCAATATTGGCGCTCGCAGCCCTCGACGCAGAAGGCGCTGTTCGGCAAGACCACGTTCGGGGCAAGGTAGGCCCACATACTCCGTCATTGCGAGGAGCGTCTTGTCCGCCGTAGCTCGAAGAGCGAAGGCGGAAGCGACGAAGCAATCCAGACTGTCTCCGCGGGTATATCTCTGGATTGCTTCGCTGCGCTCGCAATGACGATGGGGAGGCAGTCGTGCATCACAACCGCCGCTGCAAGTTGTCGCCACACCTCTCCCTGTAGTTTCGGATTCTACGTTCGCAGGGACGACGCTGAATACGCCGCACGCGCTTTATTCCCTCACCATCGCAGCACCCACATCACGTATCCGTAAAACTCCTCACCTTCCACGACCCGCAAAACTGGCCTAACCTTCGCGCATCGGGGCATCACGGAGGCCGGCCATGCGGTTTCGTGTTCGCAAGACTGCCCATGTGTTCGAGCGCGTGGGCCTGGCGATGGCAGGCGCGGCGTGCGGGCTGTTCGTCGGCGCCTATGTCGGCTCGGCGATCTCGCCTCTCACCACGCAAGGCTTTCTGCTGCTGATGATGCTGCTCGGCATCTTCGGCTTCTATCTCGGCATCGACACGCCGCAGCTTCCCTTCGACGATGCGCACAGCCGGATCGATGCCGCGGAATTCTTGAGCGCCGCCGGCACGCTCTGCGCCACGCTCGCCGCACTCGCCTCCGTCGCCGTCATCGTGCTCCGCCTCGACCCGCACCTCGCCTGGACCTGGCTCGTGCTGATCGGCTGGGTCGGGGGCGTCGCGATGCAGATCGTCGGGGGCACGAAGGCACGGATGCGGAAGTAGCTGGCTGCTGGTTGGTCGAGAGCTCGCGCCACAAGCACACTGCGTTCCCTCCCCCCTTGCGGGTCCCGCAAGGGGGGAGGGGGCCGAGCGGAGTGCGCGGCGACGTTACCGGGCTACGATTCACGCTGTTGAGAATTCGCCCGCGTTCAGCGCCGCCTTTAAAACACCACGCCCACCCGCGTGCCGCGCTTCCACGCGATGCGGCAGCGCTTCTTGGTGTTGACGTGCAGCAGCTCGAACCGGTCGGGGATCTTCACCTGCCCGCCGAGATCGACGCAGGCTCCGCCGGGCGAATAGTCGATCAGCGTGCAGACGATCACCGGCGCGCGCGGGTCGGTGATGATCTTGGCCTGGCGCGACACCAGCCCTGCGGGTTTCACGCGAGCATATTTGCGCGGATGCATTGGCACTCTCCTCCAATTCCGCGGACGGCGCGGCGAGCTCTGTGCAGAATGATGCGGAGGAGTTGATGCGAACCAGCTAAGGCGCGGGCGAGAATTTTAATGAAAAGTGGCAGCGAGTGGAGAAAGCGGCGGTAGTGGAGTGCGGCGCCGTTGCCCCAACCACCGTCATTGCGAGCGCAGCGAAGCAATCCAGACTGCGCCCGTGGAAAGACTCTGGATTGCTTCGTCGCAAGGGCTCCTCGCAATGACGAGCTGAGAGAGCGACGCCCGCACCTCACCCCGTCACGCTCTCACCCGCCTCCGCTTCGCCGCCCGTCGCCGGCTCCACCGGCATCGGCACCGTCTCATACACCTTCGGCAAATTCACCGGCCGATAGGTCGGGTCCACCGCGATCCGCTTCAGCACGCTCTCATGCACATGCGCGCCTTCGGGGATGACGCGCGGCTCGCAATCGGGGATGTAGAAGCCGAGCACGACCTTCCTGTCAGGCCATTCCTTGTACTTCGCGCTCTTCGGCAGATATTCCAGCACGCGCCAAGCCGCCGTCATCGAATTGTGCAGCTCGCCGGTCTTGCCGGTGTAGGCGGGCGCGACATATTGGAACGGCGATTTCTTGCGCTGGATGCCCCAGACGAGCTGGTTCACCGTGCGCGGGTTGAAGTTCAGCCCGGCCTTCGCGGCCTCCCCGATCATCCACAGCAGCGGATATTTGGACTCACCGCTCTCGGCTTCCGGATAGCCGCCGCCGACGTCGCAATGCACGCCGGCGAACCACACCTGCAGAATGTCCTGCGGCTCCTTCTTCTCGTCGGGGATGTAGCGGTTGCGCCAGTACTCCTGCGGCTCCTCGTATACCTTGAGGCGGAACATGCAGCGCCGTTCGTCGATCGCGATCGCCTGGCGGAAGATGTGAACGCTCGGATTGCGCAGCGTGAAGGCGAGCTCCTCCAGGCTGAATGCGAGGAAGAAGGCGTCGCGCCGCGGCACGATCACGCTCGCCACCGTGTCCCAGACGCCGATGAAGTGGATGGTCGGCCAGCGCGTCGAGGTGATGCGCGCGAACTGGGCGGCGAGATCGAATTGGTCCTTCGGCAGCGGCCCGCTCTCGTCGAAGTCGATGTCCTTGAGATCCTCGATATCGTTGCCGCGCCCGGTGCCGGAATATTGCTTGTAGGCGACGAGGCCGCTGCCCGCGAGGTTCGCCTGCTCCGGCGAGATCAGCCCGATCTTGTGGATCAGCCCCGCCAGCACCCGCACGGTGTAGGCGCCGCGCGAGAAGCCGAACAGATAGATCTTGTCGCCCGGCGCGTAATGCTCGACCAGGAAGCAATAGGCCGAGAGCACGTTGTCATCGAGCCCGTAGCCGGTGGCGAGCCCCAGCACCAGGTTGATGTTGGCCTTCCAGCGATGCCAGGTCGACGGCTCCGTCACCGTGCCGACCCCGGGATCGTAGAACACCATCTGCCGCGGCTGCGTCTTGTCGGTCTTGCGCAGGCAGCGATAGAGCTTCAGGACGTTGGAGATGTTCTCCGAAATCTCGTTGCCGGTGCCGTCGCAGCAGATGACGAGGTTTTTCGGCTCGGGTTTCGGTTCGGTCTTCTCGTGGTCCACAGGCGGCCCCTCCCGGAAATGCTACCCGGGCGAGTATAGCCGAAAAGCGCGACGGAGAAGAGACGATGGCAATGGCCGTGCAGGCGGTGCGCTCCCTCTCCCCGCGCGCGGGAAGAGGCGAAAGAACCTACTTCTTCTTCCCCGGCCCGAAATCCGGCTGCCAGGCCGCCTCCTTGCGGCTCGGCGCCGCGGCGATCACCTTGGCCTTGTCCTTTTTCGGCTTCTTGGCTTCACGATTGGAGCGTTGCTGTCCCTTGGCCATGGCATCGGTCTCCTTTGCAGGCTTGAGTTCGTCCAGTTCGTCCGATTGCAGCACGCGTCCGCGCGGCGTGCAGACGCGCACGTCCATGAAGCCGTCGCGCAGCAGCTTGCGCGCCAGCCGCAGCGCCACGGTGGCGTCGCTGCGGCCGTGGTTGGCGCTGCCGTATTCGCCGGTCGCCAGGATGAGATAGGGCACGCGGATCGGCCTAGCCATGGAACAGGGCCGCCGCGCCAACGAGAAGCAGCAGGAACAGCGGAACGACGACGGGCGGAACGATCCAATCCGAGGCGCGCAAACGCGACATCGCATGCTCCTTCGCGAGCACGCCAAGAGCGTGCTCTGATGACTGATTCCTCGGCGGGAGCGCACGTGACCCTCAGTCACCGGTCGATGCCGTAGCGGAAGATGCGGTGATGCGGCAGACCCTACGCCTGCATCGCGCCGATAGCGAGGACTAAAACGCCGCGCAAACGGCGGCGACGATAGTGCTGGCTATTGCCGCGCATTGAGCGCATGGTCGTCGCAAGCAGGCGTCGGTTGGGGCCGCTCTCGCAGGGAAGGCAGGCGTGCATGACCATCCGTACGCGGCGGGAAACCGTCACGTTCAGGCATCCGTTCCGCATCCACGGCATCGATCGGCTGCTGCCCGCGGGCGCCTATCAGGTGATCGCCGACGAGGAGACGATCGAGAGCGAGAGGTTCTCGGCCTGGCGCCGTGTCGGCACGCTGATCATCGTGCCCGCGGAAAGCCCGGTCGGCACCATGGAGATGCTGTCGATCCGCGCGCTCGACCTTGCGGATGCGCAACGCGTCGATGCGAGTGTCGCCAATGACTGACGCCCCCGTCGATCTCGACAAGCACCGCGGCATGGCCGCCCAGAAAGCGACCGACCTGCGCCGTGCGCTGGCCGAGGTCGAGAGCAATGTCCGGCAGCTGCGCGAGCGCGAAGCCGATCTCGAGAACCGCCTGATGACCGTGCCCGCCGCCTCCTGGCCCGAGGCTGCGGTGAAGGCGCGCTACCTCCTCAACCTCTACGCCGCGAGCTTGCCGGCCGAAGACACCCGCCACCGCGCGCTGGTGACCGCCCTGTTCGACGATTTCGCAAGGCTCGGCGGCGATAGCTGAAGCGTCCTCGGGGGTACACCTCGCGGACTTGTCCCGCCGAAGCCTCAGCGAAGGCGGAAGTCGCCGCCGCAGCACCGCGTTCAGGTTTCGGGAAACAGCCCGCATCAAAGGAGTAAGCCATGACGCTCACCAGCGGCCGTCTCATCGGCTACGAACAGGATCGCGGCATCATCCAGTTCTCGATGCACGACGGCACCAGGGAAATCCCCTGCGCGATCTCGACCTCCGCAATGGACGATCTCGAACGCGGGTCGCAGGCCCGCCCCGAGCACCGCGAAGCCCAGTTCACCCGCCTCCGCGACCGCATCGAGGCGCGCGCGGCGAGCAAGTATCACGCGACCGAGTTCGAGGGCACGCCGCCGGGGATCGTGCTGCGGAGCATTGATTTTCGGCGGTAGGGCGGGCGCTAACGCGGCGTCGTCGGCGACATCACAGCGTCACACGGAGCGTGAAGCGCCGCGTCTTGTCCGTCTTGCGCAGGCAGCGATAGAGCTTCAGGACGTTGGAGATGTTCTCCCAAATCTCGTTGCCGATCCCGTCACAGCAGATGACGAGGTTCTTCGGTGCGGGGTTGGCTGAGTGCTCCATGGGGTGCGCCTCCGGGTGATGCTACCGGGGCGAGTATAGCGGAAATGGACGGCAGCGAGGAGACGACATTAACCACTTGTTAACCATGCCGTCGCCTAATGTGAACGGCTGGGGGGCACCATGGCGGCCCATATGATGCGACCGAAGTTGATGCCTGTTTCGGCCGATCCGGCCATCCGGTCGGTGGCGAGGCTGGCGGTTCGCGCCAAGGCCGTCTTGCAGATCAAAACGCCTGTCCTGCGGAGTAATGCCATGTTCGGGAAGGACGACTTATTGGACAATCTAAGCCGCGATCTTGATCGCGCGCGCGGAAGACGCGATGCACTCGCATCCGAAGCCACGACCCTGACGGCTCAGATCGCCGAAATTGAAGCCCGCCTTTCGGAGGAGAAGAACAGGCGGGAGCGTGATCGCGTCTTGAGCGAAATCGAAACGATCAAAACGCGAGTCAAACGAGCCGCCGGCGCGTTTGCACCTGTCGTCGATGGTCTCTCCAGCGCGATCGAGTCGGCCGCGGCCGTCGTGCCCGAGGCTCGCGAGCTCAATAGTTTCCTGGTGTCGGTGGCGAGCGAAATCGACAGCGTGCTCGATCCCCTGTTGCGCGAACTGGATCAGCGCGCGGATGCGGTGCGTGCAGGACAGGCGGTACCGGACCTCCCGAGTCCGGCCAATGAAGCGCCGCCCGTCGAGCTGCCGAAAGACGCCAACGATCGCCTGCTTCGCTTCCCGGCATGGCTGTCTCGCGACAAGGAGACGGATAAGAAGGAAACCGCAGAGGGCCCGCGCAGCACGGCAGCGTGAAGCATCGGCGGCTGGCTTCGTTGCGGCGCATCCCTCGAGACGCCCGCCAAAGCGGGAGAGTTACTGTTTTGCGCCGTCATTCCGGGGCGCGCCTCTTGGCGCGAGCTACGGTGCGCAAGTGCGCACCTGAGAATCCGTACTCACGATGGTGGTTATGGATCCTCAGGTGCGCACTTGCGCACCGTAGCTCGCGACTTGGTCGCGCCCCGGGATGACGACCTGTTGTTGGGTGACAGGTAACCCCTCCCTCCAGCCACCGCTCAGTTGCCGGCGCGGCGCAGGAAGGCCGGAATATCGAGAATGCTTTCGTCAACCGCATTGCGCGGAGAGGGGCGGCCGTAGGGATCGAGCGGCTGGGGAGCCGCCTGGCGCGCATAAACCGGCCTGATCGGTTGCCCCCCGGCTTGGCGCGGCTCGGTGCGGAGCGGCGGGCTTTCCACTTGCGGAAGGGGTGCGCTGCGCTCGATGCGATCGGCGATGCGGCGGCTGTCGTTGCGCAAGCGGCCGGCGAGCTGCGTGAGTGGGCTTTCCGCCGATTGCGCCAGGAGCGCCGGGTCGACATTGTCGATCCCGGTCGCCACCACCGAGACGCGGACGATACCTTCGAGGCTTTCGTCAAAGGACGCGCCGACGATGATGTTGGCGTCCGGATCGGCCTCGTCGCGAATGCGGGTCGCGGCTTCGTCGACCTCGAACAGCATGAGATCCCTGCCGCCTGTGATGGAAATGATGAGGCCGCTGGCGCGCTTGATCGACGGGTTCTCGATCAATGGATTGGAAATCGCGGCCACGGCGGCGGCGAGCACGCGCTTCTCGCCGGTAGCCTCGCCCCGTCCCATCATCGCCTTGCCTCCCTCCTGCATGACGGAGAGAACGTCGGCAAAATCGAGATTGATGAGGCCTTCCTTGACGATGAGGTCGCTGATGCAGGCCACACCCGAATAGAGCACCCGGTCGGCAAGGGCAAAGGCATCGGCGAACGTGGTCTTCTCGCTGGCCACCCGGAACAGGTTCTGGTTCGGGATGATCAAGAGGGTGTCGACCGTCTTCAATAGCTCCTCGATGCCGGCTTCGGCAAAGCGCATGCGGCGCTGGCCCTCGAAGAAAAATGGCTTGGTGACCACGCCGATCGTGAGAATGCCGAGCTCGCGCGCGGTCCTGGCGATGACGGGTGCAGCCCCGGTGCCGGTCCCGCCGCCCATGCCGGCCGTGACGAACACCATGTGCGCGCCGGCCAGATGATCGCGGATCCTGTCGATTGTCTCTTCGGCTGCGGCGCGTCCGACGTCCGGCTGCGAGCCGGCGCCAAGGCCTTCGGTCACCCCGGCGCCGAGCTGGATGATGTGCTCGGCCCTCGACATGGCAAGCGCCTGCGCATCCGTATTGGCGACGACGAAGTCGACCCCCTGCAGCCCGGACGTGATCATGTTGTTGACGGCATTGCCGCCGGCGCCGCCGACCCCGAACACGACGATGCGCGCCTTCATCTCGCTGATACCGGTGATGTCTGTCATTCTTCCCTCGCGGTTGCTCCGGCAAGCCGGGGATGGAGAAAGGTCCGAGTGCTATTTGCGGAGCATGATCCGGACCCGGAGGGCCGCGTTAGCGCAAAGTGTGCAGCGGTTTTCCGAAAAGATCATGCTCGAACAACAACCTGATACGCGATGACGAATCATCGCGTACTGGCCGCGCGGTCTGCTCCGATGATGGAAGCGGCCAGGCGTCCCAATCGACGCGCGGCTTGTCCCGCGT
The DNA here is from genome assembly GCF_035935975.1 of Bradyrhizobium sp. Taxonomy (GTDB): domain Bacteria; phylum Pseudomonadota; class Alphaproteobacteria; order Rhizobiales; family Xanthobacteraceae; genus Bradyrhizobium. The sequence goes on from NZ_DASYWN010000046.1 coordinate 62,101, forward strand.
CCGAGCCGCCAGCTCGACCGGTCCGCAGAGCCGTCACTTCTTCTTCCAATTGCGCCGCCCACTCATTGGCTGCCGTCGTCTCGGCAGCCGCCTGCTTGAGCTCGACGGCGAGGCGATCGGCGCGCTCCCGCTCGCGCTCGAAATCCGCTCTGGTGTCGGCTGCCGCTATTTCGAGCCGCGCGATCTCCGCCTTGAAAGCCTCGATCTCCGATGCCTGGATCTCTGCCACGGAGGCGGCTGCCGCCCGCTCATTGGCTGCGATCGTCTCGGCAGCCGCCTGCTTGAGCTCGACGGCGAGGCGATCGGCGCGCTCCCGCTCGCGCTCGAAATCCGCTCTGGTGTCGGCTGCCGCTGTTTCGAGCCGCGCGATCTCCGCCTTGAAAGCCTCGATCTCCAATGCCGCGGTCTTCAATGCCTCGATCTCTGCCATGGAGGCGGCGATGTGGTCTGCCTGACGACCAACTTGGCGACCAATTCGCGGGCGAGGCTTGTACCGGAGTTCGGAGACATCAACGCTCACCAGGGCTTTGCCGTCCTCCGAACGCGAGCGTGGCAACCGGTGCCGTCTGGCAAGGGCACGAGCGGCCTCGCGCGAGATGTTGAGGCGGGCACCTAGATCAGCATAACTCAGCAACGCAACTGACATCGGCTGTCTCCTGGAACGAACCGGGGAGGCATTTCGGACTGATGATGGCTGGACGATAACAGCAGGCTAGGCGGCGTTGGTTAACGAACGGTTAACGCGCTTGCGGCGCTCTTTGCCGGTGACGGCGCATCAGATAATGAGGTTGTTCGGCTTGGGTTTTGCAGCGTGCTCCACGGTGGGCCCCTCCAGGTGATGCTACCGGGGCGAGTATAGCAGAGAAGCGCGAGCGCAATTGCGCACCAGGTCGGGACGACGTCCAGTCAAGGGAGTAACCATGCCCCTCACCAGCAGCCGTTTCAGCGGCCACGAGCAGGACCGCGGCATCGCCCAGTTCTCGATGCAGGACGGCGCGAAGGAAATCCCCTGCGCCATCTCGACCTCCGCCATGGACGATCTCGAGCGCGGCCCGCAGACCCGCCCCAACGAGTGCGAAGCCCACTTCACCCGCCTCCGCGACCGCATCGAAGCGCGTGCGGCCAGCAAGTACCGTGCGACCGAGTTCGAGGGGACGCCGATCAGGGATCGTGCTGTGGAGCATTGATTTTCGGGGGTGGGGGCGCCTACTTCGGCGGTTCTTGCGACTTGCTCTGAAATTGAATGTTGCACTTCTTTGCGAGCGAGGCCTGCTCAATCGCAACCATCTGTCCCTTCATCTGCGCAAGTTCGGCCGCAGTCTGTTTGTCGCCACCAACCAGGAACGCTGCGGGCGAAAAAATAACGACAGCAACGCCCATAGCGCAGCGAGAAATCAAATCATGTCGAACGTTTGAGGAAAGTGTTCGGGCTGCACCTGTAGTTTGGCGGCCTTGTTTCCAATCTCAGCGAGTCGATCCATGTTGGAGGCATTGTCCATGCGTGCGACTTGTGCGAGCGTTTCGGGATCAAGGGTGAGTCCGAGTGTTGACTTGAGCCAAGAAGCGTCGATGAGGGCGTCATATCGAGCATACGTCGCAAGTTGCGGGCCGTCACTGCTATCAGCCTCCATGCTCCCCACAACTCGGTCAATCGACCATGGAGTCACGGTGCGGGTTAGCCATTGTAACACGGTCTGATTTGATCGGGCACAATCATCCATCAATGACTGGAGAGCTCTCACGCCTTGCATCGCGGAGAGCATATTCATTATTTCGTCTGCAGAGTAGGTCGGCCGATAAGTGCCGGTACCGATCGAGATCAGCAGTATTTTATCCGACGCCGCCGGCCATCGGAAAGCGTGTCCGTGAAGCGTGGCGATTAATAGCATTTGTAAGGCTGGATCGTTGAAGGGGCTCACGCCTCCGTCTACGAATGCGCCATCGACGTGCGTCCCCGAGCGTGACGCAATACAAAGACGTTCTGGCTCGAAGTAGGTCGGAGCTGCAGTACTTGCACGTACTATCTGGGTTAACTTCATTTGGCCGGTCTGAGCTGCGTACGGCGCAGAAGGATGGTTATTCAGCGGCCATAGGCTGCCGGTATCAAGCCGTTTGGTCATAATCATCAGACCAGTCAGGATGCGCTCGCTTGATAACGTGATGTCTGCTCCTAATACGGCGTCCAGAGCACTTTGAACGCGATCTGCACTAAACTTGGGCGCCAATAGGCCGCGCTTAGGGAGGAATCTGGATTTCTGAAATATCGTCGTTGCTAGTGATCGATACAGCACCTTGATGCTTGCTGCAGTCATTCCGCAGGCTAGGCCGGCCGCGATAATGGCTCCTGTGGAGGTGCCCCCTATGAGATCAAAATATTCTCCAAGCCGGAGATCCGGATCATGGTGGCGTGCTCGCAGGAGCGCCTCGATCCTTTCAAGGTATTCGAGCGACAACACTCCGCGCACGCCGCCGCCGTCCAGGGACAATATGCGCTTCGGGCCGCGGTGAGGATCGAGATGGTCCCGCTTGTCTCTTTTTGTGATTGATTGGGCCGTACGCATGTATCTCCTCCGATGGTTTGGCAGTGAGATATAATTCATCGCAGCCATCGCGGTCCGAACCGAACCCGACGACTTTCTCCGATCAGCTTCGTTCGTTGCTATGCAAGATCGGCAATAGCGCTGGGATCGGAAGGGTCCACGTCAGCGGACGCTGCCCGAGAATTGGCGGGCCGGACGATGAGATTAGAGCGTTAGCAGAAGCCACACTTGGGCCAAGTAAGGCTCCCTTGAAAGATGTTTAGTCGGATTCGGAACTAGATCGATGTTCTCAGGTATGAGACGGGCCATCTGGTTGCCTATTGCGGTTTAGCCAGCTCAGCGTCGATCGTGCGCCGCCGCTTTGCCAAGGCCTCAACTTTGTTTTCAGCAGGCGCGATGACCTTCTCCGCGAGCGCCGCGAGCAACTGCTCAGGCTCTTTGTATTTGTACACCGGAAGTACCCAATGGAAATCCTCCGGGTCGAAATCCTTGAACATCGAATAGAGCGACGAGCCTTCGAGCAGCAGCGGTTGAACAGGTACGCGAACGGAAGGGATGATCGCTTGTAACTCCTGAGGGATGCTGCTGGGGTCAGTTAGGTCGGCAATGACGAACCGAGCCATGCGGGCCAGTAGCGTGACCGTCTCTGTTAAGTTTCGCCTTTCAGGAAGCTTGAAGTCAAAGAGGATCGGCAGGTAACCACGCTCGCGCAGTTTGTCCCGAAGGGCGTCGAGAACCGCCTTTCGGTCATCTGTGAAACGGCCGAGGATCAGTACAGCCTTGGAGGTAATTGTATCAATGACGTCGCGGATTTTCGGGTTGCTGAGCATAAGGTAGATGAACTGCGCGACCTCGATATTGTCGACCGTGATCGCGGGCTCGTCTCTTCTTGTGATGACTAAGTTCCTCTGCTCTGTCTTGGTGTCCAGTTTCAGACCCCAAGCGGATGCACCATGGATGCGACAGCCGGTGAGGTCAGCGCCCGCAAAGTCCGTATTCACCATAGTGCTAACCTCGAGGTCTGCCGCGCTCAACTTCGCCCCGTTGAGGACTGCATCGCGGAGGTTTGTCCCTTCGAGGTTCGCCCAGCGGAGGTCTGCCTTGCTGAGGTTCGCGTTGCTGAGGTTCGCCCGGCTAAGGTTCGCCCGGCTAAGGACTGTACCGCGGAGGTTGGTCCCTTCGAGGTTCGCCCCGCTGAGATCTGCCCCGCTGAGGTCTGCCCCGCTGAGGATCGCCCAGCGGAGGTCTGCCTTGCTGAGGTCCGCGTTGCTGAGGTTCGCCCCGCCTAGCTTCGCCCAGAAAAGGTTCGCCTCGATGAGGTTCGCCCCGTTGAGGTTCGCTTGGGTGAGGTCCGCCGAGGTGAGGTTCGCCGCGCGGAGATCTGCCTCGCAGAGTTGCGCCTCGCGGAGGTCCGCGCCGGAGAGGTCTGGACGGATACCGATGTTCTCGTAACGCCAAACGTTCCAGGCATCCCTCTTATTCTTCAGCCGAGCGATGTGGTCGCCGTTCGCCATGAGAGTTCCTCCATGGACAGTTCACTAGTGTACGGTTCGGTCGACGTGTCGGCAACGGCTCTGGGCGCGCCGGACCTTGTCCATGATCTCAAACAAATGAGCGGTTGCCAGAAACCCGCTACACCCCGGTCTTCAACCGTGGCGCTCTGGCCGCACAAACAAGAACGGCCGGATCTTCCGATCCGGCCGTCAACGCAAACTCTACCTGGCCAAGCCTACGCCACGCGACGCAACTTAGCCCCCGCCCGATTTGAAAACTTGGCTTAGCTGGCCTTCTTGACCGGCGCGTCGCCGACCTTCTTCTGGATGGCGCGCTTCAGCTCGAGGGCGCGCGGCGACAGGGCCTCAGAGTTGGCCTTGAGCAGGAAGGCGTCGAGGCCGCCATTGTGGTCGACGCTCTTGACCGCGTTGGTCGAGACGCGCAGGCGCACGTTGCGCTCCAGGGCTTCGCTGATGAACGTCACGTTGACGAGGTTCGGCAGGAAGCGGCGCTTGGTCTTGATGTTGGAGTGGCTGACCTTGTGGCCGACGAGGGGGCCCTTGGCCGTCAGTTCGCAGCGGCGAGACATGGTATCAATCCTCAGGTTCGAACCCCCAACGATTGCGGCCGCCATTCTGGGCGCCACGGGGGCTAATTCTTTCGTCCTTGCAGGGAGCGGGCGGACGTATAGGGGGGAAGGGGCGGGTAGTCAAGGATTTGGGCGGGGTTTCATGCCTACGTCATGCTCCGCCCTCGGTGTCATCGCCCGCCTTGTGCGCAATTGCGCACTGGGGCGGGCGATCCAGTACGCCGAGGCGGTGCGGCTGGAACCGGGAGGCTGCGGCGTACTGGATACCCCGCTTTCGCGGGGTATGACAGCGGAGCGGGCGGGGAGAAGGGGTCGCGGAATGCGCGCAGCCGGGTGCGCCGCCCTGCCGCGCCCCGATCACCAAAACGGCAATGATTGAAGCGCCTTACCATCACATAAAGGGCGTATTCACACCCGAAGTATCCGGTGGAGTTCCCGGAGAGACATGCCCGGACACATTGTTTGCTGCGGTTTTTGGCTTAAGTAACAACCGTTCGCGCCCCGATTGGACTGTTTCGTGCTCACATCCTCCCCTCATTCGCCCCGGCCGGGTTGGGTCGGCCGGCTGGCCTTCGCGGTCCTTTGCGGGCTCGTGGTGGCGTGGGAAGCCGAGCCGGCGGCGGCGCAGGGCAAGCTCGAGGCGCAGTATGAGGCGACGCTGGCGGGCATTCCCGTCGGCAAGGGCGCCTGGAACATCGACATCCAGGACGACGTGTTCGCAGCCGCGGCCTCCGGCGGCACCGCGGGGCTGCTGAAGTCGTTCGCGGGCGGGTCCGGCACCGGCGCCTCGCAGGGCCGCGTCGTCAACGGCGCGCTGGTTGCGACCGGCTACCAGGCCTCCACCACCACCTCGAAGAAGACCGAAGAGATCCGCATCACGCTCGACAAGGGCAATGTGAAGGAATTCGGCATCGTGCCGACGCCGCCGGTCGATCCGGACCGTATCGTCGTCACGGATGCGCATCGCCGCGGCGTTTGGGATCCGATGACGGCCTCGCTGCTGCGCGTGCCCGGCACGGGTGATCCCGTGACCCCGGACGCCTGCCACAATTCCGCGCCCGTGTTCGACGGCCGCATGCGCTACGACCTCAAGCTCGATTTCAAGCGGATGGAGACGGTGAAGGCCGAGAAGGGCTATCACGGCCCGGTCGTGGTCTGCTCGCTCTATTTCGTCCCCGTGGCCGGCTACATCCCCGACCGCCCCGTGATCAAATACCTCGCCGCCCAGCGCAACATCGAGATCGCCTTCGCGCCGGTCGCGGGCACGCGCATCCTAGTCCCGTTCTGGCTGAAAGTGCCGACGCCGCTGGGCCCCGCGATGCTGGAAGCGACGAGCTTCATCACCGCCGCCCAGCCGCCGCGCGTGGCGAAGACGCAGTAAAGCCGTCAGGGGCTACCAGCCCGCAGGGCCGAAAATAAAACATAGAAAATTCAATAACATGCCTACTGCGCATGGGGTTGTTTTCGCGAAAAATGAGCTTTGACTCCCGACCCTCACCCTGAGGAGGCCGCGGAACGCGGCCGTCTCGAAGGGCGAAGGCCCGGCTGTCGCGGCGTGGATGCAGCCGGGCCTTTCATCCTTCGAGACGCGCTGACGCGCTCCTCAGGATGAGGATCGAGGGTGCGGGAATCCATTTGACTCCTCCCCGATTCTGATTCGACTCCGCACCGTCCCCAATTTTAAGGAACCCGCCCTCAAATCGTCGCTTGTACGGCAGCTCAAAACTCCATCTAGTGCGATGGAAATAAGAGTCCCGCGACATGTTGCGTGAACGTAACAGGACTCATCAGGGAGTCTGCGATTCGGCCGCGATTCGTTCTAGAGTCGTTCCGAAGCTTAAAGAGAACGGGAAAAGCGTCGCAAAGTGAGACAGTTGCGCGGGATTTGGGGGATGCTCCCCACACACTCCGCTGTCATGCCCCGGCTTGACCGGGGCATCCAGTACGCCGCGGCAGGTGTGGCTCGGCGGACGGGCCGCGTTCGGACACATAGCCGACACTTCGATGCCCTCTCGCCGCTGCTTGAACCCCTCACCCTGAGGAGGCCGCGCCAGCGGCCGTCTCGAAGGGCGAGGGGCCCGGCGCCCTCTGCGGCGCCAGCCGGGCCTTCATCCTTCGAGACGCGCTGAAGCGCTCCTCAGGATGAGGATCAGAACAGCACTGACATTCGCCCAAATCGCCACTACCTAATCCCCCAGACATGGCCTTCTCTCCCTCCCCCTTCGCTTCCGAGCGCGCACCCGGCGCGGGCGTCACTGCGGTGCTCGGGCCGACCAACACCGGCAAGACCCATCTCGCCATCGAGCGGATGCTGGCGCATCCCTCGGGGATGATCGGGCTGCCGCTGCGCCTGCTCGCGCGCGAGGTCTACAACAAGATCGCAGCGCGGGTCGGTAGCGAAGCCGTCGCGCTGATCACGGGCGAGGAGAAGATCAAGCCGAAGAACCCGCGCTATTGGGTCTCCACCGTCGAGGCGATGCCGCGCGACATCGACGTGTCGTTCCTTGCCGTGGACGAGGTCCAGATCGCCGCCGACCTGGAACGCGGCCACGTCTTCACCGACCGCATCCTCAACCGCCGCGGCCGCGACGAGACGCTGCTGCTGGGCGCAGCCACCATGCGCCCGATCATCGAGCGGCTGTTGCCGGGCGTGTCCATGATCACGCGGCCGCGCCTGTCGCAGCTTGAATTTGCCGGCGACCGCAAGATCACGCGCCAGCCGCGCCGCACCGCCATCGTCGCGTTCTCCGCCGACGAGGTCTACGCCATCGCCGAGCTGATCAAGCGCCAGCATGGCGGCGCCGCCGTGGTGCTGGGATCGCTTAGCCCCCGCACGCGCAATGCGCAGGTCGAGATGTTCCAGAACGGCGACGTGGACTATCTCGTCGCCACCGACGCCGTCGGCATGGGCCTCAATCTCGACGTCGACCACGTCGCCTTCGCCTCCGACCGCAAGTTCGACGGCTACCAGTTCCGCCGCCTGACGCCGGCCGAATTCGCGCAGATCGCCGGCCGCGCCGGCCGCGCCACGCGCAACGGCACCTTCGGCACCACCGGCCGCTGCGCCCCGTTCGAGCCCGAGCTGGTCAACGCGCTTCAGAACCACACCTTCGACAGCGTGAAGATGCTGCAATGGCGCAATTCGAAGCTGGATTTCGCCTCGCTCGGTGCGCTGCAGGTGTCGCTGAACCTTTCCCCCGGCCATGAGGCGCTGACGCGCGCCCCCATCGCCGAGGACATGCGCGTGCTCGACCATGCCGCCCGCGACGCCGAGGTGCGCGATATCGCGCATGGCAAGGCCGCCGTGGAGCGGCTCTGGGAGGCCTGCCAGGTCCCGGATTACCGGAAACTGTCGCCGGCGGCCCATGCCGAGCTCGTCACCACGCTCTACGGCTTCCTGATGCGGAAGGGCTGCATCCCCGATTCCTGGTTCGCGGCCCAGGTCGATCAGGCCGACCGCATCGACGGCGACATCGACACGCTGTCGGCCCGGATCGCGCAGATTCGCACCTGGACCTTCGTCGCCAACCGCCCGGACTGGCTGAAAGGCCCGGAACGCTGGCAGGGGATCGCCCGCGAGGTCGAAAATAAATTATCGGATGCGCTCCATGAACGCTTGACTGAGCGTTTCGTTGATCGCCGGACCAGTGTATTGATGCGCCGCCTGCGGGAGAACACGAGCTTGAATACTGAAATCGGCAAGACCGGCGAAGTCATCGTCGAAGGCCATGTCATCGGCCGCCTCGATGGCTTCACCTTTGCACCGGATGCGGCGGAAGCCGGCTCCGATGCGAAAGCCTTGCAGGCTGCAGCCCAAGCGGTGCTCGCCGGCGAGATCAACACGCGCGCCGAAAAACTGGGCAACGCACCGGACGACCAGTTCGTACTGACCTCGGAAGGCACCATCCGCTGGACCGGCGATGCCGTGGCGCGACTGTCCGCCGCAGAGGAGGCGCTGCATCCGCGCATCCGCATCATCTCGGACGAGCGGCTGACCGGTGCGCCCCGTGAGAAGGTGCAGGCCCGGCTCGACCTCTGGCTCAAGACGCATATCGAAAAGCTGCTCGGGCCGATGTTCGAGCTGTCGAAGGCCGAGGACGTCACCGGCATTGCCCGCGGCATCGCCTATCAGCTCGTCGAGGCGCTCGGCGTGCTCGAGCGTCCGAAGATCGCCAACGAGCTGAAGGATCTCGACCAGCCCTCGCGCGCGACGCTGCGCAAATACGGCGTCCGCTTCGGCGCCTATCACATCTATTTCCCCGGCCTCTTGAAGCCCGCCGCGCGTGCGCTGGCCGCGCTGCTGTGGGCGCTGAAGCAGGACAATGTCGATCTGTCCTCGCTCTCGGGCGCGCAGCATCTGGCGTCTTCAGGCCGCACCTCGTTCCCGGTCGACAAGCAGCTGCCGCGCGATGCCTATCGCGTGCTCGGCTACAAGCAGGCCGGCGAGCGCGCCGTGCGCGTCGACATTCTGGAGCGTCTTGCCGATCTGATCCGCCCCGCTTTGGCCTGGCGCGAGAACTCGCCCGGCGAAAAGCCCGCCGGCGCGTTCGACGGCCGCAGCTTCGTGGTGACGCAGGCGATGACTTCGCTCACCGGCTCCGCCGGCGAGGACTTTGCCTCGGTGCTGCGTGCGCTCGGCTATCGCATGGAGAAGCGTCCGCCGCTGCCGGTGAAGCCCGCAGCGCCTGCTGCTGCCGAGACGCCGGCTGCTGAGGCTTCTTCTGAGGCACCTGCGACCGAGGAGGCTGCTGCCTCTGCAGAGACGGCCATCGAAGCCGCCGGCGAGCCTGTGACCGTCGAAGACGCGCCCGGCATGGAGCAGCACGACGAGCCCGCGCAGGAAGAGCCGGCGCTCGAAGCCTCTCCCGAAGCCCCCGTCACGCCGGAAGATGCCCCCGGCATCGCACCGCCGGTCGAAGAGGCCGCTGCGCCCGCAGAGCCTGCTGCCGAAGCCGCTCCCGCGGAGACTGCTGCGACGGAAGCCGCTGCATCCCCCGACGCGGCTGAGGCTGCCGCGGCGCCCGCTGAGCCGGAACTCGTCGAAGTCTGGCGTCCGGGTGGCCGTCACGAGGACCGCAAGCCACGCCACGAGCGCCATCGTCACCAGCGTCACCACAACAACCAGCGGCCGCAGGCGGGTGCTGAGGCCGGTGCCGCGCCCGCTGAAGGCGAGGCTGCGCAATCGGCCGATGGCGAGAAGCGCGGTGAGCGCCATCGTCACGGCGGTGGCCATCGCCGCGACGGCGGCAAAGACTTCCGCAAGCCGCGTGAAGGCGGCGAGGGCGGTGAGCGCCGCGACGATCGCAACCGCAGTTTCCAGGGCAAGGACCGCGACAAGGATCGCGATCGCAACCGCGACAACAAGAAGTTCGGCGGAGATCGCGACAAGGGCCGCGACAATCGTGGCCGCGACCGCGACAAGGGTCGCGATCGTCAGGGTGGTCCGTCGCTGCGTCCCTACGCATCGAGCGCGAATCCGCGCGAGCGCGATCGTCCCGCCGATCCGAACTCGCCCTTCGCAAAGCTCGCCGCGCTGAAAGAGCAGCTCTCGGGTCGCAAGGAGTGATCCCACGACCGAGCGGCAGCGCATCGACAAATGGCTGTGGCACGCGCGGGTGGTGAAGGCGCGCACCTCCGCGGCCGAGCTCGTCGAGTCCGGCCATGTCCGCGTCAACGGCACGCGTGAGAAATCACCGGGGCATGCGATCAAGATCGGCGATGTCATCACCGTCGCACTCGATCGCACCGTGCGCGTGTTGAAAGTCACAGGCTTCAACGAGCGCCGCGGCGATGCCGCCTCGGCCCGCGTGCTCTACGAGGAGCTCAGCGAAGCAAATCGCAATTAATTGCGCTTCGCGTTCATTTCTTGGTCGATCAAACACATAAAGCCGTCATGATCGGGGCTTCCCGACCTTGCAGCGCCGAGCCATCCGCGCTACGCAAGCCGCGACTTTTAAAAGAGCTTTTCGGAGCGTTGGATGACTTACGTCGTCACTGAAAACTGCATCAAGTGCAAGTACACCGACTGCGTCGAGGTCTGCCCGGTCGACTGTTTCTACGAGGGCGACAACATGCTCGTCATCCATCCTGACGAGTGCATCGACTGCGGCGTGTGCGAGCCGGAATGCCCCGCCGACGCCATCAAGCCGGACACGGAACCGGGCCTCGAAAAGTGGCTCCAGGTCAACGCCGACTACGCCAAGAGCTGGCCGAACATCACCCAGAAGAAAGAATCACCCCCGGACGCGAAGGAATTCGACGGTCAGGAAGGTAAGTTCGAGAAATATTTTTCTCCGAACCCTGGCTCCGGTGACTAAATTCCGTCGCAAACTTAACCCTAATACCTTCGTCAGCGCCGAAAACCAGCCCTTAAGACCCCTAAATCATTGATTTTTGCGGGAAATGTGCTATATTGGGCACATTGAGCCGAACCCCGTCAGCCCAGTTGGCCCCGTTGGGTTCCCGTGAAACCAAAATGTCGAACAGGGGCGTGGCAGTTTCCGCGCGCAGGCTGTGTCACAGAAAACGCGTAAAAAGAGTACTTCAGCGAGGGCTTCCCATAAGGAGGCCAAAAAAGTCGCCGCGGCCAGCCGTAGCGCATCCAAGGGTCGGACCGCGACGAAGGCGCCGGCTGCAAAGTCCTCGAAGAACAAAAGAAGCGCAATGCCTAACAAGACTGCCAAACCGGCCGCGAAAGCGACCGTTGCCAAGCCTGCTGTCGCCAAAGCTCCCGCTGCCAAGCCCGCTGCGCCGAAGGCTCCCGTTGCTGCTGCTCCTGCCAAGGCTCCTGTTGCTGCCAAGCCGGCCGTGAAGCCGGCCGCCGCTGCGCCGAAGGTCGAGGAAAAGAAGGTCGTGACCCAGCGTCAGGGCTTCAAAGCCAACGAATTCGTCGTCTATCCCGCTCACGGCGTCGGCCAGATCCTGGCCATCGAGGAGCAGGAGATCGCGGGTGCGAAGCTCGAGCTGTTCGTCATCAACTTCATCAAGGACAAGATGACGCTCCGCGTTCCGACCGCCAAGGTCGCCAACGTCGGCATGCGCAAGCTGTCCGAGCCCGCCCTCGTCAAGAAGGCGCTCGAGACGCTGAAGGGCCGTGCCCGCGTCAAGCGCACCATGTGGTCGCGCCGCGCCCAGGAATACGAAGCGAAGATCAACTCGGGCGACATCGTCGCGATCGCGGAAGTCGTGCGCGACCTCTATCGCTCGGAGTCGCAGCCGGAGCAGTCGTACAGCGAACGCCAGCTCTATGAAGCGGCGCTCGATCGTCTGTCCCGCGAGATCGCGGTGGTGCAGCACTCGACCGAGACCGAAGCGGTCAAGGAGATCGAGGCCCAGCTCGCCAAGAGCCCGCGCCGTACCAATGCCAAGGCGGAAGCCGCCGACGGCGAAGGCGAGACGGATGCCGAGGGCGATGCCGACGATACCGATGGCGACGACACCACCGTCGCCGACGAGGCGGCGTAAGCCTCTCGCGTCGATCGCAGCAGATCAAAAGCCCGGCCGCTCGGCCGGGCTTTTTGTTTGTCCGTGGCCTCGATCATCGATCCCGGTGAACCGGGAGCCTATCCGCGGGCACTGATGAGAGCAGTGCTCCAGGCAGCTTCCACAGCCATGGCCAAGTCGATCCTCTGCGTCCTTCAGTCCAGCGTCCTCCTCTGTTGCATCACGCTTCATGCTGCATCGGCCGAACGCATCGTGTTCAGATATGAAAACGCCGCCGATCTGCGTGGCCTCGTCAATGTGTTGACGGCTTTTCGCGCCGCGTGCCTTGCCGAGCCCGTGACATCAGGCCTGCCAGCGCGGCTTGTCCCCGACGGCTACCGGATCGTCACCCGCGCCGTCCACATGTGGGGCAGGGAAGATGGATCGTTTCCGGATACCGCCATCCTGTCGAAGACCGGCGGTGAGGACAGCGATGTCGCCGGCGGCTACCCCATCGTCGACTTCATGCTTCCGACCGCAAAGCTTCCCGACGGTGCATGCAGCGTCAGCTGGAAGCGGCGATGGGTCCAGGATTATCCCGATGGCGCCAATCGGCTGAGCCTCGACATGGCCGCGTCCCTTCCGGCGCGCGTGTCTTACCATCTCGGTGCGACGCTGCTCTCAAAGCCCAATGACATCTTCGCCATCGCTGACAGCTACAGCGACCTGACAACGTGGCGGACGGAATGCTGGGCGACCAAGCCCTGCCGCTTCGACGTCAATGCCCGCTTCGATCAGGAGGGTATCGACATCACGGTTACGTCTCGGGGCGAAGTGACGAAGTAGATCTTTTTGTAGCCCAGATGAGCGAAGCGATATCCGGGAGCGGGTTTTCCGCCGATGCTGACGCCCCGGATGTCGCTTCGCTCATCCGGGCTACGGCACTGCCGGAGGTGGGAAAACTGGCGGCAGCGCTTGGTTCGCAGAAGCGGAGTGACACACTCCGTGTCGTCCCGGGGCGCGTACCGCGCGAGCCCGGGACGATAGGTCATTTCACCGGCCGCTTCTCGAGCTTCCGCGCCAGCGTCCTGCGGTGCATCCCCAGCCTCCGCGCCGCTTCCGAAATGTTAAAATCCGTCTCGATCAGCGTCTGGTGGATGCGTTCCCATTCCAGCGTCTTGATCGAGGTCGGGCGGGCATCGAGTGCGACCTCGGCATTGCCTTCGGCCTTGTGGAAGGCGGCCTCGATGTCGTCGGTGTTCGAGGGCTTTGCGAGATAGTGGCAGGCGCCCAGCTTGATCGCCTCGACGGCGGTGGAGATGCTGGCGAATCCGGTCAGCACCACGATCAGCATGTCAGGATCGTGCGTGTGCAGCAGCTCGACGCAGGCGAGGCCAGAGGCGCCGCCGAGCTTGAGGTCGACCACGGCATGGCCGAAGGAGCGCTCCTCCAGCACCTTGCGCACGTCTTCAATTGAGCCAGCGAGCACGACATCGTAGCCGCGGCGCTCGAACGAGCGTTTCAGCGTGCGCGCAAAACCTTCGTCGTCCTCGACGACGATGAGCGAACGGTCAGGCGTCAAAGCTGCCTCCGATCGCGAGCGTGGCGAGCGGCAGTGTCAGGCGCACGGTGGCGCCGCGCTTCCTGTGGTTCTCGGCGGTGACGCTGCCACCCAGCTTGCGCACCACGTTCACCACCAGGAACAGGCCGAGTCCGCCGCCGGCGCGGCCCTTGCTGGAGTGATAGGGTTTTCCGAGCTGCGACAGCATCTCCGGCGCAAAGCCCGGGCCGCGGTCGGAGATCGACAGCACGAGATTGTCGCCCTCGCGCTCGGCCAGCAGCTCCACCCACTCGCGTGAGACCTCGTAGGCGTTGTCGAGCACGTTGAAGATGACCTGCTTCAGCGCGATGTCCGAGACGATCGCGACGTCCTCGCCAAAGGTGTTGACGAAATAGAGCGTGCGCACCGAGCGCGCGTCGCGCCACTCCTCCACCAGCGCCGTCACGAAGGCCGTCACCGTGGTCGGCGACGAGCCCTCGCCGCGTGCTTCGCCGGCCGAGACCAGGATGCCCGTCACGATCGACTTGCAGCGCTGCAGCGAGGTCTCCATCTGCGAAAGATCCTCGGCGAGCTCCTGATCGGCGGCGAGGTCGGGCATGCGGCGCCAGTCGCTGAGGATCACCGAGAGCGAGGCGAGCGGCGTGCCGAGCTCATGCGCGGCACCGGAAGCGAGCAGGCCCATGCGGACGATGTGGTCCTGCTCGGCCGCATGCTGGCGCAGCGCCGCCAGATGCGCGTCGCGCTCGCGCAGATTCCTGTTGATGCGGGTGACGAACACCACCAGCAGCACGGCGTTGAGCGCGAAGCCCAGCAGCATGCCGGCCACGGTGAGCGTGTAGGTCTCGCTGAGCGGGTTCGGCGGCAGGTCGAGCGGCCGGTAGGCCAGCGTCAACCAGACGAAGCATGCGCAGGTCAGCGCGACCAGCGACCAGGTCGAACGGGCGTCGAGCAGCACGGCCGCCAGCGTCACCTGGAGCAGGAACAGCGAGGTGAAGGGATTGGTGGCGCCGCCGCTGAGATAGAGCTGCGCGGTGAGAGCCGCGACGTCGAGCATCAGCGCGACCAGCAGCTCGTTGCTGGAGATCGCGGCGCGATGGCGGACCCACACCAGGCTGGAGACGTTGAGCAGCACCAGTGCGCCGATCACCGCGCCCATCCGCTCCAGGGGCAGGGGAATGCCGAGCCCGAAATGCGCGCCGCCGATGGTCACGATCTGTCCGACCACCGCGGTCCAGCGCAGCTGGATCAACAGCGCCATGTTCTTGCGGTTGGTCTCGTCGTCGGTGGGTGTGGCGCCGATCAATTCGCTGCGCGCGTCAGCCTGCGATTGCAGCGTGACGGCGAGTTCGCCGCCGGCAAGCATCTGGGAAATGGTCTTCCCGTCGTCAGGTCTGCTCGACGATCTTTCCAGCATCTGATCCCGTCCTGCGGGCGGAGGCATCTGGGCCGCCATCCGGTTCGTGGACGAAGCGTTTGCGGCGGAACAGCCCGCCGCCGAATGTGACGAAAAGCCTGCCGGCCAGCATGAAAGCCAAGGCAAACCACGTCAGCGCGTAGATCAGGTGGTTATTGGGAAAGCGGACCACGGTCAATCCACCGATGGGACCTTGGCCGGATTGTGATCCGGCGTCGGCATCGATGAAGAAGGGGGCGGCCTCGGTCAGGCCGCTTGCCGCCGAGATCGCGGCGACATCGCGCGAATACCAGCGGTTGTGCTGGGGCACGTTGTTGCGGAGGAAGCCGCCCTTCGGCTCGGTCATGCGCAGAAGGCCGGTGATCGCGACCTCGCCGTCAGGATTGCCACTTTGGCGCGTCGATGCGTCGCGCCGCTCGGACGGCACGAAGCCGCGATTGACTAGGACCTGCGTGCCGTCGTCGCGCTGAAGCGGCGTCAGCACCCAATAGCCGGGACCTTCCTCGGTGACGGCCTGAACCAGCGTCTCGCGGTCGTTCAGGAAGCGTCCGGACACGCTGACGTGCCGGTATTCGTCGTCTGCGCGGGTAACGGTGGGCCACGAAGCGGGCGAGGGGATCGGCTGGGCCGGAGCATGGACGCGCTGCTCGACGCGGTCGATCAGCGCCAGCTTCCAGGCGCGGCGCTCGATCTGCCAGATACCGAGCGCGATGAGAATGACGAAGGCAATGAGCGAGAGGACCGTGAGCCACAGGGACGGACGCGCAGCCCTGGTGGAGCTGCGCGTCTTGTTATCCTTGTGGCTCACGAGATCGCTCACTTCATTCCCGTCATCTCGTGGATCGGCATCATGTTGCTGTTGAGGTGGTTCATCACCCACAGCGAACCGGACAGTGCGATCACCACCATGACGATGGTGAAGATCAGCGCCATCATGCTCCAGCCGTTCTCGGACTTGGTGTTCATGTGCAGGAAGTAGATCATGTGCACGACGATCTGCACGACCGCGAAGGCCATGATGACCAGCGCGGTGATCTGCTTGCTTGGCAGCGCGCCGCTCATCACCAGCCAGAACGGGATCGCGGTGAGTACCACCGAGAGCACGAAGCCGAGCATGTAGCCCGAGAACGTGCTGTGGGCGTGGCCGTCGTCGTGGTGATGGTCGCCCGCGTGGGCGGCGTGGGTATCGGTGTTCATCGCAGAACTCCCAGGAGATAGACGAAGGTGAAGACGCCGATCCAGACCACGTCGAGGAAGTGCCAGAACATCGACAGGCACATCAGGCGGCGGCGGTTGGCTTCGATCAGGCCGAACTTCTTGACCTGCACCATCAGCGTCACCAGCCAGATCAGGCCGCAGGAGACGTGCAGGCCGTGGGTGCCGACCAGGGTGAAGAAGGAGGACAGGAAGGCGCTGCGCTGGGGCGTCGCGCCTTCGTGGATCATGTGGGCGAACTCGGTGAGCTCGATGCCGATGAAGGCGAGGCCGAACAGGCCGGTGATCGCCAGCCACATCTGCGTCTGCGCGACCTTGTTCTGCTGCATGGTCAACATGGCGAAGCCATAGGTGATCGACGACAGCAGCAGCATCGAGGTGTTCACCGCGACCAGGTCGAGGTCGAACAGGTCCTTCGGCGCGGGGCCGGCGGCGTAGTTGCCGCCGAGCACGCCGAAAGCGGCGAACAGCATCGCGAAGATGAGACAATCGCTCATCAGGTAGATCCAGAAGCCGAGCGAGGTGCTGTAGCCTTCCGGATGCGGGTGTTCGTCGGCGAGATAGAAGAGCGGCTCGCCGGTCTGCGAGGGATTGACAGAGACGGTCATTTACTTGGCTCCGGCGAGCAGTTTGGTGCGCGCGTCCTCGGTCCGGATGACGTCCTCAGCCGGAATGTCGAAGTCGCGGTGATAGTTGAAGGTGTGACCGATCCCGACGACGAGCATCGCGATGAAGCTCGCAGCCGCCAGCCACCAGATGTACCAGATCAGGCCGAATCCCATCGCGGTGGCGAGGCCGGCGAGGATGATTCCGGTGCCGGTGCTGCTGGGCATGTGGATGGGCTTGAATCCGGTGAGCGGACGCTGATAGCCGCGCTTCTTCATGTCCCACCACGCGTCATTGTCGTGAACGACGGGGGTGAAGGCGAAGTTGTAGTCCGGCGGGGGCGAGGAGGTCGCCCATTCCAGCGTGCGCGCGTCCCAGGGATCGCCGGTGACGTCCTTGAGCTGCTCGCGCTTGAGGAAGCTGACCGCGAACTGCATCAGCATGCTGAGGATGCCGAGGAAGACGAGGCCGGCGCCGATCGCGGCGATGACGAACCAGATCTGCAGGGACGGATCGTCGAACACACGCAGGCGGCGGGTCACGCCCATCAGGCCGAGCACATAGAGCGGCATGAAGGCGAGGTAGAAGCCGACCACCCAGAACCAGAACGACAGCTTGCCCCAGAACACGTCGAGCTTGAAGCCGAACGCCTTCGGGAACCAGTAATTGATGCCGGCGAACGCGCCGAACACCACGCCGCCGATGATCACGTTGTGGAAATGCGCGATCAGGAACAGGCTGTTGTGCAGCACGAAGTCGGCCGGCGGCACCGCGAGCAGCACGCCGGTCATGCCGCCGAGCACGAAGGTCAGCATGAAGGCGACGGTCCACATCATCGGCAGCTCGTAGCGGATACGGCCGCGATACATCGTGAACAGCCAGTTGAACATCTTCGCGCCCGTTGGGATCGAGATGATCATCGTGGTGATGCCGAAGAACGAGTTGACGCTGGCGCCCGAACCCATCGTGAAGAAGTGGTGCAGCCACACCAGGTACGACAGGATGGTGATGACGACAGTGGCGTAGACCATCGAGGTGTAGCCGAACAGCCGCTTGCCGGAGAAGGTCGAGGTGACTTCCGAGAAGATGCCGAACGCCGGGAGAACCAGGATGTAGACCTCGGGATGGCCCCAGATCCAGATCAGGTTCACGTACATCATCGGGCTGCCGCCGAAATCGTTCGTGAAGAAGTTGGTGCCGACGTAGCGATCGAGCGAGAGCAGCGCGAGCACGACGGTCAGGACGGGGAAGGAGGCGACGATCAGGATGTTGGTGCAGAGCGAGGTCCAGGTGAACACCGGCATCTTCATCATGCTCATGCCGGGGCAACGCAGCTTGACGATGGTACAGATCAGATTGATGCCGGATAACGTCGTGCCGACACCCGCGACCTGTAGCGCCCAGATGTAATAGTCGACGCCGACGTCAGGACTGTAGCCGATGTTCGACAGCGGCGGATAAGCCAGCCAGCCGGTGCGGGCGAATTCACCGATGAACAGCGAGGCCATCACCAGCACCGCGCCGCCGACCGTCATCCAGAAGCTGAAATTGTTCAGGAACGGGAACGACACGTCGCGCGCGCCGATCTGCAGCGGCACCACGTAGTTCATCAGGCCGGTGACCAGCGGCATCGCCACGAAGAAGATCATGATCACGCCGTGGGCGGTGAAGACCTGGTCGTAGTGATGGGCGTTGAGATAGCCTTCGGAGCCGTTGAAGGCGAGCATCTGCTGGCCGCGCATCATCAGCGCGTCCGCGAAGCCGCGGAGCAGCATCACGATGCCGAGGATCATGTACATGATGCCGATGCGCTTGTGGTCCACCGTGGTGAACCATTCGCGCCAGAGGTAGCCCCACAGGCGGAAATAGGTGAGGCCGGCGAGCAGCGTGGCGCCGCCGAGCGCGACTACTGCGAAGGTGCCGACGACGATCGGCTCGTGCAGTGGCAGCGACTCGATGCCGAGTCGGCCGAAGATGAGCTTGAGAAGATCAGGAGACATGCGAGCTCTCTTTAGGAGTCTGACTTCGGACGCTGTCCGAGGAAGAAGGACGAGGACTTCAGCGGCGCGAAGGTCGGCCGCTTCAGGCCGGCGCCGGTAAGTGGCGCGGTGTCGAGGGGGGCCTTGATCGACGCAGTGGTCTGGCCCTGCGGCGCCTCCGGCGTGCAGGTGCCGGCGACGAAGGTCGGCTCGGGCCCGAGGACGGTGCCGCGGCGGGCGTATTTGTCGTAGGCCAGCGGCAGCGTGTTGTTCAGGCCCTCATGGCCGTTGCCACCCTTGGCGTCGATCGCCATCATCTCGCTCTGGCACATCTTGCCGGTCTCGACGCACATGTTGAGGATCAGGCGGTAGAGATCGGCATCGACCGTGCCCCAGCGGCGTACGGGCTCGTTCTGGCTCGGTTTCTCGAGCTGGAGATATTCGGCGCGGCCGAGCGAGCCGCCGGCTGACTTGGCCTGCGCGACCCAGGCGTCAAAGCCCTTGTCGTCGAGACCGTGGAAGTTGAAGTGCATGCCGGAGAAACCGGCGCCGCTGTAGTTCGCCGAGAAGCCCTTATAGGTGCCGGCGTGGTTGATCACGGCGTGGAGCGACGTCTCCATGCCCGGCATCGCGTAGATCTGTCCGGCGAGCGCGGGAATGTAGAACGAGTTCATCACCGAGGACGCGGTGATGTGGAAGTTGATCGGACGATCGACCGGCGCGGCGAGTTCGTTGACGGTGGCGATGCCGTAGTCGGGGTAGATGAAGAGCCACTTCCAGTCGAGCGCGACGACATCGACCTCAAGCGGAGCCTTGGACTGGTCCACGGCGCGCTCCGCATGGATGCGGCCGATGTTGCGATAGGGGTCGAGCAGATGCGTGCCCATCCAGGTCAGCGCGCCCAGGCAGATGATGATCAGCAGCGGCGCCGACCAGATCACCAGCTCGAGCTTGGTCGAGTGATCCCATTCCGGCTCGTAGCGGGCCGAGGTGTTGGACTGGCGGTAGCGCCAGGCGAACAGCACCGTCAGCGCCATCACGGGGACGACGATCAGGAGCATCAGGACGGTGGAGATGATGACGAGGTCGCGCTGCTGGGCAGCGATGTCGCCGGCTGGCGCCAGCACGACGTAGTTGCAGCCACTGAGCGCAACTGCCAGAGGTAGCAGCGCCAGGATCTTGAGACGGGACACGGGCCGAGCCTTATGAGAATGAGTTTCCTTTGCGGGGCCAACGGGTAGCTGCGGCGCAGCAATCGGGACATTGGACAATTTGTCCAATGTTGCACTGCGGAATGTTGGGCCAGACAGGGCGGGATCGCCTGGCCTCCCGCCGGGCGGTCGGCTTTGGTTTTCAGGACGTTAAGGGCGCACGAATGGCGACGGCACAGACCCCCGCAATGGCAGACCTCCACTCGGGCGAGCACGGCCACGACCAGGCCAGTCCCGGCGAGATCGCCATCGGCGTCATCATCGGCCGCACTTCGGAATTCTTCGACTTCTTCGTGTTCGCGATCGCCTCGGTGATCGTGTTCCCGCGTCTGGTGTTCCCGTTCACCAGCGAGCTGACCGGCACCCTTTATTCCTTCATGGTGTTCGCGCTGGCCTTCATGGCCCGGCCGATCGGAACCGTCATTTTCATGACGGTCGACCGGGAGTACGGCAAGACGGCCAAGCTGGTCTCGGCCCTGTTCCTGCTCGGCACCGCCACCGTGGCGCTGGCGTTCCTGCCCGGCTATCACGAGATCGGCAGCGCCGCGATCTGGCTGCTGGCGCTGGCGCGTATCGCGCAGGGTCTGGCCTGGGGCGGCGCCTGGGACGGCATGGCCTCGCTGCTGGCGCTGAATGCGCCGGCCTCCAAGCGCGGCTGGTACGCGATGGTGCCGCAGCTCGGCGCCCCGCTCGGGCTGATCGTGGCGAGCGCGCTGTTCGCCTATTTCGCCGGTAACCTCTCGGCCGACGATTTCTTCGACTGGGGCTGGCGCTATCCGTTCTTCGTCGCCTTCGCCATCAACGTGGTGGCGCTGTTCGCCCGCCTGCGCATGGTGACGACCGAGGAATATGCCTCGCTGTTCGAGACCCGCGAATTGCAGCCCTCGCGCATCTCCGAGACGGTCGCGCGCGAAGGCCAGAACATCATGCTCGGCGCGTTCGCGCCGCTCGCAAGCTTCGCGCTGTTCCACATGGTTACGGTGTTCCCGCTGTCATGGGTGTTCCTGTTCACCCGCGAAAGCCCGGTGCGCTTCCTGATCATCGAGATCGTCGCCGCCGTGTTCGGCGTCGCCGCGATCGTCGCCTCCGGCATCATTGCCGACCGCGTCGGCCGCAAGTCGCTGCTGATGGGATCGGCGATCGCGATCGCGATCTACAGCGGCTTTGCTCCGCAGCTGCTCGACGCCGGCGCGTTCGGTGAGACCATCTACATGGTGATCGGCTTCATCCTGCTCGGCCTGTCATTCGGCCAGTCCTCGGGTGCGATCGCCTCGAATTTCCGCCAGGCCTATCGCTACACCGCCTCGGCGCTGACCTCCGACATGGCCTGGCTGTTCGGCGCCGGCTTCGCGCCGCTGGTCGCACTGCTGCTCGCCACCAATCTCGGCGTCATCGCTTCGGGTGCCTATCTGCTCTCCGGCGCGTTCTGGACGCTGCTCGCGCTCTGGCTCAGCGGCCAGCGCGAGGCCGGCGACATGGACGCGGGCGCTTAAAACCGCGTCTCGCGGACGGGAATAAATTTCAGGCCGGACAATCCTGTTTGCGGTGACGCAAGCAGGAGATCCCATGAACGTCCGGTCCAATCCCGTCCGCCAGCGAAGCTGTGCAAGCCTCGCCTTTGCTGCCCTCGCGATCCTCTGCTCGACCGGACTCGCCCACGCCACCGGAAATGTCGCGCGCGGCCAGATGCTCTACAAGGGCTGCGCGGATTGTCACGCGATCAACGAGAACGCGGTCGGCCCGATGCACAAGGGCGTGGTCGGTCGCAAGGCGGGCAGCGTTCCCGGCTATGATTACTCCGCCGATCTGAAGAGCTCGGGGATCGTCGGGACCGAGGACAATCTCGACAAATGGCTGGCCGGACCGCAGGCCATGGTGCCGGAAACCAAGGTGTTCTTCGACGTGCCGGACGCGCAGGATCGCGCCGATATCATCGCGTATTTGAAGGAGAAGGCGCGGTAGGGCGGCAGAGCAGGTCTCTTCGTGGCTCAAGATCCCGGGTTCGCGCTAAGCGCGCCCCGGGATGACGCGCGCTTGGCGCGAGTCAATCCGCGACGATCTTCACGCGGTCGCGCACCTTCACCTGGGCGGTGCGGTCGAGGCCGTTCAGCACGCGGAAGCGCTCGGCGGGGTGATCGACGCCGGCCATGCGGTGCGACAGCGAATCCACGGTGTCGCCCGGCTGCACGGTGATGACCTTGATGCGCAGCGGGCGCGCGGCCTGGATCTCGTCGAGCGTCAGGCGGCGGAATGAATTGACGGTCTCGCGCGCGTTTCGCTCGCTCTCGGTCGACTTCTGTCTTGTCGCGAAGATGAAGCGGTAGACGTCGCTGCCGAACCGCAATGCATAGACCTTGAACTGCCACTGGTCGCCCTTGGCGGTGGCGGACGCGGCCGGGAAGCCGTTGATGGTGATGTCCTCGGTGGACGCCTTCTCGACGCCCTCCATCCAGCCTGAATTGAGGTAATCGCCGAGCGACTGCTCGCCCGGTACGCGCACCACGTCGAAGCGCATCGCCTGCGAACCGCCGTCGCGCACGCCGATCACCGCCTGCGCGGTGTTGTCGAGCGTGAAATTGTCCGGCGCCTGAAAGGTGAAGCCGAGCTTCGGATGCAGGAAGCGGCGGCCGCGGACAAAGCCTTCGCTGGGGTCTTCGCCATAGACGAGATTGTCGATCGCGGCGAGATAGCTCTCGCGGTCGCGCTCGGCGCCTTCGGGCGCTGCATATTGCCGCGCGATGGTCTGTGCGTTTTGCACGCGCTCCGGCGTTGCCGGGTGCGACGAGGTGAAATCCTGTGCGCGCGGGTCGAGCGAAGTCTTGCCGGCTTTCAGCTCGGCATTGCGTTCCATCGCCGAAAGGAAACGCGCGGCGCCGTAAGGGTCGAAATGCGCCTTGGCGGAGATGCCGACGCCGATGCCGTCGGCCTCGAACTCCTGGTTGCGCGAGAAGCTCGCCATGGTGAGCTTGGTCTTGGCGAGCGCCAGCGCGGTGAGGTCGGGATCGTTGCTCATGTCGGTAACGACACGGGTGACGATCGCGGCCTGGCGGGCCTGGTCCTCGCGCATCGCCGCGTGCTTGGACAGCACATGCGCCATCTCGTGGCTGAGCACGGAGGACAATTCCGACGTATCGCTCGCGAGCGCGAGCAACCCGCGCGTGACATAGAGCTGGCCGTTCGGCAGCGCGAACGCGTTCACCGCGCCGGAATTGAGAATGGTGACCTTGTAACCCTGGTCGGGGCGGTCGGACGCGGCGACCAGTCGGTCGACGGTCTTGCTGACGAGTGATTCGAGCCGGGGGTCGTCATAGGTGCCGCCATAGCTCGCCAGGATGCGCTCGTGCTCCTTTTCGGTGGCGGGGGTCTGCGCGACAGCCGGCTTGGGTTTCGGCATCGCGACCGTCGGCGGGGCGGCCGCGGTCTGGAACCGGTTCATGTCCCCGCAACCGGCAAGGGCGGTGCCCAGCACGAGGCAAAGCACAGCCGGCGCAGCCCGCAGGCGGCGGCCTTCAACCGTCTTGTGCCGTTCTAGCACCCCATTCACGTCGCTTAACCCGTGCCCGGCCCTTTAGGGCCTTACCCCAATAGGCTCGTTTGCGCCCAGCAATTCAACCTGTCCCAAGAGACGCACATCGATACGCGGCCCCGCAGTCCCCTCAACCCAGCCCCGGACGCGAACACGTCGATTTTCCAGGGACTTAAGGGTAATCCCGGCGCTTTCGAACGCCGGCAGCGTGCGCTTTGAAATAGTCACGGCAAAGCCGCGAGTCCAGTTCCGTCCGAAGTTGAGGTAGGTCACTGCCCCAGCTTGCCGGACCGACAGGACTTTGCCCTCGACCACCATAAAGCGCCCGATCCCGGACAAAATATCGTCCGAACTTTCCGCGTTTTTTATGGCTGACGGGTCAGCCCAGTTGCCCTTTTTTTGGCGCCTCGCCTCGGCCTCCGCCCCCATCAGGGCGGCTGCGCAGTCCTTGTCGGCGATTTCGCCGGAGACGAGGGCGTCGCCTTGGGCGAGCAACGCCGCCTGCACCGAGGTGTCGCTCTCGCCGATGAACAGGATGGCGCCTTGCCTTCCGTAGCGGTCGGGCGTGTCGTCGGCGCTTCGCAGTGCGACGTCGCGACCGGTGAGCAACGATGTCAGCGCCTGCTTCGTCGTCGATGTCGCCTCGATCCCGGTGAGGCGGATTTCGCGACCGTCATCCAGACGCACGCTGCGTGGATCGACAATCGCGGCGACGCGGCCTTCGCCCTGCGTGTCGAATTGGCACGGCGTGGCGGACGCGGTGTGACCCGCGACGAGAAAAAATCCGACGATGAGGTGAAGCAGTCGCGTCACGTTGCCCGGAGAGGTTGCGTTGCGCCGAGACCTTAACCCAAACGGTGCCAACGACGAAGGGGCTCTCGTCGTGTGACGCTTCGCCATTGCCTCACACATCGTCATTGCGAGGAGCGAAGCGACGAAGCAATCCAGAATCCCTCCGCGGAAAGTTTCTGGATTGCTTCGCGGAGCCTGTCATCGGACCGCGCTTTGCGCGGACCCGTTGGCTCGCAATGACGATGCGGAAACATCTTGCGTGCCTCACCATTCCGCTTTGCGGAAAACATGCGCGGCAATGTGCGCGCGCAACGCACCTGCGCTTGCTGCGCTCTCGCGCATGCGGCATGATTGTGGCAACACCAATAACCAAGCCGCCATCAGAGACAGGCGATCAAGGGAGGTCTTTTTCGATGAAGCATATTTTGTCGGGCATTTTTGCCGCTGCGTTTGCCCTCAGTGCGAGCGCCGCCGCGCAGGCCCAGGACAAGCCGCCACTGAAGATCGGTGGCATTCTCGACATGTCGAGCCTGTACGCCGACATCACCGGTCCCGGCAGCGAGACCGCAGCCAAGATGGCCGTCGAAGACTTTGGCGGCGAAGTGCTCGGACGCAAGATCCAGGTGCTGGCGGCCGACCATCTCAACAAGGCTGACCTCTCGGCCAACATCGCCCGCGACATGCTCGACAACCAGGGCGTCGAGATGATCTACGACGTCGCGGCGTCCGCGACCGCGCTTGCCGCCGGCGAGATCGCGAAGGCGCGCAACAAGATCATCATGTTCAACGGCCCGGGCTCGATCCGTCTCACCAACGAAGCCTGCGGTCCTTACACCATCCACTACGTGTTCGACACCTACGGCCAGGCCAACGTCACCGGCCTTGCGGCCGTGAAGTCGGGCCTCGACACCTGGTTCTTCCTCACCGCCGACTACGCCTTCGGCCAGGATCTGGAGAAGGACACCAGCGCCGTCGTGACCAAGACCGGCGGCAAGGTGCTCGGCAGCGTGCGCCATCCGCTCAACACCTCGGACTTCTCGTCGTTCCTGCTGCAAGCGCAGGCGTCGAAGGCCAAGGTGATCGGCCTCGCCAATGCCGGCGGCGACACCGTCAACGCCATCAAGCAGGCGGCCGAGTTTGGCGTCACCAAAGGCGGCCAGAAGGTCTCGCCGCTGCTCGCCTTCGTCTCCGACATCGACTCGATCGGGCTGGAGACAGCGCAGGGCCTGCTGCTGGCCGAAGCGTTCTACTGGGATCTCAACGACGACACGCGTGCGTTCTCCAAGCGCTTCATGGAACGCACCAAGCGCGTGCCGACCTCGGCGCAGGCCGGCGTCTACTCCTCCGTCACGCACTATCTGAAGGCCGTGAAGGCGGCCGGCACGACCGACTCGGCAGCAGTCATCAAGGTGATGAAGGAGACGCCGATCAACGACTTCTTCGCCAAGGGCGGCAAGATCCGCGAGGACGGCCGCATGATCCACGACATGTACCTGTTCGAGGTCAAGAAGCCGTCGGAGTCGAAAGGCCGCTGGGACGACTACAAGCTGCTGGCCACTGTGCCGGGCAGCGAGGCGTTCCAGTCGCTTGAGCAATCGCGCTGCCCGCTGGTGAAGAAGTGACGGCGTGACGAAGTCGCGCCGTCATCCCGGGGCTCGCGTAAGCGCGAGCCCGGGATCCATCTGGCGGCATTGACGGTTGAGAAATGGATTCCGGGCTCGCGCTTCGCGCGCCCCGGAATGACGGAGTCAAACAACAACAAGGGAGACGTCCCATGAACGACATGGTCCTGCAAAAGCTCGAAGGCGGGCTGCTCACCATCACGATGAACCGCCCCGAGCGGAAGAACGCGCTCAATCCTGAAATGGTCGCAGGCCTCGTCGAAGCGGCGCGGCGCGCGGCTGATGATCCCGAGGTGCGCGCGGTTCTGTTCAAGGGTGCCGGCGGCTCGTTCTGTGTCGGCGGCGACGTCAAGTCGATGGCGGCTGGCCGCGCGCCGCTGCCGTTCGAGGTGAAGATGGCGAATCTTCGCCGCGGCATGGAGGTCTCGCGCATCCTGCACCAGATGCCGAAGCCCGTGGTGGCGCAGCTCGATGGCGCGGCGGCCGGCGCCGGCCTGTCGATGGCGCTGTCCTGCGACCTCCGCATCGCCAGCGAATCCTGCAAGATCACCACCGCCTTCGCAAAGGTCGGCTTCTCCGGCGATTACGGCGGGACTTATTTCCTCACCCAGCTGCTCGGCAGCGCCCGGGCGCGCGAGCTCTATCTGATGTCGCCGGTGCTCACGGCCAAGGAAGCGCATGCGATCGGCATGGTGACCAAGGTCGTTCCCGATGCCGAGATCGAGACTGCCGCGCATGAGGTTGCGCTGTCGCTGGCGCAGGGCCCGTCGATCGCGCTCGGCTACATCAAGCGGAACATCAACAATGCCGAGCATCTGCCGCTGGAGGACTGCTTCGACGGCGAAGCGGTCCATCACACCCGCTGCAGCGACACCGAGGATCACAAGGAGGCCGCAAAAGCCTTCGTCGAGAAGCGCAAGCCGGCCTTCAAGGGGGCATGACGATGGCGCCCTATATGCGGCTGCGGCAGATTTGTTTGGTCGCGCCGCAGCTCGCGCCTGTCATCTCCGACATCGCCGGGATCATGGGCCTCGCCGTCTGCTACCGTGACGGCAATGTCGCCAAATACGGCCTGGAGAACGCACTGCTCCCGGTCGACACGATCCTGCTGGAGGTCGTGGCGCCGTTCAAGGACGGCACCACGGCCGGCCGCTTCATCGAGAAGACCGGCGGCCGCGGCGGCTACATGGCGATCTTCTGCTGCGACGATCCCGATGAGCGCGGCCGCAACGCCAACGCGATGGGTGTGCGCACGGCCAACGTGATCGACCATGCACCCTATCACGGCGTTCAGCTCCATCCCCGCGACTGCCGCGCCGCCTTCATCGAGTTCAACCACACCGAAGGCAGCGACGACATTCTGGGTCCGTACCCGCCGGCGGGTCCCGACTGGCAAAAGTTCATCCGCAGGGATGTGACACAGGCGCTGACAGCGGTGGAGATGCAGAGCCCGGATCCGCAGGGGCTGGCGGAGCATTGGGGCAGGATCATCGGCGTTGCGGCTGATGGCTCTGAGCTGAAGCTGCCGAACGCGACCTTCCGCTTCGTGAAGGGCCGCAGCGAGATCATGAGCGCGCTGGAATTTCGAGTGGCTGATACGGCCCAGGTGCTGCATGCCGCCAAGGCGAAGGGACTTGCGGTGGCGGGGAACGAATTCCTGCTGGGCGGGGTCACGTTCCGGCTCGTTGCCTGAGCTCTTGCCTTCGTAGCTCTCAATCCGTCATCGCTGCGCAGCGGCGAAGCCGCTGTCGCTGGAGGTGCGAGCATTGCGATGCGAACGCACCGCGATGGGAGCCAACGTTCTGAGGCGGCCCCCGAGCGCCAGTGTCTGGTCGGCACCGATCACGTAGCTTCCGGGATGATTGATCGAGACCGCCTTCGCTTTCTCGCGGGCCAGCAGCAGGCCGATCTCGCGCGGATTCGAAAGCTTTGAAGCGGCCTGAATGCCGCGCGCGTCGATACATCCGGAGGGGCAGGGCGTGACGATCGTCGACGCGCTGGTGGTGTGGAAGAAGTAGCGAGCCACAAACGCCAATGTCGTCCCGGGGCGCGAAGCGAGCCCGGGACCCATAACCACAGGGAGTGGTTTGGCGAAGACTCGGAGTTACCAGCTTGCGCTACGAGATCTCCTTGTGGTTATGGGTCCCTGCGTTCGCAGGGACGACAGGAGAGGTTGCCGAAGCGCCGGCGTGATACGGTGTTACCGTCCCTTGAAATTCGCCGCGCGCCGCTCTTCCGTGGCCTTCACGCCTTCCTTGAAATCCTCCGTCGCGCGCAGGCGGGTCTGTTCGGCGAGCTCGTGATTGGTCGCGGCCATCACGCGGTCGGCGAGGTTGGCGCGCATCGTGGCGCGGGTGGAGAGGAGGCCGAGCGGGGAGCATTCGGCGATCTCGCCGGCGAGCTTCATCGCGCCGGCCTTCACCTGCTCCTGCGGCACCAGCTCGTTGGCGAGGCCCCACTTGACGGCTTCTTCGCCGGTGACGCGGCGGCTGGTGTAGAACATCAGCTCGGCGTTGTTCTTGCCGATCAGTTCGGGCAGCGTCACGGTCAGACCGAAGCCGGGATGGAAGCCGAGCTTGGTGAAGTTGGCGGAGAAGCGCGCTTCGGGGCAGGTGACGCGGAAGTCTGCCGACACCGCAAGACCGAGGCCGCCGCCGATGGCGGCACCCTGCACGGCCGCAACGATCGGCTTCTTGGCGCGGAAGATGCGGACGGCCTGAATGTAGAGATGGTTGATCGGGCCGAGATTGTCGGCGGGATCGCCCTTCTTTTCGGCCTCGCGCGCTTCCTGCGCCTGCCGCGCGGGATCGCCGAAATTGGCGCCGGCGCAGAACGCCTTGCCCTGCGCCGAGAGAACCGAGGCGCGGATCTCGATGTCGCGGTCGAACTCGTCGAGCGCGTCCGCGATCTGGTTGATCAGCGAGATGTCGAAGAAGTTCAGCGGCGGGCGACGGATCTCGATGGTGCCGACGTGTCCGACCTTCTCGACGCCGATATCTTTAAAAGTGGTCATGATGTCCTCGAAGAGTTAGCGCAAACCGAGTCCGCGCGGCTAGCGCAGACCAAGTCCGCGCGCGATGATGCCGCGCAGCACCTCGGTGGTGCCGCCCTGGATGGTGAGTTTCGGTGCGGTCTTGATGGCGAAGTCGAGCTGCCGCTCCAGTGTCTCGCGGTTGGTCGCAGTCTCCTCGACGAAGGCGGCGAGATCGCGCACGCGGTGCGGAAGCTGCTGCTCCCAGACCGTGCCGATGTCCTTGACGATGGAGGCCTCCACCACCGGCTCCTTGCCGGCCTGCAGCATGCCGGCGACCGAAACCGACATGCGACGCATGGTGTGGAGCTGCGCGACCAGACGGCCGATGCCTTCGGCGCTGCGCGTATCCGGATTGGGGCCGACCGCGCGGACCAGCTCGGTCAGCACGTAATAGGTCTCGAGGAAACGCTCGGGTCCGGAGCGCTCATAGGCGAGCTCGCTCGTCGCCTGCTTCCAGGCGCCGTCGACTTCGCCGAGCACGTGATCGTCGGGCACGAAGAAGTCGGTGAAGACGACCTCATTGAACTCGTGCTGGCCGGTGATCTGGCCGATCGGGTTCACCTGGATGCCCGGTTGCTTCATCTTGACCAGAAACTGCGTCAGGCCGTGGCGGCGGTTTTCCTTGGTCGGCTGTGAGGTCCGGAAGATCGCGATCATGTAGTCGGCGATATGCGCCGACGAGGTCCAGATCTTGGTGCCGTTGATGAGATAGCCGCCGTCGGTCTTGGTCGCGCGCGTCTTCGCGGCGAACAGGTCGGAGCCCGAGTTCGGCTCGCTCATGCCGATCGCAAAGCAGATCTCGCCGCGGCAGATGCGCGGCAGGATGTCCATCTTGATGTGCTCCGGCGCGTATTTGATCAGCACCGGGCCGCTTTGGCGGTCGGCGACGAAGAAGCGCCGCGTCGGCGCATTGGCGACGCGCATCTCCTCGGTGACAACATAGCGTTCGAGGAAGGAGCGCTCCTGGCCGCCATATTTCTTCGGCCAGGTCATGCCGAGCCAGCCCTTGGCGCCGACCCGGCGGGAAAATTCCGGCGCGTCGGTATCTTCGCGGTTGGGCTTGTGCGGATCGAAGGTGCCGGCAGCGATTTCCTCGGCGAGGAAGGCGCGCACTTCCTTGCGCAATTGCTCGCACTTCTCGGGCAGGCGGATCGGATCGAAACGGAGGGCAGCGGTCATATGTTTCGTTCCCTGTTAGCGCGAAGCCACGAGCGGCCACAATTCATCGGCGCCGCGGTTTGCAACCAGCTTGCCGAGTTCGACGGCCCAGTGGCTCTCCGACCCGAAATCGTCGCGCCAGGCCAGCGCGCGCAGCGAATAGCGGTGCAGGATGTGCTCCATGGTGAAGCCGATCGCGCCATGCACCTGATGCGCGATGCCGCCGCCCTTTTCGGCTGCTTCCGCGCAGCGGATCTTTGCCGAGGCGGCTTCGAGATAGACCTCGTCGCCGAAGCTCTTTGCGTTGGCGATGGCGTCGGCCGCCGATGTTGCCGCCGCAAGCGCTGCGGCGGATTCGCCTGCTAGTCGCGCGAGATTGTGCTGCACCGCCTGGAATTTCGAGATCTTCTTCTCGAAGGCAACGCGCTCGTTGGAATAGCGCACGGAGATGTCGAGCATCGATTCCAGCGCGCCCGCGATCTGAAGGCTGCGCGCGACGCCGCCCATCAGCATCAAATTGGTCTGGTCACAGCCCTTCGGCGCAGCCTTGATGGTGACGGGCTGGACCTTGTCGAGCGTCACGGTATCGCTGTGGTCGTAGCCGACATTGAGCCCGGCTTCGATCCGGCCCTTGCCGGCGTCGACCAGCGCGATGGAGACGCCGTCCTTGCCATGCGCCAGCACCGCGAAGTGCTTTGCTGCTTTGGCAAAGGGTACGCCGCGGGCGCGGCCGGACAGCGCGCCGTCGGCATCGAGCGTGATGCGATCCTTTGGGGATGCCGGCAGAACCGTCATCTCGCCTTCAGGTGAGGAAATCTTCGCCTGCGCCAGCAGCCAGCCGGCAAGCATGGTTTCGGCCAGGGGAACCGCGACCGCGAAGCGGCCGGCGGCGTTCAGCAAGGCAAAACCGTCGGCAAGGCTCGCGCCGGAGCCGCCGAGATCGTCGGGCACCCACGACAGCGGCAGGCCGGCCTCGCTCAGCGCTTGCCAGAGCGGCGCCTGCCAGGAATCCTTCTTGTCGTTGTTGATGGTCTGCGGATCGGCGAGATCGGCGAAGATTTTTTCCGCGGTCTCGACGACGATATTGTCACTCTCCGCCACAGCGCTCCCCGTGTTTTACCATTGGCGCGTCTCGCCCGACGGGCCGGCGCGCGGTCTCTTCTTGCGCCCGATGATCTGAAAAAGCCATGGCCCTGACAAGCGTTGATCGCAGGCCCATCTGCGGCGGCGGCATGGGGGCAGGGCATCAAAAAATGCTAATTCCGCTTAGCGGAGTTTGCTCGATTTGCAGGGCGCGGCAAACTCGCTAAACAGGGCCAACTGCTCTCAAGGCTTGCATCAGATACAGGGGAAGGAAATCCGGATGGCAAAAGACAATCTGTGCGCAATCGTGACGGGGTCCGCATCCGGACTTGGTGCCGCGACCGCGGAAATTCTCGCACGAAGCGGGGCGCGGCTCGTCATCAACTACTCGTCGAGCCAGAAGGAAGCCGAGGCCACGGC
This sequence comes from Bradyrhizobium sp., assembly GCF_035935975.1. Classification (GTDB taxonomy): domain Bacteria; phylum Pseudomonadota; class Alphaproteobacteria; order Rhizobiales; family Xanthobacteraceae; genus Bradyrhizobium. The sequence continues at coordinate 93,767 of NZ_DASYWN010000046.1, forward strand.
GGAGCTCTGCCGCAAGGCCGGCGCTGCGGAGGTGCTGGTCGCGCAGGGCGACGTCTCGAAGGATGAGGATTGCCGCAAGATCGTTGCCGCCGCCAGCGGCTGGGGCCGGCTCGACATCCTCGTCAACAATGCCGGCACCACCAAGCATGTCGCCCATGCCGATCTCGACGGATTGTCGGCGGAGGATTTCCAGCGCCTCTACGGCGTCAACACCATCGGCCCGTTCCAGATGGTGCGCGCGGCGCGCAGCCTGCTCGAAGCCGGATCGAAGGCGTCGGGGCGTCCGTCGGCCGTGGTGAACGTGTCTTCAGTGGCCGGCATCAGCGGCGTCGGCTCGTCGATCGCGTACGCCGCAAGCAAGGGCGCGCTCAACACCATGACACTGTCGCTGTCGCGTGCGCTCGCGCCGCTGATCCGCGTCAACACGGTGTGCCCCGGCTATATCGACACGCCCTGGTTCACCAAGGGCCGCGGCGAGGCCGGCGCCAAGCAGGTGCGCGACAGCGTTGTGGCGAAGGTGCCGCTGAAGGTCGCCTCATCCGCGGAGGATATCGCCCAGCTCGTCTGCTTCCTGGCGATGCCGGCGTCCAGCAACATGACCGGCGAGGTCGTGCGCATGGATGCGGGGATGCATTTGATTACGTGAACTCGTCATTGCGAGCGACTTGTCCGCCATAGCTCGAAGAGCGACGGCGGAAGCGAAGCAATCCAGACTGCCTCTGCGGAAAGGCTCTGGATTGCTTCGTCGCTTCACTCCTCGCAATGACGGAGTGTGAGGCGACAGCGTGCGTCTATCGGCCTGTGCCGCTACCCCTTGATCACGCCGCTCGCGACCAGGCGGTGCCAGATGAACAGCACCACCACCGCGCCGATCGTGGCCATGATGAAGCCGGCGCCCTGATCGGGGCTGTAGTGCCCGATCGCCTGGCCGATGAAGGTCGCCAGGAACGCGCCCGCGATGCCGAGGATGGTGGTGAGGATGAAGCCGCTCGGGTTGTTCGGCCCCGGCGCGAGCCAGCGCGCGATGAGGCCGGCAATGAAGCCGACGACGATGATCCACAGCAGGCCGCCGAAACTCATGACAGTGCTCCCCTTGCCTAGAATGCGCAGATCGAACTTCGACTAAATTCTGCCCGATAGCTCGTCCTCGGTCGGCAGCCGCCCGTCAGGCGTCAGATGGTCGACCACCTGCGGCAGATACTGGCTGAGGCCGGAGAGCAGATCCTGGCGTGACAGGCCGCTCTGGGCGGACAGGCTCTCGATCTGGTCGGCACCGAGCGCGTTGGCGAGATCGCCCGGCGAGATCGCCTTGTTCTCACCCTTGCCGACCCAGGAATTCGCGGCCTCGCCGTGGCCGCCCTGCTGAAGCTGGTTGAGGAGATCGCCGAGCCCGCCGCTGAGCACGGTGCCGGCCGCGCCGCCCGCGAGCAGGCCGCCGAGGCCGCCTTTGAGCAGATCGCTGAGGCCGCCGCCGTTCCCGGGTCCACCGGGAAGAGCGCTGCTGCCCGTATTGACAGGCGTCGGCGGCGGCAGCGGTGAGCGCTGCTGCGGGGCAGGTGCCGCGTCGGGCTGGCCTGCGGTCAGGTGCTTGAAGGCCTTCCAGGCGATCAGGCCGAGCAGCGCCATGGTCATTGGCGACATGCCGCCGGAGGATTGCTCAGAGCTAGGCGTGCTCGGGCCACGCGGGCCGTTCTGCATGCCATTGAGGACGTCGAGTAAACCCATGGCGTTCTCCTTTGGCGATTGCTCGCCGGTGACAAGCCCCCGGGGCGAAAACATATGAGGCTCTCATGACGGTTACAAGGCGGATGCGCTGCAACCAATGGGCAGGCGGTGCTGCCTCTGCTATCGAGGGCGGGACGTTAGGGAGAACGAGGTGGTTACGGATCGACCCATCGTGGTGGCCGGCGCGGGCGCCATCGGCTGTTTCGTCGGCGGCATGCTGGCGGCATCCCGCCGCCGCGTCGCGCTGCTGGTGCGGCCGCGGGTGAAGACCGAGATCGAGCGGTTCGGCCTGCGGCTGACTGATTTCGACGGCTCCGAGCAGAAGCTCGGCCCGGGCCAGCTCGCGCTGTCGGAGGATCCCGCGATCTTCCACAGCGCCGGCATCGTGCTGGTCACGGTGAAGAGCGCCGACACCGCCGAAGTCGCCGACCAGATCGCGCGGCATGCACCGCAGGATGCGGTCATCGTCTCCCTGCAGAACGGCGTCGGCAATGTCGCCGTATTGCGCGAGCGCCTCGGCGGCCGGCGCGTGCTCGCCGGCATGGTGCCGTTCAATGTGGTCGCCATGGGTGAAGGGCGCTTCCACCGTTCGAGCTCCGGCGACATCCATGTCGGCGCGGATGCAGAAAACACGGCCGGGGCACTCTCGGTGCCGGGCCTTAACGTCCGCGCAAGCGCTGACATTACCGGCGTGCAATGGGGCAAGCTGATCATCAATCTGAACAATGCGCTCAGCGCATTGTCCGATATGCCGCTCGCCGCACAACTGGCGAACCGCGACTGGCGAAGGCTGTTTGCCGACCAGATGGCGGAAGGTCTGGCCGCGCTGAAGGCCGCCGGCATTGCGCCGGTGTCGGCAACTCCGATCCCGATGAACTGGTCTCCGACCTTGCTGCGGCTGCCCGACATGGTCTTCAACGCGATCCTGGGACGGACCATGAAGATCGATCCCGAGGCGCGTTCCTCGATGTGGCAGGATCTGAAGCAGGGCCGCAAGACCGAGATCGATTATCTCCAGGGCGCAGTCATCGCGCTGGCCGAGCGGAACAATGTCGCCGTGCCGCTGATGCGCCGCATTGTTGCGCTGATCAAGGACGCGGAAATTGCCGGCAACGGTCCGCCCGGGCTGAAGCCGCAGCAGATTCGCGGAACGGCCTGAGGCGAGGGAGAAGCGCGATGAAGCGTTGTCTGACGATCGGGCTCGCGCTGACCGCGCTCTGCGCCGCAACCGCGCTTGCCTACGCAAGGCCGCCGACCGTCATGAACTCGCCCGGCTACGACCGGCGATTGCAGGAGAGCCGCAAGGCGCTGGGCGAGTCACAGACGACAACGCCGGCGAATGCGGCGGTGGCCAAGCCGAAGCATAGCAAGAAGAAGCAGTCGAACTGAAGATGAAGTGCGGCTCTCCATCCGATCGTCATTGCGAACGTCGGCGGTGGCCTGAGCTCACCCCTTTTTCGCCGGCTTGCTCGGCGCCGGGTTGAACAGCCTCTTCAGGTCGTTCAAGCTTTCCGACAGCAGCGGCCACTCGCAGGAGAACGAGCCCTTGGCGCAGGGCGCGCCCTTCGACCGCTGGCCTGCCGCCTTCGGCCGCTCGACCGGGACGGGTACGCGCGGGGCTTCGGTTCGCAGCGCGACCCGTTGGACTTGCTGCGTCTGTTGTTCCTGCTGCTCGTGCTGCTGGCGCGCCATGGCCAGGGCGGTGGCTTGGGCGGTGGCCTGGGCCGCTTCATGGCTGCGGCGCTGGTTGGCGAGATAGGCGGTGTAGGATTCGTCGATCTTCTTCTGCTCCTCCGGCGTCGGGTTCGGCCCGGCGATGTCGAAGGTGCGGTCCTGGAGAAAATCGTAATAAGAATAGCCGCCGCCGGCCTTGCGGCGGCCGGCGAATTTGGCGTTGCAGTCGGCAAGCGCGGCAGTTTTCTCGGTCTTGGTCGCGGCCTTCTCGGCGGCGTCGGCGCATTCCTCGAAATCAACCGGCGCGCGCTTCCACCATTGCGCCTGGGCATGCGAATGCGTCAGCAGAAAAAATCCTGCTGCGGCAAAGAGAAGCGCCGCACGACGCGATGCAACCACGACCGACATTCTACGAGAGCAATCCTTGCCAAACTCAACTCGAACTGAGTCGAGCCGGATTTTTGCCCCTTTATCGCCGGCTTGTCACCCATGGAACTCGGGAATTTCATGGCTGTAATGCTGACATTTTTTGCTTGACGTTGCCCGGGAGTCACAGCCGCGCAGCACCTGATGCGCTTAAAGTTTTTATCCATCCGAATGCGAGGGGGAATGTTCGTCATGAGAGCGCTGGTCTGTCTTGCCACACTCGCCCTGGTGCTGATTTGCGGCCGCGCCTTCGCGGCGGACGAAGATGCGCCCAACCGCAAGCCGGTGAAGGCCATCGGCGATGCGCGGCTCTCGGTCGGCGGCCGGGGAATGCTGCCGCTCTACCTCTCCCGGGACTGGTCGCTGCCACAGCCCGCGATCTCGCGCGCGATCATCGTGCTGCATGGACGGCTGCGCAATGCCGACGAATATTACATCTCGGCCAACAACGCGCAGGCCGCGGCGGGCGACGATGGCAAGGCGTCGCTGATGATCGTGCCGCAGTTCCTGGCCGAGATCGATATCGATGCGTACAAATTGCCGCAGGACATGCTGCGCTGGTCACTGGAGGGATGGGAGGGCGGCGATGCCGCGCTTGCACCCAATCCGGTCTCCTCGTTCGAGGCGCTCGATGCGATCCTCGCAAAACTCTCCGACCGGCGCATCTTCCCGAACCTGAAGCAGGTCGTGGTTGCCGGTCATTCCGGCGGCGGCCAGGTCGTGCAGCGCTACGCCATCGCCGGCAAGGGCGAAGCGGCCCTGTCGCGCCAGCATATCGAGATCCGTTATGTCGTCGCCAACCCCTCGTCCTATGCCTATTTCAGCGCCGAGCGGCCACTGCCGAAGATTGCCGCATCCTGCCCTGGCTACGACAACTGGAAATACGGCATGGGCGACCGGCCGCCCTATCTCGCGGACGCGACGCCAGCCGCGCTCGAGCAGCGCTATGTCGAGCGCGAGGTGATCTATTTGCTCGGCACGCTCGACACCAACCCGAAACATTCTGCGCTGGACAAGAGCTGCATGGCGGAAGCGCAGGGGCCGTATCGGTACGCCCGCGGGCACGCTTATGCCGATGCGATGGCCAAGCGCGATCGCGGCACGCCCAATCACCGTGTGTGGGACGTCGCCGGCGTCGGCCATGACGGCGACAAGATGCTGACCTCGAAATGCGGTCTCACGGCGCTGTTCGATATTCCGGGCTGCGGCGCGGAGCGCTGACGCAGGTCTGCCTTGCCGGCAATGTCTTGTAGGCATCGCCCCGGCTGTTACACTTCGCAGCGCGAGCGCCGCACGCCGCGGCGCCGCCAAGAAGCTGCCAAGAACACGAAGTGGAAACGCCTGATGCTGCTGCCCCTGTCCGACGTGCCGCGCTGGTACGCTCAACGCAAACCGCAAGGCACGATCGCCGTCCAGCATGGGCAGGACAGGCTGACCTGGGACGAGCTGGAGCGCGGCGCCAATCGCCGTGCGCGGGCATTCGCCGCGAAGGGCGTCAAGCCCGGCGACTTCGTCGCGATCGGCTTGCCCAACGGCAACGCGTTCTTCGAGACATCCTTCGCGGTATGGAAGTGCGGGGCGACGCCGACCTCGCTGTCATGGCGATTGCCGCGTGGCGAGGCTGCCGCGGTGCTCGACATCCTCAAGCCGGCGCTCGTGGTCGGCGGCGAGGCCGACTGGAACGCGCCGAACCGGTTGCCCGCGGGCTTCGTGCCGGAAGGTTTTTCGGATGAGCCGCTCAATCCGCCGGTGGCCCGCTACTGGAAGGCCATGACCTCAGGCGGCTCGACCGGCCGTCCGAAGGTGATCCTCGACCACCAGCCGGCGGTGACCGACACGGTGGCCGCGCCGCCGCTCAACATTCCCTTCGGCGTCTCGCTGCTCAATCCCGGTCCGCTCTACCACAATGCGCCGTTCATCGTGTCGCACTACGCGCTGTTCACCGGCGGCAAGCTCACCGGCCTGACCAAGTTCGACGCCGAGGAGACGCTGCGCCAGATCGCGCGTGAGCGCGTGCAATGGGTCAATTTCGTGCCGACCATGATGCACCGGATCTGGGCGCTGCCGGAGCAGGTGCGTAACGCTTACGACGTGTCGAGCCTGCAGACCGTGTTTCACATGGCAGCTCCGATGCCGCCCTGGCTGAAGGAGAACTGGATCGCCTGGCTCGGACCCGAGCGGGTCTGGGAGCTCTATGGCGGCACCGAGCGCCAGGGCTCCTGCATCATCTCCGGCACGGAATGGCTGACCCACAAGGGCTCGGTCGGCAAGATCGGCGAGATGGCGCGCTTGCGCATCGTCGGCGAAGACGGCAACGACGTCGCGCCCGGCGAGACCGGCGAGATCTATTTCCTCAACAATGACGGCAAGGACGCCACCTATCACTATCTCGGCGCCGAGCCGAAGCGCCGCGCCGACGACTGGGAATCGCTCGGCGATATCGGCCGGCTGGATGCCGAAGGCTACCTCTATCTCGGTGATCGCCTCGCCGACATGGTGCTGCGCGGCGGCGCCAACATCTATCCGGCGGAAGTCGAGGCCGCGGTCTCCGAGGCCCCCGGCGTGCGGTCCTGCGTCGTGGTGGGATTGCCCGATCCGGAGTTGGGACAGCGGGTGCATGCCATCATCGAGCCGGAGGGCGATGCGGATGGCCAGGCCATCGCCGACGGCATGGCGGACTTTCTGAAGGACCGCCTCAGCCGCTACAAGCATCCCGAGAGTTTCGAGATCGTCAGCGCGCCGCCGCGCGACGATTCAGGCAAGGTTCGCAGAACGATGTTGCGCGACGAGCGCGCGGCGTGGATGAAGGAAGGGCGTGCCTTCCGGATCATGCCGGCGAAGGCGCGGGCGCACGCCGAATAAGAAGAGAGGATTTCAGAATATGACCATCACCATCGCAGCGAACAGCGTGCCGAAGCCGCCGGCCGGGATCATCGAGGGCTTTCGCGGCGCGCCGACCTCGGTCATCTCGGACAATCTCGCCCGGCTGCCGGGCGCGGTCGGGCTGAAGCCTTATCATCGCGGCGGCAAGCTGGTCGGAACGGCCTTCACCGTGCGCACCCGTCCCGGTGACAATCTCGCCATTCACCGCGCGCTCGAGCTGGTCGGCCCGGGCGATGTCATCGTGGTCGACGGCGGCGGCGACGAGACGCGCGCGCTGGTCGGCGAGATCATGAAGAACATCGCGCAGTGGCGCAAAGCCGAAGGCTACGTCATCGACGGCGCGATCCGCGATGTCGCGGCGTTCGCAGCCGACGACTTCCCCTGCTACGCCCGTGCTGTGATCCATCGCGGCCCCTACAAGAACGGTCCCGGCGAGATCAACGTGCCCGTCTCGGTCGGCGGCAGCGTGATCTCGCCTGGCGACATCGTGGTTGGCGACGAGGACGGCGTGGTGTCGTTTCCCGCCGCAGGTGCCGCGGCGCTGCTGGAAGCAGTCCGTGCCCAGGTCGCGCGCGAGGAGGAAACCATGAAGGCGATCCGCGAGGGCCGCTATCAGGGCTCGTACGGCAAATCCTGATCAGACAATGACGAGGGGGAGAGTGGCGTGAGCCAGAAGGAAGAATTCCACAATATCGACAATCCCGACGACGGTCTCTTCCGCGAACTCGCGGCGGGGGTGACCACGCGCATCTTCTCCGGCGAGCAGGCGATGCTGTCGGTCGTGACGCTGGCGCCGCATGCGCAAGGTTCGCTGCATCATCATCCCGAAGAGCAATGGGGCGTGCTGCTCGACGGTTCCGCCATCCGCGTCCAGGGCGATGAAGAGATCCCGGTGAAAAAGGGCGATTTCTGGCGCACGCCCGGCAACGTGCCGCACACCATGCGCGCCGGCCCCGATGGCGCCCGCGTGCTGGACATTTTCAGTCCACCGCGGCCAGAATACAGAAAACCGGGGTCGGGTTTCGGGACGACCTAAGCGCTAGAGAGCAACAAGCCAGGCGCAAAAATAAAAGGGAGGGGACCATGACGATCACACGACGGGCGCTGCTGGCCGCGCCCGCCATCCTCGCGATGGCACCGGTACGCGCGCAGGCCTCGAAGATCACGCTGGTGGTGCCGTTCCCGCCGGGCGGCTCCACCGACGCGATGGCGCGCTTGCTGCAGGCCAATCTGCAAACCAAGCTCAACCGCATCGTCGTGGTCGAGAACAAGTCGGGTGCCGCCGGCGCCCTCGGTGCGGCGCAGGTCGCCAAGAGCCCGCCGGACGGCTCGTCGTTCCTGGTCACCTTCGATTCCCACGCGGTGATCCCGTCGATCCTCGACAAGCCACCGGTCGATGTCGAGCGCGAATTGATGCCGGTGCTGCTGGTCGGCACTGCGCCTTACGTGATCGCGGCCGGCGCCGGCCGCCCCTACAAGAGCTTTGCGGACGTGGTGGCGGCCTGCAAGGCGACGCCGGGTGCGGTGAAATACGCCTCCGTCGGCATCGGCACGCTCGGCCATCTCGCCATGACCGTGCTCGGCAACAAGGCCGGCGTCGAGATCATGCACGTGCCCTATCGCGGCGGCGGCCCGGCCATGAACGACGTGCTCGGCGGCCATGTCGATCTCATTGCGGGATCGGCGGCGCTGGTCGCGGCACAGCTCGGCACCAACATGCTGCGTCCGATCCTGCAGCTCGGCCGCGAGCGGCTGCCGGGCTTGCCGGATACGCCGACCGCGATCGAGGCAGGCTTCCCGGATTTCGAGACGCTGGCCTGGTGGGGAATCTTCGCGCCCACCGGCACGCCGCCCGACATCGTCGCTGGCCTTGCGGCCGCGTCCAAGGAGATCCTGAGCGAGCCCGCGACCGCGGCCCAGCTCAAGGAGACGCAGCAGATGACGCTGCTGCTCGAGGATGGTCCCGCCTTCAAGACCTTCTTCGACAAGCAGGTCGCCTATTGGGGCAAGGTGGTGAAGGACAACAATATCAGGGCGTGACGAGGCCCACAGGCCGCCCGCCGAGCGCGGCAAGGCCGCGCGTCAAGAGAGGAAGCGGCTGGAGTTCTTCCGGCTGCTTCCTGCTCTTTCGCCGCCTGGCATCACACCTGCAATGAAAGACGCGCACCGGGCGGCCCATGTTGTGAAAATATTGTTCTCCGACGTCTTCGAGTTGCAGGGCGAGGGCGCTGCCGACGCGGTTTGCGATGTCGTCCGTCATCGCGATTCCGCCTGGGGGTGCGATTGCCTGCAGACGCGCGGCCACATTGACGTCGTGACCATAGATGTCCTCGGCGTCGGCCATGATCGGGCCGCAGCTCAGGCCCATCCGGAACACGATCCGGCTGTCCTTGGCGGTCCTTCGGCCGCGCTCGATCATTCCCTTCTGGACGTCGATCGCACAACGGGCGGCGTCAATCGCTGTCTCAAATTCGGCCAGGATGCCGTCGCCTGTCGATTTGAAGAACCGCACGCGGTATTCCCTGAGCTTGGGATCGACCAGCTCATTGCGATGGGACTTGTAGAGATAATAGGCGAACTCTGGGTCCAGGAATGTGAGCCGCGAATATTCGACGACATCGACCGTGAGGACTGCGCCCCATCTACGCTCGAGGGTCGGCAGGTCCGATCGGCCGCAGCCTATCGGCGCATCGAGTATCACGGCACGTGAGTTTGCTGATGTTCTCAACCACATAGTGTGCCTCCTCGACGAATGTTTGCGACAGTCGTTCGCGTCGGATGCAGGCACCCTAGGAGGCCAGCGTCATTGCAGCGTCATTTGACCGTAAAAGGCGAACGGCTGCGGGGAGGGCGCCGGGCCGCCGCCCGGCACGGCTTTTCACGCACGGTTGACGAACCCGTGTCATTGCTGGCCATCGGCTGAGACTGAGCCCGTCCGGGGTGATTGGGCTTGCTCGGGGCTTCAGCTAGTGTGACGGTTGCGTATCGCCGAAAATGGGCAGGGATCGATCATGCATCTCGCCGTTCTCGACCTGGACTCCCCGCCTGGCCGCAAGCTGCTCGACCGTGTCGCCGGTCTTGCATCGGCCGAGCTTGTCGCGATCGCCGGGCGTCTGACTCGCCTGTTCACGATCGCGTCTCCCTTTGCACCCGGCTTTCACTGCATCGGCGGCGAGATCGCCATCGCCCCCGATCCGGCCGCGACGACCGCCACGGTGGTGCGACTGAGCGTCACAGGAAATGGCGAGACGCTGGAGGCCGCACTCGTCTCATGTCTCGGCGAGGCGGCCGAGTATCTTTCCCAGTTCGAGCGGCCGGGCGACATTGCCGCAGCGGTCGCCGCGAACGATCAAGCGAGTTTTGTTTCGGACGGATGGATCGGTCAGGCCACATCAAGCGCCGACCGGGCCATCGACTGCGTCCATGCGTTCGATGCGGCAACCGGAGAAGCCATGCGATTGCCGGCTGATCTCTGCCTGAGACGGCCGCAAGAACGCATGGCGATCGAGCCGGTCAGCGCATTATCTTCGGGGGCAGCCGCGGGCCCGAGCTTCGAAGCCGCAGCGCTTCGCGCGATCCTGGAGCTTTGTGAGCGCGACGCGGCCGCAATGTGGTGGCTCGGCGGCCGCCGCCCGAAGCGTTTCGCGCTGGAGCATCCTGTGACCAAATCGGCGGCCGAACTGATCGCCCGGTTGCGCCAGAGCGAGACGGCGCGGCGGACCACGTTGCTCGATATCACGACCGATCTCGGCATTCCGGCCGTTGCGGCCGTATCGGTCGATTGTGACGGTAAGGGAATGGCATGCGGGCTGTCGTCAAGACTGACCGCGAGCGACGCGGCAAGGGCCGCAATCCTCGAGATGTGTCAGATGGAGATGTCCGCGCCGGTGGCGGAAGCCAAGCGCGCCGAGCGTGGCGATGCCGCGCTCAATGCGGCCGATCGTCGCCATCTGCGTCGCGCGGAGTTTTCCGCCACAGATTGCGTGTTGCTTCAACCGGCGGCGGTATCGCCGAACGCTGTGAGCCTGCCGGCTGCCGATCTGAAGGGATTTGTGGCGCAATTGGGGAGCCGTGGCATTCGGCTCTTTCTGGTCGATCATACGCGACACAACATTGGAGTTGCCGTCGCAAGGGCTGTTTCGCCTGATCTGCAACCTTTTTCGGCAATCGTCTCGACGAAGCGCTTTTCAAACGCGCACGGTAATAGCGAGAGCCCTGATGTCGCCGGGCACGACATCCCGCTATTCTGAGAGCGAAGATATCGCTAGACGCCCATCGGTTGCGTTTCGTAGACTTTAGTAAGCGTGGTTGACCATGACTCCGGCATTGGTAGGAGCCTCAGAGGTGGCAACGGGCATTCAGGAAGCGCTGGCGAATGGGCAGCTGGCCCTCCGCCTCCTCGGCGATTTTGCCGCCAGGATCGACGAGCGCGAGATTTCACTTGCGACGCGCAAGGCCAAGGCACTGACCGCCTATCTCGCCCTGTCGGACAATACGCAGGACACGCGCGAGCGTCTGGTCGGTCTGTTGTGGAGCGAGAGCGACGAAGAACATGCGCGGGCCTCGCTGCGGCAGGTCGTGCATGACATCAGACTGGCCTTCGACAATGCCGGCTTCGCGGGATTTCGCGCCGACAAGCAAACCCTGGCGCTCGCCCGCGAACGGCGCCTCTGCGATGTCGACGAGGTGCTCGCCGCCGCGGCGCGCGGCACCGTGCATCCGCGGCTGCTCGATACCCAGCGCATCACCGAGACCCTGCTGTCCGGTCTCGACAACCTCGATCCGGCTTTCCAGGTCTGGTTGCTGACCAAGCGCCAGTTGCTTCATGACCGACTGACGCTCGCGCTCGAGCGCCTGTTGTCCCCCGATGGGGACTCGCGCGAAGCCAATGACGCCGCTCTGGCTCTGCTCAATCTCGATCCGACACATGAAGTCGCTTGCCAGCACCTCATCCGGGTGCGTGCGGCGCGCGGCGATGTCGGCGGAGCCCTGAAGATCTACAAGTCTCTCTGGGACCTGCTGGAAGCGGACTACGACATCGAGCCATCCAAGGAGACCCAGGAGCTGATCGTTCGCATCAAGCAGATGCCGGGCCTGAACGAACAGCCGCAGGCGCCGGTGGTCGTCCAGACCTTGCTCGGAGTGCCGCACATGCTGACCCCCTCGCCGAAGCGGCTGCTCATATCGGTCTGCACATTCCAGGCGAGCGGCGTGCCCGAGGACATGCGCCACCTCGTCGACGGGTTTCGTCATGAATTCGTCGCCTGCCTGGCGCGTTTTCGCGAATGGTCGGTGCGGACATTGCCGCCGCTTTGGGAATCGGAGCCGAGGACGTGGTCTTCGCCGCCGGAATATATCGTCGAGGGCAGTACGTATGAGTTGAATGGTACGGTCCGGCTCGTCGTCACGCTGCGCGATGCGGCCAATTCCGTGTGCATCTGGAGCGAGCGCTATTCGATCACGCTGACCGAGTGGTTCGACACGCAGGAGCGTATCGTTCGCCAGATCGCCATGGCGCTGAACATCCACGTCTCGGCCGAGCGGCTGCGCCGCCTTGCGGCCGGAGGCGAGGTGACCCTGGAGATCCACGATCGATGGCTGCGCGCGCAGGCCCTGCTGTTGCAAATGGACTCGAAGCATTGGCCGGCAGCCGCCTCGCTGGTCGAGAGCCTGCTGGCCGACGCGCCGGATTTTTCCCCTGCGCTCAGCGGCCTGGTTCAGTACCGCAACATCGCGCATATCGCGCTTCCCGGCCAGTTCCGCGATGTGTCCAAGCTGCCGGAGACGTTGCGGATCGCACAACGCGCGATTCAACTCGATCCGCTCGATTCGCGTGCGCAACTCGCGCTCGCATGGACCTACCAGCTGCTCGGCCGTGTCGATGAATCGACACTGCATGCCGCGCTCGCGGTCGATCTGAACGAAAACGATCCCTGGACCTTGATGGCATCGGGCCAGATCTTCGCTTACTGCGGCAAATATGAACGCGCGGCGAGCCTTTCAGCCGCATCGCTCCGCATCACGCCGGTCCCGACGGCGCCGCAGATTGCCTATTCCGGCGCGATCAAGTTTCTCTGCTCCGACTATGCGGGATGTTCCAATGTCTCGCGCGAGGATCTCGGGGTGTCTCCGGCCTTCGTGATATGGGAATGCGCGGCCAAGGCGCATCTCGGCCGGCTCGACGAGGCGAGGTCGGATTTCGCGAAAGCGCTGGAGTGGATCGCCGCAGATTGGCGAGGCCAGCAGCCGCCAACGCGCGAAAGCATCACGCGCTGGCTGCTGCACGTCTTTCCGATCGCGATCCGTGCCGACTGGGAGCGCCTGGCCGCTGGTCTTGCCGCAGCAGGCGCCCCCATCGAGGGGATCGAGTTCGGCTCCTGGTGAGAGCTGATCTGGCTTCAGCCGCAGGTGTTGATGGTGTATTCGCCGACCCGCTCGGCGTGGAGCTTCGCCTTCTGGACCTGGCTGCTCGTCTGTTCAGCGAGCGGCGGATGGCCTTCGATGCGGTCGTAGAAGCCCGGCAGGAAATAGCGATTCCCATTCTGTTGCAGCCGAGCTTCGGACTCAGCGATCCTGACGGAATGCGGGAGCTTCACGTAGTGCGTATTTAACTCAACGTAGGTCATCTCGAAATACAAGTCTTCGTCGCCCGTGACGTCAGGATTATTGACGCCGTCGTCGAAGAAGAGCTGAACGCCGGCAGACTGGGCCTGCGCGACGAAGTCGCGGAAGGTCGTCGGCCTGGGAAATTCGGGCTTGGGCTCGACGACGGTGGGAAACGGATTCTGTTCGGTGATCACATGCCGGACGTAATTCTTGCCGGTGGACCATGTCTTGACCAGCTTGCCCCAATTCTCGTGATTGCCAGGAATGTTTCGGACGTTGATTCTCGGGTAGGCCATCGCTTCTCTCCTTCGCTACGTGGTTGTCATGCTGGGGTGACGCGTTGTCTGTCGTTGAGAAATTGCCGAACGGTGGTCAGGCTGATCTTCCGCGCGGGTCCCTCGATGTCCGCCAGGAATGCGAAGATGTTGGTCTGGCTGCTCCCGGTCTTGCCGAGCGTTGCCGCCGATAGGGTCGCGAGCTCGCCCTGCAATCCGCCGGCGGGATTGCCAGGCAGCAGCCGGTCGTATTGCAAGACACCGCAGATCACGTCGGCGACGACGATCGAACCCAGGATGCCCAGGCGTTCGCCCTGGTTGCCGGAGGCCAAGCCTGCCTCGAAACGGACGAACAGTGGGATCGGAGGATCATTCGCGAGTGTCTTGATTTCCTGCGCCGACAGCTTGTTGAAGGCGCCGAAGCTCTCGTCCGATCGCTTGGTCAACCAGTCGGCAATGCGTGCGGCCCATGGCCGCGAACCGATCAGTCCCGCCAGGAATTCAGATCGCTCGAGCAGCGCGCCGTGCGTCGTCCTGAGGCGGTCGACGAGGGAGCCGATCGACCAGGGCTGGATCGCAATCGAGCTCAGGAGGTCGCGCGCAATCAAATCGCCTTCCCCGGGCACGTCTTCCCCGATGCCGACTTGAGACCACGGCCCGATGCGGATGCTGACGTTTCCGGCGTTGGGGTCGCTGGTGAAAAATAGATCCCAATTCACCAGCCAGGCGGCTTCCAGGGGAACGTCGGAGGGCGATTTGTCGGAGGTGTGCGCCAGGATCTGCTCGATGGTAAATGCGTTGGCCGGGCCATCGTTGAAGCGATAGATCGGCCTGATCATGGAATGGCCGAAACGGAAGAACCCGTTGGTGAATTCGAGAGGCGCCCGCCATTCGCCGCCGACGCGCCAGGGGAACGGTGCCTGACCGGTGCTGTAGGCCTGCCAGACGTCCTGGTGCAAAATGCGCGGAAGCAGGTCTTGACGGATCAGGTCGCGGTAGATCAGGACGCAGGCGGTCCGTGCAGCCGTGAACAGCCGTTGCGCGTCGGCAAACGGATTGGCCGTCGGGGGCAGGGTCCCGCCTCGCACCAGCTCGTCCGCGATGCAATTGTGCAGTTCGTGGAAGAGAACCAGGATCTGCGAGATGAGCGCATGGGAATCGTTGCGCGGGTCGGCGATCAGGGCTTCGGGATAGCTCGTCTTCCGGGCAAGCTCGGCGGCAGTGCTCGTGGTGCCCCGCGCGATGTCCTTTTTGGGACCGCTATGGTTTTGATCGTTCCTGTCGATCCGCGAATTGCCCAGCCGGAGCTTGCTGCGGAATGCGATCTGGCTCGCCTCATAGGCGTGCGGGCATTCGGTTGGTCCGCCGCCATAGACCGTCTCGAGCCGGAGCGGGGCATTTCGGACGTTGCTGAGCCCGGCCGTCTGCCCGTCGCCGAGCGACGTCGAGATCGCGCTGTGCACGAGATCATGCGCAACCATCTGCAGAAAATAGGTGTAGCCGCTCGGCAGATTGGGATTTGGTCTCGCTTTATTCTCGTCCGGATTGAACCTGATCAGATGCGCGAGGCGCTTCATCAGGTTCTCGGCCCGCGCCCATTGATCGGGATCCGATGGGTCAAATCGGTTGCCCTCAAGCGTGAAACGCTGGTCGTCCGACGGGGGCGAGATGAAGTGGCAAAAGCCGCCGGGATCTTCCGCAGAGCCTTGTGCAGAGGCTTGCGAAGGCGGCTGATCATTTGCGGTCTGGCGGAAACGCGTCGAAGAAATCGTCCCATGTGATGCCATGGCGTCCTCGCATCTACCTGTCCAAGTCTAAGGCCATCTCCCGTGAATTCAGCGTGAAATGATCGTCCCTTGCGGCCGCGAGGCGCTTCACGCTCCCCTCACGCGCTCATCGTACTCCCGTCCATACAAAAAGCGGCACACCGGGAGGAAACAGTGCGCGAGCCAGAGCATAGCATTTCGGCACCCGGGCGTTGTCCCGGCCGGCCGACCTGCCAGCCCCTGCAATCTCTCAATTTCAGTCAATCAGCCGGGGCAATGGAATGGCCGATTTCTCGATCTGCATGACGAACAGGCTGCAATTCTCGACGTGCGATGCTCCGCACGTTCCGACAAGCAAGACGCATGAAGAGACCGTCCTTGTCGAGTTGCGCGGCGACCTTCTGACGATAACCGCGCTCGGCGCGGATAGCAGTCCCGGAAGTCGCGTCTATGCGCAACGCACGATCGACCTGCCGGAGACGTCGATTTTCATGATCCTCCCAGAACTGCCGTCCCGGGTTCGGGACGGCGCCTTTTTTCCCGCCCTCGGGACCGTGGCGATTTTACACCCCCGCCCGGACAAGCAGCGCCGGCTGCGCGCGGTCGGCACGGACAACAACAGCGGGCAGTGTCACGGATGGATTTTTGACGCAATCGAGATTGCGTCAAGTTCAAATCGGCCAAGCGAGGTAACGTCCGGCCGCTAATTCGCCGGCTGCGGTCATCCGCCGCGGACGAGGTCCTCGACCACCTTTAGGCCAATGCTGGATCACGGCTCGCTCAAGTCGCGGACGACGCGAAAGCCATTGAAGGGCGATAGTCTCAACGACGTAGTGAAAACGCGCGCGGCCAGCCCGAAATCGGAGAAATTCTCGTAGCTGTTGCCGCGCAGGACGCGAAGCTGGCAATCGGCGTCGGTCGTCCAGGCGGAGCCATCCCTGGGCGCCCCGTCATAGCTGGGGTGCCAGCAATCCTGAACCCATTCCCAGGCATTGCCGAGCGTGTCGTACAATCCGAACCTGTTCGGCTCGAACCGTCCGGCGGGCGCGGTTTCCGCAAAACCGTCCTCGCATTGATAGGCGCCCCAGTTCGGATGCGCCTTGCGCCTGGTGAGATCGGGCACATTGCCGATCCTGCACACATCCTTCAGCGTCTCGATGGTGTAGACGGCGCGCTTTTCGCCGGCCCGCGCCGCATATTCCCACTCCGCTTCGGTGGGAAGCCGGTATTTGCGCCCGGTCTTCTCCGAGAGCCATCTGACATAGGCCTGCGCGCCGAGCCAGGAGACGCCGATCGCCGGATGGGTCTCGAACCCGGCCTGAACCACGAATTTGTTGAGGCGCGAGAGCACGATGCTGTTGGGGTCGGTGCGGTCGGTGGTGATCCAGCGCGGGTCGAAGGACCCGTAGGAAACGTTCAGGAAATCAACATACTCCTGGGCCATGACCTCGAAGCGGCCGATCGCAAATGGATGGGCGATCGTGACTGTTCTGGGCGGCATCGCCCAGGCGGGCGCGGATGGCTCGTTGTCCTGCGCGCCCATGACGAAGAGTCCCGCGGGCAGGACCGTCATCGACGGGCAATTGTAGCAGTCGGAGAATGTCTGCCCGGGCTGCGGGGAGCGAACGCTCATGATGGCCGGAAGGAAGAGGTAGGTCGCAAGCCCCGCGATCAGGACGATGCAGATCGCGCCGGCCGCGCCCAGCGCCCATCGATTCCAGAACCCGCCCGTGCGGGGATGGTCGAAGGCGCTTTCGGGGAGGATATCGAGCCTGGCGAAGTGGTCGGGCTCCGTGTCGAGCCCGGCATCCGCAACCGGTCCGCCGATCGTCGGCAGCCGGCGGAGCGCGGCGTCGTAGACGGCCTTCTGGGTCGGGTGCTCCACGACCTTGTAGGCTTCGTTGATGAGGTCGAAGGTGACCGCAGCTTCGGGTTCGGGATTCCTGTCCGGGTGATATCGCTTGGCGAGGCGATAATAGGCAGCTTTGACATCCTCGAGCGAGGCATAGGCGGGAAGGCCGAGGACCTCGTAATATGTATCGCTTTCAGCCGGCATAATCGGAAGACGGACAACCTGCGACGCAATCGCGACACTCAATGATGGAACCCTACGTCAGGCCATCGATAAAATCTAGAGTTGTATGGCGGCTCGGAATGACGCCGACGTGGTTACGCCGCCTCCGAGGGCTTCCGGTCCAGCCTGCGCTTTGCTATGTACGGCCAACAACCTGCCGCTCGGCGGGTTACGCGGTCCCGTAGCTCAGCCGGATAGAGCGACGGTTTCCTAAACCGTAGGTCGGAAGTTCGAGTCTTCCCGGGATCGCCATTTTTCAATTCTCGGTTCGTCCGTTCTGAGCTCTCGCGAGGCTGCTCGCGCACGCAAGGTCCTGTCCCCCCGATACAATCAATGTTTGCATCCGGGTCTGTTTGCTCCTAGCATTTCGCCCTTGCGCTTCAGCCGGCATATGATGCTACCGGCGATTGATTAATTTCATGCGAGCCGCGCCTCGGCTCCGGCTCGCCAACATTTTGGTGGCCCATGACATTTCAGCGCGACAATGCGGCGTTCGAGGATTGGCTGCGCGACCAGTGCGATGTCGTCGAGGACGACCTCGTCTACAAGCATGAACGGATGCAGAAGGACGCGTTCACGTTCTTGCGGGCTACGTTCTTCCGCTGGGCGAGGCGCATCGAGAAGCTTTGTCCCAAGCTGGAGGACGCTCCCGCCGTGCTCTCGGTCGGTGACCTTCACATCGAGAATTACGGGACCTGGCGCGACGCCGAGGGACGGCTGGTCTGGGGCATCAACGATTTCGACGAAGCGGCGGTCATTCCCTATCCCTTCGATCTTGTCCGCCTCGCGACCAGTGCACGGCTCGCGCCGAAGGCGCAGGCCGATAATCGTGTGGCGGCGGCCACCATTCTCGAAGGTTATCGGGAGGGACTGGCAAACCCGGCTCCGTCGCTGCTCGACGAGCAGGAGAGCTGGATGCGGCCCTTCGTCGTCTGCAGCGACGAGGAGCGGCGGGACTTCTGGGATGAAGTGAAGGACTATCCGGACGCCGAGCCGCCGGCCGAAGTTGTGTCCGCACTCAAAGAAAGTCTCCCAGAGGGCTTCAAGATCAAACGGTACGCTTCGCGCAGAAAGGGCGGCGGCGGTCTTGGCCGACCGCGCTTTGTTGTCATCGCAAAGTGGAATGGCGGAAAGATTGTCAGGGAAGCCAAGGCGCTGGTGCCCTCCGCCTGGCACTGGGCGCACGAGACCAGGGGCAAGCCGCGCTTTCTGGACCTTGCGCGAAAAGGATTTCGCGCACCCGATCCTCATCTCGCATTGAGCGACGGCGACGGCTACATCATCCGGCGTATCGCTCCCGATCAGCGCAAGATTGATCTCAGCAATCGCAGTGGTCCGCGGCTCAGGCTCGATCTGCTCTGGGCGCAGGGATTTGACCTCGGTGCAGTCCATGCCGCGAAGCGCAGTGCTCAGGAGGCGATTGCCGACGATCTGCCCAAGAGAAAGGACGACTGGCTGTACGAGGCCGCAAAGACTGCGGCCGAAGACGTCCAGGAGGATTTTGACGAATGGAAGAAGGTTCGGCTGCCCTTGTAGCCGGATGGCACCGGCGGCGCTGGTGAGCGCCGCTGCGCGTCGTGATTTGCCAAGTGATTTGCCAAGTCGGCGCGAAAATTGCTAGCAAAATGGCCCGCAGAGACGACAGGCCGAAGAAGCAGCTTCCAGCCCGTCCTGTGCCCGCCACTGGCAATGCCCTGCCATATCCGGAGACGATGATGCCTTTTGACTTGATCCTGCGTGGCGGCCGTGTGGTCGACCCGTCACAGAAGCTCGACGCCGTGACGGATGTCGCCTTTGCGGGCGGCAAGGTTGCTGCGATCGGCAGCGGGCTCAAGGCGGATCCGGGGACCGACGTGCGCGATGTGTCACGCTATATCGTGACGCCGGGGCTGATCGACCTTCACACCCATGTCTATTGGGGCGGCACCTCGCTCGGCATCGATGCCGAGGAATTCTGCCGCCTGTCCGGCGTCACCACGGCGGTCGACACCGGCAGCGCTGGTCCCGGCAATTTCGCCGGCTTCCGCAAGCACGTGATCGAGCCGAGCCAGGTCCGCATTCTCGCCTATCTGCACGTCTCGCATGCCGGCATTTTCGGCTTCTCGCACCGGATCATGGTCGGCGAAAGCGAGGAACTGCGGCTGATGAATCCGATCGAGGCGGCCAAGGTGGCCGATGCCAACCGCGACCTCATCGTCGGCATCAAGGTGCGCGTCGGCCTGCATTCCTCGGGTACGTCGGGCGCCGTGCCGCTCGACATCGCGCTCGAGGTCGCCAACGAGGTCGGCATGCCCCTGATGGCGCATATCGACCATCCGCCGCCGAGCTATGAGGAGGTGCTGGGCCGCCTGCGTCCCGGCGATATTCTCACCCATGCGTTCCGGCCGTTCCCGAACACGCCCGCGACCGCGCAAGGCACGGTGAAGAAGGCGGTGCTGGACGCGCGCGAGCGCGGCGTGCTGTTCGACATCGGCCACGGCAAGGGCTCGTTCGCGTTCAAGACTGCGCGCGCGATGCTCGCCAACGGCTTCTATCCGGACACCATCTCCTCCGACATCCACCAGCTCTGCATCGATGGCCCGGCCTTCGACCAGGTCACGACCATGTCGAAGTTCCTGTGCATGGGCATGGAGCTGTCCGACGTGATCGCGGCCTCGACGGTGAATGCCGCGATGGCGCTGCGGCGTCCCGAACTCGGCAGCCTCAAGCCGGGCAGCGTCGGCGATGCCACGCTGATCTCGGTCAAGCAGGGCCAGTTCGACTACGAGGACGTCGTCGGCGAGCATTTGATCGGCGACCGCAAGATCGCGTCAGAGGGTGTCGTGATCGGCGGCCGCTGGTGGCATCCGAACTGAAGCATGATCCGGACCGGCACGGCCGCGCAGCGCAAAGTGCGAAGCGGTTTTCCGACAAGATAATGCGCAAACAGCAATCCGCGCTAGCCCTGCTCGCGATAGAATTGCAGCAGGCGCGTGCCCGCGGGTGAGAGCCACTCGGGCGCGCCGGCGATATAGCCCTCGACGCGGCTGCTCGTGCCGACGAGATAGGTGATGGGCATGCCGACGAGCGAGAACATCTCGGTGGATGCCTGGGCCGCCGCGCCGTAGGCATCGACGTAGCAGGCGAGCTCTTTCACGGCGAGGCCGCCGAGAAACGCGCGGATCTTGCGCAAATCCTTGGTGTCCGTGCAGATCGCGACGATGTCGAGCCGGTCGGGCCGCGATCCCGCAAGGCTTGCGAGCGTCGGCAGATCGAGCCGGCAGGCTGCGCACCAGGTCGCCCAGAAGTTCACCAATGTGATGCGGCCCGGCTTCGCCGTCACGACGGCATCCCGGCCGTTCGTGTCCTGAAGCCTGAGCTGCGGCATCGGCGCGTGCGGCCGCACCACCGTGAACTGGTTGCGGCCGGTCTCGAACACCGGCGGCCAGCGCTCCTGCGCGTTGGCCGCGCGCAGGAGCGCAAGAGCCGGCGCGGCCATCAGCATCGCCCGCCGCGATAGCACCGGATCGCTCGGGCGTGCCGTCTTACGCATGGATGTAGGCCCAGCCCTTGAGTTGCAGGTCGACCACGCGCCCGATGCCGAACGGCACGAGGCTCGCGCCTGCGATCAGCGGGATGGAGATCTGCTCCTTGGCTTCCGCGATCGCCTTGGACGAGGCGCACATGCTGTAGGTGAGGTTCGGCAGCGACTGCCGCAGCGTTGCGAGCGGCTCGACCAGCGGCGTCTTGTCGGCGCGGAAGACGTCGATGCCCTTGCCGTTGGCGACGACCTCGATCAGCAATCGCGCGCCCCTGTCGGCAAAGTGTTTTGCGAGGTTGGCCGAATAGCTGATCGCGTGACCCATGACATAGGGCTCGTTGCTGTCGACCAGGATCACGACGGCATCGGTCAGACGATCCTCCTTGGCCACAGCGCTGCCGCCGGCCGTGAGGATCGCGGTGCCCGCAAGCAGGCCCCTGCGGGACCATCCCTTGGCTGAGATCTTGGCTGAGATCATGGCGGCTGCCGCTCAGAACTGCCGCGGTGCGATCGGGGCCTTCCAGCCGCGGCCCCACAGCACGAACAGGCTGAGCGCGAGCAGGACGACATTGAGCGGCGTGACCGGCGCTTCGCCGCGCGAGACGTGGAAGACCAGCGCGAACACCTGCAGCACGGAGCAGCCGAGCGCAGCCAGCACCGTCAGCCGCGGCAGGATCCGCGTCAGGGCCGGCAGCAGGATGCCGATGCCGCCGGCGAGATCGACCAGCGAGATGAAGCGAACGAAGGTTTCGGAATACTGCCCGGCCCAGGGCATCATCGCGGCCAGTTGGGGAATGGGAGTGAGCAGCTTCACCAGCCCCGCGGAGATGAAGGTGAAGGCGATCACGACCTGCGCGGCCCAGAGGCCGATGCGAAGGGCGCGGCCGGGGGCGGGGGTCTCGAAGGCGGTGGTGGACATAGCGGGTCTCCAAAATGCGAGGGTCGCCACCATTTGATAGTTTCACTATCTTTGATCATTATTTGTTCCGGGATGAGTTCGTTTCCTCTGTGTTGATGATCTGATGGATTCGCTGGTCAGCATGAGGGTGTTCTGCCTGGTCGCGGAGCTGAAGAGCTTTGCAACCGCGGCCCAGCGCCTGCGCATCTCGCCCGCGATGGCGAGCAAGCACGTGATGCAACTCGAGCAGCGGCTCGGCACGCGGCTGCTCAACCGGACCAGCCGGCGCGTCAGCCTGAGCGAAAGCGGTGCGCTATATTTCGAGCAGGCGCGGCAGATGCTGGATGCGCTCGACGAGGTCGAGGCCGCCGTCAGCAATGCGACCGTGGTCCCGCACGGTACGCTGCGGCTGACCGCACCGGTGTGGATGGCGAACACGATCTTCGCGGGCGTGCTGGCGGACTATCAGGCCCGCTATCCGGACGTGCGCCTCGACGTCGATCTCAGCGGGCGGCTGGTCAATCTCGTGGAGGAGGGTTTCGATCTCGCCTTGCGCGCGACCGGTGCGCCGGACGAAGCGCTGATCGCGCGTCCCATCAGCAACGTCCCGTTCTACATGGTTGCCGCTCCCGCCCATCTCGATCGCGTCGGGCGTCCGGCCAGGCCGGCCGACCTCGCCGGCCAGGCCTTGCTGCACTATGCGCTCTATCCCGGCGAGAGTTTCTCCTTGAACCGGAACGGCACAGTCGAGACCATCAAGCTCAATCCGGTCCTGCGCAGCGGCAACGAGACCCTGCTCCACATGGCCGCGCTGGAAGGCATGGGCTTTGCCTTCCTGCCGAAATGGCTGGTTGCAGAGGACATCGCCTCCGGACGCCTCGTGCACATTCTGCCTGATGACGTCGTCTTCGAAGGGCGCCTGTTCGCAGTCTATCCGAGCCGCAAATATCTCTCCGCGAAGGTGAGGACCTTCATCGACTTCATCGCCGCCGACAAGCGGATGAAATAGCCGGCGCTACAGCGGCCTGATCACAAGGATCGGGCGATCAGCAGCTTCATGATCTCGTTGGTGCCGCCATAGATCTTCTGGATGCGGGAATCGATGAAGATGCGCGAGATCGGGTATTCCTGCATGTAGCCGTAGCCGCCGAACAGCTGGAGGCATTCGTCCGCGGTTTGCACCTGCTTGTCCGAGCACCAATACTTCGCCATCGACGCCGTGACGGTGTCGAGGTCCTTGGCGACGAGGCGC
The DNA here is from genome assembly GCF_035935975.1 of Bradyrhizobium sp. Taxonomy (GTDB): domain Bacteria; phylum Pseudomonadota; class Alphaproteobacteria; order Rhizobiales; family Xanthobacteraceae; genus Bradyrhizobium. The sequence goes on from NZ_DASYWN010000046.1 coordinate 116,866, forward strand.
TCGATGCACCAGTCGACGAAGACGCGCGCGATCATCGCTTCGGTCTTGCGCTCGGCGAGCGTGAAGGCGGTGTTCTGGAAATCCATCAGCGGCTTGCCGAACGCTTTCCGCTCCTTGGTGTATTCGGTGGTGAGCTTGACCGCGCGCTCCATCGCGTCGACGGCGCCGACCGCGAGCGCGAGGCGTTCCTGCGGCAGTTGCTGCATGAGCTGCACAAAGCCCTGGCCTTCCTCCTTGCCGAGCAGGTTTTCGGGCGGCACGGTCACGTTGTCGAAGAACAGTTCCGAGGTGTCGGAGGCATGCAGGCCGATCTTGTCGAGGTTGCGCCCGCGCTTGTAGCCATCGGCGCCTTCGGTCTCGACCACGATCAGCGAGATGCCCTTGGCGCCGGCCTCGCCGGTGCGAGCGACGACTACGACGAGATCGGCGGCCTGGCCGTTGGTAATAAAAGTCTTCTGGCCGTTGATGACGTAGGAATTGCCCTGCTTCTTCGCCGTGGTCTTGACGGCTTGCAAATCCGAGCCGGTGCCGGGCTCGGTCATGGCGATGGCGCCGACCATCTCGCCCGAGGCCATTTTCGGCAGCCAGCGCTTCTTCTGCTCCTCCGAGCCGTAATTGAGGATGTAATGCGCGACGATGGCGCTGTGCACGGAGACGCCGGTCGTCAACTCCGGCACCGTGCTTTCGAGATCGTCCAGCACGGCGGCGTCATAGGCGAAGGTCGCACCCAGCCCGCCATATTCCTCCGGCACGCTCGCCAGCAGCGCGCCCATCTCGCCGAGCCCGCGCCAGGCGAAGCGGTCGACCATCTTCTGCTCGCGCCATTTCTCGGCATGCGGTGCTAGGTCCTTGGCAAGATATTTCCGGAACTGGTCGCGGAAGACGTCGAGCTCTTCGGTCATCCAGGAGGAGCGGTAGGACATGATTACCTCGGTTGATGCGGCTGTCCGGCTTGGTAGGCCAGGGCGCCGCGGCAATTATTGTGTTTTCAGGCTGCGCCGGTGACGCTACCAAGGCGGCCGGAAACGCGTCTGTCGGGATGATCGATTGTGGCCGCCAAAACCAGAGAGCTCAAGCTCGAGATCGAGAACATCGGCACGGTCTCGGCGATCCTGACGCAGCCCGACAGCGTGCGCACCTGTTACGTCCTGGCACATGGGGCCGGCGCCGATATGCGGCATGCGTTCATGGCGAAGGTCGCGGAAGGCCTCGCGGATCGCGGCATCGCGACGTTCCGCTTCAATTTTCCCTACATGGAAATGAAGAAGGGTCGCCCTGACCAGCCGGCGGTCGCGCACGCCGCCATCCGCGCGGCGGTGGAGGAGGCGGCACGACTGTGTCCCGGCGTGCGGCTGGTCGCCGGCGGGAAATCCTTCGGGGGGCGCATGACCTCGCAGGCGCAGTCCAAGGATCCGCTGCCCGGTGTGAAGGGGCTCGCCTTCCTCGGCTTTCCCCTGCATGCCGACAAGAAGCCGTCGTCCGAGCGTGCCGAGCACCTCGCCGGCATCGCAATCCCCATGCTGTTCCTGCAAGGCACTCGCGATGGGCTGGCCGACCTCGGCCATCTCAAGCCTGTCATCACCTCGCTCGGAGCGAAGGCGACGCTGCATGAGATCGAGGGCGGCGATCATTCCTTCGCGGTGTTGAAGAAGTCCGGCCGCACCAATGACGAGGCGCTGACAGAGGTGCTGGATACGCTCGCGGCCTGGATCGACAAACTTGGCTGACGCTCAGGCCGAATAAAGCCCCTTGTCGCGTGCCTTCTGGATCGCGAGCGCGGCGATCAGGTCGAGCGTCGGCGTCGACAGGCCGGCGGTGCGGGCGAAGGCGGCGGGCGCCTTCACCAGTACGTCGATCTCCATGGCACGGCCGAGCTCGTAATCCTGCAGCAGCGATGGCTTGTGGTTGGGAGCGGGGCCGCTGCGGGTCACGCGCTTGACCTCGGGAATGAAGTGCTGGGCAATGTCGTTGGCTTCGTTCAGCATCCGCGGAATGACCTCGGCGAAGGCCGGGTCGTCGCGCACGCCGCGCGCGGTCTGGCCGGTGAGCAGGCACAGCACCGACAGCGACATGTTGGTCAGCAGCTTTGACCAGATCGCCTCGCGGATCTCGGCCACCGGCGGCGATTCCAGCCGCGCGTCGTTGAAGGCGCCGCGGAGTTTTGTGATGCGCTCGCAATTGCGGTCGTCGCATTCGCCGATCAGGAGGCGGTTGCGGTCCGGGGTGAGGTTCTGCACCACGCCGGGCGCGGTCACCTCGTTGGAGGAGAAGATGACGCCGCCGATAATCCGCTCCCTCGGGATGCAGGCACGCAAACGTCCGCCCGGATCGAGAAAGGAAATGTCGGGCGGGGTGGGATGCCGCGGCGGCAGGCCGATCCCATACCACCAGGGAATGCCGTTCTGCGCGAACACGATGGCGGTGTCGTCCTGGAGCAGCGGCTTGATGCTGGCGACCAGCCCGGTCAGCGCGGTGGCCTTCAGTGTCGAGATCACGACGTCCTGCGGGCCGAGCTGGGCTGGATCGCCGGACGCATTCACCTTGGCGCTGACCTCGGAATCGCCGACGCGCAGCTTGAGGCCGTTGGCGCGGACCGCCTCCAGATGCGCCCCCCGCATCACGCAACTGACCTCATGACCGGCGCGCGCCAGCCGTACCGCAATGTGGCTGCCGACGGCGCCCGCGCCGAAAATGCAGATGCGCATATGATGTCCCGTCCCTGATCCCTAGGATGCCGCCCGAGCGCACCATGACACAAGCCGCCATGCGATGGGCGCGGCCGCCCCACGCTGGAAAGATATGGATCGGGGTGTGTTGCCTCGGCCATAGTGCGCGGCAAACAAGATGACCGGAGGATTGCCGATGACTGCCAACCCCGTCCTGTGGACCCTCGATGAGCGTGGGCTTGCGACCGTCACGTTGAACCGGCCGGAGGTGAACAACGCCTATGACGGCGCCTTGATCGCCGGCGTGCTCGCGGCCATGGACGATCTCGGCAAAAAGCCGAACCTGCGCGTCGTCGTGCTCAAGGGCAATGGCAAGCACTTCCAGGCCGGCGCCGACCTCAAATGGATCAATGGCGTGCGGCCGCAATCGCCCGAGGCGAACGAGGCGGCCTCGCAGGCGACCTTCGAGGCGGTGCAGCGTCTCAATACCTTGCCGATCCCGACCGTCGCGCTGGTGCAGGGCGGCTGCTTCGGCGGCGGTACCGGTGTGATCGCGGCCTGCGACGTCGTGATTGCCGCCGACAATGCCTTGTTCTCCATCACCGAGGTGCGCTGGGGCCTGACCGCCGCGATCATCATCCCGCAGCTCTGCGATGCCATTAGTGTACGGCAAGTTCGCCGGTATGCGCTGACCGGCGAGCGTTTCGGCGCCGAGGATGCCCGCCGCATCGGCCTTGTCCACGAGGTGGTGCCGCTCGCCGATCTTGAAGCTGCCGGCACCAAGGTGGTCGATCAGCTCCTCGCCAACGGGCCGGAGGCGATGGCCGAGACCAAGCGCCTCGCGCTGGAAAGCTCGTTCGGCGGCATGGCGGTGGACGATGCCGCCTACAAGCGGCTCGTGCACCTGCATTCAGTCAAGCGCCAGAGCGCGGAGGCGGCGGAAGGACTGGCCTCGTTCGCCGAGAAGCGGGCGGCGAATTGGGGTGGCGGCAAAGGCTGAACGCTCGCCGCTCAGCAGCCGCGGCAGATGTTGTTGATGCTGCGATAGACGACGTCGTCGTCCTGCCGCATCTGGCGAAGCGATTGCAGCGTGTTGCTCTCGTCGGCCGGCGCGGCAGGTTTGCGCTTGGCCGCGAGTTCTTCTTCCTGCCGCTTGTAGCAGGCTTCGCGATCGGGCTTGGCCTGGATGAAACGGCAGCTTTGCTCAAGGGCCGAGGCGGGGGTGGCTGAGATCGCGACGGCGGTCAGGGCGGCGAAAGCGTATTTCAAAATGATCGAATCCATGGGGGCTTCTCTCAGGTCCGCGTCGTGAGAGCAACCGCCATGTTGTGACAGCGGCGCGACGGCGTGTAGCCCGGATGGAGCGAAGCGTAATCCGGGGCCGGCGTCCCCGCATTCTGCTGCGCTCCATCCGGGCTACTGCACTCCAATTCACAGCGACGGCGCCAGCGACGTCTTGAGCAAAGTCAGCAGCGCCTGCACCGCGGCGGCATTGCGCCGCCGCTCGGGGATCGCGGCCTTCACCCACAATTCCGGAATCGGAAAGTCGCGCAGTACCGGCTTCAGCGTGCCGTCGCGCAGCGCATCCGCGACCAGATAATGCGACATCAGCGCGATGCCGTTGCCGGCGATCGCACTGCGCGCCAGCACATGGCCCTCGTTTGACGAGAGCAGCGGGCTGACCTGGATGCTGATGCGGCCGCGGGGGCCGTCAAAGATCCATTCGGGGCCGGTCGGCATGAAGCTGAGGCAGCGATGCTCGACGAGATCGCGCGGATGCTTTGGCGTGCCGTACTTCTTCAAATAGGCCGGCGAGGCGCAAAGCAGCCGCTTCAACGGGACCAATGGCTCGTCGACCACGCCGCCGAAGGAATGCGGGAATGCGCCGATGGCGATATCGAAACCTTCGCTGACGGGGTCGACCGGGCGGTCGATCAGCACGATCTCCAGCTTGAGCCGTGGGTTCTGGGTCTGGAACGCGCTGAAGGCGTCCGCGAGCCGCGCCACCGTCATCGAGGTCGGTGCCTTGATGCGGAGGTGATCGACGAGGTCATGCCCTTTCTCGCCCATGCGCGTGAGCAGGTCGGCGGCATCGGTGACGACACCGCGGGCGCGATGCACATAGCGCTGGCCGGCCTCGGTCAGCCGCAATTGCCGGGTCGAACGGTGAAACAGCGGCGTACCGATCCGCGCCTCCAGCTGCGTCACGCGCTTTGCGACAACCGAGGTCGAGACGTTGAGTTTTCGCGCGGCGGCGGAGAAGCCGGCTGCATCGGCAGTGGCGAGAAACGCCTGAAGGTTCACCAGGATGTCCATGTCCACCTTTCGCGATTCGAGAAAGCTGATCGCATATTTTGGTAGATTGTAGCCCGCCTCGCGTTAATTCATAGTCGCCCTCAAGCAAAGGATTTTGGGAAGGACGCGCCATGCGGGCCACGATGATCGAAGAACCGGCACGTCAGGTGCCGCTCTATGGCGAATATGAAGTCGTCGTCCTCGGCGGCGGCCCCGCCGGCATCGTGGCAGCGGCATCAGCGGCGCGCGCGGGGCGCAAGACGCTGCTGATCGAGCGCTACGGCTTCCTCGGCGGCATGGGCACCGCCGCCGGCGTCACCAATTTCTGCGGCCTGCACGGCAACGTCTTTGGCCAGGCGCACCGGCTGGTGCAGGGCATGGCGTCCGAGCTGCTGGCGCGGATCGATCTGCTCAACGGCCTCAATACCCCGCATCTGATCCTCGGCAAGGTCTATGCGCAGGCCTACGACACCGCGGCCTACAAGATCGCGGCCGATCAATTGCTCGCGAGCCACAGGGTGCACATCCTCTTCCACGCGCTCGGTGCCGGAGTCGTGATGGACGATGACCGACGCATCGACGCGCTGATGGTCGAGACCAAGGCCGGCCGGCAGGCCGTGCGCTCGGAGATATTCATCGACTGCTCCGGCGACGGCGATCTCGCGGTCTGGGCCGGCGCGCCGTACGAGATCGGCGACGAGCACGGTCATCCGATGTATCCGTCGATGATGCTCCGCCTCAACGGCATCGACCCCGACAGGGCCGGGGATGCCTGGCGCACCATTCCGCAACTGATGGAAAAGGCGCTTGCCGCCGGCACCCACACATTTCCGCGCAAGAGCGCGATCGTGCGGCCTCAAAAATCCGGCATCGAATGGCGGGTGAATTTTACGCAAGTGGCACGTGAGGACGGCCACGCCATCAACGGCGTCGAGCCTGACGACCTCAGCCGCGGCGAGATCGAAGGCCGCAAGCAGGCGCTCGCCGCGTTCGAATTCCTGCGCACCGTTCCCGGCTTTGAAAAATCCTACATCGTCGATTTGCCGCCGCAGCTCGGCATCCGCGAGACCCGCCGCATCAAGGGCGGCTACCAGCTCAGCGGCGAGGACGTGCTGGGCTGCGCCTCGTTCGAGGACTCCATCGGCGTCAATGGCTGGCCGATCGAGGCCCATGTTCCCGGCGACGTCGTCTTCACGTTTCCGCCGATCCCGGAATCGCGCGGGTATAACGAGTTGCCGTATCGTATGTTGGTGCCCGAAGGTGTCGACAATCTCCTCGTTGCCGGCCGCTGCGCCTCGATGACCCATGAGGGCCAATCGGCGGCGCGGGTCTCCGGTGCCTGTTTTGTGATGGGCGAGGCCGCCGGTTCCGCCGCTGCGCTGGCGCTCTCCGGAAACCGGATCCCGCGTGACATCCCCATTGAAAAATTGCAGGAAACGTTGAAACAACAGGGCGCCTTCATCGGGCGGGACCAGGCGGTGCCCGAGGGCCTGTAGCGGACTGCAGACAACGACCAAGAGATGAAGACCAAGCGAAAGACGGCGGAGGAAACGGGATGATCGGGAAGATGCGGCTCGCGCTTGCGGGTCTTGTGGCGATCATGGCGATCGGCACGGCGCAGGCCGAGGACGCGCTGAAAGCCAAGGTCGGCGTGCTCCGCCTGTCGTCCTCCGCGCCGGTCTTCATCGCGCAGGACAAGGGTTATTTTCGCGAAGCCGGGCTCGACGTCGAGCTGAAATTCTTCGACGCGGCGCAGCCGATCGCGGTCGCCACGACCTCGGGCGACGTCGATTTCGGCGTGACCGCCTTCACCGCCGGTCTCTACAATCTCGCCGGCAAGGGCGTGCTGAAGGTGATCGGCGGCATGAGCCGGGAAAAGGCCGGCTATCCCCTGATCGGCTATTTCGCCAGCAACAACGCCTATGCGGCCGGGCTGAAGACGCCGAAGGATCTCGCGGGCAAGCGCATCGCGGTGACGCAGGTCGGCTCGTCCTTCCATTATTCGCTCGGCCTGCTCGCCGACAAATACGGCTTCAAGCTCGCGGACGTGAAGATCGTGCCGCTGCAATCGCTGTCGAACGCGGCGGCCGCGCTCAAGGGCGAGACTGTCGATGCCGCGCTGCTGCCGATCTCCACCGCGCGAAAACTGATGGACGAGGGCGGCGCCAAATTCCTGGGCTGGGTCGGCGACGAGACGCCCTGGCAATTGGGCGCGGTGTTCGCCTCGCCGAAAACGCTGACCAACAAGGCGCTGGTGACGAAATTCCTCGGCGTGCTCGCGAAAGCCGATCGCGAATATCACGACGTGATCCTGGCTTCGATGAAGGACGGCGTCGCCCCGATCAACGACAAGACCAAGCCGCTGCTGGAGATCATCGCCAAGTACACCAATTTGCCGGTCGAGCAGGTGGTCGGCAACTGCGCCTATATCGATCCCGACGGCAAGCTCGACGTGAAGAACGTCGACAACCAGATCAAATGGCTCCAGGAGCAGGGATTCGCCGACAAGGGCTTTGATGCGAACGCGATCATCGCCAAGGATTATGTGAAGGCGGACTAACCCTTCGTCATTCCGGGGCTCGCGAAGCGAGAACTATGGTGCGTAGTTGCGCACGAGAGAATCTCGAGGTTCCGGGTCTGGTCCTTCGGACCATCCCGGAACGACGGAGAAGAGGATAGACGAGACAGAATGGACCTGATCGCCAACCACATCAGCCATCGCTTCGGCGACCTCGACGTGCTCGATGACATCTCCTTCACCGTCGGCGCCGGCGAGGTGGTGGCGATCGTCGGCCCCTCCGGCTGCGGCAAGAGCACGCTGCTGTCGATCCTCGGCGGCCTGCTGCAGCCGACATCAGGCTCACCAGAGCTGCGCGGCGCACCGCCGGCGGACAGTCTCAATCCGCTGACTTTCGTGTTCCAGGATTTCGCGCTGCTGCCCTGGGCGACGGTCGAGGAGAACGTCGAATTCCCGCTGCTGCACACCCCGCTCTCGGTCGCGCAGCGCCGCGCTTTGGTCGACGACGCCCTGCGTCGCACCGGCCTCACCGATTTCCGCACGACCTATCCAAAGCAGCTCTCCGGCGGCATGCGCCAGCGCGTCGGCATTTCGCGCGCGCTTGCGGTGAAGCCCGCCATCCTGCTGATGGACGAGCCGCTGTCGGCGCTGGATTCGCAGACGCGTGAGCTCTTGATGGAGGATTTCGTCCGCCTGCTCGCCGACGGCGGCATGGGCGCGGTCTATGTCACCCACAATCTCGAAGAGGCGGCCCGGCTCGCCGACCGCATCGTGGTGCTGTCGCGGCGGCCCGGCCGCATCCGCGAGGTCGTGACCGTGCCGATGACGCGCGCCGCGCGCGGCGAAGCTTCGGCGCGTGAGAAGCTGCTTGCGCTGCAGAACCAGATCTGGTCGCTGATCCGCAACGAGGCGATCGATGCCGAGCGCGAGGTCCAGCATGCTTGATCGCGCGGGGACACCGAAAGACGAGACGACGCGGCGCGTCCGCTTCCGCGGCGCCGGCTTCGTGCCCGCGTCGAGCCGCTTTGGCGGCTGGATCGCGCTCGCCCTCGTCATCGCGATCTGGCAGGCGGCCGGCAGCGCCAGGCTCGTCAATCCGCTGTTCCTGCCGGCGCCCTCGGCGATCGTGCGGGCGATCTACGAGCTCGCGGTCTCGGGGGCGCTCTGGCAACATCTGTCCGCCTCGCTGCTGCGCATCGGCGGCGGCTGGCTGCTCGGGACGGCCGCCGGTGTCGTCGTCGGCTTCGCCATCGGGCTGTCCAGGCTCGCGCGCAGCATCGGCATCACCTTCATCTCGGCGCTGTTCCCGATTCCGAAGATCGCACTGCTGCCGCTCTTGATCCTCTGGCTCGGCATCGGCGAAGAGCCGAAGATCGCAACCATTGCACTCGGCGTGTTCTTCTCGACCGCGATCTCGGTCTATAGCGGCGTCGACGCGGTGCCGCGCAACCTCATCCGCATGGCGCAGAGCTTCAACGTTCCCTTCGCCACCATCGTGCGCAAGGTGATCTGGCCCGGCGCGCTGCCCGCGATCCTCGCCGGCTTCCGCATCACGGCGTCCGTCGCACTGCTGCTCGTCGTCAGCGCCGAGATGATCGGCGCGCAATACGGCATCGGCGCCTTCGTGCTCCAGGCCGGCAATCTGATGCAGACCGATCAACTGCTCGCGGGCGTGGTGATCCTGTCGGTGTTCGGCCTGGCGGTGGGCAAGGTGATCGGCTGGCTGGAGACAAGGCTGCTGCACTGGCGGTAGCCAAGTTCACCGCCGCCGTAGGGTGGGTTAGCCCTGCAGATGCGCGAAGTGCATCTGCTGGGCGTAACCCACCACCTTGTTTCCACGCGGAGATACCGTTGGTGGATTACGCCTTCGGCTAATCCACCCTACGAGATCGGTGCCTCACGCGTTGCCGCGATCTTCCCTGAACAGATCCAGCTTCTGCTGCACCGGCCGATCCGAGAAGCTGAACAGCACGGCATCCTCATCGGCCTCGTGCGTCACCCACTGCCAGCTCGGCACCACGAACAGATCGCGCGGGCCCCATTCGAACACGGCATCGCCGATCCGGCTGCGCCCCTTGCCCTCGATTGGGCAGAACACCGTCGCATCGGTCGAACGATAACGCGCGGTCTTGAAGGCTTTCGGCAGCAGCTGGATGAACGTGCCGATGGTCGGCATCGCGAAATCGCCGGTCTCGGGGTTGCTGAATTTCAGCTTGAGCCCGTGGCAGGCGTCCCATTCTTGGCTCGTCCGGGCCTTCTCCAGCGCTTCGCGGGTGTAGGCATAGGGATAGCTGAAGATCGGGGAGGTCTTCGATGACCGCTTCACGTCGACCGGCAGCAGATTGTGGCCGTAGCGCGCAAAACTGTCGCCGGCGGGCTTTGTGATCTTCTGCTGGTCTTCCTTGGAGCCTTCCGCAAAGGAGCAGTCGAAGAACTGCACCAGGGGAATGTCGAGGCCGTCGAGCCAGAACATCGGTTCGCTGGTCTCGTTGGAATGATCGTGCCAGGTCATCGACGGCGTGATGATGAAGTCGCCGGGCTCCATCGCGGTGCGCTCGCCGTCCACCGCGGTGTGCGCGCCTTTGCCTTCGAGCACGAAGCGCAGCGCCGACTGGCTGTGCCGGTGCGCGGGCGCGACGTCGCCGGGCACCACCATCTGCACGCCGGCATAGAGCGAGGTCGTGATTTTCGACTGTCCGCGCAGGCCGGGGTTCTCCAGCACCAGCACGCGGCGTTCGGCTTCCTTGGCGGTGATCAGCTTGCCGGCTTCCGTCATGTAGTCGCGGATGATGTCGAACTTCCACAGATGCGGCCGGCAGGCGCTCTTCGGCTCCGGCGTGATCAGATCGCTCATCACCGTCCACAGCGCGGTGAGATTCTCGCCGTCGATCTTCTTGTAGAACGCCTCGCGTTCCGGCGTCTTGGTCACGGCTTCCATGGCGCGGCTCCCGTTCGTTTTTCTGTAGATTGACAGCATACTGACAATCTTTGTAGCGTCAATGGTAGCAACTCTTGCTAAGTAACGAGAAAATTCACGGGAGGGTTCCGATGAAGCTGCACGGCTATTTCCGCTCCAGCGCCGCCTACCGCGTGCGCATCGCGCTGAACCTCAAGGGCGTCGGCGCCGAGCATCTGCCGCATCATCTTCGCAAGGGCGAACAATGCGCGCCCGCCTATCTCGCCATCAATCCGCAAGGCCTGGTGCCGGCGCTGGAGGAGGGTGGAACGGTTCTGACCCAATCGGTCGCCATCATCGAATGGCTGGATGAGACCCATCCCTTTCCGCCGCTGCTGCCAAAGGATCCGCTGCGCCGCGCCAAGGTGCGCGCCTTCGCGCTGGCGATCGCCTGCGACACCCATCCGGTGCAGAATTTGAAGGTGCTGGCGCGGTTGCGCGAGCTCGGCCTTGCCGAGGAGAAGGTCCAGGACTGGGCCGCCTGGGTCAATCGAGAGGGGCTGTCGGCCTGCGAGACGCTGATCAAGGACGAGAAGGGGGCGTTCTGCTTCGGCGATGCACCGACGCTCGCCGATCTCTGCCTGGTGCCGCAGCTCGCCAATGCGCGCCGCTTCGGCGTCGACGTCTCCGCCTATCCGCGCCTGCTCAAGGCCGAAGCCGCCGCCAAGGCGCTGCCGGCCTTCGCCAATGCCGCGCCGGAGAAGCAGCCCGATGCCGAGTAAGCCGGCCACTCCGATCACCATCGACGCGGTCTATGCCGCGCCCGGCTATCTGTTCCGGCGCATGCAGCAGATCGCGGTCTCGATCTTCATGGAGGAGTGCAAGGCGTTCGATCTGACGCCGGTGCAATATGCGGCGCTGATCGCGATCCACACCCATCCCGGCATCGACGCGACGCGGCTGTCGGCCGTGATCGCGTTCGACCGCTCCACGCTCGGCAGCGTAATCGAGCGTCTCCAGGCCAAGGCCTATGTCGAGCGCAAGCCGGCGCCTGAGGACAAGCGGATCAAGCTGCTTTATCTGACCAAATCGGGCGCTGCGATCCTGCGCGAGATCATCCCCGCCGTCGAGCGCGCCCAGGCGCGGATGCTGGAGCCGCTCAAGCCCGCTGACCGCAAGGTGCTGATGGGGCTGATGACGCAGCTCGTCGACCTCAACAACGAGGCCTCACGCGTGCCGCTGCGGGCCGAGGATGCGCTGGAGCATCTGGGGAAGGGTGGGTGAGGGGGATCTCCGCTGTCATTCCCCGCGACCCGGCTACGCCAAGGCTTCGCCGAGGTTTCGGTCGCGGGCGCGCCGAAGCTTTAGCGTAGGCGGCAAGCGGGGAATCCAGTACGCCGCGGCGTCTCCGTATATCTCTGGCGTCTCTGGAATACTGGATCGCCCGCCTTCGCGGGCGATGACACCGAAAAATTGGCGAGGCCCTCGCCTCACATCCTCAACAACGCCTGCCGATCAATCTTCCCCGTCCCCGTCTTCGGCAGCTCGTCGATGAAGATCACCTCGCGCGGATATTTGTAGGGCAGCAGCTTGCCCTTCACATACTCCTGCAGCCGCCGCGTCGCCTCGCTTGGATCGACGGCGCGGTTGTTCATCACCACCACCGCCTTCAGCGTCATCCGCCGGTCCGGCAGCTCGGCCGCGAACACGGCACATTCGCGGATATCGGGGTGGTCGGCGAGGCAGAGCTCGACCTCCAGCGGGTAGACCCACTGGCCGGAGATCTTGATCAGATCATCGGCGCGGCCGCGGAAGAAGTGAAAGCCGCCGGCATCGCGGACAAAGCGATCACCGGTGTAAATCCAGCCGCCCTCGCGGATCGTCTCGGCGGATTTGTCCGGCCGGTTCCAGTACAGCGGCGTGTTGGAATCGCCGCGCACCCACAAGATGCCTTCCTCGTTGTCGCCGACGTCGCGTCCGTCCTTGTCGCGCAGCGCGACCTCGTAGCCGGGCACGCGCAGGCCGGCGGCGCCGAGCTTCTTCCGGTCTGGACGGTTGGAAAGATAGATGTGCAGCACCTCGGTCGAGCCGAGGCCTTCGACGATTTCGAGGCCGGTGAGCGTCTTCCAGCCGTTGAACACCTCCGCCGAGAGAACCTCGGCCGCCGAGAGCGCCATGCGCAGCGACGAGAAATCGGTCTTGTTCGCACCCTCCGCCTTGGTCAGCGACGTATAGAGCGTCGGGAGGCCGAAGAAGACCGTCGGCCTGTGCTGCTCGATCGCGGCAAAGATCGCCGCCGGCTTCGGCTGCCCCGGCAGCAGCAGCGTCGCGGCACCCGCCGAGAACGGGAAGGTGACGGAGTTGCCGAAACCATAGGCGAAGAAGATCTTCGGCACCGAGAAGCAGATATCGTCAGGCGTCAGCTTCAGGACGTTCTGCGCAAAGGCGACCTCGCTATAGGCCATGTCGTGCTGGAGATGCACGATGCCCTTGGGCCGGCCGGTCGATCCCGAGGAGTACATCCAGAACGCCATCTCGTTGCGATCTGTGTCGGCTTCCGCAAGCTCGGTCTGGAATGGCGCGAGCCAGCTTTCCGCCGCGAGCGCGACAGGCGCGGCGTGCTCGCCGATCGCGCCATTGACGACGATCAGCGTGCGCAGCTTCGTGTCCTTGCACGCCTCCGCATTGAAGCGCGTGCAGAACTCGGCGTCCGCGACCGCAACGGCTGCGCCGGAATCCGCGAGATAGAATTGCAAGAGGTCCGGCGGCGTCAGCGTGTTGATCAGCAGCGGCACGAAGCCCGCGCGCACCGCGCCGAAGAAGGCGGCGGGATAGGCCGGCGTGTCGTCCAGGAACAGCAGCACGCGGTCGCCGCGCTTGAGGCCGAGCGAAGCAAAGCCATTGCCCCAGCGGCAGGCGTCCGCGCAGAGCTCGGCATAGGTCCGCGCTCCCGCTGGTCCAATCAGCGCGAGCTTGTCGCCGCGCCCCTTGGCGAGATTGTCGAACAGCACGCGGCTGGCGTTGTAGGCTTGCGGAACGGCAAAGTCGATCTCCCGGGCGCCCGGGCTGTCCGCGGGCACCTCGTCGCGAATCTCGTTGCTCATGCGGTCGCCTCGCCGTCGGCATCTCCGCCGCCGTTCTTCGCCGCCTCGTAGCGCGCCATGAACGCGGGCGACATGTGGCGAAGGCGTGCATCGTCGATGCGGCCGGAGCGGGTGATGTAGCTGTAGGCGAAGTCCATCAGGTCGAGCTGCATGTGCTGGGCAAAGTGCTCGTACCAGAATGCGCTGGTGCGTGCGGCATTGACCAGCTTCTGCACCACCGGCTTGCGCGCGGCCTGGTAGCGCTGTAGCGCGGTGGCCAGATGCGCATCGGATTCCAGCGCCTTGACCAGTGCGATGGCGTCCTCGATCGCGAGCCGCGTGCCCGAGCCGATCGAGAAATGCGCCGAGTGCAGGGCATCGCCGATCAGCACCATGTTCTTGAACGACCAGTGCTCGTTCCAGACCCAGGGGAAATTGCGCCACACCGATTTGTTGGAGACGAGGCAGTGGCCGCCCAGCGTGTCGGCAAACACCTCCTCGCAGACGCCCTTGGATTGCTCGACGTCCTTGTAGGCAAAGCCATAGGCCTGCCACGTCGCGTGATCGCACTCGACCAGGAAGGTGCTCATGGTCGGCGAGTAGCGGTAGTGATGGGCGTTGAAGGCGCCGCGGTCGGTCTTCACGAAAGTCTGCGACAGCGTGTCGAAGCGCTTCGAGGTGCCGTACCAGACGAACTTGTTGGAGGAATAGGACAGCGAGGTACCGAAATCGCCCTCATAGGCGCGGCGCACCTGCGAGTTCAGCCCGTCGGCGGCGACGATCAAATCGTGGCCGTTGAGCTGGTCGATCGCCTGGATCGATGTGTCGAAGCGCGGGGTGACGCCGACATCGAGCGCGCGCTGCTGCAGGAACTGCAGGAGCTCGAGCCGGCCGATCGAGGAGAAGCCGACGCCGTCGATGGCGACGTGGTCGCCGCCGAGGTTCAGCGTGATGTTCTCCCAGCTCTCCATATGCGGCGCGATCGCGTCGACCGTTTCCGGGTCGTCGGCGCGCAGGAACTCCAGCGCCTGATCGGAGAACACGACGCCAAAGCCCCAGGTCGCGTCGGCCGGGTTCTGTTCGAACAGGTCGACTTGATCCTCGGGGTGACGCTTCTTCCAGAGATAGGCAAAGTAGAGCCCACCGGGCCCCCCGCCAATCACGGCGATCCGCAACGTCTGCCTCCCTAATTGACAGTATACTTACTATCTCAGGGTAGACTAATGGGCTCCAGCGTTTCGCGCCAGCGGAATTATGGGCCGGGCGAGGCGCGCCAAAGCCCGCTCTTGGACACGCGGTTGACGTGTGTCCAAGAGCGTCAGGCGCGAACCATAACCAAACCGCGACGGCTTGGCTATTCGAGCCTCAGACGCAGCGCTTCACATAGACCCCGTTCACCAGCACCCTGGTACAGCGGACCACTGGAACCGGCTTGCGGACAACGACCGCCGCGTTCGGTCCGGCGCAGCCGGCGCGGTAGACGCCGCGGGCGCAGACCACCGCGTTGGTATCGGTCGCTTCAAGGGTCATGGTCGCGCCGAAGGCGAAAAGGGCGGAGGCAATCAGCAGCAATGAACGCACGTTTCTCCCCCGGTTTTGTTGTGATTGAAATCGGATGTTGGCAAAGGATCTGTTGCGGTATGCGCGCGAAAATTCATTCGCGCGCGCTGCCAGATGTTCGCATCTCACCGCGTGTGTTGCGCCTCGCCTATCGCGCCGCGAAGGGCGCGAGGACTTCCTTGCACGCGGGCGAGAGCGACGCCGCATTGCTGGCGACGCACTGCACGATGCGGCCGCCGCCTGGCGCCACGCCGGCGCAGAGCGTCCGGATGTCGGCGCCGCAGGCGGAGCGCACGATGAACAGCTCTTCGCGCGGCCGCAGCGGGCGCAGCACGATCACGGCGGGTGCAGCCGCCGGTGCTGCCGCGGCAGCCGGTGCGGCGCCAGTAGCAGGCGCTGCCGTTGCAGCCGCGCCGCCGCCGCCGGCCGCGGCGGTCACGGCCTTCTCGCAGGCCGGCGAGACCTTGGCCTTGTTCTTCTCCAGGCATTCGAGCGCGGGGGCGCCGCCGGGCGGCACGCTGGCGCACACCTTGGGATAATCGGCGCGGCATGCGCTCTTGACCGCAGCGACCTGCGCGCTGCTCGGCTGTTTTGCGGCGGCGGCCTTCGGAGCGGCTGCGGCCGGCTTGGGCTCGGCGGCGGGTGCCGCCTCCGTCTTTGCTGGCTCAGACTTGGCAGGTTCGGATTTGGCGGGCGCAGCCTCGGTCTTCGGTGCCGAAGCGGGCTCGACCGCGCGAACCGCGGTCTGGCATCCCGACGACAGGCTCGACATGTTCTTCTGCAGGCACTGATACGCCTCCACGCCGCCGGGCGTCACGCTCGAGCAGTGCGCCATGAAGTCCGAGCGGCACGCGGAGCGGATGGCGCTCTTCTGCGCCTCGGTCTGCGCGAATGCGCCTGTTGCAGTTGCGAAGAGAGTTGCCGCCAGCAACGCGGTGCGCGTTGATGCATGTTTCAACGTGTTGAACATTGGGATGAATTCCTGCCCTGTCGGTAAAGCCGACGATGTATCAAAAGTGATGCAAGCAATCGTCGCGGGTGAGCCGCGCGCGGCATCATTGGCCGCCGCGGCTTCTACCGCAAGTAGATAATGCGAGGGCAATTGCGGTGTAACTACTCGCTAGAGCTTGATCATGCGCTTGCCGCGGTTCTCGCCTGCGAGCAATCCGATCAGCGCCTTCGGCGTGTTCTCCAGGCCGTCGATGATGTCCTCCTGCACCTTCAACTTGCCGGACTTGACCCAGCTCTGGAGGTCGGCGAGCGCGCGCTGGTTATCCTTCATGTAGTCCATCACGATGAAGCCCTGCATCACGAGCCGCTTCACCACGATCAGGCCGGGCACGCCGCGCGGGCCGTGCGCCGACGGCGCGCCGTCATATTGCGAGATCGCACCGCAGCAGGCGATGCGGCCGTAATTGTTCATCTGTGGCAGGCAGGCTTCCAGGATGTCGCCGCCGACATTGTCGAAATAGACGTCGATGCC
Organism: Bradyrhizobium sp.; assembly: GCF_035935975.1. GTDB lineage: Bacteria > Pseudomonadota > Alphaproteobacteria > Rhizobiales > Xanthobacteraceae > Bradyrhizobium. The sequence goes on from NZ_DASYWN010000046.1 coordinate 133,367, forward strand.
TTTGGGTGCTGCTGCGCGCAGGGCCTTGAACACGGCGCCGTCCTTGTAGTCCACGGCGGCATCGAAGCCGAGTTCGGAGGTCAGCCAGTTGCATTTGTCCGCGCCTCCCGCGATGCCGACCACGCGACATCCTTTGATCTTGGCGATCTGCCCGACGATCGAGCCGACCGAGCCCGCAGCCGCCGAGACGACGACGGTCTCGCCTTCCCTGGGCTTGCCGACCTCGAGCAAGCCGAAATAGGCCGTGAGGCCGGCGATGCCGAACACGCTGAGCAGATGCGTCATCGGCTCGAGCTTCGGCATTTTGGTGAGATGCTTCGCCGGCACCGCGGCGTATTCCTGCCAGCCGGTGTCGCCGAACACGATGTCGCCCGCCGCGAGTTCCGGCGCCTTCGAGCTGACGACCTCGGCGATGCCGCCGCCGGCCATCACGCTGTTGGCCTCGACCGCGGAGCGGTAGGTCGCGCCGTGCATCCAGGCCCGGTTGGCGGCGTCGAGCGAAATATAACGCACGCGCAGCAGGGCCTCGCCGTCCTTCGGCTCCGGCATCGCACCATCGACCATGCCGAAATGTTCGGGACCGAGCTTGCCGCTGGGCTTCTCCACCAGAAGAATCTGGCGATTGACGTTGCCGCTCATGGTGTTTCCCTCTCCGTTTGTTTTGACGATTATTGATGCAGCTGCCGCAAACAAAACGTGCAAGCCGCATTCGTTGTGCGCTGCATGAAGGCTAGAGCGTGCGTTCCTGTTTCGCAACGGGAACATCCCGCAACACGAGCGCACGCGAAGCGTGTTGCGTCGCTGTCATATCTGCGACATCATGAAGCGGCCGGTGTAGTTGGGGGTAAGCAATGTCGAACAGGTTTACGCAATACATCCTTGCCGCGATGGTGCTGGGCATCGTCATGGGGGCGGCGATCTTCAACTTCCTGCCCGACACCAGAGCCGACTGGGCTTCCTCCATCAACCTGATCGCCATGATGTTCCTGCGCCTGATCAAGATGATCATCGCGCCGCTGGTGTTCGCGACCCTGGTCGGCGGCATCGCGCATATGGGTAGCGGCGCGCGGCTCGGACGCATCTTCGCCAAGACCATGGGCTGGTTCATCAGCGCCTCCTTCGTGTCGCTGCTGCTCGGCCTCGTCATGGTCAACCTGCTGCAGCCCGGCGCGAACTTCCCCGGCACGCTGCCCGCGGCGGGGCAATCGACCGGCTTGCCGGTCTCGGCCTTCTCGATCGAGAAATTCCTGACCCATCTGATCCCGACCTCGATCGCGGACGCGATGGCGCAGAACGAGATCCTCCAGATCGTGATCTTCGCCGTGTTCTTCTCGGTGGCGATGGGCTCGATGCCGGAGCGCTCGAAGCCGATCCTGGCGATGATCGACGACGTCGCCCACATCATGCTCAAGGTGACGAGCTATGTGATGCTGTTCGCGCCGCTCGCGGTGTGGGCCGCCATCACCGCCACCGTGGCCAAGAACGGCCTCGGCGTGCTCTGGAAGCTCGTGGTCTTCATGGGCGGCTTCTATCTCGCGCTGGCGATCCTGTGGTGCATCCTGGTGGTCGTCGGTTTTGTCGTGATCGGGCCGCGCTACAGCCATCTGCTGAAGCTGATCCGCGAGCCGCTGATGATCGCGTTCTCGACCGCGAGCTCGGAGGCGGCCTATCCGAAGACGCTGGAGGGGCTGACCAAGTTCGGCGCCTCGTCGCGAATCTCGAGCTTCGTGCTGCCGCTCGGCTACTCATTCAATCTCGACGGCACGATGATGTACTGCACCTTCGCGAGCATCTTCATCGCGCAGACCTACCATATCGAGATGTCGCTCGCGACGCAGCTCGCGATGCTCGCGACCCTGATGATCACCTCCAAGGGTGTCGCCGGCGTGCCGCGCGCCTCTCTCGTGGTGATCGCCTCGACACTGTCGCAGTTCGGCATCCCCGAGGCGGGCCTCTTGATGATCATGGGCATCGACACCTTCCTCGACATGGGCCGCAGCGCCACCAACGTGATCGGCAACTCGCTCGCGACCGCCGTGGTCGCGAAGTGGGAAGGCGAGCTCGGGCCCGAGCACGAGCTTGGACCTGGCGAGGTGGCGACGCCGGACATGGTGCCGGGCGAACTGCCCGCGATGGCCGGCCATTGACGGGAGTGCGTCATGCGCCTTTCAACGGCGATATCGGGCGGCCTGTTGCTGGCAGCGTGCCTGCTGGCGACACCCGCCTCCGCCCAGACTGGCAGCGACGGGCTTAGCCCGACGCTGTCGGCGATCAAGGGGCGGCACAATGTGCGGCTCGGCTATCGCGAGAGCTCGCCGCCGTTCTCCTTCCTCGACCAGTCGGGCCGGCCGATCGGCTACAGCCTCGAGCTCTGCGAGGCCATCGTCGAGGAGATCGGCGCCGAGGTCGACGATCCCAATCTGAAGATCGACTACGTCAAGGTCACCTCGGACGACCGCATCGATGCGGTGCTCCAGGGCAAGATCGACCTGGAGTGCGGCTCGACCACCGCCAATGCCGAGCGCGGCAAGCGCGTCGCGTTCTCGCCGCTGATGTTCGTCGCCGGCACCAAGCTGATGGTGCCGAAGGCGTCGAACGTGCAGTCGCTGACGGATCTGAAGGGCAAGACCGTCGTGGTGACGAAGGGCACCACCAACGAGCTGGCGATCCAGGCCGCCGACAAGAAGTCCTCGCTGGGGCTGAACATCGCGGTCGGCGCCGATCACGAGCAATCGTACCAGATGCTCGTCGACGGCAAGGCCGATGCGTTCGCGACCGACGACATCCTGCTCTTCGGCCTGATCGCGCGCCACAAGGCGCAGGACAAGTACCGCGTCACCGGCGATTATCTGTCCTACGATCCCTACGGCATCATGTTTAGGAAGGGCGAGCCGCAGCTTTCCGCCGTGGTCGAGCGCACCTTCCGCAAACTCGGCTCCAACCGCGACCTCGTCCCGCTCTACAACAAATGGTTCATCGCCAGGCTCCCGACCGGCGAACGGCTGAACGTGCCGATCTCGCTGCAACTGGAGGAAGCCTTCAAGGCGATGGACGATTCTGCCAGCGCGAATAATTAGGGCGTTCCGTCATCCTGAGGTGCTCGCCCAGCATCGCTGGGCGAGCCTCGAAGGATGAACGGCCGAGCTGGCGGTCGGGCCGTCGTCCTTCGAGGGCCGCTGAAGAAGCGGCCACCTCAGGATGACGGCGATAGATCAGCGCTCGCGGCGCGCTTAGCTTGCTTCCCCAAACACCCGGTCCAGCGCGGCGTCATATGTCGCCTGCACCAGTTCCGGATGCAGCTTCGCCAGCGCTTCCATCATCACGCCGGAATTGATCTCGAGCACGCGCCAGTCACCGTCAACGCACACCACGTCGATCGACGCGAAGGTAATGCCGATCGCGCGCGCGGCATTGGTCGCGAGCCGCGCGCAAGCCGTTCGAACCTCGCTATGCTCCAACAACACCGGCTTGGCGCCGGCATCGAGATTGTGCCGCCAATCCGTGCCGCGCTGCTTGCTGTAGACGACGAGCGGCACATCACCGAGCAGCACGACCCGGACCTCGTCCTCGATCGCGACATAGGGCGAGATCACGAGCCCGGTGCTCATCGCAAAGACCTCGCCGATCGCGTGGTCGAGCTCCGCCTCCATCGTCACCTTGAACACCGAGCGCCCCGACGTCCCCTCGTTCGGCTTCACCACCACGCCTTGCGGATGATCATGAAGCTGCTTGAGCATGTCATCGCGCCAGGCGGGGCCGACGACATTGCTGCCGAGCTTCGGGTTGAGGAAGAGGTGATGCGGAATGCAGGCCACGTCCGCGAGCGCCAGCGCTTCGGCGGTGGCCGATTTGTCGTTGGCGAGGCGATGCGCGATCGCGCTGTTGAGGCCGATGTCATAGCCGAAGGCAAAGCGCCGCTCCTCGCCGAGGTGCATCGCGATCAGCCAGCCGCCGGCGCGGACATCGACCGCAATGCCATGGCGGGCGCAATAGCGCCTGATCGCCTGAACGAAGATCCGCTCGCTGCTCGCCATGTGCCTTAAGCCGTTCCTGGCGCCAAAAGCCGCAAAAATGCGGGAATCGGCGCCAAACCGGGGTGAAAATCAGAGCTATTCTTAATGAAATTCTCGCGAGCGCGATGGAAATTAAGTGCTGCGATCGGCCCCTGAAGGGAAAAGAAATTGCCCTCGGGGCAGGCCTGACAGCAGATCCATTAATGATCTGGCCAGTTCTGCCGCAAATGCCGGTTTGATCGGCATCAATTGCATCCGAAACGAGGTTGATTATTGGTCTCAATGGCGTAGATCACACACGCGAAATCCTCCGCCATGGCAATGGTGTCCGCCCCGCATTCAGGGGCCGGGCAATCCTTTTGCCCTAAAACCGCAATCATTCGGAATATCGAAAATCATGAGCGCGTTTTACCGAGAGAAGGTTCTTTCCGTCCAGCACTGGACCGACACGCTGTTCAGCTTCCGCGCCACGCGCGACACCGGCTTCCGCTTCCAGAACGGCCAGTTCGCCATGATCGGCCTCGAGGTCGACGGCCGCCCGCTGCTGCGCGCCTACAGCATGGCGAGCGCCAACCACGAGGAAGAGCTCGAGTTCTTCTCGATCAAGGTTCAGGATGGCCCGCTGACCTCGCGCCTGCAGAAGATCAAGGAAGGCGACACCATCCTGGTCGGCCGCAAGGCCACCGGCACGCTGATCACCGACAACCTCATCCCCGGCAAGCGGCTGATGCTGCTCTCGACCGGCACCGGCCTTGCGCCCTTCGCCAGCCTGATCAAGGACCCCGACGTCTATGACCAGTTCGAGTCGATCGTGCTGGTCCATGGCTGCCGCCAGGTGTCCGAGCTCGCCTATGGCGAGAAGCTCGTCGCCACTCTGCGTGAAGACGAGCTGTTCGGGGAGCTGCTTGCGGACAAGCTGATCTACTACCCGACCGTGACCCGCGAGCCGTTCCGCAACCGCGGCCGCATCACCGACCTCATCAACTCCGAGCAGATCTTCAACGACATCGGCCAGGGCCCGCTCAACATCGAGACCGACCGCGTCATGATGTGCGGCAGCCCGGCGATGCTGGAAGAGCTGAAGGTGATGTTCGAAGGCCGCGATTTCATCGAGGGCTCCGGCAACAAGCCCGGCCATTTCGTGATCGAGAAGGCGTTCGTCGAGCGGTAAGCCGCTCGATTTGATTGCGGTCCTCTTAGCCACAACTTTGGTGTCGTCCCGGGGCGCGTGAAACGCGAGCCCGGGACCCATAACCACAGGAAGTCGTTTGGCGACGACTCGTGGCTAGCTCCTCGCCTCGCGCTCGCTAGCTAGCCCACCTTCCCCTCACCATCCTCCCCCGACTTTGTTATTGGCCTCGCCCCTCCGGGCGCGGCTATATGCTCGCGCCTAAATCTCGCCGCGATGTTGCAACGCGAGAGCCGGGGGAGCTGCGCAGATCTTGTCCGTGATCGACCATGGCCGGGCGCCGAAACCGACTGCCTTCGTGCTGGCGGGCGGCGGCAGTTTTGGGGCGATCCAGGTCGGGATGATGCATTCGCTGGCGCGGCATGGCGTCGTCGCCGATCTCGTGGTCGGCTCCAGCGTCGGCGCGATCAACGGCGCCTATTACGCCGGCGATCCCACCCTCAAGGGCCTGCTCTGGCTCGAAGCCCTCTGGCGCGGGTTGAAACGCCACGATGTGTTTCCGGTGACCTGGCGAAGCCTCGCCGGATTCATGTGGCGGCGCGATTTCCTGATTCCCCATGACGGCATCCGCAAGCTGATCGAGGACCATCTGCCCTATCGCAACCTCGAGGATGCCGCGCTGCCGGTGCACATCATCACGACGGATTTCGTCTCCGGCGAGACCGTGGTGCTGTCGGAGGGCTCGGCGACGGAGGCGATCCTGGCATCCACGGCGATTCCCGGTGCATTCTCGCCGATCTACTATCGCCATCGCTTCCTGGCCGACGGCGCGCTCTCCTCCAACACGCCGGTCCGGGTCGCGATCCAGAAGGGAGCAAAACGCCTGGTTGTGCTGCCGACCGGGCACGCCTGCGCGGTCAAGGATCCGCCGGTGGGTGCGGTCGCCAACGCCTTGCATGCGCTGACGCTCCTGATCGCGCGGCAATTGGTGGCCGAGCTCGAAGGCGTGGCCTCCGACATCGAATATGTCGTGGTGCCGCCGCTCTGTCCGCTGGTGGGCTCGCCTTACGATTTCTCACGCACCGACGACCACATCGAGCGGGCGGTCGCGAGCACCGATGCGTGGCTGGAACGGGGCGGCCTCGAGCTGCACGGCGTCATCCCGCACGAGGCGCAGCCTCATGGCCATTGATCTGGCCATTGATTGCGGTCACTGATTTGTCATTTCATTTGAGTCTATTGCACTGCAAAAGCAGGTCATCCGGCGGATTGATTTGCGGCAGCGGGATTCGGTAGCCTCAAGCCAGCTCCGCGTCATATCCATGGATGTGGCGCGGGCGTATCTTACCCCGTCATTTTGACGAGAGGGATGTGGTCGTGGCCAACGATAACAAGACGCAAGCTTCGCCCGAAGGGCTGGTGGAAACCCTGCTGCTGCCGTTCTCCCCTCGCTTCATCGTGCTGACGATCTGTGCGGTCGTCACGGCGCTGCTGATCGGCTTCGGCATCGCCGATCGCAAGATCTTCGACATCCTGCTGATCCCGATCCTGATCTTCGGCGGACTCACCCTGCTCGGCGTGCGCGATCTGCTGCAGAAGCACCACGCGGTGCTGCGCAACTACCCGATCTCGGCGCATATCCGCTTCCTGCTCGAAGAGATCCGCCCGGAGATGCGGCAGTATTTCTTCGAGAGCGAGAAGGACGGCATGCCGTTCTCGCGCGACACCCGCGCGGTGGTCTACCAGCGCGCCAAGATGGAGCTCGACAAGCGCCCGTTCGGCACCCAGGAGGACGTCTATCGCGAGGGCTATGAGTGGATGCACCACTCGGTCTCGCCGAAGTCGCATGCCGAGGAGAAATTCCGCATCACCGTCGGCGGCCCCGATTGCGTAAAGCCCTATTCGGCGTCGGTGTTCAACATCTCCGCGATGAGCTTTGGCGCGCTCAGCCCGAACGCAGTGCGCGCGCTCAATGCCGGCGCCAGGAAGGGCGGCTTCGCGCATGACACCGGCGAGGGCGGTTTCAGCCCCTATCACGCCGAGATGGGCGGCGACATCATCTGGGAGATCGGCTCCGGCTATTTCGGCTGCCGTCACCTTGACGGCACGTTCGATCCCGAGGCGTTCGCGCGCGTTGCGAGCCAGGACCAGATCAAGATGGTCGAGCTCAAGATCAGCCAGGGCGCCAAGCCCGGCCATGGCGGCGTGCTGCCGGCGGCAAAGGTCTCGGAGGAGATTTCAAAGATCCGCGGCGTCGCCATGGGCGAGGACTGCATCTCGCCGGCCTCGCACCGCGCCTTCTCGACGCCCGTTGGCATGATGCAGTTCATCGCCGAGATGCGAAAGCTCTCCGGCGGCAAGCCGGCCGGCTTCAAGCTGTGCATCGGCCATCCCTGGGAGTTCCTGGCGATCTGCAAGGCGATGCTGGAGACCGGCATTTATCCCGACTTCATCGTCGTTGACGGCAATGAAGGCGGCACCGGCGCTGCGCCGCTGGAGTTCATGGACCATCTGGGCATGCCGATGCGCGAGGGCGTCAATTTCGTCCACAACGCGCTGGTCGGCATCAACGCGCGCGACCGCATCAAGATCGGCGCGTCCGGCAAGATCGCGACCGCCTTCGACATGGCGCGCGCGATGGCGATCGGCGCCGACTGGTGCAACGCGGCGCGCGGCTTCATGTTTTCGCTCGGCTGCATCCAGTCGCTGAGCTGTCACACCGACCGCTGCCCGACCGGCGTTGCGACACAGGACCCGACCCGGGCGCGCGCGCTCTACGTGCCGCTCAAGATCGATCGCGTGCATAATTATCACCACGCCACGCTGCACTCGCTGACCGAACTGATCGCCGCAGCCGGACTCGAACATCCGCAGCAGCTGCGCCCGATCCACTTCACCCAGCGCCGCTCGACGACCGACGTCAAATCCTTCGCCCAGCTCTATCCGGCGCTGCGCCCGGGCGAGCTGCTGGAAGGCACCGAAGACCCGCGGTTCCGCGACGCCTGGCGGATGGCCCGTGCCGAGACGTTCCAGCCGGCGATGTGAGGTCAGGCTACGGCATGGCCGGCGCCGGGCCTGAATTCATGGGGAGCATGTTGAGGCCTTAAGGTCTGTGTCAGCTTGGGGTGTAGATTGTCCGCATGGACGAGCGACGCAACAAGGCGAGGCATCGCGTGCTCAAGGCCGGAACGATCGAGTTCGGCGGCGGTGCGATCGACTGCACCGTGCGGAATCTCTCGGACACCGGCGCTGCCCTCGACGTCACCAGCCCCGTCGGCATTCCCGAGCACTTCACGCTGTTCATCCAGGCCGAAGGAACGCATCTGTCCTGCACCGTGGTCTGGCGCAAGGAAAAGCGGATCGGGGTGAGGTTCGGGTGAAGCGCGGGGGGATTGGAGTTTTCGCTCGCCGCCACGCCGACGGTGCACCCTCGCCCCTTGCGGGAGAGGGTGGCTTTGCGCAGCAAAGCCGGGTGAGGGGTTCTCTCCGCGCGCCCATCCGCGAGAGAGTCATCCGCGGAGAGAACCCCTCATCCGGCGCCATAGCTGAAGCTTGGCTTCAGCGTTCTTGGAAACGGCGGCCGAAGGCCGCCTATGCCACCTTCTCCCACAAGGGGAGAAGGGAAGCTATGCCACAAATTACGCTTGTCCGGGACGATAGTTGAGATTGCCGCTCACGCCGCCGCCTGCTCGCTCACACGGCTCGCCAGGATCTTGTCGATCCTCCGTCCGTCGAGATCGACGACTTCGATGTGCCAGCCGGCGAAGTCGAAGGCATCGCCGACATTGGGCAGCACGCTGAACTGCTGCAGCACCAGGCCCGCCACCGTGTTGTAGCGGTGCGGCGGCAGCTCGATGCCGAGCAGTTCGCCGAACTCGTCGACCGGCATCCAGCCGGAGATCAGCAGCGAGGAGTCCTCGCGCCGGACATAGGCCGGTTCCGGCGGTCCTTCCTCGGAGTGGAAGGCGCCGACGATCGATTCGAGGATGTCGGCGGCGGTCACCATGCCTTCGAAGGCACCGTATTCGTCGTAGACGAAACCGACATGCACCGGTGCAGCCCTCAGGATCGCCAGCACGTCGCGGGCATCTGCGGAGGCTGGAATGCCCGGCGCCTCGCGCACCAGCGCGCGCAGGTCCGGCGTCCGTTCGTTCATATAGGCGATCAGCAGGTCCTTGGCCTGCAGCACGCCGATCGGCTTGTCGCGATCGCCGTCCGAGACCGGAAAGCGCGAATGCGGGCTCTTCACGATGATCTCGCGAATGGCCTCCGGCGCGTCGTTCAGGTCGATCTCGTGGACCTCCGTGCGCGGCGTCATGACGGCGCCGACCGGCCGGTCGCCGAGCCGCATCACGCCGGCGATCATCTCCTTCTCGCCGGGCTCGAGCACGCCGGCGCTGTCGGCTTCGTTGACGAGGTGATGGATCTCGTCTTCCGAGACCTTCTCCTCGGCCTTGCCGCCGCGGCCGAGCAGCGTGAGGATCACCTTGCCGGAGAGATCGAGCAGAAACACCAGCGGCAGCGAAATCTTGGCAAGCACGTGCATCGCCGGCGCGACCTTCACCGCGATGCTCTCGGGATCGCGCAGCGCCACCTGCTTCGGCACCAGCTCGCCGACGATCAGGGTCGCATAGGTGATGAGCGTGACGACGATGCCGACGCCGACGATGTCGGCGATGCCTGCGGACATGCCGAGCTCGACCAGCCATTGTGTCAGCCGCTGTCCGAGCGTCGCACCGGAGAACGCGCCCGAGAGCACGCCGACCAGCGTGATGCCGATCTGCACCGTCGAGAGGAATTTGCCGGGATCGGCGGCCAGCGTCAGCGCCCGCTCGGCGCCGCGGACGCCCCTGGCGGCGAGCAGCGACAGCCGGGCCGGGCGGGACGAGACCACGGCCAGCTCGGACATGGACAGCAGGCCGTTAATGACGATCAGGACGACGACGATGATGAGTTCGACGGACAACATTGTGCGCAATGGAGAGGGATATCGTGCCCGGCGGACGCCGGGCCGAGCCCCTTATATATGAACTCCGTACGCGATTTACCCGGTTCCGGCCCAAATTGTCGCACCGGAACCATAACTCCCGCCGTTCAGAACTCGCCGTGCAGGCGTCCTGAGAACACCGACACCGGACCACGATCCGCGTTGTAGGCGGGATTGACGATGAGCTGGTAGTCGGCGGTGAAGGTCAGCGCCTTGTTCAGCGCGTAGGCGTAATAGGTCTCCAGCACGCGTTCGTGGCGGTAGTTGAGCCGGCCGTCGCCGATCAGCGGGCCGAGACCGCCGGCGGCGATGAAGTCGCGGTGATCCTGCGACAGGCCGTTGATGGCGCCGGCGATCGCGACGACGTCGTCGGGCCGGCCCCATTTGGTGCCCTTGACCGAGACGCCGCCGGACAGGCTGCGGTCGATGTCGGTGAAGGCCATGATCTCGTTGCGGCCGTCGTTCCAGCTCCAGCGGCCGAACACGCCGACATCGTCGGTGATGGCCTGCTCGAGGTTGAACGCATAGCCGTATTTCAGTCGGCCGCGGCGGGTCTGGCTGATGTCCACGCCGAACGCGGGATTGTCCAGCGTCTCGCGATAGCTGCCGGAGAAGGCGCTGTTGACGAAGCCGAGCGTGCGCAGCTTGCCGGGCATGCCGAACAGCGAATAGCGCATCTCGAGCTCCGCGACATATTCGCCGCGGCGGCCGATATTCATGTCGAAATTGTTCGAGTTGGATTCGGCATCCATCAGGAAGTAGCCGGCGCGCAACGCCCATTGCTTCTGGTTCAGCTCGGCAGTGGCACCATAGCCGAGGCCGAGCTTGTCGGCGGCGTAGTCGAAGGCGCCGGACGCCCAGATCGACCAGTTCATGAAATCCTTGCGCGGATCGTGCGCGTAGGAATTGCCGTCGAACACGTCGACCACGGAGAACTTGCCGACCTGCAAGGTCAGGCGTGAGATGTCCGCCTTGCCGGCGAGCTGGAACTGGCCGCTGGCAAGTTCCTCCTGCTCGCCGCCGAAACCGAAAGTGTGGCGCACGAACAGCCGCGAGGCGTTGAAATGCGGATAGGGGAAGCCGGATTTTTGCGCTTCGCCGTTGGGGAAGCCCGCCGCGCCCGTGGTGTTGTTGAAGCCGAAGCCCTGCAGCAGCTCAGGATTGAAATAGACCTCGCCGCCGTCCCACAGCCGTGCATTGAGATAGAGCGAGTTGCTCCAGGTCTGCTGGAAATCCGGCGACGGGATCAGGCTGTTCGTTCCGGTATAGGGCGCGTGGAACGCGGGGTAGCCCTGTCCCAGCACGGTCGACTGGCCGTGGATCTCCCAGCGGCTCGACTCGGTGTCGGTGACGTCCGATTTCGGGTTGTAGGTGGGCACGCCCGGCCAGTCGATCTTGCGATTGAGGCCGATCCGCAGGCTCTGGAAATCCATCGACGACGAATATTGCCCGCCGGAGGGGAAGGTGACGTTGGTGTTCTCGAACTTGCTGTAGAGATATTCGAGCCGCGCGCTCCAATGCGGCGCGAAGGCGTATTCGACACCGCCGCCGGCGATCCAGCCGAACCGCGTGTGCAACACCTTCTCTTCGTCGCCGCCGGTCGGGGTCGAGAGGAAGCGCTCGCCGGTAAAGGCCGCGCCGCCGGTCGCGTAGAACAGCCAGTTGCCGGTGGCGTAGCCGAGCCGTGCGCGCAGGCTGGCGACATAGTCCCAGCGCTCTTCGACACCCGACAGCGCGGTCGCCGTCGACGACACGACGTGGTTGGAGGGCAGATAATTCGGGAAGGAGATATCGCCTTCGACGCCGAGCAGCAGCCCCGAATTGAGACGCCAATTGTAGCCGGCCTGGACGCCGCCGGTGGCGCCGTTGAAGACGTGATTGTCGGTTGCGATCGTGGGATCGGTCAGCGTCGTCGAGGAGTTGCCGCGCGTGATGCCGGTATGCGCGCCGATATAGAGACCGGTCCAGTCGTAGATCGCTTTCAGCGCCGGCGCCTTGAGCGGCAGATCGGCCGCGCGGCCGGCGGCGGGAAAAGCCAGTACGCCCGAGGCAATCGCCGCGGCCGTGCGCAAATACCGGTGTCGATGACCTCTCAACGTCAAAACGCACGCCCCCAAACGAATGTGTCCCATTCGCCGCGATATCCCTGCCGATTCGCGGCGGCCCTGTCATCAGGGTTCGGAAGTGCATGGCATCGGTCGAGATTGATCTCGATTTGACGCGTTTTGTCCCAAGCCCCTGAGCTTGTTGCGAACCTTATTGCGATTAATTCGCAATAGCAACTGACACGGATTGCCGCAGGTGATGGTTCGCACCCTTCTGTGACGGGACTGCAACAAATTCCCGGGCCCAAAACAGGTGACCCGCCCGGGGGGACAACCGGGCGGGTCGGGGCACGACACGGGGTGGATGAGGCGCCCGTGTCGGACGCAGGATCCACGTGTGAGATCGGCCTCAGGTACTCAAATCAGTAGCAGGAACGAACGCGGCCGACGTACTGGCCGAAAGCGTTGTACTGGGCGACCCAGCCGCAGCGATGATAGCCGTTGTAATAGGGATCGTTGCTGGCGGCGATCGCGGAGCCGACCACGGCGGCGGTGGCGATGCCGGCACCCACACCCCAGACCCAGCCGGGCTGCTTGGCTTCGGCCGAGGAGGTGGTGGACACGATGCTGCCGGTGACGGCGAGGGCAGCGAGGGCGACGGCGGCAATCCTGGTCTTGATCGACATGTGAAACTCCATCCGGGTTGAGGCGGTCCGTTGTGGCCCGCGTGCCCAGTTGGACGGAGGCTCCCCGCGTCCGGTTCGAATGCCGCGAAGGCGGGGCCGGGCAGAGAGCTTTCTCTGAATGATTCCAGTGGGATGAGGGCTAACCGAGGGGCCCTTTGGCGAGCCTGTTCACGTCGAAGTTATCGACTTCCGCGAGCAGCTCGCAGAAGGCGCGCGCGCCCTGGTCGAGCAGCTGCTCGCCCTTCTCGGGCACAGCCAATGTCGCGTTACCGACCGCGCCGCTGGCGTGGAGATCCTGCGCCTGCCAGGCGAACGGCGCCGGCCGCTGCGTCGACAGCCAGCGATATTGTTTTTCCAGCGCGATGCTGCTCGCGGGAAAATCCGCGATCGCATCCTTGCGCACTTGCTCGGGATAGCGCGCCAGCATGATCGAGGTCTCGACCGCGCCGCCGTGAATGCCGTGGCGTACCTCCTCGGCCGGGAACAATTGATCCGCGCCCGACAGCCGCGACCACGACGTCGTCACCACGAAGAGCTTGTGATGCGCGCGCAGATCCTGCGCGACCAGCATCATCGCCGCGCTGTTGCCGCCATGGCTGGTGATGATCACGAGCTTCTTCACGCCGCGCCGCGCGACGTCCTCGCCGATCCCCGTCCATCGCTTCAGCGCGGCGTCGTTCGGCAGCGTCTGCGTGCCGGGATAGTCGATATGCTCGGTGGAGATGCCGATTGGCTCGACGGGAAGAAAACTCGCCGGAACATGTTCGGGCAAGAACGCGCGCACGCGCGCGAGATAGGCCTCCGCGATCAGCACGTCGGTCGTAACAGGCAGATGCGGGCCATGCTGCTCGGTCGCCGCCAGCGGCAGCACCGCGATCCAGCGCGACACATCCGCGGGACCTGCATTGGCCCAGTCGATGTCGATCCAGTCGCGGGACGGCGTGATCGAGAGTTCTTTGGAGGTTTCTTTGCCCAATTTTGTCACGTAGTTTGAGGTTATCAGGGGACGCGGGCTCGGCCGGCTCGCGTCCCCGAAATTCTCAATATCATGGGCCGGAATGATCGACGGAGTCCAATCATGCGCCTCATCCATCTCTGGCGAGCGTTAACGGTTGCCCTTTGTCCCGTGCTCGTCGCGGGCGCGCCGGCGCGGGCCGAGACGCTGGACAAGGTCAGCTTCGGCACCAATTGGGTCGCCGAGGCCGAGCATGGCGGCTTCTTCCAGGCGGTCGCCGACGGCACCTACAAGAAATACGGCCTCGACGTCACCATCGTTCCCGGCGGTCCGAACGAGAACAACCGGATGCTCCTGATCGCCGGCAAGATCGATTTCTTCATGGCCGCGAATACGCTGATGTCGTTCGACGCGGTCGCCAACGACGTTCCCGTCGTCACCATCGCCGCGGTCTTCCAGAGGGATCCGCAGGTGATGCTGACGCAGCCCGATGCGAAGGTCGCCAAGATCGAGGACCTCAAGCCGCTGACGCTGTTCGTCTCCAAGGAGGGCATGACCAGCTATTTCCAGTGGCTGAAGTCCGAATACGGCTTCAACGAGAAGAACGTCCGTCCCTACAATTTCAATCCGCAGCCCTTCATCGCCAATCCCAAGAGCGCGATGCAGGGCTACGTCAGCTCCGAGCCCTTCGCGGTCGAGAAGGCCGCCGGCTTCAAGCCCAACGTGCTGCTGCTGGCCGATTACGGCTTCAACACCTACTCGACCCTGATCGAGACGCGCCGCGACGTCGCCGAGAAGAAGCCGGATCTGGTGCAGCGCTTCGTCGATGCCTCCATGATCGGCTGGTACAATTACATCTACGGCGACAATTCCGCCGGCAATGCCATGATCAAGAAGCTCAACCCGGAGATGACCGACGATCTGCTCGCCTATTCGGTCGCCAAGATGAAGCAATACGGCATCGTCGATTCCGGCGATTCCCTGAAGAACGGCATCGGCGCGATGAGCGACGAGCGCTATACCTCCTTCTTCAACAAGATGGTGAAGGCAGGCGTCGTGAAGGCTGATCTGGATTTCCGCAAGTCCTACACGCTGCGCTTCGTCAACAAGGGCGTCGGCGTCGAGCTGCGCCCGAGCAAGCCGTAACGCAAGGTCCAAGTCTGCTGTAATCTAAGTCTGCTGTCAGAATGTCTGCTGTCAAAACTTCGTCCGCCGTCGAGGCCAGCCTGACGGCTCTCGCCGTCAGCCTGCGCGGCGTGACGAAGGCCTATGATAACGGCGTCATGGCGCTCGGCCCGCTCGATCTGGCCGTGCGCAAGGGCGAGTTCATCTCGCTGCTCGGTCCGTCCGGTTGCGGCAAGTCGACGGCGCTGCGCATCATTGCAGAGCTCAGCGCGCCGTCATCGGGCATCGTGCGGGTGGCGCGCCATGAGGGCGAGGCGCAGCCCGGCCACGGCATCGGCTTCGTGTTCCAGGAGCCGACCCTGATGCCCTGGACCAGCGTGCGCGAGAACGTGCGGCTGCCGCTGAAGCTCGGCGGCGTGCCGAAGGCCGAGGGGCGCGCGCGGGCCGACGCGGCGCTCGCCAGTGTCGGGCTTGCCGATTTCGCCGAGGCCTATCCGCGCGAGCTGTCCGGCGGCATGAAGATGCGGGTGTCTCTGGCGCGCGCGCTCGTCACCGACCCCGATATCCTCCTGATGGATGAGCCGTTCGCGGCGCTCGACGAGATCACGCGCTTCCGCCTCAACAACGATCTGCTCGCGCTGTGGCGCAGCCTTGGCAAGACCGTCATCTTCGTCACCCATTCGGTGTTCGAATCCGTTTATCTGTCGCAGCGCGTGGTGGTCATGACGGCGCGGCCCGGCCGCATCCAAGCCGATATCCGCATCGAGACGGTCGAGCCGCGCGGCGAGGAGTTTCGCACCTCCGCGGCCTATTCCGATTATTGCCGCAAGGTGTCGGCCGCGCTGGCGCCGTCCTATTCGGGGCAGTCGACGCTATGAACGCGCAAGCTGCCGTCACCGCAAAGCCGTCGAGCGTGCAGCGCGCGATGCGCTTCGTGCTGCCCGTCATCGTGTTCGCGGCGGGGATCGCGGCCTGGGAGCTCGTGGTCCGGATCAAGGAGATCCCGCCTTATGTGCTGCCGGCGCCGTCCGTCATCGTCCTGACATTGATCAAGGACTGGGCGGTGCTGTCACAATCGCTCGCAACCACGCTTTTGACGACACTTGAAGGCTTTGCCGCCGCGAGCATCGGCGGCGTCGCGCTGGCGCTGCTGTTCAATCAGTCGAAATGGGTCGAATATTCGCTGTTCCCCTATGCCGTCGTGCTGCAGGTGACGCCGGTGATCGCGATTGCACCGCTGCTGCTGATCTATCTGGAGCAGCAGACCGCGGTCGTGGTCTGTGCCTTCATCGTCGCCTTTTTCCCGGTGCTGTCCAACACCACGCTGGGGCTGAATTCGGTCGACCGCAACCTGTCCGGCCTGTTCCAGCTTTACGGCGCCTCGCCGCCGCAAACCCTGCGCTTTCTGAAGCTGCCCGCGGCGCTGCCCTATATTCTCGGCGGCCTGCGCATCGCCGGCGGCCTGTCGCTGATCGGCGCGGTGGTGGCTGAGATTGCGGCGGGAACTGCGGGCGCCGGCTCCGGCCTCGCCTACAGAATCGCCGAATCCGGCTACCGGTTGAACATACCCCGCATGTTCGCAGCGCTGCTTTTGCTGTCGCTGGCCGGGATTGTCATCTATGGGGTGCTGGCGCTAGTTTCCCACCTCGTTTTACGGCGCTGGCACGAGAGCGCGCTTGGAAAGGAAAGCTGATGTCTACCGGTTCGATTTCGTCCGACAAGATCGATCTTTTGATTTATGGACCGGTCCGGCCGATCCTCGAGAACGGGTTTTCCGATCATTTCGTCGTGCACAGGGCCGAGACCCGCGGTGACCTCGAGCGGCTGACGCCGGCGGTCCGCGAAAAGATCCGCGGCGTCGCGGTGACCTATCACACCGTGCGGGCCGACAAGGATTCGCTGTCGCAACTGCCCAAGATCGAGATGGTGGCGAGCTTCGGCGTCGGCTACGACCATATCGACGCCAAATACGCGGCCGAGCACAACATCATCGTCACCAACACGCCCGACGTGCTGACCGAGGAGGTCGCCGACGTCGCGATGGGCCTCTTGATCTCGACCCTGCGCGAGTTCATCAAGGCCGACCGCTACGTGCGCTCGGGCCTCTGGCAGACCCAGAGCTATCCGCTCAGTGTCGGCTCGCTGCGCGACCGCAAGGTCGGCATCGTCGGCATGGGCCGCATCGGCCAGGCCATCGCGCGCCGGCTCGATGCTTCGCTAGTGCCTGTTGTCTATCATTCGCGCAATCCGTCCAAGGACGTCTCCTACAAGCACTATCCTGATCTGATCGAGATGGCGAAGGCGGTCGACACGCTGATGGTGATCGTGCCCGGCGGCGCCAGCACCAACAAGATGGTCAATGCCGAGGTGCTCAAGGCGCTCGGCCCGCGCGGCGTGCTGGTCAACGTCGCGCGCGGCTCGGTGGTTGACGAGCAGGCTCTTGTCCAGGCGCTGAAGTCAGGCACCATCCTCGCCGCCGGCCTCGACGTGTTCGCGGCCGAGCCGAACGTGCCGGACGAGCTCAAGACCATGCAGAACGTCGTGCTGCTGCCGCATATCGGCTCGGCCTCGGTGGTGACGCGCAACGCCATGGACCAGCTCGTGGTCGACAACCTCAAGTCATGGTTCTCAGGCAAGGCGCCGCTGACGCCGGTTGCCGAAACGCCGTTCAAGGGGCGCTGATGCGAGTTCTCGGGGTCGTTGCGTTCGTCGTCGCGGCATGTGCTGCCGCGATGGGCCCTGCGCATGCGCAGGATGCGACGACCCTGAAGAAGGAGATGCTCGGGCAGTGGGAGCTCTCGACCACCGAGCGCAGCAAGACCTGCGTCGTCACCCTTAAGGGTGATCCAGCGGGCCAGGGCTTTAAGCTGGAGCTCGAGCCGGCCTGCAAGACCGCACTGCCTTTCACCAAGGACATCGTCGCCTGGAGCGTCAGGGGTCTCGACATCGTTCGCTTGCAGGACACGACCGGCGAGGCGGTGATCGACTTCACCGAGGTCGAGGCCGGCATCTTCGAGGGCCTGCGCCAGGGCGAGGGCGTCTACATCCTGCAGGACCTCGCCGCCGCCCGCTCGATGGCGAAGTCGATGGACCAGATGATCGGCGACTGGTCGATGGTGCGCGGCAACGGCCAGCCGGTCTGCGGGCTGACGCTGACCAACACCGAGGCGGGGCCCGATAATTTCCAGGTCTTCCTCAAGCCGAAATGCGATTCCGTGATTGCGCAGTTCAACCCGACGCAATGGCGGCTCGAGCGTGGCCAGATCATCCTGATGTCGAAATCAGGCGACGTCTGGCAGTTCGAAGCCGACGACAACGCGCAATGGCGGCGCGTCCCTGATACCGCCGATCCCCTGATCATGCTGCGTCAGTAGGCGCCGCGGAAATGCTCGGCCTGCATGGTTCGAGACGCCCGCCTGCGGCGGGCTCCTCACCATGAGGGTCTGATCTCGCCGCGAAACACGACCTCATCCTGAGGGCCCGCTGCAGGCGGGCGTCTCGAAGGATGGCCGCAAGCTCACGTCGTCCGCTTCGGCGGCGGTGCGGTGCCTTGCGCCCATTTCTCCAGCTTGCCGAGCATGCCCCATGCCGTGAGCGCGAGCGAGATCGGCATCGCGAACTGGCCGAGGCCCGGCACTGCCGACACGATCGTCCCGAGCAGCCCGGCGATGCCGCCCGCATTGGGGCTCGCCGTCACGGACGAGAGCAACGCGGTGAGCACCGAGCCGCCGAGACCGATCGCCGTCTTCTTGCCGTCGAGTAGCTTGCCGATGGTTTCGCCGAGCGCGCCGTTGACCTGGCCGAGCACGGGCTTGCCGTCCTTGTTGAGCAGCGCGCTGAGCAGGTCGATCACCTGCTTCAACTGATCGACGGGCGCGGTGCTGGGCGCGCCGGGCTGGGTCGTCCCGGTCCCGGCTACGGTGCCGGTCCTGTTGACGAACATCATCAACCGCTCGAGCAGATTGATCGGGTCGCTGGGCGCGGGCGCGGGCGCCAGCGTAACCGGCGGTGTCGGTAGCCTCGGTCCGGGTTGAAGCAGCGTCACCAGATCCTCGAGACGTCTCAGAACGGGAGACAGGTCCGCCTGTGTCGCAGCCGTCGTCGATTGCTGAGCCGCCCGCGTGATGGCGGCGGTCGTCGCGTTGTCGAGGATCCCGGTGTCGCTCAGGCCATGCTGCACCTGGAACTGCAACACCGCGGCTTTGGTCATCGGCCCGACGATGCCGTCTTCCACCAGCGGGGGATTGGCGCCGAGCTTGTTGAGCGACTGCTGCATCAGCAGCGCCATCGGTGCCAGGCTTTCCTCCGGCTCGATATGACCCGGCGACGACGGGGTATCGTCGAGCGTGATCGACGGATCGAGCGCCATCATCGCCTGGAGGATCACCGCGGCACCGAGTTGCGGGTCGACCTTGTTCGGATCGAACACGCCGTCAGCGACGAACTTGCCGGGCCTTTGCTCGGGCGGGCCGTAGATGTTCGAGCCGCCCCAGAGATAGGGCGAGTTGACACTTCGGCCGCGATAACCGAAGCCGTTGAACTTCTCCAATCGGAACAGCATTTTTGCGATGCCCCAGTCGCGTGCGCCGATGAAGCCCTCGAGCTGGAGCGCGTCCACGGCGCCGTCGACGAACGACGCAAACGGGCCGCGTCCCTTGGGGACGATGGTTGTCACCCTATGGAGCGACTGGCCGTTGCCGAGATAGGTGTCGAAGTCGAAATCGGATTCGCGCGAATGCAGCAGCGCGATGAAATACCATTTCACGCCGCCGGTCCGCTCTTCGATCTGCTTGTAGATGTCCTTGCCCCTGAGCGCCTTGCGCGCCGCCTCGTTGGCGACCTCGGCGCGCGCCGGCCTGATCCTCATGTTGGACCAGTTTCGCTCGTATTCGGCTTTGATGTTCTCGAATGACACCATGTGTGGCTCCCGCAAATTGATGGTTTATCGAAATGTCATGCAGGCGAGATTTGGACCGGGCGTCGTGAGCCGGGCGTGACCCCAGCGTGATCTGATGGAATGTGGCAGGTTGCCGATCCCGGCCGTATGAAATGGCTTACAGATTTAGCGGACCGATCGACGCAACCTGCGAGTATGCAGCGCAAGATCGAACCGTGAGCGCACTGTCTTTTCTGTGGTGCGCCCGTTATGGTGCATGATAAGGTAATTACACTTTTAACGAGTGCGCTAATTCCATGCTGGTCCGTCGATGTTCAGGGCCGTCGTCATCCTTGCTCTCGCCCTTGTCCTGTCCGGTTGCGATGCTGTCGACGCACTGAAAGAGGGAATGCAGCAGGCCCAGGCCGTCGAGGGCGATCTCGAGCTGTCGACTGGCATCAGGCCGCGGGTCGGTTTCAACTGGCGCAACGGACGCCTCGCATCGGTGACCGTCATGTTTCCCCGCCTTTACCAGACCAAGCCGATCGGTGATCTCGCCGGCCCCGTGCGCGAGGCGGTGACCAGGGAATTCAAGCAGACGCCGGACGCGATCGTGCTCTCCTTTGCCCTGGACAAGGGCCCCGCGGTCTGAGGGCCGCCCGCGTGGCCCGCGACAATGGGGCTGGCCGGGAATTGTCCCGAACGCTATGACTGGCAGCACCAATCTGGAGGATGCGGAATGCTTCGATCTGTTGGAATGGCGCTGTGTTTGACGGTTGCGATGGCGGTGCCGGTGCATCAAGCGGCGGCCCAGGATGCCGTCGGCGGCGCGATCATCGGCGGTGTCGGCGGGGCGATCCTCGGTGGCGCGCTCGGCGGAGGCCGTGGCGCCGCCATCGGCGCCGTGGTCGGTGCCGGCACGGGCGCCGCGATCGCCTCCGAAGGCGAGCGCCGCCGCGCCGGCTACTACGCCTATCAGCGCGGCTGCTACATGCAGCGCCCGGACGGCTACTATGTCCGGGTCGATCAGCGCTATTGCTATTGAGGCTAGCGCGCTTGCGCTAACTCTTCGCTTCCCCCGGCATGATCTGCAGCAGCGGCTCCGGCTGGATCGAGATCTGGCCGGCGAACGGCCGGTCATGCGCGGCGATGAGCAGGACGGCGGTGGCCACGCCCGTCGCGAACAGGCCCATCGCAACCGCCGATCCCAGGCGGTTGTCGCAATGGACGAGGCCGATCGCCAGCAGCGCACAGGCGGCCTGGAGGTAAAGGCACCACCATTTGACCGGGTTCACCGCGGCGAGACTGACGATGATCCGCTGCCGCCGCGCGTCCAGCGCCTGCTCCAGCGCGGCGATCAGCTCGCGCTGCACGTTCGCCTGACCGGTGCCTTGCGGCGTCATCGCGACGACGAGCTGCAAGGCGTCGGCAAGCGCGGGCGGTGTCACCTTCAGCGAGGCCTCCTGATGCGCCATCATCGGCCATTCCACCGCCACGGCCTCTCCGATATAGTTGCGGACCAGGCCGCGCAGCTTGGTCTCCTGCTCCGCCGGCAGGCCGCCAGCCAGCAGCACGGCGCTGCGAAGCGCGCTGGCCTCGCGGCTCACCGCGGCGCTGGCGCGGTCGCTGTCACCCCAGACCTGCGCAGCGATGAAGGCGACGAACAGGCCGAAGATGATGCCGAGCACCGGCAGCATGCCCGGCGAGATCGCCTTGAGCGATTTCGCGCGTTCCTCGGTCGCGGCCATGGTGACGGCCACGAAGATCGCCGCAGCGAGCAAATAGGTAAATCCAAAGATCACCAGCGCCATCAAGGGCACCGGCAGATTGTGCAGCCAATCGCTCATGCCGTTCTTGTCACCTGATTTGCGACCTCAGATCAACCGCATCCCCCGCAGGCTCGCATGCCCGTTCTTCCCGACAATGATGTGATCGTGCACGGCAATCCCCAGCGGCTTGGCGATGTCGATGATCGCTTTCGTCATCTGGATGTCGGCCTGCGAGGGCGAGGGATCGCCTGAGGGGTGATTGTGCACGAGGATGAGCGCGGTCGCGGACAGCTCCAGCGCGCGCTTGATCACCTCGCGGGGATAGACCGGGGTGTGGTCGACGGTGCCGGTCTGCTGCACCTCGTCGGCGATGAGCTGGTTGCGCTTGTCGAGGAACAGCAGGCGGAATTGCTCCTTGTCCGAGAACGCCATGCTGGAGCGGCAATAGTCGATCACCTCGTTCCAGGACGACAGCGCATTGCGGCTGTTGACCCCGCCCTTGGCGACGCGGTGTGTTGCCGCCGCGATCAGCTTGAGCTGGTGGACCGCCGCTTCGCCGATGCCGTCGATCTCGCGCAAGCGCGCCACCGGCGCATGAACGACCTCGGCAAACGAGCCGAACGTCTTGATCAGCGTCTTCGCCAGCGGTTTGGTGTCGCGCCGCGGCAGCGCCGGAAACAGCGCCATCTCGAGCAGCTCGTAGTCGCTGAGCGCATCCGCCCCGGCGCTGTAGAAGCGCTCGCGCAGCCGCTCGCGATGGCCGTGATAATGCGGCGCGTCCTCCGGCTTGCTCTTGTCGTGGTCGGGCTTGGCGGGCATCGGCGGCCAGCATCGCTGCGGGGCCGCGCTTTTGCAACCGTCAATTGCGGTACGGCCCACCGGTCCCGGCATCGGAGTTTGAGGGGCGCGACAATCAGCCGGCCGGCTCTTTGGCGCGTCGCGCCGGCAGCGGCATGGTGACGGCAATCACGCCGGCGAGGATAAACGTCATTCCGGCGAGACCGGACCAGGTAAAGCGCTCGCCAAGAAAAACAATGCCGAGCGCCACCGCGAATCCCGCGCGCAGGTAACTCCCGCTGGTCGTGCCGAGCGGGCCGAGCGTGCGGATCAAGCGGAAATAGATCACCATGGCGAGCGCGGTGCAGATCACGGCGAGGATCATCACGGCTGCGATTGCGTCCACGGGTGGGGACGGCAGCGCCCATGGCTGCTCGAGCACGGCGGCCGCCGGCAGCATCAGGATCGCCGCGCAACTCATGGCCCCGGCGGCCGTGACGATCGCGGGAAGCTTCGAGAACCGCTGTCCCCATATCGGCGCGAGCGCGTAGCACAGGCTCGCGCCCAGCGCGGCGGCCTGCGCCAGCGGTGCTGAAGTGCCGATCCCGGACAACGCATCAGGACCCATCGTGATCGCGACGCCGGCAAGGCCGAGGCTGACGCCGATGATCTTCTGGCCGCCGACGGTCTGCCGTCCGCGTCCGGCGACCAGCGCGATCGCGAGCACGAACATCGGCGGGGTCGCATTGAGCACGCCGGCGAGGCCGCTCGGGATATGGGCTTCGCCCCAGCTGATCAGGGTGAACGGCAATGCGCTTTGCAGCAGTCCCTGCACGAAGAAAGCCGCCCAGACCGATCCCCGGTCCGGAAAAGCGTGTCCCTGCACGCGGGCGATCAGGACCAGGAGCATGGCCGCGATCGTCACGCGTGCGGCAACCATCGTGAAGGGCGGGATCGTCGGGATCGCGACCTTGATCAGCGTGAACGAGCTGCCCCAGATCAGCGAGAGCAGCAGCAAAAGCCCGATCTCGAACACGAGAGTGGTTTGTCCTGACGTCGTTCGTTGCGCCTGCATGCTCATGCGAATCTGCTCCTGGATGGAGCGGGACCATGATCCGGAGCGGCGGCACAGGCTGGCCGGATTCGGACCTCATCGCCCGACCGAGTCCGATTTCGGCTACTCGATGGCTCGCGCGGACACTATTCTTGCCTGATGGCAACAGGCTCGGCGCATCGGCAAACGCTGCCACCGCATCTCGACCGGGACACGTGCGACCGCGCGCGCCTCGCGCGTGCCCGCGCGTTCGACGGCCTGTTTTTTTCCGGCGTGCGCTCGACGCGGATCTATTGCCGGCCGGTCTGCCCCGTCCGTCCCGCTCGTTCCGAGAACGTCACCTTCTATGCGACAGCGGCCGCGGCCGAGCGGGCCGGCTTTCGCCCGTGCCTGCGCTGCCGGCCGGAAACGGCGCCGGGCTCGCCGGCCTGGATGGGCACGGCCACCACCGTCGCGCGCGGGATGCGCCTGATCAATGACGGCTTTCTGGATTGGGCATCGATGGCGGAGCTTGCGGACGCGCTTGGCGTCGGGCCGCGCCATCTGCTGCGCCTGTTCATGCGCCATGCCGGCGCGAGCCCGAGCGAGATCGCCGCGACACGGCGCGTGCAGGAGGCCAAGCGCCTGATCGACCAGACCGGGATGACGTTAGCGGAGATTGCGTTTGCGGCAGGCTTTGGCAGCGTTCGCCGCTTCAACGACGCCTTTGCCGCAACCTACAAGCGGGCGCCGTCATCATTCCGCCGGCGGCGCTAGCCCGATCACCCGATCTGCTTCTCGCCGTGCCGCTCCGACAGGGTGAAGATCTCGACGCCGGTGGCCGTGACGCCGACGGAGTGCTCGAACTGCGCCGACAGCGAACGGTCGCGGGTCACCGCGGTCCAGCCGTCGGACAGGATCTTCACATGCGGCTTGCCGAGATTGATCATCGGCTCGATGGTGAAGAACATGCCGGGCTTGAGCTGCACGCCTTCGCCGGGCCGGCCGATATGGATGATGTTCGGCTCGTCGTGGAACATGCGGCCGAGGCCATGGCCGCAGAAATCGCGCACCACGCTCATGCCCTGCGGCTCCACAAAACTCTGGATGGCGTGGCCGATGTCGCCGGTGGTGGCGCCCGGCTTCACGGCGGCGATGCCGCGCATCATCGCTTCATAGGTGACCTCGATCAGCCGCTCGGCCTTCCGAGCGATCGGGCCCACCGCATACATCCGGCTGGAATCGCCGTACCAGCCGTCGACGATGAAGGTGACGTCGATGTTGACGATGTCGCCTTCCTTCAGCGGACGGTCGCCCGGCATGCCGTGGCAGACCACGTGGTTGAGCGAGGTGCAGGTCGAATAGCGATAGCCGCGATACATCAGCGTCGCCGGAAAGGCGCCGTGGCTGAAGGCGAAGTCGCGGACGAACTGGTCGATGCGCTCGGTCGGCACGCCGGGGCCGACGATGTCGGTGAGCTCGTCAAGGCACTTCGCCACCAGCGCTCCCGCCTTGCGCATGCCGGCAAAGGCGCCCGGCCCGTGCAGCTTGATCTGTCCGGTCTTGCGCAGGGAGGTATCGGTGGCTTCGACGTAGCTCATGCGTGTGCTGTCTTTGCGGGCTCGATGTCGGCGGAAGGGCTTGATTTCAGGCCCTAATCTAATGATCGTGGGCCTTCATGCAAGCCAAGCGTGCCGTTTGCGCCCGAAAGCGGGCCTAATTCGGGACTTCTACGGTGGTTTCCACGGGCAGAGCGCCGCCGCGGACGCGGATTTCACGGACCGGATATGGAACCCGGATGCCCTCGCGCTTGAAGGCGTCCCACAGCGCCAGCATGACGTCGCTTTTGACATTGTCCATGCCGTCGGGGTCCGCGATCCAGAAGGTCAGCGAGAACTTCATCCCGGCCTCGGCGAACTCGGTCAAAATGCTGTTCGGCGGCTTGCCCTTGGTCGCGCGCGGATGTGCGGCGGCGGTCTCGGCGGCGAGCTTGGTCACCAGTCGGGGATCGGCGTCGTAATTGGTGCCGAAGGCGATCTTCACCAGCGTGTTCTTGTCGGTATAGGTCCAGTTGACGACCTTTTGCGTCACCAGGTCCTCGTTCGGCACCAGGAACTCGCGGCCGTCGCCGGCGGCGACGGAAATATAGCGCGTCTTCATCGCACTGATGCGCCCCGTATTGTCGCCGATGGTGACGAGGTCGCCCGGCTTCACCGATTTGTCGGCGAGCAGGATGATGCCCGAGATGAAATTGGCGACGATCTTCTGCAGGCCGATACCGATACCGACGCCGACCGCGCCGGAGAACACCGCAAGCGCCGAGAGGTCGATGCCGACCGCACCGAGCGCGATCACGATCGCGACCGCAAGCAGGCCGATCCGGATGATCTTGACCAGCAGCACCTGCACCGACGGCGTGAGGTCGGTGGTCGCGTTGATCCGGCTCTCGGCGAAATTGCTGGCGATGTTGGTGAGCCAGAGCGCGATCAGCAGGAGCGCGCCGGCCTTGATCACCAGCAGCGGCGTCAGCCGGAGGCCGCCGAGCACGATCGCGACGGAATCGAGCAGCTCGACCGTGGCATCGAGCTGGCCGATGATGGACAGCGCCGCGACGAACCACGCCGTGATCGACACCAGCTTGACGATGAAGGCGTTGCGCAGCACCGAGGTCACGAGCCGGATCGCGAGCCAGGCGAAGCCCAGCTTGGCCGCGACCATCAGCAGATAGGAGCGGCTCGGCCAGGTCGCATGGTACATCGCCACCCGCGAGATGATCACGAGCAGGGTGAACACGGCCGTCGAGGCGCTGGAGACCATCACGCGGGCAAAGTGCCGGAGCGGCAGCGGCCAGCGCATCGCCAGCGAGCTCATGTCGACGCGGTTGCGGATGGTGGTTTCCGCGGCATAGGCGATGCCGGCCGCGATCAGCATCAGGCCGAATTGCAGGTAGAACCAGGGTGACGCGATTTCCGCCCCGACGCTGCGTGCGGTGGTCTGCACGAACTCCATGAAGTCTTTCATATCCATCGGGCAAGTCTCGTCGGAAGGGTCTCGTCGGAAAGGTCTCGTCGGGAGGCAGGTCGTGGGGCTGATTCGAGGGCGCCGCAGAATCCCACAAAGGACACGGCCCAGCCATCGATACACCGCGAAGTGAAGCGCGTTAAGGCCGCAAAATACGGGCAGATTGCCGCGAGCGGGAGAAAATGGGTTGGCGCGCCGGTGCAGCGACGATATGGATGCAATTCCAGCGATTTGTACCCGGAAGGTGGATGGCCTCTCTCGACTCTGTCAGCCTCGCCATATTACTCGGCGCCGTCCTCGTCATGGCGGGTATCCTGTCGAGCCTGCTCGCGCTGCGCTTCGGCGCGCCCCTGCTGCTGGTCTTCTTGGCGATCGGCATGCTCGCCGGCGATTCCGGCCCCGGGCAGCTTCAGTTCGACGACGTCCGCACCACCTATCTGGTCGGCTCGGTGGCGCTGGCCCTGATCCTGTTTGACGGCGGCCTGAAGACGCGCTTTGCCAGCATCCGCACCGTGCTGGCGCCATCGGTGGTGCTCGCCACCGTCGGCGTGCTGCTGACCGCGCTGGTGACGGCGCCGTTCGCCAAATACGCGCTCGACCTCAACTGGACGGAATCGCTGCTGGTCGGCGCCGTCGTGGCCTCGACCGACGCCGCCGCGGTGTTCCTGCTGGTGCACACCCAGGGCCTGCGCCTGCGTCCGCGCGTCGGCGCGACGCTGGAGGCCGAATCCGGCACCAACGATCCCTTCGCGATCTTCCTCACGCTGATGCTGGTCGAATACATCTCGCTGGGCTCGAGCTCGGCCGGGCATGTGGTGATGGAGTTCGTCCAGGAGGCGGTGCTCGGCGCCGTCGTCGGCGTGATCGGCGGACGTCTGGTCGTCATCGCGCTCAACCAGGTGGCGCTGCCGCAGGGCCTTCACGCGCCGTTCGTGACCACGGGCGCGCTCGTGATCTTCGGCGGCTCGCAGATCATGCACGCCTCCGGCTTCCTTGCGGTCTATCTCGCCGGCATCATCATCGGCAACCGCCCGACCCGCGCGCATAATTCGGTGGTGGCCTTCCTCGATGCCGCGACCTGGCTGGCGCAGATCGTGATGTTCGTGCTGCTCGGCCTTCTGGTCTCGCCGAGCCGGCTCGGCGCCAGCGCGCTTCCTGCAATCGCCGTCGCATTCGTGCTGATGCTGGTCGCACGGCCGCTCGCGGTGTTCGTGTGCCTGGCGCCGTTCCGCTTCAACTGGCGCGAAAAGATCTTTATCGCCTGGACCGGCCTGCGCGGCGCCGTCGCGATCTTCCTGGCCTCGATCCCGATGCTGGTCGGCCTGTCCAAGGCCTATCTCTATTTCGACGTCGCCTTCGTCGTCGTCATCATCTCGCTGTTGCTGCAGGGCTGGACCTTGGCGCCGGCCGCGCGCAAGCTGCACGTCGCGCTGCCGCGCACCGAGCGCGGCCCGCGCCGCGTCGAGCTCGACCTGCCCGGCCAGCTCGAGCAGCAACTCGTCGGCTATTCGGTGCGGCCCAAGAGCCTGTATTTCCGGCGCGGCCTGATCCCGTCCTGGTCGAAGCCGACGCTGGTGATCCGCAACGAGAACATTTTGACGCCGCTGGAAGCCGAACCGATCGCGCCCGGCGACTACATCTACCTGCTGGCCCCGCCGGAAAAGGCGGATGCGCTCGACCGCTTCTTCGTCGACATGCAGCAGAGCTCGGCGCCCGATCCGCATCTGCTTGGCGACTTCATGGTCTCCGGAGAGCACACGCTGGCCGAGCTTGCGGAGATCTACGGCGTCAAGGTGAGCGAGGACGAGGCCAAGCTCACGCTCGCCGACTATTTCGACGTCCATCTCGACCGCGCGCCGAAGGAGGGTGCGGAGCTTGCGCTGGACGAGATCGTGCTGGTCGCCCGCAGCATCTCCGGCGGCCGCGTCAACGTCGTTGGCCTCCGCCTGCCCGAGGAAGACGAGACGCCGCCGCCGCTGACCCGCCGCCAGGCGCTGCGGCGGAAGCTCGCGGACGTGTGGACCTCGGTGGCGGGGGTTTGAGAAAGTCTCGTGTCCCGGACGCGCTGCAACGCGCAAGCGTTGCTGCGCAGAGCCGGGACCCATGCCGCTGTGGGCCCCGGCTCTGCAGCGCACCACTTCGTGATGCGCTGCGTCCGGGGCACGGAGAGTGCATCACACCCCCGCCGGCACCACTTCCCTCCAGTGCCGCGCAATCGCCGCGCGGGGCGCGATCCACGCGGCGCCGCTTTTCGCAATGTGTGCGAGGATCCGGTCCAGCGCGCCGATGCGGCCGGGGCGGCCGATCATGCGCAAATGCAATCCGATCGACATCATCTTGGGCGCCGTCTCGCCTTCGCGCTTCAGCCATTCGAACGCGTCGATGACATAGTCGGCAAAGTCCGCGCCGCTGAAGCGCGAGGCGTTGTAATACTGCATGTCGTTGGTGTCGAAGGCGTAGGGCAGCACCAGATGTTGCTTGCCCAAAATCTCCCGGTAATAGGGCAGATCGTCATTATAGGCGTCGCTGTCGTAGAGAAAGCCGCCGTCCTCGACCAGCAGGCGGCGCGTGTTCGGCGAGGTCGCCGAGCGGGTGTGCCAGCCGACCGGACGCTGCCCCGTGACGCGCGCGATCGCCGCTACGGTTTTCGCGATGACCTCGCGCTCGGTCGCCTTGTCCATGTCGGCATGGCTCTGCCAGCGCCAGCCATGCGCCGAGACCTCGTGGCCGCGTGCGATCGCATCGCGCGCCAGCTCCGGTGAGCGCTCGACGGCGTGGCCGCAGGAGCTCACGGTGGCCTTGACGCCGTAGCCGTCGAACAGGTCCATGATGCGCCACCACGCCGCGCGCGTGCCGTATTCGAAATGGCTGTCGATGCAGCTGTCGGGGCCGTCGAGCTTGTGTACGACCTCGTAGATCGCCTCGTTGCCGGCATCGCCATCGTTGACGGAGAACTCCGAGCCTTCCTCGAAATTCACCACCAGCGACACCGCAACGCGCGCGCCGTTCGGCCAGCGCGCATGTGGCGGCTTGCCGCGATAGCCGGCGAAGTCGCGATGGGAGGTGGTTGGCATCGGTTCGCTCATGGAATCAGTCCGAGGTTCCGGCCATGCGGTGCAGGCCGACGACGCGGTCGCTGACGAACAGCAGGATCACCGTGCCCAGGAGAATGAGGGTGGAGAGCGCGGCGAGCGTCGGGTCGGGCGCCTCCTCGATATATTGCAGCATCCGGATCGGCAGCGTCTTGGTACGGACGTCGGCGAGGAAGATCGACACCGGATAATTGTCGAACGAGGCCAGGAACGAGAAGATCCCCGCGATCAGGAACGATGGCGCCAGCGCCGGCACCATCACCCGCAGCACGCTGCCGGAATAGGTGCAGCCGAGCGTGCGCGCCGCCTCGATCAAGGTGAAGTCGAACCGCGCCAGCCCCGCGATCATCGTGCGCGCGACGTAAGGCAGCGTGATCACGAGATGCGCCACCAATAGCGTGCCCCAGGGCGTGTTGAAGCCGACGGCGCGAAAGCCCTGCAGCAGCGCGATGCCGAGCACGAGGCCCGGCATCATCAGCGGCGAGACCAGGGCTGTTGCGAAGACGTCGGCGCCCGGCAGCTTTCCGCGCGCGATCGCGATGGCAGCCAGCGTGCCGCAGACCAGCGAGATTGCGGTCGACAGCAGCGCGATCTGCAGCGACAGCAACAGCGACGGCCAGAAGCCGTCGAGCCGTCCGATCCGGCCATACCAGCGCGTCGACGCGCCCGTCAGCGGCAAATCGAACACCGGCGTCGGCGAGAAGCTGGCCGCTGCGATCACCAGCAGCGGCAGCACCAGGAACAGGGCGAGAGCGATCGCCATCACCCAGCAAACGATGATTGCGGTCCGCGTCATCACTTCGGCTCCCGCGACAGGCGCGCGCTCAGCGTCACGACGGCAATCGCAATCGCCAGCAGCACCACGCCGGCGGCAGCGCCAAACCCGGGCTCGCGCGCCAGCAGGTACGCCTTTGCGATCGTGGTCGCGAGCGTCGGATACTTTTCGCCGATCAGGAGCGTCGGCACCACATAGGCGGAGACCGACAGCGAGAACACCAGCGCGACGCCGGCGATGATGCCGGGCAGGGTCAGCGGCAGGATCACGCGGAAGAACGTCGCGACCGGCGAGGCGCCGAGCGTGGAAGCCGCCTCCGCGTAGCGCGGATCGAGCTGGGCGACGATCGCGTAGATCGGCAGGATCATGAAGGGCAGAAAGATGTTGACGGCGCCGACGATCAGCGCGGTCTCGGTAAAGATCATCCGGATCGGGTCTTCGACGATGCCGAGCGCCATCAGCGTCTCGTTGACGATACCGTCGCTGCGCAGCAGGATCGTCCAGGCGAACGCCTTGACGATGACGCTGGCCGCCAGCGGCAGGAACAGCGTCGCCAGCAGCACCGAGCGTAAAGGTCCGCGGGCGCGCGCCAGCGCGAAGGCGGCGGGATAGCTGATCAGGAAGGCGATGATGGTGGTCAATAGGCCAAGCCGCAGCGAATTCCAGATCACGCCGAGATAATAGGGCGTGCCGAGCAGGCGCTTGTAGTTGGCGAGCGTGAACCCGTTGGCGTCGACGAAGCTGACGCCGAGCAGGAGCAGCAGCGGCAGCGCGAACACGCCGGCGATGATGACGAAGGAGGGCAGCACGAAGCCGATCGCCGTGAGCCGCTCGCGATCGACCGCGGGGGCTGCGACGGGCGCGGAGAGTGCTGCTTCGCTCATGCCTGCGCCTCCATCGGAAACGCAAAGGTCTCGGCCACGGGCCAGCTCAGACGGATCTCGTCGTGCACGCCCGGGATCGCGCCGTCGCGCCCCGAGAGTTCGGCGAGAAGGCTTTCGCCCGCGCCGGCATCGACATCCACCAGCGTGCGCGAGCCCTGGAACACGACGGAGCGGACACGCCCCGACGCAGAGTTCGTCTCGCCCTCGCCGCCGATCCGAAGCTGCTCGGGCCGCGCGGCGACGATGACGGGAGAGCCCGTCTGGAAATTGCCGAGCGCGGAGAGGCGGCCGACCTTGGTCTCGACCTCGACCTTGCCGTTGCCGGCCGCGAGCACCGTGCCGGAAATCCGCGTGGAGAGCCCGACGAAATTGAGCGCGAACAGACTGGCGGGGCGCAGATACAGTTCGCGCGGTTCGGCAAGCTGCTCGATGCGCCCCTTGTTCATGACCGCGACGCGGTCCGACATGGTCAGCGCCTCGTCCTGGTCGTGTGTCACGAAGATCGCGGTCGCCTTCACCTCCTGGAGCAGGCGGCGCAGCTCGACCTGCATCTCCTCGCGCAGCTTGCGATCGAGCGCGGACAGCGCCTCGTCGAACAGCAGCACGTCGGGCTCGACCGCAATCGCGCGCGCCAGCGCCACGCGCTGCTGCTGACCGCCCGACAGCGCCGAGATGCGCCGTCCCGCGAGATGGCCGAGCTTGACCAGCGACAGCGCGCGATCGACCGCCGCGTCGATCTCGCGCTTGGCCACGCCGCGCACCTTCAGCCCGAATGCGACATTGCCGGCCACGGTCAGATGCGGAAACAGCGCGTAGCTCTGGAACACGACGCCGACATTGCGCTTGTGCGGCGGCACGTTCGTGATGTCACGTCCGGCGAGCTCGACCTTGCCCGCGTCCGGCTGCGCCAGCCCCGCGATGGCGCGCAGCAGCGTGGTCTTGCCGCAGCCGGAGGGGCCGAGCAGTGTCACCAGCTCGCCGCGGCGGATGGTGAGGTCGATATGGTCGAGGACCGTGGTCGGCCCGTATCGTTTGGAGACGCTGCGGACGACCAGATGCGGCGCGGCTTCGCTCATGTCATCTCCTTGCTCCAGCGGTCCACCCAGCCGGCGCGGTTCTTGGCGACGAACGCCCAGTCCGGCGCGAACAGCGAGGCGGGATCGGGGAAGCCCGCCGGCGTCGGCGTGCCCTTGTTGGTCGGTGCGACAAAGGCCTTGTCGGCGAGGATGGTCTGCGCTTCCGGGCTGAGGAAGAAATCGATCACGGCATCGGCGAGATCGCCCGCCGGCGCGCCCGCCACCTTCGCGATCCCCGAGGGCATCGCAAAGCCGCCATCCTGCGGCACGGCGAGATCGACCGGCGAGCCCTCGGCTTTCCGGATCAGCGTGTAGGCGGAAAACTGTCCGCCGATCATCCAGGCCTCGCCCTGCTCCATCAGATTGATGGCCTGCGGCGCGTTGGTATAGACGTTCAGCAGATTGGCTTTCAGCTCCTTCACCTTCTTGAAGGCGGCGTCGATCTCGTACTGCGCTTCCTTGTAGGGCTTGCCGGTCTCGAGATGCGCGGCTGCGAGCAGCGTCCAGAAACCTTCGGTGTTGGAGAGCGAAGGCACGATCACGCGCGAGGCATATTTCGCGTCCCACAGATCGGACCACTTTGCGGGCGCCGGCTTCATGCGCTTGGTCGAGTAGGCGATGCCGGCCCAGGGCCGCTGATAGTTCGCCCACATGCCGTCCTGGTGCACCGAGCCGTCCACGAGCTTGCCGAGATTGGCGATCGACGAGGCCGACATCTTGGTGATCAGGCCCTCGCTTGAAGCCGGCAGCATCACGGGATCGTCCATGATGACGACAGAGATCTTCGGCGCAGCCTTGTCGGCCTGCATCTTCTGCAGATTGGTCAGCGAGTTGGTGCCCTCATAGAGCACCTTGCAGTCGAGCTTCTTCTCCAGCACCGGAAACAGGTCGGCGTTGAAATATTTCGCGGCGCCCGCGGGGCCGCCGATGACGATCTCCTTCGGCGCGGCGCGCAACCGCGCCGGGGCCGCCAGGACCGCGGCGAGGGCCGCGCCGGATTTCAAAACGCTGCGTCGGGAGGGGGTGTGCATGGGCTTGTCCCGTTTGTTGTGCGTAAAGCTTGCCTTGAGACAGCAGCAAGCGCCGTGCCAAATGTGCACATTTTTATAAAGGCAAGTAATTTCAATTGATTGAGTGATTTTGAGTTTGGCCGACTGCGCAGTCCCGCGGCAAATGTGCACATTTTTTGGAGGTGACGCTGCGCATCCTTTGGGCCTAGCTATCGCCATGGCGACGCAGCGCAGGCGAAATGGGCCAGGAAACCGTAAGGCCAATCCGGCAGAGGATGAGGCGGTCTATCAGGCCATCCTGCACGCGCTGCTGGAGGGCAAGCTGAAGGCCGGCACCAAGCTCGCCGAGCCTCCGCTCGCCGACATCTTTGGTGTCTCGCGCGAACGTATCCGCAAGGTGCTGCATCGCCTGGGCGCAGAGCGGCGGCTGGAGATGATCCCGAACCGCGGCGCCCGCGTGCCGCGCCCGACGCTCGACGACGTCCGCAGCGTCTATGAGGCGCACCGCGTGCTCGAGGCCGGCGTGCTGACGCAGCTCGTCCGCCTGGTCGACGATGCCCTGATCGAAAAGCTGACCGCGCATCTCGCTGAAGAGCGCGCCGCCGCCACCCGCGGCGACCGTGCCGCCTCGGTGCGGCTGTCGGGCGCGTTCCACGTCCATCTGGTCGAGGCGCTCGGCAATGCCGAGCTCACGCGCTTCCTCGCCGATCTGCTCAGCCGCTCCTCGGTGATGGTCTCGGTCTACGAGCCCGCGACGGATTCGATCTGCGCCGTGGACGAGCACGGCGCCATCGTCGAGGCCTTGCGCGCCCGCGACGTCGCGCGGGCGATTGCGGTCTCGCGCGAGCATTTTCTGCATGTCGAGAGCCGGCTGCATCTGGATGACGATGCGGTACCGGCGAGCGAGGATCTGGCCGCGGTATTCACGGCGGTGAAGGCGAAGCGGCGGAGGCGGTGAACTCTCTCGGTGTCATTGCCCGCGAAAGCGGGCAATCCAGTATTCCAGAGACAGCAAGGCTAGAACCGAAACGCCGCGGCGTACTGGATGCCCCGCCTTCGCGGGGCATGACAGCGGTGGATGTTGCGGCAGCGCGGCGCAATCGTCAGCGCGGCCTACGTCAGCACCTTCACCCCGCCGAACGACGTCACGCGTCCCTGCTTCAGCATCACGATCTGCGTCGCGAGCTGGCGCAGTTCGGCGACGTCGTGGCTGACATAGACCATGGGCACATTGGCCTCGTCGCGCAGCCGCACCAGATACGGCAAAATCTCGAGCTTGCGGCCCTCGTCGAGCGCGCCGAGCGGCTCGTCGAGCAGCAGCAGGCGCGGCTTCGACAGCAGCGCGCGGCCGAGCGCGACACGCTGGCGTTCGCCGCCGGAGAGTTTTCCGGGGCGGCGATCGAGCAAAGCGCCGATGTCGAGCAGGTCGATGATGCGCTTGTGCTGGGCCGGATCGGCCGCGAGGCCGTTCATGCGGCGGCCGTAG
Organism: Bradyrhizobium sp.; assembly: GCF_035935975.1. Lineage (GTDB taxonomy): Bacteria > Pseudomonadota > Alphaproteobacteria > Rhizobiales > Xanthobacteraceae > Bradyrhizobium. The sequence goes on from NZ_DASYWN010000046.1 coordinate 168,106, forward strand.
TCGAGATTTTGCGCGACGTTGAGATGCGGAAACAGCCGCGCGTCCTGGAACACATAGCCGATGCGGCGTCGATAGGTCGGCACATGGATGCCGGCCGCAGTATCGTCGACGGTCTCGCCGTCGATCACGATGGTGCCGCGGTCGGGCCGCAGCAGCCCCGCGATCATGTTGACCAGCGAGCTCTTGCCCGCGCCCGATGCGCCGAACAGGCCGATGACGCGGCCTTCGCTCGTGAACGATGCCTGGAGCGAGAATTCGCCGAGCTTCTTTTCGATGTCGACCCGCAGCATGGTCAGTTCCCGTGCAGGCGCTGCGTGGCGCGGCGGGCGAACCATTCGGCGGCGATCAGCGCACCGATCGCCAGCGCGATCGAGATCACCACCAGCCGCGCCGCGGCAGTATCGCCATCAGGCGTCTGGATCAGCGAATAGATCGCCGAGGAAATCGTCTGCGTCTCGCCGGGAATGTTGGAGACGAAGGTGATGGTCGCGCCGAACTCGCCGATTGCCTTGGCAAAGCCCAGCACCATGCCGGCGAGCACGCCGGGCAGAGCCAGCGGCAGCGTCACCGTGAAGAACACTTTCCAGGGGGCCGCGCCGAGCGTCTCGGCGGCCTGTTCGAGCCGGCGGTCGATCGCCTCGATCGACAGCCGCATCGGCCGCACCAGCAGCGGAAACGACATCACGCCGCAGGCGAGCGCCGCACCGGGCCAGCGGAACGCGAACACGATGCCGAGATAATCGGCGAGGAAGCCGCCGACGAGGCCGCGGCGGCCGAAGGTGAGCAGCAGCAGATAGCCGGTGACGACCGGCGGCAGCACCAGCGGCAGATGCACGACCGCATCGAGCACCGACTTGCCCCAGAAATCCTTGCGGGCGAGCAGCCATGCCAGCGCAATGCCGAACGGCGTTGCGACCAGCGTGGCGATGACGGCGACCCTGAGCGAGAGCAGGATCGCCGTCCATTCAGCGGGAGAGATGTCGAACATCAAGTCGAAGATATCAGGTCGTCGAAATCAGATCGCAAAATTCAGGTCGCAAGATCAGGTCGTCGGGCTGACCAGGAACTTGAAGCCGTATTTTTCCAGGATGGTCTTGGCGGCCGTCGAGCGCAGGAAGGCGAGATAGTCGTTGGTCTCGGGCTTCGCGGTCGTGGTCGCGGCGACGGGATAGATGATCGCGGGATGCGAATCCGCCGGGAAGGTCCCGACGATCTTCACGCCGGGCTCGACCTTGGCGTCGGTGGAATAGACGATGCCGAGATTGGCCTCGCCGCGGGCAACCAGCGTCAGCGCGGCGCGCACGCTCTCGGCCATGGCGAATTTCGGCTCGGCGGCCTGCCAGGCACCGAGCTTCTCCAGCGCGGCCTTGGCGTATTTGCCGACCGGCACCGACTTGACGTCGCCGGTCGCGATCTTGCCGTCGCCCGCGAGCTTGGCGAGGTCAAAGCCTTGCGCGATGGTGACGTTGTCGACCTTGGAGTCCTTCGGCGCGATCAGCACGATGCTGTTGCCGAGCAGATTGACTCTGGAAGGCTCGTTGATGGTCTTCTTGGAGATCGCGTAGTCCATCCAGTCGGTGTCGGCGGAGACGAACACGTCGGCCGGCGCGCCCTGCTCGATCTGCTTGGCGAGCACCGAGCTCGCGGCATAGGAGACGCTGAATTTGACGCCGGTCTTGGCGGTGTAGGCCGCATCGATCTCGTCGAGTGCGTTCTTCATCGAGGCCGCGGCGAACACGGTGATGGTCTTGTCCTCGGCACTGGCGGGCGAGAGGGCCGCACTCGCGAGAAGCACGAAGGCGGTGAAAAGTCCGGCAATACGAATCATGAGTAGCGCTCCGTCCGAGCAGGCGCGCGCCAAAGCACGCGCAATTCTGGCGTTGGGTGGGTCAAGTGCGACGGGCGGAAGCGCTGTTCCACGGGCCTTGCGACGGCTTACGGCCGGCAGGGATATCGCAGTTGCGAAGATAGCAGGCTGGGGCCTCAGGTCAAAGGCGACCGTTTGTCTAACCAGACCCGCTTATTGTGCGGGCAGGATCGCAATCGAGAGCGAATTATCCTTCGCGCCGCTGATTTGGAGCGTAAAAGGCTGGGCCGACAGCTCGTATTTCATGGTCTTGCGGATGCCGTCGCAATCGGTGGCGCCGCTGAAGGCCACCGGCTTGAGGAAATGGCCGTCCTGGACCACGTCCACCCAGGCCCCCGAGGATAGGCTGATCGTGTAGAGCCCGGCCTTCGCCGCCTTGATGCTGGTGAAGCCGGCAAAGGTGCCGTCCTTCGGCGCCCGCTCCGGCGGCGTCGGCAGCTTTGCCTCCTGGGGCGCGACCAGCCCCAGCGTGATGGCCGTGGCCGGCAGCGCGGCCTGCTCGGCGCCCGACGCGAGCCTGGCACGATCCGGCGCGGTCAGCGCGGCGCGCTCGCGCTCGATCGGCCATTTGAACTTGTCGCAGCCGCTGGGTTCCTCCGCGGCGAAGGCGGAGGTCGCGCTGAGCGAGAGCACGGCAAGGAGAGCAAGGACGCGCATGTCAAATCTCATCGTTGGCCACGCGAGGACGCGCGGCTTGCGGTCAGGTTTGTTGAAGGACGGGATGCGCATCCCGGGATGCCGCGGGCTTACGGCCGAGCGGCGCGCCGATCCTAGCGCACCAGGGGAGGCGCACCAACTCTCGAGTTCGTCATCCCGGGCTCGCTGCGCGCCCCGGGACGACATCGGTCGGCACGCTACGGCTTCGCGTCGCCGGCGTGCAGCACCACTTTGCAGGCCGCAGGCATCTGCGCCAGCGTCATCGGCGGTTTGGGCTTCGGCGGCTCCGGCGGCGGTTGCGGATGCAGCACGGCGTCGCTGAACCAATAAGCGAGATCGGACGGCTTGCAGCCCTCGTCCTCGGATTGCGACGGCTGGCCCTCGCATTCGCCGGCGCCGGCCGGGCAGCGCATGCGGATGTGGAAGTGATAATCGTGGCCCCACCACGGCCTGATCTTCGACAGCCAGGAGCGGTCGCCCTTGGCCTCGCGGCACAGCGCCTTCTTGATCGCGGCATTGACGAAGATGCGCTGCACCCCCGGCTCCTGCGCGGCGTCGCGCAGCACCAGCACGTGGGAAGGCGTGAACACCTTCGGATCGATGTCGAGCCGGTCCGGCCGCACCATCATCACCGCCGAAATCTCTTCGCGCTCCTCGCGCGAGAGCCTGCGGTCCGGCATCGGCGTCAGCCAGATGTCGGCGTCCAAGCCGATCTGATGGCTGGCATGCCCGGAGAGAGCGGGCCCGCCGCGCGGCTGGGCGATGTCGCCGACCAGGATGCCCGGCCATCCCGCGTCCTTGTGCGCCCTGGCCGCAAGGCGCTTGATCAGCGCGATCATGTCGGGGTGGCCGAAATTGCGGTTACGCGACAGCCGCATCACCTGCCAATTGTCGCCGTTCAGCGGCATCTGCATCGCGCCGCCGATGCAGCCCTTGCTGTAGGAGCCGATGACACGCGCCGGCCCCGTCGAGGGCAGCAGCTTGCGCGCGAACAGCTCCTTGGCGCCGAGATGCGGATCGTTGGGATTGGCGAGCGGCGGCAGCGGCTTCGGGGTCACGCTGCCCTTGTCCTGGGCCAGCGCGCCGCCGGCGGCCAGGAACGTCATGACGAGCAGGAGGGGGGCGAGGCGGCGGCGACTCATGCTGGCATCCTTATAGCCCAACGCCACGTCAGGGGTAAGAATGAGGCTTGTCAGGAGAGCGCCATCTCACGCCGTCTTTACAGCCGTAAGCCCGTGGCAAAGGGCATTTTCATGACGACATTTTTTCTTTGGTGCGGCTCGCGCGGCGGCCCTGTCCGCGCTGGCCCAGCGCGAGGGCGCGCGCAACACGACGATCCGCATGTCCAACCAAGCTCCGTCGAAAGTCGTAGATTTTTGCGTGGACGGCCGCCGATTTTAACGGCGCGATAACCCTATCCTGCATTGACCAATATTCGTGCGCGGAGCGAGATTCTCCTGTTCCTGCATGCAATCGGACGCGCGCCGTGGAATTGATTCATGGCCAGCGCGCGTTTTTGCGGCTTCACGCTCTCCGATTGCGAAGCAGGAACAGGACGAACGCGCATTCACGTACTATGTGCGCCTCCCAAACAGGCAAACCGGTCCGGTGCCTGGCCGTCGCGCGCCGTGCCCCCAGGGAACGGGATCAGCGAAGATTACTTTTCTTTCAGATACTTGTCGCAAAACTTGCGCCACTGGGCGCGGCTAGGACATGTGAAGTTGAGTTTGGGGTACCGAAAACAAGCAAAGCGAAAGCGTAAAGGGCTGGCCGGCGAGGGGCCGCGCAAGCCGCGCTTTGCGCGCGCGCCGCACCGCGTCGAGCGCGACCAGCTCGTGCAGAGCCGCGCCGAAGCCGAAGCGGCCATCATTGAAGCGCGCAAATCGCATGAGCGGCTGCGCCAGGCCGTCGATTTGCTCCCGCAGGGCATCGTGATCCTCGATCCCGAGGGCCGCTACGTCCTCTGGAACAAGCAATATTCCGAGATCTACAGCAAGACCGCCGATCTGTTCGCCGAAGGCGCGCGCCTCGAAGACACGCTGCGCGTCGGCGTGGCCCGCGGCGACTATCCCGAGGCCGCCGGCCATGAGGACGAGTGGATCGCCGAGCGGCTGAAGAAGCTCTACGAGCCCGGCAAGCGCCACGAGCAGACGCTGTCGGACGGCCGCGTCATCCTGATCGAGGAACGCCGCACCGATGACGGCGGCGTCGTGGGCTTGCGCGTCGACATCACCGAATTGAAGCAGCGCGAGGCCTCGTTCCGCCTGCTGTTCGACGGCAATCCCGTCCCCATGATCGTCTGCGCGCTGGACGACGAGCGCATCCTCGGCGTCAACGACGCCGCGATCGCGCATTACGGCTATAGCCGCGCCGAGTTCGAGAAGCTGAAGATCCGCTCCTTGCAGGCCTTCGACAGCGAGCCGCCCTGGACCACCGATCGCTCCAGCGAGGAGCAGGCCGCGCGCACCTGGAAGCACGTCAAGGCCGACGGCGCGCTGATCGACCTTGCGATCTATTCGCGCGAGCTGACCTATGCCGAGCGGCCCGCGGTGCTGCTGGCGCTGATGGACATCACCGAGCGCAAGCGCGCCGAGGCGCGGCTTGCCTTCATGGCCCAGCACGACGGGCTCACCGGCCTGCCGAACCGCAACCTTCTGCGCCAGCAGGTCGACGAGATGCTGCTGCACACCCGCCGCAGCGCCGAGAAGGTCGCGCTGCTGATGCTGGGGCTCGACAATTTCAAGGCGGTCAACGACACGCTGGGCCACGCCGTCGGCGACAAGCTGCTGCGCGGCGTCGCCAAGCGGCTGCGCTCGACGCTTCGCGAAGAGGACGCGCTGGCGCGGCTCAACTCCGACGAGTTCGCGATCGTGCAGAGCGGCCTGGCGCGTCCCGAGGACGCGGTGGGCCTGGCAAAACGCCTGCTCGAAGCCATTTCCGATCCCTATCTGCTCGACGGCCATTCCGTGGTGATCGGCGCCTCCATCGGCATCGCGATGGCGCCGGGCGACGGCGATGATTCCGAAAAGCTGCTCAAGAGCGCCGACATGGCGCTGTCGCGCGCCAAGCAGGATGCGCGCGGCACCTTCGCCTTCTTCGAGGCCGCGCTGGATGCGAAGGCGCAGAGCCGCCGCAAAATCGAGGTCGAGCTGCGCGATGCGATCCAGAACGACGTGCTGCGCCCCTATTACCAGCCGCTGATCGACCTCCAGAGCGGCCGCATCACCGGCTTCGAGGCGCTGGTGCGCTGGCCGCATGCCGAGCGCGGCATGGTCTCGCCGGCCGAGTTCATTCCGGTCGCGGAGGACACCGGCCTGATCAATCCGCTCGGCGGCTTGATGCTGCGCCGGGCGTGCCTGGATGCCGCGACCTGGCCCGACGACGTCCGCGTCGCCGTCAATCTGTCGCCGCTCCAGTTCCGCAGCGGCAATCTGCTCTCGATGGTGACGGACGCGCTGAAATATTCCGGCCTGCCGCCGCGCCGGCTCGAGCTCGAGATCACCGAGACGCTGCTGCTGGAGAAGAGCGCGCAGGTGCTGGCGACGTTGCATGCGCTGCGCGCGCTCGGCGTGCGCATCTCGATGGACGATTTCGGCACCGGCTATTCCAGCCTCAGCTATCTGCGCAGCTTCCCGTTCGACAAGATCAAGATCGACCAGTCCTTCGTGCGCGATCTCGGCGCCAACCGCGAGGCGCAGGCGATCATCCGCTCCATCGTCAGCCTCGGCAAAGGCCTCGGCGTCACCATCACCGCCGAAGGCGTCGAGACCGAGGCCGAGCTGAGCTGCCTCCGCGCCGAAGGCTGCGACGAGGGCCAGGGCTTTCTGTTCAGCAAGGCGCGCCCGAACGCCGAGATCATCAGCCTCCTGGCCGCCCAGCGCGGCATTGATGGTGATACGGCGCTGGTGGCCTGAGTGACCCTTACCTCGCCCCGCTTGCGGGGAGAGGTCGGAATTCAAGCGCAGCTTGAATTCCGGGTGAGGGGGTACAGGTCCATCGACGATCTCACGTGTGGAGAGAACAGCGCACCTTCGGCGCGCCATCGACGGTGACATCGTGACATCGCGCTGGTGGCTTAGCCCTCGGCAGATTGGCTTCTAGTAGCCGGAGTAGGGGCCGGACGGCATGCAGGAGTCGTCGATTAAGCGGAAGCCGCCGTCATATTCGTAAGCGGGCGGATAGCTGTAGGCGGGATAGCCGCCACCATAATAACCGCCACCATAATAACCGCGAGAACCCCCGTAATAGGCGCTTGCGATCCCGGCGCCGACGACGGCACCCGCGACGCCGTAACCGAGGCCCCGGTAGCCGTAACCGCGATAGCCATAGCCACGATAACCGTAGCCGCGATAGGCCAGGCCGCCACGATAGCCATAGCCACCACGATAGCCCCATCCGCCGCCGCGGTAACCGTAGCCGCCGCGGTAGCCGTAGCCCCAGCGCACTTCGGTGGTCACAGGATCGACCATCGATTTGATCGTCGCCACAGATGTCGGCATCGGGCCGGCCTGGGCACCCGTGGCGAGCAGGGCGCCGGCTGCAGCGAGAACGGCAATACGCAGAGAGTTCGAAAACCTCATAACCATCTCCGTGCTGTGCGGCGGCGCTTGGGCGCGGCCATCGACAGCCTATTCGGAGGCAGGCTCGCTGCGCCAGACTTGATTTAGGTCAAACAGGTCGCGGCTGGTCGCGCGGCGCTTACGCCGCCCGCAGCCTCGCCAGGAACGTATCCACGCTCTTCATCAGCGCCGACGCGTGCTGCCCGAGCTCGCCGGATGCCACCATCACGTTACCGGCCAGCGCGCGCGATTGGTCGGCGGCCTGGCTTGCGCCGGCGACGTTGGCGGAGACGTCGGTGGTGCCGGCGGAGGCCTGCTGTACGCTGCGGGCGATCTCGCGCGTCGCCGAGCCCTGCTGCTCGACTGCGGCGGCGATGGTGGTGGCGATGCCGCTGATCTCGCGGATGGTGTCGCTGATTCCGGATATCGCGGTGACGCAATTGCCGGTCGCGGCCTGGATCGCCGAGACCTGGCTCGCGATCTCGTCGGTCGCCTTCGCGGTCTGGCTGGCCAGCTCCTTCACCTCCGATGCGACGACGGCAAAGCCGCGGCCGGCCTCGCCCGCGCGCGCCGCCTCGATGGTGGCGTTGAGCGCCAGCAGGTTGGTCTGGCTCGCGATCTCGCTGATCAGCCGCAGCACGTCGCCGATACGCTCGGCGGCGCCGGCAAGGCTGGTGACCATCTCGGTCGCTTCGGTGGCCTTGGTCACCGCGCCGCTCGCGACCTGGCTGGAATGGGTGACCTGACGGCCGATCTCGCTGACCGACGAGGCCAGTTCCTCGGTCGCGGCCGCAACCGCGTTGACGCTGGTCGAGGCCTCCTCGGACGCCGTCGCAGCGGCGGATGCGCGCTGCGAGGTGCCGTTGACGCTGGAGGTGATCTCGCCGGCGACGCTCTGCATGCCCTCGGTCGCCTTGGCGACCGCGCCCACCACGCCCTTGACGTCGGCCTCGAAGCGATCGGCCATCTGGCGCTGCAGCGCCTGTTTCTCGATCTCCGCCTTGGCCTTGTCGGCCTCCTGCGCCTCGCGCAGCGTGCCGGTCTCCAGCATGCTCTGGCGGAACATCTCGACCGCCTTGGCCATGGTGCCGAGCTCGTCCGGCCGCTCGCTGCCGGGAATGGTGACGCCGGTGTCGCCGCTCGACAGCCGGTTCATGACAGCGGTGATCGCGGTGAGCGGCCGCGACAGGCCGCGTCCGAGCAGGAACGCCAGCAGGACGGCGGCGGCGAGGATCGCGACCGTGCCGAGGATCAGGTTGCGTTCCGCGGCTGAGAAGGCGGCCTCGTATTCCGTCGTGTCCTTGATGATCTCGAGCACGCCGACCGGCTGCCCCGCATAGTTCTTGATCGGCCCGGCATAGACCGCGACCGGATGGCCGTCGAGCTCGGCCTCGCGCAGCAGCGGCGCGCCGTCGATCGCGGCTTTCAGCTCGTCGGGCTTGGCGACCGCGTTCTCGCCGAAGGTGGAGGACAGCTTGTTCAAATTCTTGCCGTCCACCGAATAGACCGCGAGGTCGATGCCGAACCGCTTCTTGGCGCGGTCGACGAATTCCTTGCCGAAGGCGGCGCCGACGTCGACATTGGCGAGGTTCTTGCCGTCGCGCACGATTGGGGTCATGCCGAAGATGCCGAGCGCTTCGCGGCCGGGCTCGACGCCGACGATCTGGCGGCCGGTCTTGAGCGCCTCGACCACGGTGGCGCGGCGCGCGGAGACGTCGTCGCCGAAGGTTTTTGGCGTGTGGACGCGGAAGAACGAGGTCGCCGGCGGAAGCTGGAAGGTGATCAGCGGGATGCCCTGCGCCTTCAGCGCCTTGTTGGCGTCGCCGAGCAGCGTGAGGAGACTGTCGCGGTCGCCCTTGGCGATGGCGTCGCCCACCGGCGGCAGCGCCGCGATGACGGTGGAGACCGCCAGCGCCGAACGGCCCTCGTAGTCGATTGCCGCGATCACGCTGTCATATTGCAGCTTGAGCTGCTGATCGAGTGCGAGCCGTGTCAGTGCCCGCTGCTGGGTGATCGAGAAGCCGGAGAGGATGGCGCAGGCGATCGCAACGGTGAGCGCGATGGCGAGAATCAGGCGAGCGGCAATCGACTTGATCTTGAACATCGAAAATTCCCAGGCATTTCCAAATTTTGCTTTTGCGGAAAGGTCCCAGAAATTGCTTAACAACAAGCGCGGCATGGCCCCCGTGATTCAACGGAAACGCTACGGTCCTTTTGCATGACTCAATGCAGTGGACGCATGGAGGACAGGCCACCTCGGCTGCGCTTCGAAAGCGTATGTGGGCCTTCATGGTTCGAGATGCCCGCGATGCGGGCTCCTCACCATGAGGGTCTGGCATCTCGCCGCAAAACAAGACCTCATCCTGAGGAGCCCGCATCGCGGGCGTCTCGAAGGATGCGCCACAAGGGAATGCGAGACAAAGCGCCGCAGTGCTGACCGGTGACTATCGATTTTCGGCAAGGATCATCTTGCCGACGTCCTCGTAATGCGTGTCGCGCGCCTGGATCTGCTGCGCGATGGCGTGCATGTCACGGAACCGTCGCTCGAACGGATTGCTGCGGAACACCGCGGTCGCGCCGGCCATGTGATAGGCGGCGTCGACCACTTTTGCCGACTGGTGAATGGTCCAGGTCGCGGCGAGCCGCACGGCGCTGCGATGCGCGGCGCTGAATTCGCCTGTTACGCAGAGGTCGCGCCACATCGCATTCGCGGTCGCATAGAGATAGGCGCGCGCGGCGCGAAGGTCGCCCTCGGTGCGGCCGATCAGGCCCTGGACCGCCTGGTTGTCGCGCATCGCGCTGGCCGCAAGCGATTGGTGCTTTGCCCGCGACAACGCGATGGCGGCATCCAGCGTTGCGCGCGCGACGCCGAGCGAGACCGCGGCAAAGCCGAGGCTGAAGGTCGAGCCGGTGCCGATCTGGTAGAGCGGCCCCTTCTCAACCAGCGCAGCCGGTACGTCGCGAAACGCCGTGAAGCGCTCAGGGATGAAGAGATCGCTCGCCTCGTACGAATCCGTGCCGGTGCCGGCGAGCCCGATCGCCTGCCAGACGTCGTGCATCACGGCGCTGCCGACCGGAAACAGGATGGTGCGCACCTCCGTCGAGCCGTCGGCATTTTTGCGCGGCATGCCGTCGCTGGCGACGATGCGCACATGCGCGCCGAGCCAGCTCGCCTGCCGCGAGCCCGAGGCAAAATCCCAGCGCGCCGTGACGCGATAGCCGCCCTCGACCGCGCGTGCCTCATGCGCGATCGCGCCCCAGGCGAGGATGCCGGGCGCCTGGTTGAAGATCTCATGCGCGGTGTCGTGATCGAGCCAGGCCGCGATCATGGCGCAGACGCTGCACTGGCCGAGGCACCAGGCGGTGGACGCATCCGCCTTCGCGATCTCCTCCAGCATCTGCATGAAACTGTCGATTGGGGCTTCGGCACCGCCGAGGCTTTGCGGCAGCAAAGCGCGGTAGAGCCCGTTCTCGATCAGCGCGGCGACGACATCAGGCGTCAGCCGCCGCGTCCGCTCGATCTCGTCGGCCTCGCCCGCAATCAGCGGCGCGATCGCCTGTGCCCGCTCGACCAGACCAACCCCGGGAGTTGCGTTCATGCGCGTTTCCTCGCCCATTCTGCCGTGAGCGGTAAGATGCGCGATGGTGGTCTATTTGGCGGGGAGGATCAAGGTCATGCCTCCGCGCAAATGGCTCTTGTTGATGTTGGCAGTGGAGGTGAGAGCAGGTTGACGGCGCGACGGGCCTCGCCATGCCGCTGTCATCGTAACTTCGCAAAGGCGCTGCAAAGAATGGCGCGCGCGATCCATCCCAAACAACCTGGCGCTGTCCCGAAAGATGACGTGGCTTTGCTGCGGCCGCGACCGAGTTCATTAAGCTCGCGGGACGACAACAAGAAAATTCAGAGGACTTCCGTGAGCATCGGCCAACGACTAGACGAGGTTCAAGGGTTCGGACCTGGCTTTGACTTCCTGCGGATATTTCTCGCCGTCAGCGTTGTGCTTATTCATGCTCCGCTGATTACCGGAACGTGGTCCCCGCTCGATCCGGTCTGGCTGTTTCAGTTTTCGATCCTGCCGATGTTCTTTGCTCTCAGCGGCTTCCTGATCGGAGGAAGTGCACAACGGCTCGCTTTCAGCTCGTTCATCCTGAACCGCGGATTCCGGATCATGCCGGCTCTGGTCGTGGAAATCGTTCTCTCGGCACTGGTTCTTGGTCCTCTCGTGACGAGCCTTGATTTCACGTCCTATTTCACTGACCCACGATTCTTCAAGTACTTCCTCAGCATCGTCGGTCTCATTCAATACGAGCTGCCGGGCGTCTTCGAGAACGCTCACTATACGAGGTTTCTCAACGGGCATGAGGCGGGGATTGTCAACGGGTCGCTGTGGACTGTCCCTCACGAGATGTTCTGCTATCTCATCATGTCAGCCATCATCCTGCTGGGACTGCTCAAGAGGCCTCTGCTGGTGCTGGCATTGACGGTTCTCGTGGTGTCCGGCGGCATCGTGCTTCAACTGACGGCACCGCATCCGGGTCCGATTCTGGACTCGCTCACCTACATTTTTGCCCAGCGTGGTTCCGCGCGCCTTATCCCGGCGTTTCTGGCTGGATTGCTCTTCTATCAATTCCGGTATGCGATCCCATTCAGGTGGTCGCTCGTCGCGGGCTGCTTTGCCTGCCTTGCCGCGATCCAGCTCATTGGGACGCAAGACTGGATTGCATCGGTACTCGTCCAGGCCATAACCACACCGATGCTGGCCTACATCACGGTTTTCCTGGGTTTGACGCCGCTTCCAAGACTTGGGATTCTCGGCACGGGCGACTACTCCTACGGAATCTATCTCTATTCCTGCCCGATCCAGCAAACCGTGAACTGGCTCCTGCCGGACATTCGCAGCAACGCCTTTAATTTCATCACCAGCCTGGTCCTGACGGCGCTGTTCGCGGCCTTCTCCTGGCACTTCATCGAGAAGCCCGCACTCAAGCTGCGGAAGAGCTTTTCTTTGCGAAGGCCCGCGAGCGAGGACGAGGCGCTCGCCGCTGAACCGACACCGCTAACGGTGCCCTCCCGGGAAAGCGCTTAGGCAGAGAATGCGAGACGAAATTTTTCGACAGAACGGTTCGCTGTTGCCGGAGAAGAGGTTTAGCGTCGTAGGGCGACACCTAAAGCGCGATGAGATCAGGATAGATCGTCATCGCGCTTTAGGTTGTTGTTTGAGCATGATTCGGAAAACCGCTGCGCACTTTTCCGGATCATGCTTTAGACGCTTCTCGGACACAGCTGCGCGCCTGAATGTCAAGTCCCGTTGGCGAAATTCAGTGTCACGACCTTTGTGCTGTCGAGGGGAGAAACACCACGGATAGGCGCGGCAAGAATTTCTCCGTATCCCTGAAAGATCCCTGTGACGGTTGCCGGATCATGGGACCCGTTCACGACGAAGAGATCCAGCGCGACATGGGGTGAGGCGAATGACGGGGAAACGGACAGCCGCGCCTGCGTGATCAGGTTGTTTTGGTTCATCACGACGCCCTGCCGGTGCGTCAGTATGGGGTTCGGATAGGGGAAGTTTCCACCCAGCGTCGACGTACAGTCGAACTTCCAGGCATTGGAAGCCAAGCCACCCGTACCGCCACTAAAGTCGGTTGCGTCCAACTGCATCGTGCCTGCGATCGCCCAATTCGAGCAGTTTGGATTGCCGTTGGCTTCTCCCGTCATCACTCGAAACCAGGCGTTGCCGCCGCCTGCGAGCTTGAGCGAGAAAGGCTTGAGCCTGCGAAATCCTGAGCCGTAAATCGGCGACACTATACCCATCGGAGCAGCATTGCCGCTGGACGCAAGCGCAGCGGCAAAAGAGGGACCGCTTTCCACCATCCAATAGTACAGGGAAAACGAGGTCCGACCGAGTTGCCAGCCTACATAATTGATGTCGGCTTGCTGGATCCCGACATCACCACTGGCCGCGGCAGCAAACGCATGGGTGTGGGACTGGCCGTCCGGTCCAAAAATGGTGGCCGTTCGACCGACAAAATCGTACTCGATCGAACAATTCATCGGCGTGCCATCGGTGGGCCACGGTGTTTCCCACGTGCCGAAACCAAACACGCCGGCGTTCAGGCCATTAGTTCCGGTCGCGGTTTGCTGCAGCGTGTAGCCATCGGCCGCCACCTGTGCATGAAAGAACTTGCCCTCCGTCTGTGTAAACTGGGTATCTGCGGAGGCAAACATCACAGAGTTCGCATTGGCTCGGTCGCCCGATCCGCCCGGGACAGGCAGAAAGGAAACGACCTCCGACTGTCGATAAAACGTGCCAGGCTGGACTGGCAGATAGTTGTAACAGTTGTCCTGGGCCGTCATGCTGGCCCCGACGATCTTCAACGTCGATACGCCGGGTCCAGTGCAAAACCAAGTTTGTCCGGTCGCGCTGATCCGGCCCTGCACCGGCGTCTCGTCCGGAGCGTCGAAATTGTCGTAAATCGTTGGAGCTCGTGATGCGAGATTGCCGCGGGCGCGCGCGAGGATAGATGCGGGTCCGATGTTCATCCAGACGGCCGCACCGACGATCGCGCTCGAGCATTGCCAGATGGTGCCGGAAGCGACGTTGGTCCATATCGAACCGACCGCATAACCTTGAGATGAGTCATTTGTTACGGCCGGGTCGCTGTTGGCCGAATAATTGTTCTTCACGACTCAATCCTCTCATTGGCCCGGGAATCAATGCGCTGGGCACAGCCGCCTTCGCGGTAGTGGCAGTTCGAATTATCCGCGACAGTTGCATAGAGATGATCCACGACATCGCAATGACGTCGCGCCGGACTGTGCGCTATCGCGATCGTCCTGCTTCGTGGCTTGTAGCCGCCTTGCATGGATCAAGAGGCGCGCCCCGCAATCACAGGGGACTCCCGCGATACGCACTATTGAGCGAGCATCCGCTCCATGATGATCGTGCGCTCGTCGCCATGATAGCTGTCGCGCACGGCCTTGAAGCCGAGCCTTGCGTAGAACGACTCGGCGGTGACGGACGACGGCACGGTCAACGCCGCAATGCTCCGTCCCCGCGCGGTGCGCTCGATCTCGGCCATCAGCAGCCTGCCGATTCCGCGACCCTGAACATCCGGTGCTACGAAAACGGTGCGGACGACGCTTCCGTCGAGGCTCGCCGTGCCAACGACCCGCTCGCCAACGGTCGCGACGAAGACGGCGCGTTTCCCGATCAGCTCCCGCACGGCGTCCGGGCTAAAACTGCGCTCGACCCGCGCGATGATCTCGTCGGTATAGTCCTTCGCATTGGTCTCGCGCAGCGCACGCCAAACGACGCCGCTGATGTCAGCCGCGTCGTCCTCGCGCGCGGGCCGGATCGTGCAGTCCATCGATCACTCCACCGGAGCCTTCGCGTCGGCGTCCGTGCCACAGGCTCGGCAATCGGCTTGCCGCGCAATCGCACTTAATGCTACCGTTTGTAGCATATTTGCAGGAAGCGGTCCAAGAGGCGCCTCATGACGAAGCCATCCCGCCGCGATGCTCGCCCCGCCGCGACGACCGGGCTGAAGCCCGAGGACGCCTCCATGAGCGACATCGTCGATGCGCTGGCGAGCGGGCATGTCACCGCCACGGCGCTGACCAAGGCCTATCTCGCGCGCATCGAGGCCTACGACCGCAACGGACCGATGCTCAACTCCGTGCGGGCGCTCAATCCCGACGCGCTGGAGATCGCCGGCAAGCTCGACGGCACCAGGCCGTCGGCCAAGCGGCCGCTGGCCGGCGTGCCGATCCTGCTGAAGGACAACATCGCCACTTCCGACAAGCAGCCGACCACGGCGGGCTCGCTGGCGCTGGAGGGCGCGCGCGCGAGGCGCGACGCCACGGTCGTCAAGCTGCTGCGAAAGGCCGGCGCGGTGATCCTCGGCAAGGCAAACCTGACCGAGTTCGCCAACTTCATCGCGGTCGAGATGCCTGCGGGCTATTCCTCGCTGGGCGGCCAGGTGAAGAACCCCTATGCACCGGCCTTGATGGACGACCATGGTCGTCCGGTCGTGACTCCCGGCGGCTCGAGCTCCGGCTCGGCGGTCGCGGTGGCCGCAGGCCTCTGCGGGGCCTCGATCGGCACCGAGACCTCGGGCTCGCTGCTGTTTCCCGCCAGCCAGAACGGGCTCGTGACGGTCAAGCCGACCGTCGGGCTGATCAGCCGCGCCGGCATCATTCCGCTCGCGCACAGCCAGGATACGGCGGGGCCGATGACGCGCACGGTGCGCGACGCAGCGATGCTCCTCAACGTCCTGGCCGCGGAGGATCCTCGCGATCCCGCCACGGACCGGCAGAGGCGGCCGCCCGATTACACCGCCGGCCTCACGCCGGGTGCGATGAAGGGCGCGCGCATCGGCGTGCCGAGCGATCCCGCCGATCCCCTGAACGATCCTTATTACGGCAAGCTGCCACAGGCTTCAGTGAAGCTGATGACGGACGCAATCGAGGTGTTGAAGGATCTCGGCGCCGTGATCGTGCGCGCCGGCATGCCGACGGCTGGCTGGATCGGCGGGCCGGGCACCGGCATGCCCGTGCTCAACCGCAATCCGCTGAGCCCCAACAAGGGCAATCCGACCGGTTCGCCGCTCGTCTTCATCTACGAGCTGAAGCACGATCTCGATCTCTATCTGAGGGATTGGGCGACCAACACCGATATCAAGTCCATCGCCGACATCGTCGCCTTCAACGCGGCGAACGCCGACAGGGCGCTGCGTTTTGGACAGGACCTGTTCCTCGCCGCCAATGCGACGAGGGGCGACCTGAGCGAGCGCGAGTACAAATCGGCGCGCGCCATGGACCTGCTCGCCGCCAGGACGCGCGGGATGGACGCCTACATGAACGGGCACAAGCTCGATGCCGTGCTGTTCCCGGGCAGCGGAGGCTGGGTGATGCCGGCGAAGGCGGGCTATCCCAGCGTCACGGTGCCCGGCGGCTTCGTGTCCGAGGTCGACGGCAAGGAGACGCCTGCGCATCCGTTCGGCGTCACCTTCACGGGCCGGGCCTGGAGCGAGCACAAGCTGCTGCGTCTCGCCTACGCCTACGAGCAGGCGTCCAACATGCGCAAGCCGCCGCCCGGCGTGCCCGCGCTTTAGATGTCGGGATTCTTTCCCCGCGGATGCTTCACCCGTTCGGAAACCACCACCCGAATATCACGATGGCGGCGCACGACACGAGGCAGATGACCTGGTGGCCCATCTCCATCCAGTACCGGACCGGTGCGGTGTCCCTCTGAAAGACCTGCCGCGACCAGTCCAGCAGCCAGGCCACGACATCAGGGTTGAAAGCCCTGATTTTCCGCTCGGTATAGCCATCCCGCAGCATGCGGCCGCAATCGACGCACAGGTAGATCGCGACTAATCGGGCGACGACCTCGTACAGGAAGAACCGCATCCACACACCCGTTTCACAGGTCGCGCATCGATCGGCGGGATGCACGATCATGCATCGGCCTGACTTTGTGTGACCGGCGTTGCGGTTGGTTCAATCGCGGGGTTCACCGAACCATCGCACCACAGCTTGTGCCGCTGCATCAGGATCAGGAATCCCCTCGCTGACCCAAGCCACGATGCCGTCGGGGCGGACGAGCAGGGCGGTCAGGCCCAACCGGTCCTTCGCGTTGCTTGCGACATGCACGATCCGCCCTCGCCAGCGGCGCGCAAGCGCTTCGAGCGATGACCGGGCATCGAAATCCAGCAGCAGCCCTTGTCCTGTCCTGAGCAGTTCTGCGGGTCGTGTCCCGTCGTCGAGCGCGAAGTCGGGCGCGCTGCGGCCGACCAGCGGATGGGGATCGCCGAGATCGGTGCGCAGCGAGACGCCCCAGACGCGCTCGGCGAAATAGGTGGCGCCGTCGCGCGTCTCGATGAGATCGCGGATGATCGCCTCGAGCGCACGCGAGCTCCTGCTCGGACGCATCAGCGCGACCTGGGCGCGCGACCAGTCGAGGATCTGTGCGCCCACCGGCTGCCGCTCGGCCGCATAGGTGTCGAGCAGGCCGGCCGGCGCGTCGCCGCGAATGGTCGCGGCGAGCTTCCAGCCGAGGTTCATCGCATCGCCGAGGCCGAGGTTCAGGCCCTGGCCGCCCAGCGGCGAATGGATATGCGCGGCATCGCCCGCCAGCAACACGCGGCCGTTGCGATAACATGTCGCCTGACAGGCGCGGTCGGTCCAGGTGGTGGCGAGCGCAAGCGCGGTCACCGTCACATCGAGACCCGAGACCTTGCGCAGCACCGCCTCGATCTGGCCGCGGTCCGGCTCGGTGCGGTGGGCGGCACCGCCGTCGAAATCCACCATCGCGATCGTGCCTGGTGCCGCATAGGTGTACATGCCCTGTGCCGTGTAATGGCGGCCGGGCGCGAGCGCGATCGGATCGGCCAGCTCGACCTGCGCGGAATAGCCGGTGAATTCCGGATCGGTGCCGGCGAAGTCGAAACCAGCCGCCTTCCGCACAGTGCTGCGTCCGCCGTCGCAGCCGACCAGCCAGCGGCCCCGCGCCATTCCATCAGTCGTAACAATGGTGACGCCGTCATCCGATTGCGTGAGCGCCTCGACGCCGCAGCCGCGCCTGATCTCGACGCCAAGCGCTTCGGCGCGCAAGGCAAACACCGCCTCGATGCTCGCCATGTCGGCCGCGATGCTGCCGATAGGGCCGGGCAGGCGCCAGGGCCATTGCGTGCTGTCGATCCGGTCGTGGAAGAACTGGATGCCGGCGAAATGACCGCCCGTGCGGCGCTGATGCGCCATCCAGTGCGCGCCCGCCGGCGTGTCGCGGCCGGCGGCGCGGCGCGTGAGATCGTCCAGCGGGTCGCGGCGATCCAGGCTCTCGATGGCCGGCACCGAAAGTCCGCGCAGCCCGAACGGCAGGCCCTTGAGTGGCGAATGCGGATCTTGCGCCTTTTCGAGCACCAGCACCGAACAGCCCGCAAGCCTGAGCTCGCAGGCCAGGAACAGGCCGACCGGACCTGCGCCGGCAATAATGACGTCATAGGGGATCGTGTCGGGATTCTGCATGACTGGCTCCGTTGTCGAGATTCGACTGTCGATGTTCGACCGGAGCGTTTCCCGAACCCGAGACCTCACGGACGAACGAGGGATCGCCTGACCGGCGACCGTTGTTCGTCGTGGGGATCTCGGGCACGAGGCCAAAGACCAGAGCTTTCGTTACCGAAAGGACTTGGGCTTACCAGACCAAGTCTGCCTTTTCCGACATTGGCCATTTAGCGTTGGAGCTCGCTTTCGTCAACGTGCCGTGATGGCGAGCTTCCACATCTTCGTCTACGATCCGATCGCGCAATTCGTCGGAGATGCTGGAATGCAAACGATTGGCCTGATCGGCGGCATGAGCTGGGAGAGCACCGCGCTCTACTACAAGCTCATCAACGAGCGCGTCCGCGACCGCATGGGCAAGCTGCATTCGGCGCCGCTGCTGATGTATTCCTACGACTTTCAGGACATCAAGGAGATGCAATACGCCGGCCGCTGGCAGGACGCCGCAAGCAGCCTGGCGGAGGTCGCGAGTCGTCTCGAAAGCGCCGGCGCCCGCGCGATCGTGCTGTGCACGAACACCATGCACAAGCTGGCGCCCGACATCGTGGCGAACTTGAGCATTCCCTTCATCCACATCGGCGACGCGACGGCGCAGCGCATCCGGTCCAAGGGCTACCGGCGCGTCGGGCTGCTCGGCACCAAATTCACGATGGAAGAAGATTTCTACATCGATCGCCTGCGCGCCCATGACCTCGACGTCCTGGTTCCGCCCGAAGGCGCGCGGGCTGACGTCAACCGCATCATCTATGACGAGCTGTGCCTCGGCATCGTCTCGGCCCCCTCGCGCCGCCGCTATCAGGAGGTGATGGCCGCGCTCGTCGCCGCAGGCGCGGAGTGCATCATCCTCGGCTGCACCGAGATCACGATGCTGGTCGGTGCTGCCGATACGTCGGTCGAGACCTTCGACACGACGGCGATCCACGCGGAGGCGGCGGCCGATTTCGCGATCGGCTGATGATGATGCAGCTCGTAGGATGGGTAGAGCGGAGCGAAACCCATCAGACGTCGTCCCCACAATCAGGTCGAGCCGGCAGAGCTGACGAATGTCACCTTGGTTGAGGCGATGGGTTTCGCTTCGCTCTACCCATCCTACGGGCTGACGTCGATATGGGCCAATAGATGCCTTTGCCCGCTGTCTTCCGATAGGATAGCAAGGCCGCCCAAACTCCCTCCGACCTGACGCGAGAGCAAGCGATGGCTCAGTTCCAACCCATCGAGCCATATCAGCACGGATTGCTGGATGTGGGGGACGGCCACCGGATCTACTGGGAATGTTGCGGCAATCCTGCGGGCAAGCCCGCGCTCTTCCTGCATGGCGGCCCGGGCTCCGGTTGCTCGATCGGTCAAAGACGATTTTTCGATCCCGGCATCTACAAGGCTGTGCTGTTCGATCAGCGCGGCTCCGGTCGCAGCCTTCCGCTCGCGAGCGAACCGGGCGCGAATCTTTCGAGCAACACCACCCACCATCTCGTCGCCGACATCGAGAAGCTGCGCGATCTGCTCGGTGTCGAAAGCTGGGTCATCCTGGGCCTGTCCTGGGGCACCACGCTCGGCCTTGCCTACGCCCAGGCTCATCCGCGGCGCGTGAAAGCGATGGTGCTTGGATTTGTGACCACGACGTCGCGTGACGAGGTCCGGTGGATCACCCATGATGTCGGACGCATCTTTCCGAGGGAATGGCAGCGCTTTTGCGACGCCGTTCCGCCGCATCTGCGGAGCATGCCGCTCGTCGATGCCTACGCCATCATGCTTGCTGACGCCGACGAGACGGTTCGCGATGCCGCCGCGCGGGCATGGTGCGCGTGGGAAGACGCGCATGTTTCGTTGACGCCGGGACATCAGCCCAATCCACGATTTGACGATGCGGAGTTTCGGCTGCGATTTACCCTGCTGGTCACGCACTATTGGCGCCACGCAGCGTTTCTCGAGGAAAGCCAGTTGATCCGCGACGCATCGAGGCTGAACGGAATTCCCGGCGCCCTGATCCACGGCCGCTTCGACGTCGGTTCACCGTTGTCCACGGCCTGGCAGCTGCACAGGCAATGGACCACCAGCAGGCTCCATATTCTCGACGACGCCGGCCATGGCGGCGGCGATCAGTTCATGCCGTTGGTGATCAGAACCCTGGACGAGTTCGGGAAGCTGTAGGCGTGCGCGCCGCGGACTTATCGTCCGGGCCCGGGCGGCAATTGGCCAGAAGCCAACGAGTCCGGGAGCAATGCGAACGATGCGAAGGTCATTCCGGCAACCCAGCCTTGCGAAGGGCGTCTGTCAGATGTTTGCGATCCTTTGAAAGCCTGTATAGCTCCTTTGGCACAAAGCGGGAAATCGAGAACTCTGGCATGAGTCGAAGGACTTCCGCGGCATGATGATGTGATCGGCTAATATTGCCGGTCAAAGCATAGCAACCCGCCAAGTGTGCTGGCCGCCAAAATCTCGTGCTTGGGTAACGAGTGAAAGCCGCGATGGCGTTCTCATATCGATGTGTCATGAAGTACGCCCTGCCCACCGGTCCCCAATACCATTTCGGAGCAAAGAAGGGGTCGATAATTTTCGCTTCCTTGAAGTGCTCCAGGCACTTTGCGGGATCTCCGAGACGGAGGTAAAGGTCGCCCAGATTCGCTCGGACCGTAGGGTTGTTCGGATTCAGCGCGAGCGCCCTCGCATAATAGTGCTCAGCAAGATCGTATGAACGGTGATGCATGTGCACCCAACCCAAAGCTGCCAAACACACTTCCTGGCCATCATCGAGTTCGACGGCTCTCTTGGCCAGCGCTATGGCCTGGTCCAACGCAGCGTCGGATGATCCACTCATGTCCAAGTACCATTCGCGGCAGAACGCAAACGCCAGCAGCGCATAAGGTTTTGCGTACTCTGGATCCAGTTCGATGGCGCGCTTGAGCAAACAGCGTACTTCGGCCTCGTTGGCGGGATCGTACACGGACAAGGCATCGCCGCGCAGCATACATTCATATGCGGCTAGGCTGGCGGGCGGCTTGCGCTTGGCACGATCAACACGGTCGGCCTGCAGCCGCCCTACGAGGGTGCCCACGATGGTCCGAACGACCTGATCTTGGACATCGAACAACTCTTCCAAGGGCCTATCAAATCGATCCGCCCATATATGGTGACCCGACGACGCGTCGATGAGCTGGGCGGTGATGCGAATGCGGTTTCCAAGCCGTCGGACGCTACCTTCCAAGACATATTGGATGCCTAGTTCTCGGCCGACGCGACTGACATCGACATTTGGCCCGCGAAATTGAAACGAGGAATTGCGTGCCAGCACGCGCAATTGTCGGAAGCGCGACAGCTCGATGATGATGTCATCGCTGATACCGTCACCGAAATATTGTTGGTCTTCGCCACTGCTCATGTTGTCAAAGGGCAATACGGCGACCGAAGGCTTGTCGCTCGCGGTCCGATCTACCGCCATTGCCACCGATGGCGTGCCACTGACGCGATAGGCATGCACAGGCTCGGCTATGTTCTTCAGGATATGAGCGCCGATATCGTCGAATCCAATCTTGACCTTGTTCCTGACGTAGTCATGGGTGGTGCTGGAGACTACGATGCCGCCCGGCTCGGCGAGGGTTTCGAGGCGCACCGCGATGTTGACCCCGTCGCCAAAGATATCATCATCTCCGATGATGATATCACCGACGTGAATGCCGATGCGAAACGCGACCCGCCTGTCCTGCGGCACATTGATAGTGTGCTTCGCCATGCCGTGTTGGATTTCGTCAGCACATCGCACGGCGTCGACCGGGCTTGCGAACTCAACAAGGGCGCCGTCTCCGGTATTCTTGACGATACGTCCGTGATGCTCCGAGATTTTGGGATCGAAAAGCGTCCTTCTCAGAGATTTCAGCTGCGCCAGCGTGCCTTCTTCGTCGATCCCAAATAAGCGGCAAGAGCCCACGACGTCCGCCGCCAGAATAGCCGCCAATCGCCGCTCAACGTTCTCGCTGCTCAAGATGCACCCCCGGGGCCTCGGGGAAATTGAATGCCTGTATTATAGCAACTGCGCCAATGTCTGGCTATGCGCGCCGGATGCTTCGGCGCCCCGCTAAGCTGACTTCAGTGAGGGACGCGCCGCTTCGCTGAAGGGACCAATTTCAGATCGTAGCCGCGAAACGATGCGCTGATATCCGGCTGCAATTCACGGATGTCCGATCTTCCCCAAACAATAGGAATTTGGTCATGGCGAATAGTGGAACGACCCGCTGTCGCATGCTTCGCGATGTCGCAGTCGCGCCCCCGCGGCGCAATCGGTGCCGCTCGCGCGCAATCAACGTGAAAGACCTTCGTCTTGGTCAGCGGGCCGCAGCGCGGCCAAGGTCGAGCGGTTGCCTGCGTTTGGTCGGGAAACTCAGCGCCACCGCGACGGCGGCAAGCCCGATCGCGAAGGAACCGGCGTGCAGCCAGGTGTATTGCTGGAAATTGTCGAACACGAGCCCGCCGGCCCAGGGTCCGAGCGCCATGCCGAGGCTGGCAAAGGCCGACACCGCGCCGAACACGGTGCCCATGATGCGCGCGCCGAAGAACTCGCGGACCAGCACCGCATAGAGCGGCATCACGCCGCCATAGGCGAGGCCGAACACGACCGAGAGCGCGTAGAACTCGCCGAGCTGGGCGACCGCAAGATAGGTCGCAATGCACATCGCCTGCACGAACAGGCCGCCGACCAGCACCGGCTTTGCGCCGATGCGATCGGCGAGGGTGCCGAGCAGCAGACGCCCGCCGAGGCCCGAGACGCCGGCGACGCTGTAGACCGTCACTGCCGTGAGCGGGGCGATGCCGCACACCATCGCATAGGACACCATGTGGAAGATCGGACCGGAATGCGCGGCGCAGCAGGCGAAATGCGCCGCTGCGAGCGCGACGAATTGCGGCGTGCGCAGCGCCTGCGCCGCGGTCAGCTCGACGTCCGGTGCGGCGTCTGCAGCGGTGGCGGCCGTCGCGGCCGGCGCCGGACGCACCAGGAAGCAGGCCGGGATCAGCAGCGCCCATGCAGCACAGCCGATCACCAGCATCGCGGTGCGCCAGTCATAGGCCGTGATCAGCCAGCTTGCGGTCGGCGCGATCGTCACCGGCGACACGCCCATGCCGGCGGAGACCAGCGCCACCGCAAGGCTGCGGTTCTTCTCGATCCAGGCGCTCGCGAGCGCCATCATCGGCGCATAGAAGCTGCCGGCGGCAATCCCGATCAGCACGCCGAAAAAGAGCTGGAATTGCCACAGGCTCGTCGCCTGGCTCGCGGTGACGAGACCGAGCCCGAGCAGAATGCTTCCCGCGAGGACCACGATACGCGTGCCGAAGCGGTCCGACAGCGTGCCCCACAGGAACGCGGCAAATCCCATGCAGAGGAAATCCAGCGTCGCGGCGGCCGACACGCCGGCGCGCGACCATCCCATCGCTTCCGAGATCGGCTGCAGGAACACCGCAAGCGACAGCATCGTGCCGAACCCGACACAGGTCATCAGCGCGCCCGCGGCGACAATGACCCAGCCATAGTCGAAGCCTGACGGCTTGCTCATGCGTTTCCTCGCGCTCTTGATTTTATTGATGCTGCGCGCGCGGATGGTGGCCCATCTGCCGATGAAGGGCAAGGTGACCTGCCATGCGCGATCCCGTGAGTGGTGTCGGCTTTTGTGAGATGAGCGGACCAGGACGGCAGCCCGTAGGATGGGTAGAGCGAAGAGAAACCGATCAAACGTCATTCTGACGATCGAATCGAGCCGACAAGAAGGACCAGGTGCCGCTGGTCGGGACGATGGTCTTCGCGAGAGCTCAGCCCATCCCGCGAAACTGGGCTTTGTCGTCGTAAGCGTCGTCGAACCCGGTCGCCAGTCAGTCCACAGTTTTGCGGCGATCCGCGTCGACTTGGCTGCGCCATTGCTTGACGAGGTCACGCCGGCGACCGGGATAGCGTTCCGGCTTGAGCTTGATCTTCTCGATCCGATCCGTCCGGAACGAGCGAAAGTCTTTCCTCATTTCGCACCAGCCGGCAAGGACGCGCCGGGAATCGAAAAATGCGACGCCGATCGGCCAGATGGTCCGTGTGGTTTTCGCGCCCTTCGGATCGCGATACACGATGGAAAGCTTGTGCTGGTCGCGCATGGCCTGGCGTACAATGCGGAGATCGACGACCTCAGGCTGTTTCGGTCTGCGCCCCACATGAAAGGCATTGTCGTCGATCTTGTGTTGCAGCTCCGACGGGAGCACAGCGCCGATTTTTGCGAGCGCATTACGCGCTGCCAGCGCGAACTCTTCATCAGTCTGGCGGGAAACCCATTGGGCACCGAGTGCGAGAGCCTGGATTTCCTGTTCGGAGAACATCAGGGGAGGAAGGAGAAAGCCAGGCTGCAGGACATAGCCGAAGCCGGGCTCGCCGTCGATTTGCGCGCCGAATGCCTGCAAGTCGGCGATGTCGCGATAAATCGTGCGCAACGACACGCCCGCCTCGGCAGCAAGATTTTTGCCCGACACCGGATGACGGTGCCGCCGCAAGATTTGCATGAGGTCGAATAGCCGTTGGCTCTTGGACATACCGCAAGTCTAACACACATCCTGCCAAAAATTGGCGGCAGGGCACGGGCGGCACGGCCTTGAATGGTCGTGCCGCTTCGATGGCCCAGACGGCGATTCTCACATCGCGACCAGCGCCTTGCCGGCGAGCTTGCGCCCGTTTCGAGCACGGCAATGAGCGGGATCGCATCGTCCAGGCGCGCGGTTTCAGCGATCGGCAAACGAAGTTTCGAAAGCTTCGAGCTTCATCGTTTCGGGGCCGCCGTAACTGCAATATTGAATCCGCGTCATGATCGATCGCGCCTCAATGCGGTTGGGCCGCCGCCATGTAGGCAGAGAAGGGAGATGCGTCGTAGATCACTTCGGTCGACGCGATCTTGCCATTCCTCACCGTGAGGAGTTCCGCGACGATGGCGTTCGCAACGGGATGGGTGTCCGCGTTGTAAACGACGACAGCCTGCTCAGCGTCGCCGTAGGTGGCGAGGATCGTCACCTTCTTGACCATGCGGGCGAACCCGTCGTGGAACGCGCGAAACTTCTGGGTCCCTGTAATCCGCCCGATTGGCGAAGTGCAGACAACGTCGTCCGCCGTGACGGAGATGATCGTATCGACATTCCTGTGGGCGATGGCCTCGACATAGGTCTTGGCGATTTGCAGTGCCTTGCCGCTGGGCTGAGTAGTCATGAGTTTCCTTTCAGTGATTGGTGCGCTGAAGGGAAACTAGTGCAGGGTAGTGACAGATTCTGGCAGTAGGAAATCGGCGCGGCCGAAACACCCAATCGGCGCGGCCGTCGAGTGTTTTTCAGGTTGCTTCAATGGGATTGGGCTGGCCGATCACACACGCCGCGATGATGGCATTATGCCCCTGTTTTGCCCGACGGGTCAAGGGTGATTCCGAAAATCAGAAAAACCCAATGCCGCCAAGGGGGCGGCTACTGTGCATGGGGTTGTTTTCGCGTTTTTTGTTTGCCGGCCCCGATATCCGGGCCGGACCCTGCCTCGTGGCGCGGGAAGTCGCCTCAGCTATCCACCTTCAGCGCGGCAATGAAGGCTTCCTGCGGGATGTCGACCTTGCCGAACTGCCGCATCTTCTTCTTGCCTTCCTTCTGCTTCTCCAGAAGCTTGCGCTTGCGCGTGATGTCGCCGCCGTAGCACTTTGCGGTGACGTCCTTGCGCAGCGCGCGCACGGTTTCGCGCGCGATCACCTTGCCGCCGATCGCCGCCTGGATCGGGATCTGGAACATGTGCGGCGGGATCAGCTCCTTCATCTTCTCGACCATGGCGCGGCCGCGGCCTTCGGCGCGGGTGCGGTGGACCAGCATCGAGAGCGCATCGACCGGCTCGGCGTTGACCAGGATCTGCATCTTGACGAGGTCGGCCGGCTTGTAGTCGGTGAGATGATAGTCGAACGAGGCGTAGCCCTTGGAGACCGACTTCAGGCGGTCGTAGAAGTCGAACACCACTTCGTTGAGCGGCAGATCGTATTTCACCATCGCGCGGGCGCCGACATAGGTCAGCTCCTTCTGCGAGCCGCGGCGGTCCTGGCACAGCTTCAGCACGCTGCCGAGATATTCGTCCGGCGTGAGGATCGTCGCTTCGATCCAGGGTTCCTGGATTTCCTCGATCTTCACCACGTCGGGCATGTCGACGGGATTGTGGATCTCGAGCTCGGTGCCGTCGGTGAGCTTCATCTTGTAGATGACGCTCGGCGCGGTCGCGATCAGGTTGAGATCGAACTCGCGCGACAGCCGCTCCTGGATGATCTCGAGGTGCAAGAGGCCAAGGAAGCCGCAGCGGAAGCCGAAGCCGAGCGCGGCCGAAGTTTCCATCTCGAAGGAGAAGCTGGCGTCGTTGAGGCGCAGCTTGCCCATCGCGGCGCGCAGCGTTTCGAAGTCGTCGGCGTCGACGGGGAACAGGCCGCAGAACACCACGGGGATCGCCGGCTTGAAGCCCGGCAGCATCTCCGTGACCGGCTTCCTGTCGTCGGTGATGGTGTCGCCGACGCGGGTGTCGGCGACTTCCTTGATCGCGGCGGTGATGAAGCCGATCTCGCCGGGGCCGAGCTCCTCGACCTGCTGCATCTTCGGCGTGAAGAAGCCGACGCGTTCGACGTCATAGGCGGCACCCGTGCCCATCATGCGCACGCGGCTGCCCTTCTTCATCACGCCGTCGACGACGCGGATCAGCACGACGACGCCGAGATAGACGTCGTACCAGCTGTCGACCAGCAGCGCCTTCAGGGTCGCGTCGCGGTCGCCCTTCGGCGGCGGCAGGCGGGTGACGATGGCTTCCAGCACGTCGGGAATGCCAAGGCCGGTCTTGGCCGAGATCATCACCGCGTCGGAGGCGTCGATGCCGATGACGTCCTCGATCTGCTGCTTGACCTTCTCGGGCTCGGCCGCGGGAAGATCGACCTTGTTCAGGACCGGGACGATCTCGTGATTGTTGTCGAGCGCCTGGTAGACGTTGGCGAGCGTCTGCGCCTCGACGCCCTGGCTGGCGTCCACCACCAGCAGGGAACCCTCGCAGGCCGCCAGCGACCGCGAAACCTCGTAGGCGAAGTCGACATGGCCGGGCGTGTCCATCAGGTTGAACACGTAATCCTTGCCGTCCTTGGCGCGGTACTGCAGGCGCACCGTCTGCGCCTTGATCGTGATGCCGCGCTCGCGCTCGATGTCCATGGAATCGAGCACCTGCTCCTTGCCCGCCATTTCGCGGTCGGAGAGGCCGCCGGTCATCTGGATCAGACGGTCGGCCAGCGTCGATTTGCCATGGTCGATATGGGCGACGATGGAGAAGTTGCGGATGTTGGAAATGGGGACGGTCGTCATGGGCGCGGGATACCACTCGCGTCCCCGTGCGGCAACCATATTACTGTATTTTCAGGGCCTTTGTTCACGCCAAGCTGATTCCACGCAGCCCCAAAACGCGCTAGGCAACGGTCCATGTCGACCACCTCGATGCCATCTGCCAGAGCGCGGGCGAAGACCCGCTTGAGTTACAACCGCTTCCGGGCGTGGCTGGTCGCCTGCGCGATCCGCCCGGAGGCGCGGCTCTGGCTGGTGATCCAGCTCGCCATCCTGCATGCGGTGCTCTGGACCTTCATCCTGATCAATCTCAAGGCGGCGCAGGACGTTCACATGGACGTCGCAGAAGCCTATGGCTGGGGCCAGCAATTCCTGTGGGGTTACGGCAAGCACCCGCCGCTGTCGGGCTGGGTCGCAGGCGTCTGGTTCAAGGTGTTCCCGGCGGCGGACTGGGCGACCTATGCGCTGGCAATGGCGACCGTCGGCGTCGGCATGGTGATCTGCTGGCTGCTGGCGCTGCGCGTGGTGGATGCACGGCGCGCGTTCCTCGTCGTGGTGATGATCGCGCTCTATCCGATCTTCAATTTCAAGGGGTTCAAGTACAACGCGGACCTGCTGCAGCTCGTCACGCTGCCGTTGCTCGTGCTCGCCTATCTCAACGCCTTCGAGAAGCGGAGCTGGCAATCCGGCATCTGGTTCGGGCTCGCCGGCGCGCTGGCGCTGATGACCAAATATTGGGTGCTGACCATGATCGGCGCCATCGGCCTTGCCGCGCTGATCCATCCCGACCGGATGCGCTTCCTGCTGTCGCCGGCGCCATGGGTGGCGATCGCGACGATGGTGGTGGCGATGATCCCGCACATCGTCTGGCTTGCGGATGCGCATTTCGTGCCGCTGACCTATGCCGGCGACACCTACAGCATCGAGGATGCGGGCCGCGTGCATCAGCTCGTGGCCGGCTACGCCCTGCATAATTTCGCGCTGCTGGCATTGCCCGTGGCGCTCGCCGCGCTCGCGATGACGCTGGTGCCGCCGTGGTTCACGCTGCTGCTACGTGCGCCGTTGCGGATCGTCACGCGGGCCTGGGCGCGCGGCGCCAATCCTGGTGTCAATGTTGCGCAGGCGCTGAATGTCTGGATCATCCAGATCATCGTCGCGGTCGGCCCGCCGCTCGGCGCGGTTCTCTTCAGCATCTACATGAAGACCGATTGGGGCATCTCGCTGTTCTTCCTGGTGCCGCTCGCGCTGGTCGCGATCCCCGTGCTGCGGGTGCAGAGCGCGGTGCTGTGCAACATCGCCGCGATCTGGCTCGTGCTGAGTGTCGCCACGCTCGCAGCCTCGCCCTGGATCGCCGCGCGCGAGATGGCCGCCAATGCCGGCAACACGGCCACCTACGGCGCGCGCTCGGATCTGGCGCGCGAGCTGACGCAGGCCTGGCACGCGCGCTTCGCCTCGCGCTGGGCGGTCGTCGCCGGCACGATGGAGTCGATCCAGCCGCTGGTGTTCTACAGCCCGGATCATCCGGCCGCGCTGCTGCCGATCGAAGCCTGGGATTCCGGGCTGACCTCGCGCGAGGACGCCAAGAAGTACGGCTTCATCGGCGTGTTCGACCCGACCGACGGCCGCCTGCCGGCGTTCGAGAAATGGGTGTCGGAGACCGCGCCCAACGCCGAGCGCATCGTGATGACGACGCGCCGCTTCACCCACGGCAAGGCCGGCCCGTCGATGAGCTGGAACATCTACATCGCGCCGCCGGAGAAGTGACCGAAGGTCATTCCGGGGCGATGCGCAGCATCGAACTATGGTGCGCACTTGCGCACCTGAGAATCTCGAGATTCCGGGTCTGGTGCTGTCGCACCATCCCGGAATGACGGTGAGGGTTTTAAATCCCTTCCTCGTTGAACTTGCTTTCAACGAGCTCGGTAATCGCCGCGAGCGCGGCGTCCGCTTCGGCGCCTGAAGCCGCGACGGTGATCGTCGTTCCCGGTCCCGCCGCGAGCATCATCAGGCCCATGATCGAGGTGCCGCCGACGGTCTCGCCGCCGCGCGTCACCCACACCTGCGCGTTGAAGCGCTCGACCGCCTGGACGAACTTCGCCGAGGCGCGGGCGTGCAGGCCGCGCTTGTTGATGATCAGGAGCTCCTTGGAGATCGCGCCCGCGGGCACGCCAGTCCCCGCTTGTGGCGCGTCGTCGCTCATTTGCCGGCGAGCACCCGGCTGGCGATGGTGACGTATTTGCGGCCGGCTTCCTGGGCCATCGCGATCGCGTCCGGCAGCGGACGCTCCTCGCGCACCTTGGCGAGCTTCACCAGCATGGGCAGGTTGATGCCCGCGAGCACTTCGACCTTGGGCCGGCTCATGCAGGAGATCGCAAGGTTGGACGGCGTGCCGCCGAACATGTCGGTGAGGATCGCAACGCCATCGCCGGAATCGACGCGGTTAACCGCCTCGATGATGTCGCTTCGGCACAGATCGGAATCATCTTCGGCGCCGATCGTAATCGCTTCGATTTGCTTTTGTGGGCCCATGACATGCTCAAGCGCTGCCTTGAATTCGTCGGCAAGGCGCCCGTGGGTCACAAGTACTAGACCAATCATCGGAAAACTCCTCGCGGGCGCTTTTGGTGCACCGCACGAACGCGCCACTTTGACCATCCAGAGCCCCTGCGCAAGAGGGGATGTTGCGTATCTCCCTGAATCTAGACGGATGGATGAGGGGAAATGCGCCGGTCTACTCGGCCGCGATAGTGGGGTTCATATGGTTACCATTTCCCTTCAAACAATCGCCTGACGGATTAGCAGAAGGTTAACTCTTGGTAGTGGTCAAGAGCGCGACAACCAAAGGGAGGGGCGAATAGTCGCGGCCGACGGGGATTCGAGGTATTTCGACACCTAAAATGCTTGTTTTCAGGGATTCCGCCGCCGGCAGCCGTTCCGCGTCCGCGGCGTCCAGATCGACAACGAGACCGACGGTCGCATGCCCCACGAAGTCGCAACGGCGAATCCCGAGGCCGCGGATCTCGATCAGGCCGGCCAGGCGAGGTGCGGGGCGCACCTCGATTTCATTGCCGAGTGTCGCCAGATGGACACGGTCATCACCGACCAGAACGGCTCTTTCGACCACCCCGGCGCGCCCCGCCATGATCAAATCGAAGGCAAGGCGCGACTTGCCGGAGCCTGAGGGACCGCGGATCAGCACCGCCACATCACCGACCTTGACCGCGGAGGCGTGCACGCTGGGCTCGCCGTCGCTCATAGCGCCGGCAGCCGCACCACGAAGCGCGCGCCGGCAACGGTCGGGACGCCCTCGTCGTCGGGCGGGCCAGCGCGGTTCTCCGCCCAGATGCGCCCGCCATGGGCATCGACGATCTGCTTGGAGATCGACAGCCCCAGCCCCGAGTTCTGGCCGAAGCCCTGATGCGGACGGTCGGTGTAGAAGCGCTCGAAGATGCGATCCAGCGCATCATCGCGAATGCCGGGGCCGTCGTCGTCGACCACGATCTCGATCTCGCTGCGCACACGGCGGCAAACCAGGCGCACCTTGCTGCCGGGTTCGGAGAAGGATTGCGCGTTGGAGAGCAGGTTCGAGACCACCTGTCCGAGCCGTGAATCGTGGCCGGTGACGGCGAACGTATCGGTCGCCCCGCGGCCCTCGAAGCGCGCCTCGACCGCGACGTCATGGCCGAGCTTGGTCTCGTTCGCGACCGAGACCAGCGTGCCCAGCAGGCGGCGCAGATCAACCGGCATTGCGTCCTGCCGCTGCAATTCGGCATCGAGCCGACTGGCGTCGGAGATGTCGGAGATCAGGCGGTCGAGCCGCTTGACGTCGTGCTCGATCACCTCGAGCAGGCGCGCGCGGCTGTTCTCGTTGCGCGCCAGCGGCATCGTCTCGACCGCGGAGCGCAGCGAGGTCAGCGGATTCTTCAGCTCGTGGGCGACGTCGGCGGCGAACATCTCGATCGCCTCGATGCGGCTGTAGAGCGCATTGGTCATGTCGCGCAGCGCGCCGGACAGATGCCCGATCTCGTCGCGGCGGCGGGTGAAGTCAGGAATCTCGACGCGGGTCTTGATGCGGCGGCGGACGCGCTCGGCGCTGTCGGCGAGCCGGCGCACGGGACCGGCGATCGTGCTCGCCAGCAGCAGCGACAGCATGATCATGACCGCGGCGGCGACGCCGCCGACCTTCAGGATGGCGAGGCGCTCCGCGGTCACCATCTGGTCGATCTCGTCGCCCTGGGTCGACAGCATCAGCGCGCCGTGGATGGCGCGGGAGCGCAGCACGGGGACTGCGACGGAGACGATCACCTCGCCGCGTGAATTGACCCGCACCATCGAGCGCTTTTGTCCCTGCAGCGCATCGCCGACCTCCGCATAGCCGTTGCCGTTCTCGCGCCCGAGCTCGCGATAGAGCGGCAGGTCGCCGCGGTTCAGCCAGGTGCGCACCGCGACCATGCCGCGCTCGACGAGGCCCGGCTGCAGCGACGGCGGCGGCAGCGGGAAGCTCAGCACGTTCTCGAGGTCGCGGCTGTCGAGCAGCAGCGTGCCGTTGGGATCGAAGATGCGCGCGCGGGTCTTGGTCGGCGAGATCAGCGTGCGCAGCACCGGCGCGACGCGCTCCGGATTGATCGGGAAATCGAGCGAATCGTCGGTGCCGCCATAGCTGTCCCCGGTCTTGAGGTCGAGCAGGCGGTCGGGGTCGATGGTGATGGCGTTGGTCTGCACGGTCGCCGAGGCGGCGATCGCGCCGGCGATGATTTCGGCCTGCACCAGGAGGCTCTGCGCGCGCGCGTCGATCAGGCCGGCGCGGAACTGCGACAGGTACAGGATGCTCGCGACCAGCGCGACGAGGCCGGCGAGGTTGAGCGAGACGATGCGGCGGGTCAGGCTCGAGAACGACAGCGCGAAGAAGAACTGCCCGGCGCGCTTCAGCCAGCCCAGCGGCCGCCAGCCTTGCTTGACGGGCTTGTCCTCATGATCCGATGCGCCGCGGGAATCATGGTCCTCGGCGTTCGAACTCGGATCAGGCTGCGTTCGGTCAAGCAATGCTTATGCCCGCGTTAGGACAGCTCGTGCGACGGTCCTCGCATCCTAGAGCATGATCCGGAAAAGTGTGCAGCGGTTTTCCGAAGAGATCGTGCCCAAACTATAATCCAAAGCGCGACGACGGTCGCGCTTTGGAACGATCCCGGTCCCTCTCGAACGAGAACCGGCGATGCTCTCGACTTTTGTGAGCGGGCCCCCCGCTCAGGCTTCCTTGAAGCGGTAGCCGACGCCGTACAGCGTCTCGATCATCTCGAACTCGTTGTCGACCACCTTGAACTTCTTGCGCAGCCGCTTGATGTGGCTGTCGATGGTACGGTCGTCGACATAGACCTGGTCGTCATAGGCGGCGTCCATCAGCGCGTTGCGGCTCTTCACCACACCGGGCCGGGTCGCCAGCGCCTGCAGGATCAGGAATTCGGTGACGGTCAGCGTCACCGGTTCGTTCTTCCAGGTGCAGGTAT
The DNA here is from genome assembly GCF_035935975.1 of Bradyrhizobium sp. GTDB lineage: Bacteria > Pseudomonadota > Alphaproteobacteria > Rhizobiales > Xanthobacteraceae > Bradyrhizobium. Next base: position 201,100 of record NZ_DASYWN010000046.1, read on the forward strand.
GCCGCTCCGGATCCATGCGCAGCAGGCCGCGATCGAGCGCCTTGGCATCGTTCTCCTTCGGCACGACGGTCGGGTCCTTCGGCGCCGAGCGGCGCAGCACGGCCTTGACGCGCTCGACAAGCAGGCGCTGCGAGAACGGTTTGCGGATGAAGTCGTCGGCGCCCATCTTGAGGCCGAACAGCTCGTCGATCTCCTCGTCCTTGGAGGTCAGGAAGATCACCGGCAGGTCGGACTTCTGCCTGAGGCGGCGCAGCGTCTCCATGCCGTCCATGCGCGGCATCTTGATGTCGAGGATGGCGAGATCGGGCTGGGTCGTGCGGAAGCCGTCAAGCGCGGAGGCGCCGTCGGTGTAGGTCATGATGCGATAGCCTTCGGCTTCCAGCGCGATCGAGACGGATGTGAGAATGTTGCGGTCGTCGTCGACCAAAGCGATTGTGGGCATGAGCCTCTGCTTTCTGCTTTCCGTTTGGGTCGTGGCTTAAACGGCGAGCAATCCAGTGATGCGCCGCATACATGGGTGCCAAAGTTGGCATTCGAACCTTGTCACCGAGCAATGCAAGCTGGGCTGAAGTGTGACCAAGTTCCACGAAACACGGCAGATTCGCCGTATGTCGACCCATAACCGGACACCCGTTTACCCGAAAAAAGACCCTCCTTGCAACCACCTGAGCCGAGAAAGCCAATGCAACCGACCCCCGATTTCGCCCCCGAGAAGCTCGCCAAATCGCTGCTGCGGCGGTCGCGGCAGGGGGCTCTCGCAACATTGATGGCCGGGAGCGGCGATCCCTATTGTTCCCTGGTCAATCTGGCCAGCCACCCCGACGGCTCGCCGATCCTGCTGATCTCGGGCCTGGCCGTGCACACCAAAAATATCGTGGCAGACAGCCGGGTTTCGCTGATGCTGGACGAGCGCGCCGCGGGCGATCCCCTGGAGGGGTCCCGGATCATGCTGTCCGGACGGGCCGAGGCGGCCGGTGTGGACGACAAAGAGCTCCTCCAGCGACGGTATCTCAATGCCCATCCGTCGGCGGAAGCCTTTGTTTCATTTAAGGATTTCTCGTTCTTCCGGATCCGCCCCACGGGGACCCATCTGGTCGCGGGCTTCGGCCGAATCGTTGATCTGACGCCGGAGCAATTCCTGACAGACCTTACCGGCGCCGACGACCTGCTGGCGGCGGAGGAGGGGGCGGTCGAGCACATGAACGCCGACCACCGCGACGCCATGGGCCTTTACGCAACCAAGCTGCTTGGTGCGGCGGCCGGTGACTGGCGCTGCACCGGCTGTGACCCCGAAGGCCTCGACATGCAGGAGGGCCAGACGGCGCTACGGCTGGAATTTCCGGAGCGGGTCACGAACGGCACGGCGTTGCGCAAGATGCTGGTCCGCCTCGCTGGTGAAGCACGCACAAAGGTGGACTAGCGCGCAACCGTTTGAACGCTGCCGCCCATCGCCGCGACCCAAGACCGTATCGGTTTTTTGGCTGCAGCGAGAGGGTTCATGACACGCCGTCGTTTGACGCTGGTCGCGGGTTTGGCGCTCGCGATCGCTGTATCGCCTGCAACGCCGGCCCTTGCCCAGAAAGGTCTCGCCGCGGAAGGCGCGCGGATCAACGCGCTCATGGGCGCCGGCAAATATTCGGAAGCGCTGCCGCTCGCGCAGGGCATGGTGGCGAGCCTGGAGAAGAGCGACAACGGCCGCGAGCTCGCCGCCGCGCTCAACAATCTCGGCCAGGTCTATGCCGGCCAGGGCCGCGACGATCTGGCAGAACCGCTCTACAAGCGTGCCATCGCGCTGATGGAAAAATCGCTCGGTCTCGACACGCCGCTGCTTTCGGCCGAGCTGACCAATCTCGCCGCGCTCTATCAGCGGCAGGGCCGCTTCACCGAAGCCGAGCCGCTGTTCAAGCGTGCGCTGGCCGTGAGCGAGAAGGGCCTGTCGCGCGAGCATCCCGATGTCGGCCGTGCGCTCAACAATCTCGCCACGCTCTACGTCAAGCAGGAACGGCAGGTCGAGGCGGAGCCGCTGTTCCAGCGTGCGCTCGCGATCTATCAGAAGGCCGCCGGGCCCGAGCATCCCGCGGTCGCCACGGTCCTGAACAATATCGGTCAGGTCGATCGCGACCTCAACCGCGATGCCGATGCCGAAGCGCCGATCAAGCGCTCGCTCGCGATCCGCGAAAAGGTGCTGGGTCCCGATCATCCCGATGTTGCACGCTCGCTGAACAATCTCGCCGGGCTCTACGAGCACCAGAAGCGCTATGCCGATGCCGAGCCGCTCTACCGCCGCGCGCTGGCCATCCGCGAGCGTGCGCTCGGGCCGGATCATCCTGACGTTCTGACCTCGACCAGCAATCTCGCCTATTTCCTCTATGTGTCCGGGCGCACCGCAGACGCGCTGCCGTTGGCGGAGAAAACACTTCGCTCCGATCGCGCGCAGCTGCGCGTGGTGCTGCCGGTCCTGTTTTCCGCGCGCCAGCAACATCTTTTGCCGGATGACAAGGCGCTCGATGAGGCGCTGGCCGCGATCCAGCGCGGCACGCAATCTTCCGCCGCCTCCGCCGTGAACAAGCTCGCGGTGCGGCTTGCCGCCGGCAGCGACCGGCTCGCCGAGCTCGTGCGCAAGGATCAGGATCTCGGCGCCGAGGCCGAGGCGCTCGACAAGGCGATCGTCTCGGCCGTGTCCAAGCAGGCCGCGCAACGCGACCTCGCGGCCGAGCAGCGCAGCCGCGCCCGGATCGCGGCGATCGCAAACGAGCGTGCCGGCCTGCAGAAGACGCTCGCGGTCGAGTTTCCAGACTATGCCTCGCTCTCCAATCCGCTGCCGCTCGCGGTGAAGGACATCCAGGCGTTGTTGTCGGCCGATGAGGCGATGACGATCTATGCCGTTGTCGACAAGCAGAGCTACGTCATCGCCATCACGCGCGAGGGCGCCGACTGGAAGGAGGTTCCGTTCGGCGCGGATGCGCTGGCGCAGAAGGTGGCTGCATTCCGCAAGGGGCTCGACGTCGGCAAGGCCCGCGATGCCACCGGCAAATCGGGTCTGTTCGATCTCGCGCTCGCCAACGATCTCTATGCCGCGCTGCTCGGCCCGGTCGAGGCGTTGACGAAGGACAAGCGCAATCTGCTCGTGGTGCCCTCGGCTGCGCTGACCGCATTGCCGTTTCATCTGCTCGTCACGGAGAAGCCGCCGGCTGCGATCCCCGACACGTTCGAAGGCTATCGCAATGCCGCCTGGCTGCTGCGGCGTCAGGCCGTCTCCGTGCTGCCGTCGGTGATCAGCCTGAAATCGCTCCGTGCCTTTGCGCGCAAGGATCAGGGCGTGAAGCCGATGACCGGCTTCGGCGATCCCGTGTTCAACCCCGCGGCCGAAGGGCCGGCCGATCGTCGCGCCGCTGGCGGCAAGGTTGCCGCGCGAAGCATCGCGACGATCGCCTACACCGACTTCTGGCGTGGTGCCGGTGTCGATCGCGCGCGGCTCGCGCAGGCGCTGCCGCAATTGCCTGACACTGCCGACGAGCTGAACGCGGTGGCCAAGGATCTCGGCGCGCCCGAAGGCGATATCCATCTTGGCCGCGACGCCAGCGAAACGACGCTCAAGCGTGCAGCGCTTGCTCAATACAGCATCATTTACTTTGCCACCCACGGTCTCGTCGCCGGCGACGTCAAGGGCCTGGGCGAGCCCTCGCTTGCGCTCTCGATCCCCGATCAGCCTTCCGAACTCGACGACGGCCTCTTGACCGCGAGCGAGGTTGCGCAGCTCAAGCTCAATGCGGATTGGGTTGTGCTGTCGGCCTGTAACACCATCGCCGGTGACAAGCCCGGCGCAGAGGCGCTTTCGGGGCTGGCGCGCTCGTTCTTCTATGCCGGTGCCCGCGCGCTGCTGGTCTCGCATTGGGCAGTGGATTCGGAAGCTGCCACCCGCTTGACCACGTCGACATTCGCCTTGCTCAAAAACGAACCAAAAATCGGCCGTGCCGAAGCATTGCGCCGCGCAATGTTAATGTACGTTGATGACGCTTCATCGCCGCGCAATGCCTATCCCGCGATGTGGGGGCCGTTCGCGCTGATCGGCGAGGGAGAGGTACGATAGACCGCCCTGAGGGATTGTGCGTCGCAATAACCCCTGACAACGCTGAATCCTGCATTTGGTTGCGCGATCATTTGCGATTTTTTGATGCGCCTGCTCAGGGCTGACATGCGCGACGCTTGGCGCGGTCCTTGAATAAACCAAATCCTGCGGGATCAGCTTGGCAACGCCAGCGTTCATCAGTATTAGGTCGTCCAGCCGAGGCCGGATGGCCTGTAATTCACGGTGACCGCGATGGCGCCAAAGTTTGGTCGCGCAGAGTGTCGCGGGTTCTAGGAGGACTTTTTGGTGCAAGAGACGGGCGTGCGCAACGGTGCCTTCGGCGCCGACAAATTCGGCTTAAAGAATCTCAAGCAGGTTCACTGGAACCTTGGTGCGCCGCAACTCTATCAATACTCGCTCGCAGCGGGCGAGGCGGTACTCTCCGCCGACGGCGCGCTGTGCGCCGACACCGGCGAGTTCACGGGCCGCAGCCCGAAGGACAAGTTCACGGTGCGTGACGCCACCACCGACACGAAGATGTGGTGGGCCGGCAACCAGTCGATCACCGCAGAGCAGTTCGAGACGCTCTACCAGGACTTCCTCAAGCACGCCGAAGGCAAGAGCCTGTTCGCGCAGGACCTCTACGGCGGCGCCGATCCGGCTTACCGGATCAAGACCCGCGTCTTCACCGAGCTCGCCTGGCACTCGCTGTTCATCCGCACGCTGCTGATCCGCCCCGAGGCGGTCGAGCTGTCGAGCTTCACGCCCGAGCTCACCATCATCGACATGCCGAGCTTCCGTGCCGATCCGAAGCGCCATGGCTGCAAGTCGGAGAACGTCGTCGCGATCGACTTCGCCCGCAAGATCGTGCTGATCGGCGGCTCCTATTATGCCGGCGAGATGAAGAAGTCGGTCTTCACCACGCTGAACTATTATCTGCCCGAGCGCGGCGTGATGCCGATGCATTGCTCGGCCAATGTCGGCGCCAAGGGCGATGCCGCGATCTTCTTCGGGCTCTCCGGCACCGGAAAGACCACGCTGTCGGCCGATCCCAACCGCACGCTGATCGGTGACGACGAGCACGGCTGGGGCCCGAACGGCGTCTTCAACTTCGAAGGCGGCTGCTACGCCAAGTGCATCAAGCTCTCGCAGGAAGCCGAGCCGCAGATCTATGCGGCGTCGACACGCTTCGGCGCGGTGCTCGAGAACTGCGTGCTCGACGAGGACACCCGCGTTGTCGATTTCGACGACGGCTCCAAGACCGAGAACACCCGTTCGGCCTATCCGCTCGACTTCATCCCGAACGCCTCGCGCACCGGCCGCGCGCCGCAGCCGAAGAACGTGGTGATGCTGGCTGCCGACGCGTTCGGCGTGCTGCCGCCGATCGCCAAACTCTCGCCGGCGCAGGCGATGTATCACTTCCTGTCCGGCTACACCGCCAAGGTTGCCGGCACCGAGCGCGGTCTCGGCAACGAGCCGCAGCCGGAATTCTCGACCTGCTTCGGCTCGCCCTTCCTGCCGCTCGACCCCAGCGTCTACGGCAACATGCTGCGTGACCTGATCGCCCAGCACAATGTCGATTGCTGGCTGGTCAACACCGGCTGGACCGGCGGCAAGTACGGCACAGGTTCCCGCATGCCGATCAAGGTGACGCGTGCGCTGCTCACCGCTGCGCTCGACGGCTCGCTTCGCAACGTCGAATTCCGCACCGACAAGTATTTCGGCTTCGCGGTCCCGACCGCGCTGCCGGGCGTGCCGAGCGAGATTCTCAACCCGGTCAACACCTGGAAGGACAAGGACGAGTTCGACAAGACCGCGCGTGCGCTGGTCGGCATGTTCCAGAAGAACTTTGCCAAGTTCGAAGCCCAGGTCGACGCCGAGGTGCGCGCCGCTGCTCCGGACGTGAAGATCGCGGCGGAGTAAGGTCGCAGCGGTTGAAATAGGAAAGGGCGGCCGCGAGGCCGCCCTTTTTATTTGTGGCACGATCTCTCCACGCCGTCATTGCGAGCTCCTCACAATGACGAGGAGGAAGCAGTCACGCCTTGAAATACGCGATCTGCGTCGTGGTCGCGAGCAGCCGTCCGTTCGGCGACCACAGTTCGGCGTTCTGGTCGGCGTAGCTCTTGTGCATGATCTTGGAATCGGCCGTCGCGAGCACGCGCGTGATGTCCTCGGCGGCGAGCTCTTCGCTGTCGGTGTGGAAATAGGTCGTCAGCGACACCGTGCCGAACGGCACCAGCTCGCGCCGCGCGTGGAAGATGCGGCCGAAGAAGGCGTCCGACATCGACATCAGCGACGGCATGTCGAGCCTGCGCGGCGTGCGATCGCTGATCCAGATTTTCGAATAGGTGCTGGCAAGCTCGGCCTGCGGCGGGCCGAGCCGCATCTCGCCCTCGACGAAGCGGAATTCGTACTGGTTGGCCCACGATGCCGCGATCTTGGGGAACGGCAGCGTCTGTTCGAACGGCTTTGTCTCCGGATATTGCGCCACCCTGTGCTCCCAGGACGGCCGGCGCTCGGCGAACACGGCGGTGGCGAGTGTGGCAACCTCGCCGCCGCCCTGCGACAGTTCGACGCTCCAGTGCTGGCTGGAGCGATTGGCCTTCACCAGGCGGATGTCGAGGTCGAACGGGCCCTTGGCGATCGGCGCGCAGTAATTGACGGTCAGCGCCAGCGGATCGCCGGCGGCCTGCGGGTGTTCGATCAGCGCGCGCAGGATCGTCGCGGCGGTAGCGCCGCCGAACGGGCCGACAAAGGCCCAGTAATCGTCGCTGGTGTGCCCCTGCCAGCTGCTGTCACCGGCGGTGATGCGCGTGGCGTCGTCGAACGGATGCGGGAGCTTGGCGTGCATTTTTGGTCCTCGATGCCGACCCCACCGTCATTGCGAGCGCAGCGAAGCAATCCAGACTGTCCCCGCGGAAAGAACATGGATTGCTTCGCTGCGCTCGCAATGACGGCGTTTGAGGCGACGGCGTTCGGATCACCGACACCGCCCTGGGGATGATGATAGTCATATCATCATCAGGCTCGTGAGATGCAATAACCTCGCAGGTAGCGCCGATTTCACGCCGCGGAAATATCAGCCGGCGACGTCGCGCAGATTCGGTAGCAGCGGCGTGGTCGGATTGACCGGCACGTTCCAGATCTCCTCGGCATATTCGCGGATGGTGCGGTCCGAGGAGAACCACGCCATGCGCGCGACGTTGAGGATGGAGGCGCGCGTCCAGGCCGGTGCCACCTGCCAGCGCGCATCGACCGCGCGCTGCGTCTCGTAATAGGAATCGAAATCGGCGCTGACCATGTAATGGTCGAGATAGCGCAGCGCATGCGCGATCGATTCGAAGCGGCCGGGATCGCCAGGCGAGAATTCGCCGGCGCCGATCGCGTTGATGGCGCGCTGCAGCTTCGGCGAATTGCGGATCACGTCGGAGGCATCCAGCCCCTGCTTGCGCCGGATCATGACGTCGCCGGCCTCCATGCCGAAGATCGCGATGTTCTCGGTGCCGACATGGTCGCGAATCTCGATATTGGCGCCGTCGAGCGTGCCGATGGTGATGGCGCCGTTGAGCGCCAGCTTCATGTTGCCGGTGCCGGAAGCTTCCATGCCGGCGGTCGAGATCTGCTCGGACAGATCGGCCGCCGGAATGATCACTTCCGCGAGGCTGACATTGTAGTCGGGCAGGAAGACGACCTTCAGCTTGCCGCCGATCGCGGGGTCGTTGTTGACGACCTCGGCGACGTCGTTGATCAGCTTGATGATCAGCTTGGCGTAGCGGTAGCTCGCCGCCGCCTTGCCGGCGAAGATCTTCACCCGCGGCACCCAATTGCCGTTGGGATCGTCCTTGATCGACTGGTACAGCGCGACCGTCTCGATGACGTTGAGGAGCTGGCGCTTGTATTCATGGATGCGCTTGATCTGCACGTCGAACAGCGCGCCCGGGTCGACCTTGATGCCGAGCCGCTCGCCGATCAGGCGCGCCAGCGCGGTCTTGTTGTGGTGTTTGACGCTGCGGAATTTCTTCTGGAATTCGACGTCGCTGGCGCGCGCCTCGATCAGCGAAAGCTGGGTCGGGTCGTCGAGCACGGCCTCGCCGCAGGTCTCGCGCAACAGATCGGTCAGCTTCGGGTTCGCCAGCATCAGCCAGCGGCGGAAGGTGATGCCGTTGGTCTTGTTGGTGATGCGGCCGGGATAGAGATGGTTGAGGTCGTGGAACACGGTCTCGCGCATCAAATCCGAATGCATCGCCGAGACGCCGTTGATGCGGTGCGAGCCGACGAAGGCGAGCTGGCCCATGCGCACGCGGCGACCGCTCTTCTCGTCGATCAGCGAGACCGAGGCGCGGAAGTCGATGTCGCCGGGCGCGCGCGCTTCGGCGAGCGCCAGATGCTGCACGTTGATGCGGTAGATGATCTCGAGATGCCGCGGCAAGAGCCGCTCGAACAGCTCGACCGGCCAGGTCTCCAGCGCCTCGGGCAGCAGCGTGTGGTTGGTGTAGGAGAGGGTGGCGACCGTGATCTTCCAGGCCTCGTCCCAGCGGAAATTGTGGAGGTCGACGAGGATGCGCATCAACTCGGTGACGGCAAGGCTCGGATGGGTGTCGTTGAGCTGCACCGCGACCTTGGACGACAGGCTGCGCAACTGGCCATCCGAGGAGAGGTGCCGCTTGACCAGATCCTGGAGCGAGGCGGAGACGAAGAAATATTCCTGCCGCAGCCGCAGCTCGCGGCCCGCCGGGCTCTCGTCGTTCGGATAGAGGAATTTGCAGATCGCTTCGGCGCGCGACTGTTCGGCGCTGGCGCTGACATAGTCGCCCTTGTTGAAGGCGTCGAGCTTGAGCGGGTCGGGCGAGCGCGCCGACCACAGCCGCAACGCGTTGACGTGCTGGCCGCGCCAGCCGACGATCGGCGTGTCATAGGCGATCGCCTGCACGGTCTCGCCGGGATGCCAGATCGCGCGGTCGCGGCCCTTGTCGTCGACATGCTCGACGCCGCCGCCGAAATTGATGTCGTAGATCACTTCGGGCCGCTGCAATTCCCAGGGATTGCCGAAGCCGAGCCATTCGTCGGGATATTCCTGCTGCCAGCCCTGATTGATGATCTGGCGGAACAGGCCGTAATCGTAGCGGATGCCGTAACCGATCGCGGGGATCGACAGCGTCGCCATGCTCTCCATGAAGCAGGCGGCGAGGCGGCCGAGGCCGCCATTGCCGAGCGCCGCGTCAGGCTCGCATTTGCGCAGCTCGGGCAGCGAGACGCCGAGATCGCCGAGCGCGACGTCGAAGATCTTGAGCAGGCCCATATTGTTCAGCGCGTCAGAGAAGAGACGGCCGATCAGGAATTCGAGCGAGAGATAATAGACGCGCTTGCGGCCGGCGTCGTAGCTGCGCTTCTCGGCCGTGAGCCAGCGATGCACGATGCGGTCGCGCAGCGCCAGCGCGGCGGCCTGGTACCAGTCGTGCTTGGTCGCCATGCCGGCGTCCTTGCCGATGGCAAGGCGCAGCTTCGCCAGGATCGCGCCCTTGATCTCGGCCAGCGCCAGTTCGTCGATGGGCTGGTCAGAGGCGGGCAAATTTGGCTGGAACGATTGATCTTGCAAGGCGGTCACTTCCTGGTCGCGAAAACACCACTCACCCTAAGCGTCTTGCCCCTGCACCGGAACCATCGCTGGTGCGGCCGTGCACTGCGCTGGCGTAAAATTATGCAAGGAACGGGCCGCTTTGGGAACCCGGACGAGCACGGAGAAACCGGGATTGGGTGCTAGATTGCAGGCAGATTCAGCCATCAGTGTGGAGGAAGTCCATGAGACTGGAGACGGGACTGCTGACGCGACTGCTGATCGAAATCGCCGCCGCGGCTCTGCTCGTCGTCTGCATCGCCGCGTCCAGCGCCGCGTTCGCCGCCGGCAATTCCGGCCGCAGCGCCGATGGCCTGACCTGCAGCTTCACCGTCCCGCAGAACGCCTCCCCCGCCGCCCGCTGCGCCGCCATCAAGCGCCAATGCGGTGGCAAGTTCTACGCAAATGCCTGCGGCGACAGGCTGGTGGCGAACTGAGGCGCGAGCTCAGGCCGCCTTCGCCTGCACCGCATCGCAAAATTCGGCGAGCCGATCGGCAAGGCGCAGCGTCGCCGGGCTTGCATCCGGTGAGGCCATCAGCGCCACCTCGGTCCGGTTGATCGGTGCAAAGCCGTCCTTCGCGGTCAGCACGCGATGATCGGACTGGATCGACATCTCGGACAAAATGCTGAGGCCCATGCCGGCGGCGACCGCGGCCTGGATGCCGGCCAGGCTCGATGACGAATAGGCCATGTGCCAGGCGCGCCCGGCGCTTTCCAGCGCATGGATGGCGCCGGCGCGGTAGAGGCAGCCGAGCGGAAAGCCGATCAGCGGCACTGACGATGCGTTGACGTCGGCCGGATGACTCTTGCTGGTGACCCAGTGCACCCGCTCCGGCCACACCGCGATCGCGCCCTTTGCGCCGGCCTCGCGCTTGAACAGCGCAAGGTCGAGCTCGCCGCGTTCGAGATCGCGGGCGAGGTTCTTGCTCTGGTCGGCGCGCACGTCCAGTCGCAGGCCCGGATGCGAGCGCGAGAACGCACCGAGCAATTTTGCCAGCCGGTACGCCGCAAAATCCTCGGGGATGCCGAGCCGGATCGCGCCTTCGCTGTCGGGCTCGCGCAGCACGTCGCGCGCCTCTTCGGCGAGCGTGAGCAGCCGCCGCGCATAGGACAGCAGCCGCTCGCCGGCCTCGGTCGGGCGCACGTCCTTGCCGTCCCGGTGCAGCAACACCTGGCCGACATCCTCCTCCAGCCGCTTGATCTGCTGGCTCACGGTCGATTGCGTGCGGTGGACGCGCTCGCCGGCGCGGGTGAAGCCGCCGGCCTCGACCACCGAGACGAAGCTGCGCAGGAGCTCCAGATCGAGCATCTCAGCCTCCATTCGAAAATCCACTGATCCGCAGTTAATCATTTAATTTCCAAATGACAAGCCGGCTCCCTAGATCGAGGGCCAGAAGAAAACATCCGAGAATGCCCTCATGTCCCTCGCCACCTCGCTTCCCGCCCCGCGGAGCCGCTTCAACACGCTGCCGCTCGCCATCGGCCTGTTTTGCCTGCTCTGGAGCTATGCCTTCGTCGCCGGCAAGATCGGCGTCACCCATTGCCCGCCGCTGATCCTGCTCGCCGCGCGCTTCTCGCTCGCGGGCATCTTGATCCTCGGGGCCACGCTGGTTCGTGGCGACGACTGGTCGCTGTCCTGGCGCGATGCCGCGATCTTCGCCGTGCTCGGCATCGCCAACAACGCGCTCTATCTCGGGCTCGGCTACACCGGCCTCCAATCGGTCTCCGCCGGCCTCGGCGGTCTGATCGTCTCGGCCAATCCGGTGTTCACCGCTGCGCTCGCCGCGCTGCTGCTTGGCGAGGGCATGACCTGGCGCAAGGCGAGCGGTCTTCTGCTCGGCATCATCGGCGTCACCTTGATCGTCTGGCATCGCCTCGCGGTCGGCACCGATAGTCTTCACGGCATCGTCTTCACGCTGGCCTCGCTCGCCTCCATCGTCGCCGGCACGATCCTGTTCAAGCTGCTCGCGCCGAAGGGGTCCTTGTGGATCGGCAACGGCGTGCAGAATCTCGCCGCCGGCATCGTGCTGACGCCAGTCGCGCTCACCTTCGCCGACGTCCATGCGATCGACTTCACGCCGAGCCTGATCGGCGCTTTCGCCTTCCTCGTGCTGGGCGGCTCGATCCTGGCCTACTGGCTCTGGTTTCATCTCCTGAAAGTGTGTGGCGCGACCGCTGCCAGCGCCTATCATTTCCTGATGCCGCCGCTCGGCATGCTGTTCGCCTTCATCGTGCTCGGCGAGCATGTCGAGGCCCGTGACCTGCTGGGGATCATTCCAGTGGCGCTCGGCATTTACCTGGTGACGCGGCCGGCCAAGCCGGTCGCGTAAGAGGAGTTGTCTCATGCCCATCGCCATCACGCTGATCGGCGGCCCCACGGCGCTGATCGAGATCGACGGCTTCCGCCTGCTCACCGATCCGACCTTCGATGCACCCGGCGCCTACCAGCTTCCGCATGTGAAGCTGGAGAAGACGGTCGGACCCGCGCTCAAGGCCGACGCGATCGGCCCGATCGATGCCGTGCTGCTCAGCCACGACCAGCACTCGGACAATCTCGACAATTCCGGCCGCGACTATCTGCTGAAAGCCAAGCGCGCGCTGACGACCGAGGCCGGCGCCAAGCGCCTCGGCGGTCATGTCGAAGGGCTCGCGCCCTGGGCGACCGCGCATCTGAAGGACGACGACGGCAACACGCTGACGATCACCGCAACGCCGGCGCGTCACGGCCCGGCCGGCATCGAGCCGCTGTCGGGCGACGTGATCGGCTTCGTGGTGACCTCGAGCCGGAAGGATACCAGCTCCGTCTACATCAGCGGCGACACCACCTGGTTCGACGGCGTCGCCGAGGTCGCGCGCCGCTTCAAATGCGGCGTGGTGCTGCCTTTCGCGGGCGCCGCGCAGACGCGCGGGCCGTTCCATCTCACCATGGACACCAACGACACCATCGAGACCGCGCGCGCCTTTCCCGATGCGATGATCGTGCCCCTGCATACCGAAGGCTGGGCGCATTTCCGCCAGAACGGCGAGGACCTGCGCAAGACGTTCGACGTGCTCGGCTTCGGGACGCGGCTGCGGCTGCTGGAGCCGGGCGTGCCGACGGTGATCGAGGCGCCGTAGCCTCATGCCCAGCACTAAGCGTGCTATCGATGTATTCAATCGCTCCCATGATCGACAATAAAGCGTGCTCGCTGCAGCAGTTCGTCAAAAGTTACGATTTCGGGTCGCCAAGTATTCCGGCGATAGAGTTCGAAGGACCGAAACTTTGGAATGTTCACACCGTTCGCGGTCTGAAACTGTCCTAGCGAGCCAATGACAAGGCAGGAGCGCGGCTCGATATTGAACAGCACCTCCCCAGTCGGATCACCGAAGTCGTCACGCGGTAGAAGCTTGTGCCCGATCGCCTCGACGGCAGCATGAACGGTCGTCTGTATCTGAGAGACGCCGCTCGCTAAATCTGCGGACGGCGACCAAACGTCTGGCCGATATGTGCTTTTGCCGAGCAGAGGCGTATCGTGTCTTTTGATCTCAACAAAGCAAAGAGAATTTACGATGCCGCGTGTCTTCATGAGCGCGTCCGACCGCTTGCCCGCGCCTCCTAAATCGCGTCCTCGAACAATCTGCTCCAGTTTGCGTTCATCCAGTTGCGACATGAATTGATACGACAGGCCGTATCCAAATATCCACGTATTCGCTTCGAAGAATTTCTGCCAAACATCTTCCGGTTTGCACTGAAGTCTGCTCCTTTCACTCTCGAAGAAATCTTCATCTTGAAGCAAGGCTTCGAAATGACGAAGTTGCCTTCGGCGATAGCCAACGGCTACAAGGTCGCGGGTTACGTGCTCCTGCTGCGCCAGTTCCAAGAACAATTCAGAGTTCTTTTCAAAAATTTTCCGGGCTTGACCTTGATCTAGAATGATCTCACGGAGAACCTCATCCGTCAGGTGAACTTTGGCGGCGCCGTCAAATTGTATTGTTCTCACGCCAGCGATGAAGTCGATGAGCGTGTCGATCTCGTTTCCCACGAAGGTGAAATGCTGCCGATCTTGCGGCCCGGTCTTATTGTATCGTTGGATCGTGAGAGACCGAATTGACCGATCGTCTTCAAGGAACGCGGCCTTTATCTGATAGCGGCCACCCGGCGTCTCGCGCAAAACGGCTTCGTTCTCGACCGTAGCGAATCTCAGGCCTGGCTTACCATCGATGATGTGGGAGGCGATCCGCATCTTGTCGCCAGCGAGCCCGCTCTGGAAACGACGACTTATGATCGTCTTGTCTGTCCTCCGTTGGAAGAACATTTTCCTATCATCGTATTCGTCAGCCACAATGCGTCACCCGCGTTGAGGGAGAGATTGGAAGCTACCACAGCTCGCGGAATCTGCAGACGGTGTTATCCACGCTTGAAACCGTGTGACAGCCTGCACTGCCTCTTCGATCGTCCATCCTCAAGCTCGACATGTATGTCCAGAAGATACTTGGCGAGCTTAGTCTGGATCATCTTCAGATGCGTCTTTGGCGCCGTGATTGATCGCCGTCCACCGCGTCGCTTGGGGATAGTGAAGCTTTCGTACTTTTGATCGTCCGTCAGCCAGTAAAGTACGTAGGAGAGGCCGTGGGGCTGGACACCCAAGACGCGCGCCAATTGCGGGAGCGACTTCGCGCCTTTTAGCTGAGATAGCCTAGAAGTCATGAAAAACCGGCTTGCGGATACTCGTACGCCAGATGTTCCGCCCAATCATAGCGATCTGCAAGGAGCGCGCATTGCCGCTGGCAACCATATCAACTGTCGCGAAGCACAACAGAAAAATCTATCCGCAAGCCGTGGTTGCAGTTGATCAAGTTCGCGATTTAACAGCAAGCTTTGCGGAAACTTATCAACAGAAGCTGGCGACTGTCGTCGTAGCCACCAAGGCTAGGGAGGGCTACGCGTCGAGGCCACCTTGTCGAGCCGGGCGACGACGAGAGTGGAGCCCTCAATCCTTCCTGAAAACGATCGACGCCATCCAGCCCGTCATCAGCGCCATGGCCGCGACGGCGAGGCCATAGATCAGCCCGTTCTGCCGCGCGGTCGTCGCGACGAATTGCTCGAAGCCGACCTTGACGATTTCGAAGGCGGTCTCGGTCTTGGTGATCAAGGCGCCATTCGCGAACAATTTGATCTCGACCTCATAGGTGCCGATCGGCACCTCCGCCGGCAGCGGAATGCCGGTGCGGAACAGCGTCGGCGTCAGGAACGTCACTGCGCTCGCGTCCTCGCGATAGAGGCCGCGCTGGGTGCGCAGGCGAATGAAGGCCGAGCGGAAGGCGTCATTCGGCACCACGTCGGCATAGTCGCCGCTGACGCGCTGGGTCAGCAGCACGTTGTTCAGCCCGATCTGCTGCCGCCGCGCGATCTCGGGCGAGGTGATGACGTCGAACGGCCGGTTGGCGAACAGCGCCAGATAACTCGGCACCTCCAGGAACTGGCGATAATCGGTGTTGATCCAGATGCCGAATTTGCGCTCCTTGCGCCGCGTCACCATGTCGGCGCGCGGGCCCATCACGGTGACGACGAGATCGTAGGCCGTGCGATCGGCGGGCGTGCTCGGGTCCTTCTCGACCGAGCCGAACAGCACCAGCTCCTCGCCGGAATAATTCGGCGTCACCGTGACGCGGTGGTTGGAGACCGACACGATCAGCCGCTCGGCCTGCGCGGCGGAGCCGAGCAGCAGAATGAGAAGGCCTGCGAGAAGCGCGCGCATCATCCGCTCACCCCTAACTCGCGGATGGTGAAGAGATCCTCGGGCCGGATCACCAGCTCGATCGCGAAGCGGACGCCGACCGAGAGGATCAACAGCCCGAGCAGCAGCCGCAACTGCTCGCCGCGGATCTTCTGGCCGGCGCGGGCGCCGAACTGCGCGCCGGTGACGCCGCCGACCATCAGGATCAGCGCCAGCACGGCATCGACGAGGTGATTGGTCACCGCGTGCAGCATGGTCGCGAACAGCATGGTGACGAGGGTGAGAACCATCGAGGTCCCGATCACCGTCGAGGTCGGCACCCGCAGCAGATAGATCATGATCGGCACCAGGATAAAGCCGCCGCCGATGCCCATGATGGCGCCGATGAAGCCGATCACGATGCCGACGATCACGACCGGGATCACCGAGAGATAGATCTTCGAGCGCTTGAACCGCATCTTCAGCGGCAGGCCGTGGATCCAGTTGTGCGCGCGCCGTGGCGGCACCGCGCCGCGCCGGGTTCGCATCAGCGCGCGCAGGCCTTCGGAGAACATCAGGCTGCCGACCGTGGTGAGCAGCACCACATAGGACAGCGCGATCATCAGGTCGAGCTGGCCGAGGGCGCGGAGCTGCGTGAACGTCCAGACGCCGAGCGCCGTCCCGGTCACGCCGCCGCAGAGCAAGACGCTCGCCAGCGCCGGATCGATCGCGCGCCGCCGCCAATAGGACAGCGCGCCGGAAAAGGAGGAGGCCGCGATGTGGCTCGCGACGGAGGCGACCGCGACCGCCGGCGTGATGCCGATGAAGATCAGGAGCGGCGTCATCAGGAAGCCGCCGCCGATCCCGAACATGCCGGAGACGAAGCCGACCGCCGTGCCCATCGCCAGCACCAGGAAGACGTTGACCGGAAGATCGGCGATCGGGAGATAGAGCTGCATTGAACCGTGCACCGGCGAGACGGAACGACTAACGCGGAATGCTCGCGGGAAAGTCGGAACGATTGCCGCGTCTTTCAATAGCGGAATTTGAGGCCGGGCGCGCTCAGGAAATTCGGGCGTGGTGAATGAGCGAAGAGGGATCAGGTGGCTGCATCACTGTGCGCAGAGGAGTTCGCCACATTCTCCGCCGTCATGCCCCGGCTTGCCGCCTTCGCTGAAGCTTCGGCGTACCGAGCGCTCTCGTGTGGCCTCGGCGTAGCCTTGGCGGAGCCGGGACCGGGGCATCCAGTACGCCGCGGCCGTTGTCGTGAGAGCGAGCTCTTTAACGCCCGCCTCTGGAATACTGGGTCGCCCGGTCAAGCCGGGCGACGACAAGAGGAGAGGGCGCGCCCTAAACCGCTTTAATGCGCCGCCGAAGCCGACCGCTTCGCCGCGACCGGCTTCGGCGCCGGCTTGGCGTTTGCCTGCGGTGCGCTGTCCCAGCCGCCGTTCGGAGCCGGAACGTTGACGGCATCGTCGGGCTGCGGCTCGGCGCTGAAGGTCTGGATCGCGAGCTTGGCGGCGGCGAGCGATTGCGGGTCGAGGCGCTTGGCGACGTCGTCGCGCTTGCCGGCTGCGTCCGCATCGCCCTGGGCAGCCGCCAGGCTGAACCATTTGTAGGACTCGGCGAGGTTCTGTTCGACGCCGATGCCGCGGGCATAGAGGATGCCGAGATTGAACTGGCTGTCCGCGACGCCGCGATCGGCGGCTTTGCGGAACCACTGCGCCGCGCTCTTGTAATTGGCGCCGCGTCCGCCGCCGTCGGCATCGAGCACAGCGAGATTGTGCATCGCCTTGGCGTTGCCGCGCTCGGCGGCTTGCGTGTAGTAGCGGCGGGCGATGTCGGCGTCCTTCTTCACGCCGAGGCCCTTCTCATAGAGCGTGCCGAGGCGGAAGGTCGCGGGCACCACGCCGGCTTGCGCCGCGCGGTCATACCACTTTGCCGCTTCGTCATAGTTCGCGGCCACGCCCTTGCCTTCCGCAAAGCGCAAGCCGACCTCGTAGGCCGCGGTGGCATCGCCCTTCATCGCCGCGGTGCGCAGGCCGGGGCCGCCGATGCCGTCGGGCAGCTTCTCGCTCGGCGGCACCTGGACCAGGCTCAGCCTGGCACGGCTGGCGCCCGACAGCGCGCCGGTGACATCGCTGGAGGCAGCAGGCGGCGGCGCGACCGGAGCCGGCGGGATTTCGACCGAAGCCGAGCTGCCGGCGTTTGCGGGCAGGGACGGTGCGGAATTGTTCTGGGACTGCTTCCCGATCGGCGTCGGCGAGGTCATCGACGGCGTGACCTGCTCGGGCGCGGCGGGCTTGCTCTCGACCGGGGGCGGCGCGGGCCGCGGCGCCGGCTCGCTGACCGAATTCTCCATCGCCTGCGGGGCCGGCGGCGCGCTGCCGCCGTCGAGCAGGTTCATCGCCATCTTGAAGGTTCCGAGCACGATCACGACCACGCTCGCGCCGACCAGCAGCGAGCGGATCTTCGAGGTGATCGTCGAGCCGCCTTCCTGGGCTTGGCCCTTGTCCTTGCCCTTGTCCTTGGCGCGCGCTGCGATCGCGGCCTTGACGCCGCGGGCGGGCTTCTCGGGCGGTTGCGCGGCGGCGGCTTGTGCTGCACGGCGCGCGGCAGCGATGAAGCTCGACGACGACACCGGCTCCTTCGGCGCGGCCGGGATTTCGCTGATGGCGTTCTCGGAAGCGGCAATGCGCTCCGAGGGCGTGGCGGCGCGACCGCCCGGCCGTGTGCCCGGCTCGAGCGGATGATCGGGCGGCAGCTCCGGCGCGATCGCGGCGCGCGCGGGCGCCGTATGCGGTTCCAGGATCTCGCTGATCGCGCGCGGCGGAACGGGCGCGGCCATCGGCACGGGCGGCGGTGGCGCGGCGGGGGCTGCGGCGTGGAATTCGCGCGGCGCGGCGACGAAGGCGGACTGCGCGGGCTGCTGTGCGGCGGCCGGGTTCGGCAGCTCGGGCTTCGGATCGTATTTCGGCTGCTGCGGTGCCTGCTGCCGCGGCTCGCGCGCCATCGGCGCGGGCTCCATCGGGGCGGCCATCGGCATCGGCATCGGCTGCGGTGCAGGCGCCGGCGGCGCGCTGCGCACCGCGCGCAGATCGCCCTCGATCATCGAGAGGCGATCGACGACGTGGCCGAGCGCGCTGTGGACGGCGTCGAGCGAGTCCTGGGTGCTGCGGTTGGTCTCGGCCTGGTTGAAGCGGATGTCGGAGAGCTCGCGCTTGACGAGATCGACCACGCCGGAATCGGGTGATGGCGCGGAGCTGCGGCTCTCGGCGAGAGCCGAATAGGTCGCCTGCTGCCGCTCGAGATGGCGCAGGATGTCGTGCAGCCCGTCCTCGACGCGGCTCAGATTGCCGTTGCGCGGATCGGCGGCGGCCTCGATCCGCTCCAGCAGATACGAGACCCGCTGTTCGAGATGCGCGAAGGTCGAAGCTGAGTCGTTGCCGACCTGCATGCGGTCGAAACGGTCCGACAGCGCGCGGATGGCGGCTTCGAGATGCTCAGTGCTCTCCGTGGCTTGCGGCCGTTCACGCGTTTCCAGCGCCGCGGTGAGCGCAGCGATGCGCTGCTCGAGCACCGCAAAGCTGTCGCTGTGGCCGGAGGCGCGGGTGACCTGGTCGACCTTGGACGACAGCAATTGCACGTCTTCGGACAGACGTGCCAGCGCTTCGTTGGAGGCGACGTTGGAGACGATGCCGCGCAGCGCCGAGATCGCGCTTTCGAGCTGGCGCACCGTGGACGGATCATCGTTGGCGCGCAGGAGCAGGTCGAGCTTGCCGCCGAGATTGCGGATCGCCTCGTCATAGCCGGTGAGCTGCTCGGCCGGCGTCAGCGTGCGCAGCACCTGCTTGATGTCGGACAGTGCGCGTTCGATGCCGGATAGCACCTGGCCGTCGGTGCCGTTGGACCGGGTCTCGTCGATGCGACGGTGCAGCGAGCGGATTTCGTTCTCGATCGATTCGATCGCGCGCCGCGGCATCGCCTCGGTGATGGCGGTACGGATTTCGGCGAGCTCGCTGCGGAAGGCGTTGATCGCCTGCTCGGTATTGTCAGGGCGCTGCAGCGACTCGATCTGGCTCGTGATCTTGAGCAGGTGGCGCTCGAGCGACGAGAAATCCGGCCCCGGCTGCGGTGGCGGCGGAGCATAGGCAGGCGCGGGCGGCGCCGCCATTGGTGTCATGGTCGGCGCGTAAGGAGCGGCAGAAGGCGCAATCGAGGGCGCGGCGCGCGGCGGCATCTGGCGCGGCGCAAAGCCGTCGAGCTCGCTCTGCCGCGCCGTGATCTCGGCGACCGCGACGTCGAACGAAGCAGGGCTCAGGGGAGGCGAGCTGCGATAGACCTGCGCGGCGGCACGCTCGACCGCATCGGCCTGGCGCTGGCGCATTTCAAGGGGTGACGGGGCAGGGGCCGCCTGCCGCGGGGCCTGAGGCTGTTGCTGCGGCTGCGGGCGGGAGATCTTCGACAGGCGCGCATCGAGCCGCGAGATGGCATCGTTGAGCTGGCGCGCGACGCCCTGCTCGCGCGACACATCCGGGCGCGGCGCCGCAGGCTTCGAAATCCGTTCGATCTGCTGGGTGATCGCGTCGAGCCGCTGATGGATGTCGGCGACTTCGCGACTCTCCTGGCTCGGCATTGGGTTCGGCATCTGTTGCGGACGCTGATCTTGACGCTGATCTTGGCGTTGATCTTGGCGTTGATCGTAAGGTCCGCGAAAGTTTGGCGGGGCAGTTTCGCCGAGCGTGGAATTCAGCCAATCGTTGAGTGACATGCCGGCGCGGCGCGCAGCAGCTTCGGCCCGCTCCCGGACGGTCGGATCGATGCCGTCAACACTCCACGATACGCGCGAATTCATGACTCTGTCCGGTTCCGACTCCGGCGCCCCACCCGGCGCCTCCAGTCTCCCCACGCGTGCCGGTTGCAAAGACAATCGGATTTGGCGCGGGTCGTCTGCCTCGAAAACCGACTTTTTCCTGTTACGGTAAATAACGGGTTAAGGAACGCGTCGCCGGTGGCTTAAAGTTGGGCGGCGGGAACCTGGGACGTGCCCCACGCGACGGTGCGTAGCCCGGATGGAGCGAAGCGAAATCCGGGATTCATGCCGCGGGGCGTCGGTCCCGGATTACGCTGTGCTCCATCCGGGCTACGGATCTTGCTGCGGTCTCAGCCCTTCCCCTCTCGCTTGCCGTCCTCCAGCGTCACAACCGTGCCCTTGCCGCTCATCGCCGAGAGCGCGTCGAGCGCCTCCTCGCAGAAGTCGGCCACCATCTGCTCGTGGCGGGCGCCGAGCTGAAGCAGCAGCAGATTGCCGAGGTCGAGCACGCCCGACGCGGTCCCTTCCGGAAAACGCTTCTTGAGGATGCGCTCGTAATTGGCGTGGCGGTCGCGATGGTGCTCCAGCCGGTCCATCAGATCGGTGCGCATGGGCTCGATGTCGATGCTGTCGAGCGCATGCAGCCGGACCAGCAGGTCGTCCTTGATCGAGGGCGGCGTGCTCGGTCGCGCGGCCCAGTGCCGCAGCGCTGTTCGGCCTTCGGGAGTCAGCGTATAGATGAGTTTATTGGGTTTGCCCGATTGCACGACCTCCCGGCCCTGGATGTAGCCGCGGTCGCGCAGCTTGGAGAGCTCACGGTAGATCTGCTGGTGGTCGGCCTTCCAGAAGAAGCCGATCGAGGAATCGAATGTCTTGGCGAGCTCGTAGCCCGTCATCGGACGTTCCGTCAGGCATGCGAGGATCGCGTCGCCCAGCGCCATGGCACCAGCTCCCATTTAGAGGTACCGACCAATTGACTTGACTTTATGCGCATTGGTGCATATGCGTCAATGTGCATATGAGGTGGCCCAAGATCGGGGCTTAAGTCCGATCCAAAAACCCAGCGGAATCAACCCCCTCGCTACTGTGCATGGGGTTGTTTTCGAGCTTTTTTGCCAAGGCCTTTATCTAGGGAGGCATTTGACCATGACCGGCCTCGATTCCTGGTACGCCTTCATGAAGTCTCACGACCACAAGGCGCTGTGGGACCTGCTGCATCCTGACGCCGTGTTCGAAAGCCCCGTGGTGCATTCGCCCCAACGCGGCCGCGACATCACCTTCAAATATCTCGCGAGCGCCGAGAAGGTGCTCGGCGGTCCTGGCTTCACCTACGTCGGCGAGTGGAAAAGCGCCAACGGCGCCGTGCTCGAATTCAAGAACGTCATCGACGGCATCGAGATCAACGGTGTCGATATCATCACTTTCGACGCCGAGGGACGCATCACAAATTTCAAGGTGATGGTGCGTCCGCTCAAGGCGATCAACATGCTGCACCGCCTGATGGCCGAGCAGCTCGCCGCCCAATCCTAGCGAATTCCACCCCCTTCAAGCCCTGCCGGGAGACCGCAATGCCGATCTACAAAGCCCCCGTCGAAGACGTGAACTTCCTGCTCAACGACGTCTTCCAGATCGACCGCTACGACAATCTCGCCGGCTTCTCCGATGCGTCGAGTGACGTCCGTGAGGCGATCCTCGGCGAAGCCGCCAAACTTGCCGAAGAGGTGCTGCAGCCGCTCAACCGCGTCGGCGATCTCGAAGGCTGCAAGCGCGCCGATGACGGCAGCGTCACCACGCCGAAGGGGTTCAAGGACGCATTCAAGCAGGTGGCGGAAGGCGGCTGGCTGGGCCTCTCCGCGCCGCAGGAGTTCGGTGGCCAGGGCCTGCCGGTGACGCTCTCGCAGGCGGTCAACGAATTCCAGATCTCCGCCAACATGGCCTTCTCGATGTATGGCGGCCTCACCATGGGCGCGACCGCGGCGCTGCTGGTGCACGGCACGCCCGAGCAGAAGAAGACCTATGTGCCGAAGATGATCGCCGGCGAATGGACCGGCACCATGAACCTGACCGAGCCGCATTGCGGCACCGATCTCGGCATGCTCCGCACCAAGGCGGTGCGCCAGGCCGACGGCAGCTTCAAGATCACGGGCACCAAGATCTTCATCTCGGCCGGCGAGCATGATCTGGCTCCGAACATCATCCACCTCGTGCTCGCCCGTATCGAGGGCGCACCCGCCGGCATCAAGGGCGTGTCGCTGTTCGTGGTGCCGAAATTCCTGGTCAATGCCGACGGTTCGGTCGGCGCGCGCAACGGCGTCGTCTGCGGCTCGATCGAGCACAAGATGGGCATCCACGGCAATTCCACCTGCGTGATGAACTACGACAGCGCCACCGGCTGGCTGATCGGCGAAGAGAACAAGGGCATGCAGGGCATGTTCGTGATGATGAACGAGGCCCGTCTCGGCGTCGCCGTTCAGGGCCTCGCGCAGTCGGAGGTCGCCTACCAGAACGCGGTCGCCTACGCCCGCGAGCGCATCCAGGGCCGCGCGCTCACCGGCGTCAAGGCGCCGGACAAGCCGGCCGACCCGATCATCGTGCATCCCGACGTGCGCCGCACGCTGCTCTCGATCCGCGCCTTCAACGAGGCTGCGCGCGCCTTCGTGATGTGGACCGCGCTGAAGAGCGACGTCGCCCATCGTTCCGAGGATCCCAAGGACCGCCAAGCCGCCGACGACCACATGGGCCTGATGACCCCTGTGCTCAAGGGCTTCCTCACCGACTACGGCTTCGCCAACGCCGTGCAGGCGCAGCAGATGTATGGCGGCCACGGCTACATCGCCGAACAGGGCATGGAGCAGTTCGTGCGCGATGCGCGCATCGCCATGATCTATGAAGGCGCCAACGGCATCCAGGCGCTCGATCTGGTCGGCCGCAAGCTGCCGCGCGACGGCGGCCGCGCCATCATGGCCTTCTTCGGCGAGGTCATGGCCTTCGCCAAAGAGAACGGCGGCGACGAGGCGCTGAAGCCCTTCATCGCGCCGCTGTCGGCCTCGCTCGGCCATCTCCAGCAGGCCACGACGTGGCTGATGCAGAACGCGATGGCGAAGCCCGACAATGCCGGCGCCGCCGCAACCGATTACCTGCATCTCTTCGGCTTCGTCGCGCTCGGCTACATGTGGGCGAAGATGGCCAAGGTGACCAATGCCAAGATTGCCGAGAGCGGGGCGACGCCCTATCTCTCGACCAAGCTCGTCACCGGCCGCTTCTTCATGGAGCGCATGCTGCCGGAGACCGCCGCCAATCTTGCGCGCATTCAATCCGGCTGCGCCACCATCATGGAACTGCCGGCGGACGCGTTCTGAGGGGATTCGATGTTAGCAGCAGACGCGATCGTTGCGGAGTTTCGCGCCTTCGGCGCTGGGCTCCGCCGCGACAAATTCTGCGCGCGCACTGCCCTCGACATCGTCAACCGCTGTGAGGCCACAGGTGTCGGAATTCTCGGCATCGAAGGCTTTTACCTGACCGACACCACGACTGCGCCCCAGCTCGATCACATCCTCGATCTAAGCGAAGGGCGGATGGACTACGACACCGCGCGGCAATTTCTTCGCCAGGGCGAGGGGCTGCCGCTGTTCTACGAATTTACGTTCCACGAATGACGGCGATCGCGCCGCGGTCGATCCAATAACTGCAATCAGGAGGCTCCCATGGCAGATGCCTATATCTACGACCACGTCCGAACCCCGCGCGGCCGCGGCAAGGCTGACGGTTCGTTGCACGAGGTGACGGCGCTCGCGCTCGCCACCGTGCCGCTGAAGGCGCTGAAGGACCGCAACAATCTGCCGGAAGATTCCGTCGACGACGTCGTGCTCGGCGTGGTCGATCCGGTCGGCGAAGCCGGTAGCGACATCGCGCGTTTTGCCGCGCTGAAGGCGGGTCTTGGTGAAGCCGTCCCCGGCGTGCAGATCAGCCGCTTCTGTGCCTCCGGCCTCGATGCCGTGAACTTTGCCGCCGCGCAGGTGATGAGCGGCCAGCATGAGCTCGTGATCGGCGGTGGCGCCGAGTCGATGAGCCGCGTCGGCATCGGTGCCTCCGGCGGCGCCTGGCCGATGGATCCGTCGATGGCTGTCCCCGCTTACTTCATGCCGCAGGGCGTGTCGGCCGATCTGATCGCCACCAAGTACGGCTTCTCGCGCGACGACGTCGATGCCTACGCGGTGCAGAGCCAGCAGCGCGCCGGCAAGGCCTGGGACGAAGGCCGCTTCAACAAGTCGATCGTGCCGGTGAAGGACATCAACGGCCTCACCATCCTCGCCAAGGATGAGCACATGCGTCCCTCGACGACGATGCAGTCGCTGGCGCAGCTGCAGCCGGCGTTCACGATGATGGCGCAGATGGGCGGCTTCGACGGCGTCGCCGTGCAGTCGCATCCCGAGATCGAGCGCGTCAATTACGTGCACCACGCCGGCAACTCGTCGGGCATCGTGGACGGCGCCGGCGCCGTGCTGCTCGGCAGCAAGGAGGCGGGCAGCAAGTACGGCCTGAAGCCGCGCGCAAAGATCCGCGCGTTCGCGAACGTCGGCTCGGAGCCGGCGATGATGCTGACCGGTCCGGTCGACGTCACCGAAAAGCTGTTCGCACGCTCGGGCATGAAGAAGTCGGACATCGACCTGTTCGAGCTCAACGAGGCCTTTGCCTCGGTCGTGCTGCGCTACATCCAGGCCTTCGACATCGACAACGCCAAGATCAACGTCAATGGCGGCGCCATTGCGCTCGGCCATCCGCTCGGCGCCACCGGCGCGATGATTTTGGGCACCGTGCTCGACGAGCTCGAGCGCACCAACAAGTCCACCGCTCTCGTCACGCTGTGCATCGGCGGCGGCATGGGCACCGCGACCATCATCGAGCGCGTCTAAGGGTAGGGAGCAACCAACATGGCTTACAAGAACTTCAAGGTTGAGACCGATTCCGACGGCATCGCGCTCGTCACCTGGGACATCCCCGGCCGTTCGATGAACGTGCTCGACGAGACCTCGACCAGCGAGCTTGACGCGATCGTCAAGGAAACCACGGCCGACGCCGCGGTGAAGGGCGTCGTCATCACCTCCGCCAAGGAAGCGTTCTGCGCCGGCGCCGACCTGTCCATGCTCGAAGGCATGAACCAGGCCTACGCAAAGGTCTTGAAGGAGCAGGGCGAGACCGCGGCGAACCAGATGCTGTTCGACCAGAGCCGGCGCTTCTCGCTGGTGCTGCGCTCGATCGAAACGTCAGGCAAGCCGTGGGCGGCCGCGATCAACGGCCTCGCGCTCGGCGGCGGTTTCGAGATCACGCTGTGCTGCCATTATCGCGTCGCGGCGGAGAATCCCAGGACGCGTCTCGGCCTGCCCGAGGTCAAGGTCGGCCTGTTCCCCGGCGCCGGCGGTACGCAGCGCGTGCCGCGCCTGGTGCCCCCGCAGGACGCCATGACGATCCTCCTCAAGGGTGACCCGGTCACCGTCGAGAAGGCCAAGGCGCTGAATCTCATTCACGCCATCGTTCCCGCTGCGGATCTCATCAAGGCGGCGAAGGACTGGATCAAGGGCGGCGGCAAGGCCGTCGCGCCCTGGGACGAGAAGGGCTTCAAGCTGCCCGGCGGCCCGGTGTTCTCCAAGGCCGGCATGATGATGTTCCCGGCCGGCAACGCGATCTATCGCCGCGAGACCTACGACAATTATCCGGCCGCGCGCGCGATCATGAGCTGCGTCTATGAAGGCCTGCAGTTGCCGATCGACGCCGCGCTGCGCGTGGAGTCGCGCTACTTCACCTCGGTGCTGCGTTCGAAGGAAGCAGCGGCGATGATCCGCAGCCTGTTCCTGTCGATGCAGGAGCTCAACAAGGGCGCACGCCGTCCGAAGGACGTGCCAGCAACCAAGGTGAAGAAGATCGCCGTGATCGGCGCAGGCTTCATGGGTGCGAGCGTGGGCTACGTCTCGGCTCGCGCCGGCCTCGACGTCGTCCTGATCGATCGCGACCAGGCGAGCGCGGACAAGGGCAAGGCGCATGCGCAGAAGGTGATCGAGGACCAGATCAAGAAGGGCCGCGCCAAGCCGGATGATGCCGAGAAGCTGCTCGCGCGCATCACGCCGACCGCGGACTATGCTGCGCTCAAGGACGTCGACCTCGTCATCGAAGCGGTGTTCGAGGACCGCAAGGTCAAGGCCGAGACATTTGCCAAGGCGCAGGAGTATCTGAAGCCCGACGTGATCTTCGCGTCGAACACCTCGACGCTGCCGATCACCTCGCTGGCCGAAGGCTTCAAGGACCAGGGCAAGTTCGTCGGCATCCACTTCTTCTCGCCGGTCGAGAAGATGATGCTGGTCGAGATCATTCTCGGCAAGAACACCGGCGATGTCGCGCTCGCGACCGCGCTCGACTACGTCCGGCAGATCGGCAAGACGCCGATCGTCGTCAACGACAGCCGTGGCTTCTTCGCCAATCGCTGCGTCGGCCGTTACGTCGCCGAAGGCAACGAGATGTTCCTCGAAGGCGTGCCGCCCGCGATGATCGAGAACTGCGCCAAGATGGCCGGCATGCCGGTCGGCCCGCTCTCGCTTTCGGACGAAGTCGCGCTCGACCTCGGCCTCAAGATCATGAAGGCGACGGAAGCCGATCTCGGCCCCAACGCCATCAACCCCGATCAGAAGAAGCTGATGGTGGAGATGGTCGAGACGCAAGGCCGCCTCGGCCGCAAGAACAGCAAGGGCTTCTACGACTACCCCGAGAAGGGCAAGGGTCAGAAGAGCCTGTGGCCGGGCCTCTCGGCGCTGCAGCCGAAGCAGCTCGACCCTGATACGCTCGATATCGAGGAGCTGAAGCAGCGTTTCCTGGTGGTGCAGGCGGTGGAAGCCGCGCGCACGGTCGAGGATCACGTCATCACCGATCCGCGCGAGGCGGATGTCGGCTCGATCCTCGGCTTTGGCTTCGCGCCGTTCACCGGCGGCACGCTGTCCTACATCGACTTCATGGGCACGAAGAAGTTCGTCGAGCTCTGCCACAAGCTCGAGGCGAAGTACGGCTCGCGCTTCACCCCGCCGAAACTTCTCGAGGAGATGGCGGCGAAGGGTGAAACCTTCTACGGCCGGTTCGCGCCGAAGAAGACGGCGGCCTGAGTCGCATTCGTAGCCCGGATGGAGCGCAGCGAAATCCGGGACAGCTCTGCCCATACGTGAAGACCCGGATTGCGCTTCCATCCGGGCTGCGTAGAAACAGAAAGGCCGAATCATCGATCCGGCCTTTTTGCTTTTGGCGCCATCATCACGGTTGCGTCAGAACAATTCCGGGTTGTGGAACCATTCACAGAAACCGCGTAGGAACCGTGGCAGAGTCCCGCCCACGGTGTCGCGCAATTGTCATGAGCGCGTCAAAGCGGCGCCGTTCTTTTGCTTGGTCCTGGCACTAGTCTTGCTCTGGGTCAGGGTCACGAACTGGTTGGGACACTTGCCGACCCATCGGCAAGTCGAAGACGAAATAAGAAAGTGTCCTTGATGAACTCCTTGGTGCTGCGGAAGACCGCGCTCGCTCGCGATCTCACCGTGAAATATGCCTTTGCGCCCACAACCGGGCGCGTCGCCCCCCTGCCGAAGCCGGCGCGTCTGCGCCGCAAGGGGCCCGTGCTTTGGGCGGCGCTGGCGTTACTTGTTCTGGCGGCGGATTTCCTGCTCGCTTATCTCGCCTGGCTCGCCGTCGACTTCGTCATGCGCTGAGACGTGCCGCGCGTGCCGCAGATAGGATGTGGCGAGGTAGGCGAGCTGTGAGGCGGCAAGACAGAGCGCAATGACGGTCACGCCCGCCAGCATTCCGAATTCGTAGACGCGAAGAATGATGGCCGACACAATTGCGATGAACGGCGAGATGATGATCAGCGCCCAGATTCTGAAAATATAGCCTGTCGCTATGCCAACCAGTGCGCTTGCAGCGATCAGGACGATGGCACTCGTCAAGTTCAACCCCGGTGCGAGCCCAAATATTCTCTAAGCAATCCCGCAAGCTCGCCCGCTTTGCGGGTGCTGACAAGACAGCACTACTTACATTTGGCGAACAGTAGTTCATAAGTCCAATGAAAGGTACGATGATCCGGCGGAACGGTTGCGCGCCGGCGTCGCCTTGTTGCGAATAAAGGGCCGGATCGTTGATCCGGCGGGCCGTTTTACTTGCGGTCTCCGAACGGAGAGAAGGCGCGGCCCGAGACCGCCTCGTCGGCAAGACTGGCTTTCCAGGTGCCTTCGTCGCCGCGGCCGATCCGGACCACGAAGCGCCAGCCATTCTGGTTGGTGAAGGCGATGTCCGTGCCGCCCTTCGTCCTGGCGTAGCTGCAGGGATATTCGGTCGGCCGATCGGGAAAGACGATCTTGCCTTCCTTGCTCTCGAACACGGCCGAGGTGATCTGGGGATGGACCATGAAGATGCAGTCGCGCTGCGGCGCGACCAGCGTCGACAAGCCAAGCATCGCGAGCGGTGCGCCGGCGGCGGTCATGAGGACGATCATGTTCATGGGGCGGCAAGTCCCGTGGCGATGTCCCTTCGACGCCGTTGCCGGCCGGCCGGTTCACAACGAAGAAAGGCCGGATCGACGATCCGGACTTTGGTTTGTTGCCTGCCTCGAGCGTTCAGGCGGTCTGCGCCAGGCCTTCCTTCTTCAGCGCTTCCTGCACCTGCGGGCGCGCGGCGACGCGGGCCTTGTAGGCGGCGAGGTGAGGCATCGCCGAGAAGTCGAACTTCATCCGGTCGGCCCAGGTCAGCATCGTGAAGAGATAGCCGTCGGCGACGGTGAACTGCTTGCCCATCAAATAGTCGCGGCCGGCGAGCTGGCTGTCGATATATTTCAGCTTGCCCATGACGCGGTCCTTGAAGAACGCCTTGGCCTCGTCATTCAGCGCCGGCGCGAACAGCGGACCGAAGCTCTTGTGGACCTCCGAGGTGAGGAAGTTCAGCCATTCGAGCAGCTTGTAGCGCTCGGAACTGCCGTGGGCGGGCGCCAGCGCCTTGGCGGCGGCCCGGTCGGCGATCATCTGGACAATGACCGGGCCTTCGGTCACGATCTCGCCGCTGTCGAGGCCCAGCGCAGGGACCTGGCCCTTGGGGTTCAGCTTCAGATAATCCTCACCATTTTCGAGCTTCTTGGCCCGGATATCGACCTTGACCAGCTCATAGGGCAGGCCGGCTTCCAGGAGCGCGATGTGGGGGGACAGGGAGCAGGCGCCGGGCGAGTAATAGAGTTTCATGGAATTTCCTCCTCTTGATGCTTGGTTATGGCGAAAGAACGACTACATGCGCCTGCATGGAATAGTCAAGATTGATGCAGGTGCATCGAGTGGGGTAAGAGACGGACGACGAGCTTGAGCGGGACCATGAAACGCAAACCATCGACCGAGGCTACTTCCGCCTGGATCCGCCTGATGCGGGTGCAGAGCCGCGTGCTCGATTGCGTCGAGCAGGACCTGAAGAAGGCGGGGTTCCCGCCGCTGGCATGGTACGACGCGCTGCTCGAACTGTCGCGTGCGCCGACCGGTGAACTCCGGCCGGTGGAACTCGAGCGGCAGATGCTGATCCCGCAATATTCCACCTCGCGCCTGATCGACCGCCTGGTCGACGAGGGCCTCGCCTCACGGCGCGAATGCAAGATCGACAAGCGCGGCCAGTTCGTGGAGATCACGGAAGCGGGCCGCGAATTGCAGAAGCGGATGTGGGGCGCCTATTCGGCCGCAATCGAGAAATATGTCGGCTCGAAACTGTCCGATGCGGATGCCGTCAAGCTCAGCGGTCTGCTCGACCGGCTGGGCTGCTCGTGCGGTGAGATGAAGCTGCCGCCCGTCGTCCACGCCAACGAAACAACGCCGTCGCGATGATCCCGCGGCACACCAGCTCGTCCGTGCACCCGATGGGTTCGCGGACCATCCCCATCACCCGCGCGCCTTCGATCGAAGCGCCCTTTTGATTAGAGTTTGATATGGCGCGAGACCAGATCGATATGACGCCGCTGCAATCGCGCGACGAACTCGTCGCGTGGTTCGAGGCCGGCTGCAAGGACCCGTCCGAATTCCGCATGGGCACCGAGCACGAGAAGACGCCGTTCACGCTCGAAGGCCACCGCCCGGTGCCCTACGAGGGCGCGCGCGGCATCGGCGCGCTGCTCGAAGGCATGAAGCTCCTGCTCGGCTGGGAGCCGATCATGGAGAAGGGCAACATCATCGGCCTCTACGACGTCACCGGCGGCGGCGCGATCTCGCTCGAGCCCGGCGGACAGTTCGAGCTCTCCGGCGCGCCGGTCGAGAACGTACACCAGACCCAGAGCGAGCTGATGGCGCATCTGGCGCAGGTGCGCGAGATCGCAACGCCGCTCGGCATCGGCTTCCTCGGCCTCGGCATGACGCCGTCCTGGTCGCGCGCCGACATCCCGGTGATGCCCAAGGGCCGCTACAAGATCATGACCAATTACATGCCGAAGGTCGGCCAATACGGCCTCGACATGATGTACCGGACCTGCACGGTGCAGACCAATCTCGACTTCTCGTCGGAAGCGGACATGGTCAAGAAGCTGCGTGTCTCGCTCGCGCTCCAGCCGGTCGCGACCGCGCTGTTCGCCAATTCGCCGTTCACCGAGGGCAAGCCGAACGGCTTCCTGTCGTTCCGCTCCGAGATCTGGCGCGACACCGACAATGCGCGCGCGGGCATGATGCCGTGGGCGTTCGAGGACGGCATGGGGTTCGAGCGCTATGTCGACTACGCGCTCGACGTGCCCATGTATTTCGTCAAGCGCGGCGACGATTACATCGACGTGTCGGGTTCCTCGTTCCGCGCCTTCTTCGAAGGCCGCAACAACAATCTGCCCGGCGAGCGTCCGACGCTGTCGGACTGGGCCAACCATCTCTCGACGATCTTCCCCGAGGTTCGCCTCAAGCGCTATCTCGAGATGCGCGGCTCCGACGGCGGGCCGTGGGGCCGTCTGCCGGCGCTGTCGGCGTTCTGGGTCGGGCTGCTCTACGACGATGTGTCGCTCGATGCCGCCTGGGACATCGCCAAGCACTGGACCGCGTCCGAGCGCCAGGCGCTGCGCGACGACGTGCCGCGCTTCGGCTTCAAGGCGCGGATCAAGGACCGCTATCTGTTCGAGATCGCCAAGGAATGCCTCGTTCTGGCACATGCCGGCCTGCGCCGCCGCGGCCGGATCGACCAGCTCGGCCGCGACGAGACCCGGCATCTGGAGCCGCTCGACCGCATCATCGATTCCGGCCGGACCCCGGCCGAGGAGTTGCTCGAGAAGTTCAACGGCCCCTGGAAGGGCTCGGTGGAACCGGCCTACGCGGAATACGCCTTCTAGGGCGGCGTTTTCGAGCGAAGTGGATACCGGTTCGCGTCAAGAAAACGCGTCCAACCGAGAAGCTCTAGGTAAATAGGTCAACGACGGGCCATCAGCCGTTCATCGCCCATACAGGTTTGCGGCGATCAAATGACCGGCTGAAAAAACCTGAGCGTCGTCAATAACTCGAAAGCTGTTCCGATGGGGAAGGGCCGCCTGTCCGGGGCCGTCATGGCAAAGGGCCTGGCAAGGGGCCTGGTAAGCGTCGTGGCCTGCGTCACGCTGCTTATCCTCGTGCTTGCGAGCTCGCCTGCGCGCGCCCAGACGGCATTCGACCGCCCGGGCGGCGACTATTTCAGTCAGCCCGTCACGTCAGGCGATCCCGAGGACTGCGCGCTGCTGTGCGAGCGCGACCGCAAGTGCCGCTCCTGGAGCTTCAGCTATCCCGACATCGACGGCGCTGCGGCGGTGTGCTGGCTGAAGAACACGGTGCCGCCGCGGGTCCCTGGCAGTTGCTGCATCTCCGGTGTGCGCGGTGCCGGCGTGATCGAGCCGCGCGTCGAAGGCGTGGAGACCTCGATCGACCGCCCCGGCGGCGACCTGCGCAATTTCGAGCTCAAGGACGGCGAAGGCGAGGAGGCCTGCAAGGCCGCCTGCACCGCCGACAACAAGTGCCGCGCCTTCACCTATGCCCGCCCCGGCTACACCGGCCGCGAAGCGCGCTGCTACCTGAAGAAGGAAATCAAGCCGCCGCGCCGGAAGGCGGGGTTCACATCGGGCGTGGTGCGGTGATGCTTGCTCTCGCGCCCCGGGCGCAGCGCAGCACGTCAGTGATGCGCTGCTGAAGCGGGGCCCAGTCGCTGGGTCCCGGCTCTGCGTCGCGTCATTTCATGCCGCGCCGCGTCCGGGACACGAGACGGTCACTCTGCTGCGATCACGGTGATCTCCGGCCATAACGCCTTCCACCGCGCGGCTTTCGCTGCGTAGTTCGCCACCGAAAAATTCAGCGCCCGATTGGGCCGCACGATCAGCGCTGCCATGTCGTCGAACCCATGCGGCGCGTAGACCTCATAACCATCGCGCGTGCGCCTGACGCCGACTTGCGTGTTTTCGGTCAGGAAGCGGTCGATGCCATCCGTCGAGCGCATCAATGGCGGATAGGGCAGGCCGTGTTTGTCGGGATACCACAAGTGCACGCGGGCCTGGTTGCGAATCTCGACCTTGGCGCCGAGATGCCCGAGCCGCGCATGCACCTCGCGGATCACCGCGTCCTCCGCATCCCATGAGGTGTCGGGATCGAAATAAAAGACGTCATAGTCCGAGATGCCATGGTCGACTGCGCGCTTGGTGAGCACGTTCCACACGCTCTGCACCAGGCATCCCGCAACCAGCCATGCATCCGGCAGCGCGAGGCGATGGAGCTCCTCGACGATCGCGGCATTCACCGGATTCGTCAGCGCCAGGGCGATGAAGCGATCGCGATCCATCGCGGCCTACAGGTTTGCGTCGAGCTGCGTGCGCGCCGCTTTGGAGCAGAGCACAAGCCAGCGCCGCCGCAACAACGGCTCGACGATGGCGCGTTTCGCCTTGGACAGGCGGATCAGCACGATCGGATAGTCGGCATAGTGATCGGTGAAATAGAAGATCTTTGGCTGGCTCTCGACGAGCATCGTGCGCTCGTCGACCGGAACGTCAGGCATCACCAGGCTGTCGCCGTCCTCTTTCAGGCGCGCCAGCATCTTCTTGCGCACTTTCAGTGCGGGCGTGCCGTAGGACGTGCCGTCCTCGACCTCCGGCCACGTCAGCGCAAGTTTTCTGACGTCGTCGAAGGTCATTTTGAGATCAGCTCAGTGCACGGCGGTGAAGAACCGGGCGAGGCGGAAGCCGGACAGCCAGGTCCAGACCGGCTGGCCCCGCATGCCGAGATCCCAGGAGCCGAGCACGGCATCCGCGCGTCCGACCAGATTGTCGATCGGCAGCATGCCGACGCCGCCGGAGCGCAAGGGCACGCGGCTGTCGGCGGAGTTGTCGCGGTTGTCACCGAGCACGAAGAGATGGCCGGGCGGCACCGTCACCTCGGGCGTGTTGTCGAGCGGGCCGTTATCGCGCATCTTGAAGATCAGGTGCGAGACGCCGTTCGGCAGCGTCTCGACATAGCGATAGGCGGGCTCGCTGCCGCCATTGTCGTCCTCGGCAGCGCCAACGCCATCGGGCTTCAGCTCGGCGGGACGGTCGTTGATGAAGAGCTGGCCCTGGCGCATCTGGATGCGGTCGCCGGGCAGACCCACGACGCGCTTGACCCAGGCCTGCGAGCGATCACCCGGCCAGCGGAACACCACGACATCGCCCTGCTTCGGCGTTTCGGCGAAGACGCGTCCGGTCTCGGGCAGGTTGATCTGGATCGGCAGCGACGAGGTGCCGTAGCCGTAGGGGAATTTCGAGGCGAGCAGCGCGTCGCCGATCAGCAGCGTGGGCTCCATCGAGCCCGACGGCACGTAGAACGGCTCGGCGAGCGCGCCCTTGGCGATGAACACGGCGGCGACGATGCCGGCGAGCTGCATCAACTGGCCGCCCCATCCGCTGCTCTTCCGCTTCGGAGCGGCAGTTACCTTCTCAACGCTCATGCACCCGTTCCACCTACCGTAATACGTTCCATCAGAAGCGACGGCTGGCCGACGCCGACAGGCACGCCCTGGCCGTTCTTGCCGCACGTGCCGATGCCGGTATCGAGCGCGAGATCGTTGCCGATCATGCGGATGCGATGCAGGTCGGTCGGCCCGTTGCCGATCAGCATGGCGCCCTTCAGCGGTGCGCCGATCTTGCCGTTCTCGATCTTGTAGGCCTCGGTGCACTGGAAGACGTATTTGCCCGAGGTGATGTCGACCTGGCCGCCGCCGAAATTCGCGGCGAACACGCCGTTCTTCACGGACGCCAGGATCTCGGCCGGATCACGGCCGCCGGCGAGCATGTAGGTGTTGGTCATGCGCGGCATCGGCACATGGGCATAGCCCTGGCGACGGCCGTTGCCGGTCGGCTTCATGTTCATCAGGCGCGCGTTCTGGCGGTCCTGCATATAGCCGACCAGGATGCCGTCCTCGATCAGCACGGTGCGGTTGGTCGGTGTGCCCTCGTCGTCGATCGACAGCGAGCCGCGGCGCGAGGCGATGGTGCCGTCGTCGACCACGGTGACGCCCTTGGCCGCGACCTGCTGGCCCATCAGGCCGGCGAATGCCGAGGTCTTCTTGCGATTGAAGTCGCCTTCGAGGCCGTGGCCGACGGCTTCATGCAGCATCACGCCGGGCCAGCCGGCCCCGAGCACGACGTCCATCTCGCCGGCGGGGGCGGGAATCGATTCCAGATTGACCAGCGCCTCGCGCAGCGCGCCGTCGGCAGCATCGCGCCAGTTCTTGCTCTCGATGAACTCGGCATAACCGGCGCGGCCGCCATAGCCCTTGCTGCCGCTTTCCTGGCGGTCGCCCTGGCCGGCGACGACGGAGATGTTGACGCGCACCAGCGGGCGGATGTCGCGATAGCTCTCGCCGTCGGGCCGCAGGATCTCGACGACCTGCCAGGTCGCGCCCAGGCTGACGCTGACCTGCCGCACCCGCGGATCCTTGTCGCGCAGATAAGCGTCGATCTCGGCGAGCAGCTTGACCTTGGTCTCGAAGCCGGGGGCATCGAGCGGATTGTCATCGCCATAGAGGCGGACATTGGTGTGCGGGGGCGGCGCGGCGAAGCTGCCGGAATAGCCGCCGCGCACGGCTGCGACCGCGTCGGCGGCGCGAATCAGCGCCGGCAGCGACACGTCGGAGGAATGGGCGTAGCCGACCGCGTCGTCCTTGACGGCGCGCAGTCCAAAACCCTGCGAGGTGTCGTAGGTCGCCTGCTTGAGCCGCCCATTGTCGAACATCAGCGCTTCGGTCTGGCTGTATTCCAGGAACAATTCGCCGTCGTCGGCGCCGGCAAGCCCGCGCGCGACCTCGTTGCGAACCTGGTCGCGGTCGAGATTGGCACGGTCGAGCAGGGAGGTTGTGGCGGGGTTGGTCATCGATCACCCATTGTCGGAGAGATGTCAGGCAAGATAATGGCTTCCCGGCCGTTCGGCGAGAGGGCGGACCGTCACATTACTGAAACGACATGATTGAAATCATTGCGATATCCGAAGCACATATCGAAAGCTTCCATCGTGCGCTCGTCGCGAGCCCTCATCCATCCCCGACGCCCTTCGAGGCTCAACTCGCGACGCTTCGCATCGCGAGCGTCGCACCTCAGGATGACGGGATCTGCAGTTTGGATGTTGTAGCCGCAGCCTACGGCAGCTTGTCGTAGCCCTCGCCGAGGCCGTTCAGGCTGAGCGGGAAGCCGATGCCTTCTTCGGGCGTCTCGAAGATGATGAAGGTCGCGGTCTTGGCGCTGCGGAGCTGGCCGAGCAGCTTGTCGTCCATGACCACCTCGGCGACGCAGCCATTGGGCAGGCAGCGGACGAAGCCGGCGCGGCCGACGTCCTGATTGTCGAGCTTGAGGCCGAGGCCGGAGGGCAGGAGGACGCCGAGTGGCGCCACCACGCGCATCAGGCGGCTCTTCTGGTCGGCGGTCTTGAGCACGATCACGGTCAGGCCGGCATTGGAGCGGTCTTCGGCCACCACGCTCTGGATCAGGGCGCATTGCTCGGTCTGGGCGCCCGGCGGGGTGTCGCAGCGGATCTGCCAGTCGCCATGGACGGAGCGCACCGCGCCCTGCGCATGGGCAAGGCCGGGCAGCGCCAGGAGGGTGACCGCAGCCAGCAGGGCCGCCAGAAGCGTGAGGCTGCCAGCCTGCCCCTCAGCCCGCCTTGCCATGCCTTTCGAAAACCCCATCGGGTCGGTCCCTCTGCTCGCCTGGATCGCTCGCACCTGGCGGACTGATACGGGAATGACGGCGTCTTGAAGGCGATTCGCAAGCAAATTCCGCGCCGCCCACACCGCCATCGCCCGCACGAATCAGGCTCCTGCGCGGCTGTCCGCCAGTGCCTACCGCGGACAATTCCGCTGTCAAGCGGCAGCATCCCGGGAAACGGTATTTTTGTCTGATCTTACTAGGAAATATCTTGCGGGTGATCGCTGGCAGACAGGCCTCAAGACTGCATTGCGATAGATCAAGAATTATGGTTTGAGAAGCTTGATTTCGGCGTTCTAGCGATCTGGCCCCAATTCCTCTTAGAGGTATTCTTGCGTGGCGGTTTGTCAGGCGGACGAATCGAATAAGCGTTTCCCGGAAATAGGGGAATGCACTTGGGGTGATTTCGTAAGGGGAGCGCGACGGCATGAGGATGTCGATGGGCCAGGTGGGCCGGCACTTGCTGGGATTGGCCGTGGCGGGTCTGACGCTGGCGACGGGTGGCGCGGCATTCGCCGAGCTCGGGCAGCCGAGGCCGTGGGAATGGACACTTCAGGAATCCGGTTCCCCGGTGATGGACAACATCGTCTGGTTCCACAATTTCCTGTTCGTGCTGATCACGCTGATCACGCTGTTCGTCCTGGCGCTGCTGGTGATCGTGGTCATCAAGTTCAACGCGAGGGCCAATCCGGTGCCGTCGCGGACCACCCACAACACGCTGATCGAGGTGGCGTGGACGCTGGTTCCGGTGCTGATCCTGGTTGGTATCTCGGTGCCGTCGTTCCGCCTGCTGTTCCTCGAGCTCGACGTGCCGAAGGCGGATTTGACCATCAAGGCGACCGGCAAGCAGTGGTACTGGTCCTATGCCTATCCCGATAACGGCAAGTTCGAGTTCGACTCGCTGATGGCCCAGGACAAGCAGCCCCGCCTGCTCGGCGTCGACAACGAGATGGTGGTGCCGGTCAACAAGGTGGTTCGTGTCCAGGTCACCGGCGCCGACGTCATCCACGCCTTCGCGCTGCCGGCTTTCGGCGTCAAGATCGACGCCATTCCGGGGCGGCTGAACGAGACCTGGTTCAAGGCCACCAAGACCGGCATGTTCTACGGCCAGTGCTCGGAGCTCTGCGGCAAGGATCACGCCTTCATGCCGATCGCGATTCGCGTGGTGAACGATCAGGAGTTCGCCTCCTGGGTCGAGACGGCGAAGAAGAAATTTGCGAGCGGCGGCACCAGCACCTACGCCTCCGCGGCCGGCCCGACGCAGTAAGCGCCGGGTGACGGCCTGAGGGGAATGAGAGCGATATAAAAGGGCGGGACCTCCAAAGGTCCGATTGGGACGCAAGGCAGGATTTGAAAATGGCAACCAGCGCAGCGGCACACGGCGATCACGCGCAAGACCACGGACATGACCACGAGCACGCCCATCCGACCGGATGGCGACGTTATGTCTATTCGACCAACCACAAGGACATCGGCACGATGTACCTGATCTTCGCCGTCATCGCCGGCGTGATCGGTGCCGCGATGTCGATCGCGATCCGTGCCGAGCTGATGTATCCGGGCGTCCAGATCTTCCACGAGACGCACACCTACAACGTCTTCGTGACCAGCCACGGCCTGATCATGATCTTCTTCATGGTCATGCCCGCGATGATCGGCGGCTTCGGCAACTGGTTCGTGCCGCTGATGATCGGCGCGCCGGACATGGCGTTTCCGCGCATGAACAACATCTCGTTCTGGCTGCTGCCGGCCTCGTTCGGCCTGCTGCTGATGTCGACCTTCGTCGAGGGCGAGCCGGGTGCCAACGGCGTCGGCGCCGGCTGGACCATGTACGTGCCGCTGTCGAGCTCCGGCCATCCGGGCCCGGCCGTCGACTTCGCGATCCTGTCGCTGCATCTGGCGGGCGCCTCGTCGATCCTCGGCGCGATCAACTTCATCACCACCATCTTCAACATGCGCGCGCCGGGCATGACCCTGCACAAGATGCCGCTGTTCGTGTGGTCGATCCTGGTGACGGTGTTCCTGCTGCTGTTGTCGCTGCCGGTGCTCGCCGGTGCGATCACCATGCTGCTCACCGACCGCAATTTCGGCACGACGTTCTTCGCGCCCGATGGCGGCGGCGACCCCGTGCTGTTCCAGCATCTGTTCTGGTTCTTCGGTCACCCCGAGGTGTACATCCTGATCCTGCCCGGCTTCGGCATGGTCAGCCAGATCATCTCCACCTTCTCGCGCAAGCCCGTGTTCGGCTATCTCGGCATGGCCTACGCCATGGTCGCGATCGGCGGCATCGGCTTCGTGGTGTGGGCGCACCACATGTACACGGTCGGCATGTCCTCGGCGACGCAGGCCTATTTCGTCGCTGCCACCATGGTCATCGCGGTGCCGACGGGCGTGAAGATCTTCTCGTGGATCGCCACGATGTGGGGCGGCTCGATCGAATTCCGCGCCCCGATGATCTGGGCCGTGGGCTTCATCTTCCTGTTCACGGTCGGCGGCGTCACCGGCGTCGTGCTGGCGAACGCGGGCGTCGACCGCGTGCTCCAGGAGACCTACTACGTCGTCGCGCACTTCCATTACGTGCTGTCGCTCGGCGCCGTGTTCGCGATCTTCGCCGGCTGGTACTACTGGTTCCCGAAGATGTCGGGCTACATGTACAACGAGACACTCGCGAAGGCGCACTTCTGGGTCACCTTTGTCGGCGTCAACCTGGTGTTCTTCCCGCAGCACTTCCTCGGCCTGTCGGGCATGCCGCGCCGCTACGTCGACTATCCCGACGCGTTCGCGGGCTGGAACCTGGTCTCCTCGCTCGGCTCCTACATCTCCGGCTTCGGCGTGTTGATCTTCCTCTACTGCGTGCTCGACGCCTTCATGAAGAAGGTGCCGGCCGGCGACAATCCCTGGGGTGCAGGCGCGACCACGCTGGAGTGGACGCTGTCCTCGCCGCCGCCCTTCCATCAGTTCGAAGTGCTGCCCCGCGTGCAGTGATCGATCTCCCGCGGCGCCCGTGACGGGCGCCGCGGCTCTATAACGAAGCGAGTAAACTTAAGTGTCCGTCCTCGACCACAATGCCATCGACATCAATCCCCGCATCTCCGAAGCGGAGGTGGGCGACTATCTCGCGCTCCTGAAGCCGCGGGTGATGTCGCTGGTGATCTTCACCGCGCTGGTCGGGATGGCGATGGCGCCCGGACATTTCCACTGGGTGCTGGCGATCACCTCGCTGCTCTGCATCGCCGTCGGTGCCGGCGCGTCCGGCGCGCTCAACATGGCGCTCGAAGGCGACATCGACGCCAAGATGTCGCGCACGGCGAACCGGCCTATCCCGCGCGGCCGCATCACCCGGCCGGAGGCGATGGCGTTCGGCCTGACGCTGTCCTTCTTCTCGGTGATGACGCTCGGCATCCTCGTCAACTGGGTCGCGGGCGGGCTGCTCGCCTTCACCATCTTCTTCTACGTCGTGATCTACACGATGGGCCTGAAGCGCCGGACCGCGCAGAACATCGTGATCGGCGGTGCCGCCGGCGCGCTGCCGCCGGTGGTGGCCTGGGCCGCGGTGACCGGCACTGTCGACGTCGAGCCGCTGCTGCTGTTCGCCATCATCTTCTTCTGGACCCCGCCGCATTTCTGGGCGCTGGCGCTGTTCCGCTCCGACGATTACGCCCGCGCCGGCATTCCGATGCTGCCCAACGTCGCCGGTCCCGACGCGACGCGGCTTCAGATCCTGCTCTACACCATCGTGCTGATCGGGGTCGCCGCCGCGCCCTGGGCGCTCGGCTATTTCGACGCCGTCTACGGCGTGGTCTCGCTGATCCTCGGCGCCGGCATGCTGGTGCTCGCGATCAACGTCTATGTGCGCCGCGAGCGCAGCCAGTCGCTGCGCGCGACCCGCAAGCTATTTGCCTTCTCGATCCTGTATCTGTTCGCGCTGTTCGCGACCCTGCTGGCCGAGGTCGTGTTCCGGGCGCTTGCTCCGATGGTTTGGGGCGCATGAGGCAGGAATGGCTGACAAACGCGAGCCAGATGGAATCGTCCTCACCGAGGCGCAGCAGAAGAGCCGTCGCCAGCGCTCCATCGCCATTGCGTTGGCGCTCGGCGTGCTCGTGGTGCTGTTCTTCGCCGTCACCATGGTCAAGGGACCGGCAGTGCTAGTCCGGCCGATGTAGGAAACATGGATCACGAGCCCGCCATATCGCAGGACGTCAGCGCCAAGCCGGCCAAGAACCGTGCCAAGGGCCGTGGGCTCGGTCGCGATGTGGTGGTCGCCTCGATCTGCGGCGCCGTGGTCGCGCTGATGGTCGGTGCCTCCTACGCGGCGGTACCGTTCTACAATTGGTTCTGCCGCGCCACCGGCTTCAACGGCACGACGCAGGTTGCGACCTCGGCGCCGGCGACCGGTCCGATCGCGCGCAAGATCGCGGTCCGCTTCGACTCCAACGTCGCGCCAGGCCTGCCCTGGAAGTTCGAGCCGGAGCAGAACGAGATCGAGGTCAATATCGGCCAGGTCGTGACGGTGTTCTACACCGTGACCAACCAGGCCGCGCGGACCACCGCGGGCCAGGCGGCCTATAACGTCGCGCCACTGACGGTCGGCTCCTACTTCCAGAAGATCAACTGCTTCTGCTTCACCGAGCAGACCATGGCGCCGGGCGAGAAGCGCGAGATGCCTGTCGTGTTCTATGTCGATCCGTCGATCGCCGACGATCACGAGAACGACGGGCTGAACACGATCACGCTGTCTTACACGTTCTATCCGGTGAAGGATCCGGTGGTGAAGCCGCTGGCATCGGGCGACGACGACAAGCGCAAGGGAAATCTCTGACCTCTGGGCTTCAGGCCGCGGGGGTTGGACATAAGGGGATAAGTGCCGAACAGGCACGGGATTGAGGAGAGAGACGGAAATGGCTACGGCGCAAGGCAAGCATCACGACTATCACCTGGTCGATCCCTCTCCGTGGCCGGCGGTCGGTTCGCTCTCGGCCTTCATCATGGCGGTCGGCGCGATTGCCTGGATGCACCACATGTTCTCGGCTGCGCCGATCGTGTTCGGCGTCGGCACCGTCGGCGTGCTCTACACCATGGCGAGCTGGTGGGGCGACGTGATCAAGGAAGCCCAGTACAAGGGCGACCACACCCGCGTCGTGCAGATCAGCCATCGCTACGGCATGATCCTGTTC
Source organism: Bradyrhizobium sp. (assembly GCF_035935975.1). Classification (GTDB taxonomy): domain Bacteria; phylum Pseudomonadota; class Alphaproteobacteria; order Rhizobiales; family Xanthobacteraceae; genus Bradyrhizobium. The sequence continues at coordinate 242,674 of NZ_DASYWN010000046.1, forward strand.
ATCGCCTCCGAGGTGATGTTCTTCGTCGCCTGGTTCTGGGCCTATTTCAACGCCGCGCTGTTTCCCGCCGATGCCGTCCACGCCACCCGCGACGCGGTGTTCGGCTGCGGCCTCGGCACTGCGGCCGGCGCGTGCACCGCGCCGGGCACCTGGCCGCCGCATGGCATCGAGACCTTCGATCCCTGGCATCTGCCGCTGCTGAACACGCTGATCCTGCTCACGTCAGGCACCACGGTGACCTGGGCGCACCACGCGCTGCTCGAGAACGACCGCCAGGGCCTGAAGTACGGCCTGATCCTCACCGTCGTGCTCGGCGCGCTGTTCACCTGCGTGCAGGCCTATGAGTACAGCCACGCGGCGTTCTCCTTTGCCGGCAACGTCTACGGCGCGACCTTCTTCATGGCGACCGGCTTCCACGGCTTCCACGTGCTGGTCGGCACGATCTTCCTGCTGGTCTGCCTGTTCCGCGCCTATGCCGGCCACTTCACGCCGAAGCAGCATCTCGGCTTCGAGTTCGCCGCCTGGTACTGGCACTTCGTCGACGTGGTGTGGCTGTTCCTGTTCCTCTGCATCTATGTCTGGGGACACGGCGCCGAGACCATGGCCCACGGCGCGCACTAGGCCGCTTTGGATCGATCAGAGAGGGCGGCCGCAGGGCCGCCCTTTCGCTTTCCGGCCACGGCAAGCATCCGCAGAACTGTGATAGAGTCCGCGACATGAACGACACCACCGGCACACCCGCGCCCGAAGCCACCGTCCTGCAAAGCGCGATGCGCGGGCTTGCCTGCAAATGCCCGCGCTGCGGCCAGGGCAAGCTCTATGCGGGCTTCCTGACTCTCGCGCCTTCCTGCGACCGCTGCGGTCTCGACTACGCCTTCATCGACACCGGCGACGGTCCGGCGATCTTCATCATCATGCTGGCCGGCGGCATCGTCGTCGCCTGCGCGCTGATCGTCGAGGTCAAGTACCAGCCGCCATACTGGCTGCACGCGGTGCTGTGGCTGCCGCTGATCCTCGCCACGACGCTGTTGCCGCTACGCGCGATGAAATCGCTGCTGATCGCGCTGCAATTCCACCACAAGGCGGCGCCGGGCCGGCTGATCGACCGCCCGAAATGAACGAGACTGCGCGCAAGCCTCGCGTGGCCGGCTTCGCGCTGTTCACGCTGTTCCTGACTGCCGTCTTCCTCGGGCTCGGCTTCTGGCAATTGCAGCGCCGGACCGCCAAGCATGAACTCGTCGCGGCGCTCACCGAACGCCTTGCCGATGCGCCGGTCGCGCTGCCGCCGCCTGCGCAATGGTCCGCCCTCAATCCCGCACGCGACGAATTCCGCCGCGTCAGCTTCACCGCGACCTATGCGCCGCTGCCCGATGCGATGGTCTATTCGTCCGGCTCGGCGGTGCGCAAGGACGCCTCCGGTCCCGGCACCTGGGCTTTCCTGCCGGCACGGCTGCCGACCGGCGAGATGGTCGTGATCGATGCCGGCTTCGTCGAGAACACGATGCAGGACCGCAGCGTCGAGGATCGCGCGGTGAAGAAGCTCGTGACCGGCGCGCCCATCACGCTCACCGGCTATCTTCGCTTTCCCGAGCTGCCGGGCTGGATGACGCCGGCAGACAACCGCGACAAGCGGCTGTGGTTCGTGCGCGATCATCTGGCGATTGCGAATGCGCTCGGCTGGGGCGCGGTGGCGCCGTTCTATGTCGATCTGGAGCAGCCTGTGCCCGAGAACGGCATCCCGCGTCCGGGTGCGCTCGACGTGCATCTGAAGGACGACCATCTGCAATACGCCATCACCTGGTTCGCGCTTGCAGGTGCGGTGCTGATCGCATTCGGCGTCTGGGTGAGAGCACGTCGCCCGGCCTGAACTCCGTAGGTTCCCGGTGAGGAACCCGGTATCGCCCGGGGTTTATTATTCAGCGCATATTCACGAGGGTGATCCTAAGCCGCGCAAAATTTTTCGCGGCAGACAGGATGTTGGCGTGAGCGATATTGATCAGATGGGAATTGTCGTCGACTGGGTCGACGCCTGCCGCAAGGGCGACCTCGCGACGCTGCTCGACCTCTATGCGGACGACGCCCAGGTCGAATGCAGCTGCAACGGCACGCAGCACTATCGCGGACGGCGCGAGCTCGAGCGCTATTGGGGGCCGCGGCTCAACGCCTTCTCGTCGGCCGGCTTCGGCCTCGAGGAGATCAATCCCGTGCCTGATGGCATCGACCTCGAATATTCGGTCGCCGGCTCGCTGCGCGTTCACGCCTCGTTTCGCTTCAGCGCGGAAGGCAAGATCTACAGCACGCTGTGCACGCCATCGCCGCAGAACTCCAACGACGGCTGCGCCTGCTAAAGCATGATACGGAAAAGTGCGCAGCGGTTTTCCGAAAAGATCATGCTTAAACAACAGCCTGAAACGCGATAGCGATTCATCCACATCTCATCGCGCTCTAGACTAGCGTCTACGCTGACTCGTTTCGTGTCGTCTCGACCGGCAATCGGCAGCGCACATAGGTCCGCTCATCCGCGCGCAGCAGTGACAGCGATCCGCTGAGCGCACGCACGCGCTCGTGCATGCCGGTCAGGCCGCGGCCGAAGACGTTGCCCTCGGGAAAGCCGCCGCCGTCGTCGGAGATTTCGATCGCGAGCAGATCGCCGGCAATGGTCACCTCGACGTTGGCGCTGCTTGCTCCGGCGTGGCGCAGCACGTTGGTCAGCGCTTCCTGGATCACGCGGTAGACGGTCTGGGCCAGCGGACCGTCGATTGCGTTGAGATCGGGATCGAGCGTGGCTGTCAGGCCGACATGCGGTGCTTGCCTGCGAAAGTTCTGGAGCAGCGTCTGCACGCTGGTCGCGAGCCCCAATTCCTCGATGTAAAGCGGCCGTAGCCGGTCGAGAATGCGGCGATTGGTCTGCTGCAGCGCCTCGACCGATCGCATCACCTCCTGCACCGGCCTGCCGAGATTTCCCGCCGCCGGCGCAGCCTCGCTCAACGCGATTGTGCCGGCGCGGATGCTGAACAGCAGCGGACCGAGCTCGTCATGCAGCTCGCGGGCGAGGTCGCGCCGCTCGTTGTCCTGCAGCGACACCAGTCGGTGCAGCAGGTCGCGATTGTCCTGGCTCAATTGTGCGAGCGTCGTTGCCAGCGCGTTGGCTTCCTCACAGCTCTGGCGGAGCTCCGGCGGCCCCGCGACGGGGATCGGCGTCGTATAGTCGCCGCGACGGATTCGGGTGAGTCCTGCACCCAGATCTTGCAGGGGACGCAGCGCCGATCCCGCGAAGAGATAGGCGATCGTTCCAGTGAGCAGCATCAGCACCGCGATAAGGCTCGTGAGCGCCAGGAAGCCGATCCATTTTTCGAACAGGTCGGCCGACAGGTCGGGCATGAATACGACGTCGCCGACGTGCTTGCCGTCGATCATGACAGGAGTTGCTGCGTCCATGTCCGGGATGGCGATCAGGTCGATGAACCATTGCGGCACGCCATGCACACGGCGCAGGCTGTCCTTCGGAGAGGGCGCGGGACCCGCCTCCACTGGACGGAATTGAATATCCGAGGACGTGCCCAAAGAATGGACGAACGCGTCGAGCATCTTCCGCGGATTTTCCGAGACGCTCAGGGCGTCGTTGAGCGCCAGGGCGACGGTCCGGGTCGAGCGTCTGCCCGGCTCATTCTCGTCGGCCAGCTGGCCTGTGGCGAAGGTCTGGAGCAGCAGGCCGCCCATGGCCAGCGCGGCGAGAAAGCTGAGGCCAAGCGGAAGAAACAGTTGGGTTCTGAACGAAAGCCGTTGCCACATTAGGTCAATTCTAACGCGTCTTGGCGGGATTCTCTCTTTCCATTTGTTCCCGTCGGTCTATGAGTTGAAAAACAAGAGAGCGCGCGATGCAAGATACCGCCAAACCGGCGACCAAAGTTCTGATCGTCGACGACCATCCTGTTGTGCTGTCCGGTTGCCGGACCCTGTTCGCTTCCGACCATACGATCCGGATCGACGAAGCCACCGACGCCAAATCCGGGCACCGTGCCTATGTCAGCAAACGGCCCGATGTCACCGTGATCGACATCAGCCTGCCCGACGTTTCGGGCTTCGAGCTGATGCGGCGGATCCGCAAGGACGACCCCGACGCCAAGATCATCATGTTCAGCATGAACGACGATCCGGCCTTCGTGGTGCGGGCGGTGGAGCTGGGTGCGCAGGGCTATGTCTCCAAGGGCGACGATCCCCGGATCCTGCTGAAGGCGGTGCGCAAGGTGGTCGCGGGCGACAATTACATTTCGCCGCAGCTCGCGGAGGCCGTGACGTTCTCCGGCGCGGCGATCAAGGCCAATCCGGCCTCGCAGATGACGCCGCGGGAGCTCGAGATTCTCCGCCTGCTCGGGCGCGGCGACAAGATCGTCGAGGTCGCCGAGGCGCTCGGCATTTCCTACAAGACCGTTGCCAACACCACCTCCCTGCTCAAGCAGAAGCTCGGCGCCAAGAACCATTCCGACCTGATCAGGATCGCGGTGGAAATCGGGATGGGCTGATATTTCGGGGCATTCGCCAGGCACTGCCGGCCCGAGGGCACCGAACCGGCTGCTCCAGGATGCAGCCGGTTCGGCGGGGCGGATCGGCCTCGGCGTGCAGCCGGGCAATGCATGGACACCGCCGATTCCTTCCGCGGACACAATGGACGGAGGTGGCGTTCGTTCCAGGCTCATCTGTATTTTCGGGAAAAAGTGGTAATACCGCCCTGGGTGCTCGCCCCCGGCCTATCACCAAGCCCGCAGCATGTCGGGAAAAATAGGAACATCTTCCCGCATTCGTCGTTTTCACCCTTGACGATGTCGTGACAGGCGACGAAAGCTTGGGCCGACAGTTTTAGCGGGTCGGCGACCCGCACGAGGCAAACCGGGTCTGCACTTTCAACGACAGACCTTCCAAGAGGAGGGCTGCGGCATCGCCGCAGCCCTTTTTCGTTGGCGGGGATGTTTTCGTCAGCACTGCCCCTGTTTCGCTGGCGCGGCTTTGGCGGGAAGCGGTTTCCCGTTGCCGCAAAACACTTTATGGTGGCCCAAAGCCTCTGGCTGTTGACAAGTATTTTCGTAAAATCAAGGGCTTACGGATCGAGCTTCGGCTCGGCCTGCCTTTGGAGGGCAGTTTGACTCGTTATATCTCGACCCGGGGCGAGGCCCCCGAACTCGGCTTCTGCGACGTGATGCTGACCGGGCTTGCCCGCGACGGCGGCCTGTATGTGCCGGCCACCTGGCCGCAGCTTTCGGCGGAGACCATCGCCGGCTTCTTCGGCCGTCCCTATTGGGAGGTCGCCGTCGACGTGATCCGTCCCTTCGCCGGCGGCGAGATTTCGGATGCCGAACTCGGCCGCATGGCCAACGAGGCCTATGCCACCTTCCGCCATCCGGCGGTGGTGCCGCTGCGCCAGATGTCGCCGCACCAGTTCGTGCTGGAGTTGTTCCACGGTCCGACGCTCGCCTTCAAGGACGTGGCGATGCAGCTGATCTCGCGGCTGATGGACCATGTGCTGGCCAAGCGCGGCCAGCGCACCACCATCGTGGTCGCGACCTCAGGCGACACCGGCGGTGCCGCGGTCGAGGCCTTCGCGGGCCTCGAGAATGTCGATCTCATCGTGCTGTTTCCGCACGGCCGCATCTCCGAGGTGCAGCAGCGGATGATGACGACGACGGGCGCGGCCAACGTCCACGCGCTCGCCATCGAAGGCAATTTCGACGACTGCCAGGCGCTCGTGAAGGGCATGTTCAACAACCATCGCTTCCGCGATGCGACCTCGCTCTCCGGCGTCAACTCCATCAACTGGGCGCGCATCGTCGCCCAGGTGGTCTACTACTTCACCTCGGCCGTGGCCGTCGGCGCGCCGGCGCGCGCGGTGGATTTCGTCGTGCCGACCGGCAATTTCGGCGACATCTTCGCCGGTTATGTCGCCAAGCGGATGGGGCTGCCGGTGCGCACGCTGCGCATCGCCGCCAACGTCAACGACATCCTGGCGCGCACGCTCAAGACCGGCATCTACGAGGTGCGCGAGGTGCACGCCACCGCATCGCCCTCGATGGACATCCAGATCTCCTCGAATTTCGAGCGCCTGATGTTCGAAGCCGGCAAGCGCGATGCGGCCGGAGTGCGCCGCCTGATGGAGTCGCTGAAGCAGTCGGGGCGCTTCGTGCTGCCCGATGCGACGCTGGCTGCGATCCGCGAGGAATTCGACGCGGGCCGCGCCGACGAGACCGAGACCGCAGCCGCGATCCGCGCTGCCTGGCGCGAGGCGGGTGAGCTGGTCGATCCCCACACCGCGGTCGCGCTCGCTGTCGCCGACCGCGACACCACCGACACGACGGTTCCGAGCATCGTGCTCTCCACCGCCCATCCGGCCAAATTCCCCGACGCCGTCGACGCGGCCTGCGGCCAGCGGCCGCAACTGCCGGCCTGGCTCGACGGTCTCATGACCAAATCCGAACACATGAAGGTGATGAAGAACGATCAGGGCGAGGTCGAGCGGTTCGTGCTGTCGGTCAGCCGGGCTGCAAAACAAGGAGTTGCCGGATGAGCGTCGAGATCTCCAAGCTTGCCTCCGGCCTGACCGTCGTCACCGACAAGATGCCCCATCTCGAAACGGCGGCGCTCGGCGTCTGGGCCGGCGTTGGCGGCCGGGACGAGAAGCCGAACGAGCACGGCATTTCGCATCTCCTGGAGCACATGGCGTTCAAGGGCACGACCAGGCGCACCTCGCGCGAGATCGTCGAGGAGATCGAGGCGGTCGGCGGCGACCTCAATGCCGGCACCTCGACCGAGACCACGTCCTATTACGCGCGCGTGCTGAAGGCCGACGTGCCGCTGGCGCTCGACGTGCTCGCCGACATCCTCGCCAATCCGGCCTTCGAGCCGGATGAGCTCGAGCGCGAGAAGAACGTCATCGTGCAGGAGATCGGCGCGGCGCAGGATACGCCCGACGACGTCGTGTTCGAGCATCTCAACGAGCTCTGCTATCCCGACCAGCCGATGGGCCGCTCGCTGCTCGGCACCGCCAAGACCTTGCGCAGCTTCAACCGCGACATGCTGCGCGACTATCTGTCGACGCATTATCGCGGGCCCGACATGGTCGTGGCCGCGGCCGGCGCGGTCGACCACGCGCAGGTGGTCGCCGAGGTCGAGAAGCGCTTTGCGAGTTTTGAGGGGACGCCGGGTCCCAAGCCGCAAACCGCCATGTTCGGTAAGGGCGGTGCCAAGGTGGTGCATCGCGAGCTCGAGCAGGCGCATCTGACGCTGGCGCTGGAAGGCGTGCCGCAGAACGACCTGTCGCTGTTCTCGCTCCAGGTCTTCACCAACATCCTCGGCGGCGGGATGTCGTCGCGGCTGTTCCAGGAGGTGCGCGAGAAGCGCGGCCTCTGCTACTCGATCTACTCGTTCCACGCGCCCTATACCGATACCGGCTTCTTCGGCCTCTACACCGGCACCGATCCCGCCGACGCACCGGAGATGATGGAGGTCGTGGTCGACATCATGAATGATTCGGTCGAGACCCTGACCGAGGCCGAGATCGCCCGCGCCAAGGCGCAGATGAAGGCGGGCCTGCTGATGGCCCTGGAGAGCTGCTCGTCCCGCGCCGAGCAGCTCGCCCGGCATGTGCTGGCCTATGGCCGGCCGCAGACGGTGCAGGAGCTGGTGGCCCGGATCGACGCCGTCAGCGTCGAATCGACCCGGGACGCGGCGCGTGCGCTGCTTTCGCGGAGCCGCCCTGCAGTTGTCGCATTAGGCAGCGGCAGGGGTCTGGACACGGCGGTGTCTTTTGCGGAAGGATTGACCCGGGCACGTGCCAAGGCGCGGTTGCATTAGGAGCCGCGCGCGGGCCGATCTGCCCCGGGAAGCATCACCATGGCCCTCTTTCGCCTGCCTTCCAGTGGACCCGCCGCCCTCGCACCGCGCGGCAACGGGCTCTTGCTGCGCGCGCCGCAGATGTCGGACTTCCTACAGTGGGCGCATTTGCGCGAGTCCAGCCGCGATTACCTGACGCCGTGGGAGCCGATCTGGCCCTCCGATGACCTGACCCGGTCCGGCTTCCGCCGCCGTCTGCGCCGCTATTCCGAGGATATCGCCGCGGACCGCTCCTATCCCTTTCTGATCTTCCGCGAGCTCGACGGCGCCATGGTCGGCGGCATCACGCTCGCCAATGTCCGCCGCGGCATCGTGCAGGCCGGCACCATCGGCTATTGGATCGGCAAGCCCCATGCGCATCGCGGCTACATGACGGCGGCCCTGCGGGTGCTGCTGCCGACGCTGTTCGGCGAGCTCAATCTGCATCGGGTCGAGGCCGCCTGCATCCCCACCAACGCGCCCTCGATCCGGGTGCTGGAGAAGTGCGGCTTCTCCCGTGAGGGCCTGGCGCGTCGCTATCTCTGCATCAACGGGGTCTGGCAGGACCATCTGCTGTTTGGCCTGCTGCACGAGGATTTCCGCGGCTGAGCCGTTCATTCCTGTGACCAAAGTCTCTTGGCTGCCCTGTTTGCTGCCTTGGGTTCGCCGATTTTGACGATATAACCCGCAGGGCCTACCGGCGATCGGCCGGGATTTTGTCATGGAGTACGGGCTTTGATGGTGAAGCAGCTTCGGTCATCGCGGAATGTGCTGCGGCGGGTGCCGGCGATCGCGCTGGCTTTGTCGGTGTCGCTTGCGGCGGTCTCGCCGGTGGCGGCCCAGTCGTTGACCGACCGCTTCAAGGATCTGTTCGGCGGCAAGTCCGACGAGCCGGCCCCGCCCAAGCCGGCGCCTGCGCCCGGTCAGCCGCCCGAAGACGACCTCGATTGTCCGCAGGTCACGGTGCGTGCGGGAGCCTCGACCTATGCAGTCGGCGCTACCGGCAAGCCGGCCGTCGGCAACGATATCCGCTTCCAGGCTTCGGTTACCAAGATGGCACGCGAATGCGCCCGCAGTGCCGGTGGGATCACGGCCCGGATCGGCATCCAGGGCCGCGTCATTGCCGGTCCCGCGGGTGCGCCCGCCACGGTCGAGGTGCCGCTGCGTATCGCAGTGGTGCAAGGCGGCGTCGGCGAAAAGGTCATCGCCTCAAAGGCCTACCGGACCACGGTCGAGATGACCGACGGCGGCAGCGTGCCCTTCACCTTCGTTGCTGAGGATCTGACCTACCCGGTGCCCGCACCTTCGGTCGCCGATTCCTACATCTTCTATGTCGGCTTCGACCCGCAGGCACTCACGCCGGAGCCGAAGGCGCGGGGGAAGAAGAAGTAAGGCAAGGTCCCGCGCCGCGTCCGGGACACGAGCGCCATTCAGCCCAACAAAAAAGCCGGCGCTCATCGCGCCGGCTTTTTGATTGGTGAAGGCTGCGCCCTCAGTTCAGCTTCTGCCGAACCTCGGTGATGCCCTTGGTGAGCAGGTCGTCGGCAACCTGGCCCTTGACCGACTGCGACAGGATCGTGGAGGCGGCCTGGACGGCGGCTTCCGCGGCTGCGGCGCGGACATCGGCCAGCGCCTGGGCTTCGGCGAGCGCGATCTTGCTCTCCGCGGTCTTGGTGCGGCGGGCGACGAAGTCTTCCATCTTCGCCTTGGCCTCGGTCGCGATGCGCTCGGCTTCGGCCTTGGCGTTGGCGATGATGTCGGCGGCCTCGCGTTCGGCCGAGGCACTGCGCGCCTTGTAGTCGGCCAGCACCTTGGCGGCTTCCTGCTTGAGGCGCGTCGCGTCGTCGAGCTCGGCCTTGATGCGCTCGGCGCGATGGTCGAGTGCCGTCAGCGCCGACTTGAAGACCCCGAGATAGCCGAACACGACCATCAGGATCACGAAGGCGATGGCGACCCAGGTTTCAGGATCGAAGAACATATCGACTAACCCTTCAAGGACGCATCAACGGCGGCATTGACCGACGCCGCATCCGGAACGACGCCGGCGAGCTGCTGCACGATCTGGCCAGCCGCATCGGCCGCGATGCCGCGGACGTTGCCCATGGCGGTCGCGCGGGTCGAGGCGATGGTCTTCTCCGCCTCGGCGAGCTTGGCCGCCAGTTGCTCTTCCAGGATCTTGCGCTCGGCTTCCGCCTGCGCATTCGCCTTGTCGCGGGATTCGTTGCCGATCGCCTGCGCCCGCGAACGCGCCGAAGCGAGCTCGCCTTCATAGGCCTTCAGCGCCGCCTCGGACTGATCCTTGAGCGTCTGCGCTTCGGCGAGGTCACCCTCGATCTTGTTCTGACGCGCTTCGATCGCACCGCCGACCTTGGGCAGAGCGAGCTTGGACACGATGACGTAAAGCAGGACGAAGAAGATCGCGAGCGACACCAGCTGTGAAGCGAAGGTGCTGCTCTCGAACGGCGGAAACCCGCCACCGTGGTGACCACCGTCAGCCTCGGTGTGAGCGCCCGCCGCCGGACCTTTTGCGCTGCCATGACTCTCAGCCATGGAGTACTCCCGTTGCTGTCACGCGCCGCTTCGGATGAAGCGGCGCGAAAGAAGTCGTTCTCAGAAAACGAACAGCAGAAGCAGCGCGATCAGCAGCGAGAAAATGCCGAGCGCTTCGGTCACGGCGAAGCCGAAGATCAGGTTGCCGAACTGGCCCTGAGCGGCCGAGGGGTTGCGGACGGCCGCGGCGAGGTAGTTGCCGAAGATCACGCCCACACCGACGCCCGCGCCGCCCATGCCGATGCATGCGATGCCCGCGCCGATAAGTTTTGCTGCTGCCGGATCCATTTTAGACTCCTTGGAAGAAAGATTGGGTTGTGGGTGGAAATTCCCCGGACCGCTCAGTGTCCCGGATGAATGGCGTCGTTGAGGTAGATGCAGGTCAGGATCGCAAACACATAGGCTTGCAGGAACGCGACCAGAATCTCGAGCGCGTACAGCGCGATCGTGAGCGCCAGCGGCAGCACGCCGCCGACCCAGCCGATGGCGCCGAGGGAGAAGCCCAGCATGGCGACGAAGCCCGCAAACACCTTCAGCGCGATGTGGCCGGCCAGCATGTTGGCGAACAGACGAATGCTGTGCGAGACCGGCCGCAGGAAGAACGATAGGATCTCGATGAACATGACCAGCGGCAGGATATAGCCGGGGACGCCGTGAGGAACGAAAATCGAGAAGAATTTCAGGCCGTTCTTGGCGACGCCGTAGATCAGCACGGTGAAGAAGACCAGCAGCGCCAGTCCTACGGTGACGATCAGGTGGCTCGAGATCGTGAAGGTGTAGGGGATGATGCCGACCAGGTTCGAGACGCAGATGAACATGAACAGCGAGAAGATCAGCGGGAAGAACTTCATGCCTTCCGCGCCGGCCGTCGAACGGATGGTCGAGGCGACGAATTCGTAGGAGATCTCGGCGACCGACTGGAGGCGCCCGGGAACCAGTTGCGTGCCGCTGGCAAGCATCAGGATCGAGATGATGGCGACCGCCACCAGCATGTAGAGCGATGAATTCGTGAAGGCGATCGTCTGATTGCCGATATGGCCGATCGTGAAGAGAGGCTCGATGTTGAACTGGTGGATCGGATCGATTTTCATCGGCGCGGCATCTCTTGGTCTGCCGGGCGATGCCGGCTGGTCTCGGTCTGCCGGCCGGGCCGGCCCGCACCGGCGAAACCGGCGCGATCATTCCTCTCCTGTGCGGATCGCCTAAGAACCACCGCGCCTGTTTTGACCCGCGCCCGCCGACCTCACCACATTCACCACGCCGGCCACGAAGCCCAGCAGCAGGAACACGATAAATCCGAAGGGCGACGTCGACAGCAAGCGGTCGAACCCCCAGCCAATCCCCGCTCCGACAGCGACACCGGCGACCAACTCGGAGGATAACCGAAAACCAAGCGCCATCGCCGAGGCTCTGGCCGCTCCGTCTTCACCGTCACCTGCGGGTTGCTCGGTCTTGATCCTGCGGTCGCGAAATTCGGACAACCGCTGATCGAGATTTCCGAGCCGATCGGAAAGCGCAGCTTCCTCGGACGATCTATCGCGATCCCCATTCTCGCCGTGCCCCGTGCCCTGTGTCATGCAACGAAGACCCGAAACGCCGCGGCTGAATGGAAATTACGCCCGCCACCCTCAAAAGCCGCGCGGACCATACTGATGGCCTATAATCAAGTCAAGCCAAGTCACGATTGCGTCGCTTTCTATTATGTACCTGATTTATTTGATGATATTGGCCTGTCGGGCGGCGCTGCACACAGCGTGACGCCGCACCGCAGCAGCTCTCCGCGGGAACGGCGAATGAGGCCGCTGTTTTGTCCGCCTGGCGGGATCAAACCGGCCGCCGCGCTCGTTGATTGAATGGCTGTGTTTTCGGCGGCGGATTTGGACGCCCAAGTGTAGAACAAAGTGTAGAATGAGGATGGGCCACCTGCGCGTCGTGGCGGAGAGCGCGATGAGACCTGCGACGTCATCCACAGCATCTTGCACGGCATCCTGGTTTGCGGCGGCTGCGTTCGCCATGGTGATGACCGTTGGCGGCGGCCTCGTGGCCGCGCAGTCCGGCCCCGATAGCGAAAACGGCCGTTACAGCATGACACCGATCCCGGAAGGCGTGCTGCGGCTCGACACCCGCACCGGCACGGTGTCGACCTGCACCAAGAATGGTGCCGGCTGGGCCTGCTACGCGGTGCCCGACGAACGCACCGCGCTCGACGCCGAGATCGGCCGGCTCCAGTCCGAGGTCGAGAAGCTGAAGGGGCAGATCGCGGCGGGGCCGACTGTGTCGGGCAAGATCGACGAGCCGCTGCCGAAATCCGACCCGCTCAAGAAGGCCGAGCCGAAAGCCGCCGAAGGCGACCGCAAGATCGAGATCCCGCTGCCGAGCGACCAGGACATGGACCGCGTGATGTCATTCCTGGAAAAGGCCTGGCGCCGGCTGATCGACATGGCCAATCGCGTCCAGAAGGACGTGTCGGGGAAGATTTGAGGACCCCGTCGCGCTCTCCACGCGTTGAGCTGCCGTTGGTGGGCAAAGGCGTTCTTACGCCGTGCCCACCATGGTTCTACAACAATGAAGGAAGACGTGGGTACGGCGCGTACGCGCCTTTGCTCACCCTACGGCACTTTCCGAGTTGAGAGAATTTGATGACATCGGCCAAATCCGTCACCCGCTCGGCGCCATCGTCGGTGCAGGCCACCACCATCGCTTCGTCGCTGCTGACCGTGCAGACACACGGCCGCAGCTTCACCGATCTCACCAGCGAAGCTGCCAAATTCATCGCCGAGGTCCGCGCGCGCGACGGCGCCTTGACGCTGTTCATCCGCCATACCTCGGCGTCGTTGACGATCCAGGAGAACGCCGATCCGTCCGTGCTGGTCGATCTCGCCACCACGCTGGCGCGGCTGGCGCCTGAAAATGCGGCCTGGACCCATGACACCGAAGGGCCGGACGACATGCCCGGCCACATCAAGACGATGCTGACGCAGACCTCGCTTTAGGTCCCGGTCCTGAACGGCAAGCTCGCGCTCGGTACGTGGCAGGCGATTTATCTGATCGAGCACCGCGCTCGTCCGCACCGGCGCGAGGTGGTGCTGCAATTCATCGGCGGCAATCAGTAGGACGCCAAAAGCAAACCGGCCGCGGAGCGATCCGCGGCCGGTTTTCTTCAAGCGCCTTGCGAGGCGATCAGATCTTGCTGATGTCGACGTCCTTCGTTTCGGGCACGAAGAAGAAGCCGACGACCGCCGTGATGGCCGCGAAGATCACCGGATACCAGAGGCCGGAGTAGATATCGCCGGTCGAGGCCGTGATCGCGAAAGCGGTCGCGGGCAGCAGGCCGCCGAACCAGCCGTTGCCGATGTGATACGGCAGCGACATCGAGGTGTAGCGGATGCGGGTCGGGAACAATTCGACCAGCATCGCCGCGATCGGGCCGTACACCATGGTCACGTAGACCACGAGGATGAACAGCAGCGCGATGACCGCCGACACCTGCGGACGGAAGATGTCGAAGGGATGCGCCATCTTGACGATGCCGGCATCACCGACCTTCGGATAGCCCGCCGCCTGCACCGCCGCGGTGATCGCGGGGTTCGAGGTCTTGGCGTCCGTGTAGGGCACTTCCTTGTCGTTGACGACGATCTTCACCGCACCGGCAGGTCCCGGAACGGTCGCGTACTTCACCGACGACTGGGCGAGGAAGGCGCGTGCCGTGTCGCAAGGCGCGGTGAACACGCGGGTGCCGACCGGGTTGAAGAGATCGCCGCAGCTCGCGGGATCTGCCACCACCTGGACCTTCACCGACTCATAGGCCTTTTCCAGCGCCGGGTTGGCGTTGCTCGAGATCATCTTGAAGATCGGGAACAAGGTGAGGGCGCCGATCAGGCAGCCCGACAGGATGATCGGCTTGCGGCCGATCCTGTCCGACAGCGCGCCGAACACCAGGAAGAAGCCGGTGCCGAGCAGCAGCGACCAGGCGATCAGGAGGTTGGCGGTGTAGCCGTCGACCTTCAGGATCGATTGCAGGAAGAACAGCGCATAGAACTGGCCCGTGTACCAGATCACGGCCTGGCCCATGGTCAGGCCGAGCAGCGCCAGGATCACGATCTTGGCGTTGCTCCAGGTGCCGAAGGCTTCGGTCAGTGGCGCCTTGGAGCCCTTGCCCTCCTCCTTCATGCGCTGGAACACCGGCGATTCGTTCAGGCGCAGACGGATCCAGACCGAGATGCCGAGCAGTGCGACCGACACCAGGAACGGAATGCGCCAGCCGCCCCAATAGGAGCCGGGTGCGCCGGCGAAGGCAGCCTCGCCGGTGGCGGAGCGGGTGAACAGGATCACCAGCAGCGACAGGAACAGGCCGAGCGTCGCTGTGGTCTGGATGAAGGAGGTGTAGTAACCGCGCTTGCCCTGCGGCGCGTGTTCCGCGACGTAGGTTGCAGCACCGCCATACTCGCCGCCGAGCGCCAGGCCCTGCAGCAGGCGCAGGCCGATCAGAATGATCGGCGCCGCGATGCCGATCTGGGCCGCGCCGGGCAGGAGGCCGACGATGAAGGTCGAAAGACCCATGATGAGGATGGTGACGAGGAAGGTGTATTTGCGGCCGACGATGTCGCCGACGCGGCCGAACACGATCGCACCGAACGGGCGGACGAGGAAGCCCGCAGCAAAGGCCAGCAGCGCGAAGATGTCGCGCGTGGCCTGGTCGAACATCGGCTTGCCGTCGGCGCCGGCGATCGTGAAGAACTGCGTGCCGATGATGCCGGCCAGCGATCCGTAGAGGTAGAAGTCGTACCACTCGAAGACGGTGCCGAGCGACGATGCGAGGATGACGAACCGCTCATCCTTCGTCATGCCGGTCGATCGAGCCGACGTTGCAGCCATTGTGGACATTGTGCGTGCGCTCCCGAAATGCGTTTCCCCGCGCCCCGGCTGTCCGGGCAAGCCGGATCAACCTGGGTCTTAACGGCAAGGTAACATCGGCGTGAAACCTGCCCCAATACGACTTTCGGCTTTGCGCACTGACGCGCACCTGACGGTGCGGGGCCCCGGCTCCGGCATGATAGTGCTGGTCCATGGGTTAACCCCGTTGCAGCAAAGGGATAATGTCCACTTGCATGCCACGGCCGGCCGGGAAAGAATTGACCAAGGCCCCGGGCCGGCTTACTGGCCCGGTGCGATTGACCAAGAGAACGATGAACGCTCCCTCGACCCATCTTGTCATTGCCGATGATCATCCCCTGTTCCGCGATGCATTGCGGCAGGCGGTGGCTGGCGTCCTGACCTCGGCCAGGATCGACGAGGCCGGATCGTTCGAGGATCTGACCAAGCTGTTGGAACAGACCTCCGACGTCGATCTGGTTCTGCTCGATCTCTCGATGCCCGGGATATCGGGCTTTTCCGGCCTGATCTATCTGCGCGCGCAATATCCGGCGATCCCGGTGGTGATCGTCTCCGCCTCCGACGACAGTGCCACGATCCGCCGCTCGCTCGATTTCGGCGCCTCCGGCTTCATCCCGAAGCGTTTCGGCGTCGAGACGCTGCGCGATGCCATCCTCAAGGTGATGGAGGGTGACGTCTGGGTTCCCGCCGACACCGACCTGTCGGCCGCCGCCGACCCCGATATGACGCGCCTGCGCGACCGCCTGGTGACGCTGACGCCGCAACAGGTCCGGGTGCTGATGATGCTGTCCGAAGGTCTGCTCAACAAGCAGATCGCCTATGAGCTCGGCGTCTCCGAAGCCACCATCAAGGCGCATGTCTCGGCGATCCTGCAAAAGCTCGGCGTCGAGAGCCGCACCCAGGCGGTGATCGCCGCTGCAAGGATCGCCGGCGGCCAGTGGAAGCAGGGCACACCGACGGGGTAGGTGTCGGCTTTCTTCGTTAAATCACTTCAAGGGAAATCCGAGTCGCGCGTGTTGCGTTGCGACATCCATTTGCTACAACTTCCGCGTCAAATGGAATGTCGTGCCGGAGCAGGGGCGTGGGGCTGGAATGGAATGCGCGTGATCTCGTAGATTGTGCGCCGGTGCCGGAATGGGTCGATCACCAGCCCTACCGCTTTCCCATCCCCGAGACGGAAGCCGCGTGCATCGCAAATGGCACATGCCGGCTGCTGTTCGATGCTCAAACTGATCTCTCCACTAACGCCGTCGCCTGGCATTATCGGGTCGCCCAAAGTGTACTGACCCGCGAAGGTGCCGAGCGGGTGGCGCATTTCGTCGTGGATTTCGATCCCGGCTATCAGCGGCTCGAAGTGCACTTCATTCGCGTCATTCGCGGAGGCGAGTGCATCGAGCATGCGCGGCCCGAGGCCTTCCAGATCCTGCGCCGGGAGAGCAATCTCGAGCGTCTGGTGTTCGACGGCCGTCTGACTGTGTCGCTGCTGGTGCCCGACGTGCGGATCGACGACATCGTGGAGTTCAGCCTCACGATCTACGGCGGCGTACCGGTACTGAACGGCAAGTACCACTCGTGGATCACTTTCGACCGCGTCAATCCGTTCTATGAGGTACGTCAGCGCCTGCGTCGGCCGGTCGCGCGCAATATAAGCTTCAAGAGCTTCAACGATCCGCCGCAACCGCATGCCGGTACGACCGACGGGATCGAGGATCTGCGTTGGCAACTGACGGGTCAGAAGCGCCGTGATCCGGAGGACCTCACGCCACCCTGGGTTCTTCTGCACCCTTCGCTGCAGTTGAGCGAGTTCGAGAGCTGGAATGATGTGGCTGCGCTGCTGTCACCCCACTACGAGGCGAAAGGTCTTCCCGACGCGCTTGCAGAGGAAGTCGACCGCATTGGGCGAGAGCACGCCGAGTCGAGCGAGAGGGCTGCCGAATGGTTGCGCTTCGTGCAGCGGGAGCTCCGCTATTTTGCCTTCTCGGTCGGCGAGGGCGGGCTCACGCCGCGGCCGGTCGAGACGATCTGGAGCACGCGCTTCGGCGATTGCAAGGATGCATCGACACTCTATGTGGCCGGCGCGCGCCGGCTGGGCCTCGATGCCTGTGCGGCGCTGGTCTCGACGACCCACGGTTACGCGCTCAGGGATTTCCTCCCGAGTGCAGCTGTCTTCAATCATTGCATCGCGCGCCTGCGGCTCGATGGGCGGAGTTATTGGCTCGACCCGACGCTGTCGATACAGTGCGGTCGCTTGGAAGATATTTATCAGCCCCATCCCGGCTGGGCACTGCCGCTCACGCGCGAGACGGTCGAGCTGGAACAGATGGGGAGCGAAGAGCCGATCCAGATACTTCATTGGGAGGACGAGATCACGCTAGGTCCACGGCGCGACTCGCCTGCCACCGTGGATCGAACGATCGACTTCACGTCTTGGTATGCCGACGGGATGCGCAACCGGTTCGCCAATGAGGGCACCGGCGGCTACGTCGATGCCATGCTGAAGGAATGGCAATCCGTCTGGCCCGGCGTTGCCGAGGCCGCTCCGATCGAGATTCATGACGATCGCCTCCGCAATACGGTTTCGCTGGTGTTGAAGCTCACCATTCCAGGCGGCTGGAAAACCGGCGGCGCCAATTCGCCGCTGGTGTTTGCCGTTGCTGACATGGCGACGGTGCATGAGCTTCGTCCGCTCGCCGAAGTTCGGCGCGAGACCGAGATATTCCTTGGCCGGCCGCGCAAGGTCACCAATCTGATGAGGGTGCATATGCCACGGCGCTGGCCTGGTGACGGCTGGATACATCGGCTGGAGGCGCCCGGCATCGCTTATCAGAGCCGGGTTACGTTCGACGGGCGGACCATGAACAGCTTCCGAGAACTGACCGTTCATGGATGGTCTTCGCCGGCCTCCGGCGCGTATGCTTATAATGAAGTCGCCAACAAGCTGCAGGAAAATCTCTTACATGTCTGGGGAAGCGAGTTGTTTGGCCGGATCCGGCCGCATATCAGTATGCGCGGTCGGATCATCCTTGCCATTCGCTGGGTCGCGGGCGGTGCTTGGGGCGCGTATTTGTTATTCATTCTGCTGCGTACATTCCTCGCCTCCCTGCATTAGCTGGGCCGGTAAGGCTCGCCGAAGCCGCGCCATCTAGGTCATGCTCAACAGGCTGTTAGCGGCCCTGATATCTGCCGTCTCCGAGCCGTCCGCCAGGCCTTCGAGCGCCGATCGAAGCAATCGCCTCGCTTCCTCGTGCCGACCGCGTTCGGCTAGAAGCTTTGCAAGATCAATCGTTACTCGCAACTCCCAGACTCTTGCACCTTTGCGGCGGCTCAGATCAAGCGATTGCATGAAGTGAGCTTCTGCTTGCTCCACATTGGGCTCCGGCAACGACAATAGGACTCTGCCTCTTATCCGCAGCAGTTCGGGCATGTAGAGATGGTCGCCGCTCCGCTCGACGAGGCGGATGGCTTCGTCGATCAGGCGTGCGCTTGGCTCGACCTGCCCGAGCGCCAGAAGGCCATGAACCAGCGCGATGTTGAATGTCGTGGTGAGCAGCTCATAGCCGGCATCGTGAAGCTCGCGAAGGCAGGCTTGTATCGTCTCGACGCCGCCTGCGGCGTCGCCGCGCCGGATCGCGAGCTCGCCTTTGACGCCGCGGCCGGCTGCGAGATAGGGGCCCATCGCGTGCGAATCGGCATGGGCGATGAAGCGGTCGATGTTCGCGTCCGCACTGTCGAGCTCACCGCTCCAGAGATCGATCGACACCAGCCAGATCAGCGCGATGCAGAGCGTGATCGGATGATCCATCTGTGCGGCTTCGGCGACAGTCTGCAGCGCCAGTTGTTGCGCATCCGCGGGCCGGCCCTGCAGCCACAGCTCGCGCGCAAGCGAGATGCCGGCGCGGTTGCGGTGGTCGAAGCCGTACACCGTGCTGATGCGCTCCGTGCCCGGCCCCTTCCACGCGGCCTCCAGCATGGTCAGTGCGTCGCGATGTTCGCCGGCCAGATGCAAGGAGACACCGAGGAGCGAATGGGCGAGGGCGAGGGAGGCGGCATCGCCGAGCTTTTCGGCGACCGCGAGGCTCTGACGCGCATAGCCGAGCGCAGCGTCGAACTGTCCCATCCGCTCGTGGAAGATGTGCATGCGGCCGAGCAGCTGGAGCTGGTTCGGTGCGTCGCCGCGCGCCTCGGCGATCGCAAGGCTCCTGCGCAGCGCGGCGAGCGCCGCCTCGCTGCCGCCTCGCGTGAACATCAAGGTCAGCCCGAGCGCTGCCTGGATGTGCATTTCCTCGGTGCCGCCACGCGAAGATGGATCGATCGCAAGCAGCGCCCGTTCCGACCAGCGCCGGCATTCGATCAGCAGGGACATCGCGAGGAAGATCGGTACTGCTGCCGCGGCGAGCGCGATGCCGATGCCCGCATCGCCGTTCGCGCCAAAGCACCAGTCCAGCGCGGCGCGCACGTTGTGCAGCGCGGAGAAATGGATCGCGCGCTCGTCGGCGCTCGGCACCGTCGCCCATGTCGTGCCGGCCTGCTCCAGCCATCGCCGGTAATAGGTCGCGTGGCGGGCGGAAAGCGCCGCGTCATCCGGCTCGCTCTCGATCAGATAGGCGCGTGTCGTATCGAGCAGGCGGTAGCGCATCATGGCGCCGATGGGGCGCGGTGCGACCATCGACTTGGCGACAAGGCTGTCGATGGCGTCGAACAGGCGGGCGCGGTCGACCCGCTCGTCCGGCACGATGTCGAGCGCGGCGTCGATGGTGAAATGGCCGGCGAAGACCGCAAGCCGGCGCAGCACGAGGCGCTCGGTGTCGGACAAGAGCCCGTAGCTCCAGTCCAGCGTCGCCTGCAACGTCTTCTGCCGCGGCGGCGCGGTGCGCTGGCCCTGCCAGAGCAGATTGAGGCGCTCGTCGAGCAGCGCCGCGGTCTGCTCGAGGCCGTAGGCTTCGACCCTTCCGGCGGCAAGCTCGATCGCCAACGCCATGCCGTCGAGCCGACGGCAGATCCCCGCGACGATCGCCGCATTGCGATCGTCGAGCGCGATCTGCGCGCCGCCGGCCGTGGCGCGTTCGAGGAAGAGCTGGAGCGCTGGGTAGGTCTGTGCAGCAGCCGCCGTCAGTGCGGGATCGTCGGGTGGAACGGCAAGCGGCGCCAGCCGATAGACCTGCTCGCCCTCGACGCGCAGCGGCTCCCGGCTCGTGGCGAGGATGTGGACGTGCGGCGCGGCGTGGAAGATCTCCGCCGCCAGCGGCGCCGCAGCGGCGATGACGTGCTCGCAATTGTCGAGGATCAGCAGCATCCGCTTGTCGCGCAGATGCGCGAGTAGCGCCGGCAGGGGATCGTCGGCCTGCGCCGGCAGGCCCAGCATCAGCAGGATCGACGTGATCACGAGATCGGGATCGCTGAGTGCGGCCAGATCCACGAAATGTGAGGCATCGGCGAAGGTCTCGAGCAGATCGTGTGCGATCGCGACGGCAACGGCGGTCTTGCCGACGCCGCCGGGCCCGGCGATCGTGACGAAGCGCGAGATCATGAGCCTGTCGGACACGGCGGCGATCGCATCATCGCGCCCCACCATCCGTTGCAGGCGGTTAGGTAGTTTTACGGGCGGCAGGTTCGCTCGCGATGCAGGGTGCGGCTCGGCTGCGACATTCGCCCGCGAGATAGGCGCCACGAAGCAATAGCCGCGGCCGGAGAGCGTGGTGATGTAGCGGGCGCCGTCCTTGCCGTCGCCGAGCGCCTTGCGAAGCGCTGCGACGTGAAAGCGCAGGTTGGTTTCCTCGACAGCCATGCCGGGCCAGACCTGTGCCATCAGGTCCCATTTGCTGACGACCTCGTTTGGCCGCGACATCAGTGCGATCAGTGTATCGAAGCTCTTGGCACCCATCGGCAGCGCGACGCCGTCGCGCGTCACGAGCCGCTCATGCGGCTTCACGGTGAATGGCCCGAACGACAATGTCGCTGCCGCGGGCGCGGCCGGTTCAGTCATCGCGAAATCTGCTCATTTGGCAAACCGGATAGCCAGCGGGCTGCGATCCGGCAAGGCCGGCTTTGCATCGGCATCAGACCGCGTTTGCAGGTCTCGTAACCGGGTTCCCTGCCGGCCTCACAACTTCTCACAAGTCCCAACGGGTGCCTGGCGAAGGCGGCTGATAGTCAGTTGCGTGTCGGCAAGGAGACGATCATGACGCAAGCGGCAAAACTGCTCTACACGGCCAACATCCACACCAGCGGCGGACGACACGACGGCATCTCGCGTAGCTCCGACGGCCGCCTCGATGTAAAATTGTCGCCGCCGGGCGGCGCAGGCATCGGCACCAATCCCGAGCAATTGTTCGCGGCCGGCTGGTCGGCATGTTTCGAAGGCGCGATGGAGATCGCCGCGCGCAAGCGGAACATCGTGCTTCCGAGAAAAAGTGCGATCGATGCGGAAATCGACCTTCTTGTCGATGATGGAGCTTACACGCTCCAGGCGCGCCTCAATGTCAGCCTGCCGGGCCTCGATCGCGAGGTCGCGCGCGGCATCGTCGATGAGGCGCACCAGACCTGTCCTTATTCCAAGGCCGTGCGCGGCAACATCGACGTCACGGTCGCACTGATCTGACCATCACTAATCAACAAGGTAGCACCATCATGAAGCAGCTCATCGACCAGCATCGTCGCAAGTTCTTTGGCGTCGCCGCAGGAACCGTCGCCGCCGGTCTCGGCGTGATCGACCTCGTCCGCGCCGAAACGAAGGCGCCGCGATCCCAGGCATCGAACGCATCCTTCGGTCCGATCAAGCAGATCGACGCCGGCGTCCTCAACGTCGGCTATGCCGAGGCTGGTCCGTCGAACGGTCCCGTCGCGATCCTGCTGCACGGCTGGCCCTACGACATCCACGCCTTCGTCGACGTCGCGCCGATCATGGCGAAGGCCGGCTATCGCGTCATCATCCCGTATTTGCGCGGCTACGGCTCGACGCAGTTCCTCTCGAGCGAGACGCCGCGTAACGGCGAACCGGCGGCCTTGGCCGTCGACATCATCGCGCTGATGGACAAGCTCGATATCAAGAAGGCGGTCGTCGCCGGCTTCGACTGGGGCGCGCGCACCGCCGACATCATCGCCGCGCTGTGGCCGGATCGCTGCCGCGCACTGGTGTCGGTCAGCGGCTATCTGATCTCCAGCCAGGCCGCGGGAAGCGCCCCGCTGCCGCCGTCGGCCGAGCTGCAATGGTGGTACCAGTTCTATTTCGCGACCGAGCGCGGCCGTGCCGGATACGAGAAGTACACGCACGATTTCGCGAAGCTGATCTGGAAGCTCGCTTCGCCGCAATGGAAGTTCGACGATGCCACCTTCAACCGCAGTGCGGCGGCGCTGGACAACAAGGATCACGTCGCGATCACGATCCACAATTACCGCTGGCGGCTCGGGCTCGCCGAGGGCGAAGCGAAGTACGACGAGATCGAAAAGAAACTTGCGGCGGCGCCCTTCATCGAAGTGCCGACGATCACGATGGAAGGCGACGCCAACGGCGCGCCGCATCCCGATCCGAGTGCCTATGCCAAGAAATTCAGAGGCCGGTATGACTTCCGCCTGATCACCGGCGGCATCGGTCACAATCTGCCGCAGGAAGCGCCGCAGGCCTTCGCCAAGGCCGTCATCGACGCCGACGGCGCGTGATTCGTTCAATGCCCCGGTCCGGCGCGGCTGGACCGGGGATGTGTTGCGATCCCAGCTTAAAGAAGCGTCATGACGACAATCGAATCTGAAAAGAACAAGCGATCCTACGCGAAGGCGATTACTTTGGCCGTGCTGCTTCTCGTTATTCTCCTGACTTGCGTGCCCTACCTCGTCTCGATCGCGCTTGCCGAGGGCCCGGCGCAGAGCAACACGGCAGACGCTTCGCCGATCTTCGGTGTCACAATCCCTGAGGGCTACAAGCAGTGGGAGCTGGTTGCGCCGGCCGAAGAGGCCGCACCGCTCGACGAGCTTCGTGCCGTGGTCGGCAACCAAGCCGCTATCGACGCCTATCAGGCCGGAAAGCTCCCGTTCCCCGACGGCACCATTCTGGTCAAGCGCGCCTGGAAGCGGAAACAGTCGCCGGAATTCGCATCCGCGACGATCCCCGGCGCCGCGACGACGGTGCAGGTCATGGTCAAGGATTCCAGGAAATATGCCTCGACCGGAGGTTGGGGCTTTGGCCGTTTCATCAATGGCAAGCCGGTCGACGAGGCCCAGCACCGCACCTGCTGGGGCTGTCACGAAGCCCGCGCCAAGAGCCGCGATTACGTTTTCACCCGGCTTGCGCCTTGAGGTCTTGCGGAGGCAGATATGAAGACATGGTTCATCAGCGGCAGCTCTCGCGGGCTCGGGCGTGCCATCACGGAAGCGGCGCTCGCCGCGGGAGACCAGGTGGTTGCCACCGCCCGGGATCTCACCCCGCTCACACCCTTGCGTGAACGCTTCGGTGAGAGACTGCGGCTCGCAAGACTCGACGTCACCGATGAGGCCGCCGCGCAAGCAGCCATCGACCTCGCCGTGACAGCGTTCGGCGGCCTTGATGCGGTCGTGAACAATGCCGGTTATGGCGATCTCGGATCGGTCGAGGACACGAGCCTGGACTCGTTCCGGCGGCAGATCGAGGCCAATTTGATCGGCACCATCATCGTCACCAAGGCCGCCATCCCCGTGCTGCGCCGGCAGCGCCGCGGACACATCGTGCAGGTCTCGTCTGTCGGCGGCCGGATCGGCGCGCCGGCACGCGCGGCCTATTCGGCTGCGAAATGGGGAATCGAAGGTTTTTCGGAGTCGCTCGCGCGCGAGATGACGCTGATCGGCGTCCATGTGACGATCGTCGAGCCCGGCGGCTTCCGGACAGGATTTGCGCAGGCCGCGCATGCGACCGATGAGGGGCGCGCCGAGTACGACGCCGTCGTCGGGGCCGCCGTCAGGATGCAGCGCGATTACGACGGCCGCCAGCCCGGCGATCCCGCCAAGGCGGCCGCCGTCGTCCTGAAGCTTGTCGGGATGGATCGTCCGCCCTTGCGCATCGCGCTCGGCAGCGACGCTGTGAACGCGATCGCAGCCACGGACCGGCAACGTCTCGAAGAGCTGGAGCGGTGGCGCTCGCTCAGCGTATCGACCGACTACTGACTGCGTCTCACTCCGCCGCAACCATCTGCTGCGTGCGCCACTGTCCGAGCAGCGCGCGGAGCGAGGCCGGCTTCACCGGCTTGTTGAGCACCGCGATCTTCTCGTCGCGCGCGGCGACCTGGACGGCCGGGCTGCGGTCCGCGGTGATCAGGATCGCCGGGATGGTGTCGCCGAAGCGGCGGCGGATATCGCGGATGGCGGCGATGCCGTTGCCGCGGTCGAGGTGATAGTCGACCAGGAGGCCGGTGACGCGCTTGCCGGCGGCCTCGATCGCGGCGATCGCGCCTTCGGGATCGGCGACCGCGATCACTTCGGCGTCCCACGCCTTCAGGAGCGTGCGCATGCCGTCGAGGATGGCGGCATCGTTCTCGATGCAGACGATCAGCGCGCCCGCGATGGGCGTGCGCGCCAGCGGCGTTGCACTGGTGACGGCGGCGGTGAGGGTTATCGCTTTCGCCGTCGGCACTGTTACTGAGAATACCGAGCCGCCGCTTTTGTTGCCGTCGATGGCGATGCCGTGCTTGAGCACGCGCGCCAGACGTTCGACGATCGACAGGCCGAGGCCGAGGCCGCGCGCGATCCGCGCGCCCTGCTCGAGGCGGTGGAATTCCTTGAAGATCTCGCCGCGCTTGACCGCGGGGATGCCGACGCCGGTGTCGTAGACGCAGATCTTGAGCGAGGGGCCCTGACGGCGGCAGCCGACCAGCACGCGGCCGCGCGGGGTGTATTTGATTGCGTTGGAGATCAGGTTCTGCAGCAGCCGCCGCAGCAGCAAGCGGTCGGACTCGACCGGCAGCGAGCAGGGCACGAAGGTGAGCTCGAGGCCCTTGGCGCGCGCGATCGGTGCGAACTCGATCTCCAGCGAGCGCATCAGATCGGCCATCTTGAAGCTCGAGATCGAAGTTGCCATCGCGCCGGCGTCGAGCCTCGAGATATCCAGCAGCGCGCCGAGGATCTCCTCGATTGCCTGCAGCGATTCGTCGATATTTTCGACCAGCCGTGTCTCCTCGCCATTGTGCTGGCGTTCGACGAGGCTCGTGACATAGAGCCGTGCCGCGTTGAGCGGCTGGAGGATGTCGTGGCTGGCGGCGGCAAGGAAGCGCGTCTTGGAGATGCTGGCGTCTTCCGCCGTGCTCTTGGCCTGCGCCAGCTCTGAGTTGAGCCGCGTCAGTTCCTCGGTGCGGTCGCGCACACGCTTTTCCAGGGTCGCGTTGGCGCGCTCCAACGCTTCCGCCGCCTCGAAAGTGGGCGTGACGTCGGTGAAGGTGATGACGAAGCCGCTGCCGGGCATGCGGTTGGTCAGGACCTCGATCACCATGTGGCGTTCCGGCAGGCGTTCGAGATAGGGCTCGCTGTCGGTGGTGTAGGCGGCAAGCCGCCGCTCCAGCATGGCCTCGCGCTCGACCGGGTCATCCGGGTTGCTGACATCCATGAATTCGAGGATTTCGCGCAAGGGCGTGCCGAACTGGATGAAGTGCGGCGGAACGTTGAGAAGGTCGCCGAACTGCCGGTTGGAGCAGATCAGTTGCAGATCATCGTCGAAGACCGCGATGCCCTGGCGCACATGGTTGAGCGCGGTCTGGAGGATCTCGCGGTTGAAATGCAGCGCCGCATGGGAATCGTCGAGCAGTTTCAGTGCGGCCTTCGCGGACACCGTGCGTTTGCGCAGCAGCAGCGACATCACGAGGCGCGAGGACGCCGCGCCGATCGACGAGGCGATCAGGTGCTCGGCATGCTGCAACAGCTCGAAATCCGCGGGCGCGGCCGGCTCGAGCCGCACATTGCGCCGCGCCGAGAAGGCCTCGAACGAATGCCGGGCGCGGTCGGGGCCGAGATATTGCGCCACCGTGGTCTGGATATCCTGCACCGTGACGGTGGTGCGCCAGCGGCGGAAGCTCGGGGCGATCGGCGCGAGCGTGTTGGGCACGAACAGGTCGGCCTGCACCAGCTCGATCGACGACGGCCGCCGTGCCAGCGAGAGCAGCACATAGGTCAGGATGTTGAGCGAGAGCGACCAGATCACGCCGTGCATCAGCGGCGGCAGATCGGCGCCGAACAGCGCCTGCGGCCGCAGCGCCTCGATGCCGAACGGGCCGTGCTGCAGCCACAGGATACCGGCCGTGGAGGAGTCCATGAAGCTCGGCATGAACAGCGTGTAGAGCCAAACCGCGAAACCGACCAGCATGCCGCCGATGGCGCCGCGCGCGGTGGCGCGACGCCATAGCAGTCCGCCGAAGAAGCTCGGTGCAAGCTGGGCGATGGCGGCAAAGGAGAGCAGGCCGATCGCGGCGAGCTGGGTGTTGCCGAGCGCGCGGTAGTAGAAATAGGCCATCACCATGATGGCGAAGATGGCGAGGCGCCGCGAGCGCAGCAGGAAGTCGCTGAAATCGGCGCCGCCGGTGCGTCCCTCCGGCCGCCGTTGCAGCACCAGGGGCACCACGAGGTCGTTCGAGACCATGATCGAGAGCGCGACGCATTCGACGATCACCATTGCGGTCGCTGCCGACAGGCCGCCGACGAACACGGCGACGCTGAGCAGATCCGCGCCGCCCTCCATCGGCAGCGCCAGCACGTACATGTCGGGATCGGCGGCGCCGAACGGGAAGGTGACAAGGCCGGCGATCGCGATCGGGATCACGAACACGTTGATGGCGACGAGGTAGAGCGGGAACAGCCAGCGCGCGCGGCCGACTTCGGCATCGGATGAATTCTCGACCACGCTGACATGGAACTGGCGCGGCAGCAGCATGATCGCGCACAGCGACAGCAGCGTCATGGTCAGGAAGTTGCCGATCGACGGCGCGTAGTTGATGGCGCGCACCGCCTCCGGCGTCTTCATCGCGCGCTCGATCAATTCATGCGGCGAGAACATCCAGAAGGTGACGAAGATGCCGGCGGTGAGGAAGGCGACCAGCTTGACGATGGATTCGGTTGCGACCGCCAGCATCAGGCCGTGCTGGTGCTCGGTGGCATCGGTCTGTCGCGTGCCGAACAGCACGGCGAAGGCGGCCATCGCCAGTGTCACCATCAGCGCCATGTCGCCGAGGATCGGAATGTGGGAAAACGCCTGGTCCTCACTCAGGATCGTTTCGAGCGAGGACGCCACCGCCTTGAGCTGGAGCGCGATGTAGGGCACCGAGCCGATGATCGCGATCAGCGCCACGGTGGCCGCCACCGCCTGGCTCTTGCCGTAGCGCGCGCCGATGAAGTCGGCGATCGAGGTGATGTTGTGGGCCTTGGCGAGCTGGATCACGCGGCGGAGCACGCCGGCGCCGAGCCCGATCATCAGGATCGGACCGACATAGATCGCGAGGAAGTCGGTCGAGGTGCGGGTGGCGAAGCCGACCGAGCCGAAGAAGGTCCAGGAGGTGCAGTAGATCGCCATCGACAGCGGGTAGATCAGCCCGGACGCGCGCCCGTGCCCCGCCGGCGAGCGGCGGTCGCCATGGCTCGCCACCAGGAACAGGAAGCCGATATAGCCGAAGGCCGCGGCGATCACGCCCCAGTCGTGCAGCATTGCGAGCGCGCTTCTCCCTGGGCGCGCATGCGCCCGGTCTCATTTTCCCAGCAAATCTAGCGCGTTGGGCGGGTGGAGGCGACAGCGAAATGGCAGATTGCGGCGGGAACTGGGGTTGTCGTTAAGCCATGGGTGAGCTGCCTGCTCACCCTCGCCCCGCTTGCGGGGCGAGGCGAAAGAAGCGCCTACTCTGCCGCCAGCGACTTCTCGCGCAGCGGCAGGCCGAGGCGGTCCCACACCTGCAGCAGGGCTTCGGCGAGCTGATCGATCAGGCCGTCGTCGTGATACGGCGAGGGCGTGATGCGCAGGCGCTCGGTGCCCTTGGCCACGGTCGGATAGTTGATCGGCTGGATGTAGATGCCGTGCTCTTCGAGCAGCATATCCGAGGCCTGCTTGCACTTTTCGGGATTGCCGACGAACAGCGGCACGATGTGGGTGTCGTTCGACATCACCGGCAGGCCGGCGGCATTGAGGATCGCCTTGACGCGCGCGGCGCGGTCCTGGTGGCGCTCGCGCTCCCAGCTCGAGGTCTTCAGATGCTTGATCGCGGCGGTCGCGGCCGAGCAGATCGCCGGCGGCAGCGCGGTGGTGAAGATGAAGCCCGGCGCATAGGAGCGCACGGCGTCGATGATCTGGCCGTTGGCGGCGATATAGCCGCCGAGGCAGCCGAATGCCTTGGCGAGGGTGCCTTCGAGAATGTCGATGCGATGCATGACGCCGTCACGCTCGGCGATGCCGCCGCCGCGCGGACCGTACATGCCGACGGCGTGGACCTCGTCCACATAGGTCATCGCGCCGTACTTCTCGGCGAGATCGCAGATCTTGGCGAGCGGCGCGACGTCGCCGTCCATGGAGTAGAGGCTCTCGCAGGCGATCAGCTTCGGCCGGCTAGGACCCGCCGCCTTCAGCTGCGCTTCGAGATCGGCGAGATCGTTGTGACGAAACACGACGCGCTCGCAGCCGGACTGGCGGATGCCCTCGATCATCGAATTGTGGTTGAGCTCGTCCGACAGGATCAGGCAGTTCGGAATGAGTTTTGCGATGGTCGCGATGCCGGTCTGGTTCGAGACGTAACCCGAGGTGAACAGCAGCGCGGCTTCCTTGCCGTGGAGGTCGGCGAGCTCGGCCTCGAGCTGCACCAGCGGATGATGCGTTCCGGCGATGTTGCGGGTGCCGCCTGCGCCGGTGCCGACGCGGGTTGCGGTTTCAACCATAGCGCCGACCACCTTCGGGTGCTGGCCCATGCCGAGATAATCGTTGGAGCACCAGATCACGACGTCGCGCTTGCCCTTCGGCGAGTGCCATACGGCGTGCGGGAACCGCCCGGCGGTGCGCTCGAGGTCGGCGAACACGCGGTAACGCCGCTCGGAGTGCAGACGATCGAGGGCGGAATTGAAGAACTGGGCGTAATCCATCGGTGCAACCTGAGAAGGAACTGACCAAAAGGGCGCATCTTCTTAGAGCTTTTCCAGCTCCAATGTCTATGCGCTATCCCACATTTGGCCGTGAGGGGCATTTGGGCAAAATGCCCTATCGTGCGATTTGAAACTTGATCCCGATCAAGTTCGCGCGAGATGTGATGTTGCTCTGCACCATCCGCCGAAGCGCTGACTTAACCAGCCTTGGTCCTTTTGCGCGGCTCGGCACGCGCGTCCTTGACCACGACCGGCTTCAACCAATCGGAATTGCGCAAGGCATGCGCGACGCAATCGTGGATGTGGGTGTGCAGCACCTTGTTCGCGCCTTTGGCGTCGCGCTTCAGCGCGAGCTCCTTCAACTCGCGATGCTCGGATGCCGCCATCTCGCCGCGGAACACAACGGCGATCATCTGGTAGCGCAGATAGCGGTCGTAGACCGCAGCATGCGCGTCGAGCAGCACCTTGGAGCCGCAGGCCGCGACGAGTGCGCGATGAAACTGGAAATCACACTGTTTCCAGCTCTCGGCGTCGGATCGCTCGCCTGACAGCAGCATCCGCTCCATCGCCGCGAGCTTGTGATGCGCGGAGACGATGTGCGCCTCCCAGTCGAGATCGCCGGCCGCGAATGATTTCTCGATCATGTGGCCTTCGAGCAGCTCGCGAAGCTCCGCGATCTCCTGGAATTCGGTCGCCGAAATCGGCGCGACCTCGAAGCCGCGTTGGCCCTCGGCGACGACAAAACCTTCCGAGCACAGCCGGTTCAGCGTCTCGCGCAGCGTCGAGATGCTGGTGCCGTAGGCACCGCTCATGCGCTCGAGCTTCAGCTTCTGCCCCGGCGTCAGCTTGCCGAAGATCAGGTCGGTGCGGATGCGGCGGTAGGCACTGTCGCCCACCGTCTCGGCGGTCGTGTCGGGAGAGATGTCCATGCCTCATCCTAGCGTCTTGGACGTGCGTTTCGACAAATTTCGCAACTTTATCAAGCGTTTCTCATAATATCATATGAAATACAAAATATAGGTTGATTTATATTTCGTCATATAAGACCTTTCCGCCCCTAAGAACGAGATCATCAGGGGAGGGCACGATGCCTGTTCGGTTCAAAGGTCTGGCGTGGGTGGCGGCGATCGGCGCGGTCGCTTTGGGGACGATGGGGCCGGCCTCGGCGCAGGCCATCCAGGAACGCACTATCCGCTGGGGACACCTCAACAACACCGACCATCCCGTCAGCAAAGGCGTGCAGAAATTCGCCGAGATCGTCGCGGCCAAGAGCGGCGGCAAGATCAAGGTGCGCGAATATCCGGCCAATCAGCTCGGCAGCGAGATGCAGCAGCAATCGGCGCTGCGCGCCGGTACCCAGGAGATGCAGTCGCCGGCGACGACGTCGCTGGTCGGCATCGTCAAGGACTATGGGCTGATCGATTTCCCGTTCATCGTCTCGACGCCGCAGCAGGCGGACGCCTTGCTCGACGGCCCGCTCGGTGCGGCGCTGCTCGCCAAGCTGCCGGAGAAGGGCCTCGTCGGCCTCGCCTATTGGGACCTCGGCTTCCGCAACGTCACCAACAGCAAGCATGCCATCACCAAGGGCGAAGACCTCGGCGGCATCAAGATTCGCGTGATTCCGAATCCGGTCTATCTGGAGACCTTCAAGGCCTTCAACGCCAATCCGGTGCCGATGAGCTTCTCCGAGCTCTACAGCGCGCTGGAGACCGGCACGGTCGACGGTCAGGAGAACCCGTTCTCCGTGATCCTGTCGAACAAGTTCTATGAAGTGCAGAAATATCTCAGCGTCACCAACCACACCTATTCGACTAACATCATCCTGATCAGCAAGAAGTTCTGGGACGGGCTCTCGCCCGACGAGCAGAAGATCCTGCAGGACGCCGCGATCGAGGCGCGCGACTACCAGCGCAAGGTCAGCCGCGAGCAGGCCACGGCGGCGATCGACGAGCTCAAGACCAAGGGCATGGAGGTCAACGCGATCGCGCCGGCCGAGCTCGATCGCATGCGCGCCAAGACGAAGCCGATCGCGGAGAAATTCTCTGCCGACTACGACCCGGCGATCGTCAAGCTGTTCAACAGCGAGCTCGACCGCGTTCACGCTCTGAAGCCCTGAGCCGGCACGCAGGGCAGGCCGGAAATCATGAAAACGATCGTGAA
Source organism: Bradyrhizobium sp. (assembly GCF_035935975.1). Classification (GTDB taxonomy): domain Bacteria; phylum Pseudomonadota; class Alphaproteobacteria; order Rhizobiales; family Xanthobacteraceae; genus Bradyrhizobium. The sequence continues at coordinate 274,198 of NZ_DASYWN010000046.1, forward strand.
CGCATATTTCTGGCTGCTCCGCGCTGTCATCGCCGCGCTGCTGGCCGCTATGGTGGTGCTGGTGTTCGGCAATGTCGTGCTGCGCTACGGCTTCAACTCCGGCATCGCCATCTCGGAAGAGCTGTCGCGCTGGCTGTTCGTCTGGATGGTGTTCCTGGGCGCCATCATCGGTATGAAGGAGCACGCCCATCTCGGCGTCGACAGCCTCGTCAAGGTGCTGTCGCCATTTGGACGCAAGGTCTGCTACGGCCTCAGTCACGCGCTGATGCTCTACGCCTCCATCCTGCTGACGGAAGGCTCGTGGAAGCAGACGGTGCTGAACTGGGACACGGTGGCGCCGGCCTCGGGCCTTTCGGTCGGACTGTTCTACGCCGCCGGCCTCGTGTTCGGCGCCTCCTCCTGCGCGATCATCGTCTACGAGCTCTACCGGCTCGTGACCGGGCAGATCGCCGATGCCGATCTCATCGCCATCAGCGAGTCCGAGGAGCTCTCGCATTCTCCTGACGCCGCCGGCGGAAAGCTCCAGGCATGACCGTCGCCGTCTTCACCTTCTCGCTGCTGGGCGCGATGGCGATCGGGATGCCGATCGCATTCGCGCTGATCATCTGCGGCATCGCGCTGATGACGTATCTGGCGATGTTCGATTCCCAGATCATCGCGCAGAACGTCATCAACGGCGTCGATTCCTTTCCGCTGATGGCGGTGCCGTTCTTCATCCTCGCCGGCGAGGTCATGAACACCGGCGGGCTGGCGCGCCGCATTCTCAACTTCGCCATCGCGCTGGTCGGCCATTTCCGCGGCGGGCTCGGCTATGTCGCGATCCTCACCTCCTGCATCCTGGCCTCACTGTCGGGCTCGGCGGTCGCGGACGCCGCGGCACTCGGTGCGCTGCTGGTGCCGATGATGGCCGCCGCCGGTCACAATCGCGCCAGTGCGGCCGGCCTCGTGGCGGCCGGCGGGATCATCGCGCCGGTGATCCCGCCCTCGATCGGCTTCGTCATCTTCGGCGTCGCCGCCAATGTCTCGATCTCGAAGCTGTTCCTGGCCGGCATCGTGCCGGGCCTCTTGCTCGGGGTCGGCCTGTGCCTTGCCTGGTGGTGGGTGGTGCGCAAGGAGAACCCGGCCCGCCTGCCGCGCAAGAGCGCCGCCGAGATCTGGCGCGCGCTGATCGACGGCTTCTGGGCCCTGATGCTGCCGATGATCATCATCTTCGGCCTGCGCTTCGGCATCTTCACCCCGACCGAAGCGGCCGTCGTGGTCGCGGTCTATTCGCTGGTGGTGGCGATGGGCGTCTATCGCGAGCTCAAGCCGGCGCAGTTGCCGGCGCTGCTGGTCTCGACCGCGCAGACCACGGCTGTCGTGATGTTTCTCGTGGCGGCCGCGCTGGTTTCGTCCTGGCTGATCACGGTCGCCGAAATCTCCGACCAGATTGTGGCCCTGGTCAAGCCGTTCGCTGGCAACCGGACGCTCCTCACCATCGTCCTGATGATCATCGTCGTGATCGTCGGCACGGCGCTGGACATGACGCCGACGATCCTGATCCTGACGCCGATCCTGATGCCGATCGTCAAGCAGGCCGGCATCGACCCCGTCTATTTCGGCGTGCTCTTCATCATCAACAATGCGATCGGCCTGATCACGCCGCCGGTCGGCGTCGTGCTCAACGTCGTCTGCGGTGTCTCCCGCGTCTCGATGGACGATTTGATCCGCGGCGTCTGGCCCTTCATGATCGCACAGCTGGCCGTGCTGGCCCTGCTGACGCTGTTTCCCGTTCTCGTCACCGGCCCGGCCAAGTGGTTCGGTGGCTAGAGCATGATCCGGAAAAGTGTGCAGCGGTTTTCCGATAAGATCATGCTCAAACAAAACTTTGAAAGGTCCTGTCCATGAAGCGCGTGATGATCCTCAACGGTCCCAACCTCAACATGCTCGGCATCCGCGAGCCGCACATCTACGGCACCACGACGCTCGACCAGGTCAATGCGAGCTGCGAGGAAGCCGCCGCCAAGCTCGGGCTCAAGCTCGCTTTCCACCAATCCAACCATGAAGGCGTGCTGGTCGATCTGATCCAGTCGGCGCGGCAGGATGCCGATGCGATCATCATCAATCCGGCCGGGCTGTCCTTCACCTCGGTCTCGATCATGGACGCGATCAAGACATTCGAAGGTCCCGTGCTGGAGGTCCACATCTCCAACATCCACGCCCGTGACGAGTATCACCGCCACTCCAAGATCTCGTTCGTGGCGACCGGTGTGATCTGCGGGCTGGGACCGTTCGGCTACATCGCGGCGCTGCACGCGATTGCGAATATGAAGTGAGATACTCTCCCTCTCCCCGCAGCCGGGGAGAGGTGAAAAACTCACGTCGTCCTGAACTGCAGCACGCCGTCCTTGGTCTCGGCCGTCAGCCGACCCTCGACGATCATGTAGTTGACATGAGCGACGAGCTCGCCAGCGGCAAAGCCCATCTGGTGCTCGTCCAGCACGTGCTTGTTGAAGACGACAGGCACCAGGGCGCGTGAGGTCTGCGGCACCTCGCGGCAGGCTTCCGCGATCAGGCGGCAGCGCTCCTCGTGGTGATCGGCGAGCTGCTTGATCCGGGTCTTCAGGCCATAGAACGGCACGCCATGGCCGGGCAGCACCAGCAGATCATAGGGGAGCGTCGTCGTGAGGCTCGCGAGCGAGGCCAGATATTCGCCGAGCGAGTTCTGATCCGGCTCGACCGCCCACACGCTGACGTTCGGCGAGATCTTGCTCAGCACCTGGTCGGCGGAGAGGAACAGCTTGTCGTCGGCGCAATACAGCATCACCTGGTCGAGCGCGTGGCCGCCGCCGGTGATCACCTTGAAGCGGCGCGTGCCGATCACGACCTCGTCGCCGTGCGAGATGCGGTGATAGGACGGCGGCAGCACCGACACCTGCTTGAGGTAATCCTGGCCGCGGCCGAGCAGCTTCTCGGTGAGCGATTCATCCATGCCGTGGCGGCGGAAGAACAGCCGCTGCGCGTTGCGGCGCTCCTCGGTGCCGCGGTTCTGATGATAGACCGACTGCAGATATTCGACCTGCGACATCACCAGCGGGCAGTTGAAGCGCTCGACGATCCAGCCCGCGAGGCCGACATGGTCGGGGTGCGAGTGGGTGACGATCAGGCGCGTGATGTTGACGCCCTTCAGCGGGCCCTCGAACAGTTTCGTCCAGGCCTCGATGGTCTCCTCGTTGCCGAAGCCGGCATCGACCATCGCATAGCCGTCGACGTCGGCGAGCAGGTAGATGTTCACGTGGTTGAGGCGGAACGGCAGTTTCAGCCGCGCCCACAGCACGCCGGGACGCACCTCCACCACCTCTTCGGGGCCCGGATGCTGTTCCCAGGGATAACGCAGGGCCTCGGCGGAGGACTGCACAGTGTCGGATTTCGGGTTCATGCTACCGGCTTAAACCCAGCGCGGGCGGGGCGCCAGCCGAAAAACCACGCTGGTGCGCCCCCGCATAGCGGACATTCCGGCCGTATTCCGTAGCCCGGATGGAGCGAAGCGAAATCCGGGATCGGTGCTACACGCCGATAAGTCCCGGATTACGCTTCGCTCCATCCGGGCTACGGGCCGTCGGGTGGCGTCCTTACGCCGCCCGCATGTTGTTGAGGAACGCGTCGATCTCTCCGCGCAGCATATCGGCTTCGCGGCGGAGCGCGTCCGAGGCGCCGAGCACTTCGGTCGCCGCTGCGCCGGCCTCGGCGGATGCCGTCGAGACGCCGACGATGTTGCTGGAGACCTCGCTGGTGCCGCCGGCAGCATGCTGGATGTTGCGGGCGATCTCACGGGTGGCCGCGCCCTGTTCCTCGACTGCGGCAGCGATCGTGGTGGTGACGTCGTTGATCTCGCCGATGATCCGGCCGATGCCCTGGATGGCGCCGACCGCCGAGGTCGTGACCGACTGCATGCTGGCGATCTGGGTGCGGATCTCTTCCGTAGCCTTGGCGGTTTGGCTTGCGAGGCTCTTCACCTCGGATGCGACCACCGCGAAGCCGCGGCCGGCCTCGCCTGCGCGCGCCGCCTCGATGGTGGCGTTGAGCGCCAGCAGGTTGGTCTGCGAGGCGATGGTCTGGATCAGGTCGACGACAACGCTGATGCGGCTGGCGCTGTCGGCGAGGCTCTGCACCGTGGTGTCGGTGGCGCCGGCTTCGTCCACCGCCTTCTTGGCGATCGCGGCCGAGGTGACCACCTGCTTGCTGATCTCCTCGATCGAGGACGACAGCTGCTCGGTGCCCGACGACACCGTCTGCACGTTGACCGAGGTCTCCTCCGCGGCGGAAGCGACCGCGTTCACCAGCGCGTTGGACTGGTCGGCGGTGTTCGACATGCTCTGCGCGGTCGTCTGCATCGAGTTGGCGGACTGCGCGAGATTGTCGAGCGCCGTGCGCACGGTGCTCTCGAATTCGGCGATCTTCGCCTCCATGTTCGCGGCACGCTCGGCCTTGGCGACACGGTCCTTGTCCTGCTCGCCGGCGAGCGCCCGGGCTTCGATCATGCTGTCGCGGAACACCGTCAGCGTTTCCTTCATCGCACCGATCTCGTCGTTCTGCCGGGAGCGGACGATCTCGGTGTCGAGGTCGCCGGCCGAAAGCAGCTGCATCGCGCGCTGAAGCTCGCGGATGCGGCGCAGGATGTTGCGGCCGACATAGAGCCAGACGAACAGCGCCGAGCCGCCCAGCATCAGCCCGCCGAGCGCCAGCATGGCGGTGGTGGCGAGCGAAATCTCCTGACGCGCCTGGAAGGTCGACGCGTTGGTCGCCTTCTGCACGCCGTCGACGAGCTGCTGCACGCTGATGCCGAGGCCGACATTGAGCTTGCGGGTCTCGTCCAGGATGGTCTGGCCGTAGTCGATGGAGTCGAGCTCCTTCTGGCGGATCTTGAACACGCCGGTCTTGCCCTCGCCGAAGGCGAACAGCTTCTGCACGGCGTCGCGCACGGCCTGCATCGAGGCCATGTTCGGGAGGTCCTCGAGGTTCGACTTGACGCGGTCGCGCGTCGCCTTGAATTCCTTCTCGATCACCTCGAGCGTGTCGCTGTTGCTCGCCGAGAGCGCCGCCATCATGTCGGCAGCCATCAGATTGCCGTTGGCGGAAACCGTCGAGATCTGGGCAACGGTGCGGGCGGCTTCGGTGGCGTCGTCAGCGGAGACGTCCGCCGCGCCCAGGATAGCGTTGAGGCGCGTCTGCGCATCCAGCATCGCCGGGCCGGCCGCGCCGACGAAGGCGAGCTGGGCCTTGCGCAGCGCTTCGTATTGCTTGTCGTGCTGCGCGCCGGTCTCGAGCCGCTCGCGTGCCGCCGAGACGAGGCTCTGCGTGGCTTCGTCGATGCTCTTGGCGGTGTCGCGCAGTGCGGTCGCGATCTGCTTGTCGGCGCCGAGCTCGATGATCTCGCCGAGCTTGGCCATGGCGAGTTGCTGGATGTCCTTCACGCCCTTGGTGCGTTCGGTCAGCGCCTCTTCGGAGGGCGATGCCAGCAGGCCCGGGCCCTGCGCCGCGAGCGTTGCGCTCTGTGAGGCGAGCTGAAGGCTGGCGGAGAGACGCGGAATGTCGCGGCCGCTCAGATCCATCATGGTGCTGCCGAGATGATTGAACACGAAGCCGGCGCCGCCCGCGATCACGAGGCCCATGGCGGTGATCACCGCGAAGGCCGCGAACAGGCTGCCGCGCACGCCCCATTTCGGCATCTTGAAGCGAGGCTTGAAACGGCCGAACACACGGCCAACGCCCAGACGGATCGCCATCGAAATTCCCCCACCCATGATCTTTATGTTTTCGCGGCGGAGTATCCTTTGGGCGGGTTAAAAAATCGCAAGTTGCACAATTGGTTGGCTAGTTCCGCAGAGCGAAAAAGAAAGGGCCGGCAAAGTTGCCGGCCCTTGATTGCGAAGAGATTTTTGGAGGCGCGATCAGTAGCGCGCGACGGCCGAGTTGGCCCAGTTGAAGCGGTAGTTGACGCCCGCCTTGATGGTGTGGTCGTCGGTGGTGAAGTTGCCGGTGCCGACCAGCGGGCCTGCAGTGAAGTGCGCGTCGCCGAAATTGTAGTACTGGTACTCGGCCTTGGCCGACCAGTTCGGGGCGAACATGTATTCGAGGCCGGCACCGACGGTGTAGCCGTTGCGGTGATCGCCGGTGATGACGAAGGCGGTCGGCACGCCGCCGACGGTCACCTTCTCATTGTTGTCGGAATAGGCGTAGCCGCCCTTCACGTAGAGGAGGCCCGGACCCCAGGTGTAGCCGACGCGGCCGGTGATCGAGCCGAGGCCACGCTGGTCGTTGGTGTAGGCGACGCCGCCCGGAAACACCGCGCCGACGTTGCCGGACAGCCAGGAGTACTGGCCTTCGACGCCGACCAGGAAGTTCGGGTTGAACTGCCAGTCCGCACCGGCCTGCAGGCCGCCGAGGAAACGGCCGTTGCCGTTGTTGCCGGTGGAGAGGCCGTTGAAATTGTTGTCGCTGGAGAACGCACCGCCGAGATGCGCACCGATGTAGAAGCCGGTCCAGTTGTAGATCGGCGCGGCATAGGCCGGCGCGGGCGTCTTGTAGTAGTTGCGGTTGCCGAGATCGGCACCGATCGCGGGCGCGGCAGCGCCCAGCGCGAGCAGCGCAACGGTCGCAAACAGAATCTTCTTCATCGTCTTGAACTCCAGCACTCAAGGTCCCCGGCAGGCGCGCTCTCCGCGCCGCGTTGGTTTTGCAGATAGCTCGCTTTTGACGAAAATGCTGTCACATCCGTGGCACAGCGACAGCCAACCTAACGTATTGGGCTGTAAATGATTTTCGTGCTTAATGCCGGCTTAAGAAATGCTGAAGGAAGGCTTAACCTGGCGCGCCTTCGGTAACCTGCGCGCCTCTCGCATTAACCAAGACGGCGCCGCGCCTCGTCGCGCATCTGCTCGCGGAATGCCGCGCGCTTTGCGGGCCGGTCTTCCTCGCGCACGTCGTGACGATCGAAGATGTCGAACTTCTCCATGATCGGATAGCGCTCGCTCGCCATCGCGAGCACGCGCAGCACTTTGGTCGCCGCCGGCGTCGGACCGCTCACCTCCCAGCGCCGGATGGTGTCGGCGCCGCCCTTCTCCGGCAATCCGCACAGTTTGGCCATGTCGGCCGCAGAGAGCTTGCGCTCGAGGGCGTCGGAGAGGTCGTTGCGGAGTTGCTTCAGTTCGGGGCCGGTCATGCCATGTGCGTCCAGGGAAGTCGCTGAAGGCAATGCACTAGCGCTGATTCGGGTCCATCCGAAGGCGGCCGTCGTTCGCATCACCCCGGCCGGGCAGATCGGCCTGTGCAAGACATTTGGCATCGACCTGAGCGCCAGTTGCGCTGCGGCACAATCGCCCGCGCACGGAGTTATGAACGCGTGCCTATGGAAATCTCCCAATCAATGAACAGATGGGACGAGGGGCCCCTAGCAACGGAGGGATCAGCCATGACGAGCATCAAATTCGCCATTGCCGCACTCATCACCACTGGACTGCTTGCCGCGCCGTTTGCGGCCGAAGCGAAAAAGGCCCGGTCGAGCAGACATCATTACAGCACGAGCGTGATGGCCCCGACCTATGGCGCCGTCGGATCGACGGCGGTGCAGCCGAGGGCGTCGTACGGCTCGTCCGGCCAGACGGTTGGGACGGTTACCGCGCCGTCGATCGGAACGTATAATTGGCCCACGGTCGGTGTGACCAATGCGGTTCCGACGTGGAGCAACACCAACCCGCGATGAGCGGTCGCGTCGCCCGTCAGCCTTCCGCCTTCTCGATGCCGAATACGAGACAGGTCGTCGTCGCGTGCGCGAGCAGCCGGCCCTTCGCATCGGTGATGCGGGCCTCGGCGGTGGCGACGCGGCGGCCGGCGTTGAGCACGCGGCCCTCGGTGCGGATCGTGCCGCTGGCCTCGCTCATGCCGCGCACGAACGAGATCTTGAATTCCAGCGTCGTGTAGCCGGTGCCGCCGGGCAGGGTGGTCTGCACCGCCAGTCCCATCGCGGAATCCAGCAATATCGCGGCATAGCCGCCATGGACCGAGCCGATCGGGTTGTAATGACGCAGCCCGGGCACGCTGTGGATCACGACAATTCCGGGCTCGGCCGTGCAGTCGAACGGCTCGACCGTCTGCATGATCGGCGGCTCGGGTAATTGTCGCGTGAAGATGCCGCGGACGAAATCAAGCCCGGACATCGATGCCATCACCGCGATGGGCACGACGCCATATTCGATTGCCGGTCTGTCGGACGTGTCGTCAACCATCGGTCGCTCTCAAAACCTCTATAAGATGATATATCTCATATGATGAGAGGCCCGGCAGAGTCAAAAGGCGGCCCGCGGTGCGTTCAGTGCGCGCTTGTCGCAAGACCGGAGAGCAGGTAGAGCGCGACCAGCAAGGTTGCGACCGACAGCATCGTCGTGACCGAGACGGTGGCCGCGACCAATTTCTCCTCGACCTTGTGCTCGTGCGCCAGCACGTACACCGTCTTGGCCGTCGGCACCGCCGCGCAGATGACGGCGGCGACGGTGTAGAGTGGATTGAGACCGGTGATGACGCAAAGCCCGTAGACGATCAGCGGCATCACCACCAGTTTTACGGCCGCAAGCGCGAACGATGGGCCAAGGTTCGATCGCAGGCCGTCGACCGACAGGCCGAGCCCGATGGCAAACAGCGCGCAGGGCGTGAGCGCCGCGGCGATCATGTTCAAATAGGCCGCAACGGCTGCCGGAATCGGCAAGCCCGTGATCGCCCAGACCAGGCCGATCAGTGTCGACAGCACCATTGGGTTGAGCAGGATCTGCTTGGCGAGGCCGGCCGGCTGCGCCGGCCCGTGTGCGTCTCTTTCCAGCAGGATGACCGTGATCGGAAACATCACGGCGGCGACGAACACCGTCGCCACCGCAGCGGGCAGCACGGCGGGCTGGCCGTAGATCGCGTGCAGGATCGGCAGCGCCACGAATCCTGTGTTGGTCATCGCCGCCGCCATGCCGTGGATCGTGCTGCTGGCGAGGTCGTGCTTTCCGCCGGCGCGGACCGCGACGAAGACGAGCGCGAAGCAGAGCAGGGAGCCGCCGCCGAAGGCGAGCAGGAAACGCCATTCCAGAAGATTGCGCGCCGGCTCCTGCGCGATGGTCACGACCAGCAGCGCCGGCATCGCGACGTTGTAGGCAAAGTGCACCAGCGCGTCGGCCAGCGAGCGGGAGAGATAGCCGATCTCGCCGGCGAGCCAGCCGGTGACGATGATCGCGAATACGGGAAGAACGAGGCTGGCGACTTCCATCCGGCTTCCCCCTCTGCCAAGCAGCGTCGCCATTCTAGCTTGGCGAAGCATGCCCGTCACGGTTGAACCGGATTGGCCGCCTCAATCAGGCGGCCTCTGGTCTCAGGCGCCCCGGCCGTTCTGCTGACCGAACACGCAACGCCACCCGGCCAGCCGTTCGGCCGGATGCTGGTTCATCCACTCGGCGAGCTGCGGCGCGCCCATAAGGCAGGACTGCATCGAGACGTTGGCAAAGTCCGACGTCGTGACGATCTGCTCGTGGCAATTTCCGGGAGCGGAGAGGCTGCAGAGCACAGCGATGATCTTGATCACGCCAGATTTCCCACGTCACCAGCGGCTGCGCGGCTGATCGTCGCCTTGTCCTGCGGCTCGCCGGCCGGATCATTCGGCGGGAAGATGCTGTCGTAGATCGCGCGCGCCTCCTGGATGAGACGCAATCTTTCGCGTTCGGACTTCGAGACAAACTGAATAACCTGGCCCATATCGGCTCCAATTGATCGTTGGTCCATCATCAGATGATGGAAATCATTCAATCGGGGATATGGGGTGCCGGGCCTCAGTTTCTTAGCCGTGCAGGGGTCACAAGGAATAAAAAGCCCGTGACTATTCCGCTCTTGTGCGGAACGGGATACCGGAGCGATGCGCCGATCTCACGCAGCGAGCCTATGCTCTCCGTGGCCGCGCATCACCGCCGCAAGCGCCAGCCGACGAGCTTGGGATTTGGCGAGCCGCCTCTCTTCGATCGCAGTCGCCCGTCGCGGTATCGTGAGCCGGCGGCATGGTCGCGTTGCGGCACGTTTTCGCACGTGTGGAATTGTCATGTTGCTCGACGCACAAACGGTTCGTCCAGCGAGCGGCCGAGTGCCGCGCCCGAAAGGATCAGTCATGACAAGAACGAGACAAGCCATTGCTGCACTCATCGCGCTCGGATTGGCCGCCGCGCCATTCGCCGCAAGTGCGCAGCAGACGTCGGGAATGGGTGCACAAGGCAGCACGATTGGAAGCTCCGGAGCGCCGGCACAGCAAGGCACGACATTTGGAAGCTCCGGACAGACTGTCGGGACCGTTACGGCGCCGTCGATCGGAACGTTCAGCCAGCCCTCCGTCGGTGTGACCAACTCGGTCCCCACCTGGAACAACACCAATCCTCCGATCAGGTAGAACCGCGATCGGCCGAATCACGCCGCCGGCGCGCGTTCTTTCCGTCCCGGCACAGCGGCCAGCAGCTCGCGCGTATAGGCGTGCTCCGGCGCGGCGAACAGCTGCGCGGTCGGCTTCAGCTCGACGATGGCGCCGCGCTGCATCACCGCGATGCGGTCGCAGATCTGGGCGGCGACGCGCAGATCGTGGGTGATGAACAGCATCGAGAGGCCGAGGCGCGCCTTGAGATCTTCGAGCAGCCGCAGCACCTGCGCCTGCACGGAGACGTCGAGCGCGGAGACGGCTTCGTCCGCGACGATGATCTCGGGCTCGAGCGCGAGGGCACGCGCGATGCCGATGCGTTGGCGCTGGCCGCCGGAGAATTCGTGCGGATAACGTTCGAGCGCGCCGGCATCGAGGCCGACCATCTTGAGCAGATCGCGGGCGCGGTCGAACGCGACCTTGGGATCGGTGCCGGCCGCGATCGGGCCGTCGGCGATGATGTGGCCGATCTTGCGCCGCGGATTGAGCGAGGCGAACGGATCCTGAAAGATCATCTGGATGCGATGGCGCTCGGCGCGCAGCGCCTTGCCCGATAGCGAGGTGAGATCGGTCTCGCCGATCCGCACCGTGCCGCGGTCGGCCTCGATCAGCCGCATCGCGAGCCGCGCCACCGACGATTTGCCGGAGCCGGATTCGCCGACGAGGCCGAGCGTCTCGCCCTTGAGGATATTGAAATTGACCTCGCGCGCGGCGTCAACGCGGCGGTCCTCGCGAAACCAGCCGCCCGACGTGACGTAGGTCTTGTCCAGCCCGATCACCTCGACCGCCCTGGCCTGGTCATCGAGCGGCGCGCGTGTCGGCGGATCCATCGACGGCACGGCGGCGAGCAGCGCCTTGGTGTAGTCGTGCTGCGGCTCGTTGAAGACGGTGGCGGCCGGACCTTCCTCGACGACCTTGCCATGGCGGAGCACCACGACCTGGTCGGCGATGTCGGCCACGACGCCAAAGTCGTGGGTGATGAACATCACCGCCATGTTGCGGTTACGCTGCAGGTTGCGGATCAGCTTGAGGATCTGCGCCTGCGTGGTGACGTCGAGCGCGGTGGTCGGCTCGTCCGCGACCAGCACGGCCGGCTCGAGCGCGAGCGCCATTGCGATCATGGCGCGCTGGCGCTGGCCGCCGGAGAGCTGGTGCGGATAGGCGCGCACGATGCGCTCGGGGTCGGGCAGGCCGACCTCGCGCGCCAGCGCCAGTGCTCTCGCGCGTCGCTCCCTGGACGTCAGCAGGCCGTGGGCCTCGAACATCTCGGCCATCTGGTCGCCGATGCGCATCAAGGGATTGAGCGCGGTCATCGGCTCCTGAAAGATCATCGCGAGGCGGCGGCCGCGCAGATCGCGCCAGCCGTCGTCGTCGAGCTTGAGCAGGTCGCGACCTTCGAACTGGATCTCGCCGGAGGTGACCGAGACCGTATCAGGCAGCAGGCCCATCAGCGCATGTGCGCACATCGACTTGCCGGAGCCGGATTCACCGACGACGCAGACGATCTTGCCGGGCCGCAAGTCCAGCGAGACGCCGTCGACCGCGAAGGGACGTTCGGCGCCCTTCGGCAGCTCGATCCGCAAATTCTTGATGGAGACGGCTGGCGGGGCGGTCATCATCAGCGGCCCTCCCGCGACAGGCGCGGATTGAGCGCGTCGTTGAGGCCTTCGCCGATCAGATTGAGCCCGAGCACCGAGATCAGGATGGCGACGCCGGGGAACACGGTGATCCACCAGGCCTGTCGGATCACGGTGCGGCCGGCGCCGACCATGTAGCCCCAGGAGATCAGATTGGGATCGCCGAGGCCAAGGAACGCCAGCGAAGATTCCAGCAGGATCGCGGTGGCCACCATCAGCGAGGCCAGCACGATCACCGGCGACAGCGCGTTCGGCAGGATCTCGCGCAGGATGATCCAGGTGTTGCTCTGGCCGGTCACGACGGCCGCTTGCACATATTCGCGCGTGCGGAGCGACAGCACCTCGCCGCGCACGAGGCGGGCGACCGGCGGCCAGCTCACCACCGCGATCGAGGCCACGATCGAATAGATCGAGGGCTGCAGGATCGCGACCAGCACGATGGCGAGCGCAAAGCTCGGAATGGTCTGGAAGAACTCGGTGAAGCGCATCAGGCCGTCGTCGACCTTGCCGCCGAAATAGCCGGCCATGGCCCCGATGGGAACGCCGACGACCAGCGCGACCAGCGTCGAGACGAGGCCGACCAGCAGCGAGACGCGGGCGCCAAAGATCACGCCGGCGAACACGTCGCGCCCCAGTGCGTCGGTGCCGAGTGGTACGGTCGAGAGCGTGAACGGCGGCAGGAACGGCCGCTGCACCATGCGCCAGGGCGAATTCGGGAACAGCATCGGCCCGAACACCGCGACCGAGATCGCGAGCAGCAGGATGATGAGCCCGATGACGCCGCTGGGGCTCTTCAGCATCGATTTCCAGAACTGTTTCATGAGGCGAATTCGATGCGCGGGTCGACCAGGCGGTAGACGAGGTCGGTGATGAGGTTGAAGATCAGCACCATGGCGGAGCAGATCACGAAGACGCCGAGCAGCAGGTTGTAGTCGCGCTGCAGCAGCGCGTCGTACATCAGGCGCCCGATGCCGGGCCAGGCGAACACGGTCTCGGTGATGACGGCGCCGCCGATCAGCGTGCCGGAGTGGACGCCGGCGAGCGTGACCACGGGCAGCAGCGCGTTGCGCAGCACATGGCGGCGCTGGATCACGCCGTCGGAAAGGCCCTTCGCGCGCGCCGTCTTGACGAAGTCGAGGCGCTTCACCTCCAGCATCGAGGCGCGCGTCATGCGGGTATAGGTCGCCATGAAGAACAGGCCGAGCGTCATCGCCGGCATGATCAGGTGCTTTGCGACGTCGACCGCGTGGGCGAAGCCGGTGAGGTTGGCGCCGACCGTCTCGTAGCCGAAGCTCGGCAGCCAGTCGAAGGTGACCGAGAACAGCAGGATGCCCATCAGCGCCACCCAGAAGATCGGCATGGCATAGAAGACCAGCGCGAACACCGTGATGCCGGTGTCGAGGAACGTCCCGGCAAAGCGCGCGGCGAATGTGCCGAAGAGCACACCGAGCGCGAGAGAGATCGCGAATGCGGTGAGCGTCAGCAGCAATGTCGCCGGCAGCCGTTCGCCGATCAGCTTGGCGACCGGCGCCTGCTGGCGGAAGGAGAAGCCGAGATCGAGGGTGACGACGCCCTTGACGTAGATGAAGAGCTGCTCGGGCAGCGGCTTGTCGAGGCCGAATTTTTCGCGGAGCTGCTTGACGAAGACCTGGTCGCTGGCGCCGGCTTCGCCCGCCATCACGACGGCGGGATCGCCGGGTGCGAGCCGGATCAGGAAGAAATTGAGGACGACGATCGCGAGCAGGACGATCACGCCCTTCACGACACGCTGAGCGACGAAAGAGAGCATAGTTAGTGCGATGCTTGTTTGACGAGAGGGTCGCCACAGCGACGTTGCGCTCCCTCTCCCGCTTGCGGGGGAGGGTTGGGGTGGGGGTGCTTCCGCAGTGGGGATCTTCGAGTGGAGAGAGCCCCCACCCGCCGCGCTGCGCGCGTCGACCTCCCCCGCAAGCGGGAGAGGTGCAGCGAGTTCGCGGCGAGAGAAGGAGTCATTCGGTTGCAGCTATGACAGGTAGATCAATCGCAGCATGACACCGCGCCGGGAAATCGCCGCGGTGTCGCATGCAGCTCATCACTTGTCGAGCCATGCGTCCTTGAAGCCGTCATTGACCCCGATCCCGGTGGTGATCAGGTTCTTGACCTTGCAGCGCGTGATGGTCGGGAATTGCAGCTCGAGCATCCAGGCCACCGGCACGTCCTCGACCAGGATCTTCTGCGCCTTCTCGTAGATCTCCTTGCGCTTGGAATCCGGGGTCGCGACCGCACCGTCGGCGAACAGCTTGTCGATCTCGGGGTTGGTGTACCCCTCGACGTTGTTGAACTGCTGGCCCTTGGCAATGGCGCTGGAGACGTAGTTGCGGCCGACGCCGAGGGCGGGATCGCCGTACTGGTAGAGATAGGTGAAGGCGATGTCGTAGTCCCAGTCGCCGATTTTCTGGTTGCCGCCGGCAACGTCGGTGGCGATGGTCTCGATGTTCATGCCGACGTCCAGGAGGTTCTGCTTCACCGCTTCACCCCAGCGCTGCCAGGTTTCGCCATAGGCGAGCGGCAGCAGGCGGATCTTCTCGCCCTTGTAGCCGGCTTCCTTCAGCAGCGCCTTGGCCTTGGCCGGGTCGTACGGATACTTCTTCACGTCGTCGGTGTAGTACTTGATGGTCGAGGCGGACGGGCCGGTCGCGACCTTGCCGAGCCCGTTCCAGATCACGTCCTTGGCGAAGTCGCGATCGATCGCATACATGATCGCCTGCCGCACCCGCTTGTCGGCGAGCGGACCCTGGCGGTTGTTGAGCCACAGCCAGGCCAGCGGCGAGAAGAACTCCCAGCCGGCGCCGGTGACGCAGGTGTCCTTCAGCTTCGACAGCCGCGGCACGTCGAAATTCTCGACCGAGCCGCCGGGCAGCACGTCGACCTTGCCGGTCTCATAGGCCACCGAACGCGCGGCGGCGTCGGGGATGATCTGCCAGTAGATCTCGTCGATATAGGGCTTGCCCTTTTCGTAATAGTTCGGGTTCTTGACCAGGCGAATGAACGAGCCCTTCTGCCATTCCTTGAACATGAACGGGCCGGTGCCGACAGGCGCGTTGTTGTAGGGATTGGTCTTGAAGTCGGTGCCTTCATAGAGATGCTTCGGTACCATCGGCATCGAGCCGACCTCGAAAATGCCGAGGAACGGGCCGAACGGCTGCTTCAGCGTGAAGACGACGGTGTAGTCGTCGGGCGCCTCGACCTTGTCGACCTGCGCGAGGTTGTTGCGGGCGCGCGCATGGGTCTGCTTCAGCATCTCGATCGAGAACAGCACGTCGGCGGAGGTGAAGGGCTTGCCGTCATGCCAGGTAACGCCCTTGCGGAGCTTGAAGGTGTAGGTTTTAGCGTCCTCGCTGACGCTCCAGCTCTCGGCGAGTTCCGGCTGCGGCTCGAGCTTGGGGCTGTAGCGCAGCAGGCCCTCGAAAATGTTGCCCGACACCATCTGGGTCGGACCATTCTGGATCATGGCGAGCATCAGGCCGGGCGGCTCGGGCTGGATCACCGCATTGATCACGCCCCCCGTCTTCGGCTCTTGCGCCAGAGCCGGGGCCGCGAGCCCGCAAGCCAGGAGGAGACCAAGCAACACTCGTTTTGGCATGTCGTATCTTTCTCAAGCGAGACCGGCCGTAAACGCTTCGCACGTCATGGCGCGCAAAGCTACGGCCGGCCCATCCCAGTCCCCATCCGGTATCAAGGCTCACATAGTCTCATTCGGCGCCGCAAGATGAAAGTCTCGACAGCGTTCGCACAAAAAATGTACAGCGCGTCCGGTTTTCACTTGATTCATTCTCCTGTCACGGGGACAAGTCCGCCATGGACAACGCCACACGTTCCGAACGGTCCCGCAACGCTGCGCTGGAAGCAGCCATTGCGATCATCGCGCGCGACGGGCCCGGCCGGCTGACGCTCGATGCGATCGCGCGCGAGAGCGGCCTCAGCAAGGGCGGCGTGATGCATCAATTCCGTACCAAGGAAGCGGTGCTGAAGGCCATGCTCGAGCGCCAAATGGCGCATTTCGAGGAGTTCTCGACAGAGTTCATGGCCAAGGTGAGCGCGACCTCGGCGAATCCCAATCTGGCGACCCAACTCGCCACGATCCGGGAAGCGGCAACCTCGCCGAATTCCGCCGCGCTGGCGCTCGTTGCGGCCATGGTGGAGAATCCCCGCCTGATGGCGCTGCCGCGCGAGCGCGAGATGGAGCGGATGGCGGCGATCAGGGAAGAGGCCGCCGATCCCGATCTTGCCATGCTGCGCTGGGCTGGCGCCATGGGACTGCTGCTGAGCTCGTTGTTCGGCATGTCGCCGCTCAACAAGGACGAGCACCAGCGACTGTTCGCACGTCTTGTCGACGACGCGCAGTGGGCTGGCCACGAGCAGCCGGCTCCGACGCGCATGGCCAAGTCCGCGACCAAGTCCGCTGCGAAATCCGGGGCGGCGTCGGCGGCAAAGCCCGCAACCCCGCGCAAACGCGCCTGATTCACCGTTAACGAATTACGATCGGCGCCTGCACAAATCCGCGCCTGCGGCCAAATGCGCCAGACCACGCATTTTGAACTTTACAAACCAACTAGTCGGTTTTATAAACGGAAACACTGAGACGGCCCAAGGCATCTGAAAAGGCCCCGGACGATGCCTTGGCCGGCAATGGTGAGCGCCGCAGCCGCGTCTGGTCCCTAAATGCGGCTGCGGTCGCCATTGATCTCCCAAGAAGCCGCAAGAGGAGTCTGGAATGGATCGCTCGATCGCCTTGCGCGGTCTGGGAACGCTGGCGCTTGGCGCGGCCATGGCCGGCTGCGCCTCGGTCGCGCCCGTGCCCTATTCGGAGATGGCGTCCTCGGCCTACATGGCCCGGGACAAGTCGGATGCCTCCGGCCGGGTCCCCTACCGCTATTCCACGCCGGTCGACTGGCGTGCGTATAACAAAGTGATCCTCGATCCCGTCGTGGTCTATCGCGGCAGGGATCATCAGTTCGGCGACATGTCGGACAAGGACAAGGCGACGCTCGCCGCCTACATGCAGAACAGCTTCGCCGATCGGCTGCGCGGCCGCTTCGCCCTGGTGCGCGAGCGCGGGCTGAACACGCTGCGGATCAGGCTGACGCTCACCGGCGCCGTTACCAACACGCCGGTGCTCGGCACGCTCTCCCGCTTCGACATGGCCGGCGCAGTCTACAACGGCGTGCAGGCCGCGCGCGACGGCGAGGGCATGTTGACCGGCTCGGTGATCTACGGCGTCGAGATCTTCGATGCCGCGACCTCGCGCCTGATCAGTGCCTACGTCACCAAGCAATACCCGGGCGCCTACGACATCAAGGCCAGCGTCGGCGCGCTCGCGGCCGCAACAGCCGGCCTCGACAAGGGCGCCGACGCGCTGATGGCGCAGCTGAACTGACGCCGCAACCCTGCAACGAAAGGTGCCGCTGATGAACATTCTGCTTCGCTTCGTGCTGCGAGTGGCGATCACGATCGTGATGATGGTTTTGGGCGGCCGCGCCGGCGCGGCTACGTCCAGCGATCCCAGCGGTACGTGGCTGGTCGAGGACGGCCGCGCGCGCATCCGGCTCGAGCGTTGCGGTCCGTCGCGCGACCGCATCTGCGGCTTCATCGTCTGGATGAAGGAGCCGGCCGACAAGCGCGGCCAGCCCTATCGCGACAAGGAAAATCCCGATCCCGACAAGCGCGCCCGCGCGCTGCTCGGCCACCAGCTGATCATGGGCCTGGCGGCGACGCCCGAGGGCCGGTTTGCCGGCGACATCTACAATGCCGAGGATGGCAAGTCCTACTCGGTCTCGATCTGGCGCGAGTCCTCCGATCGTCTCAAACTCAAGGGCTGCCTCATCAAATTCCTGTGCCAGACCCAGACCTGGCAGCAGACCCTCGACGTGCTGCCCGGCCAGCTCGTCGGCCTGACCGGCGATCTCAACGGTCCCCGCGCCGACAAGGAATGGGCGACGGTTCCTGCGCCGAAGCCGATCCAGGCCAAGGCGAGGTAGCAAGGCGAAGTAGTAAGTAGCAGGGCGAACAGCCCCAACGTCTGCGAATTTGATCCGGATCAAAGCGAAGGCGCCGCTTTTGCGATCCGATGGCGGGACGCGCAGTTTGCGCGTGCGACCGGTCAACCGCGAGACGCAGCGGCAATGGACGTCCTCCCCACTCTTTCCGAAACCGATTCAGACGAAGTCGCTGTGCCGCCCGAAGACGAGGCGGCGGCGCGCTGTGTGCAACTGCTTTGCGATGCGGGCCTCAGGCCGACGCGCCACCGCCTGGCGCTCGCCCGCATGCTGCTTCTCGGCGATCATCGCCACGTCACCGCGGAAGGTCTCTATGATGAGGCGATGGCGGCCAATCTCAGGCTGTCGCTTGCGACCGTCTACAACACGCTGAACCAGTTCACCGATGCCGGCCTGCTGCGCCGGATTGCGGCCGACGGCATCAAGTCGTTCTTCGACACCGACACGTCGGTGCATCCGCACTTCTATCTGGAAGGCGAGGATGTGCTGGTCGATGTCGCCGGCGGCCTCACCTTCAGCAAGGTGCCGGACCCGCTGCCCGGCCACGACATCGCGCGGCTCGACGTCATCGTCCATCTGCGCCGCAAGCGCGTGCGGTAACCCTGCTTTAGCGCAATCCCGCCCGGCGGAATCCTTCCAGATAGTGCTCGCGATCCGCGTCATTGGCCCACGGCAGTTGCGTCGCGACCCAGTGCAGCGAGATATTGGGCTGGGTGCGGCGGAGCTCGCCCAGCGCCAGCTCCGAAAGCGCGCCGTCGCCGGTCATGCCGGCGGAGACTGCGAGCACACGGTAGGCGCCCGTGAGATCGCCGCGATGTCGGATCGCCTCGCGCGCGAGCGTGACGGCCTCGTCATAGTGCCGCTCGGTGAAGCGCGCATAGCCGGCGATGCCGTAATAGATCGCCAGCGACGGATCGCGCGGCGAGAGCCTGATGGCCCTCTGCGCTGCGTCGTAGGACTCCCGTGACCGCCCGGCATAGGAGAGCGCCAGCGCGTAATAGCCCTGCGCCAGCGAGAAGTTCGGGTTGAGCGCCAGCGCCTGCTCGAACTCTGACAGCGCGTCCGAAAGCCTGCGCGTCGAGAAGAAGACGCTGCCGAGCGCGGCATGCGCCCAGGCATCCTCGTGGTCGTGGCGCACCGCGGCCAACGCCGCGGCCTCCGCGATCGGCGCCGTCGTGGCGAGCTCCGCCCAGCCGAGATGCACGCCGAACATGTGGCTTGCCGCGAGCACCGACAGCGCCTGGCCGTAATTCGAATCGATGGCAATGGCGCGTTCGAGCAAGGCCTGTGCGGCCTCGTGGTCCTGCTGCGTCACCCGCCAGTAATGCGACAGCGCGCGCATCAGCAGGTCCCAGGCATCCAGGCTCGCGGGCGGCTTGCGGTCGGCGCGGAAATTCTCGGCCGCATGGATCTGCGGTTCGATCGCCGCCACGATCGCGTTGGTGATGTCGTCCTGCACGGCGAAGACGTCGACCAGCTCGCGGTCGTAGCGCTCGGCCCAGAGATGGCTGCCGGTGGTGGCGTCGTTGAGCTGCGCGGTGATGCGCACGCGATTGTCGGCCTTGCGCACGCTGCCCTCGACGATGTAGCGCACGCCGAGCTCCTCGGCGATCTGCCGGATGTGGACTGCGCGTCCCTTGTAGGTGAAGGACGAGTTGCGGGCGATCACCATGAACCAGCGCTGCTTCGACAGCGCGGTGAGGATGTCCTCGCTGATGCCGTCGCCGAAATAGTCCTGCGCGGGATCGCCGCTCATGTTCTCGAAGGCGAGCACCGCGATTGCGGGGCGGTCCGTCACGACGCGCGGCGGCGCGGGGGCGGGTTCCACCGGCGCGAGCGTCACTGCCGTTTGTTCCCGAACCTCGCCGACGAAGCGAAAGCCCTTGCGCGGGATGGTCTTGATCAGCCGCTGCGTCGCGCCGTCGTCGCCGAGCGCTTTTCGCGCGGCATTGATTCGGCTGTTCAGCGCGGAGTCCGAGACGATGCGGTCGCTCCAGATCTGGCTGATCAGGTCATCCTTGCTGACCACTCGGGCGCGCTGCGCGACCAGGTAGAGCAGGAGATCGAACACCTGCGGCTGCAGCGGAACGGCTGCGCCGCGGCAGGTCAGTTCCCGCAGGTCGCCGTCGAGCACGTTGTTTTCAAAGAGAAATCTCACGTTTCTGTCGTCTCAAGCAAAAATCAAAGTCGTCTCAGGCGAAAATCAACCGTCTGCGAAAGTCTGGGAACGTCCGATCCGGCATGGTGCGAAGACCAAACAGTGCCGATGCCTCGGCACAACGGAGCTTTCCATGTCCCACATTGATCACCAGGTTCATTCGATCGGCCCGGAGGTTGCGGGCTCTCGCATTTTCAAGTTCATCGCCTTTCTGTACGGAATTGCGGCATATCTCGTGTTTTTCGTCACCATTCTCTACGCCATCGGCTTCGTCATGGGGCTGGTGGTGCCGAAGACCATCGACACTGGAACCGACACGTCGACGGCAGAGGCCATCATCATCAATCTCCTGCTGATGACGCTGTTCGCGGTTCAGCACAGCGTGATGGCGCGCAAGCAGTTCAAGGCGTGGTGGACGCAATTCGTCCCCAAGCCGGTCGAGCGCTCGACCTATGTGCTGTTCGCGAGCCTGTCATTGCTGCTCCTGTTCTGGCAGTGGCGTCCGTTGCCTGCGGTCATATGGGAGGTCGAGAACCCCGATTTTGCCGTGACGCTGGTCACGCTGTCGCTCGCAGGCTGGGTGCTGGTGTTCACGAGCACCTACATGATCAATCACTTCGAATTGTTCGGCCTGCATCAGGTGACCAACCACCTCATCGGCAAGGAAGAAGCGCCGGTGCGGTTCAAGACGCCGATGCTCTACAAGTTCGTTCGTCATCCGATCTATCTCGGCTTCATCATCGCGTTCTGGGCGGCGCCGGTCATGACGGCGGGACATCTGTTGTTCGCGGCCGTGACCACCGCCTACATCTTCGTCGGCATCGCGCTGGAGGAGCACGATCTCATCGAACTCTTCGGCGACGAGTACCGGCAGTACAAACAACGAGTGTCGATGCTTATTCCCTGGCGCCGATCGGTATAGCGGTCGCGTCTTTCCGTCGCGTCCGCCGAAAGGAGGACGCGAGGCGGCGCAGAGCCGGGTAACGCAAGCATCGCATGTGTTCCGTCCCCTCAACGTCCCCGGGATGACTCCCCCTCATCCCGACGCCTCTCCCCGTATCCGTCTTCACCGAGGTCTCGTGTGAACCGGAGCGGGAGAGGATTTCCCCTTTCATTTAATGGAGAAGACCAATGAAACATGTCGGAAATTGCTTCTGCGGCGCTGTCACGGTCGAGGTCACGGGCGCGCCGGAGGCGATGGGTTATTGCCATTGCCGGTCCTGCCGCTCCTGGTCGGGCGGACCGGTGAACGCCTTCAGCCTGTGGAAGCCCGAAGCCGTGCGCATCACCGAGGGCGCCCAGCACGTCGAGACCTTTGTCAAGACGCCGCTCAGCCAGCGCAAATATTGCAAGAAGTGCGGTGGTCATCTCATGACCAACCACCCGCCGCTCGGCCTCGTCGACGTCTTCACCGCCACCCTCCCGACGCTTGCCTTCACCCCCGGCGTTCACGTCAACTATTCCGAGACGGTGCTGCCGATGCGCGACGGTCTGCCCAAGCTGAAGGATTTCCCGGCCGAGTTCGGCGGAAGCGGCGAGATGATGCAGGAGTAGCGTGTTCTTTGCCTCTCCCCGCTTGCGGTAGGGCGATCGCATATGGAAAAATGCTTGTTGCGCTCAGCACTTGCGAGGAGACTCTTTCGAGCGGCGTAGCTCGCTCTTCGCGGTTCGATTCTGTTTTGTTCTCGATCCGATTCCGCAGCTTG
>NZ_DASYWN010000047.1:0-4990 GCF_035935975.1 Bradyrhizobium sp.
AAATGTCAGCTGACCGGAATTCGTGAGATTCGCCGCCTTTTTGAATCGGATTTCGTGAGACTACGTGCACGGCGCTGAACCGGCCTGGCATTAAGCGATTGATTCAGCATCGTTATTGGCGATGGCCGCGCGTCGCCCGAGTTTGTCACGTGGTCTCACGATTTCCGACTCGGATGCAGGTAGTCTCATGATTTCCGCTCCATTCGGCGGGGGTGGAAGGCGGGTAACTTGAGCATCCGGCGTGCCTCGGGGCCACCTTTCGCACCCTGCCCGCGCTCGACGCCCCCAAAATTGCGCGCTTTCAGCCATAAACGCCGCTGGGCGCGTTTTGGCGCCTTTTTCGCGCCGTGGGCCATCCGAACCCCGAAATGCCGCTGTACGGCTGTTTATGAGGCTCGATAAAACACGTCTGCAACTGGCCGGTTGATCACAGCCGTCGATACTGTACAAACGGCCGTGAAACCTCCCTCGAAAGGCCGCCATGGCAAAGGCCCCCTCCCCTTCTCCCCCGCGACCGCGCCGTCTCATCGGCTACGCGCGGGTCTCGACGGAGGACCAGGTCACCGATGCACAGGCCGACGAGCTCAGGCAAGCCGGTTGCGCCGTCATCCACCACGAACAGGGTTCCGGCGCATCGCGCTCGCGGCCCCTGCTGGCGAAGCTGATGCGCGAGATCCGCGCCGGCGACGTCCTGGTCGTGGTCAGGCTCGACCGCCTCGCCCGATCGGTCAGCCATCTTCTCGAGGTGATCGAGACGCTCGAAAAGCGCGGCGCGCATTTCCGCTCGCTGCGCGATCCGATCGACACCTCGACGCCGCAGGGAATGTTCTCGCTGCAAGTGCTCGGCGCGGTCGCCCAGTTGGAGCGCGCGCTCATCGCCGAGCGCACGAAGGCCGGAATAGCCGCCGCCAAGGCGCGCGGCCGCCTGCCAGGCAATCCGGGTCTGCGCGAGCGCCGGCCGGAAAGCATCCGCGCCGTTGCGGCGGCCCGGGACAGCGTCTATGTCGGCGACCTTATCGCCTCGGCGCAAAGCTGGCTGCCGATCGTGCGGCGGCTGCGGCCCCAGCATAACTGGGACGACGTGGTGCGGGTCCTGAGCCACAAGGGGCAGAGCTGGACGGTGGAACGTCTTCGCCGCTCGGTCTATCGCCTGGTGCGCGAAGGCCTGGCGGAGCCTGAGCTTGTCCAGCGCGCGCCGCGGCGGCAGCCTGAGGACCGATTGATGACACTCGTGGCCGGCATCGCCATCGCCGACCCGGATCTCAGCCTGCGGGCGATCGCCGCGCAGCTCGAGGCGATGCGCGAACGGACCCCACGGGGCGGTTGGCAGTGGGCAGCCTCGTCCGTCAAGCATCTGCTCGATCGCGCCAGGCGTCTCGGCCTGAAGGTGCACGAACCCGCTGACGGCTGAGACGAACCCTTGTCGCCGCCCCCCTGCCCTCCCCTCTCGTCGTGATGTGGCGGTCGCCGCGAGCGACAGCGTTACGGATCCCGGTCGGCCAACGGTCAATCAGCCCCAACACTTTTTTTCGGCCGAACTCATCGGTGGTCTCCAGGATGTGGGCGACTGCGGTGGCCGGATTCTTCAAAAGCCGAGCAAGGCCGATTGCGATGGCGTAACGCTCCGCGAAGGGCGCATCGCGCAAGCCGGGAAGCGCACGCGGCAGAAGCTGGTTGTAGACCGGGACAGCGCTGTTGAATTCGGGCACGAGAATGCCGAGCACCGGCCGGGGACACGGTCGCGAAAGCTCCATCGCATGGGCCTGCTGATCGGAGCGCGCCAACCTGGCCAGTTCCCATGGCGCCGGCGGCGACGGCTTGCGATGCGGCGCGAGCAACAGGGAGATCGCGGCGTCGACGGGCACGACGGCGGTTTCGCCGCCTTTGGCCCAGTTGGACAGGATCGCGGCGCCGCGGCAAGCTGATCCGACATCGCTCAACACGCTAGCGCCCCTTGTATCCGGGCTTTGCAGTGGCTGACGGTGCCGATCGCAATAGAAGCTGAAGGCGAAAGACCACGTTCGCAACCTTGGCGGTCGCTGCATGCCGCGCGAGCAGACCGGGCAGATCTCACGAGCGTCGGGCCGAAGCAGGCTGCGACAGCGCGACGATGCGTTATGGAAGGTCATGGCGAACAGGCGTTCAACCGAGCTGTTCGTTGCAGCGGCGATGCGCTCCATGTCGGTCCGCACCGGATCGATCTCGAGTTGCAGCGCAGGCCGGGACCATCCGACATGGGCCTGTAGCTCGTCCAGGGAAACCAGATAGACGTCGGCGATCCGCTCCAGCCAGGAACTCAGCCGTTCGTCCCGAAAGGGCGGCGGCACGACCGGCAGCGGCGCCCTCCCCTCCCCCGCCATGAGTCAGGCCGCGAAAGTCGTCGGCGCGGTGACGCGGTGATCGAGGATCGCGGCCGACGTGATCCGTTCTGTGCCGTTGAGGATGGCGTCTGTCGCCAGACCCCTGACCATCTTGAAGATCGCGTCGGTGATTCCGCCATTAGCCTCGACGAGACGCTTGAGGGCGCTGTCCGTCAGCTCCGACGGCAAGCGCAACGGCAGCGAGTACAGAAGACCGCCGATCAGCCCGTGGAAGTCGGCATCGGGCCGCCACGGCGCCAAGCCGTAGGGTTCGAAGCGGCTGTTGAGATGGGCATCGCCCCGAATTGCATCGCGTGCCTCGTGCGACCCGAGGCAGATCAACGGAATCCGCAGCTCATTGCCGAGGAAGCGCAGCAGATTGAACATCCTACGCTGCTCGCGATAGGTGCCGGCGATCAGATTCTGGACCTCGTCGATGACAAGCATGCGCGGCGCGATCTCCTGGAGCAGCCGCAGCGCCTGTGTCTCGAGTTGCCCGAGCGTCGCGCGGGTCGGCGGCGGCGCGCCGATCACGGAAAGCAGGCGATGATAGAAACGGCCTTCGTCCGGGGAAGCGACCATCTGCACGACAATGACCGGCCGATGATGGATCCCGCTGCTCTCATCGAAGCTTGGCGGATTGGCGCGCACGAACTTCTCGATGATCATCGTCTTGCCCATGCCGGATGCACCGAAGATCAGCAGATTGGGCATGCGGGCGCGCTTGGGAAACAAAAACAGTTCCTCAAGCTTGGCGAGCGCCTGACGCGCACGCGGATAGTCGATCCACCGGTCCACCTGGATATGCTCGATACGCTCGCGATCGGGCAGATCGGCGTGGCTCTGAACGGCTGGATCGAGGTGCGAATAGGCCGTCATTCCCATACCTCCACCGGGAAATGGGGTAAGGCGATCACCGGTTCGTCCGCCGGAGCGCTTGCCGGAAGCGCCGGCCCTGGCTGCAGATGGGCGCGGCGAGCACGTAGCCTGCGGGTTTGCGTGGTCTCCCGGCTCGCCTGATCGACCAAGGCCCGTTGCGCGGCGATCGTCTGGAAGATCGTCTCCTCATCGATCTCGCGGCGGCCGCGAGCCCGTTGCACGCGCAGCGCCGCCTTCTGCTCCCAGAGCGTGATCGCTGGGCGTCCGGGATTGCGCGTCGGCGCCATCAGATAGTTCCCGCCAAGCTTGACGAAGACCTGATGCAGGTCCCTTGGGTCGTATTTGACGAGAACCTTGTCGTCGCACCTGCCAATCCAGCGCGCAAAGCCATCCGACCAGTAGCAGATATTGTTGAGATGAATGCCGGTCCGCCGCAACACGCGCGGCTCGAACGGCAGGAAATCGATCAGGAAGGCGAGTGGATCGCGCACATGCCGGGGCGGATGCGCGGCTATGGCCTCATTCCAAGCCGCGACCGGAGGCCGACCAATGCCGCGGTGCAGGTCGGAATGGTAGGCGATGATTTCCAGCGTCAGCCAAGTCTCGAGCTCGCGCATGGTCATCACGGCGCGCGCTTCGGAGTCGTAGTCGCCCCGGTCCAGCACGTTGGAAAAGTGCGTGCCGGGCAGCAGATGAACGGCGCCCATCATGGTGCCGATCAGGCGCTCGACATGCCCGCCGAACCGCGGCGTTCCCGGCGGACGATAAGAGACGACGATGTTGTGATCGTCACAGCCGAGCTTGAAGGCGCGAGAGTGGAATTCGGCGCCGTTGTCGACGTGAATGCATTCGGGCAGGCCGCTTGCCGGCCATTCCAGCGATATCCCGCGGTCCGCCAACCAGCGCGTCTTGTCGATGATCGCATGCGTTAGGCAGAGGGCTACCGATGTCACGGACGGCGCCTCCAGGGACAGGTAGAAGCCCAGCACCATCCGGGTGCAGACATCGATGGCGATGGTCAGGATGGGGCGGCCGATCGGCTGCCGTTCGATCGGATCGACAACCGTCACGTCGACCTTCGTATGATCGATCTGAACGACCTGTAGCGGATGCTGCACCGAAAACTCGCCTGGGAGCGCCAGGAACTGCGCGTCGGCCCGCGCCTTGCCCTCGCGACGGCGCGTCAGGGCCTCCGCATCGAAAGTCGCAAGATAGCCCTTCAGGCGTCGGATCGAGGGCGGCGTCAGGCGGTTGTGACGACACGCTGAACAAACGCGCTTCCACAGGCGTGTTAGCGTCGGCCGTTCTGGTGTGGCATAAAAGGTTCGGATCGCTTCATCGATCAGTTCCTTCAGTTCCGGCTCAAAGGCATCAATCCCGCGTCGCTGCCGACCAGGCTTGCGGCCAACCAGAACGGTGACCCGCTGATCTTCCCGGAACGCCTTCAGCCAGCGGAACAGCGTCGAGCGGCTGACGTCCAATTCGGCCGCCGCATCGGCAATCTCACCCGGGCTTGGACGGTTCGGCAAGCGTCGCAGCACCTCGGCACGGGCGAGAGCGCTTTCCCATTCCTGGTCGCCAACCTCGTTGCGGTCGATAGCCATGTTGCGATGATCGCCAACGTGATCTCACTATATCCGAATCGGATTGTAGCGTAGTCTCACGAAAAGTGAATCAGTCTCGCAAATCTGAATCGTCTAAGCTATTGAAAAGGGCCGCATGTGTGCAGCACAAAAAACGGTCAACCCACA
>NZ_DASYWN010000048.1:0-18435 GCF_035935975.1 Bradyrhizobium sp.
TTCGTAACCCTCCTGCAGGGCATAAAGGTTGCTCTATCGACCTCTTGGCGAATATTCCAGCCCCAGATCGCAATCGCCCGGTTCGCTACGGCCTAGGACAGCCAACAAACCAATTCTTGCTCAGCCTCGTCGGGCAAAACAGGGGCATACTGCCACCATCACCCCAACGCCATTTTGCCCAAAGGCTAGCGCGGCCGGCTGCGCTCGATGATCTCGGCGGCGCCCTTGCCCAGCAGATCCAGCCCTACGCTACGACCGAGCTCACGCGGGCGATTGGCGGGGCCTGCGCGCGAGGCTTCGATGATGGTGTTGCCGGAGAGGTCGAGCACCGAGGCGATCAGCGACATCTGATCGCCCTCGATGGTCGAGAAGCCGGCAACCGGCGAATTGCAGTGGCCGTTGAGCACCCACAGCACTTCGCGCTCGGCATCGGCGGAGGCGTGCGCGGCGGGATCGTCGATCGATGCGAGGATTTGCCGCGTCTGCCAGTCCTGCGCGGCGCATTCGACGGCCACGATGCCCTGCCCCGCCGCGGGCAGCATCTCGGCCGCGGTGAATTCGTAGGCGATACGATCCGCGAGACCGACGCGGTCGAGACCAGAGCGCGCCATGATCAGCGCGTCCGCAGGTCCGACAGCGCCGCCATCCGGCAGGCGCTGCATCTCGCCATTGTCGAGCTTTCGCACCCGCGTGTCGGCCGCACCGCGGAAGTGGATTACTTCAACGTCCGGAAACAACCGCCGCGCATAGGCGGCACGGCGGACCGCGTTGGTGCCGATCTTGAAACCCTTGCCGCGGGACTGGCGCAGCGCGTCCAGCGTCACGCCCTCGCGCAGCACCAGCGCATCGCCGGGCGGATCGCGCGACAACGTCGCGCCGATGACGAGGCCGGGCGTGTCCTCGTTACCAGGCATGTCCTTGAGCGAATGCATCGCAGCCTGCAGCTCGCCCGCAACCACGGCGGCGCGGATCTGCGCCACGAAGGCGCCGCCCTTGCCGCCATGCGGCAGGAGCTTGCTGGTCTGGTCCAGATCGCCGGTGGTGTCGAACTTGACGATCTCGACGTCGAGACCGGGCATGGCGGCGGTCAGGCGGCGCGCAATCTCTTCCGTCTGTGCCAGCGCCATCGCGCTCTTGCGGGTGCCGATCTTGAATCGCGTAGCCAAGTCCAAGTCCTTTCGAGAGGCGCGTTTATCGCGCATCCTGCAATATCATGTCGGAGGCCTTCTCCGCGATCATGATGATCGGCGCGTTGGTGTTGCCCGAGACGAGGTCCGGCATGATCGAACCGTCGACGACGCGAAGGCCTTCGAGCCCCCTCACCTTCAGCCGCTGGTCCACCACCGCGAGCGCGTCATTGCCCATACGACAGGTCGAGGTCGGATGGTAGATGGTGCTGCCACGGTCGCGGCAATAATCCAGGATCTCGGCGTCCGTGGATACCTTCGCCCCGGGATCGTATTCGTTGATCACGAACGGCTTCATCGGCGGCGCATTCAGGATCTTGCGCAGGATCTTGATGGCTTCGACATTGGTGGTGCGGTCGGTTTCGGTCGACATGTAGTTGATGCGGATTTCCGGCGGCACCGTCGGGTCGGCGCTCCTGATCCGCAGGGAGCCGCGGCTCTCGGGACGGAGCTGGCACACCGACGCCGTGAAGCCGGAGAAATCGTGCAGCCGCTCGCCCATCTTGTCGGTGGAGAACGGCAGGAAGTGAACCTGGATGTCGGGCGAGGCCAGCCGCGGACTGGTCTTGAAGAACGCGCCCGCCGTGCCGGCCGCGATCGTCAGCCAGCCTTTCCGGAACAGCGCATAGCGCGCCCCGGCGAGCGTGCGGCGGAGCGGATTGTTGACGGTGTCGTTGAGCGTGATCTTCTGCGAGCAGCGCATCACGATGCGGACCTGCATGTGGTCCTGGAGATCGTGGCCGACGCCTTGCGCATCAAGCACGACGTCGATGCCGTGCCTGCGCAGGAGATCGGCAGGGCCGACGCCGGAGAGTTGCAGGAGCTGCGGCGAGTTGTAGGCACCGCTCGACAGCACGACCTCTTTCCGCGCCCGCGCGCGGCGCACGGTCGCGCCCTGGCGATACTCGACGCCGACCGCGCGGCGCCCCTCGAACAGCACGCGCTGGCCGAGCGCCTCGGTTTCGACCTTGAGATTGCTGCGCGTCTTCGCGGGACCGAGATAGGCCACCGACGTCGAGGCGCGGCGGCCGTTGCGCGTCGTGGTCTGGAACAGGCCGACGCCTTCCTGCGTGGCGCCGTTGAAATCAGGATTGTAGGGCAGACCGGTCTCGACCGCGGCGTCGATGAAAGCCTTCGACAGCGGATCGGTCACGACCATGTTGGAGACCGGCAGCGGGCCGCCGGTGCCGTGATATTGATCGGCGCCGCGCGTCTGGTTCTCGGCTTTCTTGAAATAGGGCAACACGTCGTCATAGCCCCAGCCGGCATTGCCGTGCTGGCGCCAGCGATCATAGTCCTCGTGCTGGCCGCGGACGTAGAGCAGACCGTTGATCGAGCTCGATCCGCCCAACGTCTTGCCGCGCGGCTGGAACACCTGGCGGCCCTTCAGCTCAGGCTCCGGCTCGGTCTGGTACATCCAGTTGACGGTCTTTTCCTTGAACAGCTTTCCGTAGCCGAGCGGCACGTGGATCCAGATGTTGGAATCCTTTGGCCCGGCCTCGAGCAGCAGCACGCTGTGCTTGCCGTTCGCCGACAGGCGGTTGGCGAGCACGCAGCCGGCCGAGCCGGCGCCGACGATGATGTAGTCGAATTCGGGATCGGATGGCGCGAGGGGGGAATTTGCGTTCATGCGCTACGCTTCTTCTTGTTGGTGGGGGCGTTTCCGTTTCGTCACTAAAGCGCGATTCGATTTGGATGAATTGTCATCGCGCTTTAGGTCGTTGTTTGAGCATGATCTTTTCGGAAAACCGCTGCGCACTTTTCCGGATCATGCTTTAGCACAATCATGCGCGCAGGCGCAGCGCTTCGACCAGCGACTTGAACGCACGGGCATATTCCGCGCCCGCCCTTGCGATATCGGCGCGTCCGGCGCAGGCGACCGCAGCCTCCGTCACCGCGCCGAGCAGCAGCCGCGCCAGCGGCTCGACCGGCTGTTTTGCGATCAAGCCGGCCTCCATCGCCACCGAGAGCGCGCGCGGCATCTTGCCGCCAAAATGCTTCGCGTCGATCTCGCGCCAGCGCTCCCAGCCGAGCACGGCGGGGCCGTCGCGCAGGATGATCTGGCCGGTCGGCCCCTTGGCAGTCGCTGCGAAATAATGCTGGGTGCCGGCGACCATCGCGGCGAGCACGTCCTTCTCGGTGCGGGCGGCGCTGTCGATCTCGACGACGAGATCGCGCGAGACCAGGTCGAACACGGCCTCGAACACCGCCTCCTTGGTCTTGAAGTGATGATAGACCGCGCCCTTGGCGATGCGCGCCCCTTCCGCAATCTCGTCCATCGTGGTCGCAGCAAAGCCCTGCGTCCCAAACAGCCGGCGCGCCGCCGTCAGGATCGCCTCCGTCGTCGCCGCCCGCCGCTCCGCCTGTTTCGCCATGGGTCTCGTCTATCGCGTGGTGGATTGAAGTCGAAGCGCGTTAGGCCACGAGCGGCGCTCTCTCCATTCCCTCCCCCCTTGCGGGGGAGGGTCAGGGAGAGGGGTGCCACACGGGGAATTCTATCGAGAGCGCGTCTGCTTGGTGCATCTTCAACAACTGGCGCTCTTTGCTGGGCTACCCCTCTCCCTAGCCCTCCCCCGCAAGGGGGGAGGGAACGAACTTTCGTCGGGGCACCGGCCGAGTTTCATCTCATCAGGCTGTAATCGAATTCGGCACAGGCGGCCAGTTGACTTTTCGACTACCAGTCGGTATTTACCGACTATCAGTCGGTTTTAATCGTGAGGTGTACCATGCCGAGCCGTGACATCGTTGAAGCGTTTGCGAAGCGGCTGGAGGATGGGGATTTCGTCGGCGCGATCGAGCACTTCTATACGCCCGATGCCGCAACTTACGAGAACAACGCCGCCCCGACGGTCGGCCGCGACAAGCTCCTCGCCAAGGAGCGCGGCGTGCTGGCGGCCTCCAAAGAGGTCAAGGCCGTCCGCGTCGGGCCGAGCATGATCGAGGGCGACCATGTCGCCACGCGCTGGACCTTCAGCTTCACGAATGCCGAAGGCGTCATCCGAACGCTGGACGAGATCGCGTGGCAGACCTGGCGGGGCGATAAGCTGATTGAAGAACGATTCTATTACGATCCGAAGCAATTGGGACGGTGACGAGGCGCCGTTACGTTTCGCGGGACGGCGGGCCGGCAGCCCCGCTTGCGGCCATCCTTCGAGACGCCCGCCTTTGGCGGGCTCCTCAGGATGAGGTCTTGTGACACGGCAGAGCCCTAGACCCTCATGGTGAGGAGCGCCGCCCGCGGCGCGTCTCGAACCATGCAGGCCGAGCACTCCTCGCGTTACACCCGTAACGCGGCGCGCCGGTTTTGTATCGATTTGTTATCGATACTGCCGATGGAACACGCAGAAGTGGTCACGGCGGCCGCGACAAGCGTAAATAATTCATAGTTCGTCAAAGGTTTGCAGCGAATTCTCGCGATCGAGCCGGACAAACGGCCCATGCTGCTGCAGGCTCTGGTATGCGGACTCAACTGACCAGCTATTTCGCGCGGCTGTTCGCCGGCGATCTGTCGGCGTTCGGCGGTCCTGCAACCGACGAAGCGATGGCCGGCCATATCCGCGCCGAGCAGATGTCGCTCGTGCTCGGCTATTCCGTCGGCATCATGCTCGCGAACGCCTGCAACGCCGTCGTGCTTGCGATCGCGCTGTGGCATGCGCCGGACTGGAAGCTCGCGCTGACCTGGGCGGTGATCGTCGCCGGCGCAGCCATCGGGTTCGGGCTGCAATCCCACGCCTCGCGCCGCATCACCAAACCGCAATTCGTCTCGCGCCGCGCCATGCATCGGCTGGTGCGCAATGCCTTCGTCCTCGGCGCGGCCTGGGGCATCGTGCCGGTCGCCTTCTTCGCCGATGCCTCCCCCGGCGGCCAGCTCGTCATCACCTGCCTCTGCTCGGGCATGCTGGCCGGCGGCGCGCTGGCCTTTGCCGCCATCCCGATCGCGGCCATCGCCTTCACGGCGCCGATCTTCGTCGGCATCGCGATCTGCCTCAGCCGCGACGGCGATCCCGCCTATGTGCTGGTGGCGATCCTGGTCGTGGTTTACGGCACCGTGCTGCTGCGCGCCGTGTTCGTCAACTCGTTCTCGTTCGCGCGGCGCGTGATCCGGCAGGTCGAAGCCGAGCGCACCGTGCGACAGGATCCGCTGACGCACCTGCCCAACCGCTTCGCCTTCAACGAGACGCTCGATGCCGCGCTGAAACGCCTGAGCCTGTCGGGCGAGGAGTTCGCGGTGCTGCTGCTCGACCTCGATCGCTTCAAGGAGGTCAACGACAAGTTCGGCCATCCCGCCGGCGACGAATTCCTGGTCCAGGTCGCAAGCCGCCTGCAGCGCTGCACGCGCGCGGCCGAGCATGTCGCGCGTATCGGCGGCGACGAGTTCGCGCTGGTGATGGCCAATCTGGCGCGACCCGAGGATGCGCTCGAGATCGCCGAGCGCTTCGTTGCCGCTTTCACCGAGCCGTTCCAGATCGAGGGCCGCCAGATCGCCGGCGCGACCAGCGTCGGAATCGTACTGGCGCCGCGGGACGGCACCACGGCGCTCGACGTCATGAAGAACGCGGACGCGGCGCTCTACCGCGCCAAGAAGGCTGGGCCGGGCACGGTCTGCTTCTTCGAAGCCAGCGACGACAGGGTTTCGCGTGACCGCAAGGCGCTGCAATCCGACCTCGAGGGCGCCATCGCTCGCGACGAGCTGTTTCTCGTTTTCCAGCCGTTCCTCGATCTCGATGAGAACCGCATCACCGGCTTCGAGGCGCTGCTGCGCTGGCAGCACCCCGCGCGTGGCCTGGTGCCGCCGAGCGAATTCATCGGAATCGCCGAGGAGACCGGACTGATCCACGAGATCGGCGAATGGGTGATCCGGCGCGCCTGCGCGACGCTGGCGGACTGGCCGGAAGACATCAGGGTTGCCGTGAACTTCTCAGCCGCGCAGTTTCACAACACGGCCGTCCTGCAGACCATCGTGCAGGCGCTCGCCGACGCAAAGGTCTCTCCCAGCCGGCTCGAGATCGAGATCACGGAATCGATGCTGCTATCGAAATACGGCTCGGCCGCATCGATCCTGAACGCGCTGCTGCAGCTCGGCGTTACCGTGGCGCTCGACGATTTCGGCACCGGCTTCTCCTCGCTCACCTATCTGCGCAAGCTGCCGTTCAGCCGCATCAAGATCGACCAGTCCTTCATCCGCGACATGCTGGTGCAGCCGGACTGCGCCGCGATCGTGAAGTCGGTGATCTCGCTGGCGCGCGACCTCAACATCGACGTCGTTGCCGAAGGCGTCGAGACCGCCGACCAGCTCGACTATCTGCGCCAGATCGCCTGCGACGAGGTGCAGGGCTATCTGATCAGCCGGCCCGTGGCGGCCGAGAACGTTCCGGCGCTGCTCGCCGCGAAGAAGAAGCGGGCGATCTTCGCGGCGTAGGGCGCCCTCAGATCGCGTCCGCCCGCAGCAGCGTATCCACCGTGATCGTGCCCCGCGCGCGCGAGACGCAGGCGCAGATCTTTTCGTTGCTCTGCTTCTGATGGTCGCTGAAGAAGACGTCGCGATGGTCGATCTCGCCGTCGACCTCGACCACGTCGATGGCGCACAGGCCGCATTCGCCGCGCTTGCAATCGTACATCACGTCGTGGCCGCTGGCGTTGAGGACATCGAGCATCGAGCGCTCGCGCGGGATTTCGAGCTCGACACCGGAATCTTTCAGGCGCACGCGAAAACTCTCGGTCGGCAGCGTGCCGCTGGAGCCGAAGGTCTCGTAGCGCAGATCAGGCAGCGGATGGCCGGCGCCGATCCAGGCATGACGCGCGGCATCCAGCATCCGCATCGGACCGCAGAACAGCGCCAGTGTATTTTGCGGCAATGAGGCGAACAGCGCGTCGAGATCGAGCCGCTTGCCTTCGTCGCCGGCATGGACCACCAGGCGATCGCCGAGCTGAACTGCGAGATCGTCGAGATAGGCGGCCTCGGCGCGCGAGCGGACGGCATAATGCAGCGTGACATCGGCCCCGCGCCGCGCCAGCGCCTGCGCGGCGCCGAGGATCGGGGTGATGCCGATGCCGCCGGCGATCAGGCAATAGTTTTGGCGCGCCCAGTCGACCGCGAGCAGCGAAGCGGGCTGCGTGATGTCGAGCCGCGCGCCGGGCTGCAAGGACCACATGTAGCGCGAGCCGCCGCGGGAATCCTCAGCACGTCGCACCGCGATCTTGAAGCCGCCCGAGGAGGCTTCGCCGACCAGCGAATAGGACCGCGTCTCCGGCAGACCATCGATGGTCACGCTGACATTGATGTGGCTGCCGACCGGATAGGCCGCGCCGTCGAACTGGTCCGGCCGGATCAGGAATTCGCGGATGCCGGGGGCGAGATCACGCGTCGCAACGAGCGTTGCCGGAATCCAGGTTTCGATGAAGCGCATGGCGGCACCCCTTAGTCGGTTGCGGTCTTGATCAGCGCCAGCGCCGGCAAGAGATCGAGATGGGTCCGGTTGCGCAGCGCAAGCCTCAGGTTTCGCACCGCGAGCCGCGCATGCTCGCGCATCACCGCCTCGGCGCGCGCGCCCTCACGGTTCTCGATCGCGTCGATCACGACGCGGTGGTGCTCCTGCCCGATGATCAGGATCTGCTGCGCTTCGGGCAGCGCCGACTGCGCCATCACGAAACCGCTGGGCGAGGCGAACGGCAACGCCGAGGCGCGGTCGATCTGCCGGATCAGCGGCGGGCTGCGCGACAATTCGGTCAGCAGCGCATGGAAGCGCGCGTTCAGCGCGACATAGGAGGAGAAGGCCTCGATCGAGATCGGCACCTGCCGGAGCAGCTCGTCGATCGCAGCCAGGCATTCCTTCAGCGGCTCGAGCTCGCGCGCGGAGACGCCGCGCTCGGCGGCGAAGCGCGCGGCAAGGCCCTCCAGCGTGCCGCGCAGCTCGATCGAGTCGGAGATGTCGCGCTCGGAAAACGCCTTCACCATGAAGCCACCGGAGGGGATCGCCTCCAGCAGGCCCTCCTCCTCCAGCCGCACCAGCGCCATGCGCACCGGCGTGCGCGAGGCGCCTGTGGTCTCCACCGCCTGCAGCTCGGAGATGCGCTCGCCCGGCCGCAGAGAACCCGACAGGATCTGGTCGCGCAGCGCGAGCTGCGCCTTCACGGTCTGCGAGACGGAGCGGTCGACCTCACGCTCGGGCGCTGCTTTCACTTGGCCTACTCCGCCGCCTGGAGGTGTGTCGGCGCGTTTTCCTTCGCTACCATGCGGTCGATCAGCTTGCGCGACCACATCGCGCCGGCGTCGATGTTGAGGTTGTAGAAGATGCGATCGGGGTTCTCGTCCATCGCGCGCTGCTGCGCCTCGAGGATCAGCTCGTCCTCGCGGAAGATGCCGGAGACGCCTTCGCGGATCTCGGTGGTGATGCGCTGCTCGCCGAGCTGATAGTTGCGCACGAAGGCCCAGAAATAGTGACAGGTCTTCTCGGTCTCAGGCGTGATGGTGTTGAGCACGAAGCCGTTGACGCCCTGCGAACGGTCGCCTTCGGGCGCGCCGGTGCCGGTCGGCGCCACGCCGACGTCGATCGCGATGGTGCACGGCGCCTCGAAGCGGATGATCTGCCAGCGGTCGACGAGGCCGGGCTTGCCGAGCTGCTTGGCCCAGAACGGCGGCGCCTCGATGCCGCGCATCCAGCGCGTCACCGTCACGGTCTTCTCACCATGGGTGACGTCGAACGGCGCTTCGGCCACCGCATCGTTGCCGATGGAGGAGCCGTGCACGAAGGTCTCGTGAGTGAGGTCCATGAGATTGTCGAGCACGAGGCGGTAGTCGCAATTGACGCGGATGGTCTTGCCGTCGCCGGCCCAGGCCGGATCGTGGTTCCAGTGCATGTCGGGAACGAGCGCGGGATCGGCCAGCGCCGGGTCGCCCATCCAGAGCCAGATGTAGCGGTGGCGCTCGACCACGGGATAGGCGCGCACGCAGGCGGACGGGTTGATGGTCTCCTGCGAGGGCATGAAGGTGCAGCGGCCCTGCGCGTTGTATTTCAAGCCGTGATAGCCGCAGACGACGGTGTCGCCTTCGAGCCGGCCCTTCGACAGCGGCACCAGGCGGTGCCAGCAGGCATCCTCCAGCGCGGCCACCGAGCCATCGGCCTTGCGATACATCACGACGTGCTTGCCGCAGATCGTCCGCGGCAACAGCGCCGGCTTCACCTCCGCATCCCAGGCGGCGGCGTACCAGGCGTTCATGGGGAAGGGTTTTGTCACCGGCGATCTCCCAGAGCTTATGTATGCGTTATGTATACAATAACGGAGGGATAGAATCGGTCAAGACCGAAATAAGCGTATCTAAATACCGATATCTAATTTGTTGTATACAAACGCAACCACGAGTCATTCCCCGCGAAGGCGGGGAATCCAGTACTCCGCGGCGGCCATTGGTTTACGTAACTGCCGCCGCGGCGTACTGGATCACCCGCTTTCGCGGGTGATGACAGCGGAGGATGCGGCAAGCTCGCCCTCGGAGCGGCGGCCTGACAGCCGTACGAACTCGGAGTCTTACGCGCCGAACACCTTCGCGAGCCCGGCCTGGGCTTCCTGCTGAATCTTCTTCAGGTGCTCGGTGCTGCGGAAACTTTCCGCGTAGATCTTGTAGACATCCTCCGTCCCGGACGGCCGTGCCGCGAACCAGCCGAAATCGGTTTCGACCTTGATGCCGCCGAACGACTGGCCGTTGCCGGGGGCCTTGCTCAGGGTGGCGCGCACCGGATCGCCGGCGAGATCTTTCAGGCCAAGCTGCTCGGGCGTGACGGATTTCAAAATGGTCTTCTGCGGCCCGGTCGCGGCGACGTCGATGCGCGCGTAATGCGGCACGCCGAGCTCGGCGGTGAGATCGTTGAAGAGCTGGCTCGGATCGCGGCCGGTCTTGGCCATGATCTCGGCCGCGAGCAGGCCGAGGATGATGCCGTCCTTGTCGGTGGTCCACACCGTGCCGTCGCGGCGCAGGAACGAGGCCCCTGCACTCTCCTCACCGCCGAAACCAAAGCTGCCGCCGACGAGGCCGTCGACGAACCATTTGAAGCCGACCGGCGTCTCCACCAGCTTGCGGCCAAGCTTCTTGGCGACGCGATCAATGATCGAGCTCGACACCACGGTCTTGCCGATCGCGGCATCCTTGCCCCAGTTCGGGCGGTGCGCGAACAGATAGGAGATCGCGGTCGCGAGATAATGGTTGGGATTCATCAGGCCGCCGGTGCGCGTCACGATGCCGTGGCGGTCGGCGTCGGTGTCGTTGGCAAAGGCAACGTCGAAGCGATCGCGCATCGCGATCAGGCTCGCCATCGCGTAGGGCGAGGAGCAATCCATGCGGATCTTGCCGTCCCAGTCCACGGTCATGAAACGGAAGGTCGGGTCGATCGCCTCGTTCACAACCGTCGCCTTCAGGCCGTAGCGCTCGATGATCGGATGCCAGTAGTGCACGGCGGCGCCGCCGAGCGGATCGATGCCGATATTGATGCCGGCGGATTTGACGAGATCGAAATCGACGACATTGCCGAGATCGGCAACGTAAGGCGTGATGAAATCGTAGGCGTGCACGTTCGCAGCCCTGCGCGCCCTGGCATAGTCGATGCGCTGCACGCCCTTGAGGCCATCGGCGAGATAGGCGTTGGCGCGCTTCTCGACGACGCCGGTCACGTCGGTATCGGCCGGGCCGCCATGCGGCGGATTGTATTTGTAGCCGCCGTCTTCGGGGGGATTGTGCGAGGGGGTGATGACGACGCCATCGGCAAGGCCCGAGGTGCGGCCCTTGTTGTAGGTGAGGATCGCGTGCGAGATCACGGGCGTCGGCGTGTAACCGCCGTCCTTGTCGATCATGATTTCGACGCCGTTGGCCGCGAACACCTCGACCGCGCTTACCAGCGCGGGCTCGGCCAGCGCGTGGGTGTCGATGCCGATGAAGAGCGGGCCGGTCAGCCCCTTCTCTTTTCGGTAGTCGCAGATCGCCTGCGTGGTCGCCAGGATATGGCCTTCGTTGAAGGTGTTCTTGAACGAGGTGCCGCGATGGCCCGAAGTGCCGAACGCGACCCGCTGCGCGGGGTCCGCGACGTCGGGCTTGCCCGCGAAATAGGCCGTCACCAGCCGTGGAACGTTGGTGAGCGCGTCCGGCGAGACCAGTTTGCCCGCCGCGGGATGAACATCAGCCACTGAAATATCCTCGTCCTGTCGTAGAGATTGCAGAGCAGCATAGCATCGGCCGCGCCCCCGCCAAACCACAACACACCACGGGGATGGCGTTACTTGGGCGGCACCCCGGAATGACCGTGCCGTAGCCCGAATGAGCGCAGCGATATCCGGGATCACCCCGCCCCGGATGTCGCTGCGCTCATCCGGGCTACGGGTATCGGTGATGGATGCGCGTTCACGGCATCGAGCGCGGAGACTGTGCTACGCTCCACGCCATCAAGGCCCTTTTCGAATCGTCCCATGGCTCTTTCGCTCAAGCTGCTTCTGCCGATCGCCTGCATCGCCATGGGCCTTGCCCTGGTCGGCGCGACGGCGCGCGCTGCCGAATTCTACACCGAGGACCTCCGCATCCCGATGGCGGAGGCCGGGCCACAGGGGCTGGAGGCGTTCCTGGTGCGGCCCGCGGGGACGAAGCGCTATCCGCTGGCGCTGCTCAGCCACGGCTCGCCGCGCAGCTTCGACGACCGCGCGACCATGTCGGCGCACAAATATTACGGCATCGCGCTGGAATATGCCCGGCGGGGCTTCGCGGCGCTGATCGTGATGCGGCGCGGCTACGGCACCTCGCCCGGCGGGCGCATCGACAGCGTCGGGACTTGCGCCAAGGCCGCCTATCTGCCGGCCGCCGCGGTTGCGGTCGCTGATTTGCGTGCCGCGATCGACGCGATGGGACGCAGGGCCGACGTCACGACGTCAGGCATGATCGCAGCCGGCCATTCCGCCGGCGGGCTCGCCACCGTCGCGCTGACGGCGCAGCCCCCGGCGGGTCTCGTCGCCGCGATCAATTTTGCCGGCGGCCGCGGCTCACGGGACGACGACGATGTCTGCAACGAGGATGGCCTCGTGCAAGCCTTCACCAGCTTCGGCAGGACCTCGCGCGTGCCGATGCTGTGGGTTTATGCGACCAACGATTCCTTCTTCGGCCCCGAGCTCGCGCGCCGGCTCTATGACGGATTTCGCGGCAATGGCGGGAATGCGAAATTCATCGCGGCGGCGCCTTACGGCGACGACGGCCATTATCTCTATTCCGTGGTCGGGCGACCGCGATGGACGCCGTATCTTGATGGCTTCCTGCGCGAGCGCGGGCTCGGCCATGACATCCTGAGCCCGCCCGATCCATTGCCACCGCCGGGCCAGCTCAACGAGGCGGCGCGGGCCGAGTTCGCCCGCTATCTCGCCAGCACCATGCCGCACAAGGCTTTTGCGGTGTCGCCGAACGGCGGCTACGGCTGGCGTTCGGGGCGCACCACCACTGACGATGCCCAGCGCGATTCGCTCGCGGCCTGCATGAAATGGTCACCGACCTGCACGCTCTATGCGGTCGACGACCGGCTGGCCGGGGGGAGCCGGCAAACCTCCACCGACCAGAGCTCCCGCGCGCGCTAAAGCGCGAGGAGCTCGCGCTTTAGCTTGTTCCTAAGATCAGGTCTTTCGGCGGATGAGGCTAGAGCCGTTCGCTGAGCGCGAGCTTGTAGCCAACGCCGGTGACGGTCGCGATCACGGGCGTGCCGCTGCCGACGAGCTTGCGGCGCAGCCGCGCCACCAGCGCATCGACGGTGCGGATGTCGACCTCGGCCTGGCGGTTGCTGACGACCTCGATCAGATAGTCGCGGCTGAGCGGCCGGCCATCGGCGCCGACCAGCGCCGCGAGCAGGTCGAACTCGGCGCGCGTCAGCGCCACCGGCTTGCCGTCGCCGCCGAGCAGCTCGCGCCGCGTCAGGTCGATGATCCAGTCGCCGAAGGCGATCGAATTGTGGTTGCGCGCCGCCTTGCGGTCGATCGAGCGCCGGCGCAGCACGCTGCGGGCGCGCGCGAGCAGATCGCGCAGATTGATCGGCTTGGTGACGTAATGGTCGCCGGCGATCTCGAGACCGAGGATGCGATCGACGTCGGTGTCGCGGCGGGTCACGAAGATGATGCCCGCGTTGCTGGTCGCCTGGATTTCCTTGGCGAGCTCGAAACCGTCGCCGTCAGGCAACTGCACGTCGAGGAAGACGAGGTCGGTGCGCGCGCGCAGCGCCTGGCGGCATTCCGCGCAGGAGCCGGCGCCCACCACGTCGAAATTGTTTTCGCTGAAGTAACCGACCAGCATGGTCCGCGTCACCGGATCGTCTTCGACGACGATCAGGCGCTCGCGACCTGCGGGCCGCAATTCCTGACGTCCGGAATCAGCCACGATGTTGGATGTCCTGTGTGCCTGCGGCGCAGCCTGAAAATTCAAGTCGTCGCGCAAAGCGCCGTCCTGTGAACGAACATTCACGACTGGTTCGAGCCCCCGAGATTGCCTGCTGGAATACTAGGCGTGTTGTGCAGCCCAAACAATATTGGTCATGATATTGAAGTAATAAGTATGAATTGCCCCACAATTCTCATCGTGCGCATCATCATGCTCTGAGGCCGCTTCACTACCGCCGATCCCGCACATTCGGCGCCGGACTCAACTGCTGGTTAACGTAAAGAGAGCGTTCGGCTTCGGAAAAGCCGGCCGCAGCTCTATGGTCCTCGCGTGCAGATGGAAAACCACGGAGCAGACGTGATGCAGGGGCAGGCCCGATTGGCCGCCGGTCGAACCGGGGACAGCGTCGCGGTTTTCGGCCGCTCCCACAGCCTCGACTTCCTGCGCGGTCTCGCCATCGTCGGCGTAATGGCGATCCACGTATCGCAATCCTTTCCATCGAACATCCACGCCGTCGACTACGCCTTCATGTGCGGCTGGACCGGCGTCAACGTGTTCTACTTCGTCAGCGCGATGACGATGTGCCTGATGTGGACGCGGCGGACCGAAGCGAACCCGACGCGCAAATTCTACATCCGCCGTACCTTGCGTATCGCGCCGCTATTCTG
Source organism: Bradyrhizobium sp. (assembly GCF_035935975.1). Taxonomy (GTDB): domain Bacteria; phylum Pseudomonadota; class Alphaproteobacteria; order Rhizobiales; family Xanthobacteraceae; genus Bradyrhizobium. Next base: position 14,244 of record NZ_DASYWN010000048.1, read on the forward strand.
GCTCGCGATCCCGCTCTACCTCGTCGTCAACGGCACGGGGCCGAGCTACAACGCGCCCAACGGCATCGGCCCGCTTCAGGTGATCCTGACCGCGACGTTCCTGCACGGCTTCTGGCCCGACAGCGTCAACAGCGTCGTGCCCGGCGACTGGTCGATCGCCGCGGAGATGACGTTCTATCTCGTCTTCCCGTTCGTGATCACCGCGTTCGGAGCGCGCCGCCATCTCTACCTCGCGCTGGCGATCGTGCTGCATCTCGTCAATGTCTGTCTGTTCAAGCCGTTCGCCTTCGCGGCGTTCTCGGCCTACTACGGTCCGGGCCACGAAGCCTTCGTCTGGAACGCACTGCATATCAGTTTCCTGAACCAGCTCCCGGTCTTCCTGGTGGGATGTGCGCTGTTCTTCACGCTGCGCGACGGGTTTGCGAAATCGGACGCCGCGGTCTTCGCAGTCTTCATCGCGCTGTCCTTCATCGCCGATCGCGCGACGAGCTCGCACGAATTCAACTATCTGATGATCAACCTCGTGCTCGGCGCGCTGGTTGCCGGCTGCATCAAGCTTGCGATCCGCTTCCAGCCGATCGAGGCGCTCGGCCGCAATTCCTATTCGATGTATCTGTCGCACTTCGCGGTGATCTACGGCCTGCGCCAGGTCTGGCCGCTCGCGGACGGACTGATCTCGCTGCTGATCGCTTACGTCGTCACCGCCGCGCTCAGCTATCTCGTTGCGCGCGCGACCTGGCATCTGGTCGAGCGGCATGCACAGGATCTGGCGCATCGCCTGACGTCAGCGGGCAAGGCCACGACGCACGCGGACGCACTGGCCGCGGCAAGCGTCGCCCTGAACGGCCGCGGCGCCGGCTCTTAAATCGCCTCAGGACCACCCGACATCGATCCGGAACGACAACTGCTCTTCTGCGCCAGGTGCGATATGCATCAGGCCCGGCTTGTCGCTGAACTCGCCATCGAAGCCGGCCGGACTGGCATAGCCGCGCCAGGGCTCGATGCAGAGGAACGGCGCACCCGATGGTTTTGACCAGACGCCGAGCTCGCGAAAGCCGCGCCAGGACATTTTGAGCCAGGGCCCGGCGCCCTGCCCGGCCGCATAGCGAACCGCGTGGCTGTTGACGGGATCGAGGATGACGGCATCGTTGGTGAACAGAGCTTCCGACAGAGGAAGCACAGTGCCTTGAACGGGACTCGGATTCGTCGCCGCGAGCAGGAGGCCGCCCTCGACACCGCGAACTGGAGACGGCTCCTCGTTCGTGAACGTCAGCGCGTAGCTCTCTTTCGGCACCCCAGCCTGAAGCGGCCAGTTGAACGCGGGATGACCGCCGAGCGACACCGGCAATGTCTCTCTGCCGGTGTTGACGACCGTAAGCGAGAGATCGAGACCGGCGTCGTCGAGCGCATAGGCTGCCGTCAGCCGGAACGCGAACGGATAGAGCGCGCGCGTCGCCTCGCTATCCTCGAGCAGGAGCGCACACCGGCTCTCGCCACGCTCCACCCACACAAACCGGCTGTCGCGCGCAAAACCGTGCTGGGTCATCCGATAGGTCCTGCCCTGGTGCCGCATTTCGTCATTGGCAAGACGCCCGACGATCGGAAACAGCAGCGGCGCATGACGCTGCCAGGCCGGGCCGGCCTGCCAGACGAATTCGGTGCCGTCCTTGTGCTTGAGTGAGCACATCTCGGCGCCGTGCGCCTTGATGGTCGCGGTGAGATCACCACTGCGGATCGTGTGCGTGTCGTCGGTCATGACAAAGCCCCATCACGCGTCAGGATTAAAGCCGGTTCAAGCACTTACGCCTTCCAATTTGCAAAACTACTCGCATTTGGAGAAGATCGCCGCAATACCCGTCAAACGTCAGCAGGCGGCTCACGAGCATTATCGGAGACAATCGATGCCCCGAGCCTTGCAACGCAAGCTTTCCCTTGATGCATCAACACGTCGTCCGCGGCCTGCAACTGGAAGAAGCGACGCAACAGCTGATCTATGTGTCGTTCGATGCGCTCTTCGGATTCGAGCTCGGCCAAGAGACGATGCTCACTAATCACTTTCGCTGCGGCCTCGTAATAATTGTTCGCTTCTCTCGTCGGAAAGCGCTTGCACACCATCGGAAGCAGAACGTTGTCGACCTCCCTTTCTAGCGCGATGACCCACTGAGAGCATGATTTGCTCAGGTGTCCGGCAAATTCAGCTGGGAGCACTTGAATTTTAAAACGCAACACCAGCGGGCGTCGATCTTCACAACGACCGGTCGATCGTCTTCGCTCGCACATCTCGCCGACAAGGGTCACGTCGCTGTCGCTGAAAACTCTAGACAAGAGATTCTGTCATCCTGATGAATTCAACAATTGAGGACATCGCAGGAAAGGCACGTTGTCTTCCACCAAACGAAAACCTTGTCGCGTTTGCGCGCGAGATACGATAGGATCAGGCTCTTTGCTCAATCTGAAGATACTCCTGGATGTTCCCAAAGCCCAAATTCGTCCTGCTGCCTAACACTTACGCCTTCGAATCCGAGCCGATGGTGAAGCCCACCGGCTTTCGCGAATACGACGCGCGCTGGTTGTTCCAGAAGGAAATCAACTTGATGGGTGTGCAGGCGCTCGGCATGGGTCTGGGCGCGCTGATCGCAGAGCTCGGCGTCGCCCAAGAGATCGTCACCGGCCACGATTTCCGCGGCTATTCGGCCTCGATCAAATATGCGCTGATCTCCGGCCTGATGGCGGCGGGCTGCAAGGTGCACGACATCGGGCTCGCGGTGACGCCGATGGCCTATTTCGCCCAGTTCGATCTCGACGTGCCCTGCGTCGCCATGGTCACGGCCTCGCACAACGACAATGGCTGGACCGGCGTGAAGATGGGCGCCAACCGCCCGCTGACCTTCGGCCCCGACGAGATGACCCGGCTGAAGGAGATCGTGCTCAACGCCGATTTCAAGAACAAGGCCGGCGGCTCCTACCAGTTCCACGAGAACTATCCGGCGCGCTACATCGCCGACCTCACCAGCCGTCCGAAGCTCACGCGCAAGCTCAAGGTCGTCGCCGCCTGCGGCAACGGCACCGCGGGTGCGTTTGCGCCGCAGGTGCTGGAGGCAATCGGCTGCGAGGTGATCCCGCTCGATACCGAGCTCGACCACACCTTCCCGAAATACAATCCGAATCCGGAAGACATGGAGATGCTGCACGCCATCCGCGACGCGGTGCTGCATCACAAGGCCGATGTCGGCCTCGGTTTCGACGGCGACGGCGACCGGTGCGGCATCGTCGACAACACCGGCGAGGAGATCTTCGCCGACAAGGTCGGCGTGATGCTGGCGCGCGACATGTCGGCGATCCACAAGGATGCGCATTTCATCGTCGATGTGAAGTCGACCGGCCTCTTCATCACCGATCCGATTCTGCAGAAGCAGGGCGCCAGGACCGCTTATTGGAAGACCGGCCATTCCTACATGAAGCGCCGCACCAACGAGACGGGCGCGCTCGCGGGCTTCGAGAAGTCCGGCCACTTCTTCTTCAACAAGCCGTATGGCCGCGGCTATGACGACGGCCTGGTCTCGGCGATCGCGATCTGCGACATGCTCGACCGCGCGCCGGCTAAGTCGATGGCCGATCTGAAGAACGCGCTGCCGAAGACCTGGTCGTCGCCGACCATGTCGCCGCATTGCGCCGACGAGACCAAGTACGTCGTCATCGACAAGGTGGTGAAGCATTTCGAGGGCCTGCAGGCCAAGGGCGCCAAGATCGGCGGCCAGTCGATCCGCGATCTCGTCACCGTCAATGGCGTGCGCGTCACGGTCGAGGACGGCAGCTGGGGTCTGGTGCGGGCGTCCTCCAACAAGCCCGAGCTCGTGGTCGTGGTTGAGAGCCCGGTGTCCGAGCAGCGCATGCACGACATGTTCGAGATGGTGAACAGCGTGCTACGCACCCATCCCGAAGTCGGCGAGTACAATCAGACGATCTGAGATCCGACCAAAGCACCGTGGCCGACCGCTCACTGCGGCCGCAGCCACCTGCAATACGACTGCAAGCGGATTAATTCCGCTTGTAGTCGTCTTCAATCCGGATGATGTCGTCTTCCCCGAGATAGGAGCCGGTCTGGACCTCGATCAGCTCCAGCATGATTTTACCGGGGTTCTCCATCCGGTGCACCGCGCCCATCGGGATGTAGATCGACTCGTTCTCATGC
>NZ_DASYWN010000049.1:0-61749 GCF_035935975.1 Bradyrhizobium sp.
GATGGCGTCTTCGACGTCGTTTTCAGAACCCAGACGATTGCAACCGCCGACATCCGGCCCCTCGACGGACGGCTCGAAAGTGTCCACGATGTCTCCGAACACCCGTCCACTATCTCCCCGGTCTGAACAGCGGGGGAGGGCTAGGGAGAGGGGTAGCCCAGCAAACGGTAGCGGTTGTTACTAACGCACCGAGGCAGATACGCGTCAGAAAGAATCCCCGCGTGGCCCCCTCTCTGTCCAGCGGATGGACAGGTAACAGAACAAACCAGATGGATGGGTAACAGTCGTTCATGATTTGGTCAGCTGCGGCGGAGGGTCGTGCCTCAGTTTGAAATCTAGGCACCCTTGCGGTTGTCAGCACGCACTCCATAGCCATGTTACGATACGGAACTGGCAAGGATTCACGACATGGCTGAAACGATCATCGTTCCCCAAGGAGGGGTTGCCCTCTATTCTCCCCCATCCAATGGGTGGCCATGGCTCATTGTCGTTCGAAGAGGCACCAAGGTCGAATCTGCGACCCCTTATGACGATGAGCGGGCTGCGAGAACCGCTCTCGTAGAGGCGAGCCTGAAATTTGCTCGCGATGCGGCGGAAAAAGAACGCCTCCAGAAAAAGGGCGACGACGATGCCTAAAGGACCCAAGGGCGAGAAGCGCCACGCCGACACCGTTCAGAACGCCATGCTGATCGGCCGTATTGCGACCGGAGAGGTCGAGGACATGCCCAGCAAGGCACCCGGCCGAGCCGCCGGGGGACGCGCCGGAGGCGCCGCGAGGGCAGAAAAACTATCCCCAGAAGAGCGACAGAAGATGGCCAAGAAGGCCGCGAGTTCCCGTAGGAGTCCGGTGTAAGGTATCAGCTTCCATTTATGGTGATTGCCTGATGTCGTGAATTGTGCGATACGGCTGACCCATGACAAAGGACGATGATTCTCTTGATGAGGCTGGTGTGTTGGCCGTGCTGACTAAGCACGCCATGGCCAGCTTTCGTCGCCGCAGGACAGAAAGGCGCATCGAAGAACTGAAGGGTGAAGTGAAGACCTTCAACAAGGTCATGTCGGACTGCGAGATCGCGCTGCGCCTCTTTGGCTACGACATCGACGATGAGGCGGATTGGAAACGCCTAATGGAGAAGCACCGCAGCCAGGTATTTGACCGCCTTGAACGCGAAAATCTCCTTGACCCGCCAGCTGAAATAGATGGCGAGGCCACAGAAGGTCCCCCGGCCCCCCCGGCGCCCGCGTTACCACCCAAGTCGGAGCTGCCGACGATTCAAGAAATATTGCTGGAGAGACTGCAGGAGGCCGGCGACAAAGGATCGAAGGCGGCCCCGTTACGGCACCACATCCATCAAACTTATAATGTTGAAATCCATGAGAAAACTGTCGGCATGACGCTGTACAGGCTTCTCAAGAAAGGACTCGTGCGCCGCGAGGGGCACGTTTGGTTTTTCGTGCCGCAAGATGCGGAAACGAAAAACCCCGGCGCGCCAACGCCGGGGCTCTTCGAAGGGAGGTGAAGGCGATGGGCAAGCACCGCTACGACACCAGCTAGTTCTGATCTCGACGACCGGCGGGAGTAGCGCCCCGCCGGGCTATTTCTTCCCCTTGCGTGCACCGGTAGCTCAGCTGGATAGAGCGCCTGTCTGCTAAACTGGAGGTCGCTGGTTCGAGCCCAGTCCGGTGCACGCTTATAGTAGAGAGTAACTTGTGTTTTTCAAGCGTGTAGATCGTTAAAACTGCAAACGAATCAATAGGTTGTATGTAGGAAATTTCGGCGAATTTGACGGCGTCAAATTTTCAAACTGAACATTTATCTTGACAAAACTCCATCAGGTTCTAGTCTGTTCTCATGAACAGACTCCCTACTGAGACGCGCGCTCAAATCCTCCAAACGCTTTGCGAGGGTTCGTCCATGCGTTCCATCTCGCGGGTGGCGGACGTTTCCCTCAATACTGTCACTAAGCTCCTGATCGACGCCGGCAGCGCCTGCGCCGCCTTCCACGATGCGACCGTGCGCAACGTGAAGTCCGAGCGCATTCAGTGTGATGAAATCTGGAGCTTCGCCTACGCCACGGCCAAAAATGTCCCCAGCGCTAAGGCTGCTCCGATTGGCTCCGGCGACGTTTGGACGTGGACCGCTATCGATGCCGACTCCAAGCTGATCCTGACTTGGCTTGTCGGGGATCGCGATGCGAGCGCCGTTAACGCTTTCATTGCCGATCTTAAGCCCCGCCTCGCGAACCGCGTCCAACTCACCACGGACGGGCACAAGGCTTATCTCCATGCAGTCAGCCAAGAATTTGGCCCTGATGGCGTGGACTATGGAATGCTTGTGAAACTGTATGGCAGCGATCCGCAGGCACAGAAGCGCTACAGCCCGGCCACGCTGATTAGCATCGATAAAGACTTGATCCTTGGTTCACCCGACATGGAGCACATCTCGACGCCTTATGTGGAGCGTCAGAACCTCACCATGCGAATGTCAATGCGCCGCTTTACCCGGCTCACCAACGCCTTCTCAAAGAAGGTCGAGAACCACTACCACGCCCTCTCACTCTACTTCGTCTGGTACAACTTCGTTCGGTCGCATAAGTCGCTTAAGGGCAGCACGCCAGCTATGACCGCTGGCCTCGTTTCATCGCCGCTGGAAATGAGCGACATCGTTACGCTGATCGATCAGCGCGAAGGCCCGTCAAAGAAGCGAGGCCCTTACAAAAAGCGGCAACCAGTGACCGAAATTTCAAACTGAGGCACGACCCGGCGGAGCGCTAGCGCAGCCGAGCGAGTGGCGGCGCCTTTCCCCGCTCGCCCGCAAATCGCTGCCAAAAATTCTCTAATCATTTCAAACCCCATTCTACTGTGCATGGGGTTGTTTTCGCAGTTTAGTTTCCGAATGGCGCGAACTCTCGCGCCACTGCGCGGTAGACCTCGCGGCGGAACGGCACCACGAGGTCGGCGACCCGGTCGAGACGCTCCCAGCGCCAGGCGTCGAACTCCGCGGGCTGGTCGTTGCGCGGCGTCAGCGGATCGATCTCGTCGTCCTTGCCGGTGAAGCGCAGCGCGAACCATTTTTGCCGCTGGCCGCGGAACTTTGCCAGGCGATGGGTCTGCGGTCCGTCATAGGGCGGGAATTCGTAGGTGAGCCAGTCGGTCTCGCCGAGGAAGCTCGCGCTGACGACGCTGGTCTCTTCCCACAGCTCGCGCATCGCCGCATCGCGTAAATTCTCGCCCTCGTCGACCCCGCCTTGCGGCATCTGCCAGTCGAGGCCCGGCAGGATGATCTCGGGGCCGTCGCCCTTGAAGCGGTGGCCGATCAGCACCCTGCCTTCGGCATTGAAGAGGGCGATCCCGACATTGGGACGGTAGGGCTTTTCATTCGTCACGCGCGGATCTCTCATTGTCAGTCCGGCGACGGCTTAGCACCAAAGCCGGGATGACAATTTGATTTAGTCATCGGCGAGCGCGGAAAATTCCTTCACCACGCGCTCATAGACCGGGCGCTTGAACGGGATGATCAGCTCGGGAAGATTTTTCATCGGTTCCCAGCGCCAGCTGACGAATTCGGCCTTGTGGCCGCCGCCGCCCGGCGTCTCGACGTTGATCTCGCTGTCCTTGCCGGTGAAGCGCACCGCGAACCATTTCTGGCGCTGGCCGCGATAGCGGCCCTTCCAGGCGCGGCCGGCGACGGTGCGCGGGATGTCGTAGATCAGCCAGTCCGGAACCTCGCCGAGCCGCTCGACCGAGCGCACGCTGGTCTCCTCATAGAGCTCGCGCTTGGCGGCGGCCCAATTGTCCTCGCCGGGATCGACGCCGCCCTGCGGCATCTGCCAGACATGGCCGTCGTCGACATGCTCGATGCCGCCTGCGCGGCGGCCGATGAACACCAGGCCCTTCGGGTTGATCAGCATCACGCCGACGCAGGTCCGGTAGGGCAGATCCTCGTAACGCGCCATTCCGCCAGACCTCTCGCGTGCTCCGGGCAGGGCTCGGCCCCGCCGGACCCGTGCCATACCAATCCGTTGATTTAGCTGGATTTTGATTTCAGCATCGCGGTTGTCAATGGCACCAGGAGAATACCACGGTCGCCCAATGTCCTGGTCCAGGCGCCGATGCGCTCGATCGAGACGGGCAGGGCCGCGGCGGTGCCGACGGCGACGCCGCGCTCGCGGGCCGCCGATTCCAGCTTGTTGAGGGCGCGGTCGATCTCGGTCGGGGTCGGAACCACGTCGATCGCGATGTCGCCCTTGCCGAACGGCATCGCCGCAGCGGCGGCGGCCTGGGGCGCGATGCTGCGGGGGGAGGAGCCGTCGTCGAAGAAGCCGAGGCCGCGCTTGGCCGCCTCGCGGATGATCGGCTGCATCGCAGGCTCGGTCGCGACGAAGCGGGCGCCCATGAAGTTGGTGAGGCCGGCATAGCCCTGCATCCGGCTCAGGTGCCAGTACAGGCGGTCCATGTTCTGGTCGGGGCTGAGCGAAGTCAGCAGCGTCTGCGGGCCCGGATCGTTGTCCGGGAAGTCGTAGGGCTCCATCGGGATCTGGAGGAAGATCTCGTGGCGCTGGGCGCGCGCCCGCTCGGCGAGCTTGCCGGGGTCGGCGCCGTAGGGCGTGAAGGCCAGTGTCACCGCCGGCGGCAGCTTCATGATCGCGTCGGTGGTTTTCGCCGCGCCGACGCCGAGGCCGCCGATCACGATGGCGACCACCGGCATCTTGGCGGCCTTGGCGCGGTCGGCATCCGCCGCATAGACGTTGAACGGCTTCAGGTCCCCGGCGACAACAGGGATCATGCCGTAGCGCGATTTCTCAAGGAGTTTTGGATCGATCCCGGCCATGACGGGCGGCGGGGCGGACGCGGCCGCCGCCTCGCCCTTGTCGGCGGCATCGCCAGAGCCGATCACCACGTCGCGGCGCGCACCGGTGGAGCCGTCGATCATGGTGACGGTCTTCTGATCGCCGGGCTGCTTCGGCGCTTCCCTGGTCTCGTGCTTGCTCTCTTGCTGCTTGGCTTCCTGGCCGTGGCCGGCAGCGGCCGGCTTCTCGTCGGTCGCCTTCAAATCGCGGATCGCGATCCGTGTCATCGGCTCGCCGCCGAGCGGATCCTTGTTGAAGATGGCAAAGCCGGCAAAGGTAACCAGGAACAGGCCGAACATGACGGCGAGCAGTTGCATGGCCGTGAACGGCAGCCGCAGCCGGCGTTTGCGGCGCGGCTTGTCCTGTCCAAGCGGGGTGCTCAGATCATCGGCCGTTTCAGTCATGCGCGATCCCGAATCACTCATGCAGACGATACCACGCCGGGGTCAAGCGACGGCAGGCCGGGAGAGGCCGGGGACCTCGTGGTTCCAAAGCAAAAAGGGCGGCTCCGAGAGCCGCCCTTTTCGTTCAATCGCGCGATGCGCCGATTTCGTTCGCCGACTTAGTTCGCCGCTTTGGGTTTGTCGGTCGTGGCCTTGTTGTCGTTGCCCGGCGTCGGCGCCGCGGAGGCGCTGTTCTTGATGCCGTGGAGCAGATCGTCGGCGAGCTTGAGCGCCTTGTCGTCCTTGGCATCCGGCGGGACGTAGGACTGCGAGCCGGTCTTCTCGTCGCCGTCGTTCTTGAGATGGCCGCGCAGCGAAGCTTCGCCCTTGGTGTCGGTGCGCGACTTCAGCTCGTCCGGCACGTCCTGCAGCACTTCGATGTCGGGCACGATGCCCTTGGCCTGGATCGACTTGCCGGACGGCGTGTAGTAGCGCGCCGTGGTCAGGCGCAGCGCGCCATTGCCCGAGCCGAGCGGGATGATGGTCTGCACCGAGCCCTTGCCGAACGAGCGGGTGCCGACGATGGTCGCGCGCTTGTGGTCCTGCAGCGCGCCGGCGACGATTTCCGACGCCGAGGCCGAACCGCCATTGACCAGCACGATGACCGGCTTGCCCTTGGTGAGGTCGCCCGCATGCGCGGTGCGGCGCTGGGTCTCCTCGGCATTGCGGCCGCGGGTCGAGACGATCTCGCCCTTCTCCAGGAACGAGTCGGAGACGGTGACTGCTTCCTCGAGCAGGCCGCCCGGGTTGTTGCGCAGGTCGATGATGTAGCCCTTCAGCTTGTCGCCGATCTGGTTCGAGAGGTTGGCGACCTCGCGCTTCAGGCCTTCGGTGGTCTGCTCGTTGAAGGTGGTGATGCGGATATAGGCGATGTCGTCGGCCTCGATGCGGGCGCGCACCGAGCGGACGCGGATGTTGTCGCGCACGAGCGTGACGTCGAGCGGATTGTCCTGGCCCTTGCGGATGATCTTGAGCTTGATCTTGGTGTTGACCGGGCCGCGCATCTTCTCGACCGCCTGGTTCAGGGTCAGGCCCTGCACCGCCTCGTCGTCGAGATTGGTGATGATGTCGTTGGCCATGATGCCGGCGCGCGAGGCCGGCGTGTCGTCGATCGGCGAGACCACCTTGATCAGGCCGTCCTCCATCGTGACCTCGATGCCGAGGCCGCCGAACTCACCGCGGGTCTGCACCTGCATGTCGCGGAAGCTCTTGGCGTCCATGTAGCTCGAATGCGGATCGAGGCCGGAGAGCATGCCGCTGATGGCGGATTCGATCAGCTTGGTGTCGTCGGGCTTCTCGACATAGTCGGAGCGCACGCGCTCGAAGACGTCGCCGAACAAATTGAGCTGGCGATAGGTGTCCGCGGTGGCGGCCCGCGCGCTGGAGCCCATGAAGACCGCGCGCGGCTGGGTCACGAACAGCGTCAGCGCCGCACCGGTGGCCGCGCTGAGGAGGATAACTGAAGTCTTGCGCATCATCCGCGAACCTTCTCGCCTTCATTTGCGGCCCACCATGGGCCTGGATCGATTGGAGTGCCGTCTTTGCGGAACTCGACATACAGCACAGGTTGACTCGCGTTCGTGGCGAGAATGGAGGCGACTTGTGAGGTCGACCCCATGGTCGCGACCGGCTCCCCCGTGAGAACAAACTGACCGATGTTGACCGAAATGCGCTCCATCCCGGCGATCAGGACATGATACCCGCCACCGGCGTTGAGGATCAAGAGTTGTCCATAGCTGCGGAACGGCCCGGAATAGACCACCCAGCCGTCGCACGGCGTCGTGACCTGCGCGCCGGGCTTGCTGGCCAGCGAAATGCCCTTCTGGACCCCGCCGACCCCATCGGAACCGCCAAAGTCCCTGATCTTGTTACCGTTAACCGGAAGCGGCAGGAGGCCCTTGGCCGAGGCGAAGGCAATCGCCGGGGTGCTCCGGGACCGGTCCTTGAAAACGCCAGGCCCCGGCTTGACGTTGGCGGCCGCCTTGGCCTCGGCCTGTCTGGCGGCCTCGGCCGCCTTTTCGGCGGCCTTGGCGGCGCTCTGCAGGTCCTGCTCCATCTTGGTGATCAGGCCCTGGAGATCGCCGACCTGCTTTGACAGCGTGATGGCGCGCGCATTCTCGGCATCGAGGTCCTTTTCGCGCGCGGACTGCTGGCGCTGCCGCTCGTCGACGAGGGCGGTGAGGCGGGTCTGGTCGCTCCGGACCTTGTCGCGATCGGTGGCGAGCTGATCGCGTTCGGAGGCGATGTTCTTGCGCAAGGAAACGAGCTCGCCGAGCTCGCTTGCGATCTTCTCGGCGCGGCCGCGCAATTCCGGCACCACGGCGCCGAGCAGCATCGCGGTGCGCAAGGATTGCAGCGCATCTTCGGGGCGCACCAGCAGCGCCGGCGGCGTCCGCCGGCCGGCGCGCTGCAAGGCCGCCAGCACCTCGACGATGTCGGCGCGGCGCGAATCGAGCGAGGCGCGCATCTGCTGCTCGCGGCCGTTCAAGGTCTTCAGCCGCGCTTCGGCTTCGTCGATCTTGGTCTCGACGGTACGCACATTGGCGGCGGTGTCGATCAACTGCTGATTGAGCTGGGTGCGGTCCTGGCCGAGCGAGGTGATCTCGGCCTTGAGCTTGGCCTGGGCTTCTTCCGCGCTCTTCTTGCTCGCGCGCGCGGCTTCCAGCTCCTGCTCGCGCTGCTTGATCGCGTCGGGCGAGACGGCTGCGGTCTGCGGCTGCGGTGTCTGAGCTTGCGCGAGGCTTGCGCCCGTGAGGCCAGCGATCAGCAGCAGGTTGAGGACAGGCGCTCGCATCGCTTCTCGGGCAAAGGTGCTCGTTGTGGCGCGCATCACGCGCGGTGATAGGGGTGGCCGGCCAGGATGGTGGCGGCCCGATACAGCTGTTCCAGAAGCATGACGCGGACCATTTGATGCGGCCAGGTCGCAGAGCCGAACGCGATCGCGAGCTTGGCCTTACGGCGCAATTCGGGCGAAAGTCCGTCCGCCCCTCCGATCACGAAGATAGTATGTCTGGCACCCTCATCGCGCCAGCGTCCGAGATGCCGTGCGAATACGGTGGAGTCGAGATTCTGGCCGCGCTCGTCCATCGCCACCAGGATCGACTTGTCCGGAATATGCGCGGAGATCGCCGCGGCCTCTTCGGTCATCCGCGTCGCGGCGTCGCGCGCGCGGCTTTCGGGGATTTCATGAATCAAGAGCTCGCGGAATCCGAGCTTGCGGCCGGCCTCGTCGAACCGCTCGAAATAGCGGTCGGCAAGCTCCCGTTCGGGGCCCTGCTTCAGCCGGCCCACCGCAATGACAGCAACACGCATGATGTTTTCAGGGTCGCGTTTTCAAGACCGCGCGCAGCCTGCGCGCGCACGACGCTAGCATGCGCGTCAGCCGATTCGAAATCGGCTCAGTGAGCCCTAGATCGCCTTCGCCGCCCCCGGGCCCTGCGTGTACAACCGCTCGAGGTTGTAGAACTCGCGGACCTCGGGTCTGAACACGTGCACGATCACATCGCCGGAATCGATCAGCACCCAGTCGCAATTGGGCAAGCCCTCGACGTGGATGTTCTTGATGCCGTTTTCCTTGAGGCCCTTGGCGACGTTCTCCGCGATCGCGCCGACGTGCCGGTTCACCCGGCCGGTGGTGACGATCATGTAGTCGGAGTAAGCCGATTTGCCGCGAAGGTCGATGGTGACCGTCTCTTCCGCCTTCATATCCTCGAGGCGGGAGAGGATCAGGCTCAGCGTCTTGTCGGCGTCGGGTTGCGCCTGCAAGGCCGCAGCTTTGGTCGATGTTTTACGCGCCGGTTTTGCCTTGGGTAAAACACTCTCGGACAATACAGATGTGGTCAGGGACCATTCCTTTCACTGTATCGCGAACGCCGAATCCCGCGCTCACTGGTTACACTACATCATGTGGGGTTAAGGGTTTCAATATGCCAGAGAGCCCGGAGCCCCCACGGGCCTCCGCACAGTCTGTCTCACTTCGTACCTTTCCAGCTCCCGTCCGGGTTCCGCAGGCGCGTCGAGGACAGGTTCAGCTTCAATCCGGTCAGAAAGACCCAGGCCGGCGCCGGCTGATCCGCAAGCAATGCTGCCTTATTCTCGGGCAGGCGGTAGCGGGCCAGCGCATTGGCGGCGGGCGAGGCGAGGGCGCGAAAACTCTGCGGCGGGCGGTCGATGACCGCAATCGGCACCTGGCCGGCGATCCGCCGCCAGTCCTGCCAACGATGGAATTGAGCGAGGTTGTCGGCGCCCATAATCCAGACAAAGCGCAGGCCGGAGAATCGGCGGCGCAAGGTGTTGATCGTGTCGATAGTATAGCGGGTACGAATGACGGATTCGAGACAGCTTACCTCGATCCTGGGATCGTCGGCGACGTCGCGCGCGGCCTGCATGCGCTCGCCGAGCTCATGCAGATTGCCGTTCTCCTTGAGCGGATTGCCGGGGGTCACCAGCCACCAGACGCGATCGAGTTGCAATCGCGTCAGCGCGAACCGGCTGATCGCGCGATGGGCCTGATGCGGCGGATTGAACGAGCCGCCGAGCAGGCCGATGCGCATCCCCTCGGTATGGGGCGGGACCGCTTGCGCCACGAAACGCGGCACGACGAAATTGTTGCTCAATGCCCCGCGCCTTGCGACGTTACTTACGGCCGCGTCTGCCCTGTGCCGTGAACGCGATACTTGAAGCTCGTGAGCTGCTCGGCGCCGACCGGGCCGCGGGCGTGGAAGCGGCCGGTGGCGATGCCGATCTCGGCACCGAAACCGAACTCGCCGCCGTCGGCGAACTGCGTCGAGGCGTTGTGCAGCACGATCGCGGAATCGACCTCGCTCAGGAACTTCTTCGCCGCGGCCTCATCCGCACTCACGATCGCATCGGTGTGATGCGAGCCGTGGGTCTGGATGTGCGCGATCGCGCCGTCGACGCCGTCCACCACCTTCGCCGCGATGATCGCGTCGAGATATTCGGTGTTCCAATCGTCTTCGCTGGCAGGCTTTACGCGCGCATCCGTCTTCTGCACCGCGTCGTCGCCGCGCACCTCGCACCCGGCCTCGATCAGCATCTCGACCAGCGGCTTCAGGTTCTTCGCAGCAGCGGCGCGATCGACCAGCAGCGTCTCGGCGGCACCGCAGACGCCGGTGCGGCGCATCTTGGCGTTCAGCACGATCGACTTCGCCATGGCGAGGTCGGCGCTGGCATCGATGTAGACGTGGTTGACGCCTTCGAGATGCGCGAACACCGGCACGCGGGCTTCCTGCTCGACGCGCGCGACGAGGCTCTTGCCGCCGCGCGGCACGATCACGTCGATGGCGCCATTGAGGCCCGACAGCATCATGCCGACCGCGGCACGGTCGCGCGTCGGCACCAGCGTGATCGCCGCTTCGGGCAGGCCGGCTTCGCGCAGGCCCTGCACCAGGCACTCATGGATGGCGCGGCAGGAGCGGAAACTGTCGGAGCCGCCGCGCAGGATCACGGCATTGCCGGACTTGAGGCACAGCACGCCGGCGTCCGCCGCAACGTTCGGCCGGCTCTCGAAGATCACGCCGACGACGCCGAGCGGCACGCGCACGCGCTCGATGGTCATGCCGTTCGGCCGCTGCCAGCTCTCGGTGACGATACCGATCGGATCGGCAATGCCGCGCACGATGCCGATGCCTTCGGCCATGCTCTCGACCCGCGCCGGCGTCAGCGTCAGGCGGTCGATGAAGGAGGCGATCATGGTGCCCGAAGCGCGGGCGTCCGCGACGTCCTCGGCATTGGCGGCGAGGATCGTCGCAGCGTTGGCGCGGATCGCCCGCTCCATGGCTTCCAGCGCCCGGTTCTTCTGCTCCGGCGGCGCCAGCGCCAGCACGCGCGCGGCAGCGCGGGCACGGGTGGCGAGATCGGACATCAGCGCCTGAAGATCGGCATTGCCGTCTACGGCTTTGAGGGGGGCGGCCATGGGGTCAAAACCTTCTGCTAAGGCGGTGTCCTAGCACGGAAATCCCGCGTCTGCGAAGGGTCGGGAGGGTATGGCAGGTACCCCCGGCCGCGGCCCTGACAGGGTCACTGGCCGAGTAAAAGGACCGTAGCGGCCCTTACCCGCCCATGACCAGATCGTCACGGTGGATCATCTCGGAGCGCCCGCTGATGCCGAGGATGGCCATCACGTCGGGGGAGGAGCGGCCCTTGATGCGTTCGGCGTCGTCGGCGTCGTAGGCGATCAGGCCGCGGCCGACTTCGCTGGTGTCGGGACCGCGGACGATCACGGCGTCGCCGCGGGCGAACTGGCCCTCGACCTTGATCACGCCGGCCGGCAGCAGGCTGGCGCCGGCGCGCAGCGCGGCAACCGCCCCGGCGTCGATGGTCAGCGTGCCCTTCGGCTCCAGCGAGCCCGCGATCCACCGCTTGCGCGAGGTGATGGGATTGGCCGGCGTCAGGAACCAGGTGCAGCGGCCGCCATCGGCGATCGCCTGCAGGGGATGCTCGATCTTGCCGGAGGCGATCAGCATATGCGTGCCGCCCGTCGTCGCGATCTTGGCCGCCTCGACCTTGGTGCGCATGCCGCCGCGCGACAGTTCGGACTCGGCATCTCCAGCCACCGCCTCGATCTCGGAGGAGATGCTGTCGACGACGGGAATCAGCTTTGCGTTCGGATTGTTCTTCGGCGGAGCGTCGTAGAGCCCGTCGATGTCGGACAGCAGCACCAGGAGGTCCGCGCTCGCCATGGTGGCGACGCGCGCGGCGAGGCGGTCATTGTCGCCATAACGGATCTCGGTGGTGGCGACCGTGTCGTTCTCGTTGATCACGGGGATGGCGCGCCACTCCAGCAGCTTGCCGATGGTGGAGCGGGCGTTGAGATAGCGGCGGCGCTCCTCGGTATCCTGGAGCGTGACCAGGATCTGGCCGGCGTCGATGCCATGCGCGCCCAGCACTTCCGACCAGATCCGCGCCAGCGCGATCTGGCCCACGGCGGCGGCGGCCTGGCTCTCTTCCAGCTTCAGCGGGCCGCGCGGCAATTTGAGCCGGCTGCGGCCGAGCGCGATCGAGCCAGAGGACACTACGAGAACGTCGCGCCCTTCCTTGTGCAGCTTGGCCATGTCGTCGGCGAGCGCAGCCAGCCAGGAGGCGCGCACCTCGCCCTTGTCGGAATCGACCAGCAGCGCGGAGCCGACCTTGACGACGATGCGGCGGAATTGACTGAGTTCGGGGCTGGCCATGTGTGTATGTGTCGGCGCGGGTGACGAATTGTTCTGCATTGGAAGCGGCGGAGCGCGAGAGCGGCGCCGGTTGAGGCCTGCTTTTGGCGCAGGACGATGGCCGGCGCAAGGCGGCGGGAATGGTAAACGGCGAAGGTCGGCCTTGTCTTAAACGCCGGTCCGGCTCTAATGCCGCCAACCAATCATGGGCTGAAAGAGGAAGCGAATGGATCGCCGCAAATTCATGGCCGGATGTCTCGGTCTGCCGCTGCTGGCGCAGGCAGCTGAGGCGCAGGCCGGGCTGACCAAAGTCATCTTCCCGTTCGCGGCGGGGGCCGGCGGCGACACGCTGTGCCGGCTGATCGCGCAGGAGATGGCGCCGGTGCTGCAACGGACCATCGTGGTCGAGAACCGCACCGGCGGCGACGGCCTGATCGGCATCAAGGCGGTCAAGGGCGGCAGCCCCGACGGCAGCATGGTGCTGGTGACGACGGGCCCTACCATGTACCTGCTGCCGATGGTGGAGACGACGCCGAGCTTCGACACGGCGAAGGATTTCGTACCGGTGTCGCTGCTGGCGCGGTTCGAATTCGCGCTCGTGGTCGGCCCGGGGATCGACGCCGCGGATTTCAAGGGCTTCGTCGCCTGGCTGAAGGCGCATCCGGACAAGACGTCGTTCGGCGTGCCCAGCAACGGCACCATTCCGCACTTCATGGGCTCCAAGCTCGAAAAGGATCTCGGCATTCCCCTGACCCGCGTGCCCTATCGCGGCAGTGCGCCGATCCTCAACGACCTCGTCGGCGGCCACGTTTCTTTTGGGATCACGACGCTGGCGGACGCGCTGCCGCAGCATCGCGCCAAGGGCGTGAAGATCATCGCGGTGTCGAGCGCGGAGCGTTCGCCGTTCGCGCCTGATGTCCCGACGCTGAAGGAGAGCGGCATCGATCTGGTCGCGGACGCCTGGTACGGCATGTGGCTTCCCGCCGGCAGCCCGCCGGACCTCGCCAGCAAGCTCGGCGCGGCCGCAAGCGCCGCGCTCGCCAGGCCCGAGGTGAAGGAGAAGCTCACCGCGATCGGGCTGATCCCGGTCGGGAGCAGCGCGGATGGGCTGTCGAAGGAGCTGGCCGCCAACACGGCCTTCTGGCAGCCGATCGTGAAGGCGACGGGGTACAAGATCGAGAATTGAGTCTCTCTCCCGTCATTGCGAGGAGCTCTTGCGACGAAGCAATCCAGAAGCTCTCCGCGGAAAGAATCTGGATTGCTTCGCTGCGCTCGCAATGACGGTGTGGATGGATGTTCGATTGCACCTCTGGTGCAAAGTCGAGGAGGATCCTCCCACCCGCAAGCGAGGGCAGGCGAAGATGTTCTACATCTTCGCGCGCTGGGCGATGCCGTCCTTAATCGCGGCGAGCTCGGCTTCATCCCAGATGCCGATCAGGACGCCGCCCTTCACCTGGAGCTGGTTGTCGGCATAGGCCGCGATCTTCTCGCGCGGCGTGGTGATGTGATCGTTCGGATGCAGCGCCCAGTCGAACAGCTCGGCCTGCAGCCGCGCGATGATGCCGGCACACTCGGGGTCGTCGCCGCGATCGACGTATTCGTCCGGATCGGTTTCGAGATCGTACAGCATCGGGCGGAAGCCGGAGGCGTGGATGTATTTCCAGCGGCCGTCGAACACCATGAACAGGCGGCAGCGCTCGATCGGCTGGTTCAGCTTCAGCCGGACGTCCTGCATCGCGTAGTCATATTCGGAGAACGCCACCTTGCGCCAATCGCCCGGCGTGGGGCCGCGCAGCAGCGGCAGCAGCGAGCGTCCTTCGAGGATGTGGCCCGGCACCTTGCCGCCGAAATAGTCGACGAAGGTCGGCGCGAGATCGATGCCTTCCACCAGCGCATCGCTGCGCGTGCCGCGCGTGGCGTCGGCCTCCTGCGAGGGATCGATGATGATCAGCGGGATCTTCGCCGACTGCTCGTGGAACAGATCCTTTTCGCCCATCCAGTGATCGCCGAGATAATCGCCATGATCGGAGGTGAACACGATCATGGTGGTTTCCAGCAGGCCGCGTTCCTCCAGGAATTTCATCAGCACGCCCATCTGGTCGTCGATCTGGGTGATCAGGCCCATATAGGTCGGGATCACCTTCTCGCGGGCCTCGTCGCGCGCCATGTTGCGGGAGTAGCGCATGTCCATGTAGGCGCCGAACACCGGATGCGGGTTCTGCCGCTCGCGCTCGGAGCGGATCACCGGGATCATGTCGTCCGTCGAATACATGCTGGCGTAGGGTTCGGGCGCGATATACGGCCAGTGCGGCTTGATGTAGGACAGGTGCAGGCACCACGGCTGCCCGTCGGTCTCGGCCTCGCTGATGAAATCCATCGCGCGCCGCGTCATGTAGGGCGTCTCGGAATGCTCGTCCGGCACGCGCGCGGCCTTGTCGGCGTGCACCAGCAGCCAACCGTTCTGCAAGGAGCCGTCTTCAGCTGCGCCTGAATTGGCCCAATGCTCCCAGGGATTGGTCGCCTCGAAACCCTGCTGGCGCAGATACTCGTCGTATTTCGGGCGTGGCCGTCCGGTCGGGTGCAGGCCGTCGTCGCGCTCATAAGGCTCGAAGCCGCATTCGGCGACATGCACGCCGATCATCGATTCCGGCGGGATGCCGAGCGCCTTCATGCCTTCGAGATCAGGCGCCATGTGGGTCTTGCCGACCAGCACGTTGCGCACGCCTATTTTCTTGAGGTGATCGCCGAGCGTGGGCTCGCCGACACGCAGCGGCCAGCCGTTCCAGTGCGAGCCGTGCGAGCGCATGTAGCGGCCGGTGTAGAACGACATCCGCGACGGGCCGCAGATTGGCGACTGCACATAAGCCTTCGAGAACAGCACGCCACGCTTCGCCATGGCGTCGATGTTGGGCGTCTTAAGCCGGGGATGGCCGGTGCAGCCGAGATAGTCATAGCGAAGCTGGTCGCACATGATCCAGAGAACGTTCTTCGCGCGCGCCATGCCTCGCCCCTGCATTTTCTTGATTGTTCGATGCTGCGCTATCGCGTCAGCGAAGACAAGCGGGCCGCTCTTAGACTGACCACGGCTCCGCTTCGGCCGCGCTCTTCGCCTTGGCTGAGACTGGGGCCTCGCCGATCACATCCACGAGCGCGCGCAAGGCTTCCTTCACGCCCTGACCCGTCGCGCCGGAGAGCAGCAGCGGTGTCTTCTTGGCCGCGCGCTTCAGCCGGTCCTTCTGCTTCTTCAATTCGTCCGGCTCGACAGCGTCGATCTTGTTCAGCGCGACGATCTCGATCTTGTCGGTCAGCAGCCCGCCATAAGCGTCGAGCTCCTTGCGCACGGTCTTGTAGGCCTTGCCGGCGTGCTCGCAGGTGGCGTCGATCAGATGCAGCAGCACGCGGCAGCGCTCGACATGGCCGAGGAAGCGGTCGCCGAGGCCGGTGCCTTCATGCGCGCCCTCGATCAGGCCGGGAATGTCGGCCAGCACGAATTCGCGGCCGTCGGCGTTCACGACGCCGAGCTGCGGATGCAGCGTGGTGAAGGGATAGTCGGCGATCTTCGGCCGCGCCGCGCTGACCTTGGACAGGAAGGTCGACTTGCCGGCATTGGGCATGCCGACGAGACCGGCGTCCGCGATCAGCTTCAGCCGCAGCCAGATCCAGCGCTCCTCGCCGGGCTGGCCGGGATTGGCGTTGCGCGGCGCGCGGTTGGTCGAGGACTTGAAATGCGCGTTGCCGAAGCCGCCATTGCCGCCCTCGGCCAGCACGAATTTTTCGCCGACATTGGTGAAGTCGTGGATCAGCGTCTCGCGGTCTTCGTCGAAGATCTGCGTGCCGACGGGGACCTTCAGCACGATGTTCTTGCCGTTGGCGCCGTGGCGGTCCGAGCCCATGCCGTTCTCGCCCTTCTGGGCCTTGAAGTGCTGCTGGTAGCGGTAGTCGATCAGCGTGTTGAGGCCGTCGGCGACCTCGATGATCACGTTGCCGCCGCGGCCGCCATTGCCGCCGGAAGGACCGCCGAACTCGATGAACTTCTCGCGGCGGAACGCCACGCAGCCGTTCCCGCCGTCACCGGAGCGGATATAGACCTTTGCTTCGTCGAGGAATTTCATGGGCCATAGGTAGGCCAGCCGGGCACGCGCGGCAACCCGGATGACCCCGCGAATCGGCCGAAATTCCGCGAATTTCGGCCCTTGCTTAACCCCCAATCCCGCTCTTGCCTCAATTTGGCAAGGGTCGGTCTTGGTCCGGCGCAGCGTGGGCTGCCAGCAGGACGCAGCGAAGCGGATGCTGGCGGGCCGCCGCCAGATTCTGGATTTTTTCGCGAAGGGCCACAGCCTCGGCGCGGGGGAATATCCCGCAAGAGCCGCGCTTGCGCGCATGGGTGGCGAACACGATCGCGGTCGCGCGTTCGCGGCTCATCCCGAAGACGTTTTCGAGAACGAAGACCACGAACTCAGCCGGCGTATAGGGGTCATTCAGCAGAACGACTTCCAGATCGGGCACCGCGCTGCGATCGGCTTCGACATCCGCCGGCGCGCCCTTGGCGATACCATGGCTCAGATAGACCAGGGCATCGTAGCGGGTTGCGCCCTGTGCCGAAAGGAAGCGGCCGACCGGTTCGGCGAACAGCTCGACGAGCATGTCGGCGCCTGTCACGACCGCCCGTTCGGACAGCTGTGCCTCGTTGAAGGCAAGCTGGAGCAGATGGCCCAGGCCCGTCGTCGGGTCCGTCGCGCCTGCGGTCTCGACATCCCGCCGCAGGCGCGTCAGGTCGATGCCGCAGGCCTGCATCACCGGCGATGCATCTTCGTCCTCGATCAAGGCAATCAGCAGGTCCTGCGGGCCGGGATGCGTGCGGCCTTTCGCCCGCGCGGTCGCGGTCGCGCGCAGGAGGGTGCGCTTGAATGTCTCGGAGCAGGGCGGCAGCAGTGCCATCGCGGGCCTTCGTGTACGAACGGAGCGTGCACGGGGTTTGTCGGCACTTTCTCCGCCGCGGTTCACACGGTGCGGCCCGCTCCGCTCGCGCCGCGAGATGGCTCTACGAGGCGGGTCGCTTCCGGATCAGGAATTTCTGCATGCCCTCGAGCACCAGCTCCTTGCGCTGGTTGAACACGGTGCTCCGCAGCGTCACGGAACCCGTCGTGCGGCCCGGCACCAGTTCGGTGACCTCGAGCGCGGGATAGATGGTGTCGTCGGCATACACCGGTTTGAGGAACCGGCTCGACTGCTCGAGGAAGCCGACCAGGGATTCCTCCACCATGAACGGAAACAGGCCGGCGCCGGGCGCGGTGTGGATCAGGGTCTGGAAGCCGTGCGCGAGCAAATGCGGCATGCCGCGGCTGCGGCAATATTCCACGTCATAGTGGACGGGATGGGTGTCGCCGCTCGCGGTCTGGAAGGCCGCGAACACCGCGGTGGTCTGGGTGCGGCTCGGCAGCACGAAGCGCTCGCCGACCACGAAATCCTCAAACCAGCGTTGCGCGGTGATCATGCGGTGCCGGGCCGGGTCGAAGTCGGTCATGTCTTAGCTCTTTCTTGGCTCTTTCTTGGCTCTCTG
Source organism: Bradyrhizobium sp. (assembly GCF_035935975.1). Lineage (GTDB taxonomy): Bacteria > Pseudomonadota > Alphaproteobacteria > Rhizobiales > Xanthobacteraceae > Bradyrhizobium. The sequence goes on from NZ_DASYWN010000049.1 coordinate 18,026, forward strand.
CTCGTGGTCGGCCTATCGCTACCGCGCCGCGAAGAGTGCGACAATCCGTTCAATTCGGCTTGCGCGGGCTTGTCGCGGCGGCTGACGTCATTAAAACGACCGCAAGCGGCTCTAGTCGCTGATTTTCCGCGCTCTCTCCGCCGGTCATTGCGAGGAGCGTAGCGACGAAGCAATCCAGACTGCCGCTGTTGAGACAGTCTGGATTGCTTCGCTTCGCTCGCAATGACGAGCCCCCGAACTCACGCCGGATCGATGCCCTTCTTCAAGAACCTTTCCGCCTATGACGAGCGCTCGGCGCGGCTGGCCGGCATCGCCCTCATGGTGCTGTCGATCTTCATGTTCTCGTTCGGCGACGCCATGGGCAAGTTCCTGGTCGGGACGTATTCGGTGGGGCAGCTCCTGTTCCTGCGCGCCTGCGCGGCGCTGCTGCTGCTGGCGCCGATGATCTGGAAGCAGCGTCACCAGTTCCTGCATCTGGAGCGGCCGCGCTTGCAGCTCTTTCGCGTCGTGCTGTCGACGCTGGAGGTGGCCGCCTTCTTCCTCGCCACCGTCTATCTGCCGCTCGCCGACGTCATCACCTACTACCTCGCCGGTCCCATCTTCGTCACTGCGATGTCGGCGATCTTCCTGGGCGAGAAGGTCGGCTGGCGGCGCTGGACTGCGATCCTGATCGGCTTCTGCGGCGTGCTGATCGCGCTGCGGCCGTCGGCGCAGACCGTGAGTCTGCCGGCGCTGATCGCGCTCGGCGGCAGCCTGTCGTTCGCAACCCTGATGCTGATCACGCGCAGCCTGCGCAAGACGCCTGATATCGTGATGGCGTCCTCGCAATTCATCGGCACGTTTTCGCTGGGCGCGGTGCTGTCGGCATTCCACTGGGTGCCGCCGACGCCGGGCAGCCTCGTGTTCTTCGCGCTGGCGGGGCTGATTTCGGTGACCGCGCTGTTCTGCGTCAACCGCTCGCTCAAGCTCGCGCCGGCGAGCGTCGTGGTGCCGTATCAATATTCGATGATCGTCTGGGCCGTGATCTTCGGCTTCGTCGTGTTCGGCGATGTGCCGTCGATCGCCACCATCGTCGGCGCCGCGATCATCATCGGCGCCGGGTTCTACATCTATTTGCGTGAGCGCGATCTCGGCCGCCCGAACGCGGACGTGAATTCGCCGGTGTAGCGTCGTCCCGGGGCGCGCGCAGCGCGAGCCCGGGACGACAGTTGTCGCTACCTCATCCGCCGTGCACTGCTCCAGCTCTTCAGCGACGACCAGACGCCGCGTGAGAGGCGGAAGCAGTCGACCGGCGTGGAGGAGCCGAGCGCGAGGAAGCGGTGCAGCTGCACGCCGCTCCACTGGAAGCCGCACTTCTCCAGCACCTTGCGCGAGGACGGATTGGTGACGCGCGCGCCGGCATAGAGATGGTCGTCGTCGAACTCCTCGAAGAAGAAGTCGATCGCGCCGCGCGCGGCCTCGGTGGCATAGCCCCGGCCCCAATGCTCGACGCCGAGCCAGTAGCCGAGCTCGGCATTGCCTGATGTGGAGCAGTCGATGCCGACCATGCCGACCGGCCCGCTGTCATGCTCGATCAGGAACACGGTCTCGCTGCCGAGCGTGGCGGTGGCGCGAACGAACTCGACGGCGTCGTCCTGCGAATAGGGATGGGGGAGGCGACGGGTGTTTTCCGCCACGCGGCGGTCGTTGGCGAGGTTTGCGATGGTCCTGACGTCGGCGAGGGTCGGCCGCCGCAAGGTCAGCCGCTCGGTGGCGACGACGCTCGGTCTCGCCTCCCGCAAGGTCACGCTCGAGAAATCCTGCAACATGTCCGGCTCCGTCAAAGTCACTAAGCGAAAAGTGAATTCGTCAAACGAAAGGGGAGGCCGGTTTCCCTGCCTCCCCTGGAGCCTTCGATCTCTATGATCTCTGGACTCCGCCGGTTTGGTCAAGGACCCGGCGGACTCCAAATTGATCCACCGTCTTATTCGGCCGCCTCTGCAAGCGGGAGCACCGATACGAAGGTGCGGCCGTTGGCTTTAGCCTGGAACGTGACGCGACCCTCGATCTTGGCGAACAGAGTGTGGTCCGTGCCCATGCCGACATTGAGGCCGGGGTGCCAGGTGGTGCCGCGCTGACGCGCAATGATGTTGCCGGGAATCACAACTTCCCCGCCGAACGCCTTGATGCCGAGGCGCTTACCCTTGGAATCGCGACCGTTGCGCGATGAACCGCCTGCTTTTTTGTGAGCCATGGCTCGTCTCCGAAATCCTGCGTAGTTCTAGGTCAATTCCTTGACGGAATCATTTCAAAACGTCGCACGCATCAATTCGTGAATTGGCGTGATCGGTTTCCGTTACTCGGCGGCTTCCGCTGCCGGCTCCTTGGCCACCTTCTCCTTCTTCGGACGCGGGCCCTTGGTGGGCTTGGCATTGTCCGTCAGGATTTCGGAGACGCGCAGAACCGTAATCTCGTCGCGATAACCGCGCTTGCGGCGCGAATTCTTGCGGCGGCGCTTCTTGAACGCGATGACCTTGGGGCCGCGCTTGTGGTCGAGCACCTCGACCGCAACGGAGGCACCCGCCACCGTCGGAATGCCCAGAACCGGCGTGTCGCCGCCGACCACCAGAACTTCGCTCAGCTGGATGATCGTGCCAACTTCGCCTTCGATCTTGCCTACTTCGAGAACATCATCCGGCACGACGCGGTATTGCTTGCCGCCGGTTTTGATGACTGCGAACATCGTTTTTTCTCCGTGTTCAATCCCGGCCTCGGGACGAAATCGTCCGGGCCGGCTTTTTGGTCAGTCGCTATGGGTTTATGCGAGTTTTGTGCGGGTGGGATTTATCCCATTGAAAACCCACGCAAAAACAAGCGGCGCGAGAAACGCCCCGCGCCGGTTGTGGGACTTATAGTCGCCGCCTGCGAAGAGTCAAGGAAAACTGCCGAAAAGGGCCCGGATTTGAAGGATTTGGGTCCCATCCGCGGAGCCGCAGCGAATCTCGACCCGCGCTGCAACCAACGGGTTCCCCCGCCGTTAGTCCCGCCGAAGAAGCAAGCGGGCAAGGGCCACCCATGGCAACAGACGAGCTGGTCAAGACGACCACGGGCATTGCCCATCACGGCGCCGAGCGGCTGCCGTCGGTGGATGTCGACAGTTTCAACATCGAGATGAAGGACGAGGACGGCTACCTCGGCGACCGCGCCAGCAAGGGCGCGTTCCGCGAGATTCTCGACCGCTGGCGCAAGCCGCTGCGCAAAACGGGGGAGGACCCGTTCGGAAAGGAGCCGTCGGAAAACATCAGCAAGAAAACGCTGGATGCCATCCTGGTCGGCGACGACACCGAAGCCTCGGCCGTGGTGCACAGCGCGATCGAGGACTTTGCCCAGGAGCTGGCCTATGTCACGCGCCGCTTCTTGAAGACAAAAGCCTGGGCCAAGACCGAGCGCATCGTGGTCGGCGGCGGCTTTCGCGATTCACGGCTCGGCGAGCTCGCGATCGCGCGCACCGACATCATCCTCAAGGCCGAGGACTTCAAGATCGACCTGGTGCCGATCCGCCATCATCCCGACGAGGCCGGCCTGATCGGCACGCTGCATCTGGCGCCGTCATGGATTTTCGAGGCCCATGACAGCATTCTCGCGGTCGATATCGGCGGCACCAATATCCGCTGCGGCCTCGTAGAAACCAGCTGGAAAAAGGCCAAGGATCTGTCGAAGGCCAAGGTCGTGAAATCCGAGCTGTGGCGTCACGCCGACGACGAGCCGACGCGCGAAGGCGCGGTGAAGCGGCTCACGAAGATGCTGAAAGGACTGATCACTGAAGCCGAGAACGAGGGCTTCAAGCTCGCGCCCTTCATCGGCATCGCCTGTCCCGGCGTGATCAACGAGGATGGCTCGATCGAAAAGGGCGCGCAGAACCTGCCCGGCAATTGGGAGAGCAGCAAGTTCAACCTGCCGGCGAGTTTGATCGAGGGCATCCCCGCGATCGGCGAGCACGACACCGCGATCCTGATGCACAATGACGGCGTGGTTCAGGGTCTCTCGGAAGTGCCGTTCATGCAGGATGTCGAGCGCTGGGGCGTGCTCACCATCGGCACCGGCCTCGGCAATGCCCGCTTCACCAACCGCCGCAAGGAGAGCGGCAACGGCAAGGACGTTTCGGAGAACGGGAAGAAAAAGAGCAAGGAAAACAACAAGAACGACAAGGAGTAACCTTGACTGGTTAGGTTAAGGAGCGGTTTACGTTGCGGCGCGGCGGCTGCACGCTAGGGTCGAATCGTCGTCTCAACCTGGCCGGCGAAGCCGCCCTTCCCAGCCAGTATTTCAATGAGCGGCACCGGGACCGCCAGTGTTTACCGCGTCTGGCGGTCCCACCCCGTTTTTCGGGATGTCAGCTCCAGCCGATCCGCTGAAAGAATGCGGCGATTTCCTTGGCTGCGCGATCCGGATCCTCGCGATGCGGGAAGTGTCCGACGTCTGGAAACATCGCAACGTCGACATTGCCGAACGTCTCGCCGAGCCGGTCGGTCCAGGCATAGGGAAACAGTGGATCGTGCTCGGCCCAGCGCACGCAGGTCGGCACGTTGATTGGCGGGAGCTGCGGTGCTTCGCCCTTCATCATCGCGACACGCCCGGCATGCGAGGCGCGATAATGCGCAAAGCCGCCGGCGAGATTGCCCTCCTTGAAGAAATTTTCGGCGAAGGCGTCGAGGACATCGTCGAAGGCGTGCTTGCGATGCGCCCATCCCTTCAGGAAGTGGGAGATGTAAAGCCGGCAGCTCTCGCGGCTCGCACCGACCAGCGCAGGCGCCATCTCCATCTGGTGGAAGGACTGGTACCAGATGTGGTTGAGTCTATCAGGCGCCGCCATGCGCGGCCCGATCCCGGGATAGACGAAATCGAAGAAGAACAGGCCCGCCAGCCGGTCGGGCGCCTGCCGGGCCAAAGGCTGCATCACCGCGCCGCCGACATCATGGCCGACGACCCCGAATCGCGCGATGCCGAGGGCGTCCATCAGCGCCAGCATGTCCGCCGCATGGCCGTCCGGCCCATAAGGCCCATCCGGCTTGTCGCTGTCGCCGAAGCCGCGCAGATCGGGCGCTACAAGCATGAATCGGTCCGAAAGCCGCGCCATGACCGGCTTCCAGGTCAGCCAGAATTCCGGCCAACCATGCAGCAAAAGCAGCGGTTTTCCGGTCCCAGCGCGGACCACGTGGAATTTGGCGCCATTGGCGGCGATCGTCAGGTGCTCCATGGCAGTTCCTCCCGGCCAAAGCGTTTTGAAGCGAAGCGGACGCCGGTTCGCGTCAAGAAAACGCGTCAAATCAGAATCTGGAGCCCGTTCCGATCCTGTCGGAACGGGCTCTAGCTGGTGCGGGGCTGAAAGAGGCAGCGGATTTTTTCCCCTTTCGCGCCTTGTCTGGCCCGCCATCCTCGCCTATTAACGCCCCCAACCACAGGGGCCTGCCCCTTCATGGCGCCTTCAGGAGAGGTGGCAGAGTGGTTGAATGCACCGCACTCGAAATGCGGCATAGGTGCAAGCCTATCGGGGGTTCGAATCCCTCCCTCTCCGCCATATAGTCAGCCGCCAGAGACAGCCTCTCCGCATCGCAGCACCTTCTGTTGTCGTCCCCGGTCGGGCCGCAATCCGACACCGCACTTGCGACAGGCCGCCAAGCTTCTTCACAATGACCTCGCGACGCCCCCCGCCCGAGGTTCTCCCCGATGACGGCCAAAATCGATCTCCTGACGCTGCAGCTATTCGTGGCGATCGTCGAGGAGCAGAGCATCGCGAAGGCGGCGGAGAAGAAGAACATCGCCGCGTCTGCGGTCAGCCGCCGCATCTCTGATATCGAGGACCGTTTCCAGGTCGAGCTGCTGCATCGTCATTCCAAGGGGATCGAGCCGACGCCGGCCGGGTTTGCCCTGCTCGAGCACGCCCGCATCATCCTCGGCAATTTGAGCAGGCTCGAGACCGAGCTGACGGGGTACCGGCAGGGCACGCGCGGGCTGATCCGGGTCTGTGCCAACAAGTCCGCGATCCTCGAATTCCTGGCGGACGAGCTCAGCCTGTTCCTGGAACGGCATCCGCTGGTCCGCATCGACATCGAGGAGGATCTCAGCCCCGCGATCGTGCGTGCGGTGGTCGAGAACCGGGCCGATATCGGCATTTTCGGCGGCAACATCGACGGGCAGGATCTCGAATTGCTGTCCTATCGCAGCGACAGCCTGGTCGCGCTGGTCACGCGCGATCATCCGCTGGCCGGTCGCGGCAATGTTCGCTTCCGCGATCTGGTCGATTTCGACTTCGTCAGCCTGGAGAAGGGCAGCTCGATCGAGACGCTGTGCGTCGGGGCCGCCGCAGCGCTCGGGCAGCACCTCAAGGTGCGCGTCCGCGTCAGCAGCTTCGATGCGCTGTTCCGCGTCATCGATGCCAGGATGGGGGTCGGCGTCGTGCCGCTGGAGATCGTCCAGGGCCGCTATGGCGTCGACAGCCTCGTCACCGTGCCGCTCGACGAGCCGTGGGCATCGCGCAAGCTCGTCATGGGCGTGCGCGATTACAATTCGCTGCCGCCGGTCACAAAGCTGCTGGTCGACCATTTGCGGATCCATGACGATGCGCGTCTCACCACGGACGGCGTCTCCGACCGGCTGACGATCGTGCGGGGCCGAGGTTAGCCGGCGCGCCAAGGCCCGCGCCAAGGCCAGCACAAAGTCCAGCCATCGCGTGGCGCGATGGCCCGCTGCCCAACCGTCACTGCACTTTTCCGGAACGGACTTTTATCCTGCTTCCCAACATCGCTGTCGATCGGCATGATCGGCGGCCATACGGCACGTCAGATGCCGAAACATGGGAGGACGGATCGTGGACACGCGTGGTCGCACGCTGCTGGCCAAAATCTGGGACCAGCATGTCATCGCGGAGGTCAGCGATGACACCGATCTGCTTCATGTCGATCGCCATCTGCTGCATGACCTCGGCGGCTCGCGCGGGCTGATCGACCTCAAAAGCCGCAACCTTCCGGTCCATAATCCCGAACTGACCTTCGCGACGCCGGATCATGCGATTTCGACGGCGTCCGGGCGTGCCGGCACCATCAAGACCGGGCAGGAACTGCTGGCGGCGTTGCGGGTCGAGACGTCGGCCAGCGGCATTCAGTTGTTCGACATCGACCAGCCCGGGCAGGGCATCGTCCATGTCATCGGTCCCGAGCTTGGTCTCAGCCTGCCCGGCTGCCTGATCGTCTGCGGCGACAGCCATACCTGCACCCATGGCGGGCTCGGCGCGCTCGCCTTCGGCATCGGCTCCAGCGAGCTCACGCACGTGCTGGCGACCCAGACCATCATCCAACGCCGGCCCAGGACGATGCGCGTGACGTTCGACGGCAAACTGCCGTTCGGTGTGACGGCGAAGGATCTCATCCTTGCCTTGATCGGCCATATCGGCGCCGCCGGCGGCACCGGTTATGCCGTCGAATATGCCGGCAGTGCGATCAGGGACATGCCGATCGAAGGCCGGCTCACCATCTGCAATCTGTCGGTCGAGCTCGGCGCCAAGATGGGCCTGATCGCGCCGGACGACACGACGTTTGCGTATATCCGCGGCCGCCCCTATGCGCCGCAAGGCGAGATGTGGGACCGGGCCGTCGCGGCGTGGCGGACGCTTCGCAGCGACAGCGACGCAATGTTCGATCGCGAGGTGTCGATCGACGTCACAACCATCATCCCGCAGATCACCTGGGGCACCAGTCCGGAGCATGTCCTCGGCGTCGACGGCCGCATCCCTGATCCCGCCGACATTGCCGATCCCGCGCGCCGCGGCGCGATCGAGATCGCGCTCGACTATATGGGTCTCAAGCCGGGCGCGCCGATCGCGGGCACACCGGTGGATTGGGTCTTCATCGGCTCCTGCACCAACAGTCGCCTCAGCGATCTCAGAGCCGCGGCCGAGGTCGCGCGCGGCCGCAAGGTGGCGCCGGGCGTGCGGGCCTGGGTCGTGCCGGGTTCGGAGACTGTCAAACGCGATGCGGTCGCGGAGGGGCTCGACAGGATCTTCATCGACGCGGGCTTCGAATGGCGCGAGCCCGGATGCTCGATGTGCCTTGCGGCGAACGGCGAAACCGTGCCGCCGGGCCAGCGCTCGGTGTCGACGTCGAACCGGAATTTCATCGGCCGGCAAGGACCGCGTGCCCGCACCCATCTGGCGAGCCCGGCCATGGCCGTGGCGGCGGCGGTGTCCGGCGCCATCGCCGATGTCCGAATGCTGGAGAGGTAGATGGCGCAGCCCTTCACCCAGCTGACGGCGACAGCCGCGCCGATCATGCGCACCAATGTCGATACGGACGTCATTATCAGCATCAACCGCATGATCGGGAATTCCGTCCGCGGCAGTCTCGGCAAATGGGCGTTCGGTTCGCTCCGCTATCTGCCCGATGGTTCGGACAATCCCGCGTTCATCCTGAACCGCGAGCCATATCGCGCGGCGGAGATCCTGGTGACGGGTCCGAATTTCGGCTGCGGCTCGTCGCGCGAGGCGGCGGTGTGGGCGCTTCAGGAAATGGGGATCCGCGCCATCATCGGATCCGGCTTCGGCGACATCTTCTTCGCCAATTGCTTCCAGAACGGCATTCTGCCGGTGGTGCTGGACAAGGCCGTCATCGACAGCCTTTCCGCGGAGATCGAGGCGAGCCAGGGCGCGGGACGCCTCAGTGTCGATCTGCAGGAGCAGACGGTCACCTCGCCGTCGGGGACAAGGCACAGTTTCGAGATCGATCCGCGCCGGCGCGCGGGTTTGCTCGAGGGGCTCGACGAGATTTCGCTGACGCTGCGGCGGGATCAGGAGATCCGCGCCTTCCAGGCATCCGACCGCACCGCGCGGCCGTGGATTCATTTTGCAGGACAACAGGCATGAACACGCTCTCGAACATGATCAAGGTGGCTGTGGTCGGTGGTGAAGGCATCGGCCCTGAAGTGACCGACCAGTCCCATCGCATTCTCAAATGGTTCTCGGCCCGGCGCGGCGTTCCCGTGGCGCTGCGCGAGGCGCAATACGGACTGATCCCCTATCTCGCGCAGGGCAAGGTGTTGCCGGATGACACCGTCGAGGCAATGGAGGAGGCTGACGCGATCCTCTGGGGTGCGACGGGCGGCCCGGAGACCACAGAGGTTCCTCCTGCCGCGCGCAAGGCGGGAAGCCTGCTGTCGCTGCGCAGCAAGTACGATCTCTATGCGAATCTCCGGCCCATCGTCGCCAACCCGGCACTGGCGGATTCCGCGCCGTTGAAGGCGTCGGTGTTGAAAGACGTCGACTTCATCATCATCCGCGAGCTCACCAGCGGCATCTATTTCGGCGAGCCGCGCGGCATCGAAACGCTGCCGGACGGCCAGCGCCGCGGCTTCAATACCCAGCAATACACCACCAGCCAGATCCGCCGGGTGGCGCGAACCGCGTTCGAGCTGGCGCGGACGCGCAAGGGCCGGGTCTGCTCGGTCGACAAGGCCAATGTGCTGGAGACCAGCGTGCTGTGGCGCGAGGAGGTCACGGCGCTGCATCAAGCCGAATTCTCCGATGTGGAGCTGACGCACCTCTACGTCGATAATGCTGCGATGCAGATCGTGCGGGCGCCGTCGCAATTCGACGTCATGGTGACCTGCAATATTTTTGGCGACATCCTCTCCGATTGTGCGGCGATGGCATCCGGCTCGCTCGGCATGCTGCCGTCGGTCTCGCTCGGGCCGCCGGACCGGCTGGGGCGTCGCAAGGCGCTCTATGAGCCGGTTCATGGCAGCGCGCCTGACATTGCGGGCAAGGGCATCGCCAACCCGCTCGGTTCGATTCTCAGCGTCGCAATGATGTTGCGCATCACCCTCAATCGGCCCGATGATGCCACGCTGCTGGAGAAGGCCGTGGATACGGCCCTCGCTGGTGGCGCAAGAACGGCCGATATCGCCGAACCCGGTGCAAAAAGACTGTCGACCCAGGAGATGGGCGATGCGGTGCTGAACGCGCTCGACAAGGTGGTCGACAAGGAGAGGGAGCACGCGTGATGGGGACCAGGATCACCAGACGGTCCGCGCTGACGATCGTCGCCGGCGCGGGTGCCTCCATGGCGGCAGGGCGGGCGTGGGCGGATACCCCCTCCGGCCGCGTGATCTATCCGGTAGCCATTCCGGTCTACCAGTCCCAATTCGTCGCCGACCGGGTCGGCTTCTTCAAGGATGCCGGCCTCGACTGCAGGCTGATCCAGGGCGGCAGCGGCGTGAAGACGCGCGAGATCATTGCTTCCTCCCAGGGCGATATCGGCATCGGCGACATCACCCACCCGATGCAGCTCAGCAATCACGGCCGTAGCGCGCGCGTCCTGATGCCGGTCGATACCCGCAGCAACGCCGCGATCTTCATCATCCGCAAGGACCTGTTCGATCAGGGCATCACCACGCTCGAGGCTTTGGCGAAGTGGAAGCGGCCCGACGGACGCAAGCCGATCGTCTCGGTGTCGTCGCTGGGCGGCACCAATCATGTCTGGGCCTCCTACTACATGGAAACCATGGGACTGGACGACAAGGTGACCTGGATCGGCACCGGCAATGTCGACACCATGATGGGCACGTTGAAAACGAAACAGGTCGATGTCCTCATCAACTCGCCTTCGATCCTGAAGGATTCGGTCGAACAGGGCTGGGGCGCACTGCTGTTCGATGGAACGGACGAGGCGGTCTGGGCCAAATATATCGGCGGCAAGGTCCCGGTGACGTCGCATTTCACGCTGCAGTCGAGCATCGACAAGGACCCTCAGAAGATGCAGGCGTTCGTCACGGCGCTGTGGCGCGCTACCCAGTGGATCAAGGGACACTCTCCCGAAGAGATCTACGATGCGATCGAGCCTTATGTCGGAAGCACCTCGCGCGATGCGAACCTTTTCGACATCGGCGTCATGAAGAAGGTCACCGACTACGACTGCATCATCGATGCCGAGAGCTTTGCGCGCGGCCAGAAGGTCTGGTTCCGAGAAATGACCGGCATCAAGCCGCTCGCGATGGCTGACGTCGTCAACACCAGCTTCATCGAAGCGGCGCGCAAGGCCTATCCGGCTTGAGCGTGCAGGCATTACACGCGCCGCAGGCTGACGCGTCGCCCGAGACGCAGCGCATCGACGTGCGCGGATTGTGCAAGACCTTCCAGTTGGCGGGCACCGCCATCGAGGCGGTGCGCGACGTTTCCTTCAGTGTCCGGCGCGGCGAGTTCGTCGCCCTGCTGGGGCCGTCAGGCTCGGGCAAGAGCACCGTCCTCAACATGATCGCGACACTGGTCAAGCCGACCAGTGGCCAGATCCTGATTGACGGAAAGCCCGTCGTTCACGGACAGGCGACGCCTGATGTCGGCTATGTGTTCCAGCGCGACACCCTGTTTCCCTGGCGCACTGTCGCCGACAACATCGGCTACGGCCTGCAACTGGCCGGCGTTCCAATGGCGGAGCGCAAGGAACGCATCAATGCCTGCCTGAAGCAGGCCGGGCTGCAGGATTTTGGCAACGCCTACCCTTCCGCCTTGTCGGGCGGCATGCGCCAGCGCGCAGCCCTGATGCGAACGCTGGTCGTCGAGCCGCAGGTTCTGCTGATGGACGAGCCGTTCGGCGCGCTCGACACCCACACCAAGATCGACATGCACGATGTGCTGCTGCGCATCTGGGAACGCGAGCAGCAGACCGTGCTGTTCGTGACCCACGATCTCGGCGAGGCGCTGACGCTGGCGGATCGCATCATCCTGTTTTCCGCGCGACCCGGCCGGATCAAGGAGAGTTTTGCGGTGGATTTCGCCCGCCCGCGCAATGCCGTGAAGATCCGCGAGACGCCGCGTTATGCCGAGCTGTTTCAGCTGATCTGGCACTCGCTCGGCGAGGAGTTCATCAAGGGCCGTAAGCCATGAGACGAGCGCGCCACGCGGGCAGGACGTTGGCATGGCAGGCGCTGATCTGCCTCTGCTTCCTGGCAATCTGGCAGTGGGGATACTCTCTGCACGACCGCCTTCCCTGGCTGGTGCCGGATCTGCTCGACCCCTACTTCATCTCCAGGCCTTCAGACATCTTCGAGCATTTCCTGATCCTGAGCTGCCTCAAGTCGAAGCTCGGCGTGTTCAACGGCTGGTTCAATGGCGAATTCGCGCGCTGCATGGCGCGTTCCGAGAACAATCTCTGGATCGCAACCGCGGTCACGCTGAAGAACACGTTCTTCGGCTTCGTGACCGGCGTCAGCAGCGGCTTTGCCGCGGGGCTCGTGCTGGGCCGTTCGGACCGGCTGAGCGCCATTTTCCAGCCGTTCATCACGGCGGTGAATTCGATTCCCCGTATCGCGCTGGCGCCGATCATCGTGCTGGCCTTCGGCATCGGCGACACTTCGAAGGTCGTGACCTCGTGGATCGTCGTCGTCTTCCTCGTCTTCTTCAATACGTTCGAAGGCGCGCGCTCGATCGACGAGGGCTTTGTCAATGCGGCGCGGCTGCTCGGGGCCAGCGAGTGGCAGATCACCCGCACGGTGGTCATCCCCTCGACCATGGCCTGGGTCTTCGCCTCGCTGACGCCTGCGATTTCCTTCGCCCTGATCGGGGTGATCGTCGGCGAGTTCATCGGCGCGGAACGGGGGATCGGGCGCCTGATCATCGAGTCCGAAGCGCGCGCGGAGGCCTCGGGCATGATGGTCGCCGTCATCGTCCTGATGCTGGTCGGTGTCGCGCTATCCGCGCTGATCTGGCGCCTGCAGGCCTATCTGCTGCGCTGGCAGCAGCACAATCTCGCGGAATAGCCCTGACAACAGCGCGCTGTAACGCGTCACTCAATCCAGACCGTCATCCCCGGTTCGAGCGCCTTTTGCGGGCCGTCCTGATCGAGCCGCAGGCGAAGCGTGTTGCGGTCGTGGTCGCCGACGACGCGTTCGGCCTGCCAGGTTGCGAAGACGCCGATCGGCCGGAGCTCGGTGACGATGGATTTGATGGCGGCTGCGTCACCATTGCGCAGCACGTTCACCGTCTTTCCCATCGCGAGCGCGCCGAGATGATCCTCGCGGACGTTGAACGAGAGCCATTGCTTGCCTTCGGCCTCGACCATCAGGATTGGCTGGCCGGCGCGCACATTCTCGCCGATTTCGGCGGCGATGACGCTGACCACGCCATCGGCCGGCGCGCGCAGGATCATCTTGTCGAGCCGCCGCTCCAGCACCGTGACCGCAGTGGCCGCGGCCTGCACCTGTGCATCCGCGATCGCGCGCTCTTCCCGCGTCGGGCCTGCGACTGCGGCATCGTAATTGGCCTGGGCCTGCGTCACATCGGCCCGCGCGGCCGCGACGTCGTTCTCGGCCTGGTCGAGCGCCTGCTGCGACTCGAAGCTCTGGCGCGCCAGCGTGCTGGTCCGCGTGAGCTGCGCCTGCACATAATCGAGGCGGGAGCTCGCCTTGGCGATCGCGGCCTTCAGGGAATCGACCTGCTCGCGGCGGATACCGGCATAGACGTGGTCGCGGCTCGCGACGGCCGAGCCGAGCGCTGCCCGGGCCTGATCGGCCTGCGCGGTCAATTCCACCGCCGACAGTTTTGCCAGGACGTCGCCTGCCTTCACATGGGCGCCTTTCGCGACCGCGATCGACACGAGCTGACCGTTCACCTCCGGCTCGACCCTGATCTCGGTCGCGCGCACGACACCGACGAGGGCCGGTGGCGATGCGGGGCGTCGCGTCGCGTAGACGACGGCGCCCGCGACGAGCAGGAGCGCAATCGCGCCGATGGCGGCAGGCCTAGCCTTGGACATGTCTCTGTCCTTTCCTGACGGCAAATGCCGAGATCACGGCGAGTGCGAAATAACCGAGCGCCAGGCACCACAATCCGAGCCAATCATGCGCGACGTCATGGATGCCAGCACCGAGCTGGTTGATGCGGACGATGCCGTCGATGGCGTGATCCGCGGGAAACAGCTGCCCCAGGGCCCGCGCCGCTTCCGGGATCGCTTCGCGCGGCCATGCGAAGCCCGCGGTGAAGAACTGCGGCAGGCTGGTTGCGAGCAGCAGGAGGGTCGCGTTTTCCGGCCGCGTGAACCATGCGCCGACGGCCTGCCCCATGAAGCTCGTCGCCAGCAGGAAGATGGTGGCGAGCGCAAAAACCTCCGGCAAATGGCCAAGCGTCGAGAAGCCGTAGATGCGCGGCAGCACGATGAGATAGAGCGCGAGCACCGGAAGGTAGATGGTCAGATGAGCGACGCCGCGTCCAAGCACGCCGGCGAATGCCCCTCCGGGCGAAGCCAGCGCCGTGCCGGTCAGCATCGCCGTGCCGATCAGCAGCGTCTGCTGGAGGATCAGGATGAAGGCCGCGGGCACAATGTAGCTCGCATAGCCGCCGACCGGGTTGAAGATCGGTTGCAGCAGAACGTCGGCCGGGCTCGCGCTCGCGAGCTTTGCCTTGACGAGGCTGCCGTCCGAGCGCGCGCCGCGCGAAACGAGGTCAGAGGTCAATGCGCCGATTGCCGTGGCGACGCCGCTCGCCGTCGACCTGAACATGAAGAGGTAAGTGGCATCCGCGTAGATCGGCAGGTGCGCGGTGATGCCCTTGAGCACATCGCGCTCGGTATTTTCAGGGATTTCGACGGCCGCGAAGGCCTTGCCCTGATCGATGGCGGCACGCGCCTCCGCGACGGTGCGGGTGCGAACCACCACGCTCAGCGCACCGCTCGCATCCAGATTCTCGACAATCCGCCGGCTGAGCTCGCTGAGATCATTGTCGACGACCGCGATCGGAAGCTTGCGCAGGATCTGGTTCAGATAGGGCTGCGGATAATAGATGCCGTAGACCAGCGGAGCCAGGAACAGCACGCTGAAGGCGCTTCGCAGGCTGAGCACGCGCCGCCACTCGGCGGTGAAGGCGCCGCCGACGCCGCGCGGCGCGGGAGCGGTCTCGGTCGGCTCGGCAGGCGGCGCCGCCGCAAACCATCCGCTGCGATTGAGGCTCGCCATGCGCAGCCAGGCCAGACCCGAGAAGAGTATCGCAAGGCCGGCGAGCGCGGCGAAGGGGACGGCGGATTCGGAGACGGGCAATCCCCGCGCCGCCTGTCCCAGCAGCACGGCCATGTACCAGCGTAGCGGCAGGATCGCGCTCCAGGTCTGCGCGAAAGCGTTCATGGCGATGGTGGGAAAGCCGACGCCGGCATAGCCGAACGCGGGGGACGCGATCAGGCCCGCAAGCCCAAGCCCTGAGGCGAGATCGCGCGTGAGGAGCTGCAGCAGGGCACCGAGCGAGAGGTACGCAATGATCAGGAGCGAGCCGGCCGCGATAATCAGCGGCAGGTCTCCCCTGAATGGAATCTGCAGCACGCCCTCCAGCACGAGCGGTTCGGCCAGCATGATCATGACGAAGATGAAAAACAGCGGCGCGAGCTTGCCGGCGAGCGCGACCAGCGGATCGCCGCCGGCGCTTTCGAGCCAGGCCCGCGCATCGCGGCGGCGGAATTCGGAGCCGACAGAATAGCCCGCGGCCAGCGTGATCACGACATGGATGATCGTCGGCAGCAACGCGCGCAACAGGAACTGCGCGTAGTTCTTCTGCGGATTGACCAGTGCGATGGTCTCGGCAGTGAGCGCTCCCGTTGGCGCTGCTGCAGGGGCGGCGCGCCTGGCGGGAGCCCCGGCGTTGGCTGCGGCGGAGAGTGCATCGTTCAGGCCCGATGACGCGATGCCCGCCGCCGTAAGAAACTGCTGATTATAGAATCCGACGATCTGCGGGCGCCGTTGTGCCTTCAGATCGCGTTCGAAGTCCGGCGGGATAAAGATGGCCGAGATCGCCCGGCCGGCCCTGATGTCCTGCACCGCCGACGACAGATTGCCGGAGCGGTCGGCGATCCGCAGGCTCGGCGACGCCGCGACGAATTCGGCGATCGCGCGCGATGCGTCCGACTTGTCCTCGTCGACGATGGTGACGCCGAGGCCGCGGATGACCGGATGGCTGAAGACCGCGGTGAGCACGACGAACGCGAACAGCGGCACGCCGAAGATCAGCAGCAGCGCCACACGATCGCGAAGCAGCCAGCGGCACTCGCGCTGAGCGACCAGGAGAAATCCGGGCTTGGTCGCGAGCTTCATTGCCGCGACCGCCAGTCGAGATAGGCGCTCATGCCCGGCCGCAGCTCAGGGATGGGCTGCACCGGATAGGCGCGGATCGAGAACGTCCGCAAATCGAAATCACCCGACGCGCGCGTCGCCCGCCAGCTCGCATATTCACCCTTGGTGGCAATCAGCTTGACCTCGACGGTGACGCTGCGGTCGTTGAGCGCGGGAATGCGAACGTCGAACTTATCGCCGACCTTCAGGTTCTTGATCAGATCCTCGCGCAGATCGAAATGGACCCAGACTTCGGCCAGATTGATCAGGGTCACCAGCGGCACGCCCGGCGAGACATATTCGCCCGGCTCGACGTTGCGCTGATAGACCTGCGAGGCGACGGGCGCGTAGACAACGAGCTGGTCGATGATCGATTGCACGCCCTGGATATCGGCCTCGGCCTTCTCGACATTGGCCTTGGCGATCGCGCGCTCTTCCTTGGTGTAGCCGTTGACCGCCTGCTCATAGGCGGATTTGGCCTGATCGACCGAGCGTCCGGTTTCGTGCAGCGCGTCGGTTGCCTGGTCGAGGCGGGCCTGCGGCGCGTTGCCCTGCTCGGCCAGGGTGCGGGTGCGGTCAAAAGTCTTCTGCGCCAGCACCAGCGCCGCCTGCGCACGGTCCATCTCCGCCTTTCGGGCGGCGACGACCTCGACGCGCGTGCCGACCATGATGTTCGCGAGCTGGGCGTCCGCGACAGCCTTTGCGGCCTTTACTTGCTCCTGCTTCGCCACCGTCTCCGGATTGTCGATTCGGACCAGCACGGCGTTCGCGGTGACGTTCTGGCCGCGTTCGGCCGGGATCTCCTTGACCCGTCCATCGACGCGCGCGGCGATGTCGAGCCGCGTCGCATCGACCTCGCCCTGCACCAGCAGCGGCTCCGGCCGCAGCAGATAATAGATCGAGAGTGCGGCGACGACGACGGCAACGACGGTGACGATGATCGCGGGAATGCGAGCCGAGGATTGCGCATGCTCCGGCGACGGAGTTGCCGCTTCAGGTGTGCCTTGTGGTGTGCCTTGCGTCTCGTTACCTGAGGTCGGCGCGTCCATGGCTAGCTCCCCTTCGCTCAGCGCCATGACGTGAACTATGTCGCGGCCACTAAACCCTGTCCAATCGCGATGATGTTTTTCATGGCGCGCATCGGGCGATTCGGCAATCACCACGATGATGTGACCGGCCGATTGCATCCGCCTGAATTTTTTGATGCTTTTTTGGTCGGTGGTGCTGCGGTTGATGTCGCTGACGTCCGCAAGATCAGCCCGAGGCCGCCGAAGCTCGTCCGGATTGCGGCGCGAGCACCGTCCGTGCCGTCGCAACGAAAGCCTGCGCCGCCGGCGACAACGACCGTCCCTCACGCTGGAGCAGCGACACCGGTCGCGTGATCGCCGGCCGCACCAGGGGCCTTGCGATCAGCGTCGGAAACTGATCGGCCGGCAGCATCGTTGCGGGGAGGATGGCAAGCCCCAGCCCCTGCGCCGTCATCGCCAGTGCGGTGTTGATCAGCGTCACTTCATGGGTAGGGGCGAGGTGCTTGCCCTGCGCGCTCAGCGCCTGATCGATCTGCATGCGGATCCGCGTCTCGCGCCGCATCGCGATCGTCGGCCACGCCGCCAGCTCGTCCCAGGTCAGCGAACGCCGCGCGGCGAAGTCGGCGGTGCGCCGGCCGATCGCGCTGAGGCGCCCGCGGGTCAGGGTCTCGATCGTCATCTCGGGGAATTCACCCTCGACGCTTCCGATCGCGAATTCCGCGTCCGTCGACATCATGCGTGGCACGAGATCGTCGGCCGCCATGTCGCGCATGTCGATCTCGATGTCAGGATGGGCGGCGCGGAATGTTGCCAGCACCCGCGGCATCAGCGCTGAGGCGGCACCGGCCGAGGCCAGAAACGCGACGCGACCGGCGCGCGCCTGCGCGAGGTCGCGCATCCGGCGTGACAGGCCGAGCGCATCGCCCAGCATGCGTTCGGCGGACTGAAAAGCCTCGTCCGCTGCCGGCGTCGGCTGCACCGAGCGCGTGGAGCGGTCGAACAATTTGACGCCGAGCTGAGCCTCGAGCTGCTGGATCAGGAGGCTCGCGGCGGACTGCGTGATCCCGAGCTCGCGCGCGGCCCGCGTGATGCTGCGCGTCCGGTACACGCCGGTGAAGGCCCGCAGCTGGCGCAAGGTGACGTTCATAGGCAAAGCTCATGAATTGATGAGTTCTTTCCGGCTAATCTTATAAGCGAGCCTGCAATAAAATGCATGCTGCCAGCGGCAAAGTCCGCGGCTTTGGGATGGAGACGAGCATGAGGACACAGGTCCTGATCGTGGGCGCCGGCCCGGTCGGATTGACCGCGGCGATGGATCTGGCCTCGCGCGGGATCGACGTCGTGGTCGCGGAGATCCGCCACGCCGGCGATCCACCCAGCGTCAAGTGCAATCACGTCTCGGCGCGCTCGATGGAGGTCTTCCGAAGGCTCGGCGTCGCGGCAAAGCTGCGCGATGCCGGGCTTCCAGCCGACTTCCCGAATGATTGCTCCTACCGGACCACGGCGACGGGTATCGAGCTTTGCCGCATCGACATTCCCTCCCGCGCGCGCCGCTACAGCGCCACCGGTGGTCCCGATACCTGGTGGCCGACGCCGGAGCCGCCGCACCGGATCAATCAGGTCTATCTCGAGCCGATCCTGTTCAGCCACGCCGCCGCCCAGCCGCGGATCACGATTTTGGCGCGCACGGAGATCACCGACATCGGTCAGGACGCCGATCATGTGGTCGCGCAGGCACGCAACCTCGACAGCGGAGAGACGCTTCGTATCGAGGCCGGCTTTGTCATCGGTTGTGACGGCAGCCGGTCCCTGGTTCGCAAGGCGATCGGGGCGACCCTGTCCGGCACGCCGGTGATCCAGCGCGTGCAGTCGACCTTCATCGAAGCGCCACAGCTCAAGGAGCTGATGGGCGCGCACAAGCCCGCCTGGATGGTGCTCTCGCTCAACCCGCGACGCTCGGGCACGACGGTGGCGATCGACGGTCACGACCGCTGGCTGATCCACAATCACCTCAAGCCCGACGAGCCCGAGTTCGACTCGGTCGATCGCGACTGGTCGATCCGCGCCATCCTCGGCGTCGGCGAGCGGTTCGAGTACAAGGTGCTCAGCAAGGAGGATTGGGTGGGGCGCCGGCTGGTGGCCGATCGTTTTCGCGATCGCAGGGTGTTCATCTGCGGCGACGCCGCGCATCTGTGGATGCCCTATGCCGGCTACGGCATGAATGCCGGCATCGCTGATGCCGTCGATCTCTGCTGGCAATTGGCGGCGCATCTGAACGGCTGGGCACACGCCTCGATCCTCGATGCCTATGAGGCGGAGCGTCAGCCCATCACCGACCAGGTGTCGCGCTTCGCGAT
The DNA here is from genome assembly GCF_035935975.1 of Bradyrhizobium sp. Classification (GTDB taxonomy): domain Bacteria; phylum Pseudomonadota; class Alphaproteobacteria; order Rhizobiales; family Xanthobacteraceae; genus Bradyrhizobium. Next base: position 37,521 of record NZ_DASYWN010000049.1, read on the forward strand.
GGATCATGCCATGAAGATGATGGCGCAGCGCGGCGGCGTCTCAGCGGAAATCGAGGATGACACGCCGCGCGGCCACGCGGCACGCGCGGCGCTGGCGAGAGCGGCCTACGATCTGAATGTGCAGCAATATTGCTGCGCCGGGTTGAACTTCGGCTATTACTACGATGCTTCGCCGATCATCGCCTATGACGGCGAGACGCCGCCGCCTTATGCGATGGGCAGTTTTACGCCCTCCACCGTGCCGGGCGCCCGCGCGCCGCACGTTTTCCTGCGCGATGGACGATCGCTCTACGACACATTCGGCACGGGTTACAATCTGCTGCGGTTCGACCCGTCGGTCGACGTGACGCGATTACAGTCCGCCGCAGCAGAGCGCGGCATTCCGCTCGCGTTGGTCGACATCGCGCCGGACGAGGCTGGCGGCGCCTATGCCGAGAAGCTCGTGCTGGTGCGGCCCGATCAGCACATCGCCTGGCGCGGGCAGGCGGCACCCGAAGAACCACAAGCGTTGTTGGCGCGTCTCACCGGCGCGCCGGCGTAAGCAACTCATAAGAACAACAAGGAGGAGAGCGTGTTTCACGTTGCAAGGTGCCGCATGCTGGCTGTGCTGACGGCCGCGATTTTCGCCGTGTTGCCGCTGGGAGCGAGCGAAGCTGCCTATCCGGAGCAGTTGATCAAGATCATCGTGACCTTTCCGCCCGGCGGGAGCGCGGACACCGTGATCCGGGCGCTCGAGCCGCTGGTCACCGCCGAGCTCAAGCAGAGCCTGGTGATCGAGAACCGCGCCGGCGCCGGGGGCAATATCGGCATGGCCGCGGTCGCGCAGGCCAAGCCCGACGGTTACACGCTCGGCGTTGCGCCGGCGGGCGCGCTGACGGTGAACCCCCACCTCAATTCGTCGATGCCGTTCGCCCTGAAGGATCTGGCGCCGATCACGCTGCTCGCGGAAATTCCCTTCGTGCTGGTCGCATCCGGGAATATCCCGGCGCACAATGTTGCGGAGGCGGTCGCGCTCGCCAAGGAGAAGCCGGGTGCGCTCTCGATCGGCCATGGCGGCAATTCGACGGCGATGCATTTGACGGCTGCGCTGTTCACGCAGAAGGTCGGCATCAATATGGAGCTGGTGCCGTATCGCGGCACGGCGCCGGCTGCGGTCGATGTCCTCGCGGGACACGTGCCCTTCGCGGTGCTGGACATCCCGGCGTCGATGCAATTGATCCTCGACGGCAAGCTGAACGCGATCGGCGTGTCGTCGGCACGCCGCGTTCCATCTCTGCCGAAGGTACCGACGCTGGCCGAGAGCGGCATTGCGGGCTTCGAATCCGTCGGCTGGTTCGGGCTTGTTGCTCCCTCGGGCACACCCGCAGAAATCGTCGCCAGACTGAATGAGGCCTTCGTGAAAGCGCTGAAGGACCCGTCGGTGGCGGAGAAGATCCGCACTCTCGGCGCCGAGCCAGCACCGACATCGCCTGAGCAGTTCGGCAGCTTCATTCAGAGCGAGAGCACGAAGTGGGGCAAGCTCATCGGCGAGGCCGGCATCAAGGCGAACTAACCGCAGGTGTTACGCCACGCCGGCCGGCTTCTCCAGATCGGCCCAGATCTTCGCAAAATAGTCCTGGAACTGCGGGTCGGTACGCAGGCCGGCGGGGTCGCGGCCCGCGCGAGGCAGGTCGATCACGTGCATCGACCGAACCGTGGCCGGGCGTGCGCTCAGCACCAGCACGCGATCGGCCATGGCGATGGCCTCGCCGATGTCGTGGGTGACGAGAATGGCGCTCTTGCCGCGCTCGGCGATGATGCGGGAGACGTCGGTCTGCATCAGGAGGCGGGTCTGGAAGTCGAGCGCCGAGAACGGCTCGTCGAGCAGGATCACTTCAGGGTCGAAGGCGAGCGTGCGCATGATGGCGACGCGCTGGCGCATGCCGCCGGAGAGCGCAGCGGGCTTGGCGTGCTCGAAGCCGGCGAGGCCGTAGGCCTTGATCAGCTCCAGTGCGATCTCGCGCGCACGCGGCTTTGGCGTTTTGCGGATCTCGAGGCCGAGCATGACGTTGTCGAGCACGCTGCGCCACGGCAGCAGCAGGTCCTTCTGCAGCATGTAGCCGACATGGCCGGCGGCATCATCGACGCGGCGACCGCCGACCTCGACATGGCCGCGGGTCGGCCGCAGCAGTCCGGCGATGGCGTTGAACAGCGTGGACTTGCCGCAGCCGGAAGGCCCGACGATCGCCAGCGTCTCGCCGCGGCGGAGCTCGAAATCCACCTTACGGATCGCTTCGACCGGGCGGCCCTGCCCATCGAAGGTGACGCCGACATTCTCGGCGCGCAGCACGATCGGCTCAGAAGTCGCGAGATTTTGCGCGAGCGCATTCATCGGTCCACCTCCTTGCAGAAGTCGAGCAGCGTGTCGTTGAAAATCTCAGGCGTGACGACGCTGAAGGCGTGCGCACCCCAATCGACCTCGTGGACGCGGGCATCAGGAATGGCGGCGGCGAGCTCGCGGGTGAGATAGGCCGGCACCAGCGCGTCGTCCCTGGCGGAGGACAGCAGCGTCGGCACGTTGATGTCAGCGAGGCGCCTGCCGCCCTCGAATGCCAGGAACATGTCGATGCGCTGGTTCATCGTCGCGACGGACGGGAAGTGCTTCAGGATCTTCTCTTCCTCGGCATCGAGATGGGCGATGTTCTCGGAGATCCATTGCGGCGGATACAGGAACAGCGGCTGCGCCCGCACATAGGCTTGCGGGCCGGACTGGTTGAGCAGGGCTTTCCGGATCTCGAAGCAGCGCTTCAGGAACGGATCGGCGCGGCCCCAGCCGTTGACGACAGCGAGGCTGCGCAGACGCTTGGGGTGACGCAGCGCCAGCTCGATGCCGACAATGCCGCCGATGGCGTGGCCGACCACATGCGCCGCATCGACGCCGGCGTGGTCGAGCACGCTGGCGATGTCGTCGGCCATGCCGGCGATGCTGCGGCTGCTGGCTGCGCTACGGCCGGTGCCGACGTGGTCGTAGAGGATGACCTGGTGCTGCTGCGCAAGCGCGTCGAGCTGCGGCGCCCAGAACGAGCCGCTGCCGCCCATGCCGGCGGAGAGCACGATAGGCGTGCCTTGCCCGTGAATTTCGTAATAGATGTCGGCGTTCTCGCCGCGTGCAAAAGCCATGACGTCCCAGCTATTGGAGTGTTGTGTGTCGGGTCAGGAGAGCAGGCGCCGTTCGATCAGATCGATCGCGCCGTACATCAGCAGGGCGACCGCCATCAGCGTCGCGATGCCGACCCAGACCGCGTTGAGGTCGTAGAGCACGCCGGCGTAGTAGATCATGTAGCCGAGGCCCTCCTTGGAAGCGATGTACTCGCCGACGACCGCGCCGATCAGGGCGAAGCCGACATTGAGGCGGAAGGCCGCGACGATCCACGGCATCGCGCCGGGCACGATGACGGTGCGCCAGGTCTTCCACCGCGAGGCACCGAGCGAGCGCAGCAGCTTGACGAGATCGGCATCGACCTCCTTGGCGCCCTGCAGCGCGGTGATGACGGCGACGATGAAGGTGATGATCGCGGCGATCGCGATCTTCGAGGACAGGCCGATGCCGAACCAGACGATGATCAGCGGCGCCAGCGCGATCTTCGGAAGGCCGTTGAGTGCGATGAGGTAGGGCCGCAGTACCGCCGCGCCTGTCGGCACCAGCCACAGCGACAGTCCCGCGGCGCTGCCGAGCACCGTTCCGATCAGGAAACCCGCGATCGCTTCCCATGCGGTGAGCGCCGCGTCCCGCAACAACTCGCCGCTGGCGATCAACTTGGCGCCCTTCGCGATGATGCCGCTCGGCTGGCCGTAGAGATAGACGGCGATGAGGCCGAAGCGGATCGCAAGCTCCCATGCTGCGAGCAGCACCACCAGCAACGCGATCTGGAGCAGCGCGATCCGAAGTGCGGAGGGAAGCCTGAATCGCGTGCCGCCCGTCACCGCAGCCTGGCCAGCGTCGAGCACGGCCACCTCACGGCCTCTTGTGTGCGATCGAGGCGATCTCGACGAGGCAGGCCGGCTTCACGAGGCCGCACTGGATGCAGAAGCGTGCCGGCTTCTCGCCCGGGAAATATTCGGCATAGACCTTGTTGACCGCGCCGTAGTTCGCCCAGTCGGTGATGAAGATCGAGTTGAAGGTGACGTCGGCGAGGCTCGAGCCCGCCGTCTCCAGCACGCGCTTGATGGTTTCGAGGATGTGCCGGGTCTGGCCGGCGGCATCGCCCTCGTGCACGACGTCGTTGTTGGCATCGAAGGCCAGCGTGCCCGACACGTAGATCGTGTTGTCGGCCATCATGCCCGGCGAGAACGGGGCGATGGGGGCGTGGGTGCCTGCTGGAATGATGGCGCGGTCGGTCATAGCGAGTCCTCTTCTGTGGGAACGGCTTCGGTCTGGGCAAAGGCGCGGCGGAAGTCGCTCGCCGACGAGACCCAGCCGAAGAATGTTTCGATGTTGAAGATTGAGGCCTTCTGGATGTAGTCGGGCCCGGCCTGATGCGTGGCGTCCTCCAGCATCACGCCGAAATATTCGAGATGGAAGCCGTCGCGCAGGGTCGATTCCACGCAGACATTGGTGGCGATGCCGCAGAACACGAGGTTGCGGATGCCGCGGGCGCGCAGGATGCTGTCGAACTGGCTGTTGAAGAAGCCGCTGTAACGCGTCTTGGGCACGACGATGTCGCCCGGCTTCGGCTGGAGATCGTCGACCAGCGCATAGTCCCAGCCGCCCTTGGCGAGCAGTTTGCCCTGCAGTTCGGGCCGCTTGCGCATGGTCTTGAGCGCATTCGACTTGTGCCAGTTCGGCGAGCCCGGGCCGCCGGCCTCGACGTAGTCGGCATCCCAGCCGTTCTGGAAGAAGATCACGGGAACGCCGGCGCCGCGCGCGACGCTGACCACGTCCTGGATCGCGGTGATTGCGGCCTTGGCGCCGGAGATGTCGAAACCGGCGAGATCGAGATAGCCGCTCGGCGAGGCATAGGCGTTCTGCATGTCGACGACGACCACGGCGGTCTCATCGACCGCGAGCCGGAGCGGCTCGGGCCGCGCCGGCAGGGTGACGTAGCGCGCCTCGCGCGCGGGAGAGGTATTCACTGTCATGATGCGAGACCGAACTGCTTGGTGGCTTGCTCAGCAAAGCGATTGTCCACCATCAGCGCGTAGGGAAGGACGGTCTGCACCGCGCCGCCGCCCTGTTCGAGCTGCATCGCGCGGTCCCATTCGTCCGCGGAGATGGTGGGATTGCGCGGGATTGCTGTCCTGGAGCCGAAGAAGTTCTTGGTCGCGCTCGCGACGACGGACGGAGAAACCTTCGGGAAGTACTTTTCGGCGACCTCGGTGAAGACGGAATTGTTCTCGTGCATCAGCTTCTGCGCTTCCGCGATGGCGTTGCAGAAGCCCTGAACGGCGGCCGGGTTGCTCGCGATGGTCTCTTCCGTCGCCATTGCGGTGGTGAAGCAGAGCGAGCCGAGCGCGTCGGCGAAGGACAGGACGGGGACGAGGCCGAACTGTTCGGCCGCGATGCTGACATCCCATTCGAAGGCGGTGGCGATGTCGGCGCGGCCGTCCTTCACCGCGGCGGCCTGCGCGCCCGGGGGCAATTCGAGGAAGGTGACGCCGGCTTCCTTCGGATCGAACTTGCCGACGGTCTTGATCGCGTAGGTCGGCACCTGGATGGTCGAGGACGGGAATTTCAGCGTGGCGATGGTCTTGCCGCGCAGATCGTCGATCGTCTTGATCTTGCTGTCGGGCTTGGCGATGCCCCACATCGACACGCCGCCGACGATCTTCGCGATGTTCTTGATCTTGCCGCCCTCGCGGACCGCGTTGACCGACATGCCCGGGCTGGTGACACCGATCTGGCCGCGGCCGGAGAGCAGGATCGGCACCGGCAGCGCGATGCCGCCGGCGGTGGAGAGGTCGGCGTCGAGGCCGTGCTTGGCGAACAGCCCCTTGTCGGCGGCGACATAGAGCGAGTTGTACATGCCGAGCCGGAGCGCTTCGGCGATCGCCACCTTGCTGCCGGCTGCGAAGGTGGGCGTGCTGAGGCCGGCGAGCGGCGCTGTCGCGGCGCCGAGGAGAGAATATTTCACGAGGTCGCGTCTGTTGATCACGTCCCAGTCCTTTGACTTGTCAGAACAACGAGTTAGCTCGCCATCTGCTCAATTGATGGTCATTCCCGGTCTTCGCTCAAAATCCTTGCATTGAAGATTTTCATTAACAATCCGGAATAGAGAGATATATTTATAAGTTATGCTGATAGATCAGCTCGACCTGAAACAGCTGCGCGCCTTTGTCCGCGTCGTCGAGACCGGCAGCTTCAGCGCCGCGGCGCGCGCGCTCGGCATGTCGCAATCCGCCGTCAGCCAGGCCGTGCGCCAGCTCGAGGACGGGCTGCAGGTGCGGCTGCTCGACCGCACCACGCGAAAGCTTCAGCTCAGCAAGGTCGGCGCGGATTTCATGCCGGGCATCCAGCGCCTGCTCGCCGATCTCGATCGCCAGCTTCAGGATCTGCGCGATTTGCGTGAGCATCGCCGCGGCCACGTCACGGTGGCCTGCGTGCCGTCGGTGGCATTGCGGCTGATGCCGCGCGTGCTCGCCGCATTCCAGCGCGAGCATCCGATGGTGGCGGTGACGCTGAAGGAGATTTCGCGGCACCAGATCTTCGCGGCGCTGCGCGGCGGCGATGTCGACCTCGGCATTGCCAACGTCCCCGGCGACGATCCCGAGCTCGATGCCTCACGCCTGCTCGTCGACAATTTCGCGCTGGTGATGCGCCGCGATCATCCGCTCAGCGCGCGCGACGCGGTGAGCTGGGCGGAAGCGTCGAAGGCAGGCCTCGTGGTGATGGCATCCGGCACCGGCATCCGGCTCGAGATCGAGCGCGGTGTCGCCGAGCTTGGCCATGGCACGCCGATCCATGAAGCCGAGCATCCCGCAACGCTGCTGGCGCTGGTCGAGGCTGGCGTCGGCGTCGCGCCGCTGCCAAGTCTGGCGTGGCCCGAGGCCGATCATCCCGTGCTGACCTGGCGCAAGCTGGTCGAGCCCGTGATCGAGCGCGAGCTCTATCTGATCTGGCGCATCGGCCGCGACCTCTCGCCGGCCGCGCGGGCGCTTCAACGCGGCATTCTGGCGGGGGCGCAGGCCATCCGCGACCAGAAGCTTGCCGGCTGATTTGCAAAGCATGGCGGTGACAGGTTGAACCTGCCATCGTCGCAACCCGACCAACATCCCGCGGCCGGCAGGGAGTGAGCGCCGGCAGGCAGTCAGGTGATGAACGACGATGTTCGACAAGGCCTACCGGCAGCGCCTCGAAGCTGACCTTGCGCAATGGGAAGCCGATGGCGTGATCGCGCCGGCGGCGGCCGCCTCGATCCGCAACGTGCTGCCGCCGCTGTCGCCCGGCGTTAATATCGCGGTGGCGGTTGCCATCGTCGGCGGCCTGTTGATCGCTGCCGCATTCCTCGCTTTCGTCGCCGCGCACTGGACCGAGATCGCGCGGTCGTTGCGCTTCGCGATCCTGCTGGCCGGCATGGTCATCGCCGGCGGTCTCGGGGCGTGGTTCGCCACGGCGGGCCGCACGGTCCTCGCCGATCTCTGCGCCAGCATCGGCGCGATCATCTTCGGCGCCGGCATCGCGCTGGTCGGCCAGATGTATCATCTGGGCGATGATTTTGCCGGTGGCATGCTGCTGTGGTCGATCGGCGCGTTTGCTGCCGCCCTGTTGACCGGCTCGCGTGGCGCGCTCGCGGTCGGCCTCGTCGCCGCCTGCATCTGGACCTGCATGCGGATCTACGATGCGCCTGATGTCCTGCATCTTCCGTTCGTGGTCGCCTGGCTGATCGCTGCCGCTCTCGCGTTCGCGTGGAATTCGCGCGTCGCGGCCCACCTCGTCGCGATTGCGGTGCTGCCATGGTGGGTCGCGACATCGCTTCGCTTCGATTTCGACGGGGGCCAGCCATCCTTCGTGCTCGCGAACGGCGCGGCGCTGCTGTTCGGCGCCGGGCTTGCCATTGCGGCCGCGCCGTCGCCGCGGGCGCTGCGGCTTGGCGCCGTACTGTCGGTTTACGGCGCGTTTGCGCTGGCCGTCGTTGCCTTCCTCGAGGTGACAACGGTCGACGATCTCTTCCGCTTCCGGACCGGTGCGTCGTCGGCCCAGCCGCTATGGTCGATTCTATGCGGGGCTGCGGGCGTGGTGCTCGCTCTCGCCTCCGCTGCGCTCACGAAGCGCGCTGGCGAGATCCTTGCAGCCTGCGCGATCGGGCTCGTCCTGCTCGCCGCGCCGATCTGGCCGGCATCCGCGGCCGGCGAGTCCTGGTTCGCCTATGCCGCGCTGCTCTGTGCCATGCTCTGCCTCGTCGTTTCCGGCATGCTCGATGACGTCCGCCCGCGCATCGTGGCCGGATGGCTCGGGATCGCCGGCGTGATTGCCGGCATCACCTGGGCGGTGAAGGGCTCGCTGCTGCGCCGCTCGGCCTTCCTTGCGGCGGCCGGTGTCATCGCCGTCGTATTTTCCACCGCGCTCAATCGCGCGCTGCCGAGGGCTCAGCGATGATCGAGCCCATGACAAAGCTCTGGCAGCGCATCCCGAAAGCCGTGCTGTTTGGCGTCGCCATCCTGCTGCAATGCGTGCTGCTGGTCCTGATGGTCGCCGACCGCATGCAGATCCTGCGCGAGGGGCGTGAGGTGACCCTGCAGACCCAGCCGGTCGATCCCCGCGATTTCCTGCGCGGCGACTATGTCGTGCTCCGCTACGACATCTCGCAACTGCCGGCAGGCGCCCTCGCCGGCAAGACCGCCGAGGCGCGCAATCCCGTCGTGTTCGTCAAGCTCGTGCCCAATGCCAGCGGCCTTTACGAGGCCGTCTCGGTGTCCGCCGAGCCTGTTGCGGTCACCGCGCCCGAAATCCTGATCCGCGGCCGCGTCAGCTATTCCTGCGGTTCGACCAGCCGAATCTTCTGCGACAAGCTGACCATCAAATACGGCCTCGAAAGCTATTTCGTGCCCGAGGGCGAGGGCCGCAAGCTCGAGCAGGCGCGCAACCAGCAGAAGCTGCGCGTCGTCGCCGCCGTGCTGCCCTCCGGCCGCGCCGCCATCAAGCGGTTGCTGCTCGACGGCGAGCCGGTCTACGAGGAGCCGTTGTATTAGCGGTCGATCGGCTTCGCTTTCAGCGCTCGCCGCCGCACATCCCACATCTGCAGGTGGCCGATCGAGCGACGTTGAAGCGTCGAGCGCATTGCGGCCGCCATCGGGCGAGGCATGACTTCGCGCGATAAGACGTGAGGTTGAGCACCAAGCTAATTCAATCGTCCGATTGCAGAGAGCGATTGTACAACTTCAACCTTAAGTGTATATTTGCGAGCAATTCTTTGGGGGATATTATGAATGCCGCCAAGTGGAACTTGGCCGCTGCTATCTTGGCGACTTTGGGTGCCACGCTTTGCACTGCGGCGTTAGCCCTTTCAGAGCCGACTTTCGTCAATATATTGGCGGCAATAGGCACGGGAATCGGCGTTCTCGCGGGCGTCGCCTGGATCGTTTCTGCGGTGATCGGGATTATGCGGCCATGACGACCCACGACTATCTAGTGCTCGCGGTTGCGTTGTTTTGGATGGTTACGAATATCGTCGGCGCGACCTTTACGATCGTACAACTCCGCAATAGGCGGTCATCTCTTGGTGAGAGCGTTCGAGCCCCGTTCGTCGACACAGGGCTCTACTTTGCCAAGGCATTTTCCTTTGGTCTCAATGATTGGATACAACGACAGAAGGCGCGACCAGCACAGTATCGCTATGTAGCCTGGGCCGTCGAAGCCGGCGCTGTTGCCGCTGCGCTTGGAGCCTTGCTTCAACTGGTAAGGCTGCTTATCCGTTAATCGGTCCTTCTGCGCCTATTTAGGTCGGATTATTTAGCGCGACAGTCTGCCGCCTTCAGCGCCCGCCGCAGCACGTCCCACACCCGCGTTTCGCTCATATGCGCCACGTTGAAGCGCATGAGGCGCGACGCCGTCTGCGAGACGCTGAAGACGTTGCCGGGCGCGAGCACGACATCCTCTTCGAGCGCGGCGCGCGCGACGGCTGTGGCGTCCTGCCCGTCCGCGAGACGGCACCAGAGGAAGAAGCCGCCGCGCGGCATCAGCCAGGGCTCGATGCCCAGCGCCTGCAGCTTGCGCGCGACGTCGCGGCGGGTGCGCGTCAGCTTCTGCCGAAGCTCGTCCATGTGCTTGCGATAGCTGCCGCCGGCCAGCACCTTTGCGATGATCTCGGTGGCGACCGGGCTCGGGCCGCCAAAGCTGGTTGCGACCTGGAGGTCGACGAGATGCTCGATCCAGTCGCCGCGCGCGGCGATGTAGCCGCAGCGCACCGAGGCCGACAGCGTCTTGGAGAAGCTGCCGATGCGGATCACGCGGTTCAATCCGTCGAGCGCGGCGAGGCGCGGCGAGCGCTCCGGCTCGAAGTCGCCGAAGATATCGTCCTCGATGATGGTGAGGTCGTGGGCGGCGGCCGCGGTCAACAGCCGGTGCGCGGTCTGGAGCGAGAGCGTCGCGCCGGTCGGATTGTGCAGCGCTGAATTGGTGATGTAGAGCCGCGGCCGTTCGCCGGCGAGGATCTGCTCGAAGCGCGCGACGTCGGGCCCCGCCGGCGTATAGGGCACGCTGACGATCTTTGCCTGATGCGCCCGCAGCAGCGCGCGAAAATTGAAGTAGCAGGGATCGTCCACCAGCACGGTGTCGCCGGGGCGGAGCAGGAAGCGGCAGATCAGGTCGGTGGCCTGCGTGCCCGAGCCGGTCAGCATGAGCTGGTTGATCGAGGCCTCGATCTCGTCTTCGGCGAGACGCGTCAGCAGCAGCCGGCGCAGCGCGAGGGAGCCGGAGGTCGAGCCGTAATTGGTGAGCACACTGGCGTCGGTGCGGGCGAGCGCGCGGGTGGCACGGCGCAGCGCCGCCTCCGGCATCCATTCCGGCGGCAGCCAGCCGCAGCCGGGCTTCGGCACGGCATCGTCCGTATCGAGCGACTGCCGGGAGACCCAGAACGGATCGACCGCCCGGTCGCGGCGCGGCTCGACCTCGGTCAGCGTCAGCGGCGGCGTGACGGTCGGCGACACATAGAAGCCCGAGCCGCGGCGGGCGCGGATCAGGCCTTCGGCGGCGAGGCGATCATAGGCTTCGACGACGGTGGAGGGCGAAACGCCCATCGCGGCGGCGAGGCTGCGGATGGACGGCAGGCGGTCGCCGGCCCCGAGCGCGCGGCCGGCGACCTTGGCGCGGATCGCGCCCATCACGTCGACGGTCCGGGTGCCGCCGCGGCCCTTGACTGGCGCCTCGTGATCCAAGTGTATGACCTTCCATACCCATACAGTTTTGCCGAATTGTACTGGATTGTGACTGGTATCGCCAGCTCGGAAGGCCGAGTGTCGCACCTCAAAAGAATGGGATGGACATGCAAACTGCGGGCAGCGGCTGGGGCAATGGGCTTCTCGGCGTCATCATCTTCAGCGGCTCCCTGCCGGCGACGCGCGTGGCGGTCGGCGGCTTCTCCGCGCTGTTCCTGACGTCGGCGCGTGCGGTCATCGCCGCGCTGATCGGCGTCGCCGTGCTCTTCCTGCTCCGTCAGGCGCGGCCGCAGCAGAAGGATCTCGTCTCACTCACCATCGTCTCCATCGGCGTCGTGGTCGGCTTTCCGCTTTTGACTGCGCTCGCGCTCCAGCACATCACCTCCGCGCATTCGATCGTCTTCATCGGCTTGCTGCCGCTGTCGACCGCGATCTTTGCCGTGCTGCGCGGCGGCGAGCGGCCGCAACCGCTGTTCTGGTTGTTCGCGATTCTGGGCAGCGCCACGGTGGCGGGCTTTGCGCTTTCGAATGACGGTTCGGCATCGGTCACCGGCGATCTCCTGATGGTCGCCGCGATCGTGCTATGCGGGCTCGGCTATGCCGAAGGCGCCGCGCTGTCGCGCCGTCTTGGCGGCTGGCAGGTGATCTCCTGGGCGTTGCTGCTGGCGCTGCCTCTGATGATCCCGGTCGCGGTCCTGACCTGGCCGCAGACATGGAGCGGAGTCGGCGCGCCCGCCTGGATCGGGCTCGCTTACGTCTCGATCTTCAGCATGTTCGTCGGCTTCATCTTCTGGTACCGCGGCCTTGCGGTCGGCGGCATCGCCCGCGTCGGTCAGTTGCAGCAGCTCCAGCCGTTCTTCGGCCTCGCGCTCGCCGGCTTCCTGCTGCACGAGCCGGTCGCCTGGAGCATGATCGCCGCGACCGTGCTGGTGGTCGTCTGCGTGTTCTTCGCGCGGCGCTATGCCTGATTACCACTGATATCGCACCACGCCCTTGCCGGCGTAGGAGCGCGTAACTTGCGAGAACTCGCCCTCGAAGGTGGCGGCGGCGAACCAGCCGTTGATCCAGCGCTTCTCGGCGGCTGCGGTGACGAGCGCTGCGTCGGACGCCTGCGTCGCGCCGTTGACGACGAAGCTTGCGCCAGGTAGCGCCTGGAAGGTCGCGGCAGCGCCACGGTCCGGATTGAAGTCATGCGCCCATGCGAGCCGGCCGCGCAGCGTCACGATGCCGCCGGTGGCGGCAAAGGATTTGTCGCTGCGAAAGCCCAGCTCGGTGCGGGTGTCGGTAACGCTCTTGGCGCCGTAGGCCAGCGCAGACGCGCCGCCGCCGGAGACCACGCTCTCCACATAGGCCGGAAGCTGGAAGGTGGTGAATTGGCCGGCCGCATAGGGCGTGAGCCCGATGCCTCCCGCCCAGGGCACCACGAAGCGGTAACCGCCCTCGAGCCGGCCGGACCACGCATTGGCGTTGAACTCCGCGCGCAACTGATCGACGCCCGCGATCGTCACCGTGCGATTGGTGGTGATGTCCTGCCAGCCATAGGCGAGCGCCGCCGAGACGTAAGCGGGGCCGTTGGCGTGGCGCACATAAGCGCCGGCCTGGAACAAGTCGGAGCGGCCGGAGCCGAAGCCCGAGACCGCAAAGCTGGTGCCGCCGCCGGCGAGCGCAAAGCCGGCGATGGTGCGCGGCGAGAGCAGATAGTCTGCGCCGATGGCGGTGCCAAAGATGCTGCTGGTGGTGTTGTTCGAGCCGGCCGCGACATTGCCGTCGGTATTCTGCGAGCCGCCGAAGCCGGCCGCCCACACGCTCCAGCGCGGCTGGTACACGCTGCGCAGCGGCGCCTTGGTGAACATCGCATAGGCGTCGCGCTCGGCGGCGAGGCGCCTGTCCTTCGCGGCGTAGCCGAGCGCTTCCTCATCGGCAAAGCCCGGCGCATTCACGTTCGGATTGGCCGCCCCGCCGCGATCCGTGAAGGGATCGGTGAGCAGGCCCATGAACTGCCCCATGGCAGTGAACGTCGTCTGCTGCGTGCCGGTGCCAAGCTCGCCCGAGGCCTGTGTCAGGCCGGCAGCGGTCAGGCTGCCGTAGACCGCGGGGATGCCGCCGGTGGTGTTGAAGAAATTGGTCAGCGCGTTGGCGACGTTCTGCTGGTTGCCGTTGAGGCCACCGGGGAAGCTCGGACCGCTAAAGAGCGCCAGATCCAGATAGGCATGGTTGGCGTCGTAGCTCAGGCTGGTCTGGAAACCCGACGGAAGGTTGCTGTTGACCACGGAGCCGAACGCGCCGGCGATGCCGCCAGCCGCGGCCAGGATGGTATATCTCTTCGCCACATAGCTGCCCGGCGCAAGGACGGCGTTGACCTTGCCGGCAAGCGTCGCGCTGCCGGTCACATTGGCGAATGACGACGTGGTGGGATTGAGCTGCACCAGATAGAACGCAGCCGACTGAAGGGCGAGGCTGCCGGTCACCGTCATCGAGCTGCCGGCCGTGCCGTCACCCGGCGCAAACGTGCCGCCTGATACCGTGAGGTTGGTGACCGTACCGGTCCCGGTGAACACGCCGCCGGTGACGCTGGCGCCACCATTCAGCGCGCCGTTGTTGATCGTGGTGCCGGCGGTGTTGGTCAGGAGGCCGGAAACCTGCCCGACGATGGCATCGTTCTGGAAGGTGCCGGTATTGTCGACCGTGCCGGTCCAGAGGGCGATGTTTTCGACGAACCCTGCATTACTGAGATTGCTGCTCACCGGGCCGTTGGCAAAGATCGAGCCGCCGGCTTGATTATTGATGCTGCCGGCCACCACCGTGCCGTCGATCCGGATGTTGCCGGAATTGGTCAGTGCACCACTCACGCTTAGCATGCCGTCGGCCGTGACGTTGATCCCCGCTGCCGCCGTCGATGTGTTGGTCAGCGACGGCAAGCTGTAGCCCCGGGTATGGTTGCTCGACACGATGAGCTGCGCCGCATCCTGGTTGAGGAATCCACTGTCGCCGCTCAGGCGCGCTGCATAGAACTGACCCGCACCGGCATTCACGATCGCGCCTGAAACGGAACCGCTTGCAGCCACCGTTCCGGTGTTGTTGATGCCGCCGACCAACGTGGCCTCTGGGCGCATATTGAGCCCGCCGGCGTTGATGACCGGGCCGTGCAACGACGTCAGCGTGCCGCTGTTGTCGATCGTCGCGCCTACGGCATTGATCACGTGATCCGCGCTCAAGGAGCCGAGTTCACCGATGATGATGCCCCGCGCCAGGGTCGACGAATTGGTCAGGGTGGTTATGCCGCTCAGTTGGCCTGCGAGCCCGATCACAAGTTGGGCCGTTCCGCTGTTGAGGAAAGTGCCGTTGGCAACCGCAACCACCTGGTAATCGACCGAAAAGTATCCGGCATTGGTATTGACGATCGCGCCGTTAAACGTTGATAGGAGCGTCCTGCCAGCCTGAACGACGCCGGTGTTGGTCACTGCCCCCGTGACAGTGCCGCCGTTGGAAAAATAGGCGCTGTTGATGACATCCGACGTGATGCTGGCGCCGGTGGCGAGGATCAGACTCCCGCCGCTCACCGTCGTCGGACCGGTGTAGGTGTTGGCGCCGGACAGCGACAGCGTGCCGGCCCCAAGCTGTTGCACCTGCACGCCGGCGACCGATTCTCCGATATTGGAGATCGCGATCGTCGTGCCGAGACCAGCGTTGTTGATGAGGCCGCCACTGGCGCCGGCCAGGCTGAAATTAACTGCCGCACCAGCGATACTGTAGTTGTGAGCGCTACTGCTGAAGATCCATGCGTCAGGCGCGACCGGACCGGCCGTCACGGTGACGGTTGAGCTTCCGGTTGCCCCGAAAACGGCGGACTGGCCCGCCGCGACCGGCGCCGTGGCCGGACCCCAGTTGGTGCCGAGATTGTAGTCGGTCGTCGCCGTGCTGCTGCCAGGGCCGCCCCAGACCGACTGGGCTCGCGCCGCATCCAGAGTCCCGGCGAGACCCAGCGCGGCCCCCACGAGCGCCGTCGTCGCCAGCAGGTGACGTCGGCTCAGTTCTCGAAGCCCGGTGCGTCCTGCCTTCATGTGCGCACCACATGTACCGCACCACGCCCTTGCCGGCGTATGAGCGCGTGACGTCGGAAAATTCGCCTTCGAAGGTCGCCGCGGCCGACCAGCCGGTGAGCCATCGGTGCTCGACCGCGGCCGTGACCAGCGCGGAGTCGGGCGCCTGCGCCGCGCCGTTGACGACGAAGCTGGCGCCGGGCAGTGCTGCCGGACGCGCTCGGCCTGGTGACCGAACCGTTGTTGATGAACGTGATGGCGCTGGCGGGGCCGGCTTCTGCCGTCGTGTCGATCGTCAGGCCGTTTCCGTTGACGGTCACGCCCGCATTCACGGTGGCGGTCACCGCGCCACCAGTCGTGAACACCTGCCGGTCATCGCTGGAGCTCGGGTTGCCGGCGTCGGTGTTGGTCATCAGCGTCGTCGTGGTATTGGCCGCGCAGATGACCGAATTCGGGGACGAGGTCACGTTGCAGGCCGCGCCCGCTTCTCCGATACCAAGGGAAAGGATTGCGGTCGAGGCAAGCAAAGCCAAGCCGTGCGAGCTGCAACCCGGTTTACTCACCCCTGCTTCACCCCAAGCCACTTTTCCGCACGCAAGGCGCTCGCGCGCCGAGTAGCAGCAGGTTAGCGCAACTCTCCTGACGCAACTAGGAACAGGGGAGAGATTTTGCCGGATCTTGCGCTATGTTTCTGACATTGTGTGGTTTGTGACACAGTTGTCTGCTCGCTCCGCACGTGGGCGCGGTTCTGTCATTCATTTCCCATCACCGTTCGCGTCAGCGCGCTCCGTGCGAACTTCTTCAGCGGCATCGGCTTGCCGAACAGAAAGCCCTGCACGAGGTCGAAGCCAAGCTCGTTGGCGGCGACGAGGTCGGCGCGGCTCTCGACGCCTTCGGCCACCGTGTGGACACCATAGCGCTGCGCGAGCTCGACGATGTGGCGGCACACCGTGCGCTTCAGTCGGTCGGTGCCGCTGCCGGTGACGAAGTGACGGTCGGCCTTCAGCTTGATGAAGGGGACCCTGTCCAGATCCATCAGCGAGGGCCAGTTGGCGCCGAGATTGTCGATCGACAGGCCGATATTGTGCAGGCGCATCTCGCGCGCGATCTCGGTTAGCAGGTCGAGATCGCGGATCGCTTCCTCGCTGTCGATCTCGATCGTCAGTCCGCCGAAGGCCGGATGCGTCGGCATCCGGCGGCAGAGATCGTGGACAGCATGCGGCTCCTTCAGATACGAGGTCGGCAGATTGATCGAGAGATCGACCTGGCTCTGCCGCTCCAGCAGATAGTGCCAGTCCTGCAGCGCGCGCCCGATCACGAATTCCGAGAGATCGCGCAAATGCGGGTCGTGCGCTTCAGGAATGAAATAGGCGGGCGGCACCACGCCCCAGGTCGGATGCCGCATCCGCACCAATGCCTCCGCGCCGCTGCGGACCAGCGTGCGCGCGTCGATCTTGGGCTGGTACCAGAGCTCGAGCCAGCCGGCGTGAAGGGCCTCGCCGACATGCACCGCCGGGCTCGGTGCCGGCTCCTCCGGCAACAGCATCGCGACGCGCTCGCGCAGCGTCTCCGCGGCAAACGGCGTCGTCAGCGGCGGCAGCATCGCAAGGCCGTATTCCTCGCCGACCTGCTGAACCGCCCTGACGATGATCGACTCGCGGGCGCCGACGGCCAGAACCTTGCCGTCGAAAGCCTCGCGCACCAGGATCTCCAGGAATTTTCCCGGCTCGATGCCATCGGCGGCGATGCCGAGCAGGATCAGATCCGGCAGATCGTTGGCCAGCATCGCCTGCAGCTCGTCGGCGCTGGCGCATTCGCTGGTGACGAAGCCGAGATCCTCCAGCACCTCGCTCATGAAGGCGCGCAAGTGGCGCTTGCTGTCGGCCACGCACGCGCGCGGCGTCATTTTTCGCCGCCCGAAGGTTCTTGGCCTCCGCGCGGCGAGTTCAACAAGTTCATCGTTCATCGCAAACCACTCCCGTTCCGTGTCGGTGTGTTAGCGACGTGAGCAGTTTCAAATAAGGAGGGCTTCAGTCGATTGTTGAATTATCTGGGTAACGTTAAAGCTCGCATCATTTCTAAAATTGTATGGATCTTCTTCGGGAAGTTTTTACGTCTGGCCATGCGTTGCGCGGGCGCATGCGGCAATTCATGCGAGATTTTCCCGATGTGCGATTCCGCTGCGCGCGCGCCGATGTCCTGTAATTGGACGAAGCCGCACGCGCTTCGCCCAATTGAATAATGGACGCCTCAATTGGCTGTGGCCTTGTCGTGTTGAGCCATGCCGACGGCCTTGTAATCGTAGGTCGGATAGAACTCGGTGCGGTACGGACCCCACGCGCTATCCTCGATGATGCGATTGACTTCGCGCAGGCGCGAGGCCGGCAGGCGCAGCGTAATCACCTGGCCGATGCCCATCATCACGTACCAGCTCACGACCTCGATTCCTGATGGCGGGAAGGATTTGTAATAGCCTTGCTTCTCGAGCTGTGCATTCAGCTCGTTCAACGGACGCGACTGGTCGTGCTTGAAGAAGACGGTGAGCAGCACCGCGTTGTCGGCCGTCGGCGCAGCATTGCTCTGCGGCGGCGACGTCTGCGCCATCGTCGTCGACGTGAGCGCCAGCGCGCCGGCGAGCAAGGCCGCCGCCGTCAACAGTCGTCGGTTCGATCTCATCGCGAACTCCTTCCCAATGCTCATGCGATGGACCGGAGAATAGGGGCGAGGCGCGCGACGGACGAACTCATTTTCGCGCGATGCGCGCATGTTTCGTCACGCGCTCGTGACAGTTATGCGACAATGCGCGCCGGCGCCACGGCGCAAATGTGAACTACATCACACGCGTATTGCTGCACCTGCGCTATTGCTCCACTCAGCCGGTGGTGGGCTGTTCAGGATTACAGCTATGTCGATGCGGCGAATGATGTATTGGTGGTTCAGGTTCGTGCTGTCAGGGCGATTTATGGATCGCTTCCTGTGCCTTCCGCGGATGGATTAACCGCGCGGTGCGATATCAGGTCTGCCCGATCAATTTGCGAAACGCTGCCGCGCCGTCCTGCACGGCGTCCCGTCCCTTCCAGGCCAGATAGGAAAGCTTGCCGCCGAGCGTGTCGTGGCTGCGCAGCCGGCGCGAGCCGAGGATGTGACCGACATTTGACGGAAAGCGGCTGACCTCGGCCGAGACCAGCGCTGCGATCGAGTCCATCAATTGCTGCAGGCGGATGCCCCATTCGCTGGCCTCGATGCCGTCGATACGGACCTTCAGCGCATATTCGGTGTCGTAGATCTCGGTCAGCAGGTCGCGTGCGACCAGCACCCGGTTGTGCCGGAGCGCGACCCTCAGCGCGAGGCGCTTGTCGTCGAGCCGGTCGAGCACCATGGCAACGACGCAAGCATAGGGCGTGGCGGCGACATCGGCCGCGCTCTTGCTCGCGGCGGCCCTGGTGGCGAGGCGCACCAGTTCCCACGACGTCTTCAGCCGCCGCGCCACCAGCGCCAGCGCGAAGGGCAGCGCATCGGGATGGGCCTTCTTGAAGGCGTCGAGCAGCGCGGTGATCTGTGTAACCTGGCCGTCGTCGAATTTCGCGATCTTCTCGGGCAGCTTTTCATTGAACTTCGGCAGCGCGTCGCCGGCGCGCAGCACTTGCTGCATCTTCCGCACGTCGTCGAAAGCGGTGCGCGAGGCCGTATATTGCAAGAGCTTGCCGCGGGCGAACTCGGTGCTCTCGGCTGAAGCCAGCGTGTTCTCGAGTACCTTGACGACCTTGGTCTGGAAGGTCGACGCGGTCTTCAGCACTTCCTTGGGATTGTTGGCGGCGACCTGGTCGTTGATCGCCTTGATGTAGTCGCGTGCCATGGTCGGCAGCAGGTCGCGGCAGATCCACTCCCAGATCGGGGTCAGCGTGTTGCGCGAGATCCGTCCGGCGTTTGGATGCTCGGGCGCGCCGTCGATCAGCAGCAGCTCAAGCGGCGCGAAGAAATAGCGCGAGGGGCTGGTGGCGCGCGCCTGGGTCGATCCGTCCTTGCGAAACTCGGCGCGCAGGCGCGCCTGGACCGAGGCCGAGCCCGGCATGTCGATGCCGCACAACTCGAGCCGTTCGAGCTCGCTGAGCAGACAGCTGCGCGACAGCGGCGTCAGCCGCTGCAGGAATTCCGACAGGCGATCGATGTCGTTCATGGCACGCAATCTTTCGCAACGATTCCAGCAAGCCTACCGGCTCAATGCATGGAGGCATTTGCGCGCTCTCAATCGTGATCCAGAGAAGCAAGTTGCCGTTAATTATTCCGTAAAGTCCGGGGGCGCGGACCCAGGCCGGACAACGGCGGGGAGGGGGAGCTTTTGGCAGGGCGGCTCGGGAATCCGGGTGAAATCCTCAACCCTTGAATGATCGCCGCAAGCCTCGCGCAAGCATAAATTGTGCCGCTGCCGGTATTTTAGCGCAAAACCGCCAAAATCACCGTAGTCTTACGGAGCAAAAAGTTAACCACAGACCGCCCCCGGTTCCGCTAAACAGGTCACATGGGGTCACAGAATGATACGGCCACCGATTCGCGGCCGTCGGAATGGTACGAAAGCAGCGCCGCTCCCGTTGAAGAGCTCGATTTCGTCCGCCTGAACGCTGCCCGCGCGAAGGCCGCCGACGAAATGGCCGCCGCCATCGCCCGCGAGCTCAATGGCCCCCTGACCGCACTCCTGCTCTACATGGGCGAAATCAAGCACCACAGCGATCAGCTCGCGCCGGTGACCGGCGATCGGGTCTATTTGCAGCGGGTGGTCGAGAATGCGCTGGCGCAGACCGAGCGCGTTTGCGGCCTGGTCAAGCAGTTGGCCGGTCCTCACAAGGGCAGCTTGCCGGTCCCGTCCGTGACCGAGGATTCCGAGTTGAAGGTCGCCCGCGCCCAGCAAGCCCCGCGCGTGCCGAGTGCCGAGCTGCCGGGCCCGTCCGGCCAGAAGCGGCTGACCAAGCGCGAACGCGAGGTGCTGCGGCTGATCAGCGAGGGCTATTCGAACAAGCAGGGCGCGCTGCGGATGCAGATCAGTCCGCGCACGTTCGAGAGCCATCGCGCCGAGGCGATGCGCAAGCTCGGCGCCCGCAACACCGCGGACCTGGTCCGCGCGGCGCTGCTGCATTCGATCGATTGAGGCTGCCAGCGTTGTGCCGCCGGCCGGCGGCGCGCCCGGGATATCGGAATCCCCGGCTATCCGATCGTGCTCAGAAATAATCTTCGGCGAAGGGACGCGCGCGCGACGAGGACCGCAGCGGCTTGATCTCTTCCTTCGGCGCGTTCGGGATGATGGTGATGGTCCAGCGCGGGGGCGTGCTCGATTCCTGCTCCAGGACCGAGCGCACGAAGCCAGTCACCGTCGAGTCCCCAGATGTCACCGTTGCCATGCGGCCGTTGAACTGGGCGATGCGGAAGCGACGGACCTCCTTCTGGTCCGCAGTCTCGTAGGTGAACATGGAAACCCTCCTGGTTTCCCGCGACTATCGCCACCTATGATTAGCCATCTGTGAAAATCCCAAACCGTAGAAGTACGGCGGGTTTCGCACGCGCTTTAGGCCTGCGGCTCCTGTGCGCGCGCGGCGGCGTAGGCGGCGTCCATCCGATCCAGGAGATCGTGGAATGCAGCATCGCCGAGCGTTTCCGCACTCTTCTCCAGTCGCAGCGCCAGCGCCGCGAGCCTGACATAGCCGAACGTTCCGGCCGCGCTTTTCAGCGAATGCGCTTCGCGCGTGATCCTGGCGTGGTGCTGGGCAAGCGAATGCGTGCGGAACAGTTGCAGCCGTGCGGAGGTTTCGCTCCAGAACACAGCGCGCACCTCACCGGCGCCATCCTCGCCGATCTCGCGCACGAGTGCCGCATATGCGCCCGGCTCGCGCGCGGGCTCGGCATCGAGCGCCAGCTCGGCAGGCGCGACGGTCACTTCAAACATGGGGCTGCCTGTCCTGGTCACGGTTGGTTGGTCGCGCGGCCCGTGCGGCGCGAGGCGCACCGTGTCTACGGCATTTGAATTTCAGTTCCGGTAGCAGGACCATGCGTGTTTGCAGGCCGGCATTAGCCGCGAGTTTACCACGCGACCGGTCAGCGCTGGCCGAGCAGCCGGTCGTACTGGCCCTTCACCGTGGCGTAGCACTCGCAGGCGGTCTGGCGCAGGCCGTCCAGGTTCAGGATCTGGATGTGTCCGCGGCTGTAGTGGATGAAATTGGCTTGCTGCAAGGTGTGGGCGACCAGCGACACGCTGTTGCGCCGCGCCCCGATCATTTGCGCCATGGCCTCCTGGGTCAGCAGCAGACGGTAGTCGCCCGACAGGTCATGGGTATGCAACAGGCAGCGCGACAGCCGCGATTCCACGGGATGGGCGGCGTTGCAGCCCGCGGTCTGCTGCACCTGCGCGTAGACCGCCAGCCCGTGGCGCGTGAGCAACGTCCGTAGCGTACTGCTCTGGTCGGCTGCCATGCGCAGGCGGTCGAGATCCATCACGGACGAGGCCCCGGGAACCAGCACGATCGCCGTGTTCAGCGCGCAGGCATCGCCCATGGTCGAGAGCGTTCCTAGCAGGCTGTCGCGCCCGATCATGGCGACCTGCACATGTTCGCCCTTGGCGAGCTTCACCACCAGCGAGATGACGCCGCGGTGCGGAAAATAGGCCCGCGTGAGCGTCTCGCCGGTCTCGACCAGCACGGCCTCGTGCGGCAGGTCGATCGTGCGCAGATGCGGGCGGAGCAATTCATAATCGTCCGCCGATAGTGCGGACAGGAAACCGTTGGATGGACGCACCATCGTTTCCAAAGCTGCCTCCCGTCTCCGCGCCCGTTAATCGCAATGAGCTAATTCGTTCTCAATGCGGTTAAGTTCCACCATGTTCACGTCGGGATATATTGGCAATTGGTACATTGGAATCCGGACGACTACGCCATGCCGTTTGTGTGCATGGCGGCATGCAGTGCATCGCATCTGCGTCATTGCCGGATTCCGATGATGGCCGCGTGGCGGGCCTTTACGGTTGCATAGCAATCGCAGGACATCGTCTTCAGCACGGGCAGATTGACGATTTCGATCTGCCCGCGCGTATAGTGGATGATGCCGGCACGCTGGAGTGCATGCGCGACGAGGGAAATGGCGTTGCGCCGCACGCCCATCATCTGCGCCAGCGTCTCCTGGGTCAGCGGAAGCATCTCGCTGTCCGAGAGGTCGCGGGCACGCAACAGCCAGCGCGCCAGCCGGGCCTCGACCGGGTGCAGCGTATTGCAGAGCAGGGATTGCTGCGCATGTGCGAGCAGCGCCTGCTCGTGGCGGATCATCAGGCTGCGAAACGGGACGCTTGCGGCCGCGACGGCGCGGAAGGCCGCGATTTCAAGCACGGACGCGGTTCCCGGGAACAGCACGACCGCGTCCGCCGGTGCGATGCCATCGGCCAGGGCGCCGCCGCCGCCCACGACGCTGTCGCGGCCCAGCATCGCGACCTCGATCATCTGCCCCTCGGACATGGCCACCGTGATCGACACCGAACCGGCATGCGGGAAGTAGACATATTTCAGCGCAGCGCCCGCTTCACCCAAGACAGTTTCCCTGACCATTTCGACTGTCGCGAGATGAGGGCGCAGCAAATCGAGATCAGCCGTTCCGAGCATTTGCAGCAACTGGTTGGGCGGGTGGCCGCTCGCGGTCATGCAGGCTCAATCCGACGTTTGCGATGGACGATCGACACCGCGTCCGGTTCGTGATCCGGTTGCACGGCGATGCAATCATATTTTAAAGGTTGTGGCGCCGTCCATATACCCGCTAGAGGGCAGACAGCCTGTCGCAATTGCGTCGGAATTGAGAAAAAGCGTGCGGATTTTCGCCCACGGCCGGTGAGCCTGTCCTGCGTCCAAGGCCGGGAAAGAGTGGCAGTTGGCCTCGTGAGCCGCAACCATTGCACCCGCACGGCCGTCGGACGCCGATGGATTGTCGGAGCCTCGCGCTTCGCGCGCGCATCGTCAGCCATCACCAATTGGTTGGTGGCTGGTCGACATTTTCATGCCGCGCATGCGCGGCTTCGAATCGATCAGGGTGTTTCACGAGATCGCGCGTCCGTGCCGCTGATCGCCATGTCCGGCTACGTCTTCGCCGACCATGACGGCTCGGCGCCGGACTTCCTGCGCATGGCGCTCGAACTTGGCGCGGCGCGTTGTCTGCGTAAGCCGTTCACGCCCGACGCACTCCTCGTCATCATCAATGAATGCCTGCGCGAGGGCGAAGTCTGCAGTAGAGGTCCCCTGGCTGCAGGTTTGCGTTAGGGAATATCGACGGTCGCGGCCGTCGGGTAAGTCTTCGTTTACCGTGCGTGCGGCCCGCACCCATGCTGCGCGTCAGATGCGAGACGTCGTGCGCATGCGTCACCGATTGCGCGTGATTTGAATCTCTTCGCGCGGGCCGTGCATATCTCCCGATATTGTCAGGATTCTTTTGCGCATGTCGTGACGCTGTTATCCGCGCGTTTACCTCTCGCCTTGCGCGCCCGACGGCGCGCGCCGGATCTGCCGAAAATCGCAGTGCCTTGCGGTCGAACGGCAAACTTCGTTTCAATATCCGTATTAGCACGGAGGATGAAATTAACGGGACCGTGAAAGGGGTTGTCTAACGATCGAAAGCGAAGACTTCCGCCGATTCCAGGCGCGGCTCAGGCGTCGAAGTTCAGCTCAGTAAGGCGTGTCCATGGATGATCTGTTGCGGGAGTTTCTGACGGAGACCAGCGAGAGCCTGGACACCGTCGACAATCAGCTGGTGAAGTTCGAGCAGGAGCCGAACAACGCCAAGATTCTCGATAACATCTTCCGCCTGGTCCACACCATCAA
>NZ_DASYWN010000050.1:0-44594 GCF_035935975.1 Bradyrhizobium sp.
CCCGAATAATGCGAAGGCGAAGGTCCGGCGAGAGTGGTTTAGCCATGGGGGCTGGCCTCCATCACCAGCCCTCAGGGTGAATCACGATTTGCTTCCCAAGGGAATCCCTTCCGATTCCGCCAAGTCGGAAAATGCTCTAGCAGTAATCGTCTGTCCATTCAGATCTCTCTGCCACGATATTCGTGGCGACATGGCCCAAGCATTCGCGACTGACAATGTTGCTATAAATGAAGCCACAGACAGCTTTCAGGCAGACGTTTCAATTGAGGATCTGTGGACCAGAAAGACGATCTTGATCGTAACGCCTGAAAAGCTTCTTTATCTCTTGCGCCGAACGCCTGAACTTGCCGCGACAATTGGTCTTGTCGTCTACGATGAAGGTCATCAGTTCGATAGTGGCGCGCGCGGGGTGACGTACGAGTTGCTTCTAACCTCGCTGAAGTTGATGCTTGCCACGAACACTCAAATTGTTCTGATTTCTGCGGTCATCGCCAACGCGGCCCGCATCTCCGAGTGGCTTTTGGGCAATCCGGACTTGGTAGTCGACGGAATCGGACTGTTACCAACATCGCGCAGCATCGCGTTTGCAACGTGGCGCAATCCGCTTGGCGCGCTTGAATACGTAAATCCACTCGATCCCGATGACAGGGAGTTCTTCGTGCCGCGCGTTATTGAGACGGTTACGCTGCCGGCCTTGCCTCGTGAAAGAGCGCCTCGGGTCTTCCCGAAGGCAGAAGACGGTCCCTCGGTCGGCCTGTATCTTGGTCTCAAGCTTGTCTCAAAAGGAAGCGTCGCACTCTTCTGTGGGCGCAAGGACACGGCCGCTAAGATTTGTGAGGATGCGGCCGCGATGAGCGCGCGAGGCATGGATCTCACCGGTCCCGCCGCTGTCTCGGACGGCAACGAGGTTGTCAAGATTGCCGCCCTCTTCGGTCGTCAAATGGGCGCGGCAGCAGCTCTCACTCGGTCGGCTGCCCTCGGGATTTTTCCACACCACGCTAGTGTGCCTCACGGACTTCGTCTTTCCATCGAGTTTGCGATGAAGGCGAGCTTGATCAAGTTCGTCGTCTGTACCTCAACCCTTGCGCAGGGGGTCAACCTCCCAATCAAGTATCTGATTGTGACTAGCGTGAACCAGGGGAAAGATAGAATTCTCGTCCGAGACTTCCACAATCTCATCGGAAGGGCCGGACGTGCGGGGATGCACACCGAGGGCAGCGTAATCTTTGCAGACAACGCGGTCTTCGATAAAAAGGGGCAGCGGAGGGAACGCTGGCGTTGGCTTGGCGCAAAGGAACTGTTGGATCCAGCAAATTCTGAACCATCGGCCAGCAGCATCTCAGAGATATTCAAGCCTTTCGTATACGGCCGTTTACCTGGACAATCCGTATCCGTCGATGTGGGGCAGCTGCACCACTTGCTGTTTTCCGATGACGAACAAACCTTGAACACACTTGCGCAGGCTGCGCGCACCGCCGATCCAAACGTAAAGGTCCGCGATTTCATACGGTTTCTGCAAGAGCGGGCTCGTATTGTGCATGGCATTGCATCGTTCCTTCTCGCGCATCTCGACTTCGAAACCCCGGGCTTGCCCGAACGGTCTGTCGAGCTAGCAAAGAACACGCTCGCTCATTTTCTCGCGGACGATGCTCAGCAGGTACAAATCGAAGACTTGTTCAGAACCATCGCCAAGAATTTACTAGCCGGCGCTCAGACGGTCGATGTTCGCGCGGCGCTTCGGCGGTCGCCGCTTGCTCCTCGATCGGTTCAGGCATTGAGAGCATGGCTCACTGTAAATCTAGCGGCATTGTTGCAGGCGACCCAGGCTGGGCGGCTGCTCGAAGTCGTCATACCCGCCATGTTGCAACACAATGTGCATGGCACGATTACCGCACTTTCCGATCCGACCATCGTACCTCATCTCGTTCAAGCTTGGGTTCGGGGTGATCCTTTCGAAGCGATACTGGGTATCCTGTCTGAACGAAATGTCAGAATTGGAGGAAATAGCCGCATTCCGAAAATAGAAGACGCGGTGGCGCTTTGTGAGGGCGGATTCGGGTATGAAGGAGCAATGATCATTGCGACGCTTGCCGATCTTGCTGATGGTCTAAACGACGTGCTCCGTGAAGCATTCAAATTTCTGCAGCGGCAGATGAAGGCCGGTCTCGCGTCAGCATCAGCTCTTGGGATGTACGAGGTAGGATTCTCGGACCGCGAAATTGCAAAGGATCTCGGCGCTCGCTTTGTGGACGTGATTGACTATGGAACGGCGACAGCCTGGATAAAAGCGAACGGCCAATACACGCGCGAGGCAATCGCAGTATATCCCGCGTATTTCGAGAATGTTTTGGATGAATTGCTGCGGTAATTTCGCCGTATGTGCATTGCACCATAGCCACCGAGGCGATCGTTCATCGAACTAACCCGCGCTTCACCACGTAAGCGGTAATCTTCTTTCATCGTAATTGGAGCCAAAAGTACCGTTTCTCAAGCAATAAGCCTTCTGGCGCAACGCCTCCCTCAAAACTCCCTAATCGCCTTCCCGTCCGGTCCCACCAGCGACGACGGTGCTTCCCCGAACACCAGCCCCTCCGGCTGAAACTTGATCGTCTTGCCGCCCTCGACGAACTCCGCAAAATTCCTTGGCGTCGCCGAGTGCACGCCGTTGTCCAGGAAGTCGTCGATCTCGTAGCAGGTGTCGGGCTTGCCGCCGGAGCCTTCGCCCAAGAACTTCTGGAAGTTCTGGGTCGTCACCTTGGCCTTCTTGCGGGCTGACCAGTTGGTGTAGCGGCGGTAAAGCTTTGGCAGGATCACCGGGCCCTTGTCGGTCGCGAGCACGTCGGTCTCATTCTTCTTGGGCTCGCGCAGGTCGAAGTCGAAGGCGCCGATGGTTTTCGCAAGGTGCTTCCAGACCGGCAGCTTCTTGGTGCGCGCAGGCTTGGCCAGCGCGAGGAAGGCCTTGATCTCGTCGTCGTTCATCGATGAGTAGAACGTCGGATAGGCGAAGCCCTGCTCGACCAGCCAGTGGTTGATGTCGACCGTCTTGCCTGCGATCGTCACCTCGATGTCGCCGACCAGTCGCCCGTAGGTGTCGAACACCTCGTTCGGGGCGTCGACATGGGTGAACACCCGGCAGGCGAGCGTCGCCTCGCCGGCGCCGCTGAGGAAATCATGCAGCGCCTTGCTCGAGGTGGCGCCGAGGAATTGCCGGTAGGAGTGGGTGACCTCGTGATAGGCCTGCCGCTTGGCATCCGTCAGGCCCTTCTTCTCGGCGGCCGAGAGCGGTGACGGCATGTAGTGCAGCTCGGGTGCGTCGATGCCCTGAAGGCGAATGGTGAGCTTGCCGTTCTTGATCGGCGCCGTCGCGGTGCGGCCCTTGACCTTGGCGTTGTCGAAGACATGGGTCGGCTGGAACGGCGCGGTGTCGTTCTTGCGGAAACGGATCGCGTCGGGGGCGATGGTCACGATGACCTTGGTGGTGTCGGCGTCCGACCGTCCCGCCGGCCAGAACTGGCCGACATCGATGGTGCCTTCGACCTCCAGCAATCCAACGGGCATCGGCAGCTCCCTGTCACCATGCGCGACGATCGCTCGATGGAAGCGACTCGCGCGCATGCGGGAGGTAGCGGACCATCTTCGTGCGACAGGCCCGTGACGACAGACGGGACAGGGGGACACGTCGCGGCGCGGAGCGCGCGCGGATTGTTTTTTCCAGGTCCCCAAAGAGCACGGGCCGGCAAGGTGCCGGCCCGCGTCAGATCAAAGGACGGTGTCGCCGAAGCGCGCCTTATCTCTCGGAGAGCTCCTGCCGAACCTCGACTGATGCATCCGCCTGCCGCGGCTTGGCCGCATAGGGGCAAACCATGGTCAGGTTGAGCAGCGTCGGCGCCTGGTCCTCGCCGTTGCCGTACTCCCAGACCAGGCGGATTTCGTGCTGGTCCGAGTTCGGGGCGTCCTTCTGATGCTGCGTGATGTCGGCCTTCATCGGGATCGGCGGCTCCGAGTTGAAGCATTTGCGGATCGATGCATCCAGCAGCGCGCATTTCGTCGGCGGGACCACGACACGCTCGTCGTTCGACAGCGGTGTGGTGTTGGGCTGCGCGGTGAGCTGAAGACGGGCATGGCCGAGCGCTTTGAACCAAACCTTGCCACTGCCGTTCGGCCAGGTGTCGAGCGGCGACAGGATCGGCTGATACTGGCCGTACTCCATGGTCTCGATGTCGATCTGCTTCGAGGCCTTGAGCCTGGCAACGCTCCTCTTCATGTTTTCGAGAGGATAGTAGTTGCCGTTCATCAGGTTCTTGTACTGTTGATCGTCGTAGATGCCGCCCATCGATCGCTCCCGTATTGCCCGGCCGCACCAGGCACGGGTGCCAGCGAGACATTCCAATTGCAACGCGGCTCACGACGAGCAGCGCTCGTGCCCCCAATCTTGCGCAGTGAAAAGCTATCATTCGAAAAGAAACGGCGTCAACAAAGACAACTCAAAAGCGCGCTTCGTTGTGCGCACCATGCGTGCCTTACTTGTCGGCGCTTTGCGCCAACGCCAGTTGGCCTTTTGCATCCGCCGTGCGCGGCCCCCAGCGTGTCAACGCAACCGCTGCGCAGGACAGCACGCCGAGCACGATCATCGAGCCGGCGGTGAGCGTGAAAAAGCTCGTGGCCGTTGCGGCCTGCGCGGTGAGATACCAGCCGCCCAAGAGGATGAAGAGCAATCGCGCGGTCTGTGCCAGGACCGGTCCGATCACGTTGCCCGCGCCTTGCGAGGAGAAGTACATCGCCGAGGCGAGCCCGATGAAGGTGTAGAACGGCGCGACCATCTGCAGGAATTGCCGGCTGGCGGTGCGCGCGCCGGCATCGTCGGTGAAGAGGTTGACCCAGGGATCTGGAAAGGCGGCGACCGCGCCCGCGAGTGCCCCGACCACAATGACGGCGACGAGGCCGGTGGTCCAGGCAACCCAGCGGGCGCGCGCGATGCGTCCTGCCCCGATCGCGACGCCAATCATGGGCACGGAGCCGATGCCTACGGAGAAGGCAATGGTCGCCAGCACATATTCGAGGCGTGCACCGATGCCATAGGCGGCAAGGGTGGCCGTGCCGAACATGGCGAGCATGTGGGTGAGGGTGAGGTTCGTCAGCGTATTCTGCAACGGGGAGAAGCAGGAGACCACGCCGACCTTGAGGATGTCGGCAAACAGCGCCCATTGCATGCGAAACCCGCGCAGCCGCGGGATGATGCGGCTCCGGCCTGAGAACAGGTACCAGCTCATGATCGCGATGTTGATTGCGTAGGCGATCAGCGACCCGGTCGCGACCCCCGGCATTCCGAACTGCGGCACCGGTCCGAGGCCGAGACCCAGCGTGCCGCCGAGGATGATCTGGCAGATCGCGGAATTGGCGACCATCAGCGAGGGCAGCTTCATATTGCCGGTGCCGCGCAGGATGCCGGCCTGCGTATTGACCAGCCAGGTCAACACGGCGCCGCCGAAGTAAACCTGGCTGTAGGCAAGTGCCTGCGCCAGCACGTCGCCGCGCCCGCCCAGCAATTCCAGCAGGTGCCGGCCACCGGTCAGCATGCCCAGCATGAAGACGAGGCCGAAGAAGACCGCGATCAAAAGCGCATGGGTGGCGAGATTCTCGGCGCGGTCGCGATCGCCGGCGCCGAGCGCGCGGGCAATGGCCGAGGCGACGCCCCCGCCCATGGCCGCGCCGGACATGCTCATGGTCAGCATCACGCAGGGAAACACCAGCGCCATCGCTGCCAGCGCCTCGATCCCGAGCCGGCCGATATAGGAGGTCTCCGCGACCGCAACCAGGGTGCCGGCCAGGAATGCGAGTGCGTTCGGCCAGGCTAGCGAGAGCAGGGTGCGCAGGATCGGTCCGTCGAGCAGCGCGTTCGCGGCCGGGCGAGGCGGTGGAGGCAACGGAGCTTCCTTGTTCGATCCTGGCTGCTTGTTCGGGCGGTCGGCTGTCCTG
Organism: Bradyrhizobium sp.; assembly: GCF_035935975.1. Taxonomy (GTDB): domain Bacteria; phylum Pseudomonadota; class Alphaproteobacteria; order Rhizobiales; family Xanthobacteraceae; genus Bradyrhizobium. Next base: position 5,977 of record NZ_DASYWN010000050.1, read on the forward strand.
CCGCTCGCTCTCCGGCGGTTGATCGCGGGATGGTGCCATCGTGCCGGTGTTTTGCCCGACGTGTCAAACGGCTTGCCGGGCGACGCGACGCTTGACGGCTACTGTGCATGGGGTTGTTTTCGACTTTTTTGTTTCAGTGGGATGGGCCGCCATCGCGGCGATGCGACGGTCGCTTGTGCGGCGCAAGGAGGTGCCGTGGCACCCTCTTGTGACGACGAAAATCCCTTGCGCGGCCGCCAAGGTGAGCTACCGTTGACGGACTAGCCGCAGGGCCAGTGACGTTGCCAAGCGACGTTTTGACTTAGATTTTTTAGCATCCGATTTCATCGGCGCCGCGACGGCGCGACGCCCACCGAATGAGGCGGGGGCCATGATCGTACGAGACCAGTCGGCACTCCTGGCACCGGTCGAGCGCGACCTGCGGCTCGACCTGTTTCGCGGCATCGGCCTGTGGATGATCTTCCTCGACCACATTCCGCACGACGTCGTGGCCTGGCTGACGCTGCGCAATTACGGCTTCAGCGACGCCGCCGAGTTCTTCGTCTTCATCTCGGGCTACCTGATCGGCTGGATCTACGGCCCGATCGTCGCGGGCGGCTGGTTTCTCGCGGCCCTCAAGCGGCTGTGGCGGCGCGCAGCCGAGTTGTACGTCGCCCACATCATGCTGTTCCTGCTGTTCACGGCGCAGATCGCGCGCACCGCGCGCCGCTTCGACAATCCGATGTACGAGCACGAGTTCAACGTGTTCAATTTCCTGGCGCATCCGGACGAGCTGATCGGGCAGGCGATCGTGCTCAAGTACAAGCCGGTCAATCTCGACGTGCTGCCGCTCTACATCACGCTGGTGTTCGCTTCGCCCTTCATGGTCTGGTGCCTGGTGCGCCGGCCGAACCTGACGCTTGCGGCGTCCGCGGTGCTCTACATGCTGTCGCGCTGGTTCGACTGGAACGTCGCCTCCTATCCGCCCGGCACGACGTGGTACTTCAATCCGTTCTGCTGGCAGCTGATGTTCGTGTTCGCGGCCTGGTGCGGCATCGGCCAGATCGAGAAGATCGCGACCTTGGTGTGGTCGAAGGCGGCGATGACGCTGGCGGCGGCGTGGCTGTTGTTCGCGCTCCTGATCGTGATGACCTGGCACATCCCGGCGCTCGAGGCGCTGGTCCCGAAATGGATGATCAAGCGGATCTATCCGATCGACAAGACCGATCTCGACATGCTGCGCTTCACCCACTTCCTGGCGCTGGCGATCTGGGTGACCTATTTCGTCTCGCGCAAATGGCGCGCGCTGCACACGCCCTGGCTGCGGCCGGTCATCCTCTGCGGCCAGCATTCGCTGCCGATCTTCTGCCTCGGCGTATTCCTGTCGTTCTCGGCGCACTGGATCCTGACGCAGTACACCAAGGGCGTCTGGGAGCAGCTCGCCGTTTCGGGCATGGGCATCGTCATCATGATCGGTGTGGCCTGGCTGCTCGGTCGGGCCGAGCAGGTGCCGAACCTGTTTGTGAAGGTGACGGAAGTCGAGGAGGTCGATACGGGCCTTGACGGCGCGCAGGCGACGACCGCCGCCGCGCCGGCCGGTCATTGAGCATCGCCAGCGTGCACTTCGTGGAGAGCGGAGAGATCAATGTCGAGAGGTTTGTTGAGCATCGCGGGCGCGCTCTTGTTGCTCGTCTGCGGCGCCTCGGCGCAGGCGCCGTCGCCCGAGGCGATGGCTGCTGCGCGCAAGTTGGTGGTCACGCTGAAGATCGCGGATCAGTACCGCGCATTGCTGCCGCAACTCCTGCTCAAGCTTCGGCCCGTGGTCGCGCAGGACAGGCCGGAGATCGAGCGCGACTATGACGCGTTGACGGTGCCCGGCGCCGAGATCTACGCTCCGGCGCTCACGTCGATGACCGACCAGATCGCCGCGCTCTATGCCCAGAGTTTTACCGTCGATGAGCTGCGCCAGATCGAGGCGTTCTATGCCGGGCCTGCGGGCCGGAAATATCTCGAGAAGTCCGATGCGCTGGCGCAGGCGAGTGTGCAGATCAGCCAGGACGTCAGCCAGAGGGCCGCGGACGAGTTGAAGCAGCGCCTGATCGAGGCGCTGCGGCAGAAGGGACACAAGCTCTGAGCTGTTCGGCCCGAATCTAGGCGAGAAAGGCGCGAAACCGGCGCAGCGCGATCAGGAAGAAGACGCTGCCGATCAGCGCGAGCGCGACCAGCTGCGGCCACACCGCCTCGAGGCCGGCGCCGCGGAACAGGATCGCCTGCGCCAGCATCACGAAATGCGTGTTGGGTGCCGCCAGCATGATGTCCTGGACGAATTGCGGCATGCTCTCCCGCGGCGTCATGCTGCCCGACAAGGTCTGCAGTGGCAGCAGGATCATGATCAGCAGCAGCCCGAACTGCGGCATCGATCCGGCGACGGTGGCCAGAAAGATGCCCATGCTCGTGGTCGCGAACAGCTGAAGCGCAGCGCCGAGCAGGAACAGCGCCAGCGAACCGTCGATCGTGACCGCCAGCCATCCCTTCACCACGAACGCGATCGAGAGGGCCGAGGCGAGCAGGACCACCGCGCCCATCGACCAGACCTTGCTCGCCATGATCTCCAGCGGCGTGACCGGCATCACCAGCAGATGCTCGATCGTGCCGTGCTCGCGTTCGCGGATCAGCGCCGCGCCGGTCAGGATGATCGAGAGCATGGTGATCGAGCTGATCACGTGATCGATCGCCCCGAACCATGACTTCTTCAGCTCGGGGTTGAAGCGCGCCCTCAGCGCCAGCTCGATTGGCGGTGTCTGCGCATTGCGCGTATGCGCCAGAAACTCGACGATCTCCGCGCTGACGATCTGCTCGACATAGCCGCCGCCGTTGAACGCCTGCGAGATGCGCGTGGCGTCGACGTTGAGCTGGATGGTCGGCGATTTCCGCGCCAGCAGGTCGCGCTGGAAGTCCGGCGGAATGTCCAGCGCGAAGGTGTCGAGGCCGGCATCCATCCGCCGGTCCATCTCGTATTGCGAGATCAGGCGCGGCTCGGAGAAATAGGGCGCGGTGAACGCCATCTCGATGCGGGTCGAGACCGGTGATCGGTCCTCGTCGACGACCGCGATCGCGGCGCGGTTCAGCGTTTCCGGCAGGGCTTTGGCGCCGGAATAGACCGCCAGCGTGAAGGAATAGACGATGAGCACGAGCAGCATCGGGTCGCGCACGAGACCACGCAATTCCTTGATGCCGAGCTGAAGCACGTTGTCGATACGCATGGTCAGCGGGCCTGTTTTTTCAGCAGCATCGCGCCGGCGATCATCAGCACGGGGACCATGATGGCGAGCGCCAGCAGGTCGTTGTGAAGGGTGTCGAACGCCAGCCCCTTGGAGAAGGTGCCGCGCGAGATCGTGACGAAATAGGTGGTCGGATAGAGCCGCCCGACCAGTGCGCCAAACCCCTGCAGCGACGAGACCGGGTCGATCAGTCCGGAGTACTGGATGGCGGGGATCAGCGTGATCAGCACCGTGCCGAACAGCGCCGCGATCTGGCTGTTCATGAAGGCTGAGATCACCAGCCCCATGCCGGTCGTGGCTGTGACGTAGAGCAGGGCGGCGAGCGCATAGGTCGCGAAGCTGCCGGTGAAGGGCACGCCGAAGACGACGAGGGCGAAGCCGACGAGCAGGAGGAAGTTGCCGAATGCAAGCACGACATAGGGCAATTGCGTGCCGAGCAGGAATTCCAGACGCGTCACCGGCGTCACGTAGAAATTCACGATCGAGCCGAGCTCCTTCTCGCGTACGACCGCGAGCGCGGCCAGCACCGCCGGAATCATGACAAGCAGCAGCGGGATGATGCCGGGCGCCATGGCGACGACGCTTCTAACATCGGGATTGTAGCGGTAGCGCAGCTGGAGCTGGTAGGAGCCGGCAATCGCCGCCTCGCCATAGAGCTCGCGGCCCTTCTGGGCCAGCCACGTCGCGTGGATCGCCTGGGCGTAGGATCGCAAGGTTTCGGCACGGGTCGGATTGGCGCCGTCGACCCAGGCGCCGATTTCGACATGGCGGCCGCGGCTGACATCGCGGCCGAAGCCGGGCGGCAGCTCGATGGCGAGGCCGATCTCGCCGGCGCGCATGCGGCGATCGAGATCGGCGTAGTCGGAGATCGGAGCTTTCTCGGTGAAGTAGCGCGATCCCGCAATCTGGAGGCTGTAGTCGCGGCTGATGGCGCTGTCGTCGCGGTCGAGCACCGCGAAGGTCAGGTTCTCGACGTCCATGCTGATGCCGTAGCCGAGCACGAACAGCAGCAGCACGCTGCCGAGGATCGCGAGCGTGGCGCGGATCGGATCGCGCCGCAGCTCGAGCGTCTCGCGCCGGGAATAGGCCAGCATGCGGGTCGGATTGAACGTCGCGCTGCGCTTGCGCGGCGGCGGCGCTGCCGCGGCCGGTTCGGACGATGCGGCCGCAGGCTGGCCAGATGCATCCGCCGTATCAGCGATCGCCTCTTCCAGGCAGGCGATGAAGGCCTGCTCCAGCGATGCGGCGCCGCGCGCGGCCACGATCGCAGCCGGCGTGTCCGAGGTCAGCACCTTGCCCGCATGCATCAGCGAGATCCGGTCGCAGCGCTCGGCCTCGTTCATGAAATGGGTGGAGACGAAGATGGTGACGTTGTCCTTGCGCGAGAGCTCGGCGAGGATCTGCCAGAAGCGGTCGCGCGCGATCGGATCGACGCCGGAGGTCGGCTCGTCGAGGATGAGGATGTCCGGCGCGTGGATCATGGCGACCGCCAGCGACAGCCGCTGACGCAGGCCGAGCGGCAGCGCATCGGGCAAGACGTCCGCGACATCGGCGAGCTCGAATCTTGCGATCATCTCGGCGATGCGCGCGGCAATCGTGTCCGCCGGCAGCTCGAACAGCCGCGCATGCAGGTCGAGGTTTTGCCTGACCGTCAGCTCCGAATAGAGCGAGAAGCCCTGCGACATGTAGCCGATGCGCCGCCGCACCGACATGTCGCCCGCATCGATCGGCTTACCGAACAGCCGCGCGCTGCCCTCGCTCACCGGCAACAGGCCGGTCAGCATCTTCATGGTCGTGGTCTTGCCGCAGCCGTTCGAGCCGAGGAAGCCGAAGATCTCGCCCTTGCTGATGCGGAAGCTGACGTCGTCCACGGCGACGAAGCCGTTGAAGCGCCGGGTGAGATGGTCCGCCTCGATCGCGATCTCGTCATGGTCCGCGCTGCGCGGCGGAATGACGACGCCGGTCTGGCTGCCGCGGTCGGTGTCCGGCAGCAGGCGGATGAAGGCGTCATCGAGCGTGGCGGCGCCGGTCTGCCGGAGCAAGTCGGCGGGCGTTCCCGTCGCCAGCACGCGGCCGGCATTCATCGCGATCAAGAAGTCGAACTGCGCGGCTTCTTCCATATAGGCGGTCGAGACGATCACGCTCATGCCGGGCCGGCCGTTGCGGATCGCGCTGATCAATTCCCAGAACTGGCGGCGCGACAGGGGATCGACGCCGGTGGTCGGCTCGTCCAGGATCAGCAATTCGGGATCGTGGATCAGGGCGCAGCACAGGCCGACCTTCTGCTTCATGCCGCCGGAGAGCTTTGCCGCCGGCCGGTCGGCAAAGGGCGTCAGCCCCGTGTCGCGCAACAGGCCGGCGATGCGCCTGGTTCGTTCCGCCTTGTCGTGTCCGAACAGGCGGCCGAAGAAGTCGATGTTCTCGTACACCGACAGCGTCGGATACAGGTTCTTGCCGAGCCCCTGCGGCATGTAGGCGATGTCGGGGCACACGTTGCGGCGATGGCGCGCGCTCGCCATGTCGCCGCCGAGCACGTGGATGCGGCCCTGCTGGATCGCGCGCGCGCCGGCGATCAGGGCGAGCAGGCTCGACTTGCCGACCCCGTCGGGGCCGATCAGGCCGACCATGCAGCCGGACGGCAGGTCGAGCGTGATGGCATCGAGCGCCCGGGTCTTGCCGTAGCTCAGGCTCACGCCGTCCAGATGCACGACGCTGCCGGCGGCAGCCGTGGCATCGCCTGGGGCAGTCGCGCTCATCGCGTCAGCTTGATCTTGAGATTGTCGGGCCATTGCGCGGCCGGGTCGAGCTGCACATAGGCCATTCCGGGCAGGCCGGTCTTCACATGCTCGATGTGCTGGCGCAGCAGTTCGGGCGCGATATGCGCCTTGATCCGGAACATCAGCTTCTGGCGCTCTTCCTCGGTCTCGACGGTCTTGGGTGTGAATTGCGCGACGTCGGCGACGAAGGTGGCCTTGGCGGGGATCACATATTGCGGGATGGCATCGAGCACGAGGCGGACCTCGGCGCCGATCGCGACGCGGCCGGCATCGGCCGTCGGCAGGAAGAACGTCATGTAGACGTCGCCGAGATCGACCATGTTGAGGACACGGCCGCCGGCGGCGAGCACCTCGCCCGGCTGCGACACGCGGTATTGCACGCGGCCCTCGCGCGGTGCCTTCAGCACGCTGTCGTTGAGATCGGCGTTGATGCTTTCGATCGCGGCTTTCGCCGCATCGACGGAGGCGCCGGCATCGATCACCATGGCGCGCGAGGAACTGATTGCGGCTTCCGATGCCGCGACCTGGGCATGGGCCGCGGCCAGCGCCGCCTTCGCCGTGGCGTTGGCGGAGCGGTCGTCGTCCAGCACCTGCTGCGATACTGCGCTCGTTCTGATCAATTGCTCGGAACGATCGAGCTTGCGGCTCGTGGTGTCGAGCTGGGCGACGCGCTGGTCGACCACGGCTTCGGCGGCCTTGCGTTCGGCCTCGCGCTGGTTGACGAGGCTCTTTGCGGTCTCGACGTTGATCGTTGCGCGCTGGAGCTGCGCCTCGGCCTGGCGGCGCTGGGCCTGCAGCTGCTCGGTGTCCATGCGCGCCAGAACTTGGCCGGCGCTGACGAAATCGCCCTCGTTGACCAGGATCTCGCGGATCCGGCCCGGCGTCTTGGTGGCGATGTCGATCTCGACCGCTTCGATGCGGCCGTTGCCGCGGGCGAAGCCCGGAGCAAGCGCGTTGGAAACGCGGTGCTGCCAGTAATAATAGCCGCCGCCCGCAAGGAGGATGGCGATCGCGGCGACGACGCGCCCCGGTGTGAAGTTCATCTGTTCATAACGCCGCGCCGCGGCGCCCATTGTTGAGACACGAACGTCCGGCGGCGACTTGCGCCGACGGGCGGGCTCAACATTGCAGCGATTTTTGCATCGCAACTTGATGCAGATCAGACGACGGCGCGGTGGCGTCTGTCTCTATTTTGGGCAGCTCGTCGCGATGGCCCGCCGTCCGCCTTGGTCGATCAGGCGGACGGCGGGCCATGTTGAGCAGATCGGCTCACGGAATATCCGTGCTCACTTCACGAGCGGGCAGCCGCCATCCTTCAGCGGACGGAACGCCTGGTCTGCCGGCACTTCGGCGAGCAGCTTGTAATAGTCCCACGGGCCCTTGGATTCCTCGGGCTTCTTGACCTGGAACAGGTACATGCTGTGCACCATGCGGCCGTCCTCGCGCAGGATGCCGTTGTCGGTGAAGGCATCCTTCACCGGCAGCTCGCGCATCTTGGCCATCACCGTCTTGGTGTCCTTGGTGCCGGCGGCCTGCACGGCCTTGAGGTAATGCAGCGTCGCACTGTAGGTCGCGGCCTGGTTCATCGTCGGCATCCGCTTGATGCGCTCCTGGAAGCGCTTGCCGAAGGCGCGGGTCTTGTCGTTGAGGTCCCAGTAATAGGCCTCGGTGATGATCAGGCCCTGCGCGAGCTTCAGCCCGAGGCTGTGCACGTCGGAGATGAACATCACGATCGCAGCCAGGTTCTGGCCGCCGGCGACGATGCCGAACTCGCCGGCCTGCTTGATCGCGTTGATGGTGTCGCCGCCGCCATTGGCAAGCCCGATGATCTTGGCCTTGGAGGCCTGGGCCTGCAGCAGGAAGGACGAGAAATCGGCGGTGTTGAGCGGATGCTTGACGCTGCCGAGCACCTTGCCGCCGGCCGCCTTCACGACGTCGGAGGTGTCGCGCTCGACCGAATGGCCGAACACGTAGTCGGCGGTGAGGAAGAACCAGGTGTCGCCGCCGTTCTTGACGATGGCGCTGCCGACCGTGTGCGCGTTGGCATAGGTGTCGTAGGTCCAGTGCGCGGTGTAGGGCGAGCAGGATTTTCCGGTGATGTCGGAGCTCGCTGCGTCCGTCACGATCATGATCTTCTCGTACTGCTTCGACAGCTCCATCACCGCGAGCGCGGTGGCCGAGGTCGGCAGGTCGATGATCATGTCGACGCCTTCGGTCTCCCACCATTTGCGGGCGATGGTGGAGGCGACATCGGGTTTGTTGAGCACGTCGGCCGCGACCATGTCGATCGGCTTGCCGAACATCTGCCCGCCGAAATCCTCGATCGCCATCTTGGTGGCCTCGACATTCCCCTGGCCGCCGATGTCGGAATAGACCGAAGAGAAATCGGAGAGCACTCCGATCTTGAGCGGGGTCTGCTGGGCGGAGGCGGGGGCGATCAGGGCAGCCGACAGCAGGCCGGCCGCAGACACGAGTGCTGCGATAGGTCTCATGGATACGTTTCCTCTTGCGCGGGACTATGCTGTCCCTTTGTCCGACAAAGTTAGAGCGGGGTTCCGCAGGAGTCAATTTGCTGCACATGCGGCATGAATGCTGCCGTTTGACGCGTGGTCCGGCCGCTCCTATAGTTTGTCCGACAAACGCCATTGGAGTTGAATTTGCCCCTCGCGCCGCTCTTCCGTCCGATCGATGTCGCGCCGGCCTATCAGAAGGTCGCCGACGCCATCGAGCGCGAGATCGTCAATGGCCGGATCAAGCCCGGCGATCCCATCGGCACCGAGCACGACCTGGTGCGGCAGTTCGGTGTCAATCGCTCGACCATCCGCGAAGGCATCCGCGTGCTGGAGGAGGGCGGGCTGATCCGGCGCGATTCCTCGCGCCGCCTGCACGCCTGTCTGCCGCGCTACAGCAAGCTCGCAAGCCGGCTGAGCCGCGCGCTGGTTCTGCACGAGGTCACCTTCCGCGAGCTCTACGAGGCCTCGATGACGCTGGAGGTGGCGAGCATCGAAGGTGCGGTCGAGCGCGCGACGGACGAGAACCTCGCCGAGCTCGCCGATAATCTGATGCGCAGCGAAGCCGTGGTCGGCGATCCCGCGCTGCTGGCCGAATGCGATGCCGAATTCCACGTGCTGGTGGCCAAGGCCTCGCAGAACCGCGTGCTGCAGCTCGCGCGCGAGCCGGCGGCGCAATTGTTCTATCCGACCACCGAGATGATCGTGACGGGCGTGGCCGAAGGCGGTCCGCGCCTCGTCGCCGCGCACCGCCATCTGATCGACGCGATCCGCCGCCGCGACCGCGAGGCCGGCGTTCTCTGGACCCGCCGGCATCTGCAGGACTGGCGGCGCGGCTTCGAGAAGATCGCCTCGCTCGATCGATCCGTCGAGCACATGTACATGGAGCATGCGCAGGCGGCCCGGCGCAGGTAGCGCAAACAAACAAGACGCAAGATTTCAAACAAGAAATCCAGAAGACAAAGACACCATACGGAGGGACACATGACCGGCGACACCGCAGCCACCATTTCGAAAGCGCGTGAGCATTCCATCGGCGATCTCCTGCGCCGCTCGGCGGGCCGCGAGCCGAACAAGCTTGCGGTGAGCTGCGGCAGCGTGAGCTGGACCTTTGCCGAGATGGACGCGATCTGCAACCGGCTCGGCCGCGGCCTGCTTGGGCTCGGCGTCAAGAAGGGCGACCGCCTCGCCGTGCTCTCGCGCAATTCGCACGCGTTCGCCGCGCTTCGCTTCGCCCTGGCGCGGATCGGCGCGGTGCTGGTGCCGATCAATTTCATGCTCAATCCGGATGAGATCAATTTCATCCTGAAGAGCTCCGGCGCAAAGCTGCTCGCGACCGGACCTGATTTCGTCGAGCCGGCGAAGGCCGCGAGCGCCAGGGATTGCGCGGTCGAGAAGATGATCTGGCTGCCGGGCGAAGATCCCGCCACGGCGCCGGCCGGTCTCACCACCTTCGACGATCTGCTTCATTCCGACGGCTCGTACCTGGAGGCGTCCGTCGACAGCCGCGATCTCGCGCAGATCGTCTACACCAGCGGCACGGAGTCCCTGCCCAAGGGCGCGATGCTGACCCATGAAGCGGTGATGTGGCAGTATGTCAGCTGCATCATCGACGGCGGCATGAGTGCGGACGACAAATTCCTGCACGCGCTGCCGCTCTATCATTGCGCCCAGCTCGACGTGTTCTTGGGGCCGCAGATCTATCTCGGCGCTTCCGGCGTGATCACAGGCAAGCCGACTGCCGACAACATCCTGGCGCTGATCCAGGCGCACAAGATCACCTCCTTCTTCGCGCCGCCGACGATCTGGATCGCGATGCTGCGCTCGCCGCATTTCGACAAGACCGATCTGTCGACGCTCGAGAAGGGCTATTACGGCGCCTCGATCATGCCGGTGGAGGTTCTGCTCGAGCTGCAGCGCCGCCTGCCCAAGGTCAAGTTCTGGAACTTCTATGGCCAGACCGAGATCGCCCCGCTCGCGACCGTGCTGCGCCCCGAGGACCAGCTCCGCAAGGCCGGCTCGGCCGGCAAGCCCGTGCTCAATGTCGAGACGCGGGTGGTCAATACGGCGATGGAAGACGTCAAGGTCGGCGAGGTCGGCGAGATCGTGCACCGCTCGCCGCATCTGCTGTCCGGCTATTACAACGATCCCGTCAAGACCGCGGCGGCGTTCACCGGCGGCTGGTTTCACTCCGGTGATCTCGCCACCGTCGATGCCGAGGGTCACATCACCGTGGTCGATCGCGTCAAGGACATGATCAAGACCGGCGGCGAGAATGTCGCGAGTCGCGAGGTCGAGGAGATGGTCTATCGCATCCCCGCGGTTTCCGAAGTCGCGGTCGTCGGCCTGCCTGATCCGCGCTGGATCGAGGCGGTCACGGCCATCGTCGTGGTCAAGACCGGCGAGAAGCTCGACGAGGAATCCGTCATCAAGCATTGCGCCGGCCAGATGGCGCATTTCAAGGTGCCCAAGCGCGTCATCTTCGTCGATGCTCTGCCGAAGAACCCGAGCGGCAAGCTGCTCAAGCGCGAGCTGCGCCAGCGCTTCGTCGGCGGCGAGACACTCGACAAGGCGGTCCAAAAGAGCTTTGGCACCTGAAGCGGAGCGCGTCCCATGAAGGCCTGGCAGGTCGCGCGCGACTGGTCGATCGAGGGCATGGAGCTGGCCGATCTGCCCGAGCCTGCGCCCGGTCCGGGCCAGGTCGCGGTGCGAATGAAGGCGGCATCGCTGAACTATCGCGATCTGCTCACGATCCAGGGCAAGGGCGGCGTCACCCGCTTGCCGCTGATCCCGTTCTCGGATGGCGCAGGGGAGGTGATCGCCGTCGGCGAGGGCGTGGCCCGCATCGCGGTCGGCGATCGGATCTGTCCGATGTTCTTCCAGTCCTGGATCGACGGAAAAGTGTCGGCGAGCAGCCGCCGTTACGCGCTCGGTGGCACGCGGCCGGGTGTGCTGCAGGAGGTGATGGTGCTCGACGCCGAGGGCGTCAGCCGCATTCCCTCGCATCTGACGTTCCGGGAAGCGGCGACATTGCCCTGCGCCGGGCTCACGGCGTGGCGCGCGCTGTTCGAGGAGGCGGGAGTGCGGCCCGGCGACACCGTGCTGGTGCAGGGCACCGGCGGCGTGTCGATCTTCGCGCTGCAATTCGCCAAGCTCGCCGGCGCGAGCGTGATCGTGACCTCGTCGAGCGACGAGAAGCTCGAACGCGCCAAGGCGCTCGGTGCCGATCACACCATCAACTATCGGACGGTCCCCGAGTGGGGCAAGGCCGCTGCGGAGTGGACCGGCGGCGGCGTCGATCACGTCGTCGAGGTCGGCGGCAAGGACACGTTTGGCCAGTCACTGGAGGCGGCGCGCGTCGGCGGCACCATTCTGGTGATCGGCGTGCTGTCGGGCTTTTCGCAGCAGATCGCGATCCCGAGCCTGTTCTCCAAGAACCTGCACGTCATCGGCCTCTCCGTCGGCAGCCGCCGCATGTTCGAGGGCATGACGTCCGCGGTCGGGCGCAACGCCATGAAGCCGGTGATCGATCGCGTGTTCGGCTTCGACGCCGTCCCCGATGCGCTGCGGCTGATGCAGCAGGGCGGTCACTTCGGCAAGATCGTGGTGGAATTCGCCTAGAATAGACTCCCTAGCGCCTGGCCCAAGGCAGACCGTTGCTTTGATTCCTTGCGATTCCCGCCGGCGCCTCTCAGGCGGGTGCGTCGGGAAATTTGCTAACCGCCAGTTCGTACTGCGCGAGCAGACCATTCATCTCGGCTTGGGGTATCTGTGCATGGCTGTCGCCTTTAACCCATTCCCGCCAATACGCAAGCGGCCAGTCATGCTCGGTGTTGACCTGCATATTGGCGTAGGGATGAGAATAGCCGCCGACATACAGCCCGCGCAGTGAGACCTTTTCAGCAAGAATATCGATGCAGGTGCGCCAATCCCGCAGACATACGAACCGCCTCAACCGTCCCGTCATGTTCTCTGCGTGGACGCATGTCCCCGCGATGAAGGGCGTCCACTTCTCCGACTGCCTGCCACCATCCGCCTGTAAGCCGATGTAGTTGTTGTTGATGCCCTTGGTTCCACGGGCGCTTTCGTTGCGAAAGATCACGTAACATGCGCGCTTGACGACCGCCGGAACATGAATGCCGGACATATAGGCTTCGACATCGGACATCTCGACTGAAGTACGTTCGAACGGCAGTTCGGGCAATTCCGGGTAGGCGTTGTGCACGACAGCCGCAGTTGCAGCTGTAGCCGTAGAGGAACGGCTAGCAACCAATGCGCTCGACGGCGCGTTGACGTTGGCGTTTATGGATGCGAGCTGAATATGCGGTGCGTCTCCCTTCATATGAGCGCTGAGAGCTGCCGAGACGGAGTCGGGACGGTTCACAAACTCTTCGACTTCAAAATGCATGGGGTCGGCAAACGAAATTCCCCACTTGAACCCGAGTGCTTCGAAGACCGGTGCCACAGGCGCGACAGACGCGCCGTTCGAGCCATCGTCGGCGTTGAGATCAATGGCGATACCGAAGGCGTGGTTTGACGGCAGCTTGCTCAGCGCACCGCTGGTTGGCTTGCGCAGGCGGAAATTGAGAGAGCCAGCACAGGTCTTGATATGCTTCAGCAGCCCGAGACGTTCGACATCTGCAAAAGCCATCAACAGCTGGTCATGCGCACGCTTGTGAAACTGCAGCTTGCCGTTGTTGGAGCCCGGAATACCCACGAGCTGCGGTATGACCACCGTGGTAATGTCGTCGACGTCAAATCCGCTGATAAACGAGATGCCGTCGCCCCGGATCCAGACTGATGGATTGCTTGTGCGAAAGCGCACTTTGCCGAACAATGGATGATTGAATGATGCTTCCGGCATAATCACTCATCTCGCAAAATACAAACATAAATTGTATTGCGATTTACATATCACTTTTGGTTAAGAGCTGCAAGTTCGATGGGAGAGCCCGCGCGCACGCTATTGCGACGTCGGGAGGCGCGTAATCGATTTTCCCTAACCCGTCTCGCCGGAAAGTTTCCGGACGTCGTCGGGCGTCCGTCCGAAGCGGCGGCGGAAGGCGCGATGGAAATAGGAGACGTCGTGAAATCCGGCGAGATGCGCGATCTCGATGATCTTGCGGGTGCGCAGGTTCGGATTGCGAAGCAGTCGCTCGGCGCGCAGCAGCCGCTGCTCCAGCACGAAGCCGCTATAGGTGATGCCGGCCTGCTCGAACATCAGCTGGATGGTGCGCGGGCTGATCCGGTGCGCGGCTGACAGCACGGTGAGCGACAATGCCGGGCTGTCGAGCTGTGCCAGGATGTCGGATTTGAGGGTTTCGAGGCGCGCTGCGGCAAGGCCGCGCGAGCGCGCCTCCTCCGCGACGTCGCCGCGCGCTCCGATCATCAGCACGGCGAGGTCGAACAGATGCTGTGAGACTGCGTCGAGCTCCGCGGGCGCGAGCTTGTCGGCATAGTCATGCGCGAGGTCGTAATAGCGCAGGAACATCGAGGTGATCGGATTGGCGCCGGGGATCGACTGCGCGATCAGGTCCTCGGCATTCGGGCAGGCCCGCAGCAGCGCCTTGCGCGGCAGCAGCGCGGTCTGGAAATTGCCGTGCCCCGTCTGGGTGATGTGAGCGCCCTTGATCGAGGGATCGCCGATAGTGACGTCGCCGGCGGCAATCTCCAGCGGGCGCCGGCCCATGGCGCCGCTCAACGCCGAATTGGGCGACATCGTAATCACCAATTCGTCGTTCGTCCCCAACGAGACGAACGACATCGGCGTGCCGAACGAGGCGGAGAGCCTGAGGCGCGGAAGAATGGCCGGCGCAATGGTGCGGTGAACGCGCCCTTCCCCGATCGGAACGAAATCGACGTCAGCCACCTGACGGCAGAACTGCTCGCGCCATCTTTCATAGGCCGGGCCGTTCGGGTCGCCGTCGAATGAGAGTTGTGGCTGGATCATCGATCGGGAAGGGCAGGGTTGTTGGCGATTTACGGCAGGTTGTATCGGCAGACCGGTGCGCTGCAACGGCAAAAGCGCGCAATTGCGTGATAAGCCACTCGCGATGACGTGCTGAGACCGCGACCTGGTGCCGCAGCCTGCCGTGCCCGAAGCGCGCCGTGACGTCGGCCGTGGCGACGGAGCTCAATACGTCCGATGCCCGGCTGCGCTGGTTCTTCCACACTTGCGGTTGGAGGGCCGCGGTGTCACCTCATGCGTGTCCCGCCCTCGTTCTGGATCACCGCCATGCCCCTCTGGACCTGCGAAACCTGCGGCGCCCAATTCCCGGACAGTGAAGAGCCGCCCGCGGCGTGCCCGATCTGCGAGGACGAACGGCAGTTCGTCGGTTGGAAGGGGCAAACCTTCCTCACGCGCGACGCCCTGGCGGAACGTCATCGCGTGGTCTGGCGCGATGATCTCGACCTGATCGGCATCGGGCTCGAGCCGGGCTTTGCCATCGGCCAGCGTGCGCTGCTGGTGCCCGATGGCGGCGGCTGCGTGATGTGGGATTGCGTGCCGCTGGCGACGCCGGAGGCGATCGCGCATGTGCGCGCGTTGGGTGGGCTGAAGGCGATCGCGATCTCGCATCCGCATTACTATGGCGCGCTCGCCGATTGGAGCGAGGCGTTGGGCGGAGCACCGGTCTATCTGCATGCCGATGATCGCCAATGGGTGATGCGTCCGCATCCCGCCATCGTGCACTGGACCGGCGATCACCAGCGCATCTCCGACGATGTGCTGCTGCTGCGCACCGGCGGTCACTTCCCCGGCGCGACCATGATGCATTGGTCGCGCGGTGCCGACGGCCGGGGCGCACTGTTCGCCGGCGATATCGCGCAGGTGACGATGGACCGCCGCTTCGTCAGCTTCATGTACTCCTATCCGAACTACATGCCGCTCAATGCCGCTGCGGTGCGCAGGATTGCGGCGGCCGTCGAGCCGCTCGCCTTCGACCGCATCTACGGCGCCTGGTGGGGCCGCAACATCGCTGCAGGCGCCAAGGGCGCTTTCGCGGCGTCGGTGCAGCGGTACATCGCGGCCATCGCCTGAATTGCACGGGCGTCGGAATCATATTGCCTTCGTCAAATAACTGTACGATACGTACAGTTATTGAGCGCGACGCAACGGTGCGTTTGCTGGTCCGGCACGATCGATGCATCGTCGCCGTGGCGGGCGCATTCTGCGGCTGCGTGAGTAGGGTTGATCCATGACGGCGCAGAGCGACTACGAGATCTTTGAGGCCGGCGACGTCACGCTTCAGTCGGGCACCGTCCTCCCCGCGATGAAGCTCGCCTACCAGACCTACGGCACGCTCAGCCCGGCCAGGGACAACGTCATCCTCTATCCGACCTCGTTCAGCGCGCAGCATTTCGACACCGAATGGCTGATCGGGCCCGACGGCGTGCTCGACCCCACGCGCTATTTCATCGTCATCCCGAACCTGTTCGGCAACGGCCTGTCCTCGTCGCCGTCGAATTCCGCCGTGCCGTTTCCGCAGCTCACCTACCACGACGCCATTGCGATTCAGCACCGGCTGCTCACCGAACGCTTCGGCATCACAAAGCTCGCGCTGGTCTATGGCTGGTCGATGGGCGGCATGCAGGCCTATCACTGGGCGGCGCTGCACCCCGACATGGTCGAACGTGCCGCAGTGGTCTGCGGCAGCGCGCGCTGCGCACCCTATAACTACGTCTTCCTCGAAAGCGTGAAGGCGGCACTGACAGGCGATCCCGCCTTTCGCGACGGCCGCTTCGTCGAGAAGCCGGTTGCCGGCTATCGCGCCATGGGCCGCGTCTATGCGGGCTGGGCCATGTCTCACGGCTTCTATCGCGACGAGCTCTGGCGCGAGGCCGGGTTCACCTCGCTGGAAGACTATCTCGTCCGCGCCTGGGATTCGACCTTCGCGCGGCGCGATGCCAACGATCTCTTGGCGCAGGTCGGCATCTGGCAGCGCGGCGACATCAGCGACTGTATCGCGTTCGGTGGCGCCCTCGACCGGGCGCTCGCCGCGATCAAGGCACACATGCTGCTG
The DNA here is from genome assembly GCF_035935975.1 of Bradyrhizobium sp. GTDB lineage: Bacteria > Pseudomonadota > Alphaproteobacteria > Rhizobiales > Xanthobacteraceae > Bradyrhizobium. The sequence continues at coordinate 22,545 of NZ_DASYWN010000050.1, forward strand.
ATGCCCGGCGCGACCGACCGCTATTTCGACGTCCGCGACAACGAGGACGAACTCGGCAAGCTGGTCAACGCCAAATCAGCCGTGCTGCATCCGATCCCGTCGCTGCACGGCCATCGCGCCGGCAATCCCGTCGGCAATCCGCCCGACCAGGCCTTCCTCAAGGCCGAGGTCGCGGCGCTTCTCAGCAAGTAGGACAGGTCCCCGATCATGACTGATGCGACTGTTTCCGAGCACGGCCATCGCCTGAAGCCGCTGAGCCCGGCGATGCTGCGCGAATTGTCGGTGCGCTCGAATGTTCGGGGCGCGGCGCAGAGTCTCGGCCATTACGGCATGATCGTGCTGGTCGGCGCGCTGATCTGGATGGTGACGTCGCGCTACGGTGTGCTCTGGGCGCTGCCGCTGATGGCGGCGCAGGGCTATCTCGTTGCCTTCCTGTTCATGGCGGTGCACGAGACTGCGCACAAGACGGCTTTCAAGAGCCGCAGCCTCAACCTCGCGGTCGGCTATCTCTCGGCCTTCATCATTGGATTGCCGTACGAATATTACTGCCTTTTCCACTGGGATCATCACCGCTACACCCAGGATCCCGACAAGGACCCCGAGCTGATCGTGGGCGTCAAGCCGGCCTCCGACACGCAGCTTGCGATCGCCTATAGCGGTCTGCTCCAGGTCGCCGGACGTCTCTGGCTGATGCTGCGCCATGCCGTCAGCGGCAAGGTCGTCGTGCCCTGGATTCCCGAGAACAAGCGCGCCACCATCGTCACTGAAGCGCGCGCCTATGTCGCGCTCTATGTTCTGCTGCTTGCGCTCTCGCTGTGGTTCGCCTCGGCGCTGCTGCTCTGGGTCTGGATCGTGCCGCTGATCATCGGGCAATTCTTCCTGCGACCCTATCTCTATGCCGAGCACACCGGTTGCGAGCGCACCCGCAGCGCCTTCCAGAACACCCGCACCACCTACACCGGCGCTGTGGTCAAATGGTTCGCGTGGAACATGCCCTATCACGTCGAGCACCACGCCTATCCCTCGATCCCGTTTCACGCGCTGCCGAAGCTGAACGAGATCGTCGACGGCGAGATCGTCTATCGTGGCCGCGGCTACATCCGGACGACGCGCGAGACCTGGGCCTGGTTTCGCCGGAATCGGCAAATCTGCTAATTCAAAATGCGCATAGCCCAAACGCAAAACCCCGGCCGCAGCGCGACCGGAGCTTTGTCTGGAAGGCGAGATATCAGTAGATCCCGTAAGCGCAGACATTCACGACGCGCACGCGCAGGCCGTGGCGGGTCTGGACGACGCGCTCCTGGTAGCAGTTGTTGACGCCGGTGTTGACGTAGACGCCGCCGTAACCAAAGCCCCAGCCGGGACCCCAGTGATGATGGAAGCCGTGCGCCGAAGCGGCGGTGGGCGCGAGAGCAGCCGCACCGAGCGAGGTAGCGGCGATCAGACCGAGAGCAAGCTTGCGAAACATCTTCATTCTCCAGTGTGGCGCGAAGGCCGTTGTTGTGTCCCTGCTTCTCGGTCGAGCCGAGATGCGATCGCGTTCACGCAGGGTGAGGAGAATCGTGTTTCAGGATTGTTTCGTCGGTTGCGGCGAAGTGCGCCGCGGTCAGGCTTTCCGCGCCGCGCGATAGCGCGCGGCCATGGCCTGGGTCATCTCGGCCATCTTGTCGCGGAGGTCGGCGGGCTCCAGCACTTCGGCCTCGGAGCCGAGCCGCAGCAATTCGGACGCAGCATGCCATGACGTCTTGCCCGTCGGCACGCGCGCGATGCGCCAGCCGTCCGCGTCAGTGGCGTCTTCGATCTCCGTGCGCGCCTTGACGTAAGGCTGGCTCAGCGCGTCGAGCAGTTTTACGCCCAACGGCGACAGCCGGACGATCGCGACATTGGGATGCATCTCCGCCTCGAGGCGCACCGTCGCGGCCTGCCAGTAAGCAGCGAGATCGAAGTCGGCGGGGCGATCGAAGCGGTCGTCGAGCGCGGTGCAGTCGAGCACGCGCGCGACGCGATAGGTGCGCACGCTGCCATCGACCTGCCCGGCGAGATACCAGCTGCCGCCCTTCAGCACGAGGCCGAGCGGCGCGACGCGGCGCTGCTTCTCGGCGCGCCAGCTCCGGTAGCGGATCTTGATCAGTGTTCCGCGCAAGGCCGCGCCGGCAATCGCGCGCAGATGTTTCGGCTCCTCCGCCTCGCCGAACCAGCCGGGTGCGTCCAGATGGAAGCGCTCCTGCATCCGTCCGGCGTCCTCGCGCAGATTCGCCGGCAGCGCCGCCATCAGCTTGTTCTGCGCGGCAATCATCGCCGCATCCAGCCCGAGCGCGGCCGCCGGTCCCGGGAGTCCTGCGAGAAACAGCGCTTCCGCCTCGTTCTGCGACAGGCCGTTCAGCCGCACGCGATAGCCGTCGAGCAGGCGATAGCCGCCCTCCGCGCCGCGGTCTGCATAGACAGGAACGCCGGAGGCCGCGAGCGCGTCGATGTCGCGATAGATCGTGCGCACCGAGACCTCGCAGGCCTCCGCAAGCTCGGGCGCGGTGACCTGCCCCCTGGCCTGGAGGGTGGTGAGGATCGACATCATCCGGCTCGCGCGCATGATCCCTTAAACCATACCTGACACAGGATGTCAGGTATCCTCCGTTACAACCTGCGCCATCGCCAGCCGGCCAGATGGAGACCTGCCATGACCGAACAGAACCGCATCACGCTGTATTATTCGCCGCAAAGCCGCGCCACCGGCACGCGGGTGCTGCTGGAGGAGCTGGGGGCGCCTTACGATCTCCACGTCCTCAACTTGAAGGCCGGCGAGCAGCGCAAGCCCGACTATCTCGCCATCAATCCGCTCGGCAAGGTGCCTGCGATCCGCCACCGCGGGGAGCTCGTGACCGAGCAGGTCGCGATCACCATCTATCTCGCCGACCTCTTCCCCCAGGCGGGGCTGACGCCTGCGCTGAACGATCCGCTGCGCGGGCCCTTTCTGCGCTGGATCGCCTATTACGGCGCATCGTTCGAGCCGGCCCTGATCGACAAGTTCATGCAGCGCGAGCCAGCGCCGATCACGCAGTCGCCCTATGCCGATTACGACACCATGCTAGGCGCGCTGGAGACGCAGCTCTCGAAGGGCCCGTATCTGCTCGGCGAGCGCATGACGGCCGCCGATGTCCTGTGGGGCGTCGCGTTCAGCTGGACCATGATGTTCGGCATCGTGCCGAAGAAGGACGTCTTCGTCCGCTATGCCGAGCGGATGACCTCGCGGCCGGCGTTCCAGCTCATCAATGCGGCGGATGACGGGATGGCCGCGGAGCATGCGAAGGCGGTTGGGGGCTGAGGGCGCGCCTCAGACTCGGTGTCGTCCCCGGGGCGCGCGCAGCGCGAGCCCGGGACCCATAACCACAGGCAGACGTGGTTACGAGGACTTGGAGTGACCGCTTCTGCGCAACAAGTGCGCCCTGTGGGTCCCGGGCTCATCGCTTCGCGATGCCCCGGGACGACAGATGAGTGTGAGGCGCGGCCTTGTACTCCCTGACCGTCGTCACCGACAGCCTATCCCCTCAAAACCTCGGCGCTCGCTTCTCCCCAAACGCCTTGATGCCTTCCTTGATCTCGTCGCCGCGCATGCTGTCGCGGTGGCGCTGGTCGGCGGCTTGCTCATCGAGCTCGCCGCGCGCGAATTCGTTGATCGCGCGCTTCATGCCGCGCATTGCCTGCGGCGCGTTGCCGGCGAGGATATTGGCGAGCTTGTCGACTTCCTCGTCGAGAAGCTCCTCCGGCACCATGGCGGTGAGATAGCCGATGCGCAGCATCTCCGGCGCGGTGATCTTCTGCGCGGTCAGGAACAGCTTCTTGGCATTGTCGACGCCGAGCCGGGTCACGTAGCGCTTGATGCCGCTGCGGTAATAATGCAGCCCGAGCCGGGCCGCGGGCATGAACATCTCGGCGGTGTCGACGCCGATGCGGAAATCGCAGGCCAACGCAAGGTCGGTCGAGCCGCCATAGACGCCGCCGTTGAGCCGGCAGATCGTCGGCACGCCCAGATCCTCCAGCCGGTTGACGACCACCTCGAAGGCGGAGCCCGCGCTCTGCTGCTCGTTGGCGCTCACCGCGCGCTCGGCCACCGAATTGAGGTCGTAGCCCGCCGAGAAGGCGCGCCCCGTCCCGGTCAGCACCAGGACGCGGATGGCGGGATCGGCCTCGACGGCGTCGAACAGCCTGACGAGCTCGCCGAGGTCTTCGGCCTGGAGCCGGTTCAGATGCTTCGGCCGGTTGAGGCGGATGGTGGCGCGGGCGCCGGTGATGTCGAGCACGGGACTGCTGGCTGCGTCGGTGATGTCCGACATTCTTGTCTCCTGTTATTTGTTTTCGAGGGCGCGCCGCTTCGCCTCGGCGTCGATGGTTTCGGCGAGATCGGGGTGCCGCGCCATCAGCACGCGGAAGTCGACGAGGTCGAGCACCAGCAGCCGCGACACTTTCGTGGTCGAGACATTGGCGCCGCGCATGTTGTTGCCGAGCAGGGCCATCTCGCCGAAGAAGGCGCCCTCGCCGAGCTGCACCTTCTTGCCGGGGAGGTCGACCTCGACCGCGCCGGCTGCGATGAAATACATGCAGTCGCCCTGCGCGCCCTTGCGGATGATCATGGTGCGCGCCGGCAGTTCCATGGTCCGCAACATGTGGGTGACGTCGGCGATGGCGGCCGGGCCCAGCGCCGCGAAGAACGGCACCTTGCTGACGGATTCCCAGGTCTTGAGGAAATTGTCACGCCGCGTTTCCGCCGCGAACCCGGTCGCCAGAATACCGGTCCAGAGGCCGAACACGCCGAGGCCGGAGATCATCACCAGCGCCGCCACCATGCGGCCGAGCGGCGTCACCGGCACGACGTCGCCATAGCCCGTGGTCGTCAAGGTCACCACCGCCCACCACAGCGCGGCCGGGACGCTGCCGAAAGTCTGCGGCTGCACGTCCCGCTCCAGGAAATATTCGGCGACGGAGGCGAGGAAGACCACCATCAGGAAGATCACGAGCACGCTGAGCAGCGGCCCCGATTCCAGCACCAGCACGCGGCGAAGCTGCCGCAGGCCGGGAATGCCCGGCACCACCTTCAGCACCCAGAGCACGCTGAGCAGCCAGGCCGTCTTGGGCTCGACGCCGAGGATCAGCGCGACCGGAACGGCCAGCGCTCCGACCGCATCGACGATGCCGGCGGAGGAGGTGAGGTAGAGCGCAAGCCGCTGCGTGTGTGCCATGTGGCGCAGCCGGACCACCCATTCGAACACGAAGTAGACGAGGCAGGCCCACAGCAGGACATCGACCCAGCGATGCGCCGTCTCATAGGCCGGGCCGATCGTCAGCAGCACCATGCTGAGCACGCCGACGGCGACGGCCACATAGGCCACCTTGGTCATGTTGCGGCCGGCCGTGGCGGCCACGAACTGGGCCAGAGCAGGGATCATCGGCTTGGACATGCGGCAAGGCGGCTCGGTCGGGTTCTTGTCGGGTTCTTGCGGCCCCGGCTGGGGCCTCCGCGCCAAAGTGCCCGCCCGGGCAGGGGTCGTCAACGACCGGGGAGGGGCGTCTGCAGCATGGTCGAACAGGGGCGCGTGGCGTGAAGCTCGCCTGCGGCCATCCTTCGAGACGCCCGCCTCCGGCGGGCCCTCAGGATGAGGTCGGATTTCGCGGATATATGACCCTCATGGTGAGGAGCCCGCGTAGCGGGCGTCTCGAACCATGCAGGCCCGGCTCACCCGGCGACCTCCAGCTGGCCCCAGGGCGTATCGACAGGTCAGGCGCTCTGAGCTGTCTTCACCACCACGACATTGCTTTCCTCGGGCGGGGGGAGCGCTGCAGGGGCGGCGGCCGTTTCGGGGTCGCCGCAATGGCGCTTGAGATAGTCGCGGCGCATGCCGATCTCGTCGCGGACGAACTCGTAGCCGAGCTTGAAGGTGTCGAGCCCGTCAGTACTGATGGTGCCGTCCCTGAGACCGATGACGGCGCCGCGCAAGATGCCCTCCAGCTCGTCCTGGAGGCATTCGAGCTGGTCGAGCGAATGGGCGTGCTCGATGCGTTCGCCGATGTCGAGGACGGCGGTAGAGAGCTCGCCGGCCTTCTCCGGCGCGACCCTCGTGATCTTGGCGTAGATCGCCGCGAAGATCGAGCCGATGACGCTGAGCGCCGCGGCGCCCAGATACATCATGTCGCTGTACTTATCCATGAACGACTTGGTGTCGTCGTTGATGTAGTCGGCCGCGCCCTGATGCGCCATCACGTAGGCGTCCTTCTCGACGGAGGCCGGCTCGATCCGGGTGGCGAAGCCGTTGTCGAGCCCGAGCGCGGATTTGTTCTCGTAGACGATGCGCGCGAGGTCGCCGGCCGTGGATGCCGACATCTTGGACTGCGCGACCAGCAGCCATTCGAGCCCGATCGTTTCGAGGTCGTCGTCAGGAATTTCAGGCGATGCGGACAGCGTGCCCGCCGTCAGCGTCTCGTCGGAAATGCCGGGAAATTTGCGCGCCAGCGCCTTGGCCTCGTCGATCGCATTCAAGGTGAAGCCGCCGCGCCTGGCGACCTGCTCATAGGCCTTGTCGCGCACCGCCTTGGAGGCGTGGACGATGGCGATCACCGCGCCAAAGCCGTTCGCCGGTGCAAACAGCTTGTCGAGCGTTGCGCCCTGCGGCGCCATCTGGATCTTCGCGGCGTCGGGACCGTCAGGGATGTCGAGGATGCCGCGCACGAAGGCGAGCGAGGAATCGTTGTCGGCGAGGACGGCGACCTTCTTTTTCTTCAGCTCGGCAAGCGACTTGATCTTCTTGTTGCCGGGCCCGAGCAGCAGCACGAGGTCGTGCTCGAGGATCGCGAGCGTGCGCGCCCGCAGCGGCACCTTGGCGTCGGTGCGCAGCACGGCGAGGTCGGCCTGCTTGCGGTCGAACTGCGCGAGCGCCTTGGCATTGTCCGCGTTGTTGACGACCTTGATCCGGAAGCGCGAGGCGTTGGTCTTGAGCAGGGCGGCGAGCTTGGTGGCAAACAGCGCCTCGTCGCTGTTGGGCGCGCCAACGGCAAAGGTCAGCGTCTCTGAATTATGCAGCAGGGTGCGACCGCCCCAGACGGTGGCGAGCGACAGCAGCAGGGTCAGCACGACGTAGAGAAAAACCTGTTGCTGATTGGTCTTGATCACCTTGGGGCGCCGGGGCGGCGGGTCGCTCGGTGACAAGGTGGGGCCTTCAGTACTCATGGCAGCACTCTTGGCCTTATTCCTGGGGGCGGGCGGCTCGCTCATGCGATCGCGGCGAGTGCCCAGCAATTCCTAAACGACTGAAAAAAGAACGATATTCTCTGCTGCGAATGATAGCGTCCCAGGACCGGAATGCAAATTTCGAGCCGAAGGTAACCTTACTCAACTCGGCCGCGTCGTTTGGTCATCCTATCACCAGTTAGCCACAGTTGGCGATTTTCCGGTTCCCCCCGGCTGCATTCCGGCACGGGAGATGTCATAAATCGGCAGTCCCGGCGATTTGACCGGTCCAAGAAGAAGTTGCGCTGGACGCTCCAATTTTTCTTGTCACGTCAATGAGGGCGTCAGCTTTGTCGTTTCCACCCATGTCATCGGCGGTTCCGGTCGAAGCGCTCATTGGCTGGATGCTGCTGCTCACCTTCAAGCACATCATCGCCGATTTCGTTCTGCAGACCGCCTGGATGGCGCATGGCAAGGATCAGAAGCACGGCTGGGCGTTGCCGCTTTTGGTGCACTGCCTGATTCACCTTGCGGTAGCACTGCCGCTGATCCTGATCGTCGCGCCAAGGTTCTGGTTCGTGGCGTTCATCGACTTCCTGATTCACATTACCATCGACCGTGCCAAGGGATTCGTCTCGGCCAATTTCGGTGTCGACTTGGCCCATCCCTGGTTCTGGACCCTGATCGGTGTCGACCAGGCCCTGCATCATCTCACCGGGTTTGGTCTCTCGATCTTCATGGCGGCGAACTGAGGCTGGCTCCCCTCGGAGCGGCCAGCGGCCGATCTCGTAGCCCGGATGGAGCGCAGCGCAATCCGGGATCTCGCCACAAGCGAGAGGGGTCCCGGATTACGCTGCGCTCCATCCGGGCTACGCGGCTCTTCACGAGATTCCGGCCGGGAGGCGCCCCCTGATTCGCTGCCCGCGGGCAAGGACCCCGGGTGACTACCGGCCAGGGTGGTTAACCTTTCGTTAGAGAATTGCGCTGCATCTTCCGCATGACGAGGGAGAACTGCAATGTTTTCAAGCCGCGACGCTTTTGAAAGCGATTTCTGCCCGGTCCAGGACGAGCTCCTTGGCGAGATGTATCGCGCCAGCGAGAGCGGCCTGCCGAGGCTGGTTGAGAGTGTTTCCCCTGACGCGCGCGCCAGGCTGGCGCTGTTCTGCTATCGCCGCAGCCATCTGCATTCGCTGGCTGTCGCGATTGCAGCGAGCTGCAGCGAGCGCGACCTGATCGACAACGGCGGCCGTGTCGGCTCGACGCTCTACGCGCTGTCGCGCGGAGGCTCGGCCAAATCGTCGCCGTCGCTGTCGGGAGGCCGCAAGCCGATCACGCTGTCGACCAAGCCGCTCTCGGTGCTCGCACCGCTGGACGACGAGATCGACGACGAGATCAGCGAAGCCGTTCCGGCCTAAGCGGTCTCGATTAGAGGCAGCCCGAACTTCCGCCGCGCCATCGCGCATTCGGCGTCGCCCGGCATGCATGTGCGGCACACCTCAGGCCGCGCGGCGTAGATGCCGCACGCGGTCGCTTTTCCAATCTCGCCCTGCAAAGCCGTGCAGCGATCGCCCTCACAGCGCATGCCGGATTGACGTGCGTTGACGAACGCCTCGGGGATCGCGGCAAGCTCCTCGTCGCTCTCGATCGAAAAGCGCGGCCAGTTCTCCGAATAGCCGCAGCACGCGCCGCAGCTCTGGCAATAGCCCGAAAGGTCGATGGGGGATGTCGCGTCCGTCACCGTCATGTGTCCTTTGGCGGACCCCAGACCAGGCTCTGGCGCCACCTTGCGCGCAGCACGTCGCGACGCTCCGGATATTTCTCGTCGAGATAATTCGCCTCGACCACGCGATCGGTGCGGAAGCTGCGGAAGTCGCTACGCAGCTCGCACCAGGCCGCAAGCAGGCGCACGGCTTCGAGATAGCCGACCGAGATCGGCCAGATCATGCGTTCGCTGGGCCGGCCCTGCTCGTCGCGATAGCGCAGCATGATCTTCTTGCCTTCGTGGATCTGCGTGCGCGTGCGCACCATGTCGAGTCGATCAGGCTCCCTGTTCCAGCTCGGCCGCGCGCGGCTTGCGGGCTCCAGCACGAACGGACGCAGACGCTCCGGCACGGTGTCGGCGATCTTGGCCATCAGGTCTTCGGCGGCGCGCGCCAGCGCTGAATCGGCGTGGCCCGCGACCCATTGCGCGCCCAGCACCGCGGCCTCGATCTCGTCGGGTGTCAGCATCAAGGGCGGCAGGTCGAAGCCCTTCTCCAGGATGTAGCCCATGCCGGCTTCGCCGCGGATCGGCACGCGCTGGCCGATCAGTGTCGCGATGTCGCGATAGATGGTGCGCTTGGAGGTTTCGAGCTCGGCCGCGATCGCGTCCGCGGTCAGCGGCTTACGCGTGCGCCTCAGCACCTGGATGATCTGAAACAGCCGGTCGGCGCGTCTCATGACAATTCTCGTATCGGTGGCGGATCAGAAAACGGCGCGTGACTGCTGACAGGATGTTGGCAGCAGGGGAGTTCTATACCGGGACAACACATCGACTGAAGAGGATTTGTCCATGATCATTCCAACCCATTTCGGCCCGGCCGCACCGCTGTGGCGGGTGCAAATGTGGCATGCCTGGGCGTTCGGCCGGCTGGTTTCGCTCGATCTCATGGCCGTCGACCTCCGTTTCGCACTCGCAAGTGCGGTGACCCGCTCGCTGATCCAGGCTGCAGACGCGCTGGCCCACCATGTGATGGGCCGCGCCTGGCGAGGGGCCCGCTTCGCAGAAGATATCACGGCTGCTGCCACCATGGTGGCAGCAGCCCGTCACTAGGTTCCGTCAACTTTGGCAGGTTCAGGAGAGCTCGCATGATCACGCTTTACGGCTTTGGCACCGGCTTCGGCCTGCCGGAAATCAGCCCCTTCGTCACCAAGACGGAGGTGCAGCTCAAGATGGCAGGATTGCCCTACCGGAAGGAGCGCGCGATGCCGCCGGCGTCCCCCAAGGGGCAGCTGCCATTCATCGACGATGGCGGCGAGGCGGTGGCCGATTCCACTTTCATCCGCGCCCATATCGAGCGCCGCTACGGCTTCGATTTCGACGCCGGCCTGTCGCTGGCCGAGCGCGCGCAGGCCTGGGCATTCGAGCGCATGATCGAGCATCACGTCTATTGGGCGCTGGTCGGCGCGCGCTGGGTCGACCCGGTCAATTTCGCCAAGGGGCCCTCGCATTTCTTCGACGGTGCGCCGGAGCACAATCGCGAGAAGCTGCGCGAGGACGCACAATTCCGCGTCGCCGAGAACTATCTGCTCTCCGGCCTCGGCCGTCATGCGCCCGATGATGACGTAGATCTCGCCGTGCGCTCGCTGTTCGCGCTCTCGGTACAGCTCGGCGACAAGGCGTATCTGATGGGCAACAAGCCCTGCGGCGTCGATGCCACCGCCTTCGGCGCGCTCGCCGGAATCCTGACGCCGTTCTTCGAATCCGGACTGCGCCAGCGTGCCGAGGGATTTCCGAACCTCACCGCCTATGTCGATCGTATGATGGATACTTACTATCCGGAATTCGCCTGGACTCCGCTGCGGCAAGCAGCCTGACGCGCTCGCGCGGATCGCAGAAGCAAAGAGCCGGCCCGATGGGCCGGCTCTCGCCGTTTCGATATCGTCGCTGCGCTTACTTCACCAGCGTGTACTTGCCGTTCTTCACGGTGAGCAGAATGCGCGAGCGCTCGTCGAGGCCGTAGCGGTCCTTTTCGGTGAAGTTGTAGACGCCCTGGCTCGCGGCCAGCTCCCTCTCGGACAGCAGCGCCTGGCGGATCGCTTCGCGGAATTCCGGCGTGCCGGGCTTGGCGGTTTTCAGTGCCGTCGGAATGATGCGCTTGAGGATCTCGAAGGCATCGTAGGAATGGCCGGCGAACTGGCTGCGGCTGTTCGGGCCGTACTTGGCTTCATACGCGGTGTTGAGCGCAAGGCCGGGCTTCTTGGTGGCAGCTTCGTCCGGCTGGTCCTCGGGATCCATGACGGGACCGGAGGCCATCAGCACGCCTTCCGCCGCTTTGCCGGCGATGCGGATGAAGTCCATGCTGGCGGCGCCGTGGGTCTGGTAGATCAGGCCCTGATAGCCGCGCTCGCGCAGCTCGGTCTGCGGCAGCGCAGCCGCGGTGCCGGAGGCGCCGACCAGGATCGCGTCGGGATTGGCGGCAACGAGCTTGAGCACCTGTCCGGTCACCGACGTATCGGGACGGGCGAAGCGCTCCTCGTCGGCGATGGTCATCCCCATCGGTCCGGTCTGGGCCTTGAGGTCGTTGAACCAGAGGTCGCCATAGGAGTCGGAATAGCCGATATAGCCGATGGTCTTCACGCCCTTCGACTTCATGTGGTCGTACAGCACCTTGCCGACGATCGGGATCGGCTGCGGCATCGCCACCGACCACTTCATGCGCTCGGGCGTGATCGGGAACGGAGCGAGGCCGAAATGCGGGATGCCGGCTTCGTTGGCGACGTTGGAGACCGCGATGGTCGGCGGCGTCAGCGCCGAGCCCATGATGATGTCGGCCTTCGACTCGGTCACGAAACGGCGGGCGTTGGTGGTCGCCGTGGTGGGATCGCCGCCGTCATCGAGCACGATCACCTTCAGCGGCACGCCGCCGATTTCCTTCGGCACGAATTCCAGTGCGTTGCGCTCGGGAATGCCGAGGGCCGCGCCCGGGCCGGTCGTGGTGGTGGTGATGCCGATGGTGATCTCGTTGGTCTGGGCCAGTGCGGGCAATGCCGGCAGGGCAAGCGTCGCCGCGGCGATGGCGGCGGTCAGGTAAAAGCGTTTCATCTATTCCTCCCTTGACGTGTTTTCTTTGAAAGCAGAAATCGAACGTGAATTCAGCCCCGTCTTTTGGTGATGCGGCGATTTAGCTCCGGACTTAACTCCCCGTGAATTTGGCTACCATTTCCGGAGGGAATGGTGCCGATTTCAGCTTGTCGGGGTTAACGGGATCGCGGCCGACCAGGACGCGGGTCTCAAAGCCCTCGATCGCCAGCGCCTCGCCCTTGTAGACGTTGTGCTTCACCTCGAAGCTCGAGCGCTTGATGCTCTCGATCTTCGTCTCGATGGTGATCCAGTCGCCATAGGTCGAGGGGATGTAGAACTTGGCCCGCGTGTCGACCATGGGGATGCCCACCAGGCCGTATTTGCGGACCAGGTCCTGCTTGGAGAAGCCGGCGACCTCGAACAGCGTCGAGGTCGAATCGTCGAACATCGCGAAATAGCGCGGGTAGTAGACGATGTTGGCGGGGTCGCAATCACCCCACTGGATCTGGACGTCGCGCCGGTTCACGAACATGCGATGATCCTGCTGCCGTTGCGCCTTACTTCGGCGCCATGCGCAGCGAGCCGTCGAGGCGCACCACTTCGCCGTTCAGGTAGGAGTTCTCGACCATGTGCAGCGCGAGCGCGGCGAATTCGTCGGCATTGCCGAGCCGGCGCGGGAAGGGAATCGCGGCAGCGAGCGAGTCCTGGGCTTCCTGCGGCAGGTTGGCGAGCAGGGGCGTCAGGAACAGGCCGGGCGCGATGGTCAGCACGCGGACGCCGAACTGCGCGAGCTCGCGCGCGATCGGCAGGGTCATGCCGACGATGCCGCCCTTGGAGGCCGAATAGGCGGACTGGCCGATCTGGCCGTCATAGGCGGCAACGGATGCGGTGTTGATGATGACGCCGCGCTCGCCCGACGCCTGCGGCTCGAGCTTGGACATCTCGGTCGCGGCGAGGCGCAGCATGTTGAAGGTGCCGATGAGGTTGACCTTGATCACCTTGTCGAAATCGGCGAGCGCCATCGGGCCGTCGCGGCCGACGACGCGCTTTGCAACGCCGATGCCGGCGCAATTGACCAGCACGCGCGCGGGGCCGTGAGCCTTGGTTGCCTGCGCGATCGCGGCTTCAGCGGAAGCAGCATCGGAGACGTCGCAGGTCACGGCGACGCCCTTGATCTCGGCGGCAACGGTTTCCGCGAGCTTGGCGTTGAGGTCGCACACCGCGACCTTGGCGCCCTGCGCCGCCAGCTTTCGCGCGGTGGCCGCGCCAAGTCCTGATGCGCCGCCGGTGACGATGGCTGCCTGATCCTTCAACAACATGGCGTTCTCCTGTGGCGATGATTTGCTAGGCGACCGATATCATACGGTCCGATGGATTGGCAGCGTAGAGCTCGTCGATCAGCTCGTTGCGATGCTCCAGCACCGCGCGCTGGTTGATCGAGCCCTTGTCGGTGACCTCGCCCTTGTCGATCGAGAGCGGCGTATCCATCAGGATCGCACGCGTGATCCGGGTCGAGGAGCCGGTGGCCGAAGCGAGGAAACGGGTCAGGCGCTCGCGGAAGGCCTCCCGGACCAGCCGGTCGCGCGTGGCGACGACGAGATCGTCGGCCGGCAGCGTCGGATTGATCAGGCGGCAGCCGTCGAGGTCGAGCACGACGAGCGCAGAGATCTCGTCGCGGTTGATGCCGGCGATGACGACGTCGCGCACCAGCGGCGCGCAGGCCGCGACGAAGCGGGCACGCAACGGACCGACGCTGACCCAGGTGCCGCTGGCGAGCTTGAAGTCCTCGCTGACGCGGCCGTCGAAATCGAAGCCGGCATTGAAATCATCGGGATCGGCAGGCTTGAGGGCATCGCCCATCTTGTAAAATCCTTCCTCGTCGAAGGATTTTGCGGTGATCTCGGCCTGGCGCCAGTAGCCGGGCATCACGTTCGGGCCCTTGCAGCGCACCTCCAGCTTGCCGTTGTTCGGCACGAGCTTGGCGTCGTTGCCCGAGACCGGCAGGCCGACATGGCCGGAGCGGCTGGTGCGCGGATTGACCGACATGAAGAACGGTGCGGTCTCGGTCGCGCCGAGGCCGGTCAGCATCGGCACGCGATAGCCCTTTTCCTTCACCGCGAGCTCGTCGAGGCTGTTCCAGACGAACGGCGACAGCGCCGCGCCGGAGAAGAACATCGCGTGCAGCCGGTCGAAGAACTTTGCGCGCAGGCCCTGGTCGTCGCGCAGATAGGGCAGCAGCGACTCGTATCCCTTGGGCACGTTGAAATAGACCGTCGGCGAAATCTCCTGGAGATTGCGCACCGTCTCCTCGATGCCGCCGGGCACCGGCTTGCCGGCGTCCAGATACATCGAGCCGCCATTGTAGAGCGTCAGCCCGATATTGTGGTTGCCGCCGAAGGTGTGGTTCCACGGCAGCCAGTCGATGATGACGGGCGGCTCGTCCTTGAGGAAGGCGAGCGTCTCGCGCAGCATGACCTGGTTGGCGCAGATCATGCGCTGGGTGTTGATGACGGCCTTGGGATTGCCTGTCGAACCCGAGGTCAGCAGGAATTTCGCGATCGTATCAGGACCGATCTTGCTGTGGACCTCGTCGAGATCGCTGCGAACAGGCGTTGCCATGAGGTCGGCGAGCAAGGTGACGTCGCGGCCCGGCACCTGGCCGTAGGACGCCGCGATCTCGGTGCCGAGCGAGACATTGGCGGCGAGCGCGTCGGCGAACTTGTCGGCATCCTCGGCGAAGACGAGGCCGGGCGTCAGCAGCTTCATCAGGTAAGACAGCTTGCCGTAATCCTTCGACACCAGCGAATAGGCCGGCGACACCGGGCAGAACGGAATGCCGGCATAGAACGCGCCGAACGCCAGCAGCGCGTGGTCGATCGAATTGCCGGAGAGGATGACGACCGGCCGCTCCGCCGACAGGCCGCGCTGGATCAGCGCCGAGGCGATGTGCCGGCTCGCGGTGAGCAGCTCGGCATAGGTGATCTTGCGCCAGCCGCGGCCGCCTTCGCGTTCAGCCATGAAGACGCGGTCCGGCGTCGTCGTGGCCCAGTGGTGCAGGCGGTCGGTGATGCGGACGGGATAGTCCCCGAGCGGCTGCCTTGGTCTGAGATAGATCGTGCCGTCGTCGCGCCGCTCGACGTTGACGACGGGATCGCCGAACGAAATGGGCCGCAGCGGGGAAGTGCTCGCGCCGCGCTCCATGCTGGAAGAGGACGGCTGCGCGCTCATGATTTCGGCTTCACCTTGGCTGTCTTGTGCTCGAGGAATTCGCGGATCCTGCGCTTGGCCTCCTTGTCGCTCTGCGCGACGGTGGCCATCAGCGATTCCATCAACAGGCCGGTCTGCGGATTGGCCTCCGCGATCATCGGCAGCGCCTGGAGCACGGCGAAATTGGTCAGCGGTGCGTTGGAGGCGATCTTGGTCGCAAGCTCCAGCGCCTTGCCGAGCCCGTTGCCCGCTTCCGTCAGATATTGCGCAAAGCCGTAGGAGGCGCCCTCGGTCGCGCTGTAGACGCGGCCCGTCAGCATCATGTCCATCATCCGGGCGACGCCGATCAGGCGCGGCAGCCGCACCGAGCCGCCACCGCCGACGAAGATGCCGCGCTGCCCTTCCGGCAGCGCGAAATAGGTCGAGGGCTCGGCGACGCGGATATGTGCGGCGCAGGCGAGCTCGAGCCCGCCGCCGATCACGGCGCCCCTGAGCGCTGCGATCACCGGCACGCGGCTGTACTGGATGCGGTCGAACACCCGGTGCCACATCTGCGAATGCAGGAGGCCGCCGGTGGCGTCGTGGTCGGTCAGCTCGGACAGGTCGAGGCCGCTGGAGAAATGGTCACCGATGCCGTGGATGACGACCGCGCCGATGTCCTCGGGCAGGGACGCAAAACACTCGCCGATTTCCAGGATGATGCCGTCATTGAGCGCATTGCGCTTGGCCGGCCGGTTCAGACCCACGGTCAGAACCCGGTCCGCCCTCTCGATCCTCAACAGCCCGGAGGCGCCCGCGTCAGCGGTCTCGGCGTTTCCCTGTGTCATTTGCGTCCTTATCAGAATAGTTATGTTGTATAACGAATTTGGCGGGAGTCAATATGGCGCTGGCGTGTAAAGTGCGGGCGTTGCCACATCCTCCGTCATTGCGAGCCAACGGGTCCGCGCGAAGCGCGGCCCGATGACAGGCTCCGCGAAGCAATCCAGACTGTCACCGCGGAAGCAGTCTGGATGGCTTCGTCGCTTTGCTCCTCGCAATGACGAGGTTACTGCTCAGGCCGTCTCGGTCATCAGCTTCTTTGCGGCCTGCGCAAGCAGGCCGGAGCGCGTGTAACCGTGCGCTTCTGCGTATTTGTCGATCTGCTCCAGGACATCACCGGGCAAGGTGACATTGACGCGTACGATCTTTGGCGGATCGTTCTTCACCGACACCAGAATGGCAACGCCCGAGCGATTCTCGGGATTCGACATGATGTCTTCGAGCGACGAAGGCTCCGGGATCGCTTCCCCGTCTTCGGCCATGCCTTCGAGATGAAGTGCGAGGGCTTCCTCGGCCATGTCGCGCGCTTCGTCGAGCGTCGTTCCCGCCGTCGCAACTCCCGGCAGATCAGGGAACGACACGCCGAAATCACTATCGGCGTCCTTATGGATAAGACCAATGTAATGACGCATGGCGCTTACCTCAGCTTCAAGCCGGATTGTTTCTCAATGCTCTTCAAAGTTCCGAGGGGGATATCCCGCTTCGGATGAGGGACCGTGACGCGGCCGCTCTTCGCCGGATGCTTGAACTGCAAATGGCTGCCTTTCTGGGCCACCTGCACCCAGCCGTCTCTTTAAAGGGCCGAGATAATGTCCCGGCTATTCATGGTGTGTATTTATACACATCAATCGATCTGGTCAATGGATGGAGTTCACACCACTTGGTGCACGTCGATCACCACCCGGTCCGCATGCCGTGCGGCGGAGCCGACGAAGATGTGCTCCATCAGCCAGCGATAGTTTTCATGCCCGGTCTCGAACTTCGGGACGGTGCGGAAATAGATCAGCTTGGGGTCGACCGGCTCGCCGCGCTTGAGCTTCTGCAGCAGCTCGACCGGACCGAAACGCATGCCCTTGTTCTCGACATAGACGATGGCGCCGTCGTCGGTCTCGAAGGCGTACTTCGCCTCGAGGTCGATCAGCTCGTTGGGACGGATGGTCTGGAAGTCGGCGCCGAAGGGAAGGACTTTTCCGGTGATCGCGCCCGTCACCTCGCCGCCGATGATCGGAATGATGCGGCGGACGCCGATGCCGGTCTCGCCGGCGGTGATGACGTCGCCGATTTTGGCGGTGATGGTGAAGACGTATTTGGTTTCGAGGGTCGGAGTGGTCATCGCTTCGCCTCTCAGTTCGCCATCATGCGTGTCGGCAGCCAGGTCGCCAGCAGCGGGAAGGCGATCAGGATCACGAGGCGCACGAGGTCGGTCGCCACGAACGGGATCACGCCCTTGAAGATCGTGGAGAAGGAGACGTCCTTCACCACGCTCTTGATGACAAAGACGTTCATGCCCACGGGCGGATGGATCAGGCCGAGCTCGACCGTCATTACGATGATGACGCCGAACCAGATCGGATCAAAACCCAGATGCGTGATGACGGGGAAGATGATCGGCACGGTCAGGATGATCATCGCCATGGCGTCCATCAGGCAGCCGAGCACGAGATACATCACCATGATCAGCGCCAGCACGCCGTAGGGGCCGAGGCCGAGGCCGGTCAAGAATTCGGTCACCTTCTGCGGCGTCTGCGTCACCGTGAGGAAGTAGCCGAAGATCAGCGCGCCGATCAGCACGGTGAACACGGCGGCCGCGGTGCGCGTCGCCTGCAGCAGCGAGGCCAGAATCTTCTCGCGGTCGAGCCGCCCGGTGACGACGCCGATGATGAAGGCGCCCGCGGCGCCGACGCCGCCGGCTTCGGTCGGGGTAAAGCGCGGCAGGAAGGGCAGGCCGTAGAGGCCGCCGATCACGAACACGAACAGCAGCACCGGCGCCCAGATGTCCTTGAGGCCGGCGAAGCGCTCGCGCCACGGCAGCACCTTGCCCTTGGGCAGAAAATCAGGACGGAAATGGCCGATCAGGAAGATCGTGATCATGTACATCGTCATCGCCAGCAGGCCCGGAATGATGCCGGCGATGAAGAGCTTGCCGATGTCCTGCTCGGTGATGATGCCGTAGACCGCGAGCACGGTGGAGGGCGGCAGCATCGCGCCCAGCGTGCCGCCGGCCGCGATCACGCCGGTGGCGAAGGACTGCGGATAACCGAAGCGGCGCATCTCGGGATAGGCGACGGCGGAGAAGGTCGCGGCGGTCGCCACCGACGAGCCGCAGATCGCGGCAAAGCCGCCGCAGGCTCCGACCGTGGCGATGCCGAGCCCGCCGCGCAAATGGCCGACAAAGCCGTTGGCGGCGCGGAACAGCTCGCGGCTCATGCCGGAATTGCTGACGAAGGAGCCCATCAGCAGGAACATCGGGATGACGCCGAACGTGTAGTCGGTGACCGTCCGCATCGAGGTCTGGCCGACCAGCTTCAGTGCGGCCGTCCCGTTGACGAGATAGGCGAAGCCGGAGACGCCGACGAGGCCCATGGCCATGCCGACGGGCACGCGCAGCAGCATCAGGACAAACAGGGAAACGAAGCCGATTAAGGCGACGGCATCGGTGCTCATGATTACTCCGTCGCCTTCAATTTGGGATCATGCATGTCTTCGGGATGGAAGATCAGGCGGTAGGTGCGGATCGCGATCAGCAGCACGGCCGCGGCGTCGCCGATCCAGGCGACCGCGAAGAACGGCCAGGTCGGCATATGCATGTCGAAGGTCTGGACGTTGTCGTTGTAGGTGCCGCGCACCTTGTCGAACAGCGTCCAGGTTTGAACCGTGACGACGAACAGCAGCACCAGGGTCGCGAACACGTCGATCCAGCGCTGGTAGCGCGGCCCGACATTGCCCCAGACCAGATCCACCGTGATGTGGGTGCCACGATAGGACGTCGCTGCGATGCCCCAGAAGATCAGGATGCCGAGCAGCATGCGGCCGATGTCGAAGCTGTCGGGGATCGAATAGTTCAGCGTGTTGCGCAGCAGCACCGACAGGAAGATGTCGAGCGCGACGATGCCGACGAAGCCGGCCGCGATCCATTCGATCGTGTCGATGATGCGGTCCATCCAGGAGCGCTTCATGGGAAGTGTCTTGTCGTCTGATGTCATGCTTGTTCTCGGCTCAGGCGGCAGGCTTCGCCTCATCCCGCAAGCGGGAAGAGGGAGAGGAAGCGGCGCGCGCTCCTCGCCGTTCAACCCGCTTGCAGGACAACGGCGGCGAGATGCCCCTCGCCGCCGTGTTCCCCTCGGCGCGAGGCTACTCCGCCAGCGCGTTGTACTTCTTCAGCGAGGCCTTCAGGTCCGCGAGCGCAGCATCGGGATCGGCGCCGGCCTTCTTGGCGCCGTCGCCCCAGGTCTTGACCAGCGGCTCGGCGGCCTTCTTCCAGGCGGCGGTCTGCTCCGGCGTCAGCTTGTAGACCTCGTGACCGCTCTCGGCCTTCACCTTGTCGATGCCGGCGTCCTCGAACTTGCCCCAGTGCTCGCCGACCACGCCCGCCATCTCGATCGAGCAGTTCTTGTCGATCGCGGCCTTCTGCTTGTCGGACATCGCGTTGTACTTGTCCTTGTTGATCACGAACACGAAGGTCGTGGTGTAGAGCGGCGCCTCCATGTCGTACTTGGTCACCTTGTCGATGCCGAACAGCACCAGCGAGCCCCAGGGGAAGGTGACGCCGTCGGCGACGCCGCGCTCGATGATGTCGCGCACTTCCGGCGCGGACGACTGCACATTGGTGCCGCCGAGCGAGGTGACGAAGTTCGCCATGGTGGCGTGCGCCGGGCGGATCTTCAGGCCCTTCACGTCCTCCGGCAATACGATCTTCTTGGACTTGGAGTGGAAGGACGAGGGCGAGTGGACGAAGGCGAGGCAGTATTTGACGTCCTTCATCTCCTTCTCGGCATATTTGCGATACCAGGCGTCCAGCCCCATCGAGCCGCCCTTGGCGTCCGAGATCAGGAACGGCAGTTCGCCGGCGCCGATGATCGGGAAGCGGCCGGGCTGGTAGCCGGGATTGACATAGGTGACGTCGGCGATGCCGTCGCGCGCCATGTCGTAATGGTCGAAGGCCTTGCCGAGCTGCTGGGCCGGAAACACCTTGCCGGTGATGGTGCCGCCGGAATCCTTGTTCACCGCGGCCACCCAGTCTTCCAGGGATTTCTGCAGCGGGTGCGACGCCGGCACCCAGTGCGAGACCTTCAGGTCGAAGGTCTTGTCCTGCGCCAGCGCAGGGCTCACGCTTGCTGCCAGCAGCAAAGCCAGACAGGCCTTTCTCATCACGCATCTCTCCCTCTTTTTGATGGTGGGCTTCGATGGCCCATCCTCATTAATTAACATGTTATCTAATTGGCCGGCGCGTTCAAGCCGGAACTGACGCGCACCTTGTCGCGTCATCTACGTCAGCCATGTTGCATGGATTTGTCGCCCTGCTGCGACCCGCACTCCCCTTTTGCCCAACCGTTATATGTTATAATTAACTTGCGCGGATCAGCACGACAAGCGCCGCGCCGAAAGCCTACAGGATCGGGAGGAGCAAGTATTGCGGACAAAAGTCGCAATCATCGGGGCCGGGCCGGCCGGATTGTTGCTTGGGCAACTGCTGCATCAATACGGCATCGACAATACGATTCTGGAGCGGCAGAGCCCGGACTACGTGCTCGGCCGCATCCGCGCCGGCCTTCTCGAGGAAGGAACCGTCGGATTGCTCGACCAGATCGGCGCGGGCGGACGGGCGCATGCCGAGGGCTTGGTGCACGAGGGCATCGAGCTTGCCTTTTCCGGCCGCCGTCACCGCATCGACATGAAGGCCGCGACCGGCAAGACGGTGATGATCTACGGCCAGACCGAGGTCACGCTGGACCTGATGAATGCGCGCACGGCCGCCGGCCTCACCACGGTCTACGAGGCCAAGGATGTGCAGCCGCATGATTTCGACGGCGGTCAGGCGCGCGTAACTTACGTCAAGGACGGCGTCACCCATACGCTCGACTGCGATTTCATCGCCGGCTGCGACGGCTTTCACGGCGTCAGCCGCGCCAGCGTGCCGGCGTCGGCGATCGAGGAGTTCGAGCGGGTCTATCCGTTCGGCTGGCTCGGCATCCTCTCGGAGACGCCGCCGGTCAGCCACGAGCTGATCTATTCCAACCACGCCCGCGGCTTTGCGCTCTGCACCATGCGCTCGATGAAACGCAGCCGCTATTACGTGCAGTGTTCGCTTAACGACCATGTCGACGAGTGGCCGGACGATCGCTTCTGGGACGAGCTGAAAAGCCGGCTCGACCAGGAGGCGGCCGACAGCCTGATCACGGGCCCCTCGATCGAGAAGAGCATCGCGCCCTTGCGCAGCTTCGTCGCCGAGCCGATGCGCTTCGGCAAGCTGTTCCTGTGCGGCGACGCCGCCCACATCGTGCCGCCGACCGGCGCCAAGGGGCTGAACCTCGCCGCCAGCGACGCCCATTATCTGTCGCGCGCGCTGCGGGAGTTCTATGACGAGAAATCCAGCGCCGGCATCGACGCCTATTCCGCCACGGCGCTGGCGCGGGTCTGGAAGGCCGTGCGCTTCTCCTGGTGGATGACCTCGATGCTGCACAAATTCCCCGACACCGGCACCATCGGCGCGCGCATCCAGCTCGCCGAGCTCGATTACGTCACGCAGTCGCAGGCCGCGATGACGTCGCTGTCGGAGAATTATGTGGGGCTGCCGTTTTAGGCGGAGCTGGCGGTGCCGTAGGGTGAGCAAAGCGCAGCGTGCCCACCAGCGCTCTCGATCATGAAGAGATCGTGGGCACGGCGCTTCGCGCCTTTGCCCACCCTTGTAATAGCGCAATCAGATATTGTCGGTGCATTCCGAGAGGAATGGCCTGCCGCAGCTGCGACCGCGGCAGGCCGCTGGCGATCGGATCGCGCCCACCCTGAGCAGTTTGTGGCTGCCCCGTAG
>NZ_DASYWN010000051.1:0-137841 GCF_035935975.1 Bradyrhizobium sp.
ACGCCTCACGGCAGCCGGAAAGGCCCACAACGCCGCTCTCATCGCCTGCGCGCGAAAGCTCCTGATCTATGCCAATACCGTCCTGCAACGAGGCACGCCGTGGACCGAAAAACTCCTCGGCGTTTAATGGTTGCTACGGCAGTGTGCTTGCTGCCCCTACTGCATCCCCAGCTGCCCGGCTTCCCAGCCCAGCATCGCCTGCTTGCGCGTGATGCCCCAGTGATAGCCGGTGAGCGTGCCGCTCTTGCCGAGCGCGCGGTGGCACGGCACGACGAACGAGACCGGGTTCTTGCCGACCGCAGCACCGACGGCGCGCGAGGCTTTCGGGCTGTTGATGTTGCATGCGATGTCCGAATAGGACACCGCGCGGCCCATCGGGATCTTCAGCAGCGTCTCCCACACCCGCACCTCGAAATCGGTGCCGATCATGACGACGCGCAACGGCTGATCCGGCCGCCACAATTTTGTGTCGAAGATACGCGCTACCAGCGGCGCAGTGCCGTCGTGATCTTCCACATAGGTCGCGTTCGGCCAGCGCCGCGTCATGTCGGCCAATGCGACCTGCTCCTCGCCGGGATCGGCGAAGGCAAGGCCCGACAGGCCGCGGTCGGTCGCGATCACGATCGCGGTGCCGAACGGCGAGG
The DNA here is from genome assembly GCF_035935975.1 of Bradyrhizobium sp. Lineage (GTDB taxonomy): Bacteria > Pseudomonadota > Alphaproteobacteria > Rhizobiales > Xanthobacteraceae > Bradyrhizobium. Next base: position 645 of record NZ_DASYWN010000051.1, read on the forward strand.
GATGGCAGCCGTAGCGCAGAGTGAGGCCGGCGCCGCCGTTCTTCCATTCGCCCGGCGACATCGCTTCATGCGTGACGAAGAGATCGTGCAGCCGGCCCGGACCCGACAGACCTGAGTCGAGCGCGGCATCGAGGATGCTCGCGGAGTCCCGCAGCAATCCCTTGGCGTGGTCGAGGGTGAGCGCCTGCATGAAGGCCTTCGGCGTGATCGAGGCCCAGCGGCGGAACAGATGGTGCAGCTCATCCGGCGTGACGCCGGCCGCATCCGCCATCGCCTCGATAGTCGGCTGCGTGCGCCAGTTCTCCGAGATGAACGCGATGGCCCGGCGCACCGAATCGTAATCGCGGAGCGCGGCGTTCTGGGAGCCCGGCCTGGCCAGGCGCTGGTCATGAATGGCGAGTGTCATCATGACCGGAAATGTATGCGCGGCACGGGTGCGAAACCACCCGATTTCCGACGTGGCATCAGCTGATCGGGTTATAGGTCGGGCCGCGTTTGGCGGCGTTCAGTGCCTCAACCAAGCCTTTGTAAAAGCTTGTCTTTTCTTCGGGCCCGAGGAACCTGGCAATCCGGATCTGGTGGCCGCGCGAAATCAGATAGAGATGCTCGATGCCGAAGTCCTCGTCGACCTCCATGTCGAGGCGGACCCAGAGCGGGTTGAAGGTCCATTCGGCGACCTGGCCGCGATGGCTGACCCGCCGCACCCGCAATTCCGTAGGTGTGACCGTGATCTCCTCCCGCGCCCGCGCGGTGCGGAAATTGACCCTGAAAGCCCACCAGATCACCAGCACGTCGAGGCCGAAGAAGCCGAACACCGGCCAGGCCCCCATCATCAGGAAGACGAGGCCGGTGACGAAACTGACGACGCTCAGGAACAGCATCACGGCGAGGAAGCCGGTGCGGTTCAGCGAGCGGTGCGGCGTCAGCAGCGCGGAGAAGATCTGCTGCTCGCTGTCCCGCTCAATTTCGTTGCCTGTGCTCATCGTCCCTCAGTATATCCCGATCATGGCGAAAATCACCCGCAAGCCGGCCCCGCGCAAAGCCGCCGTGCCGAAGAAAAAGGCAAAGGCGGCGGTCGCGAAACCCAAGCCTTCCGCTAAGAAATCGGCTCCCGCCAAAAAATCACTCAAGGCCATAAAGCCCAAGTCGATCAAACCTTGGACGCCTGCGGAGATCCACGACGTCTTCAGCCGTTTTCGCAAGGCCAATCCGGAGCCGAAGGGCGAGCTCGAGCACGTCAATCCGTTCACGCTGCTGGTCGCCGTCGTGCTGTCGGCGCAGGCGACGGATGCCGGGGTCAACAAGGCGACGCGGGCCTTGTTCGAGATCGCCGACACGCCGCAGAAGATGCTCGACCTCGGCGAAGAACGCCTGCGCGAATACATCAAGACCATCGGCCTTTATCGCACCAAGGCCAGGAACGTCATCGCGCTGTCGGCCAAAGTGCTTAGCGATTTCGGCGGCGAGGTGCCGCGCACGCGCGCCGAGATCGAGTCGCTGCCCGGCGCCGGGCGCAAGACCGCCAATGTCGTGCTCAACATGGCCTTCGGTGAGCACACCATGGCGGTCGACACACATGTTTTCCGCGTCGGCAACCGCACCGGGCTCGCGCCCGGCAAGACGCCGCTCGAAGTCGAGCTTGGTCTCGAAAAGGTGATCCCGGCAGAGTTCATGCTGCATGCCCATCATTGGCTGATCCTGCACGGCCGCTATACTTGCCTCGCGCGCAAGCCGCGCTGCGAAGTGTGCCTGATCAACGATCTCTGCCGGTGGCCGGAGAAGACGGTGTGAGAACGGCACTCGGGCAAAGTGGTTTTAGGGGCCTATCGTGAGTCAGCAGGAACAAGTTTCGTCACCGCCGCCTGCCGCCGCACCGGCCCCGCCACCAAAGCCCACGCAACCGCCAGCGAGCTCGCTCTGGAGCCGGCTCGCCATCCCCCTCTTCGCCGTCATCGTCGCGCTCGGCTTCGTCGCGCTGGCGACATTGCGCTTCGATGAATGGGTCGGCAATGCCGTGGTCCAGAGCACCAATGACGCCTATGTGCGTTCCGAGCTGACAAGGCTGGCAAGCCGTGTCTCCGGCGAGGTGCTGACTGTCGGGGTGACCGACTTCCAGCGCGTGAAGGCCGGCGATCTCCTGATCCAGATCGACCCTGCCGACTATCAGGCCCAGGTCGCGCAATCCGAGGCCGCGGTGGCCGCCGCGCAAGCCGTGCTCGACAATCTCGCCAACCAGATCGAGCTGCAATACGCGACGATCGCGCAGGCCGAGGCCTCGCGCCTGTCGGCGGAAGCCCTGGAGGTCGAAGCCAGGCAGGAGCAGCAGCGCCAGCAATCGCTGTCGCAGGCCGAAGCCGGCACGCGGCAGCGGCTCGAGCAGGCGGTCGCGGGCCTTGCCAAGGCGCAGGCCGATGTGCGCGCGAGCCGCGCGGTGATAGCGGCCCAGCAGCATCAGCTCGAGGTCCTGCAAGGTACCAAGAAGCAGCGCGCCGCCGATCTCGAGGCCACCAAGGCGACGCTGGCGAGCGCAAAGCTCAGGCTCGGCTACACCAGGATCACCGCGCCCTTCGACGGCGTCGTCGGCGAGCGCCAGGTCCAGCCCGGCGACTACGTCAATATCGGCACCAACCTCATCAACGTGGTGCCGCTGCCGAAGGTCTATGTGATCGCGAACTACAAGGAGACCCAGCTCACGCATGTGACGCCCGGGCAGCCGGTCGAGATCACCGTCGACAGCTTCCCGCGTGAAAAATTGCGCGGCCGGGTCGAGCGCATTGCCCCCGCAACCGGTGCGCAGGTCGCGCTGCTGCCGCCGGACAATGCGACCGGCAATTTCACCAAGGTCGTGCAGCGCATCCCGGTTCGCATCCAGTTCGACGACAATCAGCCGTTGCTGGCGCGGCTGGTGCCGGGCATGTCGGTCGTCACCAGCATCGACACGAAGGCCGGCAATGGCGGGAAATGACGATGTCGATCGCGGACCAATCTCGCGCGGCGGCATCGCGCCGCGGCCTTTGTTCGCCGTGGCGGCGGTGCTGCTCGGCTCGTTCCTCGCCAATTTCGACAGCCGCCTGACCACGGTCGGCCTGCCCGATTTGCGCGGCGCGTTCTCGCTCTCCTTCGATGAAGGCGCCTGGCTCTCCACTGCCGGCATCGGCTCGCAGATCTTCATCGCGCCCGCGGTCGCATGGCTTGCGACCGTGTTCGGCCTGCGCCGCGTGCTCGGCATTCCCAGTCTGGTTTACGCCGCGGTGTCGGCGATCATTCCCTTCGTGCACGATTATCCGACGCTGCTCGTGCTCAGCGTTGCGCACGGGCTCCTGCTCGGCACCTTCGTGCCGGCGACGCTGATGATCGTGTTCCGCAACCTGCCGATCCGCTGGTGGCTGCCGGCGATCGCGCTCTACTCGATCCGTGTCGGCTTCGCGCTGGATACGTCGAGCTCGCTGGTCGGCTTCTATGTCGATCATCTCGGCTGGCAATGGCTGTACTGGCAGAGCGTCGTGATCGCGCCGCTGATGGGCCTGATGGTTTACCTGGGCACGCCGAGCGAGCCGGTAAACCGCGCGCTGCTGCGCGAGGCCGATTGGGGCGGCATGCTGCTGCTCGGTGCGGCGGTGGGCATGATCTATGCCGGCCTTGACCAGGGCAACCGGCTCGATTGGCTCGGCAACGGCACCGTGATGGCGCTGCTCGCTGCCGGCGCGGTGCTGTTCGTCGCCTTCCTCGTCAACGAGTCGCTGGTGCGACAGCCCTGGGCGCATGTGAACGTGCTGTTCTCGCGCAATATCGGGCTGTCGCTGGTCGTGATCCTGCTCTACACGCTGACGTCGCTTTCCAATTCATCGCTGGTACCGAACTTCCTCGGCAATGTCGGCCTGCTCCGGCCGGAGCAGAGCGGGATCCTGCTGCTGACCTACGGCGCGCTGCCGATGTTCGTGCTGGTACCAATTTCGATCTGGCTGCTCCGCCATTTCGACGCGCGCACGGTGACGGTGTTGGGGTTTGCCTGCTTTGCCGCTGCCAATCTCTGGGGCACCCAGCTCACTCATGACTGGGCGCGCGAGGATTTCATCGGCATCGTGCTGCTGCAGGCGGTCGGCCAGTCGACGACGCTGCTGCCGCTCATCATCATCGCGCTGTCGAACTCCGATCCGAGTCGCGCCACCTCCTTTGCCGCCTATATCCAGATCATGCGGCTCGGCGGCGCCGAGATCGGCGTGGCGCTGATGGGAACGTGGCTGCGCGTGCGCGAGCAGGTCCACTCCTTCTATATCGGCCAGAACCTCCTGGTGGGCGATGTCGACGTGGTGCGGATACTGAAGCGGCTTTCAGATCACTTCGCGGCCCATGGTGCGGGCTCGGCGCCGGCGCGCGCGGTCGGCACGCTCGCAAGCTTCGTCGCGCGCGAGGCCAATGTGCTCGCCTATATCGACGGCTTCTGGCTGTGCTTCTGGCTCGCGATGGCCGCGCTCGGCTTCATCGCGCTGATCACGCGCGCTCCGCCCGGCCCGTTCACGCCGGCGCCGTTCGGCTTCGCCAAGATGCTTCTCAGGAAATGCGGAGTGCAGGTGACGTAAGGCGCGTCACCGCATCTGCCGCGCCGGCTCGATCAGCTCGGGCCGCGAGCCCGACAGGCGCTTGTGCATGTGGACCATGAAGGCCATGCCGAAGATCGGCGTCGCCAGGTTCACGATCGGGATCGAGACGAAGGCGGCGATGAAGAGGCCGGCGGTGAAGATGGTCGCGGCATGGTCGCGGCGCATCGCCTTGGCCTCCTCCGGCGAGCGGAAGCGCATCGCGGCGAGCTCGAAATATTCGCGGCCGAGCAGCCAGGCGGCGGCGAGGAAGAAGATCAGGAACCCGGCGCCGGCGAAAAATACCAGCGGCAGCGCGGCGAGATAGACCAGAATCGTCAGCGACGCCGTCTTGACGCCCTCGAGGATCGCCTGGCTGAACGGCAGCGCGACGCCCGGCCGTTCGGCGGGATAATACTCGCGCTCGACGATATCGGCGACTTCGTCGACGAACAGGCTCGCCACCAGTGAGGTGATCGCGGGCATCAGGAATACGCCGCCAAACACGACGCCGAGGCCGGCCGCAATCGAGACGATCCAGGACAGGACCTCGAGCGAGGAATGCCAGCCCGGCCCGAGCAGGCCTTCCAGCCAGACCTCGCCAGAGGTCGCAAACCAGCTCAGCAGCCGCTGCAGGCCGATCGCCAGCACGGTGATCAGCACCAACGCAACGCCGATCGAGCGCCACAGGATCGAGCGCATCGGCGGCGAGATCATTTGCGACAGCGCCTTGATGGCGGCATCCAGCATGGGGAACCTCTCACGAAATCACCCGCGAGAGGTAGACACCCAAGACGCCTTCGGCAAGGGAGGCTGACCGGTCAACCTCTGCGGCCTAACGCTCCGCCGCGATGCTGGCCCAGCAGGTGATGGCGCTGCACACTGTGCTCCAGCGGCCGAAGCCCTTGTAGATCTGGGCGGCGACCTGCTCCTGCTGCTTCAGCGTTCCCTCGGCCTTGATCTGGGGATCGGAGACGTTGCGGATCGCGAGCCAGCGCGGCGCCTTGTCGCCCATCTCCTGGGCCACGAGTCCGAGGACGGCGTCACCCATCTCGGAGACGTCGCCGAGCCCCTGGAGGTGGAAATGATCGTCCGAGGTGTCGAAGCCGAAGAAGTCGGTGGTCACCACCGAGGACGACAGGCCGCTCGGCTTCACCACGAAGATCTTCGGTGCCCTGGTGTTGTCCTTCGGCAATTGCCCGGCATTGGCCTTGAACAGCGTCTTGGCCTGCGCGAATTTCTTCGTCACGGCGGACTCGCTGGAAAAGTGCTCCTGCGCGAACGGCTCCTTCTTGAATTTCGACAGGCAGTCGAAGCGCACGATAGGTGACACCACGACGTCGCCGACCTCGAACTGCTTGCCGATGCCGCCGGCCGTTCCCGTGGTGATGACCAGCGTCGGCTGCACCTCGGTGATGATCTGGCGCCAGACGTCGATGTTCGGCAAGTCCGGCCCGTCCTGCGACATGTGCGAGTCGGATTTGAAGATCACGCACTTCTTCTTGCCGATCGTCGTGGTCCAGTAGGTGCCGAGGCGCTTCAGCTCCTTGGCCGGACAGCCGTTGCGCATCTTCTTCGAGATGGCGGCATAATTGTGCGTGTAGGGCACGTAATCGTTGTGCGAGTCCTTGCCCGGCGTCAGCACCCGGCTGAGCGCGTGGCCCTCGTCGACGGTCCAGGTCACGACCAGCACGTCGGCGCGCGGCAGCGGGCCCTTGCCATTGCCCTTCGGCTTCGGCCCGGTCTGCGGCGCGAGCCCTTTCGGCCAGGAGATGTCGGTGAAGCGCGACAGGCCGGTCGAAGTCGAGAAGGCCATGAACTCGCGGCCCTCCTCCGACTCCGAATCGAAATCGATGATCTCGCGCCGGAAGTCCTCGGCCGTGACCTTCGCGGTCTTCTTCACCGCGGCTTCCTTCACACGCTTCACCACGAAGGTCCCGGGCGGCGGTGGTGTCGTGATCGGATCGAAACCGAGATTCCTCTCAACCCATTTGCGGTCGGCCAACATCGCATCATCTCCGTCAATGATTTTGCAGTTTAGATTTCGACAAACGTCTTTCGTTGGTCGGCCAAGCGCGCCAATGGTTACAATCTTAGATCGAATTTGTTGGCGGCGGATGGGTCGCAATGATTGACCGATCGCGTGCCGGTTTGGGTCACGGATAATTTCTCCTGCCCAGCAACGGTATTCCCGAAAAAAATCTGACGCAGTATCTGAACCAAATCGCGTTTCAGATTACACCTATAGTTGAGGTGCGACAATCTGTCTTCCAATCACAAACGGAGGAAGTCATGGCAAGCTCGACCAAGCGAGTCGCGCTGGTGAACAGCGCCCGTCAATTGCCGAAAGGGGCCAAGCTCGTCGGCGCGGCCGACCCCAAGCAGGAAATCGAGATCAGCGTCCGGCTTCGCGCCGGGAGCGCGCAGCCGGCCGACGATGAGCAGGTGATGGCGCTGGGCGCGCAACCGCCGCGCGAGCGGCAATATCTTTCGCGCGCGGAATTCGCCGCGCACAGGGGCGCGGACCCCGCCGACGTCGCCAGGATCGACGACTTCGCCCATCTTCACGATCTCAACGTCAAGAGCGTGCACTTGGCCTCCCGCACGGTGAAGCTGACCGGCACGGTGAAGGCGATGAGCGCGGCCTTCGGCGTCAAGCTCATCAAGGTCAAGCATGACGGCGCGACCTATCGCATGCGCAAGGGCAGCGTCCAGATCCCGGCCGAGCTCGAAGGTATCGTGGTCGGCGTGCACGGCCTCGATAACCGCCCGGTGGCGCAGCCGCACTTCCGGCGCAGGATGGCGAAGAAGGGCGCGACGGCCCGCGCGGCGCAGGGCGGCAGCTTCTCGGTCGAACAGATCGCCCAGATCTACAACTTCCCGGGCGGCGAGACCGGGGCCGGCCAGTGCATCGCCATCATCGAGCTCAACGACATCGACAGCAAGGGCCATCCGACGGGCGCCGGCTACAAGACGTCCGACCTGAAAACCTTCTTCAAGAAGGCGGGGATCCCGATGCCGCAGATCGCGCCCGCGAGCGTCGACGGCGGCGCCAACAAGCCCGGTCATTCCGAGGCCGACGGCGAGGTCGTGCTCGACATCGAGGTCGCCGGTGCGATCGCGCCGGGCGCCAGGATCGTGGTCTATTTCGCGCCCAACACCACCAACGGCTTCATCGACGCGGTGAAGGCCGCGGTCCACGACACCGCGCGAAAGCCCTCGGTGATCTCGATCAGCTGGGGCGGGCCGGAAGATCCGGCCGGCTCGCAGCAATTCGTCGACGGTCTCAACGAGGCGATCCGCGACGCCGCGTCGATGGGTGTCACCGTCTGCGTCGCCTCCGGCGACAATGGCTCGGCCGACATGGGCGAGGACTGGGATGGCCGGCCCCATGCCGACTTCCCGGCTTCCAGCCCGTTCGCGCTCGGCTGCGGCGGAACCAATCTGAAGGCCTCGAACGGCGCGCTCACCGAAGTGGTCTGGAACGGCGGCCCGCAGGATGGCGCCGGTGGCGGCGGCGTCAGCGTCGTCTTCCCCAGGCCGGCCTACCAGGCCAACGCCCATGTGCCGAAATCGCCGTCGCACTCGGTCGGGCGCGGCGTGCCCGACGTCGCGGGCGATGCCGATCCCGCAACCGGCTACCAGATCTTCCTCAACGGCGTCGGCACCACGATCGGCGGAACCAGCGCGGTGGCGCCGCTGATGGCCGGGCTGATCGCCCGTATCAACGAGGCCACGACCAAGAAGTTCGGCAAGACCGTCGGCTTCATCAACCCGCTGATCTACGCCTCGCATGCGCAAGGCGTGTTCCGCGACATCACGGTCGGCAACAACGACATCACCGGCGATCTGCACGGTATGTACAAGGCCGGCCCCGGCTGGGATGCCTGCTCCGGCCTCGGCGTTCCCAACGGCGCGGCGTTGCAGAATTTGCTGGTGGCGTGAGCTAGACGACGCTCTCTCCTCCGTCATTGCGAGGAGCGAAGCGACGAAGCAATCCAGATCGTCTCCGCGGTGGGACTCTGGATTGCTTCCGCCTTCGCCAAAGGCTTCGGCGGACAAGTCGCTGCGCTCGCAATGACGGTGGAGCTACACCGTATCCAACGCCTTGCCGCGCACGTTCGGTCCGAACAGCGCCATCGCGATCACCACGATCAGCATCGCCGCGGTGATCAGGCCGAACACGCCGGTGACGCCGCCTTCCTTCAGCATGTAGGCGACGATGAAGCCCGAGAACGTCGCGGAGAGCCGGCTCATCGAATAGACAAGGCCCGAGGCTTGCGCGCGGATCTGGGTCGGAAACACCTCGGTCTGGTAGGCGTGATAGGCGTAGGACATCGTGGTGTTGCAGGCCGTCAGCAGCACGCCGCAGACGATCAGCAGCGCGGGCGCCGTCAATTGCGCGAACGCCATGCCGAATACGATGATCGCGACGCAGGCGCCGGCGATGATCCAGCGCCGCTCGAATCTGTCGGCAAAGCTCGCGGCGAGCAGCGGCGCAATCGGGTAAGCGAAGGCGACAATGAAGGCATATTGCAGGCTCTTGGTGACGTTGATGCCCTTTTCGACCAGCAGCGTCGGCACCCAATTGGCAAAGCCGTAGAAGCCGAAGGCCTGGCACAGATTGAACACCATGAAGAGCACGACCAGCGACAGATAGGGCGGCCGGAACAGATCGGCGAAGCCGACGCGCGCGGCTTGCCGGACGTGACGCGCAGGCGACGTCGCGGGCCGCGCGCCGGCGCCGCCGCTGGCGGCCTCCAGCGTCGCCAGGATGCGAAGCGCTTCCTCGTTGCGGCCGTGCCGCGCCAGCCAGAGCGGGCTCTCGGGCAGGTACAGGCGGAGCACCCAGATGATCATGCTGGCGGCGGCGCCGATCAACACCACCCAGCGCCAGCCCTCGACACCGTAAGGCGCGAGCGGCACCAGCCACCAGGCGAGGAAGGCGACGATGGGAACGGCGGTGAACATGATCGACTGGTTCACCGCAAAGGCGCGCCCGCGCATCCGGCTCGGCACCAGCTCGGTGATATAGGCGTCGATGGTGATGACTTCGACGCCGATGCCGATGCCGGCGAGGAAGCGCCAGAACAGCAGCCCCTCCGGCGAGGTCTGACAGGCCATGATCACGGACGCCGCGGTATAGCCGAGCAGCGCGTAGGTGAAGATCGCCCGCCGCCCGAAGCGGTCGGCTAGGAAGCCGAGGAAGAAAGTACCGACGAACAGGCCGGCAAAGGTCGAGGCGACGAAGGCGCCGATGCCGGCGAAGCCGAAGAAGGCCTGCGTCGTCGTGCTCAACAATCCGCTGCGGCTCAGGCCCGGCGCGATATAGCCGGTGAGGAACAGGTCGTAGATCTCGAAGCAGCCGCCGAGCGAGAGCAGGATGACGAGGCGCCAGACATAGACCGTGCCCGGCATCGCCTCGAGCCGCTGCGAGATCTCGTCGGGTACGGATGGTGCCGCGCCGAGCTCAAAGCCTGTGTCGATACCGACAACGCTCATGATGTCCTCCCCGTGGCGCGCGGATCGCGCGCGTTTCCCGGCGGCTCATCTCTGTTGTCGTGCGCAAGCTCTGCCGGATCGCGCCATGTTGGCGGAGCGATGCCGGAAATCCAGAAGAACATATCGATGGAAGCGTTCGAGATTTTCGAACGAAGCTCTCAACGCGCCATTGCGAGCGCAGCGAAGCAATCCAGAATCGCTGCGCGGAAACACTCTGGATTGCTTCGCTGCGCTCGCAATGACGGTTCACCCCACCAGCTCGGCCTGCCAGCCGCCGCTGCGCACCTGCTCGGCGATCAGCGCCAGCATCAGGCGGCGCATCTCCTCCATCGCATAGGTCATCGGACGGTTGCGCAGGCGGCAGAGATAGAGCGTGCGGGTCAGCTTCGGATCAACCACGCGACGCGCGACCAGTCGGCCGGCGGTGAGCTCCTCTCGCGCGAACAGCTTTGTCGCGATGGTGCAGCCGAGCCCCTCCACCAGCGCGCCGGTCATGCCGGTGATCGAGTTGGCATGCAGAATGGCGCCGCCCTCCAGCCGCTTGAGCAGGACCGGATCGTCCAGCAGCGCGCGCGAGGACAGGCCGAGCCCGTAGCGCAGCAGGATCAGCGGCAGCCGGTTCAGCTCCTCGAAGCGGATCGGCGCCTTGCCCTTGCCGACCAGCTTTGGGATGCCGACGAGGAACATCTCCTCCTCCAGCACCGGCTCGGTGATCAGCTCCTTCTCCGAGGGCGGGTTGTAGACCAGCGCCAGGTCGACATTGGACACCATCAGGTGCATCAGCGTCGCGCCGGACAGGCTCTCGGTGAGCGACAGCTTGAGCTTTGGATATTTGGTCAGCACCGTGCGCATCAGCTCGACGCCGATGGCCTTGACGCCGGAATTCGCCATGCCGATCGAGATCTCGCCGGCAATGACGCGGGCGCCCTCGCGCACCTCGGTCTCTGCCTCCGCCATCGCGCGCAGGATGATGCGGGCATGCTCGTAAAGCCGCTCGCCGGCCGCGGTCGGGTCCATGCCGCGCGACTTGCGCTCGAACAAAGGCGTTGCGAACTCGGCTTCCAAATTCGAGATATGATGGCTGAGCGCGGATTGCGCGACGTTGACCTGGTCGGCCGCACGCGACAGGTTCCGCTGCTCGTAGACGGCGATGAAATAGCGGAGCTGGCGTGAATCCATGTCGGTCTAGCGTTCTAGATCTGCGAAGGTATTCTTCGACAGATTATATTTTTACGATGGCTTGTGAAGGCCTAGTCTCATGGGCGAACGAACAGGGAGTGCCACATGACCGAATCCGGATTGCCGCTCGAAGGCGTACGGGTCGTCGAGATGACCCACATGGTCATGGGCCCGACCTGCGGCATGATCCTCGCGCAGCTCGGCGCCGACGTGATCAAGGTCGAGCCGCCCTCAGGCGACAAGACGCGGAGCCTGGGCGGCATGGGGACGGCGTTCTTTCCGCTGTTCAACCGCGGCAAACGAAGCGTCGTGCTGGACTTCGAGAAGCCCGAGGATCGCGACACCATGCACCGGCTGCTCGAAACCGCCGATGTGTTCCTCGAAAACTTTCGCGACGGCCAGCTCGACAAGCAAGGATTGGGTGCCGAGGAACTGCGCCGCCTTCATCCGCATCTGATCATCGCCGGCCACAAGGGCTTCCTGTCCGGCCCCTACGAGCATCGCCCCGCGCTCGACGAGGTCGTGCAGATGATGTCGGGGCTCGCTGCCATGACCGGCACTAAGGAGAAGCCGCAGCGTGTCGGCTCCTCCGCAAACGACATCATGGGCGGCATGTTCGGCGTGATCGCGATCCTGGCTGCGCTGTTCCAGAAGCGCGGCGGAAAGCGCGACGGCGCCGACATCCGCATCGGCCTGTTCGAGAACTGCCTGTTCCTGGTCGCCCAGCACATGGTCGAATACGAGATGACCGGCAACAAGCCGCGCTCGATGCCGGAGCGCGAGCACGCCTGGCCGATCTACGATATCTTCGATGCCGCTGGCGACGGCCGCATCTTCATCGGCGTCGTGACCGAGGGCCACTGGCAGAGCTTTTGCCGTGAGTTCGGCTTGGCCGATCTTCTCGATGATCCCGCCTTGCGCACCACGACCGACCGTATCCTGGCGCGGCCGCGGATTCTTCCGCGCGTGGCCGAGATCATCCGGCAGTGGAACGTCGCGGATCTCTCGCAAAAGCTCGACGGGCTCAACATCTGCTTCTCGCCGATCAATAGACCTGAGGATCTCTTGACCGACCCGCACGTGCTGCGGCCGGGTGGGCTCGTCACCAATGTCAACGCCGACGGCAAGCCGTTCCACGTGCCGACGCTGCCGCTCGAGTGGAACGGCAGCCATTTTGGCGAAGGCCTGAAGGTCGCGCCGCTCGGCGCCGACACATCGGCGGTTCGTGCCGAGATCGGCGGTAATAACGACATCACGTCAAAAGCCGCTGGGAGGCGCGCATGAGCCGGATCGAGACAATCTACCCCGCTGACCGCGTCAGCCTGCGCGAGGTCGGCCTGCGCGACGGGCTGCAGCTCGTGAAGAAGTTTCCCTCCACCGAGGCCAAGCAGCGCTGGGTGCGTGAGGAATACGCCGCCGGCATCAGGCATTTCGAGGTCGGCTCGTTCCTGCCGGCAAAGACCTTCCCGCAATTCGTCGACGTCCGCGATGTCATCGGAACAGTGGCGAGCCTGCGTGGGGCTCACGGCATCGCGCTCGCGCTGAACGAGCGCGGCGTCAATGAGGCCCTCGAATCCGGGGTCGGCGAGATCGCCTCGGTCGTCTCGGCCACGGAGGAGCACAGCCAGGCCAACGCCCATCGCTCGCGCGAATCCGCGATCGCCAATGTGAAGCGGCTCTGCGAGATGCGCGACGCCAGCAGCCACAAGCCGCTTGTGAATGCCGCGATCTCGATGGCGCTGGGCTGCTCGATCACAGGCGCGGTCGATCCCGCCGAGGTGCTGCGTCTGGTCGACAAGTGCCTCGAGGCCGGCGTCGACTTCGTCGCGATCGCCGATACCGTCGGCTATGCCGGCCCGAAGCAGGTGGGTGACTTGTCGCGCGCTGCCGTGAAGCTCGCAGGCAAAAAGCCGATCTGTATCCATCTCCACGACACCCGCGGCATGGGCATCGCTAATGCCGCAGCGGCGCTCGACGAGGGCGTGCGCATCCTCGACGGTTCGCTCGGCGGCCTCGGCGGCTGCCCCTTCGCCCCCGGCGCGACCGGCAATGTCGTGTTCGAGGACCTGGCCTTCCTCTGCGAAAGCAAGGGCTTTGCGACCGGCATCGATCTCGACAGGCTGATTGCGGTGCGATCGATCCTGAAGAGCGAGATGCCGAACGAGCAGCTCTACGGCGGCCTTGCGCGGGCAGGTTTGCCCGGCGGGAGTGCGGCGAAGGCGGCGTGATCCCAGAGCAACAAAGGTAGCTCTCGCGTCCCGGACGCGGCGCGGCATGAAATGGCGCGCCGCAGAGCCGGGACCCAGGAGCTTGCGCTCTTGGCGAGATGGCCCCCGGCTCAGCAGCGCATCACCATAGCGTGTCGAAGACGCGCGTGAACGCGCTTATGGTGCTGCGCTGCGTCCGGGGCACGAGAGCTTGGGCCTACTCATGCCGATGTCCATGCCCGTGCTTCCGCATCTTGCCCGGCTTCGCTTCGCCCGTCGGAATCATCACCACGCGGCCATAGCGCACGCCGCGCTCGGCGATGATGTGGTCGGCAAAGTGCTTGACCTCGCCGGCATCGCCGCGCAGGGCCGTCATCTCCATGCAATTGTTGTCGTCGAGATGGACGTGCAGCGTCGCCAGCGCGAGGTCGTGATGGCCGTGGAACTCCTGCACCAGGCGCTTTGAGAGATCGCGCGCGGCGTGGTCGTAGACATAGACGAGGCCGGCGACGCAGGGGCCGGTCTGTGCCGTGTCCTCGCTCGATTGCTGCAGCCCGGCGCGGGCGAGATCGCGAATGATCTCGCTGCGGTTCTGGTAGCCGCGCGCTTCGGCCGCGGCGTCGATCTCCGCCAGCAAATCGTCCTCGATCGTGATCGTAATCCGCTGCATCAGGTCCTCTCCGGGGGTGCCGCTGGGTCGTGTCCGTAGCCCGGATGGAGCGAAGCGTAATCCGGGACTATTTCAACACGCGGACAGAACCCGGATTTCGCTTCGCTCCATCCGGGCTACGCGCATCTTACCTGGTTCCGCAAGCGGGGCGAGGGCGAAGTCGCGTCCTCACAGCCGCGTTGCACGCAGCCGCAGCGCATTGCCGACCACGCTCACCGAGGACAGCGCCATCGCGGCGGCCGCGATGATCGGCGACAGCAGCACGCCGAAGGTCGGATAGAGGATGCCGGCGGCGATCGGAATCCCGGCCGCGTTGTAGATGAAGGCGAAGAACAGGTTTTGCCGGATGTTGCTCATGGTCGCCTGGGACAGCTTTCGCGCCCGGACGATGCCGGTGAGGTCGCCCTTGAGCAGGGTGACGCCCGCACTCTCCATCGCCACATCCGTGCCGGTGCCCATGGCGATGCCGACCTCGGCCGCCGCCAGCGCCGGCGCGTCGTTGACGCCGTCACCGGCCATCGCGACGCTGCGGCCGGCCTTTTGCAGTTTTGTGACCACCGCGCTCTTCTGGTCCGGCAGCACCTCGGCCTCGACCTCGGCGATGCCGAGCCGTCGCGCCACCGCTTCCGCGGTCGTGCGGTTGTCGCCGGTCAGCATGATGACCTTTATGCCTTCGGCCGCCAGCGCCTTCAGCGCCTCCGGGGTCGAAGCCTTGACCGGATCGGCGATCGCGAACAGGCCGGCCAACGCGCCGTCGACGGCCATGTTGATCACGGTGGCGCCGTCCTGGCGCAGCCGTTCGGCCTCGGTATCGAGCGCCTTGGTGTCGATGTCGATCGACCACATGTACTTTGCGTTGCCGAGCACGATGCTCTTGCCGTCGACCTTGCCGGTTGCGCCCTTGCCGGTCGGCGAGTCGAACTCATCGACCTGGCCGAGGGTCAGTTGCTTCTCCTTGGCCGCGCGCACGATGGCGTCGGCCAGCGGATGTTCGCTGGCGCGCTCGACGCTGGCTGCCCAGCGCAGGATGTCGTCTTCCGTGAAGCCAGGCGCCGGCACGATCGCGACCACCTTGGGCTTGCCCTCGGTCAGCGTGCCTGTCTTGTCGACCACCAGCGTGTTGATCTTCTCCATCCGCTCCAGCGCTTCGGCGTTCTTGATCAGCACGCCGGCCTGCGCGCCGCGGCCGACGCCGACCATGATCGACATCGGAGTCGCCAGTCCCAGCGCACAGGGACAGGCGATGATCAGCACGCTGACGGCGGCGACGAGGCCGAACGCCAGCCGCGGCTCCGGCCCGAACCAGGCCCAGGCGGCAAAGGCGGCGATGGCGACGACGATGACGGCAGGCACGAACCAGCCGGCGACCTGGTCGGCCAGCCGCTGGATCGGCGCGCGCGAACGTTGCGCGTCGGCGACCATCTGCACGATCTGCGACAGCAGCGTGTCACGCCCGACCTTGTCGGCGCGCATGATGAAGCTGCCGGACTGGTTCAACGTGCCGGCGATCACCTTGGCGCCGGTCTCCTTGGTCACCGGCATGGATTCGCCCGTCACCAGCGATTCGTCGAGCGAGGAGCGTCCCTCCAGGATGATGCCGTCGACCGGCACCTTCTCGCCGGGGCGGACGCGCAGGCGGTCGCCGGCATGCAGCGTGTCGATCTCGACTTCATGCTCGCCGCCGGACTCATCGACACGGCGTGCGGTCTTCGGCGCGAGCTGCAGCAGCGCCTTGATCGCGCCGGAGGTCGCATCGCGGGCGCGCAGCTCCAGCACCTGCCCGAGCAGCACCAGCACGGTGATGACGGCAGCGGCCTCGAAATAGACGGCGACCGCGCCACCATGGCTGCGGAAGGTTTCAGGAAAGATCTGCGGCGCGATGGTGCCGATCAGGCTGTAAACATAGGCAACGCCGGTGCCCATCGCGATCAGCGTGAACATGTTGAGGTTGCGCGTCAGCAGCGACTGCCAGCCGCGAACGAAGAACGGCCAGCCGGCCCACACCACCACGGGCGTGGCGAAGACAAGCTGGATCCAGTTCGAGAGCGTCTGGTCGATCCAGTTGTGCGGCCCCACGAGATGACCGCCCATCTCCAGCACCACGGCCGGCAGCGCCAGCGCGCCGCCGATCCAGAACCGGCGCGTCATGTCGGCAAGCTCGGGATTGGGGCCGGTCTCGAGGCTTGCCACCTCCGGCTCCAGCGCCATGCCGCAGATCGGGCAGCTGCCGGGCCCGACCTGGCGGATCTCGGGATGCATCGGGCAGGTGTAGATCGTGCCGGCCGGCATCTCCGGCTCGGGCGCCTTGTCCTTGGTGAGATATTTTGCGGGATCGGCCGCGAACTTGGTGCGGCAGCCGGCCGAGCAGAAATGGAAGGTCTCGCCGTGATGCTCGAAGCGGTGCTTCGAGGTCGCGGGATCGACCGTCATGCCGCAGACGGGATCGAGGACCTTTGTCGCGGCGCCATGGTCGTGCGCGTGATGATGGGAATGACCGGCGTGATCGCCGTGCCCGCCGCAGCACGAGGACGCGGCGGCGGGTAGCGCGGGCTTGGCTGAGGAGCAACCGCATCCGGATTGCTTGTCCCCGTCGTGATGATGCTCGTGATCCACGTCGTTCATTCCCATGCTCCGGTTTTCACAATCGGCCTGCAACTATCTTGCAACCCATACCCGGTAGGGGTATATAGAGCGTATGCGCAAAGACATCAAGGCATCTGTCGGAAAACGTCTCGGCCGGATCGAGGGCCAGGTTCGCGGCCTGTCGAAAATGGTAGAGGAAGACCGCTACTGCATCGACATCGTGACGCAGATCTCGGCGGTGCGCGCCGCGCTGCGCCGGGTCGAGGAAGAGGTTCTGAAGGACCACGTCGCCCATTGCGTCGAGCACGCCATCGCCAGCGGCGACAAGGCGGATCAGCGCGAGAAGATCGCGGAGCTGATGGCAGTGATCGGACGGGCGGAGCGGTAGGTTTTCACCGTCATTGCGAGCGTAGCGAAGCAATCCAGACTGTTTCCGCAGAGATAGTCTGGATTGCTTCGTCGCTGCGCTCCTCGCAATGACGGCTGTGGACACGCGAGCACGCCATACTAGGCGCGGACGGGGCGATGCCTACGCCGCGATCTCCCGCGCGCGGCCACGGCGCCTTGGGCGGTACATCGCCAGCTTCCTCAGCAGCGGGAAATGGCTGGCGACCGTGGTGCTCTCAACCATCTCGGCCGGCTGCACGGCATCCGTCACTTGCTCAGTCTCAGCCGGCGCTTCTTCGTCAATCGCTTCAGGAACGAGCGGCGGCGCACGGAGCGTTTCTGGAAACACACTGAACGTGCCCGCTACCTCCTCGAGCGGCTTCTGCTTGTCGGCCCAATGCAGCGCGGTGTAGTCGAAACCGTGCACGATGGTGGGTTTGACGACCTCGAAATAGGGCGAGATGTCGAAGTCGCGGGGCATGTAGAGCGAGGAATCGCGGATGTGCAGGATCTCGCGCCGTGCGGCGCGGCTGCCGGCCTTGGTGATCTTCGGCAGGATTGGATAGCGCACGGCGTCGAACGCCTGTGCGATCAGCGCGGAGCAGATGATCTTGGTCGGATCGCCCGAGCCGAGCGCGATCATGCGCCGCCGCCAGCGCTGCGGAATCGGCAGCGGAAACAGGAAGCGCATCAGGTCGATGATGTTCTTGGTGTCATAGCCGAAGCCGATGCGGTTGATCGCATAGCGGCAGACCGTGGTGCGGTCCTCATAGGACAGCCCGACCGGGCGGCAGACGCGGGTGTGATACGGAAAGTATTTCGACAGCGGCGCAGAGGTGACGCCTTCGCCGATATTGGCCTCGATCAGCACATGCGGCTCGCCGTCGGGCTCTACGGCGCCTTCGACCGGCCCGACATAGAGCGCGGCATGCGACCAGGTCGACTGCGTCAGATATTTGATGATGCCGGAAATGCGGTTGTTGCCCTCGACCAGCAGTACGTCGCCGGGCTCGATGACGCCGCGCAGATGCTCCGGGTCGCTCGGCGTGAACGGCTCATAGCCCGGCACCTCCTTCGAGAGGTACGCGGCAATCAACTTGCCGACTGAATCCAGGACCGTCCCCATATCGAACTCCCCCAGGCCTTTCTGGCCACTTTTTCTCCTTCTCTATCATGGTCGAAACGTGTTGCCATTCGGTTCATCAGTCTGTGAGATCAAGCACGATTGATTCACCATGATGGTTGCCGTGCAACATCAGATGCGGCAAGGTTCGCGGGCTGTTCCCGTTCGCCGCAAGTCTCCGGAAACCATGACATGACAATCACGCGCCGCGGTTTCCTTTCGGCCTCGGCGGGCCTTGCCGCGATGCCGGTCCTGCGCGCGACTGCCGCACCCCTGCCGCGCGACGCCGACATCGTCGTGATCGGCGCCGGGGCGGCCGGAATAGCGGCGGCGCGACGCGTCATGGCGGCCAACCGCAAGGTCGTGGTGGTCGAGGCGGCCTCGCAAGTGGGCGGGCGCTGCATCACCGATACGACGACCTTCAACACGCCGTTCGACCGCGGCGCGCGCTGGCTGCACAATCCCGAGACCAATCCGATGATCCGGCTGGCGCGAAACGCCGGGCTCGAATTGGTGCCGGCGCCGTCAGGCCAGAAGATGCGTATCGGCCGCCGCAACGCGCGCGCCGGCGAGACGGAGGAATTTCTGGCGGCGCTGGTGCGCGCCAACCGCGCCATCGACGAAGCCGCGCGCGGCAAGCTCGATACGTCCTGCGCCTCCGTGCTGCCGAAGGATCTCGGCGACTGGGCTGGTGCTGTCGAATTCATGCTGGGCGCGAGCTTTGCAGGCAAGGACCTGAAGGAGTTGTCGGCGATCGACAAGGCCCGCGCCCAGGACCGCAACGCCGCGATCGCCTGCCGCCAGGGTCTGGGCACCCTGATCAGCAAGCTCGGCGAGCAGGCGCCGGTTGCGTTGTCGACGCCGGCGAGCCGGATCGTCTGGAGCAACCGCGACGTCAGTGTCGAGACGCAATCCGGCAAGATCGCCGCGCGCGCCGCCATCGTCACGGTCTCGACCAATGTGCTGATGTCAGGTGCGATCAAGTTCGCGCCGGACATTCCCAAGCGGACGCTGGACGCGGCGTCGAAGCTCAGCCTCGGCAGCTACGACCACATCGTGCTGCAACTGCCGGGCAATCCGCTTGGGCTGTCGCGCGACGACATTCTCATCGAGCAGAGCAATTCGACCCGCACGGCGCTGATGTACGCCAATATCGGCGGCTCCTCGCTGTGCGCGATCGACGTCGGCGGCTCGTTCGGCCGCGATCTCTCCGAGCAGGGTGAAGCGGCGATGGGCGCCTTCGCGAAGGAATGGATCACAAAACTGTTCGGCAGCGAGGCCGCGGCCGCGGTGCAGAAGACCAGTGCGACCCGCTGGAATGCCTCGCCCTTCGTGATGGGCGCGATGTCGGCGTCGTCGCCCGGCGGCCAGCTCTCGCGAAAGATCCTGACCGAGCCGGTCGGCAGTGTGTTCCTCGCCGGCGAAGCCACCCACGAGACGCTGTGGGGCACCGTCGACGGCGCCTGGGAAAGCGGCGAGCGCGCCGCGGATGCAGCCCTGCGCAAGATCGGCGCGCTCAAGGACGAGTCGGCGGACGTGCCGACGCAGTCGACCAAACGCCGCCGCGCGCCGCGGCAGTAAGGCAACTAGCGCAAGATCCCGTCCAGCGCCGGCAGCCCGAACACGACTGCCATCGCGATCAGCGCGTAGCAGATGCCGCGAAACACCTTCTCGCTGGCGCGGCCGAACAGCGAGGCGCCGAACGCGACGCCGAGCGCGTAGACCGGGCCGACGATCAGCGAGAGCAGCAGCGATTCGCGGCTGATCAGGCCGGTCGTGGCGTAGCTGACCATCGAGAAGAAATCCGACGCGCCGAAGAACAGCAGGATGTTGGCGCGCGCGACGATCGGCGCGATGGGGCGGCCGAGCCAGTAGCCGACGATCGGCGGGCCGCCGGTCTGTGCAAGGCCGCTGCAGAAGCCCGAGAGGCCGCCGATGCCGATCGAGAGCCATGCGTGGTCCTTGCCGCGATAGCGCCAGCCCGACAGCAGCAGAAGCAAGAGCGCCGCGACGAAGCAGGAGATGATCCAGCGCGTGGTGACGGGTTCGAGCACGCTGAGGAAATAGGTGCCGACGGGCACGCCGATCAGCGCACCGAACACGATCACGGCGGTCGCCTTGCGATCGGCCTTTCGCCACGCGTCGGGCAGCAGCGGGGCCGCCGCGACGAAATCGATCACGAGCAGGAGCGCGGCAACGAGCCGCGGCGCAGCGAAGCTGCTCGCCAGCGGCATGAAGATCAGCGCCGAGCCGAAACCGGAGAAACCACGGGCGGTGCCCGAAACGAAAGCGACGGCGCAGAGCGCCATCGCAATGGTGAGGCTGACATCCTTCGGCAGGAAGTCGGTGATGCTCATGCTCCGCTATTCCAGAGCATCACGCTCTCAGCGTGCCGCCGGTCTTCTTCGTGACCTCCGCGACGATCTTCGCCGCGACGGCGTCGATCTCCTGATCGGTCAGCGTCTTTTCGCGCGGCTGCAGCGTGACCGCGACCGCGATCGACTTCTTGCCGTCGTCGATGCCCTTGCCTTCATAGACGTCGAAGACGTTGACGCCGGTGATCAGCTTCTTGTCGACGCCCTGCACGGCGCGGACGATGTCGCCGGCCTTGACACCACGATCGACGATGAAGGCGAAGTCGCGCGACACCGGCTGGAATGCCGACAATTCGATCAGCGGCTTGGCGCGGGTCGGCTTCTTCTTGGCCTCGGGAATGCGGTCGAGGATCACCTCGAACACGACAAGCGGGCCGTCGGCACCGAGCGCCTCGAGCGCACGCGGATGCATCTCGCCGAAATAGCCGAGCACGTTCTGCGGGCCGATCTGGATCGTGCCGGAGCGGCCGGGATGCAGCCAGCCAGGTCCGCCGGCCACGATCTGCAGCGCCTGCATCGGCGCGCCGGCCGCTGCCAGCACCGCCAGCGCATCAGCCTTGGCGTCGAACACATCGGCCTGCGCCGAGCCCGTCCAGTGCCGGCCGAGACCTTCCGAGGAGGCAAAGCCGCGGCGCACGCCGCTCGCCGCCATGAACTGATCCTGCGGGCGATCGCCCCTGAAGATCTGGCCGACCTCGAACAGCGCGACATCGCTTGCGCCGCGATTGGCGTTTGCTTGCGCTGCCGCGATCAGGCCCGCGAGCAGCGTCGGGCGCATGTCGGAGAGATCGGATGCGATCGGGTTGGCGACTTCGAGCTCGCGTTGGCCGCCGCCGAACAGCTTTGCCGCGGCCTTGGTGATGAACGACCAGGTCACCGCTTCGATGATGCCGCGGCTTGCCAGCGCGCGCCGCGCGCGGCGGGTGCGAAGCTGCAGCGGCGTCAGCACGGGTTTCCGCGCATCGTCGCCGCGCTCGAACGGCGTCATCGGCACCTTGTCGACACCGAAGATGCGGACGACCTCCTCGACGATGTCAGCCTTGCCGTGCACGTCGGAGCGCCAGGACGGCACCGCGACTTTCACGACCGGGCCGGGGCCCGCCATCATGAAGCCGAGATGGGTCAGGATGCGTTTCATCTCGGGCTGCGGCACCTCGATGCCGGACAGGCGCTTGACCTCGGTCACGGGGAAATCGATCACGCGGTCGTCGCCAAAAGCCTTGCCGACCACGACGTTCTCGGACGGCGCGCCGCCGCACATCTCCATCACCAGCCTGGTCGCGAGCTCCAGTCCTGGCACCATGAAGGCCGGGTCGACGCCGCGCTCGAAGCGGTAGCGCGCATCGGAGTTGATGCCGAGCTTGCGGCCGGTCTGCGCGATGTTGATCTCGTTCCACAGCGCCGACTCGATCAGCACGTCAGTGGTGTTCTCGTCGCAGCCCGAGGCTTCGCCGCCCATGATGCCGGCGAGCGATTCGACGCCATGCTCGTCGGCGATCACGCAAATGGCAGGATCGAGATTGTAGGTGCGGCCGTCGAGCGCCAGCAGCGTCTCGCCGTCGCGGGCGTGGCGCACCACGAGATTGCCCTTCACCTTCTTGGCGTCGAACACGTGCAGCGGGCGCGCGCGGTCGTAGGTCATGAAGTTGGTGATGTCGACCAGCGCGTTGATCGGACGCAGCCCGATCGCGGTCAGCCGCTTCTGCAGCCATTCCGGCGACGGGCCGTTCTTCACCCCGCGCACGAGGCGTAGCGCAAAGCCCGGGCACAGTGTCGCGTCCTCGACCGTCACCTTCACGGGACAAGGGAATTCGCCCTTGATCGGCTTGATCGTGGGGTCCTTGAACTTGCCCATGTCGGCGGCGGCGAGATCGCGTGCGATGCCGTGCACGCCGGTGCAGTCCTGCCGGTTCGGCGTCAGATTGATCTCGACCACGGGATCGCCGAGCGCGGCCCATTCGGCGTAGCCTGCGCCGATCGGCGCGTCCGCCGGCAATTCCATGATGCCGTCATGGTCGTTGGAGATCTGCAGCTCCGCCGCCGAGCACAGCATGCCGCGGCTCTCGACGCCGCGGATGGTGCCGACGCCGAGCGTGATGTCCTTGCCGGGAATGTAGGTGCCGGGCGGCGAGAACACGCTGACGAGACCCGCGCGCGCATTCGGCGCGCCGCACACGACCTGCACCGGCGCGCCACCGTCACCGGTGTCGACCATGCAGACGCGCAGTCGATCCGCATTCGGATGCTGCTCGGCCGAGATCACCTTCGCGATGGTGAAGGGCTTGAGCGCCTTCGCCTTGTCCTCGATGTTCTCGACCTCAAGCCCGATCATGGTGAGCTTGTCGGCGAGCTTGTCCAGCGGCTCGTCGGTGTCGAGATGATCCTTCAGCCAGGAGAGGGTGAATTTCACGAGCTCAGCCCTCCGGCAAGCGTTGGCACTTCGAGCGGCTTGAAGCCGTAGTGGGACAGCCAGCGGACGTCGCTGTCGAACAGCTGGCGCAGATCGGCGATGCCGTATTTCAGCATGGCGATGCGGTCGATGCCCATGCCCCACGCAAAGCCCTGGTACTCGTCGGGATCGATGCCGCAGGCGCGCAGCACGTTGGGATGCACCATGCCGCAGCCGAGAATCTCCAGCCAGTCCTCGCCTTCGCCGAAGCGGATCTCGCCCTTGTCGCGGCGGCACTGGATATCGACTTCCAGCGACGGCTCGGTGAACGGGAAGAACGACGGGCGGAAGCGCATGTTGATGTGGTCGACCTCGAAGAACGCCTTGCAGAACTCGTGCAGGATCCATTTGAGGTGGCCGAGATGCGAGCTCTTGTCGATGACGAGGCCTTCGACCTGGTGGAATTGCGGCGTGTGGGTCGCGTCCGAATCGATGCGGTAGGTGCGGCCCGGGCAGATCACGCGGATCGGCGGCTTCTGGCTCAGCATGGTGCGCACCTGCACCGGCGAGGTGTGGGTCCGCAGCAGCATGCGCGAGCCGTCCTCCTTCGGATGGAAGAAGAACGTGTCGTGCATCTCACGCGCCGGATGGCCTTCCGGGAAATTCAGCTTGGTGAAGTTGTAGTCGTCGGTCTCGATATCGGGACCTTCGGCGACCGAGAATCCCATGTCGGCGAAGATCGTGGTCAGCTCATCCCAGACCTGGCTGAGCGGATGGATGCGGCCGGCTTCGGCCTGCGCATCGCGCAGCGGCAGGGTGACGTCGACGGTTTCGGAGGCGAGCCGCGCATCGAGCGCCGCCGACTTCAGCACGTCGCGCCGTGCGGCGAGCGCCTCGGTGACCTTGTCCTTGGCCTGGTTGATCGCGGCGCCTTGCGTCTTGCGTTCGTCGGGCGACATCTTGCCGAGCGTGGCGAGCAGCGCCGAGATCGAGCCCTTCTTGCCGAGCGCTGCGACGCGCACCGCTTCGAGCGCGGCTTCGTCGCCGGCGCCGGCGACCTGGTCGAGGATGGATGTTTCGAGCGTTGCGAGGTCGGACACAGTCAAATCCTTGCTGCTAAATTCGGCTGGGTTGTCGCCGCGAGAAGGGCGTAACGTCAAGCGAAAAGCCGGTCATTTGGCGCTCTGAACGGCTGGGTTGAACCTCGCGCGGGGGCCCGGCACCAACGGGGATACGAGGAGACTTTTGCGATGCTCACGAAACCCAGTCTGGCCGTTCTTTTTGCCGCTTCGACCGTCGTTCTGTCGGTTGCCGGCACACCGGCGCACGCCATGGTCTGCATGGACAAGTCCATGACGCTGGACGAGGTCGTGGCCGCCATCGGCGACCAGAAGAGCTGCGACAGCGCGATGAAGCTGGCTCAGGATTGCCAATTGACCGCGAGCGGCGATGTCCAACTCGGGGCCGCCGTCGAGAAGAAATGCGAGGCGGATTTCATGCCCGGCCTCAGCGCCCTCCGAAAACAGTCCTACAAGCGCGAGATGCGCGCATGCGACCTCAAGTACCGGAATAAATCCGGCACCATGTATCTGTCGTTTGGGGCGTTCTGCCGGGCGGAGGTCGCCCAGCGTTACTCGCAGCGCGCGCTGAAGGCTGCGGGCCGGAAGGCCCGCTAGCGCAAGCCTCAGGCGGCGAGAGCGGCTTTGGCCTTCTCGGCGATCGCCTGGAACGCGGCGGGCTCGCTGATCGCGAGATCCGACAGCACCTTGCGGTCCACGGTGATCCCGGACTTGGCCATGCCGTCGATAAATCGGCTGTAGGTCAGGCCGAACGGACGGACGGCAGCGTTGATGCGCTGGATCCAGAGCGCGCGGAACGTCCGCTTCTTACGCTTGCGGTCGCGGAAGGCGTACTGCTGGGCCTTCTCCACGGCCGGCTTGGCGGCGCGGATGGTGTTCTTGCGGCGGCCGTAGAAACCCTTGGCGGCCTTGTAGACTTTCTTGTGCTTGGCGTGGGCGGTCACACCGCGTTTGACGCGAGCCATGACGAATATCCTTCAGAGATGACTTGTTTTTCGGATCGCCGCGCAGGACGCGGCGGAGCTGGCAATGATCGTGGACGCGATCAGGCGTTCGGCAAGAAGTACTTCTTGACGTTGTCGCCGTCGGTCTTGAACAGCACCGAGGTGCCGCGCAGCTGACGGATCTGCTTCTTCGTCCGCTTGATCATGCCGTGACGCTTGCCGCGATGGGCGAACATCACTTTGCCGGTGGCAGTCACCTTGAAGCGCTTTTTAGCGCCCGATTTGGTCTTCAGCTTGGGCATTTGGCTCTCCTAATGGC
This sequence comes from Bradyrhizobium sp., assembly GCF_035935975.1. Lineage (GTDB taxonomy): Bacteria > Pseudomonadota > Alphaproteobacteria > Rhizobiales > Xanthobacteraceae > Bradyrhizobium. The sequence continues at coordinate 25,979 of NZ_DASYWN010000051.1, forward strand.
CAACGAAATCCGCCCGCGAAGGCGGCGTGGCCGTCAAAAATGCTCGTTAGAGCGTTGATTGTGCTCAGGTTTTACGAACAAGCGCGAAACCCGCACGAAACACCGCCACGGCAGCCCTTAATCAGCCGGGCGATGAAGGCCGGGCTTATGACAGAGAACGGGCGAATTGGCAACGATGAACCGGTGGAACCTACCGGCCGACTATCCGGAGCTGGTACACTCATGTCCGAGCCGTGTCGCTCGGAGCAGGACTAAAATGGCCCATTCCCCGCAGCTTCTTTCCCGTTTGACCGATTTCGCCCGCCCGCGCCATCTGGCGCTGCTCGCCGTGCTCGCCACCGCGGCGCTGCCATCGACCGCCGACGCGCGCATCGCCCGCTATGACGGCATCTGGAACGTCACCTTCGCCACCACCCGCGGCAATTGCAGCTCGGGCTACAGCGTCCCCTTCACCGTCACGGGCAGCCGCGTCACCTCCGCCGGCGGCGGCCGGGTCTCGGGCACCGTCAACCGCGCCGGCTCCGTCGCCGTCCAGGTTTCGGTCGGCGCGTCCCATGCCAGCGGCGGTGGCCGGCTCGCCGGCGTGAACGGTGTCGGCTCGTGGCGCGGCATCATCTCCGGCGACCAGTGCAGCGGCACCTGGCAGGCGACGAGGAGCTGATACACAAACGGCCCGCCGGAGATCCGGACGGGCCGTTGAACTCTCAAGTCCCAATGAGCGCTATCAGCGCGGTGCCAGCACCATGACGACCTGGCGACCTTCGAACCGTGCGTCCTGCTCGACCTTGGCGAGCTCGGCGACGTCGGTCTTGATCTTGTCCAGCAGCTTGGTGCCGATTTCCTGGTGCGCCATTTCGCGGCCGCGATAGCGCAGCGTGATCTTGACCTTGTCACCCTCTTCGAAGAACCGCTGCATCGCGCGCATCTTCACGTCGTAATCGTGATCGTCGATCATCGGACGGAGCTTGATCTCCTTGATCTCGACGATCTTCTGCCGCTTCCGGGCTTCGGCGGCCTTTTTCTGGGCGGAATATTTGTACTTCCCGTAGTCCATGATCTTGCAGACGGGAGGGCTGACATTCGGCGAGATCTCGACCAGATCCATGCCAGCTTCCTGGGCCATCCGGATGGCCATGACGGTCTCGACCGTGCCTTTGTTGTCACCGGCCTGATCGATCAGCTGGATCTGCGCATTGCGAATATCATCATTGATGCGCGGCCCGTCTTTGCTGGCAACGGGCGGGGCTTTATTGGGACGGCGAATGGGTGGTTCTCCAAAGTTGTGAAAGAAGCGGCTATCTTGAAGGAAGATGCGTTTGGCGGCAAGCAATTCGCTCGTGCCCCGCTCGAAAAACCCTCAAATGCGAGGCATTTTAGTCACGCCTGGGCACGCTGACCGACATAGACACGTTGCTTCTGTTCCGCAAGCGTCCCAAAGGGCAATAGACGACACCGGGCTGCGGAACAGGTCCGAACAGCTCAAACCGCACAGCCAGAGTAAACGTTCCATGACCGATATAATTCCCGAGGCCACGCTCGACTTCATCGAAGTAGGCGAAGGCAAGGCAGGTGAGGGCAAGGCTGCACGCAGGATCGCGGTGCGCCATCGCGCCGGCGGTGGACCCGGGCTGGTGTGGCTCGGCGGGTTCAAGTCGGACATGCAGGGCGGCAAGGCTGTCGCGCTGGACGCCTGGGCCGGGGACCGCGGCCGCGCCGTGGTCCGGTTCGACTATTCCGGTCACGGCGAATCCGGTGGCGATTTCGCCGATGGAACCATCGGAAGCTGGCTTGAGGACAGCGTTGCGGTGTTCGAGCGGTTCTGCGACGGCCCGCAGGTCCTGATCGGCTCCTCCATGGGCGGCTGGATGGCGCTGCTGCTCGCGCGCGAGATCAGGAAGCGTTCCGGCAAGGAATCATTAAAGGGATCGTTGAAGGGATCGCTGGCCGGTCTCGTGCTGATCGCGCCCGCGCCCGATTTCACCGAGGAGCTGATGTGGAAGAAGTTCTCGCCCGAGGTGAAGCAGGAGATCGAGACCAAAGGCTTCTGGCTCAGGCCGTCCGAATATGGCGACGGCTCACCCTATCCGATCACGCGCAAATTGATCGAGGAGGGCCGCAATCATCTCGTGCTCGGCAGCGCCATCGATCTCGGTTGCCCCGTCCGCATCCTGCAGGGCGCGCAGGATCCCGACGTGCCCTGGCAGCACGCCTTCGCGCTGACGCATCGCCTGCCGGCCGACGACGTCGTGCTGACCTTGATCCAGGACGGCGACCACCGCCTCTCCCGCCCGCAGGACATCGCGCGCATTCTTGCCGCCGTGGCCGAGATCGGGTGAAGTTGTAGGACGCCCTGTCATTGTTCGCGAAGCGAGGCATGACAGAAACGGGAAGGGAGAAACGTCAATGACAACCACCGCCGCCATGCTCCGCGCCTTCTGCGATGCTGTCGAGCAGCGCAACGGCCGTGCCTTTGCCGAGCTCTTCACCGAGGACGGCGTCTATCACGACGTGTTCTACGGCGCCTTCGAAGGCCGCGAGAAGATCGCGGCGATGGTCGACGACTGGTTCTATCGCACGGCGACCGATTTCCGCTGGGACATGCATGATCCCGTCACCGACGGCACCACGCTCTATGCGCGCTACACGTTCAGCTACAGATCGACGCTGCCGGAAGCCGCCGGCGCGCGGGCGATGTTCGAGGGCGTCGCGATCATGACGCTGCGTGACGGCAGCATCGTGAGCTATCACGAGGTCGCCAATACTGCGCCGGCATTCGTCGATCTGAAATTTGCGCCTGAGCGTATTGCGAAGATCGTCGGCAAGCAGGGCGCGGAGCTGAAGGCGCGGCCGGAGATGAAGCGGCATTTGGTGTAGGTGCGCCTCTCTCCGCCCGTCATTCCGGGCTCACGCTTCGCGTGCCCCGGAATGACAACACCTACCGAGGCGGTGGCTTCGCCATCGGCTTGCGCTGCGCCAGCGCGGCGACGGTCGCGGTGCCGATCGGCCCCTGCTCGTCATAGAGCCAGCACTCGCCGATCGCGACGCCGTCGGTGGCCTGGTGGTTCACCACGTCGAAGCCGATCCAGTTCGTCACCGGCAGACGGTGCAGATAGATCGTCACGTCGCTGTTGATGTAGCCGAGCCCCTTGTCGCCGGCATTGGCAAAGGGGCTGGCGAAATCGGCGCCGGTGGCGACATGGACGAACGGCGTCATCGGCACGCCCGCAACGAGCTCACGCACCTCGCTCATCCACAATCGGCGCGGGCCGAGCGAGCCCATATGGCCGACGATGGGCCGCGTCGTCCATTTGCCGTTCATGCCGAGCCTGGGATCGGTCGGCTTTGGAATGTCATCAGGCTTCGGCACGTCCCAGTTCGGCGGCGACCAGACATTGCCGTCGGGATTCTGCGTCCGCCGCAGCAACTGGCAGGAAGCGCGCGCCATGCTGACGCCGCCGGACAAGAATTCCGCCTCGATCACGCGGATGCGCAAGCCGTCGCGCACCAGCCGCGTCGTCACCTCGATCGGCTTATCGATGGTCGGCAGCCGAAACATGTCGACCGTGAGCCGCGCCGGCACATAGTCCGGACCGGAATGGCGCTCCTCGATGGCGAAGCCGAGCAGGCCGATGATGACGCGTCCGTGCAGCGATTTCGGATCCCAGGGACCGTTGGCAACTTCCGTCGGGTGGAATGTGTCGCCGTCGCGCGTGAAGAAAGGCATGTTTGTCATGGCGCGCGACATTGCGGGAACGGGTGGGGAAATCAAGGGTGGCCAATCCTCATCCTGAGGAGGCGCGAAGCGCCGTCTCGAAGGATGCAGGTCCCCGCTGCTGCATCGTGGCCTCCATCCTTCGAGACGCCGCTACGCGGCTCCTCAGGATGAGGGTCAGAGAGCGGCTTGCCACTCCTCGCGCACGCTCTCGTCGTGCTCGCCGCTCATCGCAGCGCTCTTCATCGCGTCAAACGCATCCCGCGTCACCAACTGCCCCAACGCCCACACCGCAGCCCCACGCACCAGCGGGCTCGCGTCGTCCAGCAGTCGCCGTGCTTCTTCCGCCAGCGCCGCGTCACCCGAATTGCCAATCGCAATCAGCACATTCCGCAGGAAGCGATCGCGGCCGATGCGCTTCACCGGCGACTTCGTGAACAGCGCGCGGAACGCTGCATCGTCGAGTCGAGAAAGCTCCGCAAGGCCAGGCGCACGCAATTCATCACGCGCGGCAAGCTTGGCCTCGCGCCCTTCCTGCGCGAACTTGTTCCACGGGCATGCCGCAAGACAATCGTCGCAGCCATAGATGCGGTTGCCGATGCTCTTGCGAAACTCGTGCGGGATCGGCCCCTTGTTCTCGATGGTGAGATAAGAGATGCAGCGCCGCGCATCGAGCTTGTAGGGTGCGGGGAATGCCGAGGTCGGGCAGATGTCGAGACAGGCCTGGCACGAGCCGCAATGATCGATCTCGGCATGATCGCGCGGCAGCTCCAGCGTGGTGTAGATCGCGCCGAGAAACAGCCACGAGCCGAACTCGCGCGAGACCAGATTGGTGTGCTTGCCCTGCCAGCCGAGATGCGCGGCCTGCGCTAAGGGCTTCTCCATCACCGCCGCGGTGTCGACGAACACCTTCACTTCCGACGGCGCGGTCGCGACCAGCCAGCGCGCCAGTGCCTTCAGGCGCTTCTTGATGAGGTCGTGATAATCGTCGCCCTGCGCATAGACCGAGATCGCCGCGCGCGTGCGCTCTTTGAGGATCGCGAGCGGATCCTGGTCGGGACCGTAATTGAGGCCGAGCATGATGACGCTGCGCACGTCGGCCCACAGCCCGCGCGGATCGACGCGGCGCTCCGGCTGGTTGGCGAGCCAGTCCATGTCGCCATGGCCGCCCGAGGCGATGAACTCGAGAAAATGCTTTCCGGCGTTCTCGATCGTGCCTGGCGCGGTCACGCCGATACAGTCGAAGCCGAGGGTGCGCGCCTCGCGCGCCAGCGCCGCCTTCAGTTCAGTCGGATCGGAGTTCAGAAATCCAGGTCCACGTAGGTGCGCGACGCCGGCACGCCCGCCAGCCATTCGCTCAGCAGCGGACGGAACGACGGGCGGGATTTCACCCGCGCGTACCACGCCTTTGCTGCGTCGTCCTCGCTCCATGGCACGTCGCCCAGATAGTCGATCGCCGAGAGATGCGCCGCGGCGGCGAGATCCGCGTAGGTGAGCCGGTCGCCGGCGAGGAAATTACGCGTCTGCGCCAGCCAGCCGATATAGGCCAGATGATAGCGCACGTTGGCCTTCGCCGCGCGCATCACGTCGGCCGAAGGCGGGCCGCCGCCGTTCTCCTCGCTCATGAAGCGCTTGTAGATGCGCTCGGTGACGAGCGGGTGCGAGACCTCCTCGAAGAACTTCTCGTTGAACCAGGCCATCAGCCGGCGCACCTCGACGCGCTCGGTGACCGTCTGCGGCATCAGGCGCTTGGGTCCCATGTCGGCGCCATAGGCCTCGTCGACATATTCGGCGATGATGGCCGCGCCCGGAATCGGGGGCTGCTCGTCGTCCAGCAGGACCGGCGTCGCGCCGGCTGCATTGAGCAGCAGAAATGCCTCGCGCCGTTCCCAGCTGCGCTCTTCGACCAGCTTCACGTCGAGCCCGTATTCGCCCGCGATCAGGCGGATGAATCGCGAATGCGGACAGAACGGATGATGAAACAGCGTAAACATGAAGCCTTTGACTATTTGATGGTGCTTAAGAATCCATCAATGTTTGTGCGGCGCCACACTAGTCCTTCAAAACCGCGAAGCAAGTGCGAGATGCCGCATTTTGCGATTGCAGCATTGGGGGGAATAGGCGAGAAGAGCCCCGCTTTTCCAGCGGAAATGGACCGTAAATATGTCAGATGTAATACGGGCAGTGATCCTCGGCATCATCGAGGGTGTGACCGAGTTCCTTCCCGTTTCCTCGACCGGCCATCTGCTGCTCGCGGAGCGCTTCTTCCATCTCGGCGAGGGCGCGTTCTGGGATTCGTTTACTGTTCTGATCCAGTTGGGTGCGATCCTCGCGATCGTCGGCCTCTATTTCAAGAAGCTGTGGGACGTCGTGATCGGCTTCTTCACGGGCGACACCTATTCCCGCCGCTTCGTGATCGGCGTGCTGGTGGCGTTCCTGCCCGCTGTCGTCGTCGGCCTCGTCGCCGGCAAATACATCAAGAGCGTGCTGTTCAATCCGTGGGTCGTCTGCTTCACGCTGATCGTCGGCGGCGCCATCCTGCTCTGGGTCGACAAGCTCGACCTCAAGCCGCGTGAGCACGACGCGACGCGGTTCCCGCTGCTGATGTATCTCTATATCGGCATCGCGCAGTGCGTCGCCATGATCCCCGGCGTGTCGCGCTCCGGCGCCAGCATCGTCGCCGCGATGTTCCTGGGCGCCGACAAGCGCGCCGCGGCGGAGTTCTCGTTCTTCCTCGCCATCCCCACCATGATCGGCGCGTTCGCCTACGATTTCTACAAGAACCGCTCCGAGATGACGATGGACCACATGGGCATCGTCGCGATCGGCTTCATCGTGTCGTTCATCACAGCGATCATCGTGGTGAAGACGTTCCTGGAATACGTCACCCGCCACGGTTTCGTCGTGTTCGCCTGGTGGCGCGTCATCGTCGGCACGCTCGGCCTGATCGCGCTCGCGCTCGGCCATTAAGCGCACGGCCATAGCCCGGATTGAGGTCCGTAGCCCGGATGGAGCGCAAGCATAATCCGGGATCGTGCCACAAGCTCTGCCGGCCCCGGATTACGCTGCGCTCCATCCGGGCTACGGGGCTCGCGCTCGGCCGTTAACCTTTGCAACTTGCCGATAAGCCTCAACGCAAAATAAGCTTTTGATCGGTAGGCAGTTTCCAGAGCCGGGTGGCGCGCGTCCGGCGCAGGAGCTGAGCCATGACCCTCGTCAGCGGCTGGGGGCGTTTCCCGGTCGTCGATAGCGATGTGCTGCGGCCGCGGTCGTTCGAGGCCGTGGGCGACGCCGTGGTGGCCGGCTCTGTGGCGCGCGGTAATGGCCGCGCCTATGGCGATGCCGCGATCGGTGCGGTCAGGACGATCGGGATGACCGGGTTCGACCGGGTCAGGTCGTTCGATCCCGCGACCGGGCGCATCCGTCTCGAAGCCGGCGTGCTGCTCGCGGACCTGATCGACACCTTTGGTCCGCGCGGCTTCCTGCCCTTCGTCGTGCCGGGCACGCGTTTCGTCTCGATCGGTGGTGCCATCGCGGCCGACGTGCACGGCAAGAACCATCATTGCGAAGGCGGCTTCGGCCGCTATGTCGATAGCATTTTGCTTCGCACCGGACAGGGCGACGTCATCGAAGCCTCGCGCGAGCAAAATTCCGATGCCTTCTTCGCGACCGTCGGCGGCATGGGCCTCACCGGCGTCATCCTTGAAGCATCGATGCGGCTGCGTCCCGTCGAGACCGGCTGGATCCGCGAACGCGTGATCGCGACATCCGACCTCGATGCCGCGATGCGCGCGCTCGATGCCGGAGATTCCGCGACCTATTCGGTGGCATGGATCGATTGCGCCGCGCGAGGGCCCGATCTCGGCCGCTCGCTGATCTATCTCGGCGAGCACGCCGGCAAAGACGAGCTCACTGAGGCCGCCGCTGCGTTTCCCGTCGGCAGGAATCCCGGGCTCGCGGTGCCCATGGACCTGCCGTCGATGACGCTCAATCGCTACAGCATCCGCGCCTTCAACGAGCTCTATTACCGCATGGGTGCGCGCCGCGCCGGCGGCAGCCAGATCGTCTCGCTCTATCCCTATTTCTTCCCGCTCGACAGCATTGCCGACTGGAATCGCATCTATGGAAGGCGCGGGTTCCTGCAGCATCAATGCGTGATCCCGGAAGCTGGCGCGCGCGCCGTGCTCGCCGACATTCTCGACCGCATCACGCGGCGCGGCGATGCGTCCTTCCTCGCGGTGCTCAAGAAGCTCGGTCATGGCGACGGCATCCTGTCGTTCCCGCTGCCCGGCTACACGCTGGCGCTGGACTTTCCGCTGAAGGGCGACATCCTGAATTTCCTCGACGAGATCGATCGCCTCGTCGTCGCGAGCGGCGGCCGGCTCTATCTCGCCAAGGATGCGCGCCAGTCGCGTGCGACCTTCGAGGCCGGCTATCCCGCCCTGCCCCGCTTCAACGCGATCCGCAGATCGCTCGATCCCGCCGGCAACATCCGCTCAAAGCTTTCACAACGCCTGTTCGATGAGGTCTAGGCCGTGACGTCACGCAAGTCCGCAATTGTGCTCGGTGGCTCCTCCGATATCGGCCGCGCCGCGGCGCGCGCTTTCGCCAAGGCCGGTTACGATGTCGGCCTCGCAGGCCGCGACGCTGCTGCGCTGGAGCCTGACGCGGCGGATCTGCGCGCGCGCTACAATATCGAAGCGCGCACGTTGACATTCGACGTGCTCGACACCGCCTCGTTCGACGGCTTCGTTGCCGGCCTTCCCGCCTTGCCCGACGTCGTCGTCTCGATCATCGGTCTCCTTGGTGTGCAGCAAAACGCCGAGAGCGACCTCGCGCACGCCACCACGATCATGCGCTCGAACTACGAGGGGCCGTCGCTGATCCTCGGCCTGTTCGCCGAAAAATTCATGGCGCGCGGCAACGGCACGATCGTCGGCGTGTCGTCGGTTGCCGGCGACCGCGGCCGTGCCTCCAACTACGTCTACGGCTCGGCGAAGGCCGGCTTCTCCGCCTTCCTCTCAGGCTTGCGCGCGCGTGCGAGCCGCGGCGGCGTGCACGTCGTCACGGTCAAACCCGGCTTTGTTCGCACCAAGATGACGGAAGGCATGAAGCTGATCGGCCCGCTGACGGTCGAAGCGCCTGTCGTCGGCGATGCGATCCTGGCCGCCGTCGAGAAGAAGACCGATGTCGTCTATGTCAGCGGCAAATGGCGTCTCGTGATGCTGATCATCAAGACGCTGCCGGAAGCGGTGTTCAAGAAGCTGAAGTTTTGAGGTGTTGCCGCGCTGACGGTGCGCTCCCTCTCCCGCTTGCTGGGGAGGGGGTATCTCCGCGGGCGAGAACCCCCAAGAGGAGAAGGCCCTCTCCCGCCGCTGCGCGGCGACCTCTCCCGCAAGCGGAAGAGGTCAAACCAACTTACGCGCTCTTGCGCTGGAACTGCCCCTGCGGGCGGAAGCGCCAGAGGTACTGCGGCGCGATCGCTTCCAGCGAATCGGCGGTGATGCCGAGGCCTTCCAGCGTCAGGCCCGCGGCCTTCGCCGCATCCGACACGACATTGTCGCGCTCGAGCAGCGTGACCTGGTCCGGCGTCAGCTTGAACGCGCCGGGCGCGAATTGCAGGAAGGAGGCGTTGAGGCGGGCGAGGCCGAACGGCATCGGCATCAGCGTCGGCTTGCGATCGGCGATGGTGACGATCGCCTCGATGATCTCGCGCATGGTCAGCACTTCCGGCCCGCCGAGCTCGTAGGTCGCGCCCGCCTTGGCCTTGCCGTCGACCGCATCGGCAATCGCGGTGGCGACATCGCCGACATAGACCGGCTGCATCTTCGTCTCGCCGCCGATCAGCGGCAGTACCGGCGACATCCGCGCCAGCGCCGCAAAGCGGTTGGTGAACTGGTCCTCGGGGCCGAACATCACGGAGGGGCGGAAGATCGTGGCTGTCGGCACCGCGGCGAGCACCGCCGCCTCGCCGGCCGCCTTGGCCTTGGCGTAGCGTGAGGGTGATTCGGCATCGGCGCCGATCGCCGAAACGTGGATCAGCCGGGCCCCGGCAGCCGCGGCCGCCTTGGCCACGGTCTCGGCGCCCTTGGCCTGGACGGCGTCGAAGCTCTGCGCGCCGCCCTCGGTGAGGATGCCGACCAGATTGATCACGACGTCCGAATCACGCACCGCCGCCTCGACCGAGGCCGGGTAGCGCAGATTGGCCTGCACGACGTGGACCTGCCCGACCTTGCCTGAGGGCTGGAGGTAACCGGCTAGTTCCGGCCGCCGCACCGCAACACGGACCCGGTAGTCCCGCCGGCACAGCGCCCGGACGACATTCCGGCCCAAAAACCCCGATCCGCCGAAAACCGTGACGAGAGTTTCCGAATTCGTTGCCATGGAGGTCCATTCCTGCGGGAAGAGTGCGTGTTATCAGGCTTCTACCGGTCCGGTTTGCGATGCGCAATCCGCATCGCCAAAACCGGGCAAGCATGAATTGACAACGGCGTCACCGAACCGTAGTAACCGCCTCCGTGCCCCAAACGGCATGCCCAGGTGGTGGAATTGGTAGACGCGCTGGCTTCAGGTGCCAGTGGCTTAACGGCCGTGAAGGTTCGAGTCCTTTCCTGGGCACCACCTACCCTTTAAGGGTCTGAAATCACTCATTTGCTGGGAATTTCAGCCGCTGACCGGTACCCAACACCGGGACACAGCTCTAATGGCGTTTGGAATAGCCAACATCACCTCTCGGGCTGATTCTTCCAGCCACATCTTTCTACTCGGAACGCCTGCCGATGTCCTGGCGCACGGCGGGATGAACCGGGGCGTCCTGATCCAATTTCCAGAGTTCATGTTCAGCCGGCCAAACGCGGAAGCGCCTGCTGGCGCTGGTAGCGCATGCGACTACCGGGGCTCGGAAACTCAGTGACAAAATTGCCGGTGACTACGGCGTGGATCACCGCCTCGCGCGATATCCGGTTTTTGAGCAGAGGACCGGCAGGGCCATCGCGCAGGCGTTCGAGGATTGGAAACGGGAAGCCCGGCCGGCACCGAGCACCCCGTCAATGTGGCGCGGCAATTTCAAGTCGCTCAGGGACACGATGAGATCGGGCGCCTACAGGTGTCCGGTGTCGTTGCATGGAAGGATCACCTGGTCGGTCGGGGGCTCGCGCCGAAAACGATCAATGCCGGCCACCTATCAGTCGCTCTTCGCTTTTTCAGTCATCGCCGCTTGGAGTTTCTTGATGTCTGCGGCCGACAGCTCCGGCCGGTCCACCTTGATCGTCAGCTTGTTGAGTTTGGCGGTCAGCGGGAACGGTGGCTTGTAGTCGGCATCGTTGACGCCCGTCAGCGTGTCCGAGCCGATGTCGAAGCTTTCGTCCCACTGCAGAATCATCGGCAGCGTCTTCTCCATCCGTTTCGTGGCGACCTCCTTGCCGTCGACCTTGAGCGTGCCGGTGCCGGGCTGGGCGAGACCACTGAAGTTGTTGTATTCGAGCGTGCCGACGCCAATGCCATCGTACTTGAAGTCGAACTCGACCGTGTGTCGGCCCGGTGACAGCGCATCCGGCCCCTCCCACTTGATCCGCTCGAGGTCGACCATGTTCCACAGGAACACAGGCTTGCCCTTCAAGAGGTAGAAGCCGTAACCGGCGAAGCGCCCGCCCGAGGTCAGGATCATGCCCTCGGCGCCTCCCTGCGGCACGTCGATATCGGCGGTGATCAAGTAGGAAGTATTGAGCAGCAGCGGCGAGTCTCCCTGCGGCAATCCTGTCATCGGCCGCGTGTACACGAACTCCTTGCGGCCCGCGGTGATGTTCGGGCGCGGTGCGACGATGCGCGCCGCGACCGATGCATCCAGCGGGAAGACCTGATACTTCTTGGCCTCGGCGATGAAAGCCTCCTTCATCTCCTTGACCTTCTGCGGGTTCGTGGCTGCGATGTCGTCGACCTGGCTGAAGTCCTTGGTCAGGTCATAGAGCTGGAACACTTGGTTGTTCAGCGGATCCGGATTGGCCGGACCGAACGCCTCCCAGGGCGCGCGGTTGACCTTGGTGGAAAGCATCCAGCCGTTGTCATAGAGCGCCCATTGACCGAACATCTCGAAGTATTGCGTCTGGTGGCGCGATGGCACCTTGGCGTTCGGCCCATCGAACGTGTAGGCAAAGCTCGTGCCCTCTATCGGCGCCTGCTTGATGCCGTCGACGAACTCGGGGGCCTGAATGCCGGCGGCCTCGAGGATCGTCGGCACGACGTCGATCACGTGGACGAATTGCTCGCGCAATGCGCCTCTGTCCTTGATGCGTGCCGGCCACGACACCACCATGTTCTGGTTGATGCCGCCGAGCCGTGAGGCGTTCTGCTTGAACCAGTCGAACGGCGTGTCAAACGCCCAAGACCAGCCAGCAGACATGTGGTTGTACGTCTGCTCGGTGCCCCAGACGTCGTAGAATTTCATCTGCACGTCGACCGGCATCATGTTGATGCCGTTGAAGAACGCCACTTCGTTCGGCGTGCCCAGCGGTCCGCCTTCGGCGCTGGTGCCGTTATCGCCGTTGATGTAGACGACAAGCGTGTTGTCGAGCCGGCCAATATCCTGGAAGTGCTGGATGACGCGGCCGATCTCGTGGTCGTTATAGGCGGCGTAGGCGGCGTAGACTTCAACTTGGCGGACGAAGAGCTTCTTTTCCTCGGTGCTCAACTGGTCCCACGGTTTCAGCATGTCCTTGGGCCAGGGTGCCAGCTTGGTGTCCTTCGGGACGACGCCGAGCCGCTTCTGGTTCTCCAGGATGCGGTCGCGCACGTTCTCGTAGCCGTCGTCAAACAGGTGCATCGCGCTGATCTTGTCCACCCACTCCTTGGTCGGGTGGTGCGGCGCGTGCGTGGCGCCGGGCGCGTACTTGATGAACAGCGGCTTGCTTGGGTCGGTCTGGTGCATCCGCGTCATCCAGTCGATGGCGTCGTCGGCCATCGCGGTGACGAGGTTCCAGGTGCCGGGCGGCTTTCCCTGGAACGGATAGATCTGCGTCGTGTTGCGGAAGAGATTTGGCTCCCACTGGTTGGCGTCGCCACCGACGAAGCCGTAGAAATACTCGAAGCCCATGCCGGTCGGCCATTGGTCGAACGGGCCGGCTTGGCTGGCCGTGTAGACCGGCGTGTTGTGGTCCTTGCCGAACCAGGACGTGCCGTAGCCATTGTCGAGCAGGATCCGCCCGATCGTCGCCTTGTCCTTGCCGATGATGCTGTTGTAGCCCGGGAAGCCGGTCGACTGCTCGGAGATCACGCCAAAGCCGGCCGAATGGTGATTGCGCCCGGTGATTAGCGCCGCACGGGTCGGTGAGCACAGCGCGGTGGAGAAGACGCGGTTGTAGCGCAGTCCCTCGCTGGCGATGCGGTCCATCGTCGGGGTTGGGATGACACCGCCGAAAGTGCTGGGTACGCCGAAGCCGGCGTCGTCGGTGATGATCAGCAGCACGTTCGGCGCGGCCTGCGGCGGCACGACGCGCGGCGCCCACCATGGCTTCGATTGCAGCGCGTCGTTCTTGATCACGCCGCCGAATGTCGGGTCGGGCGGTGGGAGCTGTTTTCCATCGATCGTAGACGTGGCGCCGGGCGAGCCGGGCGTGCCAGTGATTTGCTGTGCCAGCGCCTGGCTGGTGATCGCAAATGAGCTTGCGACCAGGAGAGCTTTTATGAAGGATCGATGCGAAAATGAGCCCCGTGTCTGCATATTGTTGACTCCTTGATCAGTGATCAAAAGCCGAAAAATGCGAACATGGAATGCGCTCGGTTCATCGGCTTGATTTGGATCAAAGTCGTTTGCTCCCGGTACACAAAACCGGCACACGGGTTCGCCGGGCGAACCAGAAACCCTAGCAAATTCAAGCTTCTTGGTTAGTGGCGATCCAGTCCTTTCCTGGGCACCACTTTAGGTCGGTGCGACTGTTGTTCGGCGGGCGCCATCTCGAAGAAGATCTAGTCCTCCGGGAAAAGCAGCGGCTCGTAGTCCCGTGCGCCTTGAAGGATGTGGATCACTTCGATCGCATCGCGACCGACCCGATAGAAAATCAGATAGCTGCCGAACGGGCGCCGACGAACGCCCTTGTTTTCGTAGCGCGGCACCAGCGGATAGCCCCGCGGGCGTCGGCCAGGGATTCGCACTTTTCACGTAGTCCGCGGATAAGTGTGAGAGCGCCTCGCGGGCTTTGCTGGGCGACGTACGACGCTATGTCCTCAAGGTCTCGTTCGGCTTCCGCGGTGAGGACGACGATCACGAGCGGTCGGCCTTGCCGGCCAATCTCGCTTCCAGCCGGTCAAAAACCTCAGAGCTCGGCTTCAGCCGACCCGCGTCAGCGTCATCGAGCCCGCGAGCAATCGCGGCGTCCAACGCGGCCAGCCGCACTTCGCGCTCTTGAATCAGCCGCACGCCCTCGCGCAGCACCTCGCTCTTGGAGTGATAGCGACCCGAGGCGACTAGCTTTGTGACAAAGTTTTCAAGGGCTTCGCCTAGATCTGCACTTACCGCCATGCTGCTTCTCCCGCCAGCGCTGGTACTTAATAACTATTATTGAATCCCCTCTGCATCAAGCCGACTCCCGCTGGCCGCCCCCTCCAGCGCCCCCCTCACACCACCCTTTTCCCCGCCTTCTCCGCCACCGCCTTCTGCACAAAATACATCGCCACCAGCGCGACCATGGCCGAGGCGACGACGACGTAGCCGATCCGGTCGAAATGGATCAGGGAGCCGTCGGGGGCTTGCGCGATGATGGCGCCGGCGAGGACCGAGCCGAGGCCGCCGGAAAGCTGCTGCAGCGAGGCGCTGATGGCGCTGAAGGAGCCGCGCTGGGTCTGGTCGGGGATCGCCGACATCAGCGCCTGCGACGGGATCATGCGCGAGAAGATGCCGACGAACATCAGCACGTTGACGAGGATCGCCGTGGTCAGCGTGACGTGGCCGAGATGGGTGTAGATCAGCACCATGATCACCGAGACCACGCTGCCGAACACGAAGGTCGGGTACTTGCCGAAGGCGTCGCTGGCCCGGCCCACAAGCGGCCCCGTGACGATGCTGAACAGGCCGGAGACCAGATAGATCGTCGGCAGATGCGCCATGTCGATGCCGAGATTGTGCACGGTGAAGGCGCTGGAGAACGGCATCAGCATGTAGCCGCCGGTTGCCAGCAACGTCGTGACCGCGAAGGCCAGCGTGTAGCGCGGCTCGACGACCGTCGCGACCAGATGGTGAACCGGATTTTTGTCCTGCTTCAGCTTCAGATGCGCGTCGACCGGCTCCATCGCGAAGGCGATCACGGCGATCGTGACGATCGACAGGCCGACGATCGCAACGAAGCAGACGTGCCAGTTCCAGTGATTGGCGAGAAACAGCCCGGCGGGAATGCCGAGCACCTGGCTCGCGGCGAACGCCGTCTGCACGAAGCCCATCACGCGGCCGCGCAGATGCAGCGGGAACAGGTCGGTGATGATGGCGAGCACGACCGAGCCGATCACGCCGCCGAACAATCCGGTCACGATCCGGCCGAGCAGCAGCACATGGTAGTTCTGCGCGGCCGCGCACAGCAGGGTTCCGAGCGTGAAGCCGACATAGAAGAACAGCAGCAGCCGCTTGCGATCGAAGCGATCGGCAAAGCCGGCGGCCAGAATGCCCGAGAGTCCCGCGCTGAATGCGTAGGCCGACACCGCGACGCCGAACTGGGTCGCCGTGATGTCGAGCGCGGGCATCAGGATGGCGCCGAGCGGCGACATGATGATGAAGTCGAGGATGATCGTGAACTGCGTGAACGCGAGCAGCGCGATGAGGAGCGCCTGGTAGCGCGAGAAGCCGCGCTGGCGTTCCTGCTGGTCGTCGAGAGGCGCGGCGAGCGTCTGTTCGGTCATGGCACCTGGTTCTGGCGAGCGGGAGGGAGATTGGCAGATAGGGTGGACCGGGATGATGTCTACGGGGCGCACGCCAAATGCCCAGCGGGAACACGAAGCTCCCGCCGGGTTGTGGGATCCCTGCAACAGCCGGCTGGACGGGTCGGCTCTGGTATTCCAAGGGCCAGCCGCCCGTTCGGGCCGGATTAAGCCGCCCTTAGCGAATGCTCCCTAGGCTCGCGGGCGTCCATTTCCCTGCTCCCCGGCCCTGAGGGCCGGTCAGTTTGCGGTCAACAGAGCGTTTTCGGATGGAGCAGCCTGCCTGGAGTTACGAATCTGGCGCGACGGAGCCATTGGCACCGTCGGCGGCTGCGCGGACGCTCGTCATCGATCTCGAAGGCGCCCTGCTCCGCTCCGAGCTGCTGATGGAAGCGCTGTTCTCCAGGCCCGCCTTGATGCTGGCCCGGTTCGGCGCGGGCGGACGTCCGGGCATGGCGGCGCTCACGGATATCCTGGCGCAGGCCGAGCTCGACTACGCCCATCTGCCCTACGACTCCGACGTGCTGAACCAGGCGCTGGCGGCGCGGGCGCGGGGCGAGAAGATCTATCTGGTCGCCGGCCGCTTCGCCGCTCATGCCGCCGGCATCGCCGCGCATCTCGGCTTCGATGGTGTCGTGACGCCGGCTGATCTTGCCGCGGGTGACAGGTTGCCGTTCGATCGTGCGTCGATCGAACGCGTCGAGAGCCGAAGCCATCGCCGCGCCAGCCTCAAGACCTGGACGAAGGCGCTGCGCGTCTATCAATACGCCAAGAACACGCTGGTGTTCGTGCCGGCGATCACCGCGCATCAGATGAATCTGCCGACGCTCGGCTACGCGCTGCTGGCGTTCATGGCGTTCTCGGCCTGTGCGTCGGGCGCCTATCTGATGAATGATCTGCTCGACCTCGCCGCGGACCGGCAGCATCCGACCAAGCGTCATCGCGCGTTGGCTGCCGGCGATCTGCCGATCTCCTCGGCGCTGCTCGCGATCCCGGCGCTGTGGCTGTTCGCGCTCGTCGCCAGCCTCTGCATCTCGCCGCTGTTCCTCGGCGTGCTCGGCGCCTATCTCGCCACCACGATCGCCTATTCGCTCGTGCTCAAGCGCAAGATGCTGGTCGACGTCGTCACGCTCGCCGGCCTCTACAGCCTGCGCATCATCGCCGGCGCCGTCGGTGTCGGCGTGGTGCTGTCGGAATGGCTGCTGATCTTCTCGCTGTTCGTGTTCACCTCGCTGGCGCTGATCAAGCGCTTCAGCGAGCTCAGCATGCGCGAGAGCGCCGGCCTCGCCGATCCCTCCAACCGCGACTACAGGATCACCGACCTGCAGATCATTGCCGCGATGGCGGCCGCGAGCGCGATGAACGCGGTGACCGTGTTCTCGCTCTACGTCTCGTCGACGGCGGTGACGCCGCTCTACAGCCGGCCCTGGATGCTGTGGCTGCTCAATCCGCTGCTGCTGTACTGGTTCGGCCGGGCCCTGATGATGGCGCATCGCCGCGAGATGCCCGACGACCCCATTCTCTACGCGTTCCGCGACGGCCCCAGCCGCACCACCGTGGCGGCGATGATCTGCATCATGCTGGCGGCGATCTGAGCTGGCGGCAGCTTGCGCGGCCCGCCGCCAGTGGCTACATCGCGGTCCATCCGATGATCTTATGATGCCGACAGACAGATTCGATTGAGGTTTTGACACGCCATGACCGTACGCCTGCATCGCGGCGACCTGCCCGACCTCACGCGCTACTCCGGAGCGGTGGCGATCGACACCGAGACCATGGGGCTGAACCCGCACCGTGACCGGCTCTGCGTGGTGCAGCTCTCGCCCGGCGACGGCAGCGCCGACGTGGTGCAGATCCCCAAGGGCCACACCGATGCGCCGAACCTGAAGGCGCTCCTGGCCAATCCCGCCATCACCAAGATTTTCCATTTCGCACGGTTCGACGTCGCGGTGCTGTACCAGACCTTCGGCGTCATGACCGGGCCGATTTATTGCACCAAGATTGCCTCGCGCCTGACCCGCACCTACACCGACCGCCATGGCCTCAAGGACCTCGTCCGCGAGGTGCTCAATGTCGATCTCTCCAAGCAGCAGCAGTCCAGCGACTGGGGCTCCGACAGCCTGACCGAGCCGCAGCTCGCTTACGCCGCCTCCGACGTGCTGCATCTGCATGCCCTGCGCGAGCGGCTCGATGCCATGCTGGTCCGGGAGGGCCGCACCGCGCTGGCCAAGGCCTGTTTCGACTTCCTGCCGACCCGCGCCCTGCTCGACCTGCAGGGCTGGGACGAAGAGGACATTTTCGCGCATTCCTGAGCCGTCATCCGGCGGCTAGGCTCGGGTGATCGCCCCGTTTCGGACACTTTCGTGCGGCCTGTCGCGGGCTGCATATTGTGGTGGCGCCGGGTACAATGGCGTGCCTGCTAACCGGACCAGGCGAGCGACAGCTCGGGAGCTCAGGTGAATTCGGCCCAGATTCCAACCTACGACGCCGCGCTTGCGGCGAAGTTTGCCAGCGCGGCGCGCCACAGCCGCCTGGTCCGGATTCTGCGCGTCGCGGTGCCGCTGACGGTGGCCGCGTCCATGGCGGCGATCGTCATCGTCTCGACCTTCCTCAATCCCTTCCAGATCCCGCTGAAGCTCGACTCCGGAAACCTCGTGGTGACAGGCACCAAGATCACGATGGAATCGCCGCATCTGTCCGGCTTCACCCCGGACCAGCGGCCCTACGAGCTCTGGGCCAAGACCGCGACGCAGGACATCACCGACCCCGACCATGTCGATCTCAACGACCTGCGCGCAAAGGTGCTGATGGAGGATCAATCGAGCCTGTTCCTCGATGCCCGCACCGGCCGCTTCGACAACAAGCAGCAGCAGCTCGATCTGCACAAGGATATCTTCCTGCGCACCTCGACCGGCTACGAGGCGCGGCTGAACTCGGCCTTCGTCGACATGGGCAAGGGCACGGTCAGCTCGGATGAGCGCGTCGACGTCAAGCTCACCAACGGCACGCTGACCGCCGATCGGCTGCGCATCACCGAAGGCGGCGACGTCATCCGCTTCGAAGGCAATGTGGTGATGCATCTGGACAAGCTGGACGATCCCGCCGCACAAGCTGCGCCGGTCGAACCGGCGCCGGCGCCACCGCCGGCCAAGTCAAAGAACAAATCGGCCAATTCAAAGTGATTTTCATGACCAGGTCTTTTCCGCGCAACCACACGCGCAACGCCATGCTCAGCGCGGCTGCGCTTGCCGCCATCGTCGTGCTTGCTGCAACTGGCGCCGTATTCGCACAGAGCACGATGCAAGGCGTGCCGAACGCGATGCAGGGTTTCTCGCAGAATCGCGATCAGCCGATCCAGATCGAAGCCGCCTCGCTCGAGATGCGCGACAAGAAGAAGGAGGCGACCTTCTCCGGCAATGTGAAGGTCATCCAGGGCGACACCACCATGACCTCGAAGACGCTGGTGGTGTTTTACGATTCCGGCGGCGGCGACAGCAAGCCGGCCGCGCCGCAGCCTGCGGCGAAGGGCGCCAAGGGCGCGCCGATGCAGTCGTCGACGCCCGGCCCCGGCGGCAGCTCCTCGATCAAGCGGCTGGAGGCGCGCGGCAATGTCGTGGTCACCCAGAAGGACCAGGTGGTGACAGGCGAGACCGCCGTGTTCGACACCAGGACCAATCTCATCACCATGCTCGGCGGTGTGGTCCTGACGCAGTGCAAGAACGTGCTGCGCGGCGACCGTCTGGCGGTCGACATGACGACCGGCGTTTCGCGCGTCGAATCCGACAGCGGCCGGGTGCAGGCCCTGCTGCCGCAGGGGGGCAGCAGTGACTGCGGATCGGGTGGCTCTGGCAAGCCCGCGGCGGCGCCGCTGCAACTGCCCGGGGCCGGTAAAAAGTAAATTCAGGTCACGATTTCAATGGCTTGGACAGGATTCGGTCGATCCGAGGTTGAAGCTTGCCCGGCGAGACTGTATTTACCGCGCAGGGCTTTCGAAGCGGGGTCCGCCGCTTTTCGGGCGTGTTTCACTGGGCATGAGACATCCCTTCATTCATGCTGCGTCGGCGAATCGAGAGGCCGGCGCGCCAGATCGCGCGAACACCGCGCGGGATCACCGTAGAAGGCTAGTAGGCGGGGATGGTCGATCTTTTCAGCATGTTCCGTCGGCGCCCCGCCAAACGCGGCCGGCCAGGATTTGCGCGTGACATCACCTCGCTCGGCGACAGCGTCGGCGGGTTGGTGCCAAGTCCGGTGCCAAGCCCGGTGCGTGATGCTCCGCCGATCGCGCGCGACCAGGCGATCCATGCGCCCGATCCCTATCAGGACGACTATCAAGCCAATTACCAGGCCGAGCCGCCGCGCGCCCAGGCGGAGCATCCGGTCAGGGCAGCCGCCAGGCCGAATGGCTCAGGCGGACCGCAGCTTCTGAAACGGCCGGGCTTCCTGGCTGTGCATAGCGTGGAAAAGAGTTTCGGCAGCCGCCAGGTCGTGCGCGGCGTCAGCATCTATGTGCGGCGCGGCGAAGCGGTCGGCCTGCTCGGCCCGAACGGCGCCGGCAAGACCACCGTGTTCTACATGATCACCGGCCTGATCAAGGCCGATCGCGGCGCGATCGAGCTCGACGGCCACGACGTCACCAAGCTGCCGATGTATCAGCGCGCGCGGCTCGGCATCGGCTATCTGCCGCAGGAAGCCTCGATCTTCCGCGGCCTCACCGTCGAGCAGAACATCCGCGCCGTGCTCGAAGTGGTCGAGCCTTCGCGCAAGAAGCGCGAGCAGCAGCTCGACTCGCTGCTCGACGAATTCAACATCACGCGCCTGCGGAAATCGCCGTCGATCGCGCTGTCGGGCGGTGAGCGCCGCCGCGTCGAGATCGCGCGCGCACTGGCGACGCGTCCGAACTACATGCTGCTCGACGAGCCCTTTGCGGGCATCGATCCGATCGCGGTCGGCGACATTCAGGACCTCGTCCGCCATCTCACCAACCGCGGCATCGGCGTGTTGATCACCGACCACAATGTCCGCGAAACGCTCGGTCTCACCGACCGTGCCTATATCGTCTATGCCGGTGAGATCTTGACGGAGGGCAGCCCGGAGGAGATCGTGGCTGATCCGGATGTTCGCCGGCTTTACCTTGGCGAGGAATTCCGCCTCTAGCCCGTTTTTCGATTTCGTCAAGGCGTATACATCGGGCGCGGACTAGGATAAGCAAAAATCGGACCAACTTTTTGGATCGGTTCTTGCTTCATGGCGCTTACGCAGAGATTAGAGTTCCGGCAATCGCAGTCGCTGGTCATGACGCCGCAGCTGATGCAGGCGATCAAGCTGCTGCAATTGTCCAATCTCGATCTCACGACCTTTGTGGAAGAGGAACTCGAGCGGAACCCCCTGCTGGAGCGGGCCAATGACGAGGCCCCCGGCGGCGAGGCCCCGGCCGAGGCCGGCCAGTTCGGCGATGGCGACGATTCCGGTGGTCAGGGCGAGGGGCACGGCGACGACGGCTTTGGCGGCAGCGGTGACGCCTTCGAGCCGGGCCAGGAAGAATGGATGAGCAAGGATCTCGGCACCCGCGCCGAGATCGAGCAGACCCTGGATACGGGCCTGGACAACGTCTTCTCCGAGGAGCCCGCCGAGGCCGCCGCGCGCAACGCCCAGGATGCCGCGCCGACCACCTATACCGAATGGGGCGGCGGCGCCTCGGGTGACGAAGACTACAATCTCGAAGCTTTTGTCGCGGCTGAGACAACGTTGTCGGACCATCTCGCCGAGCAGCTCTCGGTCGCCTTCACCGGCGCGGCGCAGCGCATGATCGGCCAGTACCTGATCGACCTCGTCGACGAGGCCGGCTATCTGCCGCCCGATCTCGGCCAGGCCGCCGAGCGTCTCGGCGCAACGCAGGCCGACGTCGAGGACGTCCTTGCCGTGCTGCAAAAATTCGATCCCGCCGGTGTCTGCGCACGCAATCTGAGTGAGTGCCTGGCGATCCAGCTCCGCGAGCTCGACCGCTACGATCCCGCGATGCAGGCTTTGGTCGAGCATCTCGATCTTCTCGCCAAGCGTGACATCGCGTCCTTGCGCAAGCTCTGCGGTGTCGACGACGAGGACATCGCCGACATGATCGGCGAGATCCGCCGCCTCAATCCCAAGCCCGGCATGAAGTTCGGCTCGGCGCGGCTCCAGACCATGGTGCCCGACGTCTATGTCCGTCCGGGTCCGGACGGCGGCTGGCATGTCGAGCTCAACAGTGACACCTTGCCGCGCGTGCTGGTCAACCAGACCTACTATTCCGAGCTATCCAAGAAGATCGGCAAGGACGGCGACAAGTCCTACTTCACCGACGCGTTGCAGAACGCGACCTGGCTGGTGCGCGCGCTCGACCAGCGCGCCCGTACCATCCTGAAAGTTGCAACCGAGATCGTTCGCCAGCAGGACGGCTTCTTCACGCATGGCGTTGCGCATCTGCGGCCGCTGAATCTGAAGGCCGTCGCGGACGCCATCCAGATGCATGAATCCACGGTGTCGCGCGTCACCGCCAACAAATACATGGCGACAAATCGCGGCACATTCGAATTGAAATATTTCTTCACGGCCTCGATTGCCTCGGCCGACGGCGGCGAGGCGCATTCGGCCGAAGCCGTGCGTCACCACATCAAGCAGCTGATCGATTCGGAGGAGCCGTCCGCGATCCTGTCGGATGATACCATCGTGGAACGTTTGCGCGCTTCGGGCATTGATATCGCCCGCCGCACGGTCGCGAAGTATCGCGAAGCCATGCGCATTCCGTCCTCGGTGCAACGCCGCCGCGATAAGCAGAGCGCTCTTGGTAACGTCCTCTCTACCGCACTGTCGGATCGCTCCCGCAACACCGAACCGGCCTGATTGCGCTGGCGCGAAATCGCGCTACTCTCATCCCCCCACCGCGACCGATCCAAGCTGGGCAACCAAGCGAGGCATCACATGACTCTTCGGATTTCGGGCAAGAGCGTCAGCGTCGGCGAGGCCCTGCGTGGCCGCGTGACCGACCGGACTGAAGAGGTCCTGCGCAAATATTTCGACGGCAATTATTCCGGCCACATCACGCTGTCCAAGGACGGCTTCGGCTTCCGAACCGATTGCGCGCTGCATCTCGATTCGGGAATTACGCTGGAGGCCGATTCGAACGCTCAGGACGCCTATGCCAGCGCCGACCAGGCGCTGATCATGATCGAGAAGCGCCTCAAGCGTTACAAGAGCCGGCTGAAGGACCGCTCGGCCCGCAAGGCCCATGTCGCCTCCGCTGCGCTGGCCGCGCTCGATGCCACCAGCTACGTGCTGGAAGCCCCGGGCGAGGGCGAGGACGACGATGAGGTCACCGGCTACAGCCCGGTGATCATCGCCGAGGCCACGACGTCCCTGAAACAGCTCTCGGTCAGCGAGGCCGTCATGGAACTCGACCTCAGCGGGGCACCCTGCCTGGTATTCCAGCACGGCTCCAGCGGACGGGTGAACATCATCTACCGCCGGGCCGACGGCAATGTCGGCTGGATCGACCCGCCGGGCGCGAAACCGGACGGCAATGCGGGTGGTTAGGGCCGGAACCGGCCCCGTACGACCCGCAGCCCTTAACAATGACCGGGGCAAAGCCGCACGCAGGAGTTGGCACCGGGATTGCGTTGGAGTAGAAGCGCCCCACATCAGGGCTTGGCTGGGCTTGGGCTAAGTCCCCCTCCTGCTTCACCTTCTTGACGCCGGCCGGGCTCGGTTCACTGAGCAGGCCAATTCGGAACCTGACGGTTTAATTCACCTCGGAAGACGTTCATGCCGATTACCGATCTGGTCGCGCCCGAGGCGATTCTCCCGGCATTGAAGGTCAACAGCAAGAAACAGGCTTTGCAGGAGCTTGCGGCGAAGGCCGCCGAGCTGACCGGGCAGAACGAGCGCTCGGTGTTCGAGGTGCTGCTGCAGCGTGAGAAACTCGGCACCACTGCGGTCGGCTACGGCGTCGCCATTCCCCACGGCAAGCTGCCCAAGCTCGAGAAGATCTTCGGCCTGTTCGCGCGTCTCGATCGCCCGATCGATTTCGAGGCGATGGACGGCCAGCCGGTCGATCTCGTCTTCCTGCTGCTCGCCCCCGAAGGCGCCGGTGCCGATCACCTCAAGGCCCTCGCCCGCATCGCTCGCCTGCTGCGCGACCAGGACATCGCCAAGAAGCTGCGCGCCTCGCGCGATGCCCAGGCGATCTATTCGGTGCTCGCGCTGCCGCCGGCGACCGCGGCCTGATCTTTCAGCCATTGCCGACTGGCGAGAATGCGAGCGTTGCAACGCGCTCTCGTGCCCCGGACGCAGCGCAACGCGTCTTCAGCGGTGCGCTGCAGAGCCGGGGCCCATGTCTCCACAATGTCCGTGTTGCTTTCTGGGTCCCGGCTCTGCGCAGCAGCGTTGCACGCTGCAGCGCGTCCGGGACACGAGAGCTGAGCACGCTGCCGCCTCACACTCCGTCATTGCGAGCGAAGCGAAGCAATCCAGAATCTCTCCGCGGAGGGATTCTGGATTGCTTCGTCGCTTCGCTCCTCGCAATTCCGCTGCGGAAACGTCATCGCTACAAATCAAAACGGGCACGCCTTCGTTCGAAGGCATGCCCGTCAAAACTTCATTCGTGCGACGCGCGTGCGCTCAGTGCACGCTGACGGCTTGCAGCTCGTTGCTCCAGGCGTTGGCGATTGCGGCTTCGCGGCTGTCGGTCAACATGATCGGCGTGCCGTCGGCGGCGTGGAGCGCGAAAAGCTTGAGGCCCGGCGCGATTTGCGGGGCTTCGGGAAACAGGCCCGGCACGTCTTCGGAGCGGATCTGCTTCACATAGGCGATGTGACCTTCGCCGAGGGTTGCCAGCGTCTCGGGCGAGACGTTCTTGGCTTCGTATTCGAACGCAACGTGACCTTCACTCATGGTCTCGACTCCTCTGGAACACTAAGCGGTCGAGTCCGCTACTCGTTCCATTATTCGTGCTCATTGATAGCGATTGTCTTAACGATCCTCTCCGGTTCTGGCCGGGCGAGGTCGATCGACAACAACCCGTTCTTCAGATCCGCACCCAGCACCAGCATCCCCTCCGCCAGCACGAAGGTGCGCTGGAAGTGGCGCGCGGCGATGCCGCGATGGATGTATTGCCGGGTCTTGTCGTCCTGCTGCCGCCCGCGGATCACGAGCTGGTTTTCCTCAATGGTTACATCGAGTTGGTCGCGGGTGAATCCGGCGACCGCCAGCGTGATGCGCAAACGCTCGGGCTGGCCGTCCGACCGGTCGCACCTCTCGATATTGTAGGGAGGGTAGCCGTCGGCGCCTTTGACGACGCGGTCGAGCACGCGCTCGATCTCGTCGAAGCCCAGAAGGAACGGGCTGGATAACGTGGGAACACGAGACATAGTTTACAAAGTCCTTTCGAAGCGACTTTGATGTTTCAGGGCCCGGAAGCGGCGCCCCTTGGTCAACAATATGGTCATATCCCTGAGTGGGTTCAAGCACGTAGCGGGTGCCCTGTGGATGGGGCATGCCCGGTCGCCCGCGTCATTCTGCCGTCGTTAACGTGTCAGCTATGTCTCCGAACACCCGTTCGGAGCGTTGAGACGACAAGCTTCGGCAGGACGATTTTTCGCGGCGAATTTTCCCAATAGAAACAGACCCCCTTCTACTGTGCATGGGGTTGTTTTCGCCCTTTTTGCTTGATCGGCCGTTCCGGAGCCGCTCAGGCCTCGATCCGCGTCCGTCCGTCGCCGCTGAACAAATGCAGCTTCGGCCGCACGGCGGCGACGCGGATCCTCGCGCCGATGGCGGGAGCCTCGGTTCCGGGGATGCGGACGATGATCTCGCCAGGCGGCAGCTCGCCCGGGGTGGCGGCGACGCGCTGCTCGTCCTGGGCGCGTGAACCATAGACGAAGGTCTCGGCGCCGACGCGCTCGATCGCTTCGACGGTGAGCGGCAGCGCAACGCCGCCGGCGGGCGTCTGGTCGGTGATCACAAAGTCTTCCGGGCGGATGCCGAGGATGCCGGCTTCGCTGGCGGTGCCACCGAGCTGCGATTTGATTTCATCTGCGCGCGTCGACATCAAATTCATCGGGGGAGCGCCGATGAAGGAGGCGACGAAGGTCGTCGCCGGCTTCTCGTAGATTGCGAGCGGATTGCCGACCTGCTCGACCTGGCCGCCGTTCATCACCACGAGAATGTCGGCGAGTGTCATCGCCTCGAGCTGGTCGTGGGTGACGTAGATCGACGTCGTGTTGAGCCGGCGCTGCAATTTGCGGATCTCGACGCGCATCGCGATCCGCAGCTTTGCGTCGAGGTTCGAGAGCGGCTCGTCGAACAGGAACACTTTTGGCTGGCGCACGATGGCGCGGCCCATGGCGACGCGCTGGCGCTGGCCGCCGGAGAGCTGGCGCGGCTTGCGCTCCAGCATCGGCGTGAGCTCGAGCACGCGCGCGGCTTCCGCGACGCGGGTCTTGACCTCGGCCTCCGCCATGCCGCGGTTGCGCAGGCCGTAGGCCATGTTGTTGAAGACGCTCATATGCGGATAGAGCGCGTAGTTCTGGAACACCATCGCGATGTCGCGATCGGCGGGCTCGATCTGGTTGACGACGCGGCCGCCGATGTCGATCTCGCCGCCGGTGACGGTCTCCAGGCCTGCGACCATGCGCAGCAGCGTGGACTTGCCGCAGCCGGAGGGGCCGACCAGCACGCAGAACTGGCCGTCGGCGACGTCGACGTTGACGCCTTTGATTGCCTCGAAGCCGCCCGTGTAGGTCTTGCGGACGTTGCGCAAGGTGACGTTAGCCATTGAAACTCACTTTTCGGTCTCGACCAGACCGCGCACGAACAATTTCTGCATGACGACGACGACGAACACCGGCGGCAGCATCGCCAGCACGGCGGTCGCCATCACGATCGGCCATTCCGTCAGCGCGTCGGTGGTGGTGATCATCTTGCGGATGCCGACCTGGATGGTCTGCATGTCGTCGCGCGTGGTGATCAGCAGCGGCCAGAGATATTGATTCCAGCCGAGGATGAAGAGGATCACGAACAGCGCCGCCATGTTGGTGCGCGACAGCGGCAGCAGCGTGTCCCAGAAGAAGCGCAAGGGGCCGGCGCCGTCGATGCGTGAGGCCTCCAGCAACTCGTCCGGCACGGTCATGAAGAACTGCCGGAACAGCAGCGTCGCGGTGGCGGATGCGATCAGCGGCAGCGCAAGGCCCGCATAGCTATCGAGCATGTGCAGGTCGGCGACGATCTTGTAGGTCGGATAGATGCGCACCTCGACCGGCAGCATCAGGGTGATGAAGATGATCCAGAAGATCGACATCCGGAACGGAAAGCGGAAATACACGATCGCATAGGCCGAGATGATCGAGATCGCGATCTTGCCGATCGCGATCGCCAGCGCCATCACCAGCGAGTTCAGCATCATGTTGCCGACCGGCTCGCGGGTCGAGCCGCTCGTGCCGACGAAGATGGTCTGGTAGTAGACCTCGAAGAAGTGGCCGCCGGGCAGCAGCGACATCTGGCCGTTGGCGATCAGCGCGTTGTCCTGGGTCGAGGCGACGATGGCGATGTAGACCGGGAACGCGACGATCGCGATCCCGATCCACAGGATGAAATGGGCGACGTAGCGCCGGAAGCCCTCTTCCTCGACCATCAGTAGGTCACCTTGCGTTCGACGAAGCGGAACTGGATTCCGGTGAGCACGATGACGAGGATCATCAGGATCACCGATTGCGCCGCCGAACTGCCGAGATTGCCGCCGAGCAGGCCGTCGGAATAGACCTTGTAGACCAGCGTGACCGTCGACGTTCCCGGACCGCCGCGGGTCATGGTGTCGATGATGCCGAACGTGTCGAAGAAGGCGTAGACGATGTTGACGACCAGCAGGAAGAAGATGGTCGGCGACAGCAGCGGGAAGGTCACGGTCCAGAACCGGCGCATCGGGCGCGCGCCGTCGATCGCGGCAGCCTCGAACACACTTTTCGGGATCGCCTGCAGGCCGGCGAGGAAGAACAGGAAATTGTAGGAGATCTGTTTCCACGCGGCGGCGAGGATGATCAGCGCTGCGGCCTGATCGCCGTCGAGCAGCGGATTCCAGTCGACCCCCAGCGCGCGCAGATAACGCGCGAGCACGCCGAGCGAGGGATGCAGCATGAAGATCCAGAGCACGCCGACCACGGGCGGCGCCACCGCATAGGGCCAGATCAGCAGCGTGCGATAAAGCATCGAGCCGCGCAGCGGCTTGTCGGCCATGACGGCGAGCAGCAGCGCGAAGGACAGCGACAGGATTGCGATCGCGAACGAGAAGACGAACGTCCGGACGACCGCTTCGAAATAGGCGGGGTCCTTGAGCAGCTCGATGTAATTGTCGAACCAGACGAAGGTGGTGGACAGGCCGAAGGCGTCCTGGAGCAGGAAGGACTGGATCACCGCCTGCAGGGCCGGCCAGTAGAAGAAAATCAGGACGATCGCGAGTTGCGGGGCAACCAGCGCGTAGGGCAACAGCTTTGACTGGAAAATGGCTTGCTTTTGCATGATGCCGGGTGAGCGGCAGGCCGGGTGACCGGCCCGCCGCTCATCGCCTTACTTGACGGCAGTCTTTTCGAACTGGCGCAACATCGTGTTGCCGCGTTCGACGGCGGCATCGAGCGCCTGCTTGGCGGTCTTCTTGCCGGCCAGCGCCTGCTCGATCTCTTCCGACCAGACGTCACGCAGCTGAACCATGTTGCCGAGGCGCAGGCCGCGAGAGTTCTCGGTCGGCTCCTTGTTGGTCAGCTCGAGCAGCGGGGTCTCGAGATAGGGCTGATCCTTGTAGAAGCCCTCGGCCTTGGCCTTCTCATAGGCCGCCTTGGTGATCGGCAGATAGCCCGACGCCTTGTGGATGTAGACTTGGCGATCGGTGTCCGAGAGGAAGGTCAGGAATTTCGCGACGCCCTTGTATTCCTCAGCCGACTTGCCGCCCATGACCCAGAGCGAAGCGCCGCCGATGATCGAGTTCTGCGGCGCGCCCTTGACGTCCGGATAGTACGGCATCGGCACGGCGTTGAAGTTGAACTTGGCCTGCGCCTTGACGTTGCCGAAGAACGCCGACGAGGTCAGGTAGATCGCGCACTCGCCCGAGGTGAAGCGGCCTTCACCGGTGTTGGTACGGCCGGCGTAGTCGTAGACCTTGGTCTTCTGCAACTCGACCAGGGTCTCGAGGTGCTTGACCTGGAGCGGTCCGTTGAACTCGAGCACGGTGTCGAAGCCGTCGAGGCCGTTGGCCTTGCTGGCGAGCGGCACGTTGTGCCAGGCCGAGAGCTGCTCAAGATTGACCCAGGTGACCCAGGAGCCGGAGAAGCCGCAGGTGTCGTGACCGGCAGCCTTCAGCTTCTTGCCGGCCTCGAACACTTCGGGCCAGGTCTTGGGAATCTCGACATTCGCCTTCTTCAGCTCGTCGAGATTGACCCACATGACGGTGGACGACGAGTTGAAGGGGAACGACAGCATCTCGCCCTTCGAGGTCGAGTAGTAGCCGGTGATCGCGGGCAGATAGATCTTGGGATCGAACTTCTCGCCGGCTTCGGCCATCAGCTTGTAGACCGGCTTCACGGCGCCGGTCGCAGCCATCATGGTCGCGGTGCCGACTTCGAACACCTGCATGATGTGCGGGGCGTTGCCGGCGCGGAACGCCGCGATGCCGGCGTTCATCGTGTCGGGGTAGTTGCCCTTGTAGGTCGGGATGACCTTGTAGTCGGTCTGCGACGCGTTGAAGTCGTTGGCGAGCTTGACGATGACGTCGTTGTTGGCGCCGGTCATCGCGTGCCACCACTGGATTTCAGTCACGGCCAGGGCCGGCGAAGCGCCCATGCCGACCGTGATTGCAAATGCAGCAGCCGCTCCAAAATGTCGAAGAGCCATCAAGTAAACCTCCCTTGGCCGTCAAAAAGAAGCGCTTGCGCTAGCAGCGCCATATGACGTTCACATGACTGTGTAAGCGGGAGAAACGAAAGCAGCAAGCGCTGCCCAAAGGGAAGCCGTCAAATAGGCGAATGCGACGCGGGCAGCCTCCTCCGTTCGCAGTGCACACCTGCGTGCCTGCGCCGCACTGCGGCATCGGTTGTTGGAGGAGGCGAGGGCCCCTAGCGCTTGCGCTCGGGGCCGCAGACCGTGCCTTTCTCGACCATCGCGTCGATCTCGGCCTTGGAGTACCCGAACTCGCCCAGCACCTCCGCCGAGTGCTGGCTGAATTTCGGCGGTAGTCGGCGCAGGCTCGGCTTGCTGCGATCGAGCCGGATCGGCGAGGCCACGCCCTTGTACCAGTCCTTCTCGATGACATCGCCGCGGGCGATGGTGTGCGGGTTGGTCAACGCCTGGTCGATCTTCTGCACCGGGCCTGCGGGCAGGCCTGCCGCAAGCAGGCGATTGCACAGCGGCTCGGCCTCGTGCTGGCTGAACACGGCGGCAAGTTCCGCGCGCAGCGCCTCGCGATTGGCGATGC
The DNA here is from genome assembly GCF_035935975.1 of Bradyrhizobium sp. Taxonomy (GTDB): domain Bacteria; phylum Pseudomonadota; class Alphaproteobacteria; order Rhizobiales; family Xanthobacteraceae; genus Bradyrhizobium. The sequence goes on from NZ_DASYWN010000051.1 coordinate 56,074, forward strand.
GGTCCTTGTTGCGGGCAAAGCGCGGATCGGTGCCGAGCTCGGGCTTGCCGATCTCCTTGGCGAGCTTGCGGAAGGTGCCGTCATTGCCGACGCCGATGAAGATGTTGTCGGTTTTCGTCGGGAAGATCGCGTAGGGCACGAGGTTGGGATGCTCGTTGCCGGTGAGGCCGGGCGGCTTGCCGTGCATGAAATAATTCGCGGTGTGCGGATGCATGATGGCAAGGCCGGTCTCGTACAGCGTCGTCTCCAGGAACTGGCCCTTGCCCGAGCGCTGCCGCTCCGACAGCGCCATCAGGATGCCGATCGCCGCGTAAAGACCGGTGGTGATGTCGACCAGCGGCACGCCGATCCGCATCGGCCCGCTCTCGGGCGAGCCGGTCGCCGCGATCATGCCGGTCATGGCCTGGATGATGGCGTCATAGCCGGGATTGCCGCCGCGCGGGCCGTCGGCGCCGAAGCCGCAGATCCGGCAATGCACGAGGCGTGGGAATTTCTTGCTGAGAACGTCATTGCCGATGCCCCATTTCTCCAGCGTGCCCGGCTTGAAATTCTCGATCAGGACGTCGGCCGTCTCCAGCATCTTCAGCAGCACGACGCGGCCGCCCTCGGAGGCGAGGTCGAGGCCGATCGAGCGCTTGTTGCGGTTGATGCCGATGAAATAGGCGGCGTCGTCGTCGTGGAAGGGAGGGCCCCAGTCGCGCACCTCGTCGCCGGCGGGCGGCTCGACCTTGATCACGTCGGCGCCGTGGTCGGCAAGGATCTGGGTGCAGTAGGGACCGCCGAGCACGCGCGTGAGATCGATGACGCGCAGCCCGCTCATTGCGCCCAAAACGGCTTCAGTCATTCCGTCGCTTCCCCTGTGTCGATATTTGACCACAGGCCTAGCGAGGTTCGGACGCGCCAGCAATGGCTTGTCGCGTGGAGGCGTATGCGTCGCGGCGACATACCACGGTATGGGAAATCAAACGGAAGCGGCCGGCCCGAGGGGGATCTCGGGCCAGCCAATTCGCCCTGGATCAGACGACCGTCAGGCGAACGTCGACATTGCCGCGCGTGGCATTGGAGTAGGGGCATACCTGGTGGGCCTTCGCGACCAGCGCTTCGGCCTCGGCGCGGTCGAGGCCCGGCAGCGAGACGGCGAGGTCGATGTCGAGACCGAAGCCGCCTTCCGAGCGCGGGCCGATGCCGACGGTTGAGGTGACGGAGGCGTCAGCCGGAACCTTGGGGCCGCCCTGCGAGGCCACGAACTTCATCGCGCCGATGAAGCAGGCGGCATAGCCGGCCGCGAACAGCTGCTCGGGATTGTTGCCGGCGCCACCACCGCCGCCGAGCTCCTTCGGCGTGGTGAGCTTGACGTCGAGCGCGCCGTCGAGGGTCGCAGCATGGCCGTCACGGCCGCCGGTGGCCTTTGCGCTGGTCTTGTAGAGGACGTTCACTGACATTTTCGTCTCCTCGGGGGTCTTCGGGTTGGGGTGAGCTCTATATCGCAAACAATTAGATTGTGCGCAATTGATATTTGCATGCCTCACATTTAATTGTTCGCAATTGAATGTGCCGGCAGCCGGCCCCAGAATGGGAGAAACGCACGAGATTCTCTATGGCCCGGAAATTATCGACCCTCGATCCGCAACGCCTCGACAACCAGATCTGCTTCGCGGTCTATTCGGCCGCGCATGCCTTCAACCGCGTCTACAAGCCGCTGCTCGACCGCCTCGGCCTGACCTATCCGCAATATCTGGTCATGCTGGTGCTGTGGGAGCGCGACGACGTGCCGGTGAAGGATATCGGCGAGAAGCTGTTCCTGGATTCGGGCACGCTGACGCCGCTCTTGAAACGGCTCGAGGCCGCCCATCTGGTCAGGCGCACGCGTAGCAGCGAGGACGAGCGCCAGGTGCTGATCGCCCTGACCCCGCAAGGCCATGCATTGAAGGAGAAAGCGCGCAGCGTCCCGCAATCGATCCTGGCGGCGTCGGATTGCTCGGTGTCGGAGCTGGTCGCGATGAAAGACGAGATCGTCGCGTTGCGGGATCGGCTGAATGCGGTGATCGGGGAGTAGGGGGTTAGAGGCGCGATCAAAAATGCTTCTTTGCGAACGCGCGCCCTGAGCCAGATTTCAAATATCGCTCGAACGCGACAGCGCGTGCTGCATCATCAAACGCGAAATAGGTCCGTATTCGCCAGGGCCCGTATTTTGAAGTGTGCGGTACCTCGCCCGCGTTGTGCTTCGCTAAGCGAGCCCGCAAGTCGTCCGTGATGCCGACGTAGAAGTGCTCGGAATCGAGACTTTCGAGGATATAGACGTATTTCATTCTGCTTCCTCCCCCACGGGTAGGATAGCAGCATCGAGACACGTTTAGGGTGTTGCTTCCGTCTATAGCTGCGACGACGTGGATGTCGATCCCAGTCCGCCTTCGCCCTTCGGGCTATGGCGGGACAGCCTTCGCTCACTTCGCTACGAGGGACTTCCCCAGGCTTGCCCAGCCGTAGCTCGCGAAGCGAGCGAAGGCTGGTGGAGCCAGGCGGGATCGAACCGCCGACCTCTTGCATGCCATGCAAGCGCTCTCCCAGCTGAGCTATGGCCCCTTAGTCCTTAACCGGGTGAACCTGGTTGATCACCCCTGGACCGGCGAGCCTTTCGACTCGCGCGGTGCACCCTTTTTCACAGATCAGGACTGATCTCAAGTCTCTTCATCACCTCCGACATCACCAATGATGTCGGTTACGTCCTCATCGCCCTCTTCTTCGTCGGCAATGAAGGTCGAATCATCGTCATCGTCGTCGTCGAGGGTCTCGTCGACCTCGATATCGTCCTCCGATTCGGGCACGGCGGCCTTGACCTTGCCGGTGTTCTCCTCGGCATCGGCCTCCTCGAGCGAGACCTCTTCGACCTCTGCCGGCTCCGGCGCGGTATCCGCAGCTGCGGTGTGCCGGGCTTCGGCGCCGCGGGGGACGCGAGCGGGCGCCACCGGGGCGATCGGCACGACTTCGCCGGTATAGGGCGAGATCACCGGATTCTTGTTGAGGTCGTAGAACTTCTTGCCCGTGGTCGGGCAAATACGTTTGGTTCCGAGTTCGGACTTGGCCACGGCAGGAATCCTGGGAATGTCTGAAAAGCGGTGTTTCACTTGGCTAGTTGGCGGCCCGCTGTCAATAGCGCATTACGGGAGAACGACATGCCCGTGACGGGACGCAGACCATGTGGTACCTGCGCCCCAGCCCCCTTTAAGGGGCATCCAAGGACATAATCGTGACCCATTCCGACCAACCGAGGCCGCTCCGGTCGCGCGCCAGTGGTCCCCTGACCGGGAAAGTACGGGTGCCCGGGGACAAGTCGATCTCCCACCGCGCCCTCATCCTGGGCGCGCTCGCGGTCGGCGAGACCCGGATTTCGGGCCTGCTGGAGGGCGAGGACGTCCTCAACACCGCCAAATCCATGCAGGCGCTCGGCGCCAGGGTCGAACGCACCGGCGATTTCGCCTGGAAGGTCAATGGCGTCGGGGTCGGCGGCTTCGCCCAGCCCAAGGCGGCGCTGGATTTTGGCAATTCCGGCACCGGCTGCCGGCTGGTCATGGGCGCCGTCGCCGGCTGCCCGATCTCGGCGGTGTTCGACGGTGACGCCTCGCTGCGCAGCCGCCCGATGCGCCGGATCCTCGACCCGCTCGAAAAGATGGGGGCGAAGGTCGTCTCCGGCGGCGAGGGCGGCCGTCTGCCGCTGACCGTGCAGGGCGCGCGCGATCCGCTGCCGATCACCTACAAGACCCCCGTTGCCTCGGCCCAGATCAAGTCGGCGGTGCTGCTGGCGGGCCTCTCTGCGCCGGGCATGACCACTGTGATCGAGAGCGAGGCGAGCCGCGACCACACCGAACTGATGCTCAAGCATTTCGGCGCCGACATTACCTCGGTGCCGGAAGGTCAGCATGGCCGCCGCATCACGCTGGTGGGCCAGCCTGAGCTGCATGGCGCGAACGTCGTGGTGCCCGCCGATCCTTCTTCGGCCGCGTTCCCGATCGTTGCAGCGCTGATCGTCGAGGGCTCGGATGTCGTGCTGTCCGACGTCATGACCAATCCGCTGCGCACCGGCCTGTTCACGACGCTGCGCGAGATGGGCGCTTCGATCGAGGAAAGCGAAGTCCGCGGCGATGCCGGCGAGCCGATGGCGCAGTTGCGCGTGCGCGCCTCAAAGCTGCGCGGCGTCGAAGTGCCGCCGGAGCGCGCGCCGTCGATGATTGACGAATATCTGGTGCTGGCGGTGGCTGCGTCCTTCGCCGAAGGTACCACCATCATGCGCGGCCTGCAGGAACTGCGCGTCAAGGAGTCCGACCGCCTCGAGGCCACCGCCGATATGCTGCGCGTCAACGGCGTGAAGGTCACGGTCTCCGGCGACGATCTGATCGTCGAGGGCCGCGGTCATGTCCCGGGCGGCGGCACTGTCGCGACCCACATGGACCATCGCATCGCGATGTCCGCGCTGGTGATGGGCTGCGCCTCCGACCAGCCCGTGACCGTCGACGACACCGCCTTCATCGCCACCAGTTTCCCGGACTTCATTCCGATGATGCGGTCGCTGGGGGCCGAGTTTTCATGAGGCCGCGGCCATGAGCGCAGCCCTCGACCGCGATGCCTTGCTGGACGCTTTCGATTCGATCGGCCGTGCTGCGGCCGCCGCCGGAACCAAGCTTCAGATCGCGGTCTACGGCGGCTCTGCCCTCATGCTCGCCAGCAATTTCCGCTTTGCTACGGAAGACGTCGACGTATCGAAGCTCGAGCACCCACTGCCGGATTGGCTGACGAGGACAACAACCGAAATTGCCGCGAGGAATGGGTGGGATGCCGACTGGTTCAACGATCAGGTCGCATTTCATCTCAGTCCGTTGGCGGATCGCGCCGCGGATCATCTCGAATTCGGCACTTTCCCACGTGACGGCACGCCCCCAGGGCTTGAGGTGTCAGTGCCCTCTGCTGCATATCTTCTGGCCTTGAAATTGAAGGCGTTCCGCATCACGGATCCCGTTCGCGGGGAGACGGAGCGGCTGGATATCTTGAACTTGATGAAAGTCGTTGGAATCTCGACCGTCGAGGAAGCCATCGCTCTGCTAGGCCGGTATTTTCCGGTGAGCGCGGCCTCTTCGGAGAAGCAACGCTTCCTGCTGAAAAATATGGATCTCGGGGGAGGAGCGGATGCGCCCGAATACGCTCGCTGAAGCCGTCGACCGCATTCGCGCCGGCGCGCCGCAGGACGCGACCTTGGCCGAATTCATAGACACGTTCGATCTGGCCGGGACGAGCCTCGCTCAATTCGAGACGATCGAGGACGAGCCGGCGCTGACGCTGAACGAACGGCTCGATGCCCTGGTCGGTGCGATCGCAGAATATCTGGCAAAGCAACGCCGTCTTGGCCGGGTGCCGGCCTGGGTCTGTGATCCGGCCCGCCGTCTTGCCGAGCCATGGTTCACCGCATCGGCCCCGTCCGACGCGATGCGCGAATATCTCACTTTTGCGAGCCCCGCGGAGTTCGCGTCTCGCAACATCTTTACCGAAGAGCGGCCACTGCGACGTGCGCGCGGGCCGCAGACAGCCAAGGTTTGAGTGAAATGATCATCGCCATCGACGGGCCCGCGGCCTCGGGCAAGGGCACGCTCGGCAAGCGGCTCGCCCATCATTACGGCTATCGTCATCTCGATACCGGTGTGATCTACCGCGCCGTCGCCTACGCCTTGATGCAGTCGGGCCATGATCTCAGCGACGAGGCCGCGGCGGTCGCTGCGGCGCTGGAACTTGATCCCGAAAAATTCGGCAATCCCGCCCTGAAGACCCAGGAGGCCGGCGAGGGCGCCTCCATCGTGTCTGCGATCCCGAGGGTTCGCGAGGTCCTGGTCAATTTCCAGCGGCAATTCGCCGCCGATCCCCCCGGCGCGGTACTGGACGGCCGCGACATTGGAACCGTGATCTGCCCGCATGCCGATGTGAAGATCTTCGTCGTCGCCGACCCCAAGGTCCGTGCCCGCCGCCGCACCATGGAGGCCAAGGCGCGCGGCGAGGAGGCGGACGAGGCGGCGGTGCTCGCCGACATCATCCGGCGCGACGAACGCGACAAGAACCGGCCGATCGCGCCTTTAAAGCCAGCCGCGGATGCTTACTTGCTAGATAACTCCCAACTGGATATAGAAGGCGGCGTCCGGGCCGCCATCGACATTATCGAGGCCGTCCGAGCGGGCCGGTCGCGGGGTTAAGCCGCAGCCGTCATTGGAGGAAGCGCCCGCTCCCGCTCTTTGATGTCGATACCTTCGGTCCCTGTTTTGGGACCGGCGCGATCCAGGCTCCGGACCTAAGATTTTCACGTATCGAACGCGCGGGCCCTGCCGGCCCGCTTCCGCTGTTCTGGTCTTTCGGCCGGAGCAGCGAGCGGTCGCTCGAAGGTTTTGCGGACCTTCCGACACTGCGCGTGCGATGCGCCCATGAACCCAACGGCCGGCAAGACATCCGCAACTGGAGAACAAATGGCTTCGATTTCTGCTGATACCTATAGCCCGTCGCGTGACGATTTCGCCGCGATGCTCGACGAGTCCTTCGCAGGTGGCAACCTGCAGGAGAGCTCCGTCGTCAAGGGCAAGGTGGTTGCAATTGAAAAGGACATGGCCGTCATCGACGTCGGCCTGAAGACCGAGGGCCGCGTTGCCCTTCGTGAATTTTCCGGCCCCGGCCGTGACAGCGAGCTCAAGGTCGGCGACGAGGTGGAAGTGTTCCTCGATCGCATCGAGAACGCCCTCGGCGAAGCCGTGCTGTCGCGCGACAAGGCGCGCCGCGAAGAGAGCTGGGGCAAGCTCGAGAAGGCCTTCCAGAACAACGAGAAGGTCAACGGCGTCATCTTCAACCAGGTCAAGGGCGGCTTCACCGTCGACCTCGACGGCGCCGTGGCGTTCCTGCCGCGCTCGCAGGTCGACATCCGTCCGATCCGCGACGTTGCGCCGCTGATGAACAACTCGCAGCCGTTCCAGATCCTCAAGATGGACCGCCGCCGCGGCAACATCGTCGTGTCCCGCCGCACGGTTCTCGAAGAGACCCGCGCCGAGCAGCGCCAGGAGCTGGTGCAGAACCTCGAAGAGGGTCAGGTCATCGACGGCGTGGTCAAGAACATCACCGATTACGGTGCGTTCGTTGATCTCGGCGGCATCGACGGCCTGCTGCACGTCACCGACATCGCGTGGCGCCGCGTCAACCATCCGACCGAGGTGCTCTCGATCGGCCAGACCGTGAAGGTCAAGATCATCAAGATCAACCACGAGACGCACCGCATCTCGCTGGGCATGAAGCAGCTGCTGGACGATCCGTGGCAGGGCATCGAAGCCAAGTACCCGCTGGGTGCCCGCTTCACCGGCCGCGTCACCAACATCACCGACTACGGTGCGTTCGTCGAGCTCGAGCCGGGCATCGAAGGCCTGATCCACGTCTCCGAGATGTCGTGGACCAAGAAGAACATGCACCCCGGCAAGATCGTGTCGACCTCGCAGGAAGTCGACGTGCAGGTGCTGGAAGTCGATTCCGTCAAGCGCCGCATCTCGCTCGGCCTCAAGCAGACCATGCGCAACCCGTGGGAGGTCTTCGTCGAAGGTCACCCGACCGGTTCGGTGGTCGAGGGCGAGGTCAAGAACAAGACCGAGTTCGGTCTGTTCCTGGGCCTCGAGGGCGACGTCGACGGCATGGTCCATCTCTCCGACCTCGACTGGAAGCTTCCGGGCGAGCAGGTGATCGACAACTACAAGAAGGGCGACATGGTGAAGGCCGTGGTGCTCGATGTGGACGTCGAGAAGGAGCGTATCTCGCTCGGCATCAAGCAGCTCGAAGGCGACCCCTTCGCCGAGCCGGGCGATGTCAAGAAGGGCGCGGTCGTGACCTGCGAAGTGCTCGAAGTGAAGGAGAGCGGCATCGAGGTGAAGATCGCCGGTACCGACTTCTCCACCTTCATCAAGCGCTCGGAGCTCGCGCGTGACCGCAACGACCAGCGTGCCGAACGCTTCGCCGTCGGCGAGAAGGTCGATGCCCGCGTGATCCAGTTCGACAAGAAGGCCCGCAAGGTCCAGGTGTCGATCAAGGCGCTCGAAGTCGCCGAAGAGAAGGAAGCCATCGCGCAGTACGGCTCCTCGGATTCGGGTGCGACGCTCGGCGACATCCTGGGCACCGCGCTCAAGAACCGCGACAACAAGTAAGCGAAACGTTCGTTTTGCTGACATGGAAGCCCCGGCGAAAGCCGGGGCTTTTTTGTTTTGTCTGTAGCTCGGATGGAGCGCAGCGAAATCCGGGGCCTTGTTGCCGCAATCGAAGGCGGTCCCGGATTGCGCTGCGCTCCATCGGGCTACGCGGTCACAGCCTTGTTTTCTTCAAATTGCGCCGCAATTGATGTATCCAGACAAGCCATTGGTCACGTTGTGACGGCACAACGCGTTCGGCCTTTCATTTGGAGATATTCCGATGTCGCTCGATTCGGACATCATCGTCGACCGCCGCAGGATCCGTCGCAAGCTGACGTTCTGGCGGGTGATGGCTGCGCTGATCGCGATCGCAGCGATTGCGGGCTTCGCGCTGGTCGCGACGCCCGGCGCGCGCGGCACGTTCGCAGCCGCCGGCTCGATCGCGCGGGTCCAGATCGACGGCCTGATCCGCAGCGATTCCGAGCGCACGCAGGCGCTGGAGCGGCTGGAGAATTCGCAGGCCGCCGCCGTCATCGTTCACATCAACTCGCCGGGCGGCACCACGGCCGGCTCCGAGCAGCTCTATGACTCGCTGACGCGGCTCAAGGCCAAGAAGCCGCTCGTCGTCGTGGTCGAGGGTCTCGCGGCCTCCGGCGGCTACATCACCGCGATCGCGAGCGACCACATCATTGCCCAGCAGAGCTCGCTGGTCGGCTCGATCGGCGTGCTGTTCCAGTTTCCCAATGTCTCGGAGCTGCTGAAGACCGTCGGCGTCAAGGTCGAGGAGGTGAAGTCCTCGCCGCTGAAGGCCGCGCCCAACGGCTTTGAGCCGACCAGCCCGGAAGCCCGCGCCGCGCTCGACGCGCTGGTGAAGGATTCCTACGCCTGGTTCAAGGGATTGGTGAAGGACAGGCGTGGCATGGATGACACGCAGCTCGAGAAAGTGGCCGATGGCCGTGTCTTCACCGGCCGCCAGGCGATCGATCTCAAGCTGATCGATCAGCTCGGCGACGAGAAGGCGGCCGTGACCTGGCTGGTCGAGCAGAAGGGCGTCAAGAAGGGGCTGCCGGTGCGCGATTACAAGCTCCAGCCCCGTTTCGGCGATCTGCCGTTCCTCAAGACGGCGGCCGTCGTGACGCTGGAAGCGCTTGGTTTAGGCTCGATTGCGCATCAAATCGGCCAAACCGGCGTCGCGCAGGCGGTCGATCGGCTCGGAATGGATGGAATGCTGGCGTTGTGGCAGCCGGCCGCGTCAAATTGACGGAACCAGGCGAGCTTCGGAGAATTTTCCCGTCTGGCGGGTAGAGGGGCAGCCCGCTTTTTCGGCATTTGTCACGTATTTTCCCGACGCTCAACCTTGATTTAGCGTCTTGACAGATCACGGTATTTTCACGGAAATGGTCATCCGCACGCTTCCGGGTCCTATCTCTCGATGATCAAATCCGAACTTGTTCAGCGTATCGCCGAGCACAACCCGCATCTGTACCAGCGGGATGTCGAGAACATTGTGAATGCGATTCTCGAAGAGATCGTAGCGGCCCTCGCACGCGGTGACCGCGTCGAGCTGCGCGGCTTCGGTGCCTTCTCGGTCAAGCATCGCCCTGCGCGCGCCGGGCGTAATCCCCGCACCGGCGCCCATGTGCCCGTCGATCAGAAGAGCGTTCCGTTCTTCAAGACCGGCAAGGAAATGCGCGAACGGCTGAACCGCGACCATCCGGATCCGGGCGCGCCCGACTAAGATTGGTTGTCGTCCGGGCTTAACCGAACGGCCGCATGATGCGGCAGCAAGCTTGATTCAAGACGAGCGATCGCGATGCGAAAGTTCCTGACCGCGCTGATCGTGATCCCGCTGGGCCTGATCCTGGTGACCTTCGCCGTCGCCAATCGCCATTTCGTGACGGTCTCCTTCGATCCCTTCGTGTCCAGCGACCCCTCGTTCGCGGTCACGATGCCGCTGTTCCTGCTTCTGATCGTGGTGGCCGCCCTTGGAGTGTTCGTGGGCGGCTTGGCCGTCTGGTTCGGCCAGCGGCGCTGGCGACGGGCGGCGCGCCGGAATGACGCGGAGGCCCGGGCCGCCAGGACAGAATTGGCCGATCTGCGGGCCCAGGCGGCCGCTGCGAAGTCCGATTCCCAGCGTCTCCCCGTCCCCTCCGGGGTCGGCCTTTACGGGCCCGTCGGGCGAGACAAGCAGCGCGCGACGTTGTAGAAGCGGCCCCGACCGAAAAACCCGTTTCCGGGCCGCCGCTTGCGGCCGCTACCCGCTTTGAGACCATGTCCCTGCTCGTCAAGATCTGCGGCCTGTCCACGCGCGAGACGCTCGAAACGGCGCTCGACGCGGGCGCCGACATGGTGGGGTTCGTGTTCTTCCCGCCGTCGCCGCGGCATGTCTCGCTGGAGACGGGCCGCGACCTCGGCCGCCAGGTGAAGCGGCGTGCGCTCAAGGTGGCGCTCACGGTCGATGCCGACGACGCCACGCTCGACAACATCATGGACGCGCTGTCGCCGGATATCTTCCAGCTCCACGGCAAGGAGAGCGTGGCGCGGCTGCGCGACATCAAGCAGAAGTTCGGCCGCCCGGTGATGAAGGCGGTGCCGGTCGCAACCGCGGCCGATCTCGCCGTGTTGCCTGGCTATGCCGCGGTCGCCGACCGCATCCTGTTCGATGCGCGCGCGCCGAAGGATGCGACCCGTCCCGGCGGCTTGGGGGCGCCCTTCGACTGGCACCTCCTGGAAAATCTCGATCTGAAATTGCCCTACATGGTCTCGGGCGGGCTTCACGCCGACAATGTCGCGGAAGCCCTCCGCGTCACCGGCGCCGGTGGCGTCGACGTGTCCTCCGGCATCGAAAGCGCCCCGGGCGTGAAAGATCCGGAGCTGATCAAGGCCTTCATTCGCGCCGCGCGCGCCACTCAAGAGTTGAGCGTTCGATGAACATCGCCAAACCAAACTCCTACCGCAGCGGCCCCGACGAGCGCGGCCATTTCGGCATTTTCGGGGGACGCTTCGTCGCCGAAACCCTGATGCCGCTGATCCTCGATCTGGAGAAGGCCTACACCGCGGCCAAGGCCGACCCGGCGTTCCAGGCCGAGATGAACGGCTATCTCAAGAACTATGTCGGCCGCCCGTCGCCGCTGTATTTCGCCGAGCGTCTCACCGAGCATCTCGGCGGCGCCAAGATCTACCTGAAGCGCGAAGAGCTCAACCACACCGGCTCGCACAAGGTGAACAACGTGCTCGGCCAGATCATGCTGGCGCGACGGATGGGCAAGAAGCGCATCATCGCCGAGACCGGCGCCGGCCAGCATGGTGTCGCCACCGCGACGCTGTGCGCGCGCTTTGGCCTGGAATGCGTGGTCTATATGGGCGCCGTCGACGTCGAGCGGCAGCAGCCCAACGTGATCCGCATGGAGATGCTGGGCGCAACGGTGGTCCCGGTGCAGTCGGGCACGCGTACGCTCAAGGACGCGATGAACGAGGCGCTGCGCGACTGGGTCACCAACGTGCACAACACCTTCTACTGCATCGGCACGGTGGCGGGTCCGCACCCCTATCCGACGCTGGTGCGCGACTTCCAGTCGATCATCGGCAACGAGACCAAGACGCAGATGCAGGAGGTCGAGGGACGCCTGCCGGATTCGCTGGTCGCCTGCATCGGCGGCGGCTCGAACGCGATGGGCCTGTTCCACCCGTTCCTCGACGATCCCTCGGTCGAAATCTTCGGCGTTGAAGCTGCCGGCCATGGTCTGACGCAGCTTCATGCTGCGTCGATCGCGGGCGGCCGTCCCGGCGTGCTCCACGGCAACCGCACGTATCTGCTGATGGATGCCGACGGCCAGATCCAGGACGCGCATTCGATCTCGGCCGGCCTCGACTATCCCGGCATCGGCCCCGAGCATTCCTGGCTGCACGAGATCGGCCGCGTCAACTATCTCTCCGCGACCGATGACGAGGCGCTCGCTGCGTTCCAGCTGCTGTCGCGTCTCGAAGGCATCATTCCCGCGCTCGAGCCCGCGCACGCCATCGCCAAGGTGATGGAGCTCGCGCCGAAACGGCCGAAGGATCACCTGATGGTCGTCAATCTCTCCGGCCGCGGCGACAAGGACGTCCCGCAGGTCGGCGACATCCTGAGGGGCAAGAGCAAGTGACCACGCGTATCGACACCCGTTTCGCCGAGCTGAAGAAGCAGGGCCGCGCGGCCTTCGTCACCTATGTGATGGCCGGCGATCCCGATCCGGCGACGTCGCTCGAGATCGTCAAGGCACTGCCCAAGGCAGGCTCCGACGTCATCGAACTCGGCATTCCCTTCACCGATCCGATGGCGGATGGTCCCTCGATTCAGGCGGCAGGTCTGCGCGCGCTCAAGAACGGCATGACCTTGAAGAAGACGCTGGAGCTGGTGCGCGGCTTCCGCAAGGACGACGACGTCACGCCGCTGGTGCTGATGGGCTATTACAATCCGATCTACATTTACGGCGTCGACAAGTTTTTGGCTGATGCCAAGACATCAGGCGTTGACGGCCTGATCATCGTCGATTTGCCGCCGGAGGAAGACGACGAGCTCTGCATTCCCGCGCTGAAGGCGGGACTGAACTTCATTCGCCTCGCGACCCCGACCACCGACGACAAGCGCCTGCCTGCGGTGCTCGCGAACACGTCAGGCTTTGTCTATTACGTCTCCATCGCCGGCATCACCGGCGCAGCGGCAGCGGACGCGAATGCCGTCGGTGAAGCCGTCGCGCGCATCAAGCGGCACACCGAGCTGCCGATCTGCGTCGGTTTTGGCATCCGTACGCCGGAGGCGGCGCGCGCCATTGCCGAAAAGGCCGATGGTTCGGTGGTCGGCACCGCGCTGGTCGATGCGCTCAAGAACAGCCTCGACGCCGAGGGCCGGGCGACCGCCAAAACCGTTAACGCCGTGGCTGAGCTCACGGCCGCCTTGGCCCAGGGCGTCAAGGGCGCGAAACAAGCGGCCGAATAGGCCATAATTCCGCTTCCGGAGCGGACGACACGGCGGCTTGCCGGGCAGGGGCCCGGCAGCCATATATCGTTTCAGGCGGCCCTATGCGGGTTCGCACATCGGAGCAAACCATGAACTGGCTTACCAATGTGGTCCGGCCGAAGATCCGCAACATGCTGCGGCGGGAGACGCCGGAGAATCTCTGGATCAAGTGCCCGGATTCCGGACAGCTCGTGTTCTACAAGGACGTCGAGGCCAACCAGTTCGTCATTCCCGGCTCGAATTATCACATGCGCATGGGCGCGGTGGCGCGGTTGAAGTCGATCTTCGACAACGAGACCTGGTTCGATGTAGCGCTGCCTGAGGTCACGCCCGACCCGCTCAAGTTCCGCGACGAGAAGAAATATGTCGATCGCATCAAGGATGCCCGTGCGCGCACCAATCTGAACGACGCGATCAAGGTCGGCTACGGCAAGCTCGAAGGCGCCGCCGTCGTCGTCGCCGTGCAGGATTTCGATTTCATGGGCGGCTCGCTCGGCATGGCCGCGGGCGAGGCCATCGTGCGCGGGCTGGAGCTCGCGGTCGAGAAGAAGTCGCCGTTCATCGTGTTCGCTGCCTCGGGCGGCGCGCGCATGCAGGAAGGCATCCTGTCGCTGATGCAGATGCCGCGCACCACGGTCGCGGTGCAGATGCTGCGTGAAGCCAAGCAGCCCTACATCGTCGTGCTGACCAACCCGACCACCGGCGGCGTCACCGCATCCTATGCGATGCTCGGCGACGTGCAGATCGCCGAGCCCGGCGCGCTCATTGGTTTCGCCGGCGCGCGCGTGATCGAGCAGACCATCCGCGAGAAGCTCCCCGAGGGTTTCCAGCGCGCCGAATATCTGAAAGAGCACGGCATGGTCGACATGGTCGTGCATCGTCACGAGCTTCGCCCGACCCTGGCGCGGCTGTGCCGCCTGCTGACCAAGGCGCCGGCGCAGGAGGGCGCATCGAAATCGGTGCAGCCGGTCGTCAGCCCGGCGCAGATCGTCTCGGCCGCCGAGACGGCGCCGGCCGCGCCCCACGCGTGAACGCACCCCCTGACAGCGCGAAGAAGCCGCTCGATGACTTGATCGGGCGGCTGTCGGCCCTGCATCAGAAGCGCATCGATCTCGGGCTCGAGCGGATGCACCGCCTGCTCGAGCGGCTCGGCCATCCCGAACGCAAGCTGCCGCCGGTGATCCACGTCGCCGGCACCAACGGCAAGGGCTCGACGGTGGCCTATCTGCGCGCGACGCTGGAGGCCGCGGGCCTGCGCGTCCACACCTACACCTCGCCCTACCTCGTCCGCATCAACGAATGCTTCCGGCTCGGCCGCGTCGGCGGCGGCGTGCTCGTCTCCGACGACGAATTGCGCGCGGCGCTGGAAGAGGTCGAGAGCGTCAATGCCGGCGAAGCCGCGACCGTGTTCGAGCTGAAGACGGCAGCGGCCTTCCTCTTGTTTGCGCAGAATCCGGCCGATGCCGTGCTGCTCGAGGTCGGCCTCGGCGGGCGGCTCGATTCGACCAATGTGGTCGATACGCCGGCGGCCTGCGTGATCACCCCTGTCAGCATGGACCATATGGACTTCCTCGGGGACACGCTGACGTCGATCGCCGGCGAGAAGGCCGCCATCATCAAGCGCGGCGTGCCCGTGGTGTGCGCCGAGCAGACGGGCGAGGCGATGGCCGTGATCGAGGCGCAGGCCAAACGCATGCGCGCGCCGCTGTTTGCCGCGAATGAAAGCTGGCACGTCAATGTCGAGCATGGCCGCCTGGTCTACTCCGACGAGCGCGGCCTGATGGATCTGACCGCGCCGCGCCTGTTCGGCCGCCACCAGTTCGACAATGCCGGCCTCGCGATCGCGACGCTGCGCGCGATCCCGACCTTCAAGATCAATCAGGCCGCGTTCGAGGCCGGCATCGTCGGTGCCGAATGGCCGGCGCGGATGCAGCGTCTCACCACGGGCGAACTGCTCGGCTGGGGCCCGCAGGGCTCGGAGATTTGGCTCGACGGCGGGCACAATGCCGAAGGCGGCCGCGTCGCGGCGGCTGCGCTCGGTGATCTCGAGGAGCGCGTGTCGCGGCCGCTGGTGGTGGTCGCCGGCATGATGGCCAACAAGGACGCGCAGGCGTTCCTCGCCAATTTCGCCGGCCTCACGCGCCACATCATCGCGGTGCCGATTCCCGACACGGAGAACGCGATGCCGGTGGATCGCCTGGCGGATGCCGCGCGCAGCCTCGGCATGCGCGTCGAGACCGCCCCTGGTATCGAAGCCGCGCTGCGCGCGCTGTCGCGGCTCGCCTACGAGGTGCCCCCGCGCATCCTGATATCAGGCTCGCTCTATCTTGCCGGCCACGTGCTCGGCCTCAACGGCACGCCTCCTGCATAAACGGTCGCGTAGCCCGGATGGAGCCAACGGGTCGGCGCGAAGCGCCGCCCGATGACAGGCTCCGCGCAATCCGGGATCTCGCCACAAGCGATCAAGGCCCCGGATTACGCTTCGCTCCATCCGGGCTACAGGAGTCCTAATGCGTTTCGCCGCGATTGCCGACGTCCACGGAAACTATCTCGCGCTGGAGGCGGTGCTTGCCGACATCCGTGCTCAAGACATCACTGACATCGTCAATCTCGGCGACATGCTGAGCGGGCCGCTCGATGCGCGGCGCACCATCGAGATCCTGATGCAGCTCGACGCCGTGCATGTGCTCGGCAATCACGACCGCTATCTGCTCGACCGTCCGCCGGAGAAGATGGGCTCGTGGGACCGTCCCGCTTACGAAGCGCTCAATGCTGCGCAGCTCGACTGGCTGCGCGCGCAGCCGATGACGCGGGTGTTCCGCGATCAGGTGTTCCTCTGCCACGCGACGCCTGAGAACGACGAGGTCTATTGGCTCGACACCGTGCATCCTGACGGCACGGTCGCACTGTCGCCGCTCGACCGCATCGAGCAATTCGCGCAAGGCATCACGCAGTCGCTGATCCTCTGCGCCCACACCCACCTTGCCCGCGCGGTACGGCTTCGCGACGGCCGGCTGATCGTCAATCCCGGCAGCGTCGGCAGCCCCGGTTATCGCGACGTGCATCCATTCCCGCATCTCGTCGAAGCCGGCACGCCGCATGCGCGCTATGCGATCCTCGAACTGACAGGCGATGCCTGGCAGGTGACGTTCCGCAACATCGCCTACGATCACGAGACGATGGCCGCGCTCGCCCGCCGCAACAAACAGCCGGAGCTCGGACACGCGCTGGCGACCGGGTGGATCATGTAGCCCGGATGGAGCGCAGCGAAATCCGGGATTCGTGCCACAAGCGATAGCGGCCCCGGATTACGCTGCGCTCCATCCGGGCTACGGCAAAACAAAACGGCCGGCGTCACGCCGGCCGTTGCACAAATCTCTGGTAACGCGGATCAGACCGCCGACGTGATCCACTGCTGCAGCTTCGCCTTCGGCGCCGCGCCGACCTGGCGGGAGGCCATCTCGCCGCCCTTGAAGATCATCAGGGTCGGGATCGACATCACGCCGTACTTCGACGCGGTCTTCGGGCTCTCGTCGACGTTGAGCTTCACGATCTTGACCTTGTCGCCCATGGCGCCGGCGATCTCGTCGAGTGCGGGTGCGATCATGCGGCAGGGGCCGCACCACTCGGCCCAGAAATCGACGACCACGGGGCCGTTCGCCTTGAGCACTTCGGCTTCGAAATCGGCGTCGGAAACCTTGCTAACGGCCATTGGAGTACCTCACTCGGTTGAAAGAATCGGCACGGATGGGAATCGCGCCCGGGATCATGGCGTCAACCTATGAACGGCCCCTTGCCGGGTCAAGGATGCTCACGCCGACATGAAGGGATGCCAGCGCCGCGTCCAGCGCGGGGGCCGAAATCTCCATATATTCAAGGGCCTCAGTCCAGAGCAGGACCGCCCGGATGGGCTTTTGGGGGTAAAGCCGCGACAGCACTGCCCGGTACAGTGCAAGCTGCCGGACATAGGCGGCGGGGGCCTCCGCCGCGCTTTTGGGCGCCGCCTGGTTGGTCTTGAAATCGACGATCAAGACCTCATCCGGACGAACGACCAGGCGGTCGATCTGTCCCGAGACCAGCGCCGGCGGCCGGCCCGGCCGGTCCAGCTTGCCGACGATGGCGACCTCCGCCCGGCTGCCGGCGGCAAAGACGGCTGCAAAGCGCGGCTCGGCGATCAAGGCGAGCACCTTGTCTGCCAGCGCGATGCGGTCGGCCTCGGTCCAGTCCGCGGCATTGCGGGACATGAAGCCGAGCGCGGCCTCGCGCCGGCGCTCCACAGCGATGTCGGGGAGGGATTGCAGCAGTCGGTGCACCAGCGTGCCGCGCAGCAATGCCAGCGCGCGGGACTGCACCGATTCGCTCGATCGTACCGAACGGCCGTCCTCGGCCGCCTGGCCGGAGGGGCGCACCGGATCGTCCTCGATCATTTCGCGAGGCGCCGGCGTCCGCAGCCAGGCCGGCAGCGTGATCGCGTGATCCACCGCCGCGGCAGGCGTGCCAAGCGCCGCGACATCCTGGGGCCGCGCGAATCGCGTCACCTTGCCGAGCGGCGTCTCGATCGTCTGCTTGTCCAGGCCCGAGCCGGTGAGGCCGGTGTCGATGAGGTCGTACCAGCTCAGCTTGCGGACGGTTCGCATGTTGCCGGGCATGCAGCCGCCGACGATCAGCCGGTCGGCCGCGCGCGTCATGGCGACGTAGAGCAGGCGGCGATATTCGTCCTCGGTCTCCTCCAGCATCGCCTTGCGTGCGTCGGCCACGGGTTTTGGATCGTCCGCCTTGCGTCCGGCCCAGACCACGACCTCGCCGCCATTGCCGCGCGGCACGTGGATCAGCCGGACCCGCTGCGAGTCCGCCGGCGACGACGTGGTGTCCACCATGAACACGACGGAGGCTTCGAGGCCCTTGGCACCGTGCACCGTCATCACCCGCACCTCGTCGCGCGAGATCTCCATGTCGCGCTTCACCTCGGTGTCGGCCGAGCGCAGCCAGGCCATGAAGCCCTGCAGCGAGGCCGGCGCCTTGCGCTCGTAGTTCAGCGCCAGCTCCAGGAATTCGTCGAGCGCGTCGTTGGCTTCAAAGCCGAGCCGGCGCAGGATACGTGCACGTCCGCCGTCGCCGCCGAGCAGCCAGGCGTAGAAGGCGAACGGCGTCTCCTGGCGTGCCCGCATCTCGCAGGCTTCCAGGCGCCGCAGCACGGTCGTGAACTTGTCGCTTCCAGCAGCGTGTTCGCTCAGCGCGCGCCGCAGCGATCCCTTGCGGCCGTGGGCGAGCTGGAACAGATCGTCGTCGTCGAGCCCGAACAGCGGGCTCTTCAGCGCCACCGCGAGCGCGAGATCGTCCTGCGGCAGCAGCAGCGCATCCGCAAGGTTCATCAAATCGATGATGCCGATGTGCTCGGTGAGCTTGAGCCGGTCGGCGCCGGCGACCGGAACGTTGGCGTGCTTGAGCGCCTGGATCACGGCATCGAACGCATTGCCGCGCCGGCGCACCAGGATCAGCATGTCGCCGTAGCGCAGCGGCCGCCGCTCGCCCTCGTGTCCCGTCAGCGTGCCGCTCTCGACCAGCCGCTTGATCTCGGTCTGGATGCGGCGGGCGAGTTTGACTTCGGGGCTGGTGGCGGCAACGCCGTCGAACGGCGCGCGCCAGCCCTCGATCTCCTGCCGGTCATCGGCTTCCGCAAGGTCCCAAAGCTCGATCACGCTCGGGCCGGCATCGGCGAGCGCATTGTGCAGGGGATGACCGATCTCGACCGAATGGATGCTCTTGTAGATCGCGGGGTCGCGGAAGACGTGGTCGACCGAGTGCAGGATCGCGGCGCCCGAGCGGAACGAATAGGTGAATGCGACCGGATCGAATTTCAGCCCGGCGGCGGTGAATTTGCGGTGAAGCTCGCGCCGGCGCGCGTCGAATTCATGGGGCGCGGCGCCCTGGAACGAGAAAATCGACTGCTTCTCGTCGCCGACCGCGAACACCGTGCGGTTCAGGCCCTCGCGCGCGCCTTCGCCGGCTGTAAATTCCGAGATGATGTGCGCGACGATGTCCCATTGCCGCGGGCTGGTGTCCTGGGCCTCGTCGATCAGGACGTGGTCGACGCCGCGGTCGAGCTTGTAATGCACCCAGCCCGAGGAGACGCGGTTGAGCATCGCCAGCGTCTTGTCGATGAGGTCGTCGTAGTCGAGCAGGCCGCGTTCCTGCTTCTCGCGGCGGTAGTTCGCAGCGGCGGCGGTCGCGATGTGCAGCAGCGCCGCAGTGCGGTCGCGCATGGTGACCGCGCGGCGCTTCTCGACCAGTCCGCTGATGCGCAGCGCCTCGTTCTCGAACAGGCGGGCGACGGACGGATTGTGCTCGCCGAACTTCTTGGTCAGCACCGCCTTGCGCGACAATTTTTCGTCGGTGAGGAAGACGGACAGATAAGCATCGACCTGCGCGGCACCGGAAAAGACCTTTGCCTCGCGGAGCCGGCCGGCCTGGTCGTTGTCGGACTTGCTTCCGTCTTCCAGCGCAAAAGCGATGTCGTCCCAGCGTGAGCGCGGCAGATGCGGGCCGTCGAGAATCTCGGTCTCGACGTCCTCGATGCGCTCGCTCGCGTCGACGCCCAGCACGGCCGCCATCTGCTCGGCCGCCGCTCCGGCGTTGCCGGCTTCGTCGGTCCAGGCCATGAAATGGTCACGGCTCAGGCACGCCTCGCGCACGACCTCCTTGAAGGTGACGTCGGCGGCGCTCGCCATTGCGGTCAGCAGCGCGCGGCCGGTGGCGGTCTCCGGATCGCGCGCGGCCTCCAGCAGCACCTTCAGATTGGCGCGCTCCATCATGTCGTTCTGGTCGCGCTCGTCGATGACCGAAAAGCGCGCAGGCACGTTGGCTTCGAACGGGAATTGCTGCAGCAGGCGGGTGCAGAGCGCGTGGATCGTCTGCACCTTCAAGCCGCCCGGCGTCTCCAGCGCGCAGGCGAACAGCTTTCGCGCTTCGCGGCGCAGTTTTCGATCAGGATGCGGGATGCCGACCGCGCGGATCGCGGCATCGAGTCCGGTGTCATCGAGCGTCACCCAATGGCCAAGCGTGGTGAACACGCGCTCCGCCATGTTGGCGGCGGCGGCCTTGGTGAAGGTGATGCAGAGGATCTTTTCCGGCGGCACGCCCGACAGCAGCAACCGGATCACGCGCTGAACCAGCACATGCGTCTTGCCCGAGCCGGCATTGGCCGACACGAAGGCCGATGCGGTCGGATCGGACGCGCGCGCCTGCCGCGCACGCACCTCGTCGGGAATGGGACGCGGCAGCTTCACCATTCCTCGATCCCCAATCCGCCGGCCGCGGACCATTCCTTGATCCGGGCGAGATCGTCATAGGCGCCGTAGCGGTTGGTCCACATCGGCAGGTTCAGCGAGGTGTAGGGCTGGTTCTCGTCCTCGAAGGCACGGATCAGCGCTTCCAGCTTGGCGCGCGCTTCTGCGGCTGCGGTGTCCGGCGGCTGCGGTTCGTCGCCCGGCTTGTATTTGAGCTCGAGGATGCGCTCCTCGCCGGCGGGATTGTTGCCGCTGAGGCGAACATAGACGAGCTGGCTCACGGATGCGCCCGCATCGATGTCAGGGAAGCCGCCTTCGCGCAGAATCGCGGCTTCCAGCGTGAGCTGCGGCGACAGGCCCATGCGGACCTGCTTGCCGGTCGGCGGCTGGCCGGTCTTGTAGTCGAGAATGGCGTAGCCGCCGCCCTGGCGCCGCTCGATGCGATCGGCGCGCGCCGAGAGAGAGAAGCTGCGCTCATTGTCGAGCCTGATCGAGATCTCGCCGCGCGTCTCAGCGGTGATCCCCTCGATCGCATCGCGCCGCGTGGTCTCCCATTCGCCGAACCAGCGCGCGATGCGCTGGAAGCGCGGCCACCACAGCGCCCGCGCCTCGGGGCGCTCCATCAGCGGCGCGAAATACTTTTCGCCGATCGCGCGCAGCACGCGGGCGGGATCAGGGGGGAGATGCGCTGCATAGGTCTCGGTGAACTCGCCGAGCGCATCATGGATCGCCGAGCCGCGGTCGGCGGCCGACAGCGGCATGTCGACGGGATCGAGCGCAGCAAGCTTCAGGATATACTTGGCGTAGATCGTGTAGGGATCGCGCAGCCAGTCCTCGATCGCGGTGACCGACATGCTTGTCGGCCGCGTCGCGCGCGGCGGGCGCGGTTCGGGCTGCTTGATCGGCGTGACCTCGGCGGGCTGGTCGAGCGCGCCCGCGAACTGCACGTATTTCTCGCCGGCGCGAATCGCCGCCTTCCAGAGATCGTCGCCCGCAACCGCCTCCAGCCGATGCAGGAAGCGCGAGGCGACCGCGGGTGCGCCACCAGCCTTGGCGGAATGGGTGAGGATCACCTCGTCGCCGCCGAGCAGTTGCGCGAAGTCGTGGGCGGAAAGGCCGATACGGCGTTCCGGCAGATCAAGACCGAGCTCGTGCCGCATCGGCCGGCTGAGCCAGGGATCGATCCGCGGCGCCGGCGGCCAGACGCCCTCGATCAGGCCGCCGACGATGACACGGTCGGCCTGCATCAGGCGCGATTCCAGCGGACCGTAGATCTGCAGGCGCGCGCCCGGCTTGTCGCGCCGCCGAACCGCGCGATCGCTGAACGCGGTCTGGAACAATTCGGCATAGTCGGGCAGCGTCACCATCAAGCCACTGGTGGTGCCGCCGCGCAGCAGATCGTCGAAGGCGCTGGCGAGCGCTAGACCCTCGCGTTCTTCGAAGGCGAGCGACACGCCCTGTTCGTCGCGCGACAGCTCGATCATGATCTCGCGGTGGCGATGTGCGAGCTCGGCAAAGTCGAACGGCTTTGACGATGCCAGGCTCTCGATCGGCGCCAACGCGCGCTGCAGGGTATCGATGAGTGCCTGAATGTGGTCGAGATCCTCGGCCTTGAGGCGTGCGCGCGGCTCGGCCTTGTGGAGCGCGGAGACCTCGCCGCGCCGCAGCTTTGTCAGCTCGTCGCGAAAGCGGTTGAATTCGCGCAGGAGACCGCCGGTGCCCGCCGGCGGGCGCGTGCCGCGCAAGACAGCAAGCTCGAGGTCCTCGATCGCCGCCTTCCATGCGCCGGGCGCTCGGCCGAGCCGGCATAGCGGATGCTTCAGCATCGCCAGCAGCGTCGGCGGCTCCAATCCCCTGGTCGCGGCCTCCGCCGTGAGCCGGGCGAAGACGCCGGCGGAGGTTTCCATCAGCACGTCGCCGCCGGAATCGTCGAAGGCGAGATCCCAGCGGGTCAGCGCAGCCATCACCCGCCGCGCCAATGCGCGATCCGGCGTCACCAGCGCTGCCGATTTGTCGAGATGCCGCGCCTCGCGCATCGCAATGGCAATCGCGAGCGCTTCCATCTCCGGATTGGGCGCCTCGACTACGGCGAGGTCTTTCATGCCGCCGGTGATCTTTGCAGCGACGTCGGGTTGCTTCAGCCGGTCGTGCCAGACTTCCGTCTTGGCCGATGGTCGCATCGATTCCGATGCAAGCAGATCGCGGCCGCTGTCTGCCGGCGGCTGCAGGATTTCGACGTCGCTGCGCTTGATGCCGAAGCGATCCAGCAGCGCATGCATGGCATATTGCGGATGGTTCGAGGCCGGATGTTCCGCGAACTTGCCGAGCGAGTCACGCACGCCGCCGATGGTGCGCCAGGCGTCGTCGTCGAGATCGGTGTCGAGGCCCGGCAGCACCACCGCGCCATGCGGCAGCGCGGCGACCGCGTGCAGGAACTTTGCGGTGGCCGGCATCGAGCCGGTCGAGCCGGCTGCGATCACGGGGCCATGCGGATGCGCGGTCAGTCGCTTTGCTTCCGCCGCGATCAGCAGGTCGCGCCGCGCGGCGGGCTCGATCCGGTTGATCTCGGCGAGATGGCCGGGCCAGGCGATGCGGGCGATGCGCAGGAATTCGAGCGAATGCTGCCAGTAGCGATCGAGGTTATCAGGCACGAGCCCGTCGAGCGCGCTCCAGTCGACGCCGCGCGTCACCATGTCGTCGATCAGGCGCGCGAGATCGCCGGCGAGAGCCAGCGTCGAGGCGGGGCCGCCGACCACCAGCGGCGACAGCACCGGGCCCTTGGCCCAGGCCGCGACGAGTTGTGCCAGCGTCAGCCGCCGTTCCAGCTCGCCGAGCCGCGGCGGAATGTCGAGCGGCGTTGCGCCGGAAAACTGCTCGCCCTCGTCGGCGAAGGCGAGCTCGTCCTCGTCGATGTCGCCGAGCGCCACGATGCGCGGCAGCACGACGGCGTCCGCCTTCATCTCGTCGAGAAAGATCTCGCGGACGACGCGCATGGCGCGGCGGGTCGGCAGGTACAGCGTGGCGTCGGCCAGCCGCGCCGGTTCCTTGCGCGCCTCGAATCCCTCCACCAGCCGGCCATCCAGCAGGGCCGAGACGATCGTGCGCAGGAACGGGACGGAGAGGGGGACGCTGAAAACGCGCATGGGCTGCCTGATTCGGGATCAGGGCAATATAGGGAGGCGGACTCGAATGGTCATGGGCCGGGAGGGAGTCATCCCCGCTGTTCGTGGCCTCGTGCTCCGGACGCAGCGCAGCACGCAGTGATGCGCTGCTGAGCCGGGGCCCAGGACACTTCGTTCCGCAAGTGAGGATGGTGTGGGTCCCGGCTCTGCGGAGCGGCACTTCGCGCCGCACCGCGTCCGGGACAAGAGAGCAGGCCCTAAGCCACGCTCTCCAGAAACGCCTCTTCCGCGGCGTGCACGGCATCCGGCGTGCCGACATGCATCCAGACGCCGTCGAGGCGGAGGCCGAACAGGCGCTCCTGCTCGTTGGCGCGGTCGAACATTTTGGTCAGCGAGAACTCGCCCTGCGGCGCATCGGCGAAGATTGTCGGCGAGAGGATCGCGGCGCCGGCATAGACGAACGGAACGATCTCTTTTTCCTTACGCTTGCGCAGGGCGCCGTCGGGCATCATGCCGTAATCGCCGCGGCCGCTATAGCC
Source organism: Bradyrhizobium sp. (assembly GCF_035935975.1). GTDB lineage: Bacteria > Pseudomonadota > Alphaproteobacteria > Rhizobiales > Xanthobacteraceae > Bradyrhizobium. The sequence continues at coordinate 80,206 of NZ_DASYWN010000051.1, forward strand.
GATGCTGGTGGCGGTCGGCGCCATCAGCAGCAGGATGTCCATGCGCGCGGGGTCGAAGTTTTCGGCAAGCCGCGTCAGGTTCGAACGCACGCCGTCGATCCACAGCGTGTCGGAATTGACGTGGAAGAATGGCGCGTCGCCGAGCAGCGGCAGCGCCTTGACCACGCCGCCGCCGGTGCCGAGCACCTGGTCGCGCTCGTCCGAGATGGTGACGCGGGGATGCTGGCGCGTTGCGGTGTGGTCGATGATCTGGTCCGGCAGATAGTGCACGTTGACCACGGCGTCAGCGACGCCGGCCTGGGCGAGCTTGTCGAGCACGTGGTCGAGCAGCGGCTGGCCGGCCACCGGCACCATCGGCTTCGGCATCTTATCCGTCAGCGGACGCATGCGCAGGCCGAACCCTGCGGCGAGCACCATGGCTTTGGTTGGCTTGACGGACATCCTTCGCTTTCTCAGACTCTATCTGTCTCGGACCAATTGATTTCGTGTTTGCAGCAATCCTAGCACGGGACGGGGCCAGCCGCACCGCATCCAACCCGCCTTAATCACCCGCCGTGACGGTTGTGCGACGAGTGTTGCCGTCACGCCCCAACGGCTGTGGAGCGCGCCTTTTTCTTCTTTTCGCCGATCTTCAGGAAATTGACGCCGATCTGGTCGCCATTGACCCAGGCCAGCTCGCAGCGCCGGTACGCAAGTCCGGTCGACGACAGCAGGAGAAAAAATTCCTTCAGATGCAGGCCCTCAACGGAACCGTCGATCGTCAGCTTGGCGCCGCTCTCGGAGACGTCCTCCATGGTGCATTCGCGCCGCCAGGTGCCGTCGATTCCCATCATCTGGGCCGGTATACCGCGCTCGAAAACAACCCGGCTGTTGCCACGCTGGTCCGTCTTGACCGCCATCTGCCCTTGCTCCAGCCCGTCCTTGTCCGGCTGCCTGCGGTCGATGATACCGATGGGATGGCTAACAGCCGGTAAACCGGTTCCGGATCAGGTTTTGGGCGGCGGGACGTTGGCGAGATACCAGTCGCGCAAGGCGCCGAGCGCCGGATGCGCCAGGGAGCGCTGCAAATAGGTCCAGATCCGCGGCTGGTGGCGCAGGTAATGCGGCTTGCCGTCGCGGCGGTTGAGGCGGGCGAAGGTGCCGAGCAGGCGCGTGTTCCGCTGCGCCGACATGATGGCGTAGAGCTCGGCGAAGCCTGCGGCGTCGAAGCTCGCATCGCCCGTGCGTCGCGCCTTGATGTAGCGCGACAGCAGCGAGAGCTCGATGTTCTCGGGCACGTCGATGCGGGCGTCCTGCAGCAGCGAGACGACGTCGTAGGATTGCGGGCCCAGCACGGTGTCCTGGAAGTCGATCACGCCGACGCGTTCGATGCCGTTGCGGTCGGCGAGCCAGATCAGATTCGGCGAATGATAGTCGCGGATGATCCAGGTCTTCGGCGCAGCCAGCGGCTTCTTCAGCAGTTCGCGCCACATCGCGAAGAATTCAGCGCGCTTCTCGTCGCTCAGCGACGCATCGCGATCGGGCAGATACCATTCCGGCATCAGCCCGATCTCGATCAGCAGCGCCTCGGTGTCGAACGCCGGAATGGTGTAGGTCTGATCCGCCAGCGGCAGCGTCTCCGGCAATGTCTTGCCGTGCAGCAGGGCCAGCGCGTCGGTTGCAACCTCGTAGCGCTCGACAATGGGGCGCGGCGGATCGCCCTCGATCACGCCTTCGCTGCCGAAGTCTTCGCTGATCAGAAAGCCGTGGTCGAGATCGAAATGATGGATCTTTGGTGCGGAGAGGCCTTGCGCACGCAGGCCTTCGTCGATGGCGACGAAGGGTTTGATGTTCTCGGCGAGATGCACCGCGGCGCTGTAGGACTTTCCGTTGTAGAGCGCCGCACCGTCAGGACGCTGCGGCGAGTTCATGAGGATGACGACGCCATCGTCGCGCAGCAGCCGCGCATAGGAGCGCGTCGAGGCATCGCCGGCCATGCGCTTTCGCGTGGCATCCATGTAGCCGGATGCGCCGAGGAATTCGCGCAGCGCCTTCAGCCGCGCGATCGCGGCGGCGGCCTTGCCGTGTCCGGTGATGTCGGCGGCGCGTGCATTCGAGCCCAGCGCGGGACGATGCGTCAGCGCGATGTCGATGCGGTCTTCGGGCATTGCCGACGGTGCGCGCTCCGGCCATTCGATCAGCACCAGCGTGGCATCGGGCAGCGGCGACAGCCCGATCTCCTCGAGCTCGTTCTGGTCCTCGACGCGGTAGAGGTCGGCATGCATCACCGGGAAGGGCGGCAGCTCGTAGCCCTGCACCAGCGTGAAGGTTGGGCTTGGCACCTCCAGCTCCTCGTCGTCGGCGAGGTAGCGGATCATCGCGCGCGCGGCAGCGGTCTTGCCGGCGCCGAGATCGCCGGTGAGCGTGATGACGTCACCAGGGCCGACCAGCAGCGCGAGATCGGCCATCAATTGCGCAGTCGCCGTCTCGTTGTGAAGCGCGACGGAGAGTTTGGCGGGTTCTGTCATTCGGCGGCGTCGCGATGCGCCGCCTGGTCGGTCGGGAAATCGCAGATCACGACCGTGCCGCGGCCGACGATCGAATCCACCCGCACCTTGCCGCCATGCAGCTCGACAAAGGAGCGCACCAGCGACAGGCCGAGCCCGGCGCCGCGGTGACGCGACCCCTGCGAGCGGCTTTCGAACCAGTTGAACACCTTGTCCTTCATGTCGGCAGGTATTCCAGGCCCGGAATCTGTCACAGTGAAGACCACGCTGCGCTCGGTGCGCCGCGCGCTGATGCCGACGGTGGAATCCTGTGGAGAAAACCCGACGGCGTTGGCGAGGAGGTTATAGAGCACCTGCACCACGCGCTTCTCGTCGCCGACGAAGCTGCCGACATCGGGCGCGATCTCGACCTTGAGGCGGATGCGGTCGGTGGCGAGGCGGTCCTGGATGCCCTCGGCGGCGAGCTCGATGGTCTTGCTGACGTCGACCGGACCGAGTTCCAGCTTCATCGCGCCGGCGTCGATGGTGGCGAGATCGAGAATGTTGTTGGTCAGCGCCAGCAGCGCGTTGGTCGATTTGGTGACGTAGTCGAGATATTCGGCCTGCTTCGGCGTCAGCGGTCCGGTCGAGGGATCGCTGAGGAAGTGCGCGAAGCCGATGATGGTGGTCAGTGGCGAGCGCAGCTCGTAGGAGACGTGGTGGACGAAATCCACCTTCATCTGGTCGGCAGCCTCCAGCGCCTCGTTGCGCTCGCGCAGCGCGCGCTCGACATTCTCGGTGTCGGTGATGTCCTGGAATGTCAGCATGGTGGCGCCGTCAGGCAACGGCCGCATCATGCCGTCGAGCACGCTGCCGTCCTTGCGCTCCAGCTTGAGCGGCACGTCGGCGCGGTTCTCGATCGAGGTGATGGCCTCGCGGATCTGTCGCCAGACTTGCGGATCGTCGAACAGCTGATGGCACCAGCCTTCGACGGTCTGGATGTGCGGCTCGTCGCGCATGGCATCGCTCGACAGCTTCCACATCCGGACGAAGGCCGGATTGAACAGTTGCGCCTTGCCGTTGCTGCCGAACACCGCGACGCCCTCGGCGAGGCTGTCCAGCGTCTCGCGCTGGACCCGGATCATGCCGTCGAAGCGGCGGGCGAGCTCGAGGCTCTCGGTGACGTCGTCGAACAGATAGGTGACGCCGCCCTCCGGGTTCGGCGTGGTGACGACGGAGAGCGCGCGGCCGTCGGGCAGATACCAAGTGTCTTTGGCGGTCTCGACCGCGTGATAGGCTTCGTGCAGCTTGGCCTTCCAGGCGCGGAAATCGGGCTGCTCCTGCAGCTTGCGCGCCGCGCGGAGCTGGTCGAGCACGCTGGAATCGTCAGGGTTGGCGTCGAGGAAGTTGCGGTCGAGGTCCCACAGCCGGCGGTAGGAATCATTGTAGAAGGCAAGCCGCCGCTGGCCGTCGAACACGGCGACGCCGGAAGAGAGCTGGTCCAGGGTGCGGCGATGCGCCTCCGCCATCCGCACCAGCGCCGAGCTCAGCGCATCCGCCTCGCTGGCGTCGATGGCGACGCCGACACTGCCGCTGCCGACATTGACCGCGCGCACGTCATACATGCGCCGCTCGCCGCCGATCACGATCGGCAGCCGCGAGGTGAAATTGGCGGCGTCCTTCAGGCCCCGCTCCATCGCGGCGCGGTCGGCGCTGTCGAGCAGCTCGAGCTTGCGCTCCTGGGCGTCGGTGACGCTGCTCGCCTCGGTCGCGCGCACATAGGCCGGATTGGCGAAAGTGAGCGCGCCGTTCGCAGCCTTCGCCCAGATCGGCCAGGGTGAGGCGGCGGCAAAGCCGCGCAGCATCTCGGTCTCGTCGGAGAGCGCCTTGTAGCGCAGATGGGTCTCGGCCAGATCGCGCCGCAAACCAGAGAGTTCGCGAATCCTGACAATGGCTTGGCCGCCGATGGCGCGGCCGATCGCCTCCAGCGTGTGACCGTGGGCGGTGGTCAGCGTCAGCTGGAAGCCGTCGCCGCGGTCGCGCAATGCATCGACGGCGTGGTCCATCTGCAGCGCGGGCTCCGGCGGCAGCCAGGTTCCGAACGCCAGCACGCGCTGCGGCGAGGAGTCGCGCGGCAGCACCATCGAGATATCGCCGGAGATCTGCGCACGATTGTCGCCGGCCGGCCAGGAGATCAGGATCTGCGGCTCGGCGAACAGCAGAGCGCCGAAGCGGTCGGCCTGGAGCTGGAGTTCCCCGATTCGCGCGCGCAGCCGCGCCTCGCTGTTCGCCGTGCGCACGCGGGTGCGCATCAGCAGGATCGCGGCCACGACCGAGAAGCCGAGCAGGGCCAGCGCGGTGGCGAGCACCGCGAGTTCCTGCCGGTTGAAGTCCAGCATTATCGAGAGTGTGTCGACGAGGTCGGCCGCCTCAGCCGGCGCAGCCGGCAGCAGCGCCGCGAGGGCGCTCCCGAAAAGGCCGTTGCGCACGAGCGATGTGCACGACAGCAGCGTCCGACGCATCGACACGATCACGCCTGACATAGTTGCCCCAAGACCGCACGAATGTACGCGCTACGACCCCCGTCGTGCGCGAATCAAACGACAATACCCTCACCGTGACTCCACCGGTAAGAGTCCAGACCGTGAACGCAAAGGCGGTCCCAAAAAAATGCCGGGCGCGGGGTTCCCGTCCACGTGCTTCTGCGGGATGATTCGACTGGGATTTCCGCGTGTTAGCGGCCGGTCGAGCCGAAGCCGCCGGCGCCGCGATCGGTTTCGGACAATTCCGCGACGGGAACCAGCGCGGCCTGCACCACGGGCGCGATCACCATCTGAGCGATGCGCTCGCCGCGCTTGATCACGAACGGCGCGGTGCCGTGGTTGATCAGGATCACCTTGATCTCGCCGCGGTAGTCGGCGTCGATCGTGCCCGGCGAGTTCAGCACGGTGACGCCGTGCTTGGCGGCAAGCCCCGAGCGCGGCCGCACCTGGGCTTCAAAGGCGGGCGGCAATGCGATCGCAAGGCCGGTCGGTACCAGCGCATATTGGCCGGGGGCGAGCGTCATCGGCTCGCCCTCCGGCACCGCCGCCATCAAGTCGAGACCGGCAGCTTCCGCGGTCTGATAGGCCGGCAGCGGCAGGCCTTCGGCGTGGGCGAGGCGTTGCAGTTCGACGGTGACCTTCGTGCTCAAGACGCGGACTCCAGGGATTTGCCGGTCACGCTTCTTGCGACATGTGCGACCAGTTCGACGGCGACCTGTTCCTTGGTCATCACCGGCCAGGAATCAACAATGATCTCGCCGTTGTTCTCAGCATTCTTGCTGATGAGGTGCACGGTGTTGCGGTCGCCGCCCATCACGCCGGTGGCGGGCGAGACGTCGTTGGCGACGATCCAGTCGCAGCCCTTGCGGGCGAGCTTCGATTTGGCGTTGTCGATGAGATGCTCGGTCTCGGCGGCAAAGCCGATCACCAGCGGCGGGCGCTTGTCGGTCAGCTTCGAGATCGTCGCGAGGATGTCGGGGTTCTCGACCAGCTGAAGCGGCGGCATGCCGGCCGAGGTCTTCTTCAGCTTCTGCTCGCCCTCATTGGCGACGCGCCAGTCGGCCACCGCGGCCGCGAAGATGGCGATGTCGGCGGGAAGCGCGGCCTGCACCTGCTCCAGCATCTGCCGCGCGGATTCGACATGCCTGACGGTGACGCCGGCGGGATCGTCGAGATCGACCGGGCCGCTGACCAAAATCACCTCGGCGCCGGCAGCTTGTGCTGCGGCGGCGATGGCAAAGCCCTGCTTGCCGGAGGAACGGTTGGCGATATAGCGCACCGGATCGATCGGCTCATGCGTGGGACCCGCGGTGATCAGCACGCGCTTGCCGGCGAGCGGGCGCGGCGCCGGCGGCCGCAGCAGACGCTCGGCGGCGGTGGCGATCTCGATCGCTTCCGACATGCGGCCGACGCCGGCCTCGCCGGCCTCCGCCATCTCGCCGGAATTGGGTCCGACCAGCACGACGCCGCCGTCGCGCTGGAGCTGCGCGACGTTGCGGCGGGTGGCGGCGTTGTTCCACATCAGCGGGTTCATCGCCGGCGCCAGCAGGATCTTGCGATTGGCCGCGAGCAGGATGGCGCTGGCGAGATCGTCGGCATGGCCGTTGGCCATCTTCGCCATCAGGTCGGCGGTCGCCGGCGCCACCACGATCAGATCGCACTCGCGGGCGAGGCGGATGTGACCGGCGTCGAACTCGCTCTGGGGGTCGAACAGGTCGGTGTAGACGCGCTCATGCGACAGCGCGCTCACGGCCAGCGGCGTGACGAATTGCTGCGCCGCCTTGGTCAGCACGCAGCGGACCTCGATGCGCCGCTCCTTCAGCCGGCGGATCAGGTCGAGCGACTTGTAGGCCGCGATCCCGCCGCCGATGATCAGGGTGACACTGGCCTCGGGGACGGCGCCGGTGCGGTGGGGCGTGGGGGCGGCGGATAGGGCCGGCGGCGCCGAAAACGGCGTCAGCGGCTCCTCCCTGCCCTCGATCAGCTCCCGCAGGATGACCCGGACTTCTTCCTCGACCGACCTGTGGTTCTTGGCCGAGCGCAGCCGCAGATAGTCTTTGACGGCGTCGTCGAGCTTGCGGATGGTCAGGCTTGCCATGACGCCCCTCCAGCACGGAATGACAGCGATGCTATCATCCGTGTGATTGCAGTGCAATCAGAGATTCCGGACGGCGATCAGGATTCCGATGAAGGTGGCGGCGATGATCCAGAGCGCCACGGTGCGCCAGCGGTTCTTGCGGCCTTCGCTGCGCCCCATCGCGGCGATGCTCTCCGGCGACAGCCGAATGCCGTCCCGCGTCATGGCCTCGAGCTGCTCGAGCACCGTGACCGAGCGCTGCACGATGTCGGGCAGGCGCATCAGCACGCGGGCGATGTCGCCGCCACCGGCCAGCGCGCCCTGCACCCGGCCGATCGGGCCGAGATTGCGCTCGATCCATTCGCGCACCACGGGATCGGCAACCTTCCAGATGTCGAGCTTGGGGTCGAAGCCGCGGGCCACGCCCTCGACCACGACCATGGTCTTCTGCAGCAGGATCAATTCGGGCCGCGTCGTCATGTCGAACAGGCCGGTGACCTCGAGCAGCAGCGTCAGCAGCCGCGCCATCGAGATCTCCTCGGCGGTGCGGTTGTGGATCGGCTCGCCGATGGCGCGGATGGCCTGCGCAAAGTTCTCGACCGAGTGATGCGCAGGCACGTAGCCCGCCTCGAAATGCACTTCGGCGACGCGACGATAGTCGCGGGTGATGAAGCCGAGCAGGATTTCGGCGAGGAAGCGCCGCTCCTTCATGCCGAGCCGGCCCATGATGCCGAAATCGACCGCGACAAGGCGGCCGGCATCATCGAGGAACAGATTGCCCGGATGCATGTCGGCGTGGAAGAAGCCGTCGCGCAGCGCGTGGCGCAGAAAGCTCTGGATCACCTTGCGGCCGAGATCGGGCAGATCGACATGCGCCTCTGCCAGGCGCTTGTGGTCGTTCAGCGCGATGCCGTCGATCCACTCCATCGTCAGCACGTTGTGCGTGGTGCGGTCCCAGTCGACGGTCGGCACGCGGAAATCAGGATCGTCCTGCGTGTTCTCCGCCATCTCGGACAGCGCGGCGGCTTCCAGCCGCAGATCCATCTCCATCGCGACCGAACGCGACATGGTGTTGATGACCTCGACGAGGCGCAGCCGCCGCGCCTCGGCCGAATAGGTCTCTGCCTTGTGTGCGACGAAGAAGAAGTCGGAGAGGTCGCGGCGGAAGCGCGACGCCACGTTCGGCCTGAGCACCTTGACCGCGACCGCCTTGCGGATGCCGTCGCGCAGCACCTCGCCGCGATGCACCTGTGCGATCGAGGCGGCCGCGACCGGCGGACCGAAGCTCACGAACACATCCTTCAGGGGCCGCTCCAGCGACGTCGCGATGGCGGCCTCAGCTTCGGCCTGCGAAAACGGTGGCAGGCGATCCTGCAGGCTTTCGAGGTCGCGGGCCATGTTGAAGCCGACGACATCAGGGCGCGTCGCCAGGAACTGGCCGAGCTTGAGATAGGCCGGCCCCATCCGCGTCAGCGCGCGTGAGATCCGGGGTCCCTGCTTGACGCCGCGGCGTTCGACGAGGCGGGCGAGTTTCAGCGCGAGCTGCCCGGGCGGCGGCACCAGGCTCGGATCGACGGAGCCGAACACGCCCTCGCGCGCAAACACGAACGCGGCGCGCATCAGGCGCGCAATGTGGGTGAAGGCAGAGATCACAAACGCCAGCCCGAATGCAGTGCGACGATGCCGCCGGACAAGGTCTGCCAGCTGACGCGGGAAAAGCCGGCGTCGCGGATCATGTCGGCGAAGGTGTTGGGTTTCGGAAACTTACGGATCGATTCGACCAGATACTGGTAGGACTCGGCGTCGCCCGTGACCATGCGGCCGAGCGGCGGGATCACCTTGAACGAGAACAGGTCATAGATCTTGTCGAGGCCGGGCATCTCGACGGTGGAGAATTCCAGGCACAGGAAGCGGCTGCCGGGTCTGAGCACGCGATAGGCCTCGCGCAGCGCCTTGTCGATCTGGGGCACGTTGCGAATGCCGAACGCGATCGTATATGCGTCGAAGCTGCGGTCGGCGAAGGCCAGCGCCTCGGCATTGCCCTCGACGAAATCGACCTGGGTATCGAGATGGCGCTTGGCGGCACGCTCGCGGCCCACGGCCAGCATGTCGGAATTGATGTCGCAGACGGTGGCATGGAAGCCCGCGCCTGCCGCCTTGGCGGCGCGGAACGAGATGTCGCCGGTACCGCCGGCAACGTCGAGCAACGCGAACGGCCGGTCGCTCCGGGGCGGGTCGAGCGCGGTGATCATGATGTCCTTCCAGACCCGGTGCAGGCCGCCGGACATCAAATCGTTCATCAAATCATAGCGCGACGCCACGCTGTGAAACACATCGTTCACCAGCGTCTGCTTGTCGCCCAGGGGGACGTCCCTGAAGCCAAAATGCGTGGTTTCGCCCGGTCGATCCATTACTCTACTCCACGAGGCGGACCATAGCCTGCCCGCCGCAATGGCGCTATCACACCGCCTTCATAAGGTGAATGCCTGACCATGCCTGAATTGCCCGAAGTCGAGACCGTCCGCCGCGGCCTTCAACCCGTCATGGAGGGGGCGAAAATCGTCGTCGCGGAGGCCCGCCGGCCGGATCTGCGCTTTCCGTTCCAGCCGGATTTCGTGGCCCGGCTCCAGGGGCAGGTCGTCACCGGGCTCGGCCGCCGTGCAAAATATCTCATGGCCGATCTCGCCTCCGGCGACGTGCTGCTGATGCATCTTGGCATGTCGGGCTCGTTCCGCGTCATCAAGCCGGACAACGAGGCTGTGCCCGGCGAGTTTCACTATGCCAAGGCTAAGGATTCCACGCACGATCACGTGCTGTTTCGGATGTCTTCCGGCGCCGACATCGTGTTCAACGACCCGCGCCGCTTCGGTTACATGAAAGTGATCGCGCGCAACGCGCTCGAGGACGAGCCGCTGCTGCGTGACCTCGGCCCCGAGCCGCTCGGCAACGAGTTCGACGCGGCGATGCTGGCAAGGTCGTGCGAGGGCAAAACGACCAGCCTCAAAGCGGCGCTACTCGACCAGCGCGTGGTCGCAGGCCTCGGCAACATCTATGTGTGCGAGGCGCTGCATCGCTCGCATTTGTCGCCGCGCCGGATCGCGGCGACGCTCGCGACCAAGGGTCGCAAGGGCGTGGGCGGCGGCGAGCCGACCGATCATGCCAAGCGATTGGTCAGCGCGATCCACACCGTGCTCAACGACGCCATCAAGGCCGGCGGATCGTCACTGCGCGATCATCGCCAGACCTCGGGCGAGCTCGGCTATTTCCAGCACTCCTTCAAGGTCTACGACCGCGAGGGCGAGAAATGCACGACGCCCGGCTGCGGCGGCACGGTCAAGCGTTTCACCCAGAACGGCCGGTCGACGTTCTGGTGCTCGAAGTGCCAGAAGTGACGCAGCGCCGTAGCCCGGATGGAGCGTAGCGCAATCCGGGTCCAGACTTTCCGCGGAAAGATTTTCCCGGATTTCGCTTCGCTCCATCCGGGCTACAAGAGAGCCCTCCTCAAAAAACACGAAGCGAAGCAATCCGGCTGGGCTGGTGGCCGGATTGCTTCGTCGTTGGGGCCCTTCCGGATGGTGAAGGGCCGGCTGTCGTCAGAGCGATTGCCCCGCTCAGGACGCCAGGATCTTGGTCTCGTCCGCAGCCTGTTCGGCGGCGATGTGCAGCACGCCGTCGGCGGCCGAGATGACCTGGTCGATCAGCACATCGGTGGTGGCTTCGAGTTCGAGACGGGTCTCGATCCAGCGCCAGAGGCCGCGAATCTCGTCGGCCGACTTGCCGTTCGGCGCGAATTCGCTGACGGCGAGGCCTGAGGCGAGTGCGTCCTGGTGATCGTTGCGCATCACGATCAGCGGGCGTGCCAGCACGTCCGCGAGATCGAGCGCGGCTTCCTCGGCGAGGGCGACCGCGGCATTGTCGATGCGCTGGCCGCGGATCGGCGTCTGGTTCAGCACGAAGCTGTAGGGCCGCTTCCAGGCGCGCGCGACGCTCAGCGTCGAGATGGTCGCCTCGATGTCGGCGACGCTCGGGCGGGCCGGGATCAGGCAGAGGTCGGAATGGCGGATCGCGGCGGTGGTGGCGGCGCTGAGGCCGGCCGCGGTGTCGACGATCGCGATCTGGAGGCCGCTGTCGGCCAGCATCTTCAGGCGCGGCTCGATGTTGGCGGCTTGATAGATCGGCTCGACGACGATGTCGTCATTGTTGCGGCGGCGCTGCCAGTTGGACAGGGTGCCCTGCGGGTCGGTTTCGATCAGGCGGACGGTGAAGCCGGCCTGCTTGGCAGCCAGCGCGAGGCCGATGGCGAGCGTGCTCTTGCCACTGCCGCCCTTTTGGGTGGCCAGTACGATCGTATGCATGGGAAGTCGATTCCTTTGGAATGCCTGGGTCTTTGGGGTAACGCCACACGCGAACGTGCATCGCTTCTCGATGCTGAGCTCTTCTTGCTCAGGACGTGCCCTGCCCGGTCCAAAGGGGGACCGCGGATGTCCGAATCAACGGGTACGATGATGGCAGAATCGGGAATGCCAGCCAATCCGTACCAACACTGGACCCGTTGTCGCGCGCATGATGTGCTCGCCGCCGTGAATGAGAGGGGCATGCGGAATGAGCGGCAATTGGCGCGACCGGACGGCGACCACCTTTGATTGCCAGAAGATGCCGGCGGTCTCGAGCCGCGGCATGGTGGTGAGCAACCATCCGCTGGCCTCCAGCGCCGGCGCCGAGATGCTGGCCGCCGGCGGCAACGCCATCGATGCCGCGATCGCCACCCTGTTCACGCTGACCGTGGTCGAGCCGATGATGGTCGGCATCATCGGCGGTGGCATGGCGCATATCCGCCTCGCTGACGGCAGCCACCGCTTCATCGACGGCCAGAGCACCGTGCCCGCCGCGGTACGCGACACCACCTACACCTCGAAGCCGGGCTCAGCCCATGACGTGTTCGACACAATCGGCAACGAGAACCTCAACGGCCCGAAGGCGGTGGCGACGCCGGGCTCGCTGAAAGCCTGGTGCGAGACGCTGCGCCGGTTCGGCACCATGCCGCTGGCCGATGTCATGCAGCCCGCGATCAAGCACGCCGCGCGCGGCTATGCGGCGACGCCCTATCTGCACGAATGCATCAGCGAGAGCGCCGCCGAGATGCGCAAGGACAAGCCGATCGCGGCGATCTATCTGCCTGACGGCGAGCCGCTGAAGGTCGGCGAGCGCGTGGTGCAGTCCGAATATGCCGAGACGCTGCGCTATATCGCCGATCACGGCGAGCAAGCCCTCTACGAAGGGCCGCTCGGTGACATCCTCGCCGACTACATGGAAAAGACCGGCGGCTTCATCCGCCGCAACGATCTCACCAGCTACAAGACGGTCGAGCGGCAGCCGATCCGCGCCGACTATCGCGGCTGGACCATCTTCGGCCCGCCGCCGCCTGCGGCGTCCGGTGTGCACATCGCGCAGATGCTGAACATTCTGGAGGGCTACGATATCGGCGGGCTCGGCTTCGGCACATCAGAGACCATTCATTACCTCGCCGAGGTCCTGAAGATCGCCTTTGCCGATCGCGCCGCGGCCAGCGGCGATCCTGACTATGTCGGCGTGCCCGTGGAAAAGCTGACGTCAAAGGCCTACGCCGAGGAGCGCCGCCGCGCCATCGATCCGGCGCGCGCGCAGGCTTTTGGCGCCGGCGTGACGCAGCTCGAAGGCGCGCATACCACGCACATGACGGCGGCCGACAGCTTAGGCAACGTGGTCGCGACCACGCAGACCATCAACAATCTGTTCGGCGCCAAGATCATGATCCCGGGCCTCGGCGCCATCGCCAACAATTACATGAACCTGTTCGATCCGCGTCCGGGCCACGCGCTGTCGCTGGCTCCCGGCAAGCGCGTGACGACCTCGATGTCGCCGATGATGGCGCTGCGCGACGGCAAGCTGCGCTATGCGCTCGGCCTGCCCGGAGGCAAGCGCATCTTCCCGAGCGCGATGCAGGCGCTGGTCAATCTGATCGATCACGGCATGAGCCTGCAGGAAGCCGTCGAGGCGCCGCGGGTCTGGACCGAAGGCAACGCGCTCGAGGTCGAGCAGAAGGTTCCGGAGAGCGTGCGCACAAAGCTCGCCGCGCTCGGCCACAAGGTGCAGCCGGTTGCGACGGTTGCCGGCGGCATGAACGGCATCGCCTTCCACGACGACGGCACCATGACCGGCGCCGCCTGCTGGCGCGCCGACGGCACCCCGGTCGGGATCTCGGGTGGTCTTGCGAAGAGCGGGGTGCGGTTCAGGTTGAGTTAGTCCTCGTGCCCCGGACGCAGCGCATCACGCAGTGGTGCGCTGCTGAGCCGGGGCCCAGAAAAATTCTCGCGGGCTTCGGGGAATTGGGTCCCGGCTCAGCGCCGCACCGCTTCGCGCTGCGTCGCGTCCGGGACACGAGAGTTGTGAATGTCGCGGCGCCTCGCGTGCTCATCCAGATGCGCGCCGCAGTCAGGCGTCGCAGAGGAGACAACAATCGCCCTGTCCTACCGCATGACGAACGGATTCGCCGGCACCTCCGTCGCGGTCGAGATCCACACGCTCTTCGTCTCCTGATATTCGCGCACCGCGTCGATGCCGCTCTCGCGGCCGACGCCGGAATGCTTCATGCCGCCGAATGGCATCATGTAGCTGATGGCGCGATAAGTGTTCACCCAGACGGTTCCGGCGCGCAGTTGCTTCGGCACGCGGATGGCGCGCGCCAGATCACGGGTCCAGATGCCGGCCGCCAGGCCATAGATCGTGTCATTGGCGATGCGGATGGCGTCCTCCTCGGTATCGAAGGCGATGATCGAGAGCACCGGCCCGAACACCTCTTCGCGCGCGATCCGCATGGAATTGTCGACATCGGTAAAGATGGTCGGCTCGACGAACTGGCCGCCCATGATGCCTTCGCCGGAGGCCGGCTTGCCGCCAAGCAGGCAGCGCGCGCCTTCAGCCTTCGCGATGTCGATATAGTCGAGGATCTTCTTGTATTGCGCGGGCGTCGTGACAGGACCGATATTCGTGTCGGCCTGCATGGGATTGCCGATCTTGGCGGAGCGCGCGAGCTCGAGCAGGCGGTCCACGAACTTGTCCTTGATCGAGCGCTGCACGAGCAGGCGCGATCCGGCGATACAGGTCTGGCCCGTCGCGGCGAAGATGCCGGAGACGGCGCCGGCGGCGGCCGCGGCGAGGTCGGCATCCTCGAACACGATGTTGGGCGACTTGCCGCCGAGCTCCAGCGATACCCGCTTCAGGCTGCGCGCGGCAGTCTCATAGACCCGTGCGCCCGTGGTGTCCGAGCCGGTGAAGGTGATCTTGGCGACACCGGGATGCGAGATCAGCTCGCTGCCGATCTCCGGACCGAAGCCGGTGACGACGTTGAAGATGCCGTCGGGAAGCCCGGCCTCCTTCGTCAGCGCGGCGAATTCGAGCGTGCTCGCCGAGGTGAACTCGGATGGCTTGACGACGACGGCGCACCCGGCGGCGAGAGCTGCGGCGCATTTCCATGCGACAAAGAGCAGCGGCGAGTTCCAGGCGGTCAGCGCGGCTACGACGCCGACGGGCTCATGCGTCGTGTAGGCAAAAGTGTCGGCCTTGTCGATCGGCACGAGGCCGCCCTCCAGCTTGTCGACGAGCCCGCCGAAGTACCACCACCATTCCGGATGGTAGCGGAGCTGGCCGTGCATCTCCGCCATCAGCTTTCCGTTGTCGCGCACCTCGATCTCGGCGAGGCGCTCCGCATTCGCTGCGACCAGATCGCCGAGCTTGCGCATCACCTTGCCGCGGGCCGAGGCCGTCATCTTCGCCCATGGACCGCGCCACATCGCCTCGTTGGCGGCCTTCACGGCCTTGTCGGCATCGGCAGCCGATCCGCGCGGAATCTTTGCCCAGGGCTTGCCTTGATAAGGATCGATCGAGTCGAACCACTCGCCATTGGCGGGATCGACATACTCGCCGTTGATATAGAGCTGATAGGTTTTCATGATTTCCTCCCGTCGGGGCGCATTACGATTGCGTCTGGAGGGGAGGCTAGCACGGCTTCCGTGACTTCGTTGCGGCGAAGCCACTCACAAAAGTTGCGGCTGCTCTGCTACTTCCGCACGCAGATCACGCGCACGACGGCGGCTTTTGCATCGGTCGATGTGCCGTTCGCGCTGACGGCGTTCGCCTTCAGGAAATCACGCACCGTTTCTGCTGAGACCATCACCGCCTGTGATGCCGGCACAGACGTTGCGGGTCCTGCGATCACTGCAGGCTTCAGCAGCGCGACGCCGGCGAATTTGCCGTCCCCATCGATGGCGGGGCCGCCGGAGAAGCCGACTGCAGGCGGAGGGGTCAGCGCGGAATCGCTTGATGTCACCGGCGAAAGCGCGCCTTTGACGCTCGACACGCCCGCCGCGCCGCCCTGGCTTTGCGGATCGGCGATGCCGATGACATCGACACTCGCCTTCGCCGCGCCACCGGCGAGGCTGAGCGGCTTCAATCCGCGCGCGCCGTAGATGTGCAGCAGCGCGAGATCGTGCTCCTTGTCCTCGGCGAGGCGGTCGGCGCTGCCATAGCCCGCGATCGTGATCGCGAGGCAGCTGTCGGTGACGAGGCGGTCGGAGACGATCGCGCCATCGTCGCTGACGACGATGCCGGTGCCGTATTCGACGGTCTTGCGCGGCGGCGGTCCGGCTTGCGGCCCCGATGGAAACGCATTGAACGCGCTCGACATCGCGATCACGACCGGCTCGACCGTGTTCTCGGTCGCCTGGTCATAGAGGATCGTCATGATGCGGACTTCATCGCCCTTGAAGGTGCCGCGCACGTAGAATTTCTTCAGGCCCTGCAATCCCGACAGCACGAAGAAATCGGGCTTCACCACGGTGTAGTCGATCTTGCGCCCCGTAGGCTCCTTCTTCTCGGCATCCGCGAGCTTTGCCGTGGTCGGGTTCGCCTCCTTGCGGCGGCTGAGCGATATCTGCACGGTTCCGGTCGGCGAGGTCCATTTCGAGCCGTTGGCGTCGGTGACCTGCTGCGGCACCAGTTTTGAGGGAATGCCGAGCCGCGCGCCGCTGGTCATCTCGGTGACGATCCTCCAGCCGACGCCCTCCTGCTTGCGCCGCGCGGTCTCGGCGAGCGCGGCGCGCTCCTGCGGATTGAGCACGCCGGTCGGCTTGCCGCCCTTGTTCTTCTGGTATTCCTTGATGGCGTTGACCATGCGCTCGCTGACGTCGCCGGTGATGGCGCCGTTATATTCGCCGACCCAGGCGAGGTCGGACTGAAGCGACAGCCGCTCGGCCTGCGCCATCGCATTGGCCGTTTCCGATGCCGTTTGCAGGGCGGGCGGCTGGATCGGCACGGTCTGGACCGTCTTCGGCTTGGTGCCGGGGACCTGCGACGTCGTCATCTGGGCGCTCGCACCCGTGGCGGACGCCAACATCAGTGTTGCCGCAAGCATCGATCTCATGACAAATCCAGCCAGCCCATTGAACGTGCTGCCATTGAAGCACATCTCGTTGGTCGCGAACAATGTTGGGGTGGTTCAGGAGTAAGAGAAGGTGCTGAGCCCGGACGAACTCGAACGCTATGCCCGCCATATCGTGCTGCGCGATGTCGGTGGTCCCGGCCAGGCCGCGCTGAAAAAGGCCTCCGCGCTGGTGATCGGCGCCGGCGGGCTCGGCGCGCCCGCGCTGATGTATCTCGCTGCCGCCGGCATCGGCACGCTCGGCGTGGTCGATGACGACGTGGTCTCGCTGTCCAATCTGCAGCGCCAGGTGATCCACACGACGCCTGATATCGGCCGGCACAAGGTCGAGAGCGCGGCCGAGCGGATCGCGGCGCTCAATCCGCATGTCCGCTTCGTCGGGCACGCCACCTGGCTCAATGCCGACAATGCGCTCAGCCTGATCGGCGACTACGATCTCGTGCTCGACGGTTCCGACAATTTCTCGACGCGCTATCTGGTCTCGGACGCCTGCTTCTTCGCGAAGCGGCCGCTGATCACGGCGGCGCTCGGCACTTTCGACGGCTCGCTCACCACCATCCGCGCGCATGAGACCAACGAGCAGGGTGAGTTCAATCCGACCTATCGCTGCCTGTTTCCGGAGGCCCCGCCGCCCGGCACGGTGCCGGCCTGCGCCGAGGCCGGCGTGATGGGCGCGCTCGCGGGCGTGCTCGGCTCGATGATGGCGCTGGAGGCGATCCGTGAGATCGTCGGGTTCGGCGACGGCCTGGTCGGCCGCCTCCTGATGATCGATGCGCGCGCGATGCGCTTCGAGACGCTGCGTTATGCGCGCGATCCCGCCAATCCGCTCAATGGCGACGGGCCTGTGATCACCGATCTCAGCGCCCATCGCGACTGATCGAAGCCGTTACCGCGTCGCCGGCTTCTCGCTGTCCAGATGCGCCATCTGCTCGGCCGCGTAGCGCGTGCCGGCGGCGACATTGGGCGGAAACGCCTTGGCCAGCGCTGCGAGATGAGCCTGCGTCAGCGCCACCTCGGTCGCGCCGAGCGCTTCGGTGAGACGGTTGCGGGTACGCGCGCCGACCAGCGGCACGATCTCCTTGCCTTGTGCGGCGACCCAGGCGATCGCGACTTGCGCCGGCGTTGCGCCGATCTCGGTAGCGATCGCGCGCAACTGCTCCACCAGCGCGAGATTGGCGTCGAGATTCGATCCCTGGAAGCGCGGCGTCATCAGCCGGTAGTCGCGACCGGCCTTGCCTGAGTCCTTCGACCAATGGCCGCTGATCAGGCCGCGCGCGAGCACGCCGTAAGCGGTGATGGCGATGCCGAGCTCGCGGCAGGTCTGCAAGATGTCGCGCTCGATGCCGCGTTCGATCAGCGAATATTCGATCTGGAGATCGGCGATCGGATGCACGGCGTGTGCGCGACGGATGGTGGCGGAGCCGACCTCGGACAGGCCGATGTGCCTGACGTAGCCGGCCTTCACGAGATCAGCGATGCCGCCGATCGTTTCCTCGATGGGAATGCTGGGGTCGAGCCGCGCCGGGCGATAGACGTCGACATAGTCGGTGCCGAGCCGCTGCAGCGAATAGGCGAGGAAGTTCTTCGTCGCGGCTGGCCGGGTGTCCATGCCGGCGAATTCACCGGCGGGACCGCGCAACGCGCCGTACTTGACGCTGATCTGCACTTTGTCGCGCGGCACGTTCTGCAGCGCCTCATGCACCAGCATCTCGTTGTGGCCCATGGCGTAGAAGTCGCCGGTGTCCAGCAACGTGATGCCGGCATCGAGCGCTGCATGCACCGTGGCGATGGCCTCACCGCGATCGGCGGGGCCGTAGACCTCGGACATGCCCATGCAGCCGAGGCCGAGGGCGGAGACAATGGGGCCGGTCGAACCGAGTTTGCGCTGTTCCATGATGGCTCTCCTCGAAAAAGCGCGGCTGATGGCGCCGCGTGACGAGGCCAGATATGCGCCTGCTCCATTACGCCGATAAGCTGGACAATCCAGAATGGCTTGTTCACATTAGCGAACAATGGCTGAGCCCGACCTGCGCGATCTCGATGTTTTCGTGGCGGTTGCCCGCACCCGTAATTTCCGCCGTGCGGCGATCGAAATTCGCGTGTCGGTATCGAGCCTTAGCCAGCGTCTGCGGGATCTGGAGGAGCGCCTCGGCGTCCGCTTGATGAACCGCACCACCCGCAGCGTCGCGCTGACCGAGGCGGGCGAGCTGCTGCTCTCGCGGCTCGCCCCGGCGCTGCGCGACGTCGGCGACGCCCTGGACCAGGTGCGGGGCCTGCGCGAGGTCGCCTCGGGCCGGCTGCGCATCAACGCACCGCCGCCGGCGGTCGATCTCGTGCTGGCGCCGATGGTCGGCCCGTTTCTCAGCGTCCATCCGCAGGTCGATCTCGACATCGTCTCCGAGAGCGGTTTCGTCGACATCGTGAGCGGGGGCTATGACGCCGGCGTGCGTTACGGCGAGCATCTCGCGCAGGACATGGTGGCGATCCCGCTGAGCGGCCCGCAGCGCTACGTCGTTGTCGCCTCGCCCGATTACGTCGCGCGCCGCGGCCGGCCGCGTCATCCGAAGGATCTGCTCGAGCACGATTGCGTCCGCGCCCGCTATTCGAGCGGCGTCATGCATGATCTCGAGTTCGAGAAGGCGGGCCAGCTCGTGAAGGTCGATCCGCCGGCAAAGCTGATATCGACCAACATGAACCTTGCGATGCGCGCTGTGCTCGACGGCGCCGGCATCTGGGCGACGCTCGATGGCTATGTCGGCGATGCCGTGAAATCCGGCACGCTGGTCAGCCTGATGGAGGATTGGTGCGAGCCGTTTCCCGGCCCGTTCCTGTATTACCCGAGCCGGCGCCAGACGCCGCCCGCGCTGCGCGCGTTCATCGATTTTGTCGCAGACTGGCGCAAGCGCGAAACGCGCAGACAGTAGACCCTCATGGTGAGGAGGCGCGAAGCGCCGTCTCGAACCATGAAGGCCCGGATCTCGCCCGCGGCCATCCTTCGAGACGACCGCTTCGCGGTCTCCTCAGGATGAGGACGGAGAGCTTGGCGCGCAGCAAACGTGTCTCAGAGCATGCTCGGCAGCACGCGGTCCGGCGGCTTGTGGGCGTCGAGGAAGGTGCGGATGTTGATGATCACCTTCTCGCCCATCTCGACGCGGCCTTCGATCGTGGCCGAGCCCATATGCGGCAGCAGCGTCACCTTGCCGGCCTTGGCGAGGCGAACGAGCTTCGGGTTCACCGCGGGCTCGTGCTCGTAGACGTCGAGGCCGGCGCCGCCGATCTCGCCGCCTTCGATCAGCTTGATCAGCGTGTCCTCGTCGGTGACCTCGCCGCGCGCGGTGTTGACGATGTAGGCGTCCTTCCGGATCAGCTTCAGCCGGCGTGCCGAGAGCAGATGATAGGTCGCCGGCGTGTGCGGGCAGTTCACCGAGATGATGTCCATCCGCGCCAGCATCTGGTCGAGGCTTTCCCAATAGGTGGCGCCAAGCTCTTCGGCGATCTTCGGCGCGACGGGACGGCGGTTGTGATAGTGGATCTGCAGGCCGAAGGCGCGGGCGCGGCGCGCCACGGCCTGGCCGATGCGGCCCATGCCGATGATGCCGAGGCGCTTTCCCCCGATGCGGTGGCCGAGCATCCAGGTCGGCGACCAGCCCGGCCACGGCTTTCCTTCGGTCAGGATCGAGGCGCCCTCGATCATCCGGCGCGGCACGGCCAGGATCAGCGCCATGGTCATGTCGGCGGTGTCTTCGGTCAGCACCTTCGGCGTGTTGGTGACGGTGATGCCGCGGGCATGCGCGGCTTCGACGTCGATATTGTCGACGCCGTTACCGAAATTGGCGATCAGGCGGAGCTTGCACTCGGGCTGGTTAACGATGTCGGCGGTGATGTGGTCGGTGACGGTCGGAACCAGCACGTCGGCGGTGCGCGCAGCTTCCGCAAGCTGATCGGCCGACATCGGCGTGTCCTCGAGATTGATCCGCGCGTCGAACAGCTCGCGCATCCGCGTCTCGATCGAATCCGGCAGCTTGCGCGTCACGACGACGAGGGGCTTTTTCTTCACCGACATGTCCTGCTCTCATGAGACGTCGCAGGCCGCCTCTGTCGCCAAAGGCGGGCTGTTCAGGCCTCATTAACCCGGTTGTTCGACACTGGCCTTGCCGTGTCGTCCCCGGCGTTTCCTTCAAGCTCTCCCGACATTTCCACCCGGAAAATCGGGGCAAACTGGTTGTTCTCGTGTTCGTCCTCTCTAGCAGAAGGCCGGGCCAAGACAAGAACCACGGGTCAGGCTTGCGGAACACCCGTGTGGGGCGGGTCAGGGACCGATATGGCAGGGTTTTGTAACTTGGGGTGAGGGCCCGGCTGGGTCCTCGACAGGAGACGGGTTGATGGCGTTGGGGCGTTTTTGTTCGGTGATGGCGCTCGTTTGCACCTGGTTGAGCGCCTCGGTCAGCCCCGGGCACTCGGCCAAGGACGCTACGCCTCAGACCGCGAGCGGCTTGCCCGTGCCGCGCTATGTCAGCCTCAAGTCGGACCACGTCAACGTCCGCGCCGGTCCCACCAAGGACAATGACGTTGCTTGGGTCTACACCCGCGCCGGCCTGCCGGTCGAAATTACCGCCGAGTTCGAGAACTGGCGCCGGGTGCGCGATTCCGAGGGCGCCGAGGGCTGGGTCTATCACTCGCTGCTGTCGGGCCGCCGCACTGCGGTCGTCACGATGAAGCATAAGGACGACCTCGCACCGATCTACGACCGCGCCGATCCCGACAGCGCGGTTGCGGCCAGGCTCCA
Source organism: Bradyrhizobium sp. (assembly GCF_035935975.1). Lineage (GTDB taxonomy): Bacteria > Pseudomonadota > Alphaproteobacteria > Rhizobiales > Xanthobacteraceae > Bradyrhizobium. The sequence goes on from NZ_DASYWN010000051.1 coordinate 101,552, forward strand.
GGCCGGTGTCGTCACGACGGTGAAGAAGTGCACTGCAAACTGGTGCCGCGTCACCGGCAACGGCTTTGACGGCTGGATCCAGCAGGAACGCCTCTGGGGCGTCTACTCGGACGAGCAGGTCAACTGACCTGCCGGCGTAAACGACTATGGCCGGGACGAGGCCCGGCCATGACGGCAAATTCAGCGGTTTGGATCGATCTCAGCGCTTCTTGCGCAGGCGCACGACCATGTCGATGCGGGCGATCTCGTAACCTTCCGGCACCTCCGGCATCTTGGACAGCGCCAGATGCGGGTCCTCGATGTCGACCAGCTCATGGCTGTTCTCGAGGTAATAGTGGTGGTGGGTGGTGACGTTGGTGTCGAAATAGGTCTTGGTGCCGTCGACGCTGACCTGACGCAGCAGGCCGGCATCGGTGAGCTGGTTCAACGTGTTGTAGACGGTTGCCAGCGACACCGGAACCTTGGCGAGCGTGGCTTCCTCATAGAGCATTTCAGCCGTGAGGTGGCGCGCACCCTTGCCGAACAGGAGCCAGCCCAGCGCCATACGCTGGCGCGTCGGACGGAGCCCGGCGGACTGGAGCATTTCGTTGACGTCGTGCCAAGGGCAGCCCGTCAGGGCCGGCTGACGGCCGGACAGAAGGGCCGCGGCATGGTCGTCGTCGTGATGGGGCGCGGTATTCTCGCTCATTTCCAGATTTCGGGCACGCGTGAACAATATCTCTAGGCAATATAAGAACAGAAAGATGCAGATGCAAGTTTCTCGCAACTAGAGAGGTTCTAATCAGCTCTGGAACCGGGCGAGGACCCCGTCATTTTACCTTCATGAGAGCGCTTTGCCACCGAAATAGCCTGTGTTAGAGAGCCCGCGGTTCCGCTTAGCCGATTTTGGCCCAGCCGGGCATGGAGGCTCGGTCCGCAGTCCATCCGGGGCTTGCGGGAGTTGGCGCCCGACAATGGCAATTGGCGTTGCTCTCCGACCTGGACGGGGCCCATTTTCGCCAAAGAACGCCGCTCAATCGGGATTTGAACAGAGGCAAGTGCATGTTGAACAGGCGCAACGGTTACGAATACGAAGATCTGCTGGCATGTGCCCGCGGCGAGATGTTCGGTCCGGGCAATGCCCAGCTGCCGCTGCCGCCGATGCTCATGTTCGACCGCATCACGGAAATCAACGACAATGGCGGCGAGTTCGGCAAGGGCGTGGTGCGCGCCGAGCTCGACGTGAAGCCGGACCTCTGGTTCTTCGGCTGCCACTTCAAGAACGATCCGGTGATGCCCGGCTGCCTCGGCCTCGATGCGTTGTGGCAAATGGTCGGCTTTTTTCTGGGCTGGACCGGGGGTGAAGGTCGCGGTCGCGCGCTTGGCCTCAACGAGCTGAAGTTCAGCGGCCAGGTGCTGCCCGAGGCCCGCAAGGTTGTGTACAACGTCGATATCAAACGCGTGATGCGTTCAAAGCTCGTGCTCGGCATCGCCGACGGGTGGCTTTCGGTCGATGACCAGATTATTTATCGCGCCAAGGATCTGAAGGTCGGCCTGTTCAAGCAGGGCACGAGCCTGGGCTGAAGCGCATCACCAAGAAAGACAACGATTTAGGCGAGGCTGTCATGAGGCGGGTTGTGGTCACCGGGATGGGCATCGTCTCGTCCATCGGAAACAACACCCAGGAGGTGCTTGCGAGCCTTCACGAGGCGAAGTCGGGCATTTCGCGGGCTGAGAAATATGCCGAGCTCGGCTTCCGTTCGCAGGTGCAAGGTGCGCCGACGCTCGATCCTTCGACGGTCGTCGACCGCCGTGCGATGCGTTTCCTCGGCCAGGGCGCCGCGTGGAATCACATCGCGATGGAGCAGGCGATCCAGGACTCCGGCCTGAGCCCCGAGGAAGTTTCCAACATCCGCACCGGCATCATCATGGGCTCCGGCGGCCCCTCGGCGCGCACCATCGTCGAATCCGCCGACATCACCCGCACCAAGGGACCGAAGCGCGTCGGACCGTTTGCAGTGCCGAAGGCGATGTCCTCCACGGCCTCCGCGACGCTCGCGACCTGGTTCAAGATCAAGGGCGTGAACTATTCGATCTCCTCGGCTTGCGCGACCTCGAACCATTGCGTCGGCAACGCCTATGAGACGATCCAGATCGGCAAGCAGGACGTCATCTTCGCCGGCGGTTGCGAGGAGCTGGACTGGTCGCTGTCGGTGCTGTTCGACGCGATGGGCGCGATGTCCTCGAAGTACAACGACACGCCCGCGACCGCCTCGCGTCCCTACGACGTCAACCGCGACGGCTTCGTGATTGCCGGCGGTGCTGGTGTGCTGGTGCTTGAAGAGCTCGAGCATGCCAAGGCACGCGGCGCGCGCATCTACGGCGAGATCGTCGGCTATGGCGCGACATCGGACGGCTACGACATGGTCGCGCCGTCGGGTGAAGGCGCCGAGCGCTGCATGCGCATGGCGCTGTCGACGGTGAAGACCAAGGTCGATTACATCAATCCGCACGCGACCTCGACGCCGGCCGGCGACCCTCCCGAGATCGACGCGCTCCGCCGCGTGTTCGGAAGCGGCGAGAAGTGCCCGCCGATCTCGGCGACCAAGGCGCTGACCGGCCATTCGCTGGGCGCGACCGGCGTGCAGGAGGCGATCTACTCGCTGCTGATGATGAACAACGGCTTCATCTGCGAGAGCGCGCACATCCAGGAGCTCGATCCTATGTTCGCCGACATGCCGATCGTCCGCAAGCGCATCGACAACGTCAAAATCGGCACCGTGCTGTCGAACTCGTTCGGCTTCGGCGGCACCAACGCCACGCTGGTGTTCAGCCGGCTGGATGTGTGACGTCATTGCGGACGCGCTAATAATTTTCTCGTCATGGCCGGGCAAAAGCGCGAAGCGCGTCTTCGCGAATGATGTCCCGGCCATCCACGTCTTAGCATCTAGCTCTCATGGGCGTGACGAAAGCGGAAGGTGATCGCGAGATGGAAGGTTTGATGAAAGGCAAGCGCGGTCTGATCATGGGCATCGCCAATGATCACTCGATCGCCTGGGGCATGGCGAGGACGCTGCATGCCCAAGGTGCCGAGCTTGCCTTCACCTTCCAGGGCGAAGCGCTTGGCAAGCGCGTCAAGCCGCTGGCGGAATCGCTCGGTGTCGATCTGGTGCTGCCTTGCGACGTCGAGGACATCGCCAGCGTCGACGCCACGTTCGACGCCTTGCGCGAAAAATGGGGCAAGCTCGATTTCGTCATCCACGCGATCGGCTTTGCCGACAAGAACGAGCTGAAGGGCCGCTACGCCGACACCAGCCGCGAGAACTTTTCGCGCACCATGGTGATCTCCTGCTTCTCCTTCACCGAGGTCGCCAAGCGTGCCGCCGAGCTGATGACCGAAGGCGGCAGCATGATCACGCTGACCTTCGGCGCCTCCGAGCGCGCGATGCCGAATTACAACGTGATGGGCGTGGCCAAGGCGGCGCTGGAAGCCTCGGTACGCTATCTCGCCTCCGATTTCGGACCGCGCGGCATCCGCGTCAACGCGATCTCCGCCGGTCCAATCCGTACGCTCGCCGGATCCGGCATCGGCGAGGCGCGCGCGATGTTCGCCTACATGCAGAAGCATTCGCCGCTCCGCCGCGGCGTCACGCTTGACGACCTCGGCGGCTCGGCGCTGTATCTGCTGTCGGATCTCTCCGGCGGCGTGACCGGCGAGATCCACTACGTCGATTCCGGCTACAACATCGTCCTGATGCCGAGGCCGGATGATCTGAAGGCGTCGGAATAACTTCGTAGCCCGGATGGAGCGCAGCGCAATCCGGGGCGATCGTATCAGCGGATGAGCCTGTCCCGGATTTCGCTGCGCTCCATCCGGGCTACAAGAGCAGGTTGCTGCAAAAGCGCGAAGCGCGGCCTCTCCCCGCACCCCACGATTATGGGGCGGACTCGACCTTAAAATCGTGTTTGCTGGCGCTCGGTGGCGCCGTAGGGTCGTATCCCGCGGTTCGGGAGGAATGATCTTGCCGATGGTGCATGCGTTATGTCGCGCGAGCGCGCTGGCGTCCGTGGCCGGTGCCGTACTGCTTGGTGGTAGCTCGCATGCCCAGGCACAGTCGGCGATCTGGGATTCGACCCTCTCCAACACGAACTGGTACGTGCCGACGGCGCAGCTGCTCGCCTATGCCGCGCCGAAGACCGGCTTCTCCAATCCGATCCCGATCGGCGACCAGACACTGTGGTCGCTTTCGACCGCGACCAACGGCGCGTTCACCGGGACGAGTGTCGCGCAGCTCAAGTTTGGGTCCGCGCTCCTGACGGACAGCTCGACCATCCAGGGTTTCGTCACCACCGCGGGCCAGATCACGATGCTGTTCACGCCCACCGCGGGTGGCGCGGTGACCGTCGGTCTTGGCCACATGCGCACCATCAACGGCGTGACCGGGATGGAGATGCAGATGATCACCGGCGACAGCCTGCTGGTGACGCATTGGGCCTACATGCTGCCGTACGATCCCGCGACCTTCACGCCGTCGGCCTCGCAACCCATCCCCGCGAATTCCGTCCCGCAATGGGCGTGGACGGCCGGTACGCCGTGGCGGATCGTCAGCTCCAATCTGTTCGGGACGTCGGCGCCGGGCCGCTTCGTCATCACGAACTACCAGAACGGATATTTCTGGGGCGCCGGTATCGCGCCGGCAGGCAGCAGCGCAGCCAACTTCACGCTGCTGGGGTCGGTGACGCCGGAAGGCAACGTCCTCTTCAACACGCTCTCGCGCGGCACGCTTTCAAGCCTCTACGGCACCGCCAGCGGCGATGCATCGGGCGCGCAGATGCTCGTCAGCACCTATGATCTCTCAGGCAACCCGACCGGCGGTTTTGCTTATCTCTCTTTGGTGCGCCCCTATGCCGAGACGCTGCAGGCGCAGAACAGACGCGCGGGGCTCGGTGCGGCCGATATGCTCTACCGTCTGTCCGCGACATCGCTCGGGTGGAGCGGCAGCATGGCGACGGGATTCACGGCGCTCGACAATCTCGGCGGTCCCGCTCTCGTCAACGCCGTCAACCAGACCTTACCCATTCTCACCGGTGCGGCATCGCAGGCGACCTATTCCACGCAGCGTGTGTTCCAGCAGACCATGACGGGACGACTGGACGATGTGCTCGGGCTGAACGCCGGCGTCATGCCTGAGCGGAATATCTGGATGAAGCCGCTCGGCGGCAGCGTGCGGCAGGCCAGCGTCGACGGCGTTGCCGGATATAACGCCGCGGGTGGCGGCATTGCCGTCGGTGCGGACGCGACGATCTCCCCGCGCGCGCTGCTCGGCGGCGTGTTCGCCTATTCGCATCAGACCATCACCGGAAGCGACGATGCGGTCCCCAACCGGCTCGGGATCGATTCGTATCAGGCGGGCGTCTATGGCGCTTACGCGCTCGGCAACGGCTTCCAGCTCGACGGCCAGCTCGACGGCGCGCTGAACGACAATGGCGAGAGCCGCTCGCTCACCTTCATCAACAGCACGGCCGGTGCCGGCTATCGCTCCTATAGCGGGCACGTGGGTGCCGGCGTCCGCAAGCTGATTGCGATCGCGCCGGGATTCGCGATCGCGCCAATGCTGCGGATGGACTATGGCCAGGTTCGCTCGCCCGCCTATCAGGAAAGCGGCGCGGGCGGCTTCAGCCTCAACGTGGATTCGCAAACCTATCGCGAGCTGACGCTGACGGCGGGATTGAAGGGCGCCTATCAGATCGCAAGGCAGGTCTATCTCACCGGCGATGTCGGCGTCGGCTACAACACGCTGAACCAGGGCCTCCAGATCAAGTCCGCGTTTGCCGGAGGCGGCGACACCTTCGTCACCAACGGTCTTGCGCTCTCGCCATGGATCTACTCGTCCGCGCTGGGGCTCGTCGCGGCCGACGGCAAGAATTTTGATCTTGGGATCCGCTACGGTGTTGCGGCCACATCCTCCGGACTGCTGCAGCAGTCCGGACTCGCCGTCCTCAAGATCAGGCTCTGAGTTTAGCCGGCCGCGATCTCCTCCGCACGCTGGAACGCCGGCCGGGCCATGCAGCGCGCGATATAGGCATCGAAGGCCGGCCGCGACGGCACCATCTTGAACAGGCGCACCGCAAAGTTCAGGCCCGAGCCGATGGTGATGTCGGCCGCCGAAAAATCCTCACCGAGGATCCACGGCCCCTTGGCGAGCGCGGCTTCCAGCACGTCGAACACCTGCGTCGCACTGCCCCAGGCCGCGGTCGAGCTCGGCACCTCGATCTTGGTGTAGATCTGGATGATCGCGGGCTCGATGCAGCTCGGCGAGAAGAACGGCCATTGCAGATAGCGCGCGCGGCGCGGGTCGGTCGTTGCGGGCGCGAGCTTGGTTTCGGGATAACGGTCGGCGATATAGGCGCAGATTGCGGCGGCTTCGCCCAATGCGGCATCGCCGTCGGCGAGCGCCGGCACCTTGCCCATCGGATTGACCTTGAGAAAATCCGGTGCCTTCTGCGCGCCGGTCGAGATGTCGGTCAGCACGCGCTCATAGGGCAGGCCGCTCTCTTCCATCAGCCAGAGCGTCGAGAACGAGCGCGAGCGGGGCGACCAATAGAGCTTGATCATGGCGTTGACCTTTCATCGGCCGGAGCGAGCAAGGGTGGATTCATGCCGCGTCGGCATCGAATCTGCAATCCACTGCGGTGACGACTGTCCGGGCTTTGGTTCAGTCCTCCTTGAGATAGCCGGGCAGACCCCGGTCGAGCCTGTCTGTGACGAGGGCTCGTGTCCTCTCGCGAAGCGTCGCACTGGACGAGGCTGCCGCGGGTGGATCGGGGAATAGCGTGTTGTCGAGCTTGGTGAGCGGGTCTTCGGTCAATCGCATGCTTGCGGCGAAGTTGGCGCCGAAATTTACGAAGGGGCGTTTGATCTCTTCGTAGCTGCGGCCGTCGATCATCGTGATCGCAACATTGGCAAAAAGGTGCGAGTGACGGAGGATGCCGCCGAGACCCTGATTGTAGGTGCCGATGCCGTTCAGCGTCATATGCGTGTTCGGCAACTCCGCCTTGAACGTCGTTGCGACAAGATAACGCTCGCAATTGGCATTCGCGGTGAAGCCCCGCACGATCACCGGCAGGCGCTCTCCTGGATCGCGGATGAGGATTGTCTTCGGATTGTAGAAGGGTTCGAACACGCCCTTGGGATAGGCGATCCTGCGCACCGCGGGATCGTTGCTCGTTGCCGCGCGCACCCGCGCAAAGACGAGGTCATCGAGGCCCCAGTCGATCGGGATCTCGCTCGCCTCATTCTCGAAGATCGTGAGGCCGAACTTCTGTACGGAATAGTGCTCTCCGATGACCGAGATCACGCCAAGCCGGCATGGGCCGCTTTCCACCGCGACCGGCTGCTTTGCCGGCGGTTTGGCCTTTGGCGCCGCCTTCTTGGCCGCGGGTTTTGCTGGCGCGGTCTGGGCGGGAGGTGCAGTGGTCGCGGGGGGAGTTTGCGCGCCTGCCGAAGTTAGAAGGGACAACAGCGCGATCAGCGAGACAGAAATTCGAATCATGGATTCCGGGGGGCGTCAGGCAAGGGGTCATCGGACACGCCACACTAAGGCGGGAGTGTGACAACCGCAAGCTGCACCCGGAGATCGCCGTCTATCCGAAGGGCTGCTGCCGCTTCCACCGGTAGCATTTCATCATGAAGCCGGTCGCCGGATTCACCACCTCGGTCTCGAACACAAAACCCTCGCGCTCGTACCAGCGCCAGGCCTTCTCGTTCTCGCGCACACAGCGTAGTTCGATCTCGTCAGGCAATTGCGTGCGCGTAAAGGTGAGCAGTTGCCGGCCGAGCGACTGCCCCTGATAGGCGGGCGCGACGAAGAGCTGGTCGAGATAGAGCTTTGACAGATGCAGCGCCAGCATGGCGGAGATGGTGCCGTTGTCGTCGGCGACATAGAGCGTCCAGCCGTCCTCGATCTCGCGCCCGATACGTGCGCGCAAATTCGCCAGCAGGAAGTTGCTCGTCTCGGCAAGCCCGGTCGAGACCCAGCTCTCCATCCAGACGCGGGCGATCTCGTCATATTCGTCCGGGCGGGCGAGGCGGATGACGGGTTGCGGCATTGATCGTTAGGCCCGCTGGCTGCGCACGGATTGCCGTGCGCGCACCTTGCCGGCCGACAGGCACACCACCTCGGAAATCTGCAGCAGTTGCCGTGCCAGCGGGCTGGTCTTGCGCCAGACCATGCCGATGGTGCGCGAGGGCTCGGGGTCGCGGAAGCGCGTCAGCGAAACCGAGGCCGATCGCGTCTCCACCGGCACCGCCATCTCCGGGATCAGGGTGACGCCGATGCCGGCGCTGACCATCTGCACCAGCGTCGACAGCGAGTTCGCATCCAGCATCTCGCGCGGCGGCGCCGACTGCATGTTGCAGAACGACAGCGCCTGGTCGCGGAAGCAATGGCCCTCCTCGAGCAGCAGCAGCCGCATCTCCCGCATCATCTCCCGTGACGGCGCCGGCGTGCCCTCGTCGGCGCCCGGCCGCACCAGCAGGAATTTCTCCTCGAACAGGGCGACCTCGGTGAGCGAGGGCTCCGACACCGGCAGTGCGACGATGGCGGTGTCGAGCCGGCCCTCGACCAGCTCCTGGATCAGCCGCGGCGTCATGGTCTCGCGCACGCGGATGTCGAGTTCCGGATGCATGCGGGTGAGATTCTTGGTGATCTTGGGCAGCAGGTAGGGCGCAATGGTCGGGATCATGCCGATGCGCAGCCGGCCGGCGAAGCGGTCCTGCGAGGCCCGGGCGAAATCGCCGAGCTCGTCCACGGAGCGCAGGATGTCGCGGACGCGCTGGGCGAGTTCCTCGCCGAACCGCGTCAGCGTCACCTGCCGCGCGCTGCGCTCCAGCAGCAGGCCGCCGAGCGTCCCCTCCAGTTCCTTGATCTGCATCGACAGCGCCGGCTGCGAGATCGAGCAGGATTCAGCCGCGCGGCCAAAATGACCATGGCGCGCCAGCGCATCGAAGTACCGCAGCTGGCGCAGCGTCAGATTGATCATAAGAAAATCCTATCGCAGCGATCATTAAAGTCAACTTCCCCTGATAGGACGCGGCGCTTAGAGTGGTTCTACCTGGTCAAAGGCGCCGTCGGACGCCACCAGAGGAGGTAATCATGGACGACACTTCGAAGTGCCCGTTTTCGGGCGGAAAACCCACGCGCGTGAACCGCGACTGGTGGCCCACCCAGCTCAGCATCGAGATGCTGCACAAGAATTCCGCCCTGTCCGACCCGATGGACAAGGACTTCGACTACGCCAAGGAATTCAAGACGCTCGACCTGAACGCGGTCGTCAAGGACCTGACCGCGCTGATGACGGATTCGCAGGAGTGGTGGCCTGCTGATTTCGGTCACTACGGCGGTCTCATGATCCGCATGGCCTGGCACAGCGCGGGCACCTATCGCACCACGGACGGTCGCGGTGGCGCCGGCGCCGGTCAGCAGCGTTTCGCGCCGCTCAACAGCTGGCCTGACAACGCCAACCTCGACAAGGCGCGCCGCCTGCTCTGGCCGATCAAGCAGAAATACGGCCGCAAGATCTCGTGGGCCGATCTGATGGTGCTCGCCGGCAACGTCGCGCTGGAATCGATGGGCTTCAAGACCTTCGGCTTCGCCGGTGGCCGCGCCGACGTCTGGGAGCCGGAAGAGCTCTATTGGGGTCCGGAAGGCACCTGGCTCGGTGATGAGCGCTACAGTGGTGAGCGCCAGCTCGCCGAGCCGCTCGGCGCGGTGCAGATGGGCCTCATCTACGTCAACCCGGAAGGCCCGAACGGCAAGCCGGATCCGGTTGCCGCGGCCAAGGACATCCGCGAGACCTTCGCCCGCATGGCGATGAACGACGAAGAGACTGTCGCGCTGATCGCCGGCGGCCACACCTTCGGCAAGACCCACGGCGCCGGCGATCCCTCGCTGGTCGGTCCGGAGCCGGAAGCGGGCGCGCTGGAAGACCAGGGCCTCGGCTGGAAGAGCAAGCACGCGTCCGGTCTCGCCGGTGATTCCATCACCAGCGGTCTCGAGGTGACGTGGACGACGACGCCAACCAAGTGGAGCAACAATTTCTTCGAGAACCTGTTCAAGTACGAATGGGAGCTGACGAAGAGCCCGGGCGGTGCGAACCAGTGGACGGCCAAGGGCGCCGACGCAATCATTCCCGATGCCTTCGACAAGTCGAAGAAGCATAAGCCGACCATGCTGACGACGGACCTGTCGCTGCGCCTGGATCCGGCCTACGAGAAGATCTCGCGTCGCTTCCTCGAGAACCCCGCTCAGTTCGCGGACGCCTTCGCCCGCGCCTGGTTCAAGCTCACCCATCGCGACATGGGACCGATCCAGCGCTATCTCGGCCCGCTGGTGCCGAAGGAGACGCTGATCTGGCAGGATCCGATCCCGGCCGTGAACCACGAGCTGGCCAGCGATCAGGACATCGCTGCGCTGAAGACGAAGATCCTGGCCTCGGGTCTCTCGGTCTCCGAGCTGGTCTCGACCGCCTGGGCGTCGGCCTCGACGTTCCGCGGCTCGGACAAGCGCGGCGGCGCCAACGGTGCGCGCATCCGTCTTGCCCCGCAGAAGGATTGGGAGGTGAACCAGCCGGCCCAGCTCTCGAAGGTGCTCGGCAAGCTCGAAGCGATCCAGAAGGAGTTCAACACCGGTGCGAAGAAGGTCTCGCTCGCGGACCTGATCGTGCTCGGCGGCACGGCCGCGGTCGAAAAGGCCGCGAAGGATGCCGGCGTCGACGTCAAGGTTGGCTTCACGCCGGGCCGCATGGACGCCTCGCAGGAGCAGACCGACGCCGCCTCCTTCGCACCGCTGGAGCCGCGCGCCGACGGCTTCCGCAACTACGTCAGCAAGAGGCAGCAGTTCCTGCAGCAGGAAGAGGCGCTCATCGATCGCGCGCAGCTTCTGAAGCTGACGGGACCTGAGCTCACCGTGCTGGTCGGTGGCCTGCGCGTGCTCGGTGCCAATGCGAACGGGTCGAAGAATGGCGTGCTCACCGCGAAGGTGGGAACGCTCTCCAACGACTTCTTCGTCAACCTGCTCGACATGAGCGCGCAGTGGACGCCGGCGGCCGACGGCACCTACGAGGCTCGCGACCGCAAGACCAATGCGGTGAAGTGGACCGGCACCCGCGCCGATCTCATCTTCGGCGCGCACTCGCAGCTCCGCGCCTTCGCCGAGGTCTATGCGACCTCGGACTCCAAGGAGAAGTTCGTCAAGGACTTCGCCAAGGCCTGGACCAAGGTGATGAACCTCGACCGGTACGACCTCACGGCCTGAGGCTATGTTGCGCCTCTCCCGCTTGCGGGAGAGGTCGCTCATCAGGGCAAGCGATAAACAAAAAGGGCGGCCTTTCGGCCGCCCTTCGTGTTTCTGGCAATGTCGCGGAGCGATTACTCGCCGGCCGCTTCGCGCGGGGCCTTCTCGCCCTCGCCGCCCTTGTCCTTGCCTTCGAGGTCTTCGCCGGTGACCTGGTCGACGACCTTCATCGACAGGCGGGTCTTGCCGCGATCGTCGAAGCCGAGCAGCTTGACCTTGACCTTGTCGCCTTCCTTGACGACGTCGGTGGTCTTCTGCACGCGCGCCGAAGCGAGCTGGCTGATGTGGACGAGACCGTCCTTGGAGCCGAAGAAGTTCACGAAGGCGCCGAACTCCATCACCTTGACGACGGTGCCGTCATAGATCTGGCCGACTTCCGGATCCGACGCGATCGACTTGATCCACTTGATCGCGGCCTTCATCGCCTCGCCGTCGCTGGAGGCGACCTTCACGGTGCCGTCGTCCTCGATGTTGACCTTGGCGCCGGTCTTCTCGACGATTTCGCGGATCACCTTGCCGCCGGTGCCGATCACTTCGCGGATCTTGTCGGTGGCGATCTTGAAGGTCTCGATGCGCGGCGCGTATTCGCCGAGCTCGGCGCGCGCAGCGGTGAGCGCCTTGGCCATCTCGCCGAGGATGTGGATACGCCCATCCTTGGCCTGGCCGAGGGCGACCTTCATGATCTCCTCGGTGATGCCCTCGATCTTGATGTCCATCTGGAGCGAGGTGATGCCCTGCTCGGTACCCGCGACCTTGAAGTCCATATCGCCGAGATGGTCCTCGTCACCGAGGATGTCCGAGAGAACCGCATAGCGCTTGTCTTCGAGGATCAGGCCCATCGCGATGCCCGCGGTCGGCCGCTTCAACGGCACGCCGGCATCCATCAGCGCGAGCGAGGCGCCGCAGACCGAAGCCATCGAGGAGGAGCCGTTGGACTCGGTGATCTCCGACACCACGCGCGTGGTGTAGGGGAATTCGTGATGCGGCGGCAGCACCGGGTGGATCGCGCGCCAGGCGAGCTTGCCGTGGCCGATTTCGCGACGCTTGGTGCCGCCGAGACGGCCGGTCTCACCGACCGAGTAGGGCGGGAAGTTGTAGTGCAGCAGGAACGTCTCTTTGTACGTTCCCGACAGCGCGTCGATGTACTGCTCGTCTTCGCCGGTGCCGAGCGTGGTCACGACCATCGCCTGGGTCTCGCCGCGGGTGAACAGCGCCGAGCCGTGGGCGCGGGGCAGCACGCCGACTTCGGCGACGATGTTGCGGACCGTCTTGGAGTCGCGGCCGTCGATGCGCTTGCCGGTGTCCAGGATGTTCCAGCGAACGATCTTGGCCTCGAGCTCCTTGAACACGCCGGCGACGCGCAGCTTGTCGTATTTCGGCTCCTGCCCTTCGGGGAAGTAATGGGCGATCACCTTTTCCTTGACCTTGCCGACCGCGGCGTAGCGATCCTGCTTGACCGGAATGGCGTAGGCGGCGCGCAGCTCCTGCTCGACGAGGCCGAGCATTTCCTTCTCGAGCGCCGAATTGTCGATGACGGTGACTTCGCGCGGCTCCTTGGCGGCCTTCTCGGCGAGCTCGATGATCGCGTTGATCACCGGCTGGAAGTGGCGGTGACCGAACATCACGGCGCCGAGCATGATGTCTTCGTTCAGCTCCTTGGCTTCCGATTCCACCATCAGCACGGCGTCGGCGGTGCCGGCGACCACGAGGTCGAGCTGGGTCTCGACCATCTCGTCGAGTGTCGGGTTGAGGATGAACTCGTCATTGGCGAAGCCGACGCGCGCAGCGCCGATCGGGCCCTTGAACGGAGCGCCGGACAGGGTCAGCGCGGCCGAGGAGGCCACGAGCGCGACGATATCGGGATCGTTCTCCATGTCGTGCGACAGCACGGTGGCGATCACCTGGGTCTCGTTGCGCCAGCCGTCGACGAACAGCGGACGGATCGGGCGGTCGATCAGGCGGGAGACCAGCGTCTCCTTCTCGGTCGGACGGCCCTCGCGCTTGAAATAGCCGCCGGGAATGCGGCCTGCGGCGTAGGTCTTCTCCTGGTAGTCGACAGTCAGCGGCAGGAAGTCGACGCCTTCGCGCGGCGCCTTCGCCGCGACGACGGTGGCGAGCACCACGGTCTCGCCATAGGTGGCGACCACGGCGCCGTCGGCCTGGCGTGCGATCTTGCCGGTTTCCAGCTTGAGAGTACGTCCACCCCAGTCGATCTCGACCGAATGCTTATTGAACATAGATGTCTTCTTTCATGGGTTCTCGAAAGAAGGACGGCTCGAAAAACAAAAACCATGCGCAAGATTGCGGGGCGCTGATCGGAGCGGATGATCAGCGTCCTGCGATCCTGCCATGGTTTTTGGATTTCGGATGGCGTCCATCCTTTCGGGTCATACGGGCGCCTTGCCCGTTGTGCCCAGCCGCCGGATTGCTGCTGGACTGTCAGTCGGCACGAACGCGAACACCGCACCGCGGTCTTCGCCGATCATGCCCCGGATGCGAATCGTCAACGGCCCGCATCCGACGTGCACGCAGCCTCGATCAAAAACCTTTAAATAAGCGCTTTCGTTCGAAACCACGCGCGAAAACGCGCGCCAGTGGCGCGCGCAGGAACTCTTAACGACGAATGTTGTGCTTCTCGAGCAGCGCCTTGTAACGCGCCTCGTCCCGCTTCTTCAGGTAGTCGAGGAGCGAGCGGCGGGTCGAAACCAGCTTCAAGAGGCCACGACGCGAATGGTTGTCCTTCACGTGGGTCTTGAAATGGTTGGTCAGGTTGTTGATGCGTTCCGAAAGGATCGCGACCTGGACCTCGGGCGAACCGGTATCACCGGCCTTGGTGGCATTCGTCTTGATGACTTCCGCTTTGCGTTCTGCGGCAATCGACATCGTCAATTTCTCTCGTTGCGACCGGTTGAGGCAGTCAAGCCGGTCAGGTTGAACACACGCTTGGGGATGATTTCGCCATTGCCAACTTCAGCAAGCGCCAAAAGACGGCCTGCCACCGTGACATAGACTGTGCCGCTACTTGTGGGCGCATCCCGTCCGCGCAACAAAACGGCTTGGCCCCGATGGAGCCTTGCCGCATCAGCCCGAGTGACGGCCAGTGCCGGGATGTCGTCCAGCGCGGTCTCAACGGGCATAAGCGCGTCCGCGAGGCTACCCTCGCCGGACGCGGCTCTATCGCATAAAGCCTCCAACTGATCCAGCGGAATCATGTCGTTTTCGCCAAATGGGCCGACCAGGGTGCGCCGGAGCGCGCAAATATGGCCGTAAGTGCCGAGAATCCGGCCCATATCGCGGGCCAGCGCCCGGACATAGGTGCCCTTGCCGCACTCGGCCTCGAACACGGCCCGGTCGTTATCTGGTTGATCTACAAGGGTTAAATGGTGAATCTCGACCGGGCGGGCGGCCAGCTCGACGACCTCGCCGTCGCGGGCGAGGTCATAGGCGCGCTCGCCCTGGACCTTGATCGCGGAATAGCGCGGCGGGATCTGCTCGATCACCCCGGTGAAGCGGGGCAGCAGGGCCAGGATGGCCTCCCGGGTCGGGCGCTGGTCGGAGGTGGCGGTGACCCGGCCCTCGATGTCGTCGGTGTCGCGCTCCTCGCCCCAGCATACGGTGAACTGGTAGCGCTTGCGGCCGTCCATCACGAACGGCACCGTCTTGGTCGCTTCGCCGAGCGCGATCGGCAGGCCGCCGGAGGCGAGCGGATCGAGCGTGCCGGCGTGACCCGCGCGCTTGGCATTGAACAGGCGCTTGAGCACGGCGACGGCCTGGGTCGAGGTCATGCCGATCGGCTTGTCGAGCACGACCCAGCCATGGACGTCGCGCCGGTCGCGGCGCGGCTGGTTGCCTTTCTGCTGCTTGGCGCGCGGATCGTTGTTGACGTGGCGCGGCTGCTGATGCGGCTGGGAATTGCCGCCGAGATCCGCAAAATTATTTTTCGTCACGTCGCGCTGATCGACATCGTTGCCGTCGATCGTGCCGTGTACGGGGTCCATCGTCATTGCTCTTCTTCCCGATCCGAATCCGGATCCTGTTCAAGGTCCTTCTGCACCGCAGGTGTTCGCAAAAGCTTCTCGATCCGTTCCGCTTCGTCGAATCGTTCGTCGACGCGGAAACGAATGTCAGGTGCAAATTTCAGGTTAACGCGCCGCGCGACTTCGCCGCGCAGGAATTTCTTGTTGCGCTCGAGCGCAGCGATGACGATCTCGGTGTCGCGTCCACCGAGCGGCATCACGTAAACTGTTGCGAGTTTCAAATCGGGCGACATCCGTACCTCCGGCACGGTGATGATGTGACCTTCGAGGTCGGCATCATGCACATTGCCTTGCGCCAGAATCTCGGCCATCGCGTGGCGAACCTGCTCGCCGACGCGCAACTGGCGTTGCGAGCCGCCAGGCGCGGAACTCTTCTTCTGATGATGCCGTGGCATGGTCGAAAATCACCTCGTCGTGCCCGCGTTTGGGACACGAGCATTGTCATTTGTCCTGTTGAAACGAATGCGGCGCGATGGCCGGAATAATCCGGCCATCGCACTTTCGCAATTTCAGCTCAAAAAGATCCAGGCGCTTCGGTAAGATTTGGACTTACAGGGAGCGCTGGATCGTCTCCACGCGGTAACACTCGATCACGTCACCGGCACGCATGTCGTGATAGTTCTCGAAGGCCATGCCGCATTCCTGACCGGACTGGACTTCCTTCACTTCGTCCTTGAAGCGCTTCAGCGTCGACAGCTTGCCTTCGTGCACGACGACGTTGTCGCGGATCAGGCGCACATTGGCGCCGCGTTCCACGGTGCCGTCGGTGACGCGGCAGCCGGCAACCTTGCCGACCTTGGAGATGTTGAAGATCTCCAGGATCGAGGCATTGCCCAGCATGGTTTCGCGCAGGGTCGGCGCGAGCAGGCCGCTCATCGCCTTCTTCACGTCGTCCACGAGGTCGTAGATGATGTTGTAATAGCGAATCTCGATGCCGTTGCGCTTGGCTGCCGCGGCAGCTTCCTTGTTTGCGCGAACGCTGAAGCCGATGATCGCGGCGTTGAAGCCTTCCGCGAGCGTCACGTCGGATTCCGAGATACCGCCGACGCCGGCATGCAGGATGCGGGCGGCGACTTCGTCGGTGCCGAGCTTCTCCAGCGAGCCGAGAATCGCTTCCAGCGAGCCCTGCACGTCGGCCTTGATGATCAGCGGGAATTCCTTGCGGCCCGCCGTCTTCAATTGCGACATCATCTGCTCGAGCGAGCCGCGCATGCCGGAGATCGAGGCAGCCGCGTTCTCGCGCTTCTGGTGCGCGCGGTAGCTGGTGATCTGGCGGGCGCGGGCTTCGTTCTCGACGACGGCGAGACGATCGCCGGCTTCCGGCGGACCGTTGAAGCCGAGCACCTCGACCGGAACCGAGGGACCTGCCTCCTGCACGGTCTCGCCCTGATCCGAGATCAGCGCGCGGACGCGGCCCATCTCGGCGCCGGCGACGATGATGTCACCGACACGGAGCGTGCCGCGCTGAACCAGCACGGTGGCAACCGGACCACGGCCGCGATCGAGCTTGGCTTCGATCACGGTACCTTCGGCCGGGCGCTCCGAATTGGTCTTCAGGTCGAGGATTTCGGCCTGCAGCGCGATCATCTCGAGCAGCCTGTCGAGATTGGTCTTGTTCTTGGCGGACACCTCGACGTCGACGACTTCGCCGCCGAAGGATTCCACCTGCACCTCGTGCTGGAGCAGCTCGGTGCGCACGCGCTCGGGCTTGGCATCGGGCTTGTCGATCTTGTTGATGGCAACGATGATCGGCACGCCGGCCGCCTTGGCGTGATTGATGGCTTCGACCGTCTGCGGCATGACGCCGTCATCGGCCGCGACCACCAGCACGACGATGTCGGTGACCTTGGCGCCGCGGGCGCGCATCGCGGTGAACGCGGCGTGGCCGGGCGTGTCGATGAAGGTGATCTTCTTGCCAGTTTCGGGCGAGGTCACCTGATAGGCGCCGATATGCTGGGTGATGCCGCCGGCTTCGCCGGAGACCACGTTGGCATGGCGGAGCGCATCGAGCAGCGAGGTCTTGCCGTGGTCGACGTGACCCATCACGGTCACCACGGGCGAACGCGTCTCGGTGTCGGTGGAATCGTCGACGACGTCGAACAGGCCTTCCTCGACGTCGGCAGCCGCCACGCGCTTCACGGTGTGGCCGAGCTCTTCGGCGATCAGCTGCGCGGTGTCGGCGTCGATCACGTCGGTGATCTTGTGCATCGCGCCCTGCTTCATCAGCATGCGGATGACGTCGACCGCGCGTTCGGCCATGCGGTTGGCGAGTTCCTGAATGGTGATCGCTTCCGGAATGACCACCTCGCGGATGAGCTTTTCCTTCGGCTCGTTCGAGGCGTGACCCTTCAGGCGCTGAGTACGGCGACGGAACGAGGCGATCGAGCGCTCGCGCACTTCGTCGGCATTCAGCGCCGTGACGACGGTCAGGCGGCCGCGCTCTTTCTGCGGGCCGGGCTTGTGGGTGGTCTTGGGGGCCGCCACAGGACGTGCGGCGCCGCCGGGACCGCGACGGATCTGGCGCGGACCTTCGTCCTCGTCCGGTCCGGCTGCGACCGCGGGGGTGCGACCCAGCGGGCCACCGCCGGCCGGCCGTGGCGTGGTCGTTCCGGGGCGCGCGGTCGTTGTTCCCGTTCCCGGGCGTGCCGTGGTCGCGGGGGCGCCGGGACGCGCTGCGGGCGCACCGGGACGCGGCGCGGGAGCGGCCGGAGCCGCTGCGGCGGCTGCGGGGCGAGCCGCCGCTGCCGCCTGCTCGCCTTCGCCGAAACGCTTCTTGGCCTCGGTCTCGGCCTTCCGCTTGGCTTCGTCCTCGTGACGATGACGCTCTTCCTCGGCCTTGCGGCGGGATTCGGCGGCTTCGCGCTCGGCGCGTTCGGCGGCCTCGCGAACAGCGCGGCGCTGGGCCTCTTCCTCGGCCTGGCGGCGCTCTTCGACTTCGCGCACCTTGGCATCGGCCAGCGCGCTGGCGCGGGCCGAACGTTCGTCCTCGGTCAGCGTGCGCAGCACCACGCCGGATCCGGCGTTGCGCGGCGGGGCCGACGGGCGTGACGGCGTGGGCGCAGGTGCAGCTGGCGCCGGCTTTGCAACCACCGTGGGTGCCTGCGGCTCAGGGCTGCCGTCGATACGGCGCTTGCCGCGCTTCTCGACCACGACCTGCTTGCTGCGGCCATGGCTGAAGCTCTGGCGCACAGTGCCCGTTTCGACGCGCGGCTTGAGCGATAGCGTCTTGCTCGGAACGCTCAGCTTCTTGTCGTCAGGGGTCTTGGTATCAACCATTCAGCAGTCCTAATCCTGATTTATCAGTGTTGTGCGTTGCCGCACCGTCCTATCGGGTCGTCGTGTCTCTCAGAAATCCTGGCCGGGCTTTTCGGCAGTCTTGTCAGCGTCCGCCATCCGGTATCGGACCAGCATCTGGCTACGTGACAGGAATGACTTGCTCGCCGGGCCCGCGAGCACGGCAGCATGTATCACATTTGACCGGGTCAGTGCCAAATCCAATTCTAACGATTTCAGTACGGTGACGACGGGAATCTGCGGCTTGGCGCCGCCATTTCCGGTATTTTGACGCGCCAGCATGTCCAATTTGCGGATTCCGTCCGCGGCCCCGTCGCTGGCGTGGATCAGGACCTCGACCGTGCCTTCCCGCAGGGCGCTCTCGACCTTGCCGAAGCCGGCCACGATCTGCCCCGCCTTGGCGGCAATTCCAAGGGCTTCCGTCACGCTCCGGACCAGGAGCGCCTCGATGTCGGCGGGAAGCGTCTGGGGAGTGCGCAGCTCGCGCTTGAAGGCTTTGCTAAATTGGTGACGCCGCACGGCTTCCGCAACCACCTCGCGTGAGGCGGTCACCCACATGCCGCGTCCGGGCAGTTTGCGCTTGAGATCGGGAACTATGTCGCCTTGGGGCGAAATGACGAAGCGGATCAGCTCGTCGATCGGCCGGACCTCGCGACTGACCGCGCACATGCGCATGGTCGCGGACCTTTCGGTCCGCGGTCCATGGTCAAGTTCAGGGGCAGTATCTGCGAGCATCCGGGCGACATTCTCCTTCGTCCCTAAGCCGGCTGATCTTCGGTCGCCTCAGCCTCTTCGGCGGGCTTGGCAAGATCGGCCTCGGTGATCCAGCCGGCCTTGACGCGGGCCTGCATGATCATCGCTTCTGCATCGTCACGGGAGATGTCGATACCGTCGAGCGCGCCGGGATGCTTGGTCTGCTCGCCGCCTTCCTTGCGCTCGGTCCAGCCGACCAGATCGTCGGTGGCGCAGCCGGCAAGGTCGTCGACGGTCTTGATGTCGTTCTCGCCGAACTTCACCAGCATCTTCGAGGTGACGCCGGGCACGTCCTTGACCGCGTCCTCGACACCCAGCTCCTTCCGCCTAGCCTCGATCTCGGCTTCCTGCTGCTCGAGATATTCGCGGGCACGGTTCTGCAGCTCCTGCGCGGTCTCCTCGTCGAAGCCCTCGATGCCGGCGAGTTCCTTGAGGTCCACCATGGCGAGTTCCTCGACCGAGGTGAAGCCTTCGGACGCCAGCAGCTGGCCGACCACTTCGTCGACATTGAGCGATTCCATGAAGACGCGGGTGGAGTTCTCGAAGTCGGCCTGGCGGCGCTCCGATTCCTCCTGCTCGGTCAGGATGTCGATGTCCCAGCCGGTGAGCTGCGAGGCCAGACGCACGTTCTGGCCGCGGCGGCCGATCGCCAGCGAGAGCTGGTTGTTGGTGTCGGGCACCACGACCTCGATGCGCTCGCGGTCTTCGTCGATGACGACCTTGGAGACTTCCGCCGGCGCAAGCGCGTTGACCACGAAGGTCGCGATGTCGGGCGACCAGGGAATGATGTCGATCTTCTCGCCCTGCAGCTCGTTCACCACGGCCTGCACGCGCGAGCCGCGCATACCGACGCAGGCGCCGACCGGATCGACCGAGGAATCACGGGAAATCACGCCGATTTTCGCGCGCGAGCCGGGATCGCGGGCAACCGCCTTGATCTCGACGATGCCGTCATAGATTTCCGGCACTTCCTGCGCGAACAGCTTCGCCATGAACTGCGGATGGGTGCGGGAGAGGAAGATCTGCGGGCCGCGGGTCTCGCGGCGGACGTCGAAGATGTAGGCGCGGACGCGGTCGCCGTTGCGGAACACTTCGCGCGGCAGCATCTCGTCGCGGCGGATGATGGCTTCACCGCGGCCGAGATCGACGATCACGCTGCCATACTCGACGCGCTTGACGACGCCGTTGACGATGTCACCGATGCGGTCCTTGAATTCTTGATACTGCCGGTCGCGCTCGGCCTCGCGCACCTTCTGCACGATGACCTGCTTGGCCGACTGCGCGGCGATACGGCCATATTCCAGCGGCGGCAGGGTGTCGGCGATGGTGTCGCCGACCTGGGCGCCGGGATTGGCGCGCTGCGCGTCCACCAGCGAGATCTGGTTGGAGTGGTTCTCGACCTTCTCGACGACCAGCATGTGGCGCGACAGCCGCAGCTCGCCCTTCTTCGGGTCGATCTCGGCGTGAACGTCAGTCTCGCTGCCGTAACGTGCCCGCGCGGCCTTGGCGATGGCGTCCTCCATCGCCGCGATGACGATGCCGCGGTCGATCGATTTCTCGCGAGCAACGGCATCGGCGATCTGAAGCAATTCAAGTCGATTGGCGCTGACTGCCATGGCTAGTCTCCTTGGTCAGGCTCGATCTCGCCGCGCCGCGCGCGTTCGGCGGCAAGGCGATGTTTCTTGGTATTGGTCGGGGCCGGCTTCTTTTTCTGCGGCTTGGTATTCTTGGTGGTTTTTTCGCTGATCTTGGCGTGCGGGGCCTGCGGCGGCGCGATGCCGAGATCGCGGCGCATCTGGCGCTCCTCGGCCTTGCCGCGGCGCATGGATTCGGCGATCAACTCGTCGGTCAGCACCAATCGGGCCTCGCCGATATCCTCCATCGTCAGGAGAACGTCGACATCGTCGCCGGCCTTGACGTCGTCGCGATGCAGATGCACGCGGTCGCCTTCGACAGCGCCGAGGATGCCGCGGAACCGCTTGCGCCCTTCATGGGCGACGGCCATCTCGACCTTCACCAGATGGCCGGAATAGCGCTCGAAATCGGAACGGCGCACCAGCGGACGGTCGATCCCGGGCGAGGAGATCTCCAGCCGGTAGGCGCGGTCGATAGGGTCGGCGACGTCGAGCACGGGCGACAATGCGCGCGAGATCGCCTCGCAATCCTCGAGCTGCATCGAGCCGTCGGGCCGCTCGGCCATGATCTGCACGGTGCAGCCGGCCTCGCCGGATATCCGGATTCGCACCAGGCGGTAACCCATGCCCTCGAGCACCGGGGCTGCGACCGCAGACACCCGTGCCGCCGCGCCCGGCTCGACTACGAGCCTCGGCTCGGCCAGCAACTCGGCATCGGTGGAACCAGTGTTCGGTTCGGTCATATCAGGGGTCAAGGCGCTCGATGGTCTCGATGGTTAAGGCTTGGTTAAGACGTCAAAGCCCGCTTCGGAACTTTCCCGACCACGCGTCGGGCCGCATCTTCCACCAAGCCGCGTTCAGGTAATAAAAAAGAGCGGGTCCTTTCGGGCCCACTCTCACTACGCGGATCGTATGAGAAGATGAATTGGCGCTGATATAGCCCTTTCCGCCCGCCCGGACAAGGCCCATCGCAGGCCGGATCAGGCTTTTTGCGCCCGATTCGCGGTCCCCCGCGCAACGCTTCCTTCACCTCCGAGGCCTAAATTCCCTGTTTGTGGGGCGGCTTAGACCAGGGGCGCACCCGCGGCGTGCCCTATACGAGTTTGCGTTTTCATGACCGTTGCCACGTCGCTCATCCCAGGATTGGACGATATCGTCAAACGCGGCGATCCCAGGCGTCGCGGCGAGATCGCGCGCGCCATCGCCGAATTGTTCTTCCAGGATCCCGCCAGACTCCGTCCCGAGCTCATCGATCTCTTCGACGATCTCCTGATCGATCTCGTCCCGCATGCCGAGCTGATGTCGCGGGTCGATCTCGCCGAACGCTTCTCACGCCTGAACAACGCGCCGCGGCATCTGGTGAACCAGTTCGCGCGCGAAAACGAGATCATGGTGGCGGGCCCGGTGCTGCGCCGCTCGCCCGTGCTCGATGACGCCGCCCTCGTCGAGATCGCGCGGCTGAAAGGGCAGGGCCATCTGCTGGCGATGACGGAGCGTCCCGCTTTGTCGGCCGTCATCACCGATGTGCTGGTCGAGCGCGGCGATCGCGATGTGGTGCGTCGCGCTGCCGGCAATGCCGGTGCGGTGTTCTCACCCGGCAGCTATTCCGAGCTGATCAAGCGCGCGGCGCAGGACGGTGTGCTCACGCTGAAGATCGGCCAGCGCACCGATCTCTCCGGCGATCACCTGAAAGAGCTGCTCAACGGCACGCTCGACGTCATCCGCCGTCGCCTGTCCCTCGTCGTGAATCCGGTGCGGCAGGTCGAGATCAAGCGCGCGATGGCGTCGATCGAGGAAGCCACGCTGCCGCCGGGACCGCGGCGCGATTTCTCCGCGGCACAGCGCACGGTGCTCACCTTGCATCGCGATGGTCATCTCGGCGAGAGCGCGCTGCTCGGCTTTGCCAAGGCGCACAAATACGAGGAGTCGATCGCCTCGCTCTCGGCGATGGCCGGCATCAGGCTCTCGATCCTCGACCGCCTGGTCTCGGGCGACCGTTACGATCCGATCCTGATCGTGGGACGCATGCTCAATCTCGGCTGGCCCACGGTGCGTTCGTTGATTCTGCTCTGGTACGGGCCGCATCGCATGCCGGCCGATGCCGACATCGAGTCGGCGCGTATGAACTTCACACGCCTGATGCCGTCGACGGCCGAGCGTGTCGTGAAGTTCTGGCGCAATCGCCAGACGATCTGAGATTCCCTTGCCGGTCATTCCGGGTTCGCGCTTCGCGCGCCCCGGAACGACGATCATTTCCGCCTGAACCGCAGATACGTCGTCTTGCGGCCTTCGCGCGTGGCCTTACGGCCGTAGCGCGTCATGGTGTAGCCGTCCCAGGGTTGACGGAAATCGTCGGCGCGCTCCGCAAGCCATTTGAAATCCGGCGAACGCGCCAGATGCGACAGCGTCCAGGCGCAATAATCGTCGATGTCGCAGACGAAACGGAATTCGCCGGCCGGCTTGAGCACGCGCGCCATCGCGGCGATCGTCCTGTCCTGGACGAAGCGCCGCTTCCAATGCCGCCGCTTCGGCCAGGGATCGGGATGGATCAGGTCGATCCGCGACAGCGAGGCCGGCGGCAGCCATGCCAGCAGCTCGGCGGCATCGCCCGCGAACAGCCGAATATTGGCGATGTTGGCGGCCTCGATCTGCGCGAGGATCTTTGCCATGCCGTTGACATAGGGCTCGCAGCCGATGAAGCCGGTGGTGGCGAAGTTCTGCGCTTCCGCGGCGAGATGCTCGCCGCCGCCGAAACCGATCTCGAGCCGCACATCATCCGCCGCGGGATCGAAGATCTCGCGGGCATCAGCCGGCTTCTCATCCTCGATGTCGAGCGCGAGATGCGGCAGCAGATGATCGATCAGCTCGGCCTGGTGCTGCCTGAGCTTGTGGCCCTTGCGGCGCCCGAAGAAGGCGCGCTCGCTGTCGTCGCGCTCGGGATCTGATTTGCGCTCGCTCATCGCAGCGTCTGGTACAGGCGATAGAGCAGCCGCGCGCGCGGTGCGAGCGACGAGACATAGAGCTGCTCATAATGGGTGTGCGCGCCCTTGCCGTCGACGCCGAGCCCGTCGAGCGTGCCGGTATAAGGAGCGGTGAAATTGCCGTCGGAGCCGCCACCGGTGTAGGTGTCGATCAGCTCGAAGCCGATCTCCGAGGCGAGCGTCTTGGCGTGCTCGTACAGCGAGGCGCCCGCATTGCCCTTCTCGTAGGGCGGACGGTTGAGCTCTCCGGTGACCGTGATGGTGACGCCGTCCGTCCTCGATTTCAGTCCGAGAATCCTGCCGACGAATTCGTCCGCATCCTTGAAGCTCGGCACGCGCAGATCGATTTCGGCATAGGCTTCTTCCGGCGTCACGTTGGGACGCGTGCCGCCGCGCACCACGCCGACATTGACAGTGACGCCGCGCGCCAGATCGTTCATCCCCTCCAGCGTCTGGATGACGTTGGCCAGCTCGCGAACGGCGCTGCGACCGTCTTCGGGTCGCGAGCCGGCATGCGCGGGCACGCCCTTGATGAAGACCTGGAAGCGTCCGACACCTTTGCGTCCGGTGACGATCTTGCCGCCGTCGCGTGCCGGCTCCGTCACCAGCACGTATTTGGCCTTGCGCCCTTCCTTCTCGATCAGCGCACGCGAGGTGGGGCTGCCGATCTCCTCGTCGGAGGTGAACATGTGGGTGATGCCGAGCGGCGAGCGATTGCCGTCGGCGCAGAGCGCGTGAAATGCGTGATGGGCGATATAGGCGCCGCCCTTCATGTCGTAGATGCCGGGACCGAACGCGCTGTCGCCTTCGATCTTGAACGGCAGCCGCTCGATGAAGCCGAGAGGATGAACGGTATCGAGGTGACTCAGCACCAGGATGCCCGGCTGCTCCTGGCCCCAGGTCGAGCGGACCAGCAGATGATCGCCGCAGCCGTCGACGCCGTCGACGCGTTCGAGCGTGACGGGTAGATCGCGATACTGATCCGCGACCAGCGACACCAACTTGTTGACTTGTTCAGGGGCCTCTGTCGGCGTCTCGATCTCCACCCAGCGCCGGATGCCGTCGAGAATAGTTTGGGTATCGAACCAGTTTGAGTTCGCCATGGACGCATCTATGCCTTTGAACCACATCATCTGAGTCGGCGCGCACCAAGACGCGGCCGCAAATGACGACATAGGCCAGATTTAACGCAGTCTCAAATCGGATTGAGAGGTGGCGTCAGCGTTTGTCGGGACCTTCGCGGGCGGCGATCTGCTCGACGAGATCGACGATCGAGCGGCGCATCTTCGAATCAGTGATTCGCGTGAACGCCTTGGTCAAAGCGAGACCCTCGGAGGTCGCGAGGAAGTCCGAGACATAAGAAGGCGAAGCGCCTTCGGCGAAGCCATCGGTCCCGGCCACGCCGCTCGGCCCGCCCTCGAACAGGAACGACACCGGCACCTGCAGAATCTCGGCGATCTGCTGGATACGGCTCGCGCCGACGCGATTCGTGCCCTTCTCGTACTTCTGAATCTGCTGGAAAGTCAGGCCCAAAGCTTCACCGAGCTTCTCCTGGCTCATGCCCAACATGATGCGGCGCATGCGCACGCGGCTGCCGACATATTTGTCAACAGGGTTGGGCGCTTTCGACATTTCCTCAGCCTCCAAACACCACCTTCAGCGCAATCGACCGGAATGCCTCAGGTGCCAGCAACGTAAAAATCAAACCCCGTTATTGGGAAACATTGCGGAGAAATTTAGCAACGCCCACTGTCTTTCGCAGCGGGTGCAGAATGAGGAACCCGCGTGCAATCTGTCAACCGTGGGACTACGGTTGTCAAAGGATTCCGCCGCCTCGACCGAAAACCGCTAGCGACTGCGTGATCAGGGGTGCCGTTTGGCAACACGTCGGCGGACCGCGAGAAACACAGCCAGCGCGACGAGCATGGCTGCAGGCGCGTCGCCGACCCGCGCATAGACAGTCGGCGGGATCGCTGCAGGCAGGCTTGCATCCAAAATGCCTTCGACCCCGAGACCAAGGCTGGCAGTGGTGCGTCCCACCGGATCGATCACTGCGGAGATGCCGGTATTGGCGGAGCGGACCAGCGGTAATCCGAGCTCGATCGCGCGCATCCGCGCCTGCTCGAGATGCTGGTAGGGGCCCGTCGAAATACCGAACCAACCGTCATTGGTGAGGTTCACGATCCAGCCTGGACGCTCGTTGCGTCCGGCAACCTCGCCGGGAAAGATCGCCTCATAGCAGATCAACGGCAGTGCGCTTGGTGCGCCCGGCACGGTCAGTGCGTGCCGTACGGTTCCGGCAATGAAGCCGCCGCGCACGCGCGTCAACTGCTCGAAGCCGAGCTTCTCCATCAGGTCCTGATACGGAAGAAATTCGCCAAACGGGACCAAATGCAGCTTGTCGTACACAGCGAGCACGCTGCCCTCGTGATCGATCACGTAGATCGAATTATAGGCGCGCGTGATCGGCGTTCCCCGCGGCAGATCGGGCGCACGGACCGAGCCCGTGATCAGCACCGTGCCCTTCGGCAGCAACTCGGCGATCTGCGCCATCGCGTCTGCTTCGCGGGTGAGGAAGAACGGAAACGCGGATTCCGGCCAGATCAGGATGGTGGCATCGCTCACGCCGGTCGATTGCGGCCCGGAGGCGCGGTCCGACAGCGCGAGGTATTTCTTCATCACCTCCGCCTTTGCGGAGTAATTGAACTTGGCGTCCTGCTGCAGGTCCGGCTGCATCAGGCGCAGCTTTGTGCCGGCGACCATCGTGGTCGGATGCAGCGACAGGCGGATCGCGCCGAAGATGGCCATGACGATCAGGAGCGCGAGCGCGGCGGCCGGCGCGCGCCATGCCGGGCGGCGATCAGGCGTGCGGTCGATCAGCGTGGCGGGGCTCGCGAAGATCGCGATGCTGAGGAACGTCATGCCCCACAGGCCGATCAGCGACGCCGTCTGCGCCAGCGGCAGAGGCTCGGACAGCGCATAGCCGAACGCGTTCCAGGGAAAGCCGGTCAGCGCGTGACCGCGCAGCCATTCGGCGATGGTGAGGCTCGCGGCGAGCGCGAGGATGCGGGTGGCGTTCTTGGTCCAGAGCAGGCGGGCCAACGCAAAGCCCATTGCCGTGAAGATGGAGAGATAGGCCGGCAGGCCCAGCACGGCGAACGGCGTCAGCCAGGCGAAGATGTCGGCGTCGACGAAGAAGGCGTAGCCGATCCAGTAGAGGCCCGGGACGAAATAGCCGAGGCCGAACCAGTAGCCGGTCAGCGCCGCGGCGGGGACGCCGCCATAGCGGCCGGCGCCGGCGCCGTCGATCAGCCAGACCATCACGGGCAGGGTGATGAACAGCACCGGAAAGATGTTGAACGGCGCCAGCGCCAGCACCGACAGTGCGCCGCATGCCATTGCCAGGAGCGCGCGCTTCCAGCCCCAGGTGAGGATGATGCCGAGCGCAATCTGCTTAAATCGTTGGAACAAACTCACTGCGGGCCGGTCCCGTCGCTTGGCGGCGGGGTCGGTGTGTCACTCGACGGCGGCTGACCGCTCTCCGGCGTAGCCTCGCGGCGGCGGCTCTCGCGCTGGGTGCGCGGCGCAGGCCGCTCCTTCCGCGTCGAGATGCGCAGCCGCTTGACGCGGCGCGGATCGGCATCGAGCACCTCGACCTCGTAATGGCCGGGGCCCGAGATCACCTCGCCGCGCACCGGCAGGCGGCCGACGAAGCTGACGAGATAGCCGCCGAGTGTCTCCACTTCCTCGCCGGCCTCGCCGGTAACGAAGTCCGCGCCGATCACGGTGCGGACGTCGTCGAGGCTGGCACGGGCGTCGGCGATGAAGGCGTTGTCGGGCAGTCGCACGATCGAGGGCGGCTCGTCGCTGTCATGCTCGTCGTCGATCTCGCCGACGATCTGCTCGACGATGTCCTCGAGCGAAACCAGGCCGTCGCTGCCGCCATATTCATCGACGACCAGCGCCAGATGAATCCGTGTCGCCTGCATCTGCGCGAGCAGATCGATCGCCCGCATCGACGGCGGCACATAGAGCAGCTTGCGGATGATGCGCGCGTCCTGCAGCGGCAGCGCGAGGTCCACGGCCTTCAGATCGAGCCCGGCCGGCAGCGGCTTCTTGCGCTTGGTCTTGGTGGCCTCCGACACGCGCGCCCGCGCGGTCATGAAGGCGAGCAGATCGCGGATGTGGACGATGCCGACGGGATCATCGAGCGTCTCGTTGTAGACGACGAGCCGGGAATGACCGGCGCTCTCGAAGCGGTCCATCAACTCGCCGAGCGGGATGTCGCGCTTCACCGCGATGATGTCGGCGCGATGCACCATGACGTCGGCGATGCGGCGCTCGTGCAGGCCGAGGATGTTGCGCAGCATGGTGCGCTCGACCGCGGAGAAGCCGGTGTCGTCGGGCGTGGACGCGTCGAGTACGACCTGGAGATCGTCGCGCACCGAGCCGGCCTTCCAGCCGAACAGCGTGCGGATCGCGCGCAGCAGCCAGCCTTCGGCGGTCGGACGCAGCACCTCGCCGGGCGTCACCACGGCCGGCAGATTGGCCGTGTTCCGCGGATTGTCGTGAATAGGTTCTGAATCCGGCATCTCAGTGCGTCCCCGCGCGGTCGGCATAGGGATCGGGAATGCCGAGATGGGCCAGGATCTGCGTTTCCAGCGCTTCCATCTCTTCCGCGTCGTCGTCGTTCTCGTGATCGTAGCCGATCAAATGCAGGAAACCATGCACCGCGAGATGGCTCAAATGATGATCGAACGGCTTGTGTTCCTCGTCCGCCTCGCGCCGCATGGTCTCGTAGGCGATTGCGATGTCGCCGAGCATGCGCGGCGCATCGCCTTCCTTCCATTCGCCCTCCGGCTGGAGCGCGGGAAACGACAGCACATTGGTCGGCTTGTCGATGCCGCGCCAATTGCTGTTGAGGGTGCGGATGCCGGCATCATCGGTCAGCATCACAGCCACTTCTGCGTCGGCGACGTCTTCGTCGACACTCTCGGCGGCGGCGGCGACCGCGCGCTGGATCACGGTTTCGGAATCGGGTTCGCGCTGCCAGCATTCGGCAACGACGAGGACCTCGGTCATGGGAAGGTTCGGATGTGACATTCTGTTTGTCGGGAACGATAGGGCGCCGCGTCTGCGCCCCCATGGTCCGCCTGTTGTCTCGTCAGGATTTACCGGTGGCCGGCCGCTGCGGCGACCCTTCATAGGCGGCGACGATCCGCGCCACGAGCTCGTGGCGGATCACGTCCTCGGCTTTGAAATGAACTTGCGCAATGCCTTCGACGCCATCGAGCAGACGCGTCGCCTCGGCAAGACCCGAGGTCTGGCCGTTCGGCAAATCGATCTGCGAGGGATCGCCCGTCACGATCATGCGGCTGTTCTCGCCGAGACGTGTCAGGAACATCTTCATCTGCATCGAGGTGGTGTTCTGCGCCTCGTCCAGGATGATGGCGGCATTGGTCAGCGTGCGGCCGCGCATGAAGGCGAGTGGCGCGATCTCGATCTCGCCGGTCTGCAGCGCGCGCTCGACGATGCGCGCGTCCATGAGGTCATAGAGCGCGTCGTAGATCGGACGCAGGTACGGATCGACCTTCTCGCGGAGATCGCCGGGCAGGAAGCCGAGCCGCTCGCCGGCTTCGACCGCCGGACGCGACAGGATGATCTTGTCGACCTCCTTGCGCTCGAACAGTTGCGCGGCATGCGCAACCGCGAGCCAAGTCTTGCCGGTGCCCGCCGGGCCGATGCCGAACACCAGCTCGTGGCGCTTCAGCGCGCGGATGTAGGAATCCTGCGCAGCCGTGCGCGCGCGCACCGGACGCTTGCGCAAGTTGATGGTGTCGAAGTTGGATTTGGCCGATTTGGCGTCGAACTCGAACAGCGAGCCCTGCGCGATCACGGCGCGGATGGCGCCTTCGACCTCGCCCTGGTCGAGATCCTGCCCCTTCACGGCCTGCGCGTAGAGCATCTCGAGGACGCGGCGCGCAGCGTCGCAGCCGTCGCGCGTGCCGCCGATGGTGATGTGGTTGCCCTTGGAATCGACGACGACGCCGAGCCGCCGCTCGATCTGCGCCAGGTGCTGGCCGTAGGGGCCGACCAGGGCGGAAGCGGCGCGATTGTCGTCGAAGTCGATGACGACCTGGGTCTCGGGTGGAACTTGCATGTCGCGATCAAATTTGCGGCTGGGAGCGATGGAAGACGAATCCGATGCGCTTTTTGGCAAGGGTTCAGGCTCCGATGGCTTGCGATAAAGCGGGCTCGCGCGCATTGCGCGGCGTCACGAGCTCGCCGAGGAAGCTGTAGCGCTCGAGGCTGTCGATCCGCACAGGCAGGATCTGTCCGATGATATCGGGCGAGGCCATCACATGCGCAGGCTGGAGGAAGGCGGTGCGGCCGACGATCTGGCCGTCCTTGCGCGCCGGACGTTCGAACAGCACATCGACCGTTGAGCCAATCGCAGCCTTGTTGAAGGCCGATTGCTGGCTGTCGATCAATTCCTGGAGCCGCTCCAATCGCTGGTCCATCTCGGCGGGGGACACCGTCTCCTGCATATCCGCGGCCGGCGTTCCCGGCCGGGCGGAGTATTTGAACGAATATGCCGCAGCGTAACCGATTTGCGTGACAAGCGCGAGGGTGGCGAGAAAATCTTGCGCGCTCTCGCCGGGGAAGCCGACGATAAAATCTGATGAAAAAGCAATGTCTTGGCGTGCGGAGCGGAAACGGTCGATGACACGCCGATAATCATCGGCGGTATGTTTCCGGTTCATGGCGGCCAGAATCCGGTCCGAGCCCGACTGCACCGGCAGATGCACGAACGGCATAAGGGCACCGAGATCGCGATGGGCTGCAATCAAACTGTCATCGACGTCGCGGGGATGGCTGGTCGAATAGCGCAGCCGCGCGATGCCGGGAATCGTCGCCAGATGCTCGAGCAGCCGGCCGAGCGGCCAGGTTTTTCCGTCCGGTCCCTCGCCGTGATAGCCGTTGACGTTCTGCCCGATCAGCGTGAGCTCGCGCACGCCGTTCTCAGTGAGCCGCTTCACGTCGTCGACGATCTTCGCGACGGGGCGCGAGACTTCGGCGCCGCGCGTATAGGGCACGACGCAGAAGGTGCAGAACTTGTCGCAGCCTTCCTGCACCGTGACGAACGCGGAAATGCCGCGCGCGCGGATCGCATCGGGTTTCGGCTGGGCCAGGAAGCCGAACTTGTCCGCCGCGGGAAATTCGGTCTCGATCGCGCGGCCCTCGTCGCGTGCGCGCTTCAGAAGCTCGGGAAGGTGATGATAGCTCTGCGGGCCGACCACGACGTCAACGACGGGCGCGCGGCGCGTGATCTCTCCACCTTCAGCCTGCGCCACACAGCCCGCGACCGCGATCTGCATCGCCCGGCCCTCACGTGCGGCCTCGTCCTTGGCGACGCGCAGACGGCCGAGCTCGGAATAGACTTTCTCGGAGGCCTTCTCGCGGATGTGGCAGGTGTTGAGGATGACGAGGTCGGCGTCCTCGGCGTTATCAGTCTCCACGAATCCTTCCGGAGCCAGCGTGTCCACCATGCGCTGGGCATCGTAGACATTCATCTGGCAGCCATATGATTTGATGTGCAGCTTGCGCGGCGGCGTCATGGAACCCGGAATTGAGGTGGAGGACGGCCCTCAGATATAGGCTGGAGGGCCGAAAATCCAGCGATTGGGGCCCAAAAGGGTCGTTCCGGGGCGCAACGCAGCCGAGAGTTGCGGAATCGCGAGATTTTGCGCCGGATTCAGCCCGTAAGGGCCTCCGCGGCGACCCGCCGGACCAGATCCGGTAGTTGATGCATATCGCCGAAGGTCAGGTCGGCGCCGGCCTGGCGGAGGGTCTCGGCATGGCCGGCCCCGCAATGGCTGCCACCGTAAAAGCCGAACACTTTCATCCCGGCCGCCCGCGCGCCGGCAATGCCGGCCAGGCTGTCCTCGATCACGACGCAGCGCTCGGGCGCGACGCCCATTTCCCTGGCCGCAAACAGGAACAGGTCCGGTGCGGGCTTGCCGTTCGTCACCTGCGAGGACGAGAAGATGTTCGGCGCGAGGCGCTCATAGAGGCCGGTGCTCCCCAAGCTCACGCGCATGCGCGGATGCGAACCGCTCGAGGCAACGCAGACACGTTGCGTCACGACGTCGAGCACGTCGTGGATGCCGCGGATGGCTTCGAGATCGGCTTCGAATGCGCGAAACAGTTCGTCCTGCAGATCGCCGTGATAGGCCTCGGGCAGCTTGCGACCGAGTTCGGTTTCGATCTCGAGATTGGCCTGCTTGGTCGAACGGCCGAGGAAGCGCTCGGACACCTGCGCCGAGGTGATCGGATAGCCGTGCCGCGTCAGCACGTCCGCATGCGCGCGACAGGAGATCACCTCGCTGTCCACGAGCACGCCGTCGCAATCGAAGATGATGAGATCGATGGGCACTAAACTAACTTAAGACGTCGGCTTGTCGTCGTCGAGCGGGACGCAATAGAGCTCGAGCCGGTGATCGACCAGCTTGTAGCCGAGCTTGCGGGCGATCTCCGCCTGCAGCTTCTCGATCTCTTCGGAGGTGAACTCGATCACCTTGCCGTCGCGCAGATTGATGAGGTGGTCGTGATGGCTGTCGCGCATCGTCTCGTAGCGCGCGCGGCCCTCGCGGAAATCATGGCGTTCGATGATGCCCGCATCCTCGAACAGCTTCACGGTGCGATAGACGGTCGAGATCGAGATCTTGTCGTCGACCGCAACGCAGCGCCGGTACAATTCCTCGACATCGGGATGATCGACCGCTTCCGCCAGCACGCGCGCGATGACGCGGCGCTGCTCGGTCATGCGCATGCCCGTGGCGGCACAGCGCGCCTCGATGCCGGACGCCTTGGATGCGGTGGAAGCTTTGAGTCCAGTCATGTGTTGTCTGCCTGAGGGGGCGCTTTCTGCCACCAATATTACGACAAGTCACGTCGCATCAGAAGGGCGTTCAATTGTTCCCCGTTCGGCTGCTTATAGTAGCGTTCGCGGCGGCCGACCACCACGAATCCGGCCCGTTCGTAGAGCCGCCGCGCCGGCTGGTTATTTTCCTCGACTTCAAGAAATATTGTGCGGACGCCGCGCCCTGCGAGATGGCCGAGATGGGTCATCAGCAGCGTGCGGGAAAGGCCACGGCCGCGATGGGCCCGGTCGACTGCGATCGAGAGGATTTCCGCTTCGTCCGCGCCGATCCGCGACACCGCAAATCCGATCGTCTTGCGGCCGAGGCGCAACCGCTGCACGAGCGTGTTGCTCTCGCTCATCATGCTCTCGAACTCGCCTTCGCCCCAGCCATGCGCGAAGGAAGCGCCGTGCAACTGCGCCAGCCGCAGGGCGTCGCGTGCGGAGGCGGGCTCGACGGCGGCCGTGCCGCCGCGCCACCATTCCGAAAACCATTTCATCATGAGCTTGCGGCTTGTGCTGCGAACGGCGGCAGTGCAGCCGGCTTTGCGTCGGGCGCCTTCAGATAGAATGGCCGCGCCGGTGTCGTCTCGGGATCGGCCGCGGCCCCAAGCCATGCGACCCAGCCGATATCGGGCGCGGGTTGCGTGTCGATCGCGACAGGTTGCGGCCCATCCTTCGGCCAGCGATCGGCGAGGATTTTTGCGGCATTGCCGACCAGATGCGGCGCGCCGAATTGCGAGGCTGCGATGGCGTCGCCGATGGCAGCGACGCTCGGTCGCACCAACTGGCTGCCGTCGCCGGCGACGATCTGGAAATAGACGTGATCGTGCCGCGCATCGATCGCCGAGATGATGGGTGCGGGTCCATTCTGACCGACAATGGCGGCCGCATAGGCCGACAGCGTCGTCAGTCCGACGGCGGGCCGCTTGGCCGCGAGCGCCAGACCGCGGGCTGCCGAGATGCCGACGCGCAAGCCGGTGAAGCTGCCGGGGCCGACCGTGACCGCGATACGGTCAAGCGAGGTGAAAGCGAGATCGGCTGATTGCATCACACGCGCGATCATCGGCATCAAGGCCTCGGCATGGCCGCGCTTCATCAGCACCTGCTCCTGCGCAAGGAGCTCGCCGGCGTCGGTGTCGAGAACGGCGGCCGCGCACGCCTCCAGCGCGGTATCGAGGGCAAGGATCAGCATCGAATCAGCTTAGTCGGTTCCGCCGCGGTCGAACCAGTCCAAGTTTGGTTTCTCGACAGGCGCACGAGCATCCCCGTAATTCTACGTGTGCGGGAACCGGCAGTTTCCTTCGCGCCCTCTTTTTTAAGCAATTGCATCAATTTGCAACCTATGAGTTATCTAAGTATTTGAAATATTTAAATTTTAAGGAAAGATTAGCAATCCTGAGACACCTTTCGAGCGCGGAAGGCGCGTTAGCGACGGCCGGAACGAAACATACGCGCGGTCAAGCCGCGCGTCGTCCGGTGCTTTGGAAAGGTTTCCTTTATGTCTTTTTGGCGAAGCGGTTCTTCGGCTCGCGAAGCTATGGCTCAGGTCAGCGCAATTTCGAAGTCGCAGGCAGTCATCGAATTCAATCTCGACGGCACCATCATCACGGCCAACCAGAATTTCCTGGACGCGGTGGGCTACCGGCTCGACGAGATCGCAGGCAAGCATCACTCCATGTTTGTGACGCCGGAGGAGCGCGGCAGCGCGGCCTATCGCGAATTCTGGGCCCGGCTTGGCCGCGGCGAACATCAATCCGCCGAGTACAAGCGGCTCGGCAAGGGCGGCCGCGAGATCTGGATTCAGGCGTCCTACAATCCGATCATCGACGAGGCCGGCAAGCCGGTGAAGGTCGTCAAGTTCGCGACCGACATCACCGCGCGCAAGATTCGCAGCCTGGAAGATGCCGGAAAGATTTCCGCGATCGGCCGCGCCCAGGCGGTGATCGAGTTCAATCTCGACGGCACCATCATCACCGCCAACGAGAACTTCCTGGCGACGGTGGGCTACCGGCTCGACGAAATCCAGGGTCAGCATCACAGGATGTTCGTGGCCGCAGGCGAACGCGACAGCGCAGCCTATCGCGAATTCTGGGCCAGGCTTGCGCGCGGCGAATTCCAGTCCGGTGAGTACAAGCGCTTCGGCAAAGGCGGGAAGGAGGTCTGGATCCTCGCTTCCTACAATCCGATCCTCGATGAGGCCGGCAAGGCGTTCAAGGTGGTGAAGTTCGCCACCGACGTCAGCGCGCAGAAGCTGTCGAACGCGAATTTCGCCGGCCAGATCGAGGCGATCGGCAAGTCGCAGGCCGTCATCGAGTTCAGCATGGACGGCAAGGTTCTGACCGCCAACGAAAACTTCCTCGGCGCGCTCGGCTACACGCTGGCCGAGATCGTCGGCAAGCATCACAGCATGTTTGTCGGCGCTGAGGAACGTGACAGCGAAGCTTATCGCGCCTTCTGGGCTAGGCTGAATGCCGGTGAATTCCAGTCCGGCGAATATCAGCGCGTCGGCAAGGGCGGGCGGCAGGTCTTCATCCAGGCCTCCTACAATCCGATCCGCGATCTCAACGGCAATCCGTTCAAGGTCGTGAAATACGCGTCCGACACCACCGCGCAGGTGATCGCGCGCAAGCGCAGCGAGAAGGTGCGCGACATGATGGAATCGGTTGCCGCCGGCGCCGAGGAGCTGAGCGCCTCGGTGCGCGAAATCGCCGAAGCCATGACGCGCTCGCGCGAGACGGCATCGACCGCGGTCGACCGGGTCGAGGCGGCGGACCAGCAGGCGCACCGGCTGACGCAGGCGGCGGAGTCGATGAGCATGATCGTTCAGCTCATCGGCAACATCACCGGCCAGATCAATCTGCTGGCGCTGAACGCGACGATCGAGTCGGCGCGCGCCGGCGAGGCCGGTCGCGGCTTTGCGGTGGTGGCGTCGGAAGTGAAGAACCTCGCCAATCAGGCCAAGCAGGCCGCCGACCGGATCGAGCAGGAGATCGGCAATCTGAACGGCATCTCGGTCGACGTCGTCGCCGCGCTGGGTGCGATCAGGGGCGCGATCGAGGGCGTCAGCGAGTACGTGTCGTCAACGGCTGCGGCCGTCGAGGAGCAGAGCACAGTTACCAACGAGATGTCGGCGAGCATGCGCAAGGCCGCGGAAGAGGCCGCGAACATCGGCCAGGCGGCGTAGGGAGATCTCGTAGGACCTCCTACCCGTGGTCAAGGGGTGTTTGTCCTTGATGGTCGAGAGTAGCGCCGTGCTCGCCGCTGTCGAGGACGCTTCGCGCCGGCTGCGCCGGTGCCGATGGCATCCTTGACAGTGTCTGCGCGCGACGCTC
>NZ_DASYWN010000052.1:0-437424 GCF_035935975.1 Bradyrhizobium sp.
CGCGGCGTCGACTGCTCCGGCAATTCGCCAAAAAATCCGTCGTCAGCCATCTCTCTCCCCGGCAATCAATCTGCCTAGAGAATCACATTCGCCCGACGCGCGGTACAAAAAGATTCACAGTCTCGTAGGATGGGTAGAGCGAAGCGAAACCCATCCCACAGGAGGCAGTCTGAGCTCTCAGCCGGCGCGCAGCCGAACGATCGATTGCGGCAGCGAGGCGAGAAACAACACTGCGCAGACGCAGAGCAAGACGATATCCTTGAACAGAAACTCGCCTGTCAGGTTCCACGCCATTGGATCGGATGAAAGGCTCCATTTGACGACGCCCGGCGTCGTGAAGAAGAACGACCAGGTGACTGCAAAGGTCACCATGCCCATCAATGAACCGAGCGCGGACAAGACTGGACTGAACGCGCCGGCGACGAGCAACGCCGCAATCGCGAATTCGGCAACGCCGAGGACATACGCCTCCCCTCTCAGGCCAAATACCGACAGCCAGGAGATGAATGGGCTGTTGCTGATGAACTGGGCGATGCCGTGCGCGGATTGCGGCGTGAATTTCTGCATCCCGAACGAGATGAAGATCACCACCATCACCCAGCGGAGAATGGCGAGCGGACGGTAAGAACCATCGCCCTTTTCGGCGACGTTGAATTCCTTCATGTGACGATTTCTCCCCGGCTTGCGCATATGTTTGCTGGCGAACGCAACGTTCGCTACGTGCTCTACGGCGAGGAGTTTCCGTCGTTACCCGCGGCCGGGGTTCCCCCGATCACAGCTGCGTGCAATTTAAGTGTCTGCGTCAGCAGGCCCGCATGCCGGACAGACAGGTCCTACGCCTCGCCGGGCCACGCCGCCATCGCCGCCTTGGCTGCGCCTCTGAGCTCCGCTGGCGTCGCGCCGTCCTTGGCCTGGATCGCCATGCCCTGGAAGACGCTCAGGTAAAACCGGCTTAGCGCATCGATGTCGGTTGTCGCCGGCAGTTCGCCGCTGGCGACCGCGCCTTCGATCCGCGCGCGCAGATTGCCGAGCATATCGAGGCGGACCTTCCTGATCGCGCGGGCGATGGTGGCCGGCCATTCGTCACTGACGGCGCCCAGCACGGCCATGCAGCCGGCCGGCGCGGTCCGGGATTTCGGCAGGGTCTCGGTCGCCCCGATCAGCAGGTTTTCGATGCCCTCACGCGCGGTTTTTCCGTCCGCGAGCTTATCCCACACCGGAGGTCCCTGGGTCCGGACGTAGTGCTCGATCGCCGCGAGATAGAGCGCTTCCTTGCTCTCGAAGGCCGCATAGAGGCTCGGCGAGCGGACGCCCATGGCCTCGCACAGGTCGTGCATCGAAGCCGCCTCGAACCCCTTGCGCCAGAACAGGAACATGGCGGCTTCGAGTGCTGCGTCGCGATCAAATTCCCGTGGCCGACCTGCCATCGCCCGCCTTTCTGTAATGATCAACACATAATTCACTTGACCATCGCGATCAAGACTCCACATATTCTGTGCCGATCATTACAGAATTGGAGAGATCAGATGACGCTGGCAGGAAAACGGGCCCTGGTGACGGGCGCTAGCAGGGGTATCGGGGCCGCCATCGCGAAGGCGCTCGCAGCCGAGGGCGCCGATGTCGCCATCACTTACGAGAAGTCCGCGGAGAGCGCCGCCAAGATCGTGGACGCCATCAAGGCGTCGGGGCGGAAAGCCGTCGCGATCCAGGCCGACAGCGCCGATGTCGCCGCCGTTCAGGCCTCGGTCGACAAGACCGTCAAGGAGCTCGGCGGGCTCGATATCCTGGTCAACAATGCCGGCATTCTCAGGCTGGGCGGCCTCAACGACATCTCGCTCGCCGACATCGATGCGCAGCTGAACGTCAATGTCCGTTCGCCGATCGTCGCAAGCAAGGCGGCGCTGCCCCATCTCGGCAAGGGCGGCCGCATCATCACCATCGGCAGCTATTTCGCCGACCGTGTCCCCTCGCCGGTGCTCGGTGTCTACGCCGCGACGAAGTCGGCGCTGGCAGCGTTCACGAAGGCGCTGGCGCGCGAGCTCGGTCCCCGCGATGTCACGGTCAATCTGGTGCAGCCGGGCTCGATCGACACCGACATGAATCCGGCGCACGGCCCGACCGCCGAGACCCTGAAGCAATTCATGGCGCTCGGCCGCTACGGCGCGACGGATGACATCGCGAGCGCCGTGGCGTTCCTCGCCAGTGCGAAAGCCAAGTATATCACCGGCACGACATTGACCGTCGACGGCGGCGCGAACGCCTGAGTATCCCATTCAGTTGCAAGAGGCCGCCCCCAAGGCGGCCTCTCGCTCGTGGCCGGTGTCGGATCGCTTTGTGCCGTCTGATCTAGCGTGGCCTTATTTCGTGTAGCCTTACTTCGTGTAGCCTTGGCTCGTACACCACCACATGGCGTCAGCCGAGGTTGCGGGTCTTGCCACAAGCGACAGCGACCCGGATTACGCTGCGCTCCATCCGGGCTACGAGAGCCTTACCTGAAATATCCCAGCACGAGATCGACATCCGAATTGCTGGCGGCGGTGCCGTTCAGCTCGGCGTCGATGACGCGGCGGCAGGCTGCGATCGCGGCCTGGTCGCCGAGATCGTTGGCGGCTTCCAGCACGAGCCAGGCGGCGTCGACGGACGCCTTCTCGGGAGCGGATCCGCTCGTGTCGGCAGTGAGGTTCTTGTTCTTGCGAACGGCGGTGCCGAATTGAGGCAACATTGCAAATACTCCCTCGATTTCCCGCTCAGTGGACCTGGAGCTCGGGCTGACGGCCCCCGGGGGCTTCGGCACCCGCGTTGTTCTTGCGCGACTGGTAGAACTTCAGAATGCTGCGCGAGGTCTCGATCTTGAGCCGGCCGAACTCGCGCTCATTGTCCTGGAGCTCCCGCGCCGTGATCAGGTGATCCTTGGCGCCGAGGAACAGCAGCGACATGGTCGTGTCCCAGGAGAAGTCGAGCGCCTTGCACAGCACCAGCAGCATCTCGCGGTTGCGGTCCATCAGCGCGCGCTCGATCACGTCGACCGGCAGCGCCGACAACAGCGACAGGCCGATCTGCACCTCGTCGAAGCGATGCTGGCGCGCATAGTTCGAGATCGAATCCTGGTTGAGGTTGCCCTGGCGATACTGCGTCGTCACCACGCGCTTGGCGACGAAATAGCTGCGCGAGGACGGGCCGAACTTGGATTGCAGATCGCCGGTGACCTCGGTCACCGAGCTCTGGATCTGCGCCATCATCTCGGGGCGCTCGGTCTCGAGCCGGCGGCGGACGTCTTCCGACGCCTTCGCGATCAACTGCTGGAAGATGTGCCGCGGCACGTCCTTGCGCAGGCCAAGCTGCTCGGCAAGGATCGAATCGCCTTCGGCGCGACGGACCATGTGCAGCAGGCCCGAGCCGGAGAAGCGCGCGCCCTCGTTCCTGGCGACCGAGGTCACGACCTCCTGGTCGCCGCGCTTGACCAGCACGTCGGTCACGGCCTCGCCGATCGACTGGCGCTGGGAGATCGCGAGCAGATGCGCCTGGCCCTTGGTCATGGCGCTCTTGACCAGCATCTTCTCGTCGATGCGGGTGGAGTCGCGCAGCACAGGACCTGCGACCTCGATCTCGTCGTCGAGCGCGAGCTTTTCGATGACGTTGAGCGGGGCGTGATCGCAGGCCGACATCAATTCGGAGAGCTGCGTCCGCGCGGCAACCTCGATCTCGTCGGCAAGCCGGCCGATCACCTCGCCGAACATGCTGATCTCGTCGTCGCTGTAGCGGCCGGTGATCAGAATGTCGGTCGCATGCCACAACGCACGCGTCCGGCTTTCGTCGGTGCCGCGCGCGATCGCATCGTCCAGGTCCTGCAGAAGCGTCTTCGCCCCGTTCATCTCATAACCCCAGTTCTTGGTCGTTCCTTGCCGGGCCATCCCGCTTGTGCAGGCGCGACGCCGACTTCCTCTGGGAACCGAGGTTAGAGATGAAACGCGATGATCCAGTAAAACCGGCAGATCAGTTTTGCTGACGAAAATTCGTTCAAATGCGAGGGAATGGGTTTACTGGCGGGCAATGCACCGGGCTGCGACCAGCTCGGCCTTCATGGTTCGAGACGCGCCGAAGACGGCGCTCCTCACCATGAGGGTCTTAGGATTTCGCCGCGAAACAAGGCCTCATCCTGAGGGGCACGCCGAAGGCGGGCGTCTCGAAGGATGGCCGCAAAGATGCTGCCACCTCACGGATTCGACGGCGTCAGCACCAGCGGCGGCTTGGGCTTCGGCTTGGCGGGCGGCGGGCCCGGCGCCGGCCGCACCTCGATCGGCGGCGGCAGCGGGGCGACCTGCTGGCTGGCGAGCGGCGGGTTTGTCAGTGCCGGGCTTGTCAGTGCCGGGCTTGGCGCCGCGGGCGCGGCTTGCGGGGCCTTCGGGGTCGGCGGCGCCCTCGGTTCGACCTTGGCCTTCGGCGCCGGCGCTCGGCGCGGATCGCGGCCGGGCATCGGCACATCCGTCAGCGAGGGCTCCGGCGCGGGATCGGGCGAGACCAGCGTCGGCAGCGCGGCGGTGGCCGGTGGCGGCTCGCCGCGCTCGATGGCGTCGAGGCGCCGCGTCTCGCGATCGATCGTGCGCACCGCGAGCCATGACGACAGCGGCGCCAGGTCCACGGTACGGTTGAGCTTGTCGGGCGGCCCCGCCGCGAACAGCTGGATCTCCGGCGGCGCGCCCGACAGCCCGGTCATGATCGGCGTCAGGCTGGCGCGGATGTCGGCCTGGTCGGCGGGAATGTCGTAGCCGCCGGAGACGATGGCGCGGGCATTCTTGGCTTCCAGCGGGGTTGCGCCGACGCGCAGGCGGCCGTCGCGGATCGTGAACGGGATCTGCGCCGAGGCAACCGCGATCGGTGCGGATGCCAGCGCAGGCTCGACGAGCTGCCGCAGCCGGTTGTCGTCACTGACCTGGCCGCCATCGCTGGCACGGATCGCGATCTCGAAGGCGCGCGGATTGAGGCCCGATATCTCGGCGGAGTCGAGCGTCACCGTGCCGTTGCCGGCGAGCGCGCCGGTCAAGGCCGCAACGCTACGGCCCTGGCTGTTCAACGCCATCTGCACCGAGGCGCGTCCCTTGGTCAGCGCGAGGTCGCGATAGCGCAGCGTCGTCGCATCGACATTGGTGAGATCGAGATGCAGATTCAGCGCAACGCCATTGGGGCCATTGCGCGCATCGAAGCTCGCCGACATCCCGCCACCGCCGACATTCCCCTTCAACCCATCGAGCGCGAGCGACTGGCCGTCGCTCCGGATCGTGCCGCCGAAAGGACGCAGTTCGAGCCCGCCGGGCAACGTGCCGCGCAGCGCCTGGAAGGCGATGCGGCCGCGCCAGCCACCGAGCAGCCCTGCGCTCAGCGGCTCGCCGGCATCGCGTCCGGCAGCACCGATCGCCATCGCCAGCGCCGGCATCACATCGAGCGTGTCGAGGCCGATCTCGCCGTCGACGCTCTTCTCCTGGTCGAGCGTCACCGCGAGATGGCCGCGCAGATGCGAGCCGGCCGCACTGCTGTCGAGATCGTCGAAGGTCAGGCGGTTGCCGGACAGGCCGACGCGCGAGGACAGGCTGACGCTCTGCGTCGACTTGTCCGCCGGGCTGGTCCCGAACAGCGGCGCAAGGTTGACGTTGCGCACGCGCAGATTCACGTTGGCCTTCGGCTCCGACAATTCGACGCTGCCTTGCGCGTCCGCATCGAGCCCGCCGCCACTGAGCTTTGCGTTCAATTGCAGCGGCCGGCGCCAGGCGCCGCTCAACCGGCCTTCGAATTGCGAAGCGCCCTCGCCTGCGGCTACCAGACGGTCGAGCCCGAGCAGCGCCAGCAATGCGCCCGCCTGCGGCGTCGAGACTTTCGAGTCCAGCGTGAAATCGCTGCTGCGCAATTTGTCGATGTCGATGCCGTTGACGGCCGCGATCGGTGTCTGCGCGGCCAGCGTCGCGGTGGCCTTGAGCTGCGGCGCATCGAGATCGAGCGTGGCGCGGGCGTCGCCGCGATCGGCATGCTCGGTGTTCTTGTCGAGGCTGAGATCGAGCTTGAGGCGGGTCGCACCCGGCAGCGACGGGAGCGCGTCCAACCGTGTACGCACCGCCGGCGCAAACGGCTCGATCAGCGCGGTCAGCTCGCGCAGCGAATTGGCCGAGGATTTCAGCGCAAGCTTGCCGGTGGCCTTGGTGCGATCAAAACTGCCGTTCGCCTCGGTGGTCACGCCGCCGGTCTGGCCGAACCGCAACTGCTCCAGCGACAGCGCATTCGGGCCATAGCCGAGCTTCGCCGCAAACGGCTTCAGCTCCTGACCGGCGGAGATCGCGCGGCCGACATCGAGCGAGAGTTTTACTTCCTCCGGCCATTCGCCCTGCGGTCCCGCCAGCGCGCGGACAAAACTCGCGGCGGCGTCGAGGTCGAGACGATCGGCCTTGAGCTCAGCATCGATCCGAGAGCCCTTGCTGGCGCCCGTCTGCACGAAGCCGATGCGGCCCTCCACCGTGCCGCCTTCGATGTCGGCCTTGAGCTTGTCGATGGCGAGATGGTTGGGAGCGATGGTCACGTCGCCTGCGAGCCGCAGCGGCCGCGTGCTGCGGCGGTTGACCTCGGTGCGGCCCTGCAGCCAGGCCACCAGCGTATCGGGATCGGAGGATTCGACGCTGAGGCGGCCGCTAAAGCTGTCGGCGCCGGGCGTCGCGCCGTTGAGCGAGAGCTGCGTCATGCCGGGTGCGCGCAGCTCGAGCCGCTGGAAGGTCCACGACCTGCCGCCGGTCTGGAGCTCGGCGGTGATGTTCTGCAGCGGACGGCCGCCGAGCATGATCTGATCGGAGTTGAACTCGATCTGCGCCGGGATCGGCGCCTGCGGGATCGCCGCCAGCCCCGCGCGCAGCGCCTGCAGCACGCGCTGCGGATCGCTATCGTCCTTGCCCGCCAGCTTGTCGGCATCGACCTGACGCGCCGACAGCACCGCGCGCAGCAGCGGCGAGGCGCCGAACCTGAGGTCGCCGACGCCGCCAACCTTCAACACGTTGTCTTCAGT
The DNA here is from genome assembly GCF_035935975.1 of Bradyrhizobium sp. GTDB lineage: Bacteria > Pseudomonadota > Alphaproteobacteria > Rhizobiales > Xanthobacteraceae > Bradyrhizobium. Next base: position 7,040 of record NZ_DASYWN010000052.1, read on the forward strand.
GCCGAAGCTCGCATCGATCTGGTCGAACTTGGCGCCGGCCGGATCGGCCTTGAGCTTTGTCGTGAGCTTCCAGGGCGTCGGCCCCGCCTCGCCCGGCTTCTTCGGCGGCGGCACGGCAAGGATCAGCGCGCCGTCGAATTTCGGCAGGCGGTTGTCGAAGGCGAGCACGCCTTCGAGATCGGCGAGGATGGCGCGCTCGCCGGGATCGATATTGAGGTGGAGACGGGTGGCGCTGCCGTCGGCGCTCGGGCCGGAGGAGACGCGGAAGGGGTAGCGCACCTTGTTGGCGGTCAAGCTGCCGTCGCCGCGGACCGAGCCGGCCAGCGAGCGGACGTCGCCGGAGAAGACGATGTCGTTCAATTCCAGGGTCGAGCGGCTGGCGGCATCGTGCAGGGCGATGCGGCCGGTGAGGTTCAGCCGTTCGATCGCGAGCGAGGCGAGGTTGAAGGTGCCGCTGGCGGTGGACGGCAGATCGACCCGCCCGCGCGCATCGAGGCCGAGATCGACCGCCATGCCGTTGACGGTCAGCTCGGTGGCGCGCCATTCGCCGCGCATCAAGGAGCCCAGGCTGAACTCGACGTCGAGCTTGTCGGCACGCAGGCGGCCGAGATCGTTGTTGCCGCCGAAGGTGACCGAACGCAGCCGCAGGGTCGGCGCCGGCAGCAGCCGCGCGTCGAGCGCGCCCGCGACCCGTACCGGTACGCCGATGATCCGGCCAGCCTCCGCCTCGAACTGGGGCCTGAACTGGTTCCAGTCGATGAAGTAAGGCCCGATCAGCGCGGCCAAAAGCGCTAAGATGAAGGCAATCGCCAATCCGAGCAGCGTCGTCTGCACGGGTCTCCCCTCGGCCAAACCGGCCCGGGCCAAACCTGAGGGCCTCAGGCGCGCCGGAACAGCCCCTTATATAAGGGGAAGTGTGGCGAAGTCACAGCGACTGTTGCGCGCGGAGGTTAACGCCGGTGTGAGACCCTCACCCTGAGGAGGCCGCGGAACGCGGCCATCTCGAAGGGCGAGGCCCGGCTATCGCCGCATGGATGCAGCGGGGCCCTTCATCCTTCGAGACGCGCTGGCGCGCTCCTCAGGATGAGGACTGGCAGTTATCACCAGCTCGCCGGGAGCTGCGTCAGACCGCGCAGCACGAAGGTCGGCCGCCATTTGGGGTTTTCCACGTCGTCGATGCGCAGATCCGGTAGCCGCCGCAGCAGCGTGGCAATGGCGATCTCGGCCTCGATTCGCGCCAATTGGGCCCCCAGGCAGAAATGGATGCCGCCGCCGAACGACAGCGGCTTGACGTTCTGCCTGTTAACGTCCAGCCGGTCGGGGTGATCGGGGTAGACCGCCGGATCGCGATTGGCCGAGCCGAGCAGGCAGAGCACGGTCTCGCCCTTGGGGATCTTCTTGCCGCCGAGGTCGTCGATGTCCTCCAGCGCTACGCGCCCGGTCATCTGCACCGACGAATCGTAGCGCAGGAATTCCTCGATCGCGCCCACCATCAGCTCCGGCCGCGCCTTGAGCAGCGCGAGCTGGTCCGGATTGCGGTGGAGCGCGAGCAGGCCGTTGCCGATCAGATTGACCGTGGTCTCGTGGCCAGCGCCGAACAGCAGGATGATGTTGGCGGTCAGCTCCTCGTTGGTGAGCTTGTTGCCGTCCTCCTCCGCCTGCACCAGCTGGGTGATCAGGTCATCGCCGGGGTTTCGGCGGCGCAGCTCGAACAGCTGCTGGAAATACATCTGCGCCATCATGTTGCCGGCGTTGCCCTTGGCGATCTCCTCCGGCGAGAGCGGCACCGGATCGAGCAGCCGCCCGCCGTCGCGCGAGCTCTTGTAGAAGACCTCGCGATGGTCCTCGGGGATGCCGAGCATGTCGCAGATGATGGTAACAGGCAGGCGGAAGGCAAAATCCTCGATCAGGTCCATGTGGCCGCGGTCGATCACCGCATCGATGGCCTGGTCCACGATCTCCTGGATGCGCGGCCGCATGTCCTCGACGCGGCGGGCGGTGAAGGCCTTCACGACCAGGCCGCGCAGGCGCGTGTGATCGGGCGGATCGGACTGCAGCATCCAGTGGCTCATGCTGCGGAACACCGGCTCGTCCATGATAGCGGGGCTGTAGCGGCGCTTGGAGCGCTCGACGAAATCCTTGCCGAAGCGCTTGTCGCGCATCACGAGGCTGACGTCGGCGTGGCGGCTGGTGACGAACTGGCCGAACGGCGTGACATGGACCGGATCGGTCGTGCGCAGCCGGTCGTAATGCGGATAAGGATCGCGGATGAAGTCCGGCGACAGCGGGTTGAACAGCGGATCGCCGCCGGTGGGTTGCACTTGCTCGTTCATGGTGACCTCAACTCGGTTGCCGATGACACGAATACGCGAGGCAGCCCCACTGCCCGGCGTAACCATCCCTTTTGATTATCAACTCGATACATTGTTGTATCGAGTTGCATTCTGCCCTAACCTGCGCCGATGTCAAGGGTGAGAACCAGGCCGACCAGGGACGATACGCGCGACAAGCTGTTCGAGGCGGCCGCGCGCGTGTTCGAGGCGGACGGCATCGGCGGCGCCAGCATCGAGGCGATCGCGGCCGCGGCCGGCTTCACCCGCGGCGCGTTCTATTCGAATTTCAAGAGCAAGGACGAATTGATCATCGCCATGCTCGAGGACCATGTCGAGCAGTCGATCCGGCGCAACATGGACATCCTCGCGCAGCACGACAATCTCGACGATTTCATCGCCGCGCTGAAGTCGATGGACCGCACCAGGCAGGACCCGCTCGGCCGCTCGCCTCTCCTCCACATGGAGATGATCCTGTTCGTCGCGCGTGCCGAGAAGCGCCGCCCCGAGCTCGCAAAGCGCCTGCGCGCGCGGCGCAAGCTCGTCGCCGACATCGTCGAGGCGACGCTGAAGAGCAACGCGAAGGGTGACAATCTGAACCCGCCCTGGATGGCCTCCGTCGTGCTCGCGCTGGAAGACGGTTTTCGTTTGCACCGGCTGATCGATCCGGAGACCACGCCGGCCGACAGCTTTCTGCGCGCGATCATGGATTTGCGGCGGCGGACGGGGCTGGCGGGGGAGTAGGGTGTGCATGACGCCCAACCTGTGAATTCAAATCCAAGGTGCTGGGATCGGCGCCTGGCTACTGCGCAAGCGGGGCCCCATGTATTTCACCCATCGACGCCGGACGACGGGTCCGGAGAACAGGTCTGACGAAAGGGAGAGTACGATGGCAATCAACGACATCCTGCCCGGCAAGCTTGGCTTCGGCGCCGCGCCCCTCGGCAACATGTTCCGCGACATTCCCGAGGCCGAGGCGCAGGCGACGGTCGATGCCGCCTGGAACGACGGCATCCGCTATTTCGACACCGCGCCCTTCTATGGCGCAGGCCTCGCCGAGATCCGGATGGGACAGGCGCTCGCCGGCAAGTCGCGCGAGGCCTATGTCATCAGCACCAAGGTCGGCCGTGTCGTGCTCGACGAGATCGAGGAGAGCCCGCGGGACAATGGCGAAAAGGGCAGCGTGTTCGCGCATGGCCGCCGCAACAGGATAGTCAACGACTATAGCGAGGACGCGACCTACCGCTCGATCGAGGACAGCCTGAAGCGGCTCAAGACCGATCACATCGACATCGCCTTCGTCCACGACGTCGCGCAGGATTTCTACGGCGACGAATGGCTCAGTGTGTTCGAAAGCGCGCGCAAGGGCGCCTTCCGCGCCCTGCAGCGGATGCGCGACGAAGGCGTGATCAAGGCCTGGGGCCTGGGCGTCAACCGGGTCGAGCCGATCGAGCTGCTGCTCGAGCTCGACGAGCCGCGCCCCGACGTCTCCCTGCTCGCCGGCCGCTACACGCTGCTCGACCATGACCGGGCGCTCCAGCGCGTGATGCCTGTCGTCGCGGAGCGCAAGCTCGGAATTGTCGTCGGTGGCCCCTACAGCTCGGGTGCGCTCGTCGGAGGCCCGAACTTCGAATATGCGCCCGCGACGCCGGCGATCCTCGCCAAGGTCGCGGCGATCAAGGCGATTGCCGATCGGCATCGGATCAGCATGAAGGCCGCCGGTCTGCAATTCGCGCTGGCCAATCCTGCGGTTGCGGCCGTGATCCCCGGCGCCAGCCGGCCGAGCCGGATCGCCGAGGACCGCGCGGCGCTGCAGGAGACCATCCCCGCCGACTTCTGGCGCGAATTGCGCGCAGCCGGCCTGGTCAACCCGGCCGCTCCGCTTCCCATCGCGGGCTAACCCGCAAGTCCGATCACTGAGAATGCTCACCGGTCGAAGCCTCGCTTCGACCGGCCGGCCCCCCGCGTCCGCAATCGACGCATCCCGACTGAAGTGAAAAGGAGAAAGACCATGCGCGAACTCGAAACCGACAAGGCCGCCGATCCCAGCCGCCGCGACATGCTTCTGACCGCCGGCGCCGCGATGGTCGCGGGGGCAACCACGGCGGGCCCCGCAATTGCCGCCACGCCCCCGGCGGGCGGGATCAACCGGCTATCCGCAACCGATCGCAACGCCGGCCCGCTGGCGGTCCGCCTGCAGGGCGTTCAGCACTTCGGCTTGACGGTGCAAAACATGGAGCGCGCGTTCGAATTCTACACAGAGGTGCTGGGCGGCACGGAAGTGTTCCGCCACGGCGACTTCCAGGGCGACCAGGTGCAGAACACGCTGCTCGCCGACCAGGAGATCCGCGCAGGCGAGCTCCATGTCGATCCGCAGACGATCGGCGTGCCCAACCTTCGCGACGGCGACCAGCGCCTCGACGTCCGCTTCGTCCAGTTCGACAATGTCGTGATCGAGCTGCTGCAATATCGCAATTCGCAGGAGCCGATGGGCAGCGCCAACAGTTTTGCGCCACCGGTTCAGAACATGAGCCCGGCCTACCCGCGCATGATGCACATCTGCTTCTATGTGCGCGACGATGTCGACTTCAACAAGTTCATCACCGACCTCGAGGCGGAATCCACACGCCGCGGCATGACGCAGGTGCGGGCCAACCGCATCATCCGCGTCCGGACCGAAGCCGAGCGCAAATCCGCTCCCGAGAACACCAACACCAACAAGGTGACGGTCGCCCCGTCGGACGGCTGGGAGCTGATCTACTGCAAGGGCCCGGAGGGCGAGCAGCTCGAATTCGTCAAGGCGCTCGGGCCGGTGAAGCAGCGTTTTGCCGACGCGCACGCCACCCGGCAGCGCACGCTGACCGGACTGTGATTTGGCGGCTGCTGTCTGCTTTTCTCGAAATTGGAAGAACTGGAAATGAAATCTCGATTCGTGAAATCATGCTCACTCGCCATCCTGCTCGGAGCCGGCGCAATCGCCGCGTCCGCTCCGGTCGTGGCCAAGGAAGCGAGCGGCATCAGCTACGCCAAAATCCCGGCCGGCGCTTACTCGATCGTCGCCGAGGTGCGCGCCAAGCCCGGCAAGGAGGCCGAGCTGCGGGCCGCCACGCTGCCGCTGATCGCGCAGGTGCGCAGCGATCCCAAGAACCTCGTCTATTTCCTGCAGGAGGACCGGGAGCATCCCGGCCATTTCATCTTCTACGAGGTCTTCGTCACCAAGGATGATTTCGAGGCGCACAACGCGATGCCCTACGTCAAGGACTGGTTCGCCAAGCTGCCGGCACTTGCAGACGGCGGCGTCCAGGTGATGCGCATGGAGATCCTGGGGCGCGACCGGCGCTGACGCTGTTATGCGGCCGGGACGAACTCCACGCCCCGGCCGCGTCATCCTTCGGCGAGGAATTGCTGCATGCGCGGCACCGTGAAATCGAGGAAGGCCCGCACCCGCGCCGGCAAAAACTGCGCGCCGCGGAACAGCGCGTGGATCTCGTCGGTCGCACCGATATCGCTGTCGGCGAGCAGCTCGACCAGCTCGCCGCGCGCAATGGGCTGGCGCAGATGATAGTCGGCCGCCCGCACGATACCCACGCCCGCGATCGCCATCCGGCGAAGCGTCTCGGCATTGTTGGCAAGCAATGACCCGCTGAGCATCCGCTCGACGATGCGTCCGCCCTCGCGCATCGGCCACACCGGCATCGTGCGGCGGAAGTTGAAGCCCAGGCAATTGTGATGGACGAGGTCCTCCGGCGTCTTCGGCGTTCCGTGGCGCGCGAGATAAGCGGGCGAGGCGACGATGCGCCGCCGTGTCTCTCCGATCCTGCGCGCCATCAAATTGGAATCCGCCAGCTTGCCGACGCGGATCGCAACATCGGTGCGGTCGAGATAGAGATCGACCACCTCGTCCGACAGCGAGAGATCGACGACGATGCGCGGGAAGGCCTCGAAGAAGGCCGGCAGGATCGGCTCGAGCGCAGCAGCGCCAAATGTCACCGAGGAGGTCACACGAATAACCCCTTCGGCCTCCGCCCCACCTTGCGCGATCTGCTGCTCGGTCTGGTCGAGCGAAGCCAGCAGCGCCTGGCTGCGCTCGAAATAGAACTGCCCCTCGACCGTGAGCGCGAGCCGGCGCGTCGACCGTTCGATCAGGCGGACGCCGAGCCGGGCCTCCAGACGGGCGATCAGCTTCGAGACCGTGGACGGCGTCATCAGCATGAGACGGGCCGCTTCCGAGAAGCTGCCCGTCTCGACGACGCGCACAAACACCAGCATCTCGCCTGCACGATTGTCCATACCGCTCCTGCACATCGCTTTCGGGGATGCGCGGGAGACTAGCAAGGCGACATTGCGAAGTCGCCTCATCCACCAGGACTGGCGACACCAAATCGTGCGATTTGGATCAATCCGAATGCACCGTGCGACGAAAGGACGCCTACGCCGAGCGCTTCACCGCGCCGCGTTCCACCGGGCCGACGTGGAGCCGGCCCAACATCGCCCTCGCCTGCTCGGCGCAGTGCTCGATCAGCCAGCGTTCGAACGCGACGGGGGCGAGTGCGGGGGCGTAGAGGAAGCCTTGCACGACGTCGCAGCCGAGCTCGGCGAGCGTCCGGCGCTGGCCTTCGGTCTCGACGCCTTCGGCGACGACGGTCATCCCGAGGCCCTGGCCGACGCGCACCACGGCGGTGGCGATCGCAAGCGCGCCTGCGTCCTTCTCGATGTCGCGCATGAAGCTGCGGTCGATCTTCAATTCGCGGATCGGCAGGTGCGCGAGACGGCTGAGGCTGGAATAGCCGGTGCCGAAATCGTCCACCGAGAGCCCGACGCCGAGCTCGCGGATCGCATTCATGGTCTCGAGCGCGGCGACGCTGTCCTGCATGAACGCGCCTTCCGTGATCTCCAGCATCAGGGCATCCGGCGGCAGATCATATTCGGCGAGGATGTCCTTCAACCGCGCGGCCAGCGTGACGTTGCGGAAATTGATCGGCGACAGGTTGACCGAGACGCAGGGAATGTTGAGGCCGGCGCGGCGCCAGCTCGCCATCTGCCGGCAGGCCTCGCGCACCGACCACAGGCCGATCTGCTCGATCAGGCCGCACTCTTCGGCGAGCGGGATGAACTTTGCCGGCGAGACGTCGCCGAGCACGGCATCGTGCCAGCGCGCCAGCGCCTCGACGCCGTGAATGGCGCCGTCACAGCTGCGGATCTGCGGCTGATAGCTGAGGGTCAGCGCGCCCTCCGCGATCGCCTTGCGCAGCGCCGCGATCAGGGCCAGCCGTTGCTCGGCGAGCCCGTTCATCTCGGCGCTGAAGATGCGATGGGTCGAGCGGCCGGCCTGCTTGGCCATGTACATGGCGGCATCGGCCTGCTGCATCAACGTGTCAATGTCGGTGGCATGATCGGGATAGAGGCTGATGCCGATGCTGGCCGACATCGGCATCTGCTTGGACCCGAGCCTCAAGGGGGCGGCCAACGCTTCGGTGATTCCGGCCGCGACGCGCTCGGCGCCCTCGGCGGTGCGCTGCGGCAGCAGGATGACGAACTCGTCGCCGCCGAGCCGGCCCAGCATGTCTTCGGGACCGATGTGCTCACGCAGGCGCTGCGCGAGCTGGATCAGCAGCTCGTCGCCGGCGGCGTGACCGAGCGTGTCGTTGACGTCCTTGAAATGATCGACGTCGAGGAAAGCGAGCGCGACATGGCTGCCGGTCGGGCAGGCATCGATCGCGGTGGTGATGAGGTGACGGAGCTGCGCGCGGTTCGGCAGACCCGTGAGGATGTCGTGGTAGGCGAGCCGCGCGATCTCGGCGCGCGCCTCCTTGCGCTCGATCGCGAAGGCGCCGAGGTCGACGCAGGCCTCGACGATGCGGCGGTGCCAGTTGCTCGGTGCACGCGGCTCGTGGAAATAGAAGGCGAAGGTGGCGATGACCCGGCCGTCCTTGGCCTTGATCGGCGTCGACCAGCACGCCCGAAGGCCAATCGCCAGCGGCATCGCCTTGTAGGGCTGCCAGCGCGGATCGGTGTCGAGATCAGTGGCTAGAACCGGTTTGCCGTAGAAGGCTGCGGTTCCGCAGGAGCCGACATTGGGACCGATCGCGATGCCGTCCAATGCGCGGGAATAATCCTCGGGCAGGCTGGGACCGCCGAGCGGATGGACCAGGCCCGCGGCATCGACGTGAAGCAACGAACAGACGACATCGGGCGCGATCTCCTCGACGCGGCGACACAGCCTGTCGGAGATGTCGGTGATCGGCACCTCGTCGGCGAGCGCGCCCATGATGAGCTGCTGCAGCGAGCGCAGCTGCTTGGTCTCGGTGATGTCCTCGAGCAGCGCGAAGATGTGCTTGACCCGGCCCTTCTTGTCGCGGAAGGCGTCGATGCGGGCGCAGACCCAGATCTCCTCGCCGTCCTTGTTATAGACCAGCGTCTCGATTTCACCGCGCCGGCCGCCGCTCACCAGGCGCTTGACGAGTCTGGCGACGGCCTTGCGGTCGGTATGGCAGCCGGCGATGAGCTCGCCGGCGCGGCGGCCCTCGGCCTCGCCGTTGGTATAGCCGAACAGCGCCGTGAAAGCCGAGTTGACGTAGACGATGTTCTGTTCGACGTCGGTGATGATGACCGCGCGGTTGGTCTGGTCGGAGACGGCGTTGAGCAGCCCGATCCTGACGCGACGTTCCGCTTCGGCGGTGACGTCCCGTGCGAACACGATGCGGTGGGTTGCGCCGTCGATCATCATTGAAGACGACGACACCAGCGCCCTGATGCGGCTGCCGTCGCGCCGCACGAGGCTGATCTCCTCGCGGAAGTCCTTGGGCAGATCTCCTTGCAGGAATTTGAGCGAGAGAATTTCGGCGTCGCGGCCGAGCACGTCGGTGCGTGCGAGCTTCCAGATCCGTTCCGCAGCGGCGTTGAAATGCGTGATGCGATGATTGTCGTCGACGATGGCAATTGCATCGCTGGCGCATTCGAGCACGGCGCGCAGCACGTCCGGCATTTCCGTCACTGGGGCGTCGGAGGCAGACATCGTTAGAACCGGCAATATCGGGAACAAGCGGCAATCGGCCCAACGCTAACGCTCCGATGGTGTCCAAGACGTTCTTGCAAGCGCCCCGCGCCGCGCCAAGGCGCGACATGCTTAACGTTCCGCGAACACGGCAGAGGTAATCCGATGCGCGCGGAACCTATTCAGCGCCGATTCCCGCCGAAGGCCGGTGCAATCGGCCCGCGACGGCCCGCACCTTGCCCGGCGAGGCCCGCCACACCGACAGCGCCGACAAGCCGCTCACGGCCATGGCGATGACGAAGGCGAGCGTGTAATCGCCGGTGCGATCATAGAGGAGACCCGTGAGCCAGGGCCCAGCCGCGCCGCCAGCCAGTGCCGCGAGCATGATCATGCCGAAGATGCTGCCCTGGTGCCTGCCCTGGAAAATCTCGAACACCACGGCGCCCATGATCGAGGTGAGGCCGTAGCCGAGTGCGCCTTGCGTGAACACCATGATGTAGACCAGCCACAGCGACGGCTGGAACTTCAGCGCGATCAGCGCCGCGAAGCAGATCGCAAAACCCGCGCAACTGATCGCCCACACCGCTTCGCGCCCGATCCGGTCGGAGACATGGCCCAGCAGGATCTGGCCGGGAATGCCGAGCAGGCTGACCACGCCGAGCGCCCACACCGCGACATTGGGACTGAAGCCGATGTCGAGCAGGAATTTGGTTTGGTGCACCTGCACCGCGTACCAGATGTACAGGCCGGAGAAATAGCCGACCGCGATCCACCAGAATCGCGCCGTCGCCGCCGCGCGCTTCAAGGTCCAGTCGGTATTGACCCAGTCGTGATCGACGACGTTGGAGACCGGTTTTGCGGCGCCGGCGGCCGGCGCAGCATCGCCGTCCGGCCGAAGGCCGATATCCTCGGGGCGCTTGTGCAGAAACAGGTTGATCGGCGCCAGCACGATCAGGATCATCAGGCCCATCGCGGTGCAGGCGGTACGCCAGCCGGTCTGCTCGATCATGTGCTGCACCCAGGGCAGCAGCGTCACCGATCCGATGCCGACGCCGGCAAAGGCGATGCCGATGGCAAAGCCGCGCTTGCGGATGAACCAGTTCGGCAGGAACAGGGATTGGCCGGAATAGCCGAGACAGACGCTGCCGGCGCCGACCATGACGCCGAGAGTCATGTAGAGATGCCAGGGCACGCTGGTGAACGGGGCGAGCAGCAGCCCGCCGCCCATCAGCACGACGCCGAGCTCCATCACCGCGCGCGGGCCGGAGCGGTCCATCAGGCGGCCGATCAGCGGGCTCGCCACGGCCGAAGCGATGAAGCCGAAGGAGAAGGCGCCCGCGGTGACGCCGCGCTCCCAGCCGAACTCGGAGAGGATCGGAGGAAAGAACAATGAGAAGGCGGTGCGGGCGTTCACGCCGATGGCCATGGTGACGAAGGTCACCGCGACCACGACCCAGCCGTAGAAGAACGGAAGCCGCATGATGTGTTTGTTTCACCCCTAGATGGTGCTACCGACCATCCGGGGCCGCCTGGGTCAAGCGATTTTCGCGTGATGCGCGTTGAGCGGCAGTTTCGCTGCGGCGCATCCTTCGAGACGCCCGCCTCCGGCTGGCTCCTCAGGATGAGGTCACGTTTCGCGGTGAGATATCAGACCCTCATGGTGAGGAGCCCGCGAAAGCGGGCGTCTCGAACCATGAAGGCCGAGGTTCAGGCCGCGTCGCGCTGCGAGGACCGGGGAGATTCGTCGAGCGCGATCTGGTCGACCGGCTGCGGGCGTCCGAACAGATAGCCTTGCGCGAAATTGACGCCGAGCGCCGTCAGCCGCTCGAACTCCTCTGTTGTCTCGACGCCCTCGGCGGTCACCGACATGTCGAGGCCGCGCGCCAGCGTCACGATCGAGGCGATGATGGCGGAGCTGCGCGGCTGGTGCGTGAGGTTGCGGATGAACGACTTGTCGATCTTGATCTTGTCGAACGGGAACGCGGTCAGGTAGCTGAGCGAGGAATAGCCGGTTCCGAAATCGTCGAGCGCCAGCTCGATGCCGAGCTGCTTCAACCGTTCCATGAAGGCGAGGTTCTCGACGCCGCGCTCCAGCAGCACCGATTCCGTGATCTCGATCTCCAGCCGCTGCGGCGGCAGACCGGATGCCGTGAGCGCCGCGCAGATCATCTCGAACAGCTCGGCCTCCTTGAACTGGATCGGCGACAGGTTCACCGCAACCGCGAGGTCGCCGGGCCAGTTGGCTGCGTCGGCGCAGGCGCGCCGCAGCACGAATTCGCCGAGCGGAACGATCAGCCCGGTCTCCTCGGCCAGCGGAATGAACTGGTCCGGCGGGATCAATCCGCGCGTCGGATGCCGCCAGCGCACCAGCGCCTCGAAGCCGCGCCGTGCGCCGCTGAGAGCATCGACGAACGGCTGGTAGTGCACCTCGAGCTGGCAGCGCGCGATGGCGTCGCGCAAGTCTCCTTCCAGCGTGTTGCGCGCCTCGAGCTCGGCCGACATCACCTCGTCGTAGATGGTGAAGCAGTTGCGGCCGGCCGATTTCGAGCGATAGAGCGCAAGGTCGGCCTTCTTGAGCAACTGCTCCTGGTCGCGACCGTGTTCCGGCGCGATCGCGATGCCGATGCTGGTGCCGATCTCGACGCGATGTCCGGGCAGCAGGAACGGCTCGGACACGAGCTTCGCGATCCGCCCCGCCAGCTCGGTCGCGCAGGTGCGCTGATCCTCGGAAGCTTCCTGGATGATGGCGAACTCGTCGCCGCCGAGCCGCGCCAGCACATCGGTGGTGCGCAGCGCGGATTTCAGCCGCTGCGCCACCTGACGCAGCAGCACGTCGCCGGCACCGTGACCGAGCGAGTCGTTGACGTTCTTGAAGCGGTCGAGATCGAGCATCAGGATCGAGAAGGCCGAACCTGCATCGCCCAACTCGCCGTTGAGCTCGTCGAGCCGGGCGAGGAAGAAGGCACGGTTCGGCAGCCCGGTCAGGATGTCGGTCTGGGCAAGCTCCAGCACCCGGCGGTTGGCCAGCGACAGCCGCCGTGAATTGCGGCTTGCGAGCATCAGATAGGCCGACAGCGACAGCGTCAACAGCATGCCGACGATGAGGACTGCGGCCGCCCGATCGTAGGCCGTCTCGAGCGCGCCGCCGGCAGTCGGCATGGCGCGCACCTGCCAGTCGGTGTCGCCGATCTTGAGACTGCCGGACCAGTGCAGCCCACGCGCGACATCGCGCATCGACTGCGGCGCGGTTGCGGCCGACGAGAAGTCCGGCAGCATGTCTTCCAGGCTGACGATCTGCCCCGTGAAGGGCGGATAGATGTTGACGCTGACGGCAGGGCTCGCGCCGGTGGTCACGCGAATGGACTGGATCAGCAGCGGCAGGTCGAAGACGCCGACGACGAAACCGGCGAGGTTGCGGCGCCGGTCCGCGGCCGTCTCGCGCGAGGTGCCCTTGGCATAGACGGGAACGGCGACGAGGACGTCGGGCAGCCGGCCGCCTTCCTTGGGCTCATAGAGGCGCGTGCGGATGGAGGCGACGCGGTCGTTGTCGCGCGCGCGCTCCAGCGCCACACGACGTTCCGGGATGCTCGCATAGTCCATGCCGTAGACCGACGAGGTCTTCGGCTGGGTCGAGTAGAACACCGGGAAATATTCATCGCCCTGCGGCGCCGCCGCGAGGGCATCGCCCTGAAGCGACTTGATGCGATAGCCCGACACGCCGTCCGCAATCGCGGCGGCCTCGTATTCGGCGCGCTCCTTGCGGTTCACACGCGGCAGCCACGCAATCCGCAGCATTCCGGGATGGCGCTCGAACAGGCGCGCGCTGAAGGTCTCGAATTCGCTGCGGGTGATTTCCTCGTTGGTGGATTCGAACAGCGTGCGCAGCGCGACGAGCCGGGAAATGTACTCGCCCATGCCGTTCTGCATGACGATCGCTTCGGTCTCGGCCGCGTTCTCGAACTCGATCCGGTTGACGCGGTCTTCCCAGCGCGCAACGGCGGCGGCGCCCACGATCGAGAACAGAAGACCGACCGCAATCGCGACCAGCGCAGGGCGATACAGCCCGAGCAGCGGCGCGGCGCGCCACCATCCGGTCCTACGCTCCCGATCCTGATCGTTCTGATCGCGACCGCCCATCTTGATACGCACGTCCCCCTCGGCGCGGCGGCACGAACTTCTGGTTGAGCCGCCGGAACTGCTATCGGACAAGGAACGGGGTTAAGAACTGCACAATTTCGAAACCCGGGTATCCCGCATTGCGTGGCTTAGTTAATGATTGCCCTGCGGATCGCGGCAGTCTGGACATAAGTTGCCGGTTTTCCCCGGAGTCTTACGGAGCGGAAGTGCGGTGCGCCTTAGCGACCTGTTCAGCCCGCAGAATTATTGTTTCCGCGACCGCATCCCGCATCCAGCAAGCATCCACATGACACGATCGCGATCTGCGACATGGCTCGCCTTGACCATCGCCTTGCTGGCCGCCGCCGTGCTGCCTGCAAAGGGCGAGGAGGCCGGCGTCAGCGACGATGCGATCCTGTTCGGCCAGGCGGCCGCGCTCGAAGGCCCCTCCTCTGCGCTCGGACAACGCATGCGGCAGGGCATCGTCGCCGCCTTCACCGAGATCAACGAGAAGGGCGGCGTCTACGGCCGCAAGCTCCACCTCATCAGCCGCGACGACGGTTACGATCCCGATCGTTCGGTGGCGCAGACACTGCGGCTGATCGAGGACGACAAGGTGTTCGCACTGATCGGCGCAGTCGGCACGCCGACCGCGATCGCGACGATACCAATCACCAGCGTCAGGAACGTTCCCTTCATCGGCCCGTTCAGCGGCGCCGAATTCTTGCGCGACCTCGAACTCGCCAATGTCGTCAACATCCGCGCGAGCTATGGCGCGGAGGCCGAGGCCTGGGTCAAGCACCTCACCGAGGATCGCGGGTTCACCCGCATCGGCATCTTCTACCAGGACGATTCCTTCGGCCGCGACGGGCTCGCCGGCGTGAAGCGCGCGCTCGCCAAGCGCGGCCTCGAGCTTGCCGCCGAAGGCACCTTCGAGCGCAACACCCGCGCGGTCGCCGCAGCCTGGCGCATGATCAAGCGCGCCGAGCCCGAGGCCATCGTCATGGTCGGCACCTACGGACCCTGCGCCGAGTTCATCAAGCTCGCGCACCGCAGTGGCGCGCGCCCGACCTTCGTCAACATCTCCTTCGTCGGCGCCAATGCGCTCGCCCGGGAGCTCGGCCCCGAGGGCGAAGGCGTGATCGTCTCGCAGGTCGTGCCGTTTCCCTGGGACCGCTCGCAACAACTCGTCGCCGACTACCAGGCCGCACAGGAGGCGATCGACCCGACACTGACACCGGATTTCGTGTCGCTGGAAGGCTATCTCTCCGGCCGCCTCGCGGCCGCGGCACTGGTCAAGGCGGGGCCGCAACCGACGCGCGCGAGCCTGCTGCGCGCCATCAACGATGTCGGCCGCTTCGACATCAGCGGCAACGTCGTCACCGTCGGCATCCGCGCCATCGAGACGCCGCCGAAGGTGTTTCTGACGGTGATCCAGAAGGACGGGACGTTCAGGGCGGTCGATCGGCTTTAGGGGCGCCGCGTCCAGCGGTCGGCGTTGACGGCGCCTTGCGGGATCTCGCCTTTGACGATCGCTTCCACCTGCCGCACGGTTTCGAGCGACTGATATTCGATCGCCTGCGGCGTCAGTCCGCCAACATGCGGGGTGGCGATGACGTTGGGCAGCTTCGCCAGCTCCGGTGTCGGCATCTGGTCGGGCGCGCGGCCGACATCCATCGCGGCGCCCGCGATGCGGTTCTCGATCAGCGCCTTCGCCAGCGCGGCCTCGTCGACGAGATTGCCGCGCGAGAGATTGATGAAGACGGCGTGCTTCTGCATACGCGCCAGCGTCGCCGCGCCGATCAGGTTCTCGGTCTGCTCGTTGGCAATCGCGAGGCAGACGATGTAGTCCGACGCGGCGAGCAGCTCGTCGAGACCGACATGCCGGATCGCGCTGTCGCTGATGGTCGCGAAGGGATCGGCGACCAGCACCTCCATGCGCATCACCTTGGCGACCTCGGCCAGATAACGCCCGATGCTGCCATAGCCGATGATGCCGATCCTGCTGCCGGCGAGCTGCCGTCCCATCCGCGCTTCCGGCTTGCGGCCCGTCTGGTAGTCGGCGGTGGTGCGCGACACGCCGCGGGAGAGATCGACCATGAAGCCGATCGCAAGCTCGGCCACCGCCTGCACGAAGCCGGGACCGGCGCGGGTCACGAGCACGCCCGCAGTCGAGGCCGCATCGACATTGACGTTGCGGATATCGACGGCGCAGCGGACGAAGGCGCGCAGCCGCGGCAATTGCGCGAAGATCTCGCCGCGGCCTTCGGTCATGCGGTCGGCGACGATGATGTCGGCGTCTTGCGCCGCGCGAACGAGGCCAGCGGCGTCGAGCGTCTCATCGCGCTCGTGCAGGATCACCTCGGCAGCCGCGCGCAGGCCGTTCAGGCTGCGGTCGCCGTAGTAATTGCGCCGCATCTCCGGCGTATGCGCGAGCAGGACCTTCACGACAGGACTCCTTCAGTAGCCGAATGCCCGCGGCAGCGCGGTCGAGAGCCATGGCACGAAGGCGATGACGAGCAGGCAGAGGAACAGCAGGCCAAGATAGCCCATGATCGGCTTCACCGTCTGCTCGATCGGCACATTGCCGATCAGGCAGGCGCCGTAGAGCCCGAGCCCGAGCGGCGGCGCGAACAGGCCGATGCCCATGGCGATGACGAGCACGACGCCGAAATGCAGGGGATCGACGCCGAGCTGCACGGCCACCGGCAACAGCAGCGGCCCGAAGATGATCAGCGCCGCGGCGCCCTCCAGCACCGAGCCCATCACGATCAGCACGACGATGGCGAGCAGGATGAACATCCAGACGCCCGAGGTCCTGGACAGCGCCAGCATGAAATCGCCGACCGCATGCGGCACCTGCTGCAGGGTCAGCGTGAAAGCCAGCGACTGCGCCGCGGCGACGATGAACAGCACGAGGCCCGCGCGCGTTGCGGCCTGCACAAAGCTGTGCGCGGCCGTCTTGAAGCTGAGCTCGCGGAACACCAGGCTGCCGACGACGAGCGCATAGGCCACCGCGAACGCGGAGATTTCGGTCGCCGTGGCAAAGCCGCTCTTGAAGCCGAAGAAGATCATGAAGATCAGGCCGAACGCGGCGATCGCGCCGCTCCAGAGCCCCGATACGGGCGCCTGCGGTTCGACGTCCTCGCCTTCCGCCGGCGGCTTGCCGAAGATGATGGAGACGACGATCAGCACCAGCGCCATCAGCGCTGCCGGCAGCAGCCCGGCCATGAACAGGCCGCCGATCGACAGGTTCGCGACGAAGCCGAGAATGATCAGGTTGATACAGGGCGGAATCGTCTCCGCCATCACCGCGGAGGCCGCCAGCAGCGCCACGGCGCCGCCGGGATTCTGCTTCGAGCGGCGCGCCGCTGGGATCAGCACGGAGCCGACCGCGGCAACGTCCGCCATCTTCGAGCCGGAGATGCCGGAGAACAGCACCATCGAGGCGACCATCACGACGTTGAGGCCGCCGCGCATGCGGCCGACCGCGCGCTGCAACAGCTCGATCAGCCGCACCGACATGCCGTTGGCTTCCATGAGGTAGCCGACGAGGATGAAGAAGGGGATCGCGAGCAGCACGAAATTGTCGATGCCGCGCGCCATCTGCTGGGCGAAGATGACGCCGGGCAGCGCGCCCTCGACCCAGATAAAGATGAGCGCGGCGAGCGCCAGCGCAAAGCCGATCGGCAGGCCGCCGAACAGGGTCGCGAAGAAGCCGATCAGCATCAGCGTGCCTGCCGACGGCACGGTCGCCGGCGACAGATAATCCCAGGCGAGATAAAGCCCGGTGACGACGATGATCGCAATGAGGCCCCTGACGATCTCAGGGAGCGGCCGCGCGCAGAGATGGTCGATCGCGAACACGGTCATGAACAGCGCGCCGACGCCCATCGGGTAGAAGGTCAATTCCAGCGGCAGGCCGGAGCCGGTGGTCTGGCCAGCGGTCAGCGAACCCAGCTTGATGGCGTTGTAGGCGACATAGCCGGAGATCAGCACGATCAGCAGCGCGCCGGCGGCATCGACCAGCGCGCGCAGCCGCACCGGCAACAGGTCGCGGAAGAACGACACGCCGACATTCTCGCCGCGCGCGAGCGCGCTCGCCGCGCCGAAGAAGGCCGAGCCGACCATCAGGCCGCGCGCGACGTCATCCGACCATTCGACCGGCGCGTTGAAGAAGAAGCGCAGCAGCACGGAGGCGCAGACGACGATGAGATCGGCGGCCAGCAGGATGGCCGCGATCGCGTCGCTGAGGCGCAGCAGCTGGGTGATGCTCCCGTGGCGGCCGCCCGAGACGGGCACGGCGGCTGACATAGCCAGCTCAGATTTGGCCAGCTCAGATTTGGCCAGCTCAGATTTGGTCATCTCAGGCTTGCGTCGCGCGGATGATGTCGATGACGGCCTTGGATTCCGGCCGCGCCTTGATGAAGTTCTCGGACTGCGGCGCCACGCGCTTCTTGAAGGCTTCGCGGTCGCATTCGGCCACCGTGACACCCTTCTCGCCCAAGGTGGCCAGCGCCTCCTTCTCGACCGCAAGCCCGTGGGCACGGGTGTCCACCGCGGCCTTCTTCGCGGCGTCGAGGAAGCCCTCGCGCAGCTTCGGATCCATGCGGTTGTAGGTCATATCGCTGAAATAGATCGCAAGCGGCGAGAAATTATGCTGCGTCAGCGCGTAGAACTTTGCCGTCTCGAAGAACTTGCTGGCGAGGATCGTCGGCGGATCGTGCTCGAGGCCATCGAGCACGCCGGCCTGCAGCGCCGTGTAGATTTCGCCGAACGCCAGCGGCGTCGCGGCCGCGCCCATCAGGCGCAGGCATTCCGTGATGACCGGATTGGGCAGAGTGCGGATCTTGAGGCCGGCAAGGTCTTCCGGGGTCTTCACCGGCTTCTTCGCCAGCACGCTGCGCGAGCCGAAATTATAGGCCCAGGCAATGATGCGGATGTTGCCGCCCTTGAGCAGCGCGTCCTCGATCGGCTTGGCGGCGCCGGCCTCGAACGCCTTGGTCTGCTGCGGGAAGCTCGAGAAGAGGAAGCCGAGGTCGAAGGTGCCGACCAGCGGCACCAGATTGGCCGAGATCGACGAGCCCGAGACCATGAGATCGATGACGCCGAGCTTCACCGAATTGATGACGTCGATCTCCTGGCCGAGCTGGTTGTCCGGGAAGAAGGCGACCTCGACCTGCTCGCCGAGCCCGTTGCCCTTCAGGTTCTTGACGAGGTTGTCGTAGTAGACGCGGCCGTTGGCGTATTTGGGATCGTTCGGCAGCGAGGAGGAGCATTTCAGTTTCAGCGTCGCAGCTTCGGCGCGGCCGATAATCGCGGGAGAGAGCACGAGGCCGGCGCCGACCGCCGCCGATGACTTGATGAACGCGCGACGGTTCACGGGCACGATGGTCATGGTGCGGTCTCTCCCCAATATTTTTGTTCGCGGCCGCGATCATTGCCGCAACCTGTTGCGCGGACTGTATGGCGAAAGCGACGGCACAGGCAAGGGATGCGGCCCGGGGCGCCGCGATGGCACGAGTGGCATGCGCGCCGCCAGGGAGCGTCGGGGAACGCCTTTATTTATAGATGTTTTCGACGATTCCGCACGACAGCGACGAGGCCTGCCATGCAAGATTGACGCAGATCGATCCAATTCAGGCATGGATCAATGCCGAACGTAGATCAATGGAGGAGACGCAGCAAAAACATAAAAGCCGCGGGATCGTGATCCCGCGGCTTTTGCACTTGAAGAGATACGATGACGTCAGCGCGAATGTGCGGCGCTGAGCTGCCCGTTCGCCGCCGCGACATCGCGGGAGGGACGCAGCGCATAGGCGCCGTCGCCAAGCAGGGCCTGCGCCGCCAGCGCGATCGCCCAGAAGGCGGGGAATTCCCAGCCGCCCTTCGGATTGGTGAAGAAGAAGCCGGCGGCACCGTGCACGGTGAAGATCGCGCCGAGCAGGATCGGAATGCCGGCCAGCGCCGCGTAGCGGGTCCAGACGCCGAGGATCAGGGCAACGCCGCTGAGAACCTCCACAGTCATGATGAGGTAAGCGAGCTCGGGCGGGAAGCCGAGGCTGCCGAAGAACTTTGCGGTCCCGGCCGGCGTGAAGACGAACAGCTTCAGGCTGGCATGGGCGAGGAAGAGCGCGCCCAGCGTCACGCGCAGCACCAGCGCGGCGTAGGGAGCGGTACGGGAATCGATCATGGCGGTCTCCTTTGCTGCACTGCGCTATGATCTATTCCCATCCAAATGATAATCGGCTATTTTGGAATTATACCTCACACCAATAGAGTGAAGTCGATGCTCGACCGGCTGACCAGCCTGGAGGTCTTTGCCAAGGTGGCGGCGATCGGCAGCCTGTCTGGCGCGGCCCGGGCCATGGGCCTGTCCCAGACCATGGTGACCAAGCATGTCGCCGCCCTCGAGGCGCGGCTCGGCACAAGACTGTTCCACCGCACCACACGGCGCCTCTCCATCACCGAGGCCGGGCGGAGCTATCTGGAATCCTCCGAGCGCATCCTCGCCGACATGGAAGCCGCCGACGCCGCGGTCGCGCGCGAACGCGTCGAGCCGCGCGGGCTGCTGCGGGTCAACGTGCCCGTCGTGTTCGGCACGCGGCAGATCGCGCCGGCGATCGCGGCGTTTTCGGCAGCCCATCCCGAGGTCACGGTCGAGCTCGGCCTCAACGACCGTCTCGTCGATCTCGCCGAGGAAGGCTGGGATCTCGCGATCCGCATCGGCAAGCTGCGCGACTCCAGCATGGTCGCGCGGCGGCTCGCGCCGAACCGCCTCGTGGTCTGCGCCGCGCCATCCTATCTGGCCAAGCACGGCACGCCGCGCAGCGTCGCCGATCTCGCGGCGCATAATTGTCTCGGCTACACGCTCTCGCAGCAGGCGAGCGCGGCGGAATGGCTGTTCGGCGCCGATGGCGAGATCCGCGTCCAGGTCAGCGGCACCTTGCGCGCCAACAATGGCGATGCGCTGCGCGCGGCGACACTGGCCGGCCTTGGCCTCGCGCGGCAGCCGACCTTCATCATCGCCGACGATCTGCGCGCCGGCACGCTGGTCGCACTTCCGCTCGACCAGCCGGAAATCCAGACCTCGGCGGTGCATGCGGTGTACCTGCCCGACCGCCGGCCGCCGGCGAAGGTGCGCGCCTTCATCGACTTTCTCGCAGCGCGTTTTGCGCCTGTTGCGCCCTGGGACCGCGGACTGTTCTGACGGCACACGGACTGGCACGCCAGCTCCGGCAAATCCCCTGCCCCATTTTGCCGCACGCGCATGCGTGAGATAGCGCACAGACAGACTCATGGCGCACGACTAGAAAAGGTGAGATCCTCGCGCCCATTGCCGATGGAGGTGACACCATGCGCCGTCCAGTCCTCAGTCATTTATTCCTTGCGTCCAGCCTGCTTGCCCTCAGCCAGCTGATGACACCGACCGAGGCCGCCGCTGAAGCGCGGCTCGCGCTCGTCATCGGCCAGTCCGCCTATCGCACCGTGCCGGAGCTGCCCAACGCTGCCAACGATGCCAAGGGCATGACGGAGCTGCTCGGCAATGCCGGTTTCACCGTCTCCACGGCGGCCAATCTCGGGCAGAGCGAGATGCGTACCGCGATCTCGGATTTCGCAGGCAAGGTCAGCGCCAGCGGCGCCGACACCGTCGCGCTGGTGTTCTATGCCGGCCACGGCCTGCAGATCGACGGCGAGAATTATCTGGTGCCTGTCGATCTCGACCCCAAGCGCGAGGCGGATATCCCACTCCAGGGCGTGCGGCTGAACGATCTCCTCAACACGCTCGGCGCGCTGCCGACGCGGGCGCGCATCTTCATGCTCGATGCCTGCCGCAACAATCCGTTCCCCGCGCTCAGCGGCGCGGGCCATGGCCTCGCCATCGTCGACACCAAGGCCGGCGCACCCGGCTCGTTCATCTCCTACTCGACCTCGCCCGGCGCGGAGGCCGAGGACGGCACGGGCATCGACAGCCCCTACACCACCGCCGCGCTGACCATCGCCAAGCAGCCGAACCTGCCGATCGAGGAAGTGTTCAAGCGCATCCGCGTTGCGGTGGCGCAATCGACCGACGGCCGGCAGATCCCGTGGGAAAGCTCCTCGCTGACCACCGATTTCAAGTTCTTCGGCGGCGACAGCAGCAGTCAGCAGCCTGCTCTTCCGGGCGCGTCCGCGATGGCGCTCGCCAGCGGCACGCGCAGCGTCGCCGACTGGCGCAAGGATTTGCAGGGCAAGGACGCCAAGGTCGCCTATGAGCTCGTCATCACTGACGACACCGTGGAGGCGTATCAGGCCTATATCGAGCTCTACGCGCAGGACACCCGCACGCCGCGCATTCGCACGGTGCTGGAGCGCCGGCGCCAGATGCTGGCCTGGGAGCGCGCGACCGCGATCAACACCCGCGCCTCGTTCGAGGCTTATCTCAACAACTGGGACAACAGCGATCTCGCCGCGACCGCGCGAAGGCTGCTGCTCCGCGTGCAGAACCGCAACTATGCCGTGCCGGTGGCCGCTGCCGCGGCGCCTGCGCCGGTCGCCGTCGCGATGGCGCCGACCTGCCCGTGCTCGGCGCCATCGGCACCGGCAACGCCGGTCAATCCGACCGTCGCGCCTGTGATCAAGAAGCGCGTCGACGAGACCCCGCCCAAGCGCAAGGTGGTCGAAACGCCGCCGAAGCCGCGCCGTCCGCCGCCGGACGAGGTGGTCTATGAGCGCGCACCGCCGCCGGATCGCGGCCCGCCGCCCGAAGCCATCGGCGTCGGAATCGGGATCGGTCTCGGCATGGGAATGGGCATGGGCGGCCGCGGCGGCGGAATGGGACACGGCGACTACGGCAACCGCGGCAGGTACTGAGAGCACGTCGCGCACAACTCTCGTGCCCCGGACGCAGTGCAGCGCTTCCGGGACACGAGAGTTTCGGGTATTCTCCACCTATCACTTTCCGGAAATGCTGTAGTCTGATCGACCGACAGGCTTTCCGGGGACCTCGATGCCGCAAGACTCGCACGCCAAGCATGCATGGCCGCTGTTCCGCTCACTCGCGTCCTATTCCCTGCCGGGCGACCTCATGGCGGGGCTGACGCTGGCGGCGATTGCGATCCCTGAGCAGATGGCGACCGCGCGGCTCGGCGGATTTGCCCCGCAGATCGGCTTCTTCGCTTTCATGGCGGGATCGCTCGGCTTTGCCCTGCTCGGCGGCAATCGCTTTTTGTCTTGCGGTGCCGATTCCACGATCACGCCGATCTTCGCCGGCGGGCTCGCCGCACTCGCTGCCGCCGGGACGCCTGAATATCAGGGCCTTGCGATCGCGCTGGCGCTGATGGTCGGCGCGATGATGCTGGCCAGCGGCGCCTTCCGCCTCGGCGGCATCGCCAATTTGCTGTCGGTGCCTGTCATGGTCGGCTTCCTCGCCGGCATCTCCGTCCACATCATCGTCTCGCAATTGCCGGGCGTGCTGGGAGTGGAGTCGCCAAGCGGCCCGACGCTCGATCGCATCGGCGTGCTCGCCCGCGAGCTCGGCCACACCAATCCCTTCACGCTCTGCATCGGCTTCGGCGTGCTGGCCGCGGTCTTCATCTGCGAGACGATCAGCGCAAAGATTCCGGGCGCGCTGATCGGGCTGGTCGGCGCGACACTGGCCACCATCGCACTCGGCCTCGAAAGCAAGGGCGTCAACGTCGTCGGCGCCGTGCCGGGCACGCTGCCGCGGCCGACCTTGCCCGACCTCGCACCGGAGCTGTGGGTGCGCCTCGTCCCGCTCGCCTTCGTCATCACCGTCGTGGTGATGGTGCAGACCGCAGCGACGACACGGTCGTTTCCGTCCGATCCCGACAAGCCTGCCGATGTCGACCGCGATTTCCTCGGCGCGGGCGCCGGCAGTGCGCTGTCCGGCCTGTTCGGCGCGTTTCCGGTCAATGCCAGCCCGCCGCGCACCGGCATCGTCGCCGAGACCGGCGGGCAATCGCAGCTCGCGGGCCTTGCCGCAGCGGTGATCGTGCTGGCGCTGCTCGCCTTCGGCACGGGACTGTTGCAGCACGTCCCGGACGCGGCGCTCGGCGGCATCCTGCTGTTCGTCGCGCTGCGCATCATCCGCGTGCAGCAGATCGTGACGATCTATCGCCAATCGTTCAGCGAATTCCTGCTGATCGTCGCCACCGCCGCGCTGATCATCGTGCTGCCGATCCAGCAGGGCGCATTCCTCGGCATCGTGCTGTCGCTGCTGCACGGCATCTGGAGCACGACGCGCGCACGGCTGGTCGAGTTCGAGCGCGTGCCCGGCACCACGATCTGGTGGCCGGCGCATCCGCACATCACCGGCGAGCGCATCAACGGCGTCGCCGTGATCGGGCTGCAGGCGCCGCTGTCCTTCCTCAACGCGCCCGGCTTTCGCAGCGACGTGGCGAAAGTGCTGGGCACGGCGGCGCCGCAATTGCTCGTGCTGGAGGCCAGCGGCATGGTCGAGATCGACTTCACCGCGGCGCAGATCCTGCTCGACGTCTTCAAGGTCTGCAACGCGCAAGGAGTGACGGTGGCGCTGGCGCGGCTGGAATCCGTGCGCGCGCAGGACGCATTCGAGCGCTTCAGATTGTTCGACGCCCTGCCCCGCGAGCACGTCTTCCACAGCGTGGACGAGGCTGTGCGCAAGCTGGCGAGATGATCGCTCTCACTGCGCCAGTGTCGGGTGATCCCGCTGCACCGTCTCGCGGATCCAGGCGGCATGGATTGCGCGAAACAGGATCTGCGCGGTCTTGAGGTCGTTCGCGCGCATGCAGAGATTGACGATGCGGTGCACCGCGTCGTCGCGCATCAAGCCGTCGGAGATCTTCATCGCGATCTCCATCGCGACCTTGGCGGCGCGCTCATAGCGTTCGCTCCCGCGCTTGTCGCTGCACGCCAAGCCGGCGGCGCTGGAAGCCGCAGCGTCACAGATCGCGCGGATGCGCTCGGCGGCTTCGATGTCGCCGAGTGGTCCTTCGACCGTCTCATCCCAGATATCTTGTCGCGTTTTTGGCGCGAACCAGCGCATTGCCCACCATCCGCGACCTTCAAGCCGCCATGTCGCCGCACTTCAGCCTCTCCCCAGCATAGAGAGACCAATCGAGATCGGCGAGACGATTTTTCCGCATGCTCCGTCTTGACGTCTTCAGGACGTTCGACGTGGTCCGATGGCCTCGAACTGCGCCTTCTGCTCGTCATTGAGCGTGGCATAGAAATCCTCCAGCGCCGCGCGCACCGACTTGACGCTTTCGAGTATCACATCGAGCCGCTTGCGGACCGCGGCCATTCGCGCCGGCGGCGTCATCACCTCGCTCGGCTCGCAAGCCGCCTTGAGCGATGCGCTGACCCTGGCGCTGGTGTCCTGGAGCACCTGCAGCGCGGCACGCTGCGTGTCGTTGGGGTGAAGCCTTGCCTCGATGTCGGTGCCGGGCCAATCGAGCGCGGCAGACGCGCCGCAAGTCTGGACCAGCGATCCGCCGCTGCCGTTGCCAGCCGTCGTGCGGCGCTGATCGTCGGCTAGCGCATTGAACCGCGCTTTCTGCTCGTCGGTGAGCGAGCCATAGAATCCATCGAGGGCGGGCTGAACGAGATCGACGGCTTTCACCATCGCCTCGACACGCTGCTGCATCGCCGCCAGCCGACCGGGTGCTGTCGCCGCGACCTGCGATGGGCAGGACGCGCGGATCAGCGCTGCTGCGTCAATCGAGGCGTTGCCGAGCGCATCGAGATTGGCGCCTTGCGCCTCGGTCGGCTGCACCGCGGCGGCGATCTGGTCGATCGGCAGACCGACGATCTCGCGGCGGTCGCTGCCGCAGAGCTGATCCAGCGCAACGCCCCGCGCTTGCCGACGTCCCTGCGGGCGCTGCGGCAGATAGGCCGACAAGCCGTCATAGCCGTAGGGCCCGAAGAGGCCGGCATAAATGTCCGGATAGCCGTAGCCCCAGAAGCCGAGGCCGTCGCCCCAGATCGTGTAGTCGTAGAGATCGTTATAGGCGAACGGCCAGAACAGCGGTCCGACCCAGCCGTAACCGCCGCCCGCATGTTGCCACCATCCGCTGCTGGCGCCATGCCAGCCGGCGAGCGCGGCCGCGGCCGTGATGTGAGCGCGCGCCGCGGGATTGCTGATCAGGCGGCCGTTACGGAAGGCGCTGGAATGCGCGTTGAACGCGTTGCGGAAATGCGCAGGGCGGACGGACGCATTGCGGATCTGACCGAAGTTCGGACCGTGCCGAGCGCCGGTTGCAAACCGCATCGCGTGATGATGACCGCCACCATGCGCATGCCCAAAGCCGTGGCCGTGGAAATGGCCGCCGCCGTGATGGCCACCTCCATGCCCACCGCCGTGACCACCGCCATGGCCGCCACCGTGTCCGCCCTTGCCCAGAGCCGTCCCCGCCAGCATGCAGGCAAGCGCTATCACGGCAATTCCAATGACCGGTCGCAACATCGCATCCTCCCGCAAAGCCGCGCCATCGAGGCATCGGAAATTATCGGGAATTGGAACCGGCCGGGCCACAGAAAGTTCCGCGAGCAGGGCAGCGGACCGCTGCTATGCCTCCGGCACGATCTTGCCGGGGTTGAGGATGTTGAGCGGATCGAGCGCCTTCTTCAGCGCGCGCATCGCCTCGATCGCCTCGGGACCGAGTTCCGCCTCGAGATATTTCTGCTTGCCCTGGCCGATGCCGTGCTCGCCGGTGCAGGTGCCGTCCATCGCCTGCGCGCGCTCGACGAGGCGATGCATGAACTCCTCGCCGCGCGCCATCTCGGCGGCGTCGTTGGTGTCGCACACCAGCGAGCAGTGGAAATTGCCGTCGCCGACATGACCGACGATCGGCGACAACAGGTTGAGACGCTTGAGATCTTCCTCGGTCTCGCTGACGCAATCGGCAAGGCGCGAGATCGGCACGCAGACGTCGGTCGCGACCACGCCGATGCTGTCGCCGGGGCGCAGCGCCTTCACGGACCAATAGGCATCGTGCCGCGCCTGCCACAGTTTTGTGCGATCCTCCGGCTTGGTGGTCCAGGAGAAGTCACCGCCGCCGCACTCCTTGGCGATCTCGCCGAACGCCTTCGACTGCGCATCGACCTCGATCTCGCTGCCGTGGAATTCCATCAGCAGCAGCGGCGTCTCCGGCAGCGTCAGCTTCGAATAGGCGTTGCAGGCCTTCACCTGCGCCGTGTTGAGCAGCTCGATACGCGCCACCGGAATGCCGGTCTGGATCGCCATGATCACGGCCTGACACGCCCCGTGCACGGTCTCGAACGACACCGCGGCCGCCGCGATCGTCTCGGGGATGCCGCGCAGGCGGATGGTCAGTTCGGAGATGATGCCGAGCGTGCCTTCGGCGCCGACGAACAGATGGGTCAGATCGTAGCCCGCCGACGACTTCTTGGCGCGCGTGCCCGTGGTGATGATCTCGCCGTCGGCGCGCACGACCTTCAGCGCCAGCACGCTGTCGCGCATGGTGCCGTAACGCACCGCATTGGTGCCGGAGGCGCGGGTCGAGGCCATGCCGCCGAGCGAGGCATCGGCGCCGGGGTCGATCGGGAAGAACAGGCCCTGGTCGCGCAGATGCTCGTTGAGTGCCTTGCGGGTGACGCCGGGCTGGATCACGCAGTCGAGATCCTCGGCATGCACCGCCAGCACCTTGTTCATGTCGCGCAGATCGATCGAGATGCCGCCGGCGGGTGCGTTGACCTGGCCCTCGAGCGAGGTGCCGGTGCCGAAGGGAATGACGGGGACGCGATTTTTGGCGCAGATCCGCACCACGTCCTGGATGTCGGCGGTCTCCTGCGCCATCACCACGCCGTCGGGCGGCTGGTTGACGATCCATGTGGTGGTATGGCCGTGCTGCTCGCGGACGGCCTGCGAGGTGATGAGGCGGTTGCCGAAGCGTGCGGCAAGCTGCTCCAGCGCGCTCGCAAGGGCTTTCGGCTCCGGCCGCGGCGGATTATTGGTGATGGTGGTGCCCACGGAAATTCCTCCCGACGAGAAGAGACCGTGGCAAAGGACATATAACCGGTCAAGTCAAGGGACCGGACGCATAGCTTGGGAATGAAACATGCCGGAGAGTTCTATCACAGCCCCGACCGCCGAGCCGTTCCGCTCCTCGATCATGCAGATCGAGCCGCAATGGATCGACTATAACGGCCATCTCAACATGGCCTATTACAACGTGATGTTCGACCGGGCGATCGACGAGCTCTGGCTCGAGCTCGGCATGGGGCCGGCCTACAAGAAAGAGCGCCACGGCTCCACCTTCACCGCCGAATGCCATGTGCGCTATCTGCGCGAAATCCATCTCGGCGATCCCGTGCAGATCCTGATCTGGCTGCTGGAAACCGACAACAAGCGGCTGCACACATTCGAGGAGCTGCGTCACGCCACCGAGGGCTGGCTGTCGGCGACGTCGGAGAACATGTCGCTGCACATGGACATGAAGGCCCGGCGCGTGGCGCCGTTTCCGCCTGACGTTCAGGAGCGGGTTACGGCTGTCACCCACGCCCACGCCGCCGTAGCGCGCCCCGAGGGCATCGGCCGGAACGTGGCGATGCCCTCGAAGCGGAGTTAAGGAGCCCTCTGTACCTCCTCCTCATCCTGAGGAGCCCGCGAAGCGGGCGTCTCGAAGGATGCAAGGCCACAGTCGGGCCTTCATGGTTCGAGACGCGCGTTCCGCGCTCCTCACCATGAGGATCACCCGCTAGATCCTGCGTCCGCGGGCAAGGCCGACCACGGCCGAGACCAGGAACAGGACGATCGCGATGAAGAAGATGATCTTGGCGATTTCAATCGACGCGCCGGCGAGGCCGCCAAAGCCCAGAAGACCGGCGATCAGTGCGATAACCAGAAATGTCACAACCCAGCTCAGCATGGCCTTAACCTCTGTTTTGGTGTCTGTCTGCGATCGGCGCGGCTGGCGCGCCTCACTTGGACAAACAATCTCCAACTCGGAACATTGGTTCCGGCGTGCTGCGGCCGGAAATTCGTTCGGCCGGCAGGAACAAATCGCCCTGTCGCGCACGTGGAAAACCCCTCGCGGCCGCCCCATATAGGCGCTAATCCCTGTTATGAAGGCTCCCTTCCGCCACCCCGCGGTGCCATCGTGGGGCCAATGATTCGCATGACCGAGCCGAGCAAGATCAACAGCGTACCCGACCACCAGCCCGCAGCCGGCGGCATCGCCGCGCGTGCGCGCGCCTCCGTGGGCCCGAAATACCTCTCCGGGCTCAATCCCGAGCAGCGCGAGGCCGTGGAGACGCTGGATGGCCCGGTCCTGGTGCTGGCCGGCGCCGGCACCGGCAAGACGCGCGTGCTGACCACGCGCATCGCCCACATCCTGAGCCAGGGCCGCGCCCGCCCCGCCGAGATCCTGTCGGTGACCTTCACCAACAAGGCCGCGCGCGAGATGAAGCACCGGCTCGGCCAGATGCTCGGCCATGCCGTCGAGGGCATGCCGTGGCTCGGCACCTTCCACTCCATCGGCGGCCGCATCCTGCGTTTCCATGCCGAGCTGGCGCAGCTCAAGTCGAACTTCACCGTGCTCGACGTCGACGACCAGGTCCGGCTGCTCAAGCAGCTCCTGCAAGCCGAGAACATCGACGACAAGCGCTGGCCGGCGCGCATGCTGGCCGGCCTGATCGACGGCTGGAAGAACCGCGGCCTGATGCCGTCACAGGTGCCGTCGGGCGAAGCCGCGATGTTTGCCAACGGCAAGGGCGGCAAGCTCTATGCGAGCTACCAGGAGCGGCTGAAAATTTTGAACGCCGCCGATTTCGGCGATCTGCTGCTCGAGAACATCCGCATCTTCCGCGAGCATCCCGATATTTTGCGGCAGTACCAGCAACGCTTCAAATTCATCCTGGTGGACGAGTATCAGGACACCAACGTCGCGCAATATCTGTGGCTGCGGCTGCTGTCGCAAGCGCCGGCGAAGCAAACCACGCCCACCGTCATTCCGGGGCGGCTCGAAGAGCCCAACCCGGAATCCGGAGATGAGTCCACAGCTCGAGATTCCGGGTCTGCGCCTTCGGCGCATCCCGGAATGACGGTGGCTGCCGCTCC
The DNA here is from genome assembly GCF_035935975.1 of Bradyrhizobium sp. GTDB lineage: Bacteria > Pseudomonadota > Alphaproteobacteria > Rhizobiales > Xanthobacteraceae > Bradyrhizobium. Next base: position 36,540 of record NZ_DASYWN010000052.1, read on the forward strand.
CCCCACCAAGAACATCTGCTGCGTCGGTGACGACGACCAGTCGATCTATGGCTGGCGCGGCGCCGAGGTCGACAACATCCTTCGCTTCGAGCACGATTTTCCGGGCGCGAAGGTCATTCGCCTCGAGCGCAACTACCGCTCGACCGGCCACATCCTCGCGGCCGCCTCGCACCTGATCGCGCATAACGAGGGCCGGCTCGGCAAGACGCTGCGCACCGAAGACCAGGACGGCGAGAAGGTCACCGTGACGGGCTCGTGGGATTCCGAGGAGGAAGCCCGCGGCATCGGCGAGGAGATCGAGCAGATCCAGCGTAAGGGCGAGAAGCTCAACGAGGTCGCCATTCTGGTGCGCGCGTCCTACCAGATGCGCGAGTTCGAAGACCGCTTCGTCACGCTCGGCCTGCCCTATCGCGTGATCGGCGGCCCGCGCTTCTATGAGCGCGCCGAGATCCGCGACGCGCTGGCGTATCTGCGCGTCATCAATTCGCCGGCCGACGATCTCGCCTTCGAGCGCATCGTCAACGTGCCCAAGCGCGGCCTTGGCGACGCCACCGTGCAGATGCTGCACGACCACGCCCGCAAGCGCCGCATTCCGCTGTTCGAGGCGGCGCGGGCCGTGGTCGAGACCGACGAGCTGAAGCCGAAGGCCCGCGGATCCTTACGTGACCTCGTGGCCCAGTTCGAGCGCTGGCGTGCCCAGCGCGAGGTCACCGCGCACACCGATCTCGCCCAGATCGTGCTCGACGAGAGCGGCTACACCGAGATGTGGCAGAAGGACCGCTCGGCCGACGCCGCGGGCCGGCTGGAGAACCTCAAGGAGCTCGTGCGCTCGATGGAGGAGTTCGAGAACCTGCAAGGCTTCCTGGAGCACATCTCGCTGGTGATGGACCGCGACGGCGGCGCCGAGGACGACGCGGTGTCACTGATGACGCTGCATTCGGCCAAGGGCCTCGAATTCGACAACGTGTTCCTGCCCGGCTGGGAAGAGGGCCTGTTCCCGAGCCAGCGCACGCTGGACGAACAGGGCCGCGCCGGCCTCGAGGAAGAGCGCCGGCTCGGCCATGTCGGCCTGACCCGCGCCCGCCGCCGCGCCATGATCTATTTCGCGACCAACCGCCGTATCCATGGCACCTGGTCGACCACGATCCCCTCGCGCTTCCTCGACGAATTGCCGGCGGCCAATGTCGAGATCACGGAATCCAAGGGCGGCTCGGCTTGGGGCGGCACCGGCGGCTACGGCGCCTCGCGCTTCGACGACATGGAGGCGTTCGGCTCGACCTATTCGACGCCGGGCTGGCAGCGCGCCCAGGCCAACCGCAACCGCGGCGGCGGCCGTAGTGGAGGCGGTGGTGGCGGTCGCGGCGGCTTCGAGGAAGAGGCCGCGACGTTCTCGTCCTCTTCGTCATCCGGCCCCGATTTCGGCAGCTTCTCCTCGCGCCGCCGCGGGCCCCTGACGATCGAGGGCGAGCTGGTCGCCAAGTCGACCGGCACGACCTCGGAATTCGCGCTCTCCGACCGCGTCTTCCACCAGAAATTCGGCTATGGCCGCGTCACCAAGATCGACGGCAACAAGCTCACCATCGCCTTCGACAAGGCCGGCGAGAAGAAGGTCGTGGACAGTTTTGTGCAGCGGGCCTGAAGCGGCCCTGCTCACAATGCCGTCCGCTCAGCCCTTCAGGATGTTGGCGCCCTGGTCGTAGATCAGCTGGTCGACATGCCCCGCACCGGGCGCGATCTCGAGCCGCCAGCCCAACCTCACATCGAGGCTTTTGGCCAGCTTCGTGCAGTGCTCGAAATGCCAGAGACCACGCGCAAGGCGATGCGGCCCCTGGGCCATCGCCTCGTCCCAGCGCGGCAGGTCGGGCGCATCAGGGTCGTTGTCGGCATCGCCCAGCAAGATGACGAGCGAGCGCCCCAGATACCTCCGCAAATCACGTGAGCTGAGGCCAATCCCTCCCATGCCGTCCGGATAGTCCTTGGCGAGGTCCGGCAGCATGTAGCAACCGCAATTGGCGGCAACGGCGATGTCGACGGAAGCGGCCTCGTTGAGCGCGAGATAGCGCAGCACGAATTGGGCTCCCGCGGAATTGCCGAACAGGCCGAAGGTCTCGCGGCTGGACCCGATCGCCCCTCGAACATAGTGAAACAGCCGGTCGATCACCCCGAAATTCCAGTGATCGCGCGGCAGAACCGAATTGTCCGGCGGCGGCCGCCGCACGCCACCGAAATTGTATGCGGCGATACCCGGGAACTGCTCCGGATCGAACTCCGGCACCAGCACGATTTGCCCGTTGCGTTCGGCCTGAGGAACAAGCAGATCGCGAAACGCCGCGGCCGCGCGATCAACGCCATGCATCGCCACGATGATGCGGGTGTGCGGACCACTCGATCGGGGGCAAAAGGAAAAGACCCGCATCGTGCGTGGCGAAGGGACGGCACCCTCATCGCGAAACACGAACGAGCCGGCGCCTTCAGCCAGAGTGAATTTGCTCAATTGCTTGCCTCCGAAGATGCGGTATTCATAATTGAATGAAACCCGGCGGCACAACCATCGAGGCCACCAGTCCTGCCATGCCTCACTACGTCGCCATCATCGAAGACGCCGGCCCCGACGACGCCGTCAGCCTGTGGTTTCCCGACCTGCCCGGCTGCATTTCCGGCGGCGATGACGTCGACGAGGCCCTGGAGAATGCGCCCGAGGCGCTCGCGTTCTATGCGCAGGAGCTGACCGAGGACGGCCGCGAGCTTCCTCCGCCGAGGACGCTGGAGGAACTCGAGGCCGATCCGGCATTTGCCGAGGACCTTGGGAAACACACGGCCGTCCTGATCGAATGGCCGCCCCCGTCTGAGGGGACCGAGTGAGGACTGTTCGCCGCACTGGCGCAACTCTCGACGGTTCTGGTCCGAACAGCCCTTGACCATCGCGAACTTCCCCGTATCAGATGCACATATGGTCCGGGGCTCCATCACACTGATCTTGCTGGTATTGGGGATGCCGTCGCTTGCGGCGGCGGAGACCATGAGCTTTGGCGATTCGATCGGGCTGCTGGCCAAGAGCTGCGGCCCCGAAATCGTCGCCAATTGCCGCGGCGTCAATCCGGACTCGACGCGGCTGAAGGAATGTCTGTCGCGCAACCGCGACGTGCTCTCCCAGCAGTGCCAGAGCGATTATCTCGGCGCCTTCGACGCCATCCAGAAGCGCGTCGCCGCGCGCGTGACGGTGGCGAACGCCTGCCAGCGCGAGATCGTCAAGGTCTGCGGCGGCTCGACCAAGGAGACCAGCAAGTCGATCCCCTGCCTGGTCTCGACGCCCAAGGGCATTAGCAACAACTGCCTGAAGGCCGTGGACGACGCGGGGTATCGCTGATGCGCGCGACCGCAATTGCCATCACGCTTGGCATTACACTTGGCCTTGCCCTGCTCGCGGGCGCGGCAGGCGCACAGACGGCAGCGCCGACCCAGACCGCGGCGCCGACCCGTGACGACATCGTCGGCAAGCTCAACCATTTTGAACAGGCCGGCGAGGTCGACCTGCCCGCGCTGAAGCAGCAGGTGATGGAGCGCGCCAAGGCCAGGATCAAGAACGATCCCGGTCCGGTGAACCGGCCGCTGATCGCGCCTGACCTCGCGAGCCTGCCAGCCTTCAACGCGCAGATCCAGTTCGACGCCGACACGCCGATCATCCAGCCAGCCTCCTACCAGACCGTCGGCCGCATCGCGGACGCGCTGGTCCATTCCTCGCTGCTGCCCTACACCTTCCTGATCGTCGGTCACGTCGAATCCAACACGAAGACGCGCGAGGCCAACGCGATCCTGAGCCAGCGCCGGGCCGATGCGATCCGTGACGTGCTGGTGAACACGTTCAAGATCTCGACCAAGCGGCTGCATCCGATCGGGCTCGGCGAAGAGCAGTTTCTCGACCGGGCCAAGCCGACCTCGCCCGTCAACGGGCAATTGCAGATCCTGACCTATGCCAAGGTACCGGAGGAAGCGCCTGCGCATCCGGCCGCGGCGCCTGCGCCTGCGGCGAAAAAGCCCGCCAAGAAGCGCTGAGGATGCGCGCCCCGGCGCCCGCCGGAACCCTTTGAAGTCTTGACCGTTTTGTGACCTGTCTCACAGCGCAGCCGCAGGGTTTCGCGCGACACTCGGGGCGGTTTGTGCACCGCCCTGTCCGGTGCTATAGCCTCTGTTCGTCCTTCCCCGCTCCCATGCTGCATGAGACTGAGATGGCTGGCTATTTTCAACGCCAACTGGCCGACTACGTCGAATATCATCGCGATCCCTGGAACTGCGCGATGCATGTCGTCGGCATCCTCCTGCTCTTCACCGGTGCGGTGCTGCCGCTGACCCTCGTGCATTTTTCCGTGTTCGGGGTCCAGGTGAGCCTGGCGGTATTCCTGGCCCTGCCGGTGCTGGTCTACTGGCTGATGCTGGACGCCGGGGTCGGCCTCGGCATCCTCGCCGCGATGATCGTGCTGCTTTCGGTCGCAACCGCAATCGGCAATCAGGTCTCGATCGTCATGATGTGGTCGATTTTTGCGGTGCTGATCGGATTTGGCGTCACAGCGCAGATCGTTGGCCACAAGGTTTTCGAGGAACGGCAGCCGTCGATGGTGGACCATCCTACGCATTTCCTGCTCGGACCGATGTTTGTCATGGCGAAATTGTTCATTGCATTGGGCTTCCGTCGCGACCTTGCCGCGATTCTGGCGCCTGTTCCGACCAACTCTCTTTCAACCCGATAGCTCTAGAAGCGAAACAGCAAACCTTCTGCATGGCTCTCGTACTGGTTACCGGTGGCAGTGGTTTCATCGGACATCATCTCGTAGAAGCGCTCCGCGCCCGTGGGCAGCGGGTACGCGTTCTCGATGTTCGTGCGCCGGCCGCGGCCAACGCCGACGTCGAACATATGCACGGTTCCGTGCTTGATGCCGCTGCCGTCGAGGCTGCGGTCGCGGGCGTCGATCAGGTCTATCACCTCGCCGGCCTGCCCGGCATGTGGGTCGCCAACAAGCAGGACTTCCACGAGGTCAATTGCCGCGGCACCGAAGTGGTGCTCGCCGCCGCGATGAAGCGCGGTGTCTCGCGCTTCCTGCACTGCTCGACGGAATCGATCCTGTTCCCCTACTCCAACCTCAACGGCGTTGCCGCCGAGGAGGCGCTGCAGCCGGCCGATGCGATGCCCGGCGCCTATACGCGGTCGAAGTCGCTCGCCGAGCACCACGCCGCCAAGGCCGCGGCCAGCGGCTTCCCGCTCGTGATCGGCACGCCGACCATGCCGATCGGGGCCGCCGACCACAATCTGACGCCGCCGACCGCGATGCTCTGGTACTTCCTCCAGAAGAAGGTGCAGCCGCATCTCAACTTCCTGGTCAATCTCGTCGACGTCCGCGACGTCGCCATGGGCCTCGTGCTGACCATGGAGCGCGGCCGCATCGGCCAGCGCTACATCCTCGGCGGCGACTGCGTTCCGCTCGGCAACATCCTGCGAATGATGTCGGCGATGAGCGGCCGCCGGCAGTATCCGGTCGTCGTGCCCGGCAAGATCGCGGAGCTGTCCGCGATCATGCTCGAATCCATCTCCGATCGCATCACCCACCGGCCGCCCAATGGCACCGCCGAGGGCGTGCGCATCGCGCTCGCCGCAAGCGACCTTTCGATCGGCAAGGCGCGCACCGAGCTCGGCTATGCGCCGCGACCGATCGAACCGGTGCTGCGCGAAACCATCACCCACCTGCTCGCCCGCAACGGCCAGCAGCCCTCCGGCGCCATCAAGCATCACGCGCTCTCCTCGCGCGCGAGCTGACGCCGCCGCCTAACGCAAAGAACCTTCATGTCCTTCGATTTCAGCAAGCTTCTCTCCGTGGCCTGGGGTGGCTGGACCACGACCTGGCCGACCGAACTCCTGGCTCTGATCTGGCTCGCCTTTCTCGCCAGCTGGGTGGGCGCCTCGTTCTGGCAGGGACGGACCAAGAAGCAGGTCATGACGCTGGAGTCGCAGCGCTATCGCCTGCCGATCCTGGTCGGCGGCATCCTGTACACGCCGTGGGTTGCGGAGATCCTCGGCTGGAAGCCGCTCTGGGTGCTCGGCAATACCGGCATCTCCATCGCTGCGGTCCTCTCGGTCGCCGGCATCGCCTTCGCCTGGTGGGGCCGCCTGCATCTTGGAAAGTTCTGGTCCAACACCATCACCCACAAGGAAGACCACCGCGTCATCGACACCGGCCCCTACGGCATCGTGCGCCACCCGATCTACACGGGATTGATCTTCGGCATGCTCGTCACCGGCATCGCGATCGGCACCGTCACGACGATCCTCGGCGCCATCCTGATCTCGCTCGGCATGTGGCAGAAGGGCCGGATGGAAGAGGTGTTTTTGTCGAAGGAGCTCGGCGAGGACGCCTACGGCGCCTATTGCCGCCGCGTGCCGATGATCATTCCGTTCCTGTCCCCGCGGTGAGAGCGGGCCTTCTCCCCTACCGCGTCCTCTCAGCAACGTTACTGCTAACCCCGTCATCCCCGCGCAATGGCGAAGCCATTGTCGCTGGAGGTGCGAGGTTCGCGATGCGCAGGCATCGCGAGCTGAGCCTCAGGATGACGGGGAACAGGACGCGCTCGCTCGTTCAGCCAGAAACCGCCCGCTCCTCTCCATGCAAATTTGGTCGGCAGCCATTCCGCGGGAATAGCCGTCCCTCGAGTTCCCTGGCGGTTGACCTTTTTACCGCCAACCAGTTGGATGCGCCCGCAACTGGGCATGACGACATCCATCGTGGATCTGGAGAGGTCGACGATCAGGCCTGAGCCCGCGCGGGGCCTTGGGCGATCTAGGACTGTGCCCCACGTTCAACAGGGGATTCTCAATGACGTTTTCCAGCATCTTCGCGCAGTTCGTCGCGCTCCTCGGCGGCATCGCGCTGCAATGGCGGAAGCTGTCGGGCAACACGCCCGCGCCGGCCTGGGGCCAGGCACCGGCCATTCCCGAAGCGAAGCCACAAGGCGCCATCCCGACCCTGAAGATGCCGACCGCGCGCGGCTGGAGCGAGGGCCAAAAGCCGACCACCGCGCCCGGGCTCAAGGTCAACGCGTTCGCGACCGGCCTCGACCACCCGCGCTGGATCGAGGTGCTGCCCAATGGCGACGTGCTGATCGCGGAAGCAACGCAGGTCGCAGGTCCCCCGCGCACGGTGTTTCACTATGCGATGCAGGCGACGATGCGGCGCGCCGCCGCGCTCGGCGTGTCCGCCAACCGCATCACGCTGCTGCGCGACAAGGACGGTGACGGCGTAGCTGAAGTCCGCGGCGCCTTCATGGAGAACCTCAACCAGCCGTTCGGCATGGCGCTGGTCGGCGACACCTTCTACGTCGGCAACACCGACGGCGTGATGGCCTTTCCGTACGTCGCCAATGCCGACCGCATCACGGCGCCGGGCAAGCGGCTCACCACCTTCAAGCCGAGCGGCCACTGGACGCGCAGCCTGCTCGCCAGCCCCGACGGCAAGAAGCTCTATGCCGGCGTCGGCTCGCTCAGCAACATCGCCGAGATGGGCATGGAGGTCGAGGAAGGCCGCGCCGCGGTCTACGAGCTCGATCTCGCCGCCGGCACGCATCGCATCTTTGGTGCCGGCCTGCGCAATCCGGTTGGCCTTGCCTGGGAGCCGAATACGAACGTGCTCTGGACCGTCGTCAACGAGCGCGACGGCCTCGGCGACGAGACGCCGCCGGACTATCTCACCTCGGTGCGCGACGGCGGCTTCTACGGCTGGCCCTATTGCTACTGGGGCAAGACGGTAGACGACCGCGTGCCGCAGGATGCGGCGATGGTCGCCAAGGCGCTTCAACCGGACTACGCGCTCGGTGGCCACACCGCTTCGCTCGGCCTGTGCTGGATGCCCGCAGGTACGCTGCCGGGCTTCCCCGACGGCATGGTGATCGGCCAGCACGGCTCATGGAATCGCAGCAAGCTGTCCGGCTACAAGCTGGTGTTCATCCCGTTCCAGAACGGAAAGCCCTCCGGACCCGGTCGCGACATCCTGTCGGGCTTCCTCGCTCCCGACGAGAAGGACTCCTACGGCCGCCCGGTTGGCGTCGTGATCGGCCCCGACAAGAAGTCGCTGCTGATGGCCGACGACGTCGGCAACGTGATCTGGCGCGTGACCGGCGCTTAAAGAATCACGTCCCCACGCACAACGTGGCGCGCTGCTTGCGCAGCAGCGCGATCACGGACAGGGCCGTGATCATCCCGGTCTTGGGATTCTCCGACGGGATGTTCTCGATGCCCATCGAGAACCGCGCCGAATCCGCTTCGACTTCGATGCGGTGAACGTTGCGCGTCACGGTCGGGTCGGCCCAGACCTGCATCTGGGTGCGATCGGGGCCAATGCCCGCCAGCGACAGCGCGACGGCGACATTGACGTTGGCCGGAAAGCCTTTCGCCGCGTCGCGCGCGCTGCCCTCGAACAGCTTGAGCGGCTCGCGCAGATTGTCGATGTCGATGTTGTTCTGGACGATGAACGGCGCGCCCTTCAGCCCGTCGACCGGTTTGCGCGTGACCATCTTCACCGAATGAATGGTGCCGACCGCGGCGGCGTTGACGGCGTCGAGTCCGATCAGCGCGCCGGTCGGCACGAGGATGCGACCGCCCCTGGCGCGGGCGAGATCGATCAGATCGTAATTGTCGAGCAGCCCGCCGGCGCTGACCACGACCGCGGCCTTGCCGCGCTTCACCGCGGGCTCGACGATCGCGCGCAACTGGCTGCTCGGCGCACACTCGACCACGATGTCGGCGGCCTCGCCGAGCTGGTCGATCGACATGATTTGCGGCTGATGGCGTAGACCGCTGAGAAAAGCCTGATGCTTGGCGGGATCGCGCACCGCGACGGCGGATAGCGTCAGTCCCTCGATGCCCTGATCGAGCGCGGTCGCGATCTTGGTGCCGATCGAGCCGAGGCCCGCGATGGCCACCCGCAATTCGCCTGCCGCTTTCTGTTCAGTCATCGCATCCACCTTTGATCCAGGCCCATGTCATAGCCGCTCAGGCCTCCCGCGCATAGCTGCGGAGGCGCGCCTCCAGCACCGCCAGCATGGCATCGCGGGCCGGATCGCGCGAGCCGCGCAGCCAGGCCGCCGCCAGCGGCAGCCGGCCGACGGGGCCGGTCTGCTTCGGCCGCAGCGGCACGAAGCGCACGCCGGTCACCGCCATGCGCGTGGTCCAGCGCGGCACGATCGCAACGCCGAGCTTCGTTGCCACCAGATGGATGATGGTCTGCTTCTCGTCGGCGACCTGCACGATACGCGGCGTCAGGCCGGCCTGCTCGAACAGCTTGATCGTCAGATCGTGGCTGTGCGGCCGCGAGCGGCGGTCCGGCACCAGCATCGCCTCGTCGGCGATGTCACCCAACGTGATCGACTTCTTCGCCGCCAGCGCATGCCGCTGCGGGAACGCGACGATCGCGGTCTCCAGCAGCAGATCGCGGAATTCGAGCCGCTTGTCCGCACTGTCGGGCGGACGGACGAAGGCGAGATCCAGCGCGCCGGTCAGGATCTTCGGCAGCAGCCGGACGGTCTTGTCCTCGAGCAGCTGCACCGCGATGTCAGGATGCTTGTCGCGGAAATCGCGCAGCAGCGGCGGCAGGAGTCCGGCCGCGGCGCTGTCGATGGCGCCGATCCGCAACCGCCGCACAGTCCCCGCACGCGAGCGGTTGCGTAGATTGTTCTCGACCGCCTCAACCTTGGCGAGGATGGCGCGGGCATCGCGCAGCAGCGTGGTGCCGTCCTCGGTGAGCGACACCGCACGCGTCGTCCGCGCGAACAGCCGGGTGCCGAGATCCTCCTCCAGCAGCCTGATCTGCCGGCCGAGCGCCGAGGGCAGCATCTGGAGCTGCTGTGCCGCATGGCCGAAATGCAGCTGCTCGGCCGCCGCCACGAAGCATCGAAGCTGATGCAATTCCATCCAAAGTCCTCTCGTCTCGCTTGGCGAGGATTATATCATTTTTTTGTATAAACCAGCGCCAATTGAGTATGCCTCCTGCCACCGCCTACGCTCGCTGTCGACGTGGACCTTTCGAAGTTTCCTCGGGGTCCGCCGAACAACAACAAACCGGAACTTGTGGAGGCCAGGGTGGCGAGCGAGATTCAGACGCGCGTGCTGCGCAAGATCACTTGGCGCATCGTCCCCTTCATCATGCTGCTGTACTTCGTGGCGTTCATCGACCGCGTCAACATCGGCTTTGCCTCGCTGACGATGAACAAGGACCTCGGCCTGTCGCCCGCGGTCTACGGCTTTGGCGCCGGCATCTTCTTCTGGGGCTATTTCCTGTTCGAGGTGCCCTCCAACATCATCCTGCACAAGGTCGGCGCGCGGATCTGGATCGCGCGGGTGATGATCACCTGGGGCATCGTCTCGGCCGCGATGGCCTTCGTGCAGGGCGCCACCAGCTTCTACATCCTGCGCTTCCTGCTCGGCGTCGCCGAGGCCGGCTTCTTCCCCGGCATCATTCTCTATCTCTCCTACTGGTTCCCGGCGCGCCAGCGTGCTGCGGTCACCGCGCTGTTCATGGCGGCCGCGCCGCTCTCGACCGTGCTGGGCTCGCCGATCTCGGGCGCGCTGCTGGAGATGGACGGCCTGCTCGGCTTCAAGGGCTGGCAATGGCTGTTCGTGCTCGAGGCGGTGCCGGCCGTGGTGCTCGGCTTCGTCGTGCTTGGCTTTCTGACCGATCGTCCCGAGAAGGCGAAATGGCTTGCCGACGATGAGCGGCGCTGGCTGATCGAGACCATGAATGTGGAGACCACCAGCAAGGCCGCGACCGCAAGCCACAGCATCTGGCGCGGGCTCGCCGATCCGCGCGTGCTGGCGCTGTCGCTGATCTATTTCGGCACCTCGGCCGGCCTCTACACACTCGGCGTCTGGGCGCCGCAGATCATCAAGCAGTTCGGCCTGTCCTCGCTCCAGGTCGGCTTCCTCAACGCGCTGCCGGCAACAGCCGCCGTCGTCGCCATGGTGCTGTGGGCACGGCATTCGGACCGCACCGGCGAGCGCACCTGGCACGTCGTGATCGCCTGCCTGATCGCGGCTGCGGGCCTCGCCTATGCGGGCCTTGCGGCGGGTGTCGTCGCGGTCCTCGTTGCACTGACGCTGGTCAACATCGGCATCTCCTCGGCAAAGCCGCCGCTCTGGAGCATGCCGACGCTGTTCCTGTCCGGCCCTGCGGCCGCGGCCGGCATCGCCACCATCAACTCGATCGGCAATCTCGGCGGCTTCGTCGGGCCCGCCATGATCGGCTGGATCAAGGACCAGACCGGCAGCTTTGTCGGCGGTCTCTATTTCGTCAGCGGCCTGCTCGTTCTCTCGGCGGTCCTGACCCTGCTATTGTCGCGCGCACAGACCGCGCCCGTCGAACCCGTCCCGCAATCCCACTGATCTCTCAAACGGAGCACATCCATGCGCACCCATTCGATCGCAGCCATTCCCGCCGACGGCATCGGCCCAGAAGTCATCTCGGCCGGCGTGCGCGTGCTGGAGGCTCTCGCAAAACGCAGCGGCGACCTCGCCTTCAACGTCAAAACCTTCGACTGGGGCTCGGACTATTACAAGAAGCACGGCGTGATGATGCCGGCCGACGGTCTCGCCGAGCTGAAGAAATTCGATGCGATCTATTTCGGTGCGGTCGGCGCGCCTGACGTGCCCGACCACATCACGCTGTGGGGCCTGCGCCTGCCGATCTGCCAGGGCTTTGACCAATACGCCAATGTGCGGCCGACCAAGATCCTGCCGGGCGTCGCCTCGCCGCTGCGCAATGTCGGCGTCGGCGATCTCGACTGGGTGATCGTGCGCGAGAATTCGGAAGGCGAATATGCCGGCATGGGCGGCCGCGCGCACAAGGGCCTGCCGGAAGAGGTCGGCACGGAAGTCGCCGTCTTCACCCGCGTCGGCGTCACCCGCATCATGCGCTATGCGTTTCAGCTCGCGCAGTCGCGGCCGCGCAAATTCCTGACCGTCGTGACCAAGTCGAACGCGCAGCGCCACGGCATGGTGATGTGGGACGAGATCGCGGCTGAAGTCGCGACCGAATTCCCCGACGTGACCTGGGACAAGATGCTGGTCGACGCCATGACCGTGCGCATGACGCTGCATCCGAAGAGCCTCGACACCATCGTCGCGACCAATCTCCACGCCGACATCCTCTCCGACCTCGCCGGCGCGCTTGCCGGAAGCCTCGGCGTGGCGCCGACCGGAAACATCGATCCGCAGCGCCGCTTCCCCTCGATGTTCGAGCCGATCCACGGCTCGGCCTTCGACATCACCGGCAAGGGCATCGCCAACCCGGTCGCGACGTTCTGGACCGGCGCGCAGATGCTCGAGCATCTCGGCGAGAAGGATGCGGCGTCACGGTTGATGAAGGCCGTCGAGCGCGTCTGCGCGGCCGGCGTGCTGACGCCCGATGTCGGCGGCAAGGCGACGACGAAGGAAGTCACGGACGCCGTGATCGACGCGATCCACGGCTCGAACGTCTAGCAGACTGGGGAGAGCTGGCTAAACCACGAACTCGACAACGCCCGCGGCCTAGCCTCACTGCATGCCATGGCGGGCGAAGTCATCGCCGATCTTGGCCTGGATGATCCTCGCAGCCGAGATATCGCTGTCGCCGCCGGCTTTGTCACCCTGCCTGAGCTTGGCAAGTCCGCGTCCATAAAGCGCGCTTGCCAGCTTCGGCTCGACGCGCAACGCCGAATTATAGTCGTCGATGGCTGCGGCGAGTTGCCCCATCTTCAGATGGATCAGCGCCCGCGAGTCGTAGGTCGCGGCATTGTCCGCCCCCGACTGGAGCGCCCTGTTGCAGTCTTCGAGCCCGGCCTCGAGATTGCCGAGGACGGCCCGTATCCAGCAACGTCCGTGCCAGGCATGATTCAAATTCGGATCCAGACGAATCGCCTCGTCGAAGTCGCGCGCGGCGCGCTCGTACTCGCTCATTTTAAGGTAGGCTTCGGCTCGGTTGACGAAGGCACCGCCATAATTGGGATTGAGCTTGATGGCCTCATCGAAAGCCTTCACCGCGACGTCATACGCCCCCTTCTTCAAATAGGCCACGCCGCGATTGTTGACCGGTTTGACGTAACCCGAGGCGAGTTCGATCGCCTGATCGAAATCCTTGATCGCGCGGTCGTACTCCGCTGTCACGACGTAGGCATTGCCACGATTGTTGTAGGCGACGGCCAGCGCGTCCGCATTGCCCTCGCCCGAACTGATGAGCGCCGTGCAGCCGGCGATCCTGGCTTGAGGCGGAACGCCCGCACCGTTGCACAGTTCGATGCTCTTGAGATTGCTGTTTTTCTGCGGCTGTCCCGCCGCTGCCGGTAAGCCGAGCAACAGCAACACGAGGATGGTCGCCGTGCCGTCGATGAGAGCGACCCTCATACTCATGTCCGTATCAGACCCCGCTGCAAATCGATGAAGCATCGCAAGTTCGCTTCAGCATCCTCTTCAGCATCCTCGGCAGATGGTCAGCTTGGGATTGGCTGCCTCTGTGGGCCGAGGCGGCGTGGCGGCTGCACGCTTCTTCAGCGCCTTGCTCTTGCCCTCTTCGATGAGGGTGGCGAATCTGGTGGAACCATCATCCGAGATTTCGATGTGCGGCGTGGTGCCCCGGATTCCCATGGTTGCCACGGGCGTATCGACCTTCATGTCGCCGGTCTTGGCGACCTTGCCGGCAACAAACGTGGCCGTTCCCTTGGTCAGACTGAAAAACGTCGCATTCGTCTTCCCCTCCGGCTCGTACACATACTCGTCCAACGTCATGCGAGCGTTGCTGGACAGATTGAACGACGAGCCATCGGTGAAGTTGATGCTGATACGGCTGTCGACCCCGGTTCGCACCAAATCGCCCAGATATACGACATCGCCAACCTTGGTTTGGGCGGCCTGATCGCCAAGGTTCGCCTGGACCACGACCGCACCCGTGTGCTCGATCGTGACCGCCCCGGTAACGCCGATGACCTTACCGATGGGTTTTGGCGCAACATCCTGGACGGCGGGCTTCACAGGATTGACTTGCGCTTGCGCGAGCCCAGGGAAAGTACTTGCAAACACCCAAACGAAACCGGTCACGAAAGCTGCAATCGTCTGTCTGCACATGACCCGCCCTCTCCGAGAAGATCTCGTTCGCGTGGCCGCTTGATGGCCTCTTTGAACCTTGGCGGCGCCCACACGTCGCGCATCGTCCAATCTACCACCTGGAGCGCTCCTATGGACCGGCCTACAAATGGAGTACTCCTTTTGCGCCCTCCATCTTCGCGCCGGGACGCTTAAGCTCGCAGCAAGGGGCCGTGCTCTTTGCCGGCCCCCGCAAAGATAGACTTGCATTATCAAAGCGTTTTCGGCGTGCAGGACCCAATTCGCCGACGCCAACGCATTTTGTTTCTGTGGCGTAGGCAAAACAAACAAGAGGACTGCGGCATCGCGCTGAGCCGGAATTGTCCAGCAGGCGAGGCCAAACGATGTTGGTTGCATCCAGCGTTGAACTCACGGATGAGGCCGTCGCGATCCCACCTCACCAGATCGTCGGCATCGTTCAGACGGTGATTGGTTGCGCAACTCTCGCGCGAGACAACTCCGCGGCAACACAAGTCAGCGTTGGCGACCCTGTCTGTTATGGTGACACGATCGAGACTGCCGCTGACGGGCAGATCGGAATTCGGCTCGTCGACGGCACCGTCTTCAACGTCGCCAGCAGCGCCCGGATCGAGCTGAGCGAATACGTCTACGACCCCAACGGCACGGTGCGCTCGATCGTGCTCGCGGTGACCAGAGGACGCTTTTCTTTCGCAGCCGGCCGGCTGGGCAACGGCGGCACTCTGACGGTCGACACGCCGATGGGAAGCCTTCGCGGCCGCTCCTATTCGAGTGGGTTCGGAATATTGACGCTTGCCGCGCTGACTTTCTCGACGATGCCGGACGCACACGCCGCGGACCCCGACTCCACATTCCTGGATGACGACAAGATCGACTACAAGGACCTTCAGCACGGCTCCTTCGAGCTCATCACCAAGGAAGCGGTACCGCGACACATCATCGTCGAGGATCCCGGCGAGACCATCGTTCTGAATAGGATCGGCTCCTCGGTCAACGTCAGTCAAGTCGCCAATAGCGCTGCGCGAATGGAGGAATTGCAGGCCGCGCAACAGGACGTCCTCGCCAATCTCACGCGGGGTCCGACAGGATCGAGCACACCCTCTTTCGGCGATCCAGTTTCGCTGGAGCATATCAATTTTACCCCGCATGACTCGATCACGCCGCAAGGCGTGCTTCCACCTCTGCCGATATTCGACTTCCCGGTTCCCGTCATCATACATCAGCCGCCGTCGCTCGGCTTGCCAGCCGGACCGGTCGAAATCGACACGATCCATTTCGACGAGTTCACCACGGCGAGCGGCACTTTCGCGGCCAGCAGTCCCGAGACCGGCATCATCCTGACCTTCGGCCTCAGTGGAGGAACGTCCGGCAGCACGACACTGAATGGAGTGACCTACAATCTTTCGCAGACGGGTCCCTTCGGCACTCTTTTCCTGAGCAGCACGTCCGGCGCCTACGCCTTCGTTCCGAACAACGATGCAATCAACGCCCTGCAGTCGCCGACGACGACAAGCTTCGTCATCACCGTCTCGGACGGTGCGCGCTCGGTGAGTCAGGTCTTCACGATCGGCATCGACGGTGCCAACGATGCGGCCATCATCTCAGGCGACGTCAATGCCACGGTGGCGGAAGCAGGCGGTGCCGCCAATGCGGCGCCTGACACGCCACCGGCAACCGGCACGCTCGCGGATGCGGACGTCGACAACCCGCCCGATACGTTCACGGCGGTCAGTTCGCCGACCAGAAGCACGGACGGCTACGGCTTCTTCACGATCACGGCAGCCGGCGTGTGGACCTATACGCTCGACAACACCAATCAGGCGGTCCAGGCCCTCAATGTCGGCGACACCCTGACCGACACCTTGACGGTGACCAGCGTTGACGGCACCCCTCAAGTCCTCACGATCACGATCCATGGCAGCAACGACGCCGCCATCGTCTCCGGCACCGCGGCCGGCTCGGTTGTCGAGGGCAGCACCGCGTCGCCCGGTACGTCGATCGCGACGGGCATGCTTGCCGATGTGGACGTCGACAATCCAGCCAACACCTTCGTGGCGACCGGCTTGCCGACGGCGAGCGCGAGCGGCTACGGCAGCTTTACGATGACAACCGCCGGCGTGTGGACCTACACACTCGACAATGCCAACACCAAGGTACAGGCGCTCAACGACGGCCAGACGCTGACCGACAGCTTCACGGTGATCACGATCGATGGCACCCCGCAGGTGGTGACGATCACCATCAACGGCAGCAATGATGCGGCCGTCATTTCCGGACAGACGACGGGCTCGGTGATCGAGGCCGGGGGCTGCGCCAACGGGAAGCCCGGGACGCCGGTCGCGACAGGTACGCTGACCGACACCGATCCCGACAATCCGTCAAACACCTTCGTGGCGGTGAGCTCGCCAAAGCCGAGCGCAGCCGGCTTCGGCACCTTCACGATGACGGCGCTTGGCACGTGGGCCTACACGCTCGACAACGGCAACAGCGCCGTGCAGGCGCTCAATGTCGGCGACACGCTGACCGACACATTCACTGTGACGACCGTCGACGGTACGCCGCAGGTGGTTTCCATCAAGATCATTGGCACGAATGACGCCGCCATCATTTCCGGCACTACGACAGGCTCGGTGCTCGAGGCAGGCGGAATCTCACCCGGCAAGCCAGTCGCGACGGGCACGCTCACCGATACCGACGTCGACAATCCGGCCAACACCTTCACCGCCGTGACCTGTCCGACTGCAAGCGACTGCGGCTACGGTACCTTCACGATAACGGCCGCCGGCGTATGGACCTATACGCTCGACAACTGCAACAGCGTGGTAAACGCCCTCGATGCCGGCGACAGGCTCACCGATCATTTCACGGTGACGAGCATCGACGGCACCAGGCAAGAGGTGACGATCTCAATTCATGGCGCCAGCGACGGCGACCCCAACGACTTCGACAATCTGGCCACAGGGACGACCGTGGTATCGGATCCTCCGTTCGTCTACGGGACCCCCGGACACGATAGCATCGCAGGTGGCGGCAATTTCACCCAGATCGCTTACGGTGGCGCCGGCGACGACACCCTCAACGGCACCGGTGTGTGTGACACCATCTTCGGCGGCTCGGGCAACGATACGATCAAGGGCAACAACGGAGATGACGTCATCTACGGCGGCTCGGGGCGAGACACGATCGACGGCTGCAACGGCGACGACACCATCATCGGCGGGTTCGGTGCGGACAAGCTCACCGGCGGCAATGGCAAGGACGTCTTCGTTTATCTGTCCGCGGTCGATTCCAGAGCGGGCCGGTTCGACACCATCAATGATTTCGCGCCTGGATGCGACAAGATCGATCTGACGGCGCTCGGCGCGCTCGGATTCGTGATCCTGGCCTTGGACTCCGCAAATACGTCCGTGCCGGCGCATACCATCGCCTGGCTGTACGACAGCTCGGCCAATGAGAGCGTCGTCTATGTCAATCCGACCAACCAGCCCCTCCAGATCGGTGATTCCAGCCTGGTGGAAATCCATCTACAGGGCATCGCGAGCATCGACTCGTCGGATTTCATCGTCGCCCCGCCCGCCGCGCCGGCGGTGGCCATGACTGACGCGATCGACCCGACTGCGACGACACAAGGTGACACCACCGTCGTCGCGGCCAGCACGTCCAGCCCCTCGACTGACACGACGGCTGAGACCCTCCCCGTCGAGCAGATCTCCGCGGCGCAAGCCGCCGAATTGAGCCATAGCCTCGATGCCGGTCAAAGCCGGACCGGGCGGAGCGACCATCCCGGCGCTTCCGATTCGAACGGGGCTGCGCCGCCGAGCCCCGTGGAAGTGGCAAGTGTTTCGCCATTGGCGGACTTCCATTTTGTCTTTGAACAAACTGGAAAGGGCGACAGCAACCAATCGAAGTCGATCAGTCCGGTTAGCACCGCAACCGAAAGTCATTCGGGACCGGCAATTCCGGTCAGCACGCCGGATGGCTTTCTCTTTGCATCTGACCAACACGCCAACAACGGCAAGGCTGCAGAGGCTCCTGGCCATGCGAGCGCCGCCGATACAGGGGGGGCGCTTGACGCCAGCCCGGCGAGCAAGCCCGGGAACGGCGGCAACGGTCATTCGCACTTGCCTCAAGCAAACGGACCCGGTCATGACGAGGCTGCGGGCCCCGGCGCGCTTGATACTCAGCCGCATTCCAAGACTGACGGCGCGTCCGGCTCAGAAGCAAATCCGCACGCAGCAGGTGATTCCTTTAAATTCCTGAATCGGGGTCACGAGAAATCGAGCACCACCACTTTGGACGAATTTCCATCACCGCTCGATCAGCACGGACATGCGAGAGAGGTCAAGGGACATGCCGACGCGGCGCCAATGATCGAGACTTGGCATATGGACAATGGCGCCCACAACGGACACGTCAACCACCACCTGCAGCACGATCTCATCGTGTGAGGTTGGTCCGCTGTGGAGCTCCTGATCCGCCGCGAGGTTACCGGCGGCCTGGCGGCGTTGCCATGGCAGCGGCCGGCTCGGGCGGCGTCAGATGGCGTGGAACGATGATGGTCTGGCCGGGCGTGAGCGGTGCGTTCTCGGCCAGCGAGTTGCTCTGCGCGAGCGACCACACCGGCACGCGATTGGCTGCCGCAATGCTCTCCATGGTATCGCCGCGGCGCACCGGCACCCGCACGCCGCTGTCCCATAATTCGACCAGCGTGTCGCCGGGCAGCAGATAGCGCAGCGGCACGGCATCGCCCTGGGTCTGCGGCTGGATGCGCGGCAGCTGCGTCACCATCTCGATGATCTGGCGGTGGATGTCGTCGGACTTCTCGATGTTGATGTGCGAGACGCGGCTGTTTTCCTTCAGGTCGTAGCTCGCGTAATGGCCGCGAAAGCCGGGGACGGCCACGACATCGCCGCCGCCGAGCACGCTGTCGGAAAGGAAGATGTTGATGAAGCGCTCGACATTGAGCGGCACGTCGCCGGTGGCATGGGCGGAATCGATGGTGATGACGAGGCTGATCGGAATGTTCTCCTTGGCCGCCATCTCGGAGATGACGACCGAGCAGAGCCCGCCCATGGAATGGCCGATCAGCACGATCGGCGCCGGGCTTTCCTTGTAGCTGGCGATGACACGGTTGCCGATCAGCCGGCAGATGGTGAATTCATAGACGTCGGCCGAGAAGCCGGCCTGCGTCAGCTTTTCGCTGAGCCGGTCCATGCCGGTCGAGAAGATCGGACCCATGGCGCCGCGGAACAGGTAGATCTTGGGCGGCGGCAGCGGCTCGACGGGCGCGGGCGGCAGCGGCGCGGGGGTCGTCACCGTCGCGCGCTTCGACTTGGCAGGCGACGCAACGGCCGTGCCGGTGCTCAAGGCGAGCAGCGCAACCGCTGCCAGCACGACGAGCCGCCTCAAATCCATCATCAGGTCAGAAGTCCCACCACGGGAAGCCGTCGCCCCCTCCGGGGCTTAGTGACCACCGATTGGGTGGATTTTGGGGCACGGAACCGGGGCCGTGACGTCTGGTGCGTCAATTGAACGGAATCCATGGCTGGGCCTCGCAGGCATCTACAATCACCGAAATCTCGATCCCCTTGTAGGCGTCATTGTCGAAAAAGACCGAATAGGCGGGCGATCTGCCGGCTGACGGGCCCCGCTGCCTCAGGCAGACGAAATACAATCCCGGCCCGTGGTCGGTTCGTCGGACCGCGGTTGTCTCGAGTCCCCCGGTCAGCTTGGCTTCTGCGGCCCCTTTTTTGACGCCCTCCTGCACCGCCTTGGCGCCCGGTGCACGTGGGGGCTGATAGGCAGGAGGTGGATTCGCACTCGTTGCGCATCCCGCGAGCAGCAGCGCCAGGACGGCTGACAGGGCCACCAGAGGGCGGCCGAAGACAGACCTTCGCCGGTCGCGCCGCGCCAACTCATATCGTGGAAACATCGCTTGCCCTCGGCGCCGAGCGCCTCATGCCTGGGTCAGGAAGAGATAGAGGCAGCCCGCGACGGTGGGCAGGAACGCGACGAGGGCGGTTATCCAGAAGCCTGGTTCGAGCATCGCGTCGTGGTCATCGGTCTCGCCGGCTGTGCGCCGATCCGCAGCCACGCGGCTCCACGCTTCGTCAGCAGTGAACAGGGGAATGCTCGTCGCATGCACATCGAGGCGCGTTGCGGTTCGGCGCACGGCGCGTTGGGCGGGACGGGTCATTTCTGATGTCAGCATGTCAGCTACTCTGGTCGGCTACTCGTATGCGAGCTGGATATCGGCGCGCAGTCGCATCACTGCGTCAGCGCCTGCTCTGAACTCGGCGCTGGCGGCGGTGATGCCGGGGGTGGAGTGTTGGCCAGACTCTCCTTGGCGCCGGAATCCGTCCAGGCCGGCGGCAGGCCGAGCCCCTGCCCCGCAAGGCCGGTCAGGCCTGGAAAGCGTCCGAACGCCTCGCACGCGACGTATTTGGGCGCGCCGCCGAGTCGCACGGGAATGCTGTCCATCGGCGGCAATGCAGGGACGCCGCCGAAGGGCGATTCACCGGTCGAGACCAGCTTGGCGAAGTCCGCACCGAAATCGGCGGCGAGATCGTAGGCATCGCCTTCGTTGGAAACCCGCGCGGAGTTCGAGATGGAATTGGCATTGCGCGCCCACACCATGGCGGCCTTCTGAAATCCGGCGAAGTCGCGCGCTTCCGCTTCGACCGAGAGGCTGCCGAGTCCGACCGGAAGCCGCGGAACCGGGACGGGCACGCCGGGAAGCGCGACGGTCTTGGCAATCGCCAGGGCTTTCGACGCGCCGGCGGCAGTCTCGCTGGTCGGCGTGGCATGCGTCACCGTCGCCTGCACCGTGAGATCGGCGTCGTCATCGGAGGTAACGATGCGGAAGCGCTCGCTCAAGCGCAGACACAGCTCGCGGCTGACGGCGTTGGCGACCAGGCGGCGCTCCTTGTCGTTGAAAGCAACGCCGGGGCGCGCGGGAAAGACGGTCGATGCGATCCGGATCGTCTTCGCTGCCAGCACATCCTTCTTGTTCACGCGGATCTTCGATCGCGTCACCAGACCGTTCGCATCCGACATCCGGTCGTAGCTTCTGAGCGAGCCGGCCTGTTCGAGCGGAGCGGTCGCACAGCCACCCAGCGCCAGCGTGACACACATCAGGGCCGTCGGTGGCAAGCGCATGGTCCCATTCCCGCATCGGCGGCTTATTAGAGAGATCGCTCTAATAATTACTCTCACGCACCGCAACGTCCGTCAACATAAATAGATGGAACTCTCTAATTTTGATTTTCTCGTGGCAAATCCTCGTGCTAAACGGGGCGAGTGTGAATGGAGATGTCCGGTTTGAGGAAAGTCGACCCCGTCAAGCATGAGCAGAAGCGCCAGGAGATCCTCGGCGCGGCGATCCGCTGCTTCATCAGGGACGGCTTCCGCGGCGCCAGCACGACGGACATCTGCACCGAGGCCGGCATCAGCCCCGGCCACCTCTATCACTACTTTCCGAGCAAGGAGGCGATCATCGAGGCGATGATCGATCTGGGTCTGGCCCGCTCGGCGGAGCGGTTTGAAAAGATTCTCGCCGCCGACGACGTCATCGAGGCGCTGCTCGTCGATATCGAGGACAACAGCCTGCGGTTTCGTCCCGCCCAGATCCTCAATCTGGATGGCCTCGCCGAGGCTGCCCGCAATCCGGACTTCGCAAAGATCATCGAACGGCACACCGCGGCGGTCCGCCGCATGTGGAGCGACTTCCTGCGCCAGGCACAAGATCGGGGACGGGTGGATCCAGGACTCGATCCGGATGCGACGGCGAACATTTTGATCGCCCTCATCGACGGATCCCGCGCGATGCCGATCCGCAATCCCAAGCTGGATATCAAGCAGAACGCCGAGCATCTGAGAACGATGCTCGCCCGCTTCCTGAAGCCACCCGAAGCGCAGACCACCGCGAGCAGGCCGCGTAGTCAAAAGACCAGCGGTCCGCTCAAGCTGGTCAGGAAGCGATAACAGGACTCGCCCGCGACCTCTCGCCTTCGCGTCTCGCCCGAGCGGCCATCTCTGCAAGCCGCATGGCGGCCCCTGCGTAGCGACCACACGGCGATGTGAACGGCCCCACTCCGGGGACTAACAGAAAGGCGTTGACTTAAGAGCATATGCACCTATCTTCGCGCATATAGGAGCATATGCTCTCAAATAGCCAAAGGAGCGGTGTCATGAGCGGAGCAACCATTCTGGTCAGCGGTGCGACTGGACGAACCGGAGGAGCCGCCGTCGACGAGCTGCTCAAGATGGACAAGAAGGTGCGCGCCTATGTGCGCTCGGACGGCGAGCGGGCGGCTGCACTGAGGCAGCGCGGCATCGACATCGCCATCGGCGATTTCACCGATATCGATGCCATTCGCGCGGCCATGGAGGGCATCCAATCGGCCTATTTCCTTCATCCGATTGCGCCGGGCATCATCGGCGCAGCCGCCTATTTCGCCCAAGCCGCGAAGGAAGCCGGCGTCAGCGCGATCGTTAACATGTCGCAAATTTCGGCCCGCCGGGAATCGGCAAGCCATGCGGCGCAGGATCACTGGGTTTCGGAGCGGGTGTTCGACTGGTCGGGTGTCGCGACCACGCATTTGCGTCCCACCTTCTTTGCCGATTGGCTGGTCTACCCGCATTTCGGCAAGGACATCTGGGCCAGGAAGAAGATCGAATTTCCGTTCGAGAACGGACGTCACGCGCCGATCGCCAGCGACGATCAGGGCCGTGTCATCGCCCACCTCCTGGCCAAGCCGCAAGGTCATGAAGGCAAGATCTATCCGCTGCACGGCCCGGTGGAGATGAATCACACCGAGATTGCAGCGGAGATGAGCGAGGTGCTCGGCAGCAAGATCGAATACGCGCCGACTTCGATCGCGGTGTTCAAGGAGAAGATGGAGAACCTCTACAAGTTTCCTCCATTCCTGGTGCAGCACCTGGTCGAAGTCGCCCAGAATTATCGCGACGGCATTTTCGCAGGCACAAACGACACCGTCGAAAAGATCACGGGAACACCGCCGCTCTCGGTCCGACAATTCATCGCGCAGAACCGCGCCGTGTTTGCCTAAGCACGATCAAAGCGAAACTGGGGTTTGAAAATGTCCCACAAACAAACCGAGCGTCACCCGTTTCTGGACGACCTGGCTGCTGATGCCGAATTGGTCAGCTCCGTGCTGCGCGGTCCTGTCACTGGACGCGACGACATCCGCCGCGTCGTCGATGCCGTCGGAACCTTCTACGCGTCGCAATCGCCGAAATTTCTTCAGAGCGTCAGCTCGCGACTGTTTCTCGAATACGAGGCCGTTCTGACGGGCGGAGAGAAGCTGAGCGCGACCGTCATCGTCGACCACAATCCCGACGGATCGGTGCCGCGAGTCAGCGTGCGGATGAGCCCGCTCGGCGCAGTGCTGTCTCTCGCCGCCGGCCTGCGCGAACGGCTTTCGAAACAACTGCCGGAACATCTTTTTCTCTGAATTGAAGATGGGCCGGCGGCACGAACAAGCTTCCTGGCACCAGAATCTGGAAAGGTAGACCATCATGGACATCAAGAACGCAACCGTCTTCATCACCGGTGCCAATCGCGGCCTGGGCCTGGCATTTGCGCGCGAGGCACGGCGCCGCGGCGCCGCGAAAGTCTACGCAGGCATGCGCAAGACGGACGGCTTCAATGAGCCCGGTATCATCCCGGTCAAGATCGACGTCACCGATCCGGCATCGATCACCGCAGCCGCCGCGCTGGCGACCGACACGACGGTGCTGATCAACAATGCCGGCATTGCCGCCCTGATCGACGGCCCGCTGGCGGCCGACGTCGCGGCACAATCGGCCCGTATGTTCGATACCAACTATTACGGTGTCGTGCGCGTTACACAGGCCTTCGAGCCGATCTTGTCGACCAAGCCGGACGCCGCCATCATCAACGTGCTCTCCGACATCGTCTGGCTGCCGCGGCCGATCTTGACACCCTATGCCGCCTCGAAGGCCGCAGCATGGAGCTATACCAACCAGCTTCGCTTTCATTTGCGCGAGCGCGGCGTCCAGGTTCTCGGCCTGCATGTCGGGTTCGTGGATACCGACCTGACCAACGGCATTGACGTGCCGAAAGCGAGCCCTGCAGACGTGGTGAGCGCGACCTATGATGCGCTCGCCTCCGGCAAGAGCGAGGTGATGGCCGACAAGGGAACGGCCGTGCTGAAGAATACGCTTGCGGCCGAAGAGCCCGGCTATATCACCCCGCCGCAAGGGTTTTAAGAAAGGGTTCTGAGAATATCGCTGCGCCCGCGCCGCGCTTATATTCGCGGCGTGGGCCTTCGACGGACATGAAGGACAAGGAGATGCTGCCGGTGAACAAGCCTCTGGGAATCGATCAATGCAACTGCTCCGCCATGAGGAAGGCCAACCGTCAGATCTCGCGCTTCTATGATGCCCATCTCGAGCCGGTAGGCCTGCGCATCACGCAATTCCTCACCTTGGCGGCGCTGAACGAGCTCGGCGACGCAGCCGTCAATGCGCTCGCCGAGCAGCTCGACATCGAGCGTACCGCAATGGGCAAGATGGTCGGCTTTCTGGAGCGGGACGGCCTGGTCCGAATCCGCCCCTCGCCGACCGATGGAAGAAGCCGCCTCATCGAACTCACCGATGCCGGGCGGCGTCTTCACGACAAGGCCGCGCCGCTTTGGCAGCGCGCCCAGCGGGAATTCGAGCAACTGAACGGCGCGAAAAATGTTGCCGCGCTGCGGGGCGCCCTGCGAGACATGGTCGTCGGCGACATGAAGCCGGACTCATCCGAGGACTGAGCGCAGCGATCCGATGGCGGAGAGCGAGGCCAGAGACCCGGGCCCTGGCCCGGGTCTCGCCTTATGAGCCCCTCACTGCCTGCTCTTGAGCCGGCTGCGATGTGCGGCCTGCTTGGCGCGATTGCCGCAGACCGCCATGATGCACCATCGCCGCGCGCGCCTGCGCGTGTGGTCGGCGAACAGCATCGTGCAGTGATGGCCCTCGCATGCCTTCACGTCGGAAAAATCTTCCTCGCAGACGAACTTCGCCATTGCCTCGCCGATCGGCAGCAGCAGGGATCGGGATGATGGCCAGCGCCGCATCGTCCGTAACGCAAGGCCATGATGGCTGTCGCCGGACCGCGGCTCGATCCGGCTGAACACCTCGTCCTGCTCCAGGAGCTTGTTCAGCGGATCGAGCGCCTGCAGCGCGGCCGGGCCAAGCGGCCGGCCCGCATGCTCGCGAACAAATCCCCGGAACCATTCGCGCAGCGCGCGCGCCTCGCTCGCGACCTTGTCGAGCTCGTCCGGCTTCGCCCGCGCCTTCAGCGCGTCGAGCTCATCGGGGGGCACCAGCTTGGCCTGCGCCAGCCAGTCGAGCAGGCCATCGCCATCGTCGAGCCAATCGACGGGCGTATCGACCGGCGTCGCCAGCGAGTTGAGAAAATCGAGGCCGAGCGTGTCGGCGATGAACATGGCGGGCGGGCGGTCCATGCGCGGTCCCTGAGTGGTCCTTGGCCGTCTGGATGAGGCCCGCCTTAGTAACCACTAAAATAGTCATTGACAAGTTACGAACCATATACGTAACCTGCATTTAGCCATTTAAAAGGTTACTATCAGCAATGGAGACGGCCATGCCCCCGACCACCTATCGCACTGCAGACGTCGATGGCTTCAAGGTGTTCTATCGCGAGGCCGGCCCTAAGGGCGCGCCAAAGCTCCTGCTGCTGCACGGCTTCCCGAGCGCCGGCCACATGTTCCGCGACCTGATCCCGCTGCTCGCCGACAAGTTTCACATCGTCGCTCCCGATCTGCCGGGCTTCGGCCAGTCCGACATGCCTTCGCGCGAAACCTTCCGCTACACCTTCGACAACGTCGCGCATGTCATCGAGCGCTTCACCGAGGTGATCGGTTTCGATCGCTTCGCCGTGTACGTCTTCGACTATGGCGCGCCGACCGGCTTCCGGCTCGCGCTGAATCATCCCGAGCGGATCACGGCGATCATCTCGCAGAACGGCAACGCCTATGAGGATGGCCTCAGCGACGGCTGGACTCCGATCAAGGCCTATTGGCAGGCCCCCTCGCCTGCCAACCGTGATGCATTGCGCGGCTTCCTCGCGCCGGAGGCAACACGCTGGCAGTACACGCATGGCGTCCCCGATCCGACCCTGGTGTCGCCGGACGGCCAGAACCTCGACAATTTCTATCTCGCGCGGCCGGGCTCGGACGACGTGCAGCTCGACCTGTTCGGCGACTACAAGAGCAACGTTGCGCTCTATCCGTCATTCCAGAATTACTTCCGCACGCACAAGCCGCCGTTCCTGGCGGTCTGGGGCAAGAACGATCCGTTCTTCATTCCGCCCGGCGCCGAAGCCTTCAAGCGGGACAACCCCAACGCGGTGGTTCAGTTTTTCGACACCGGCCATTTCGCCCTGGAAACGCATGCGCGGGAGATCGCGGACAGCATTCGCACGTTTCTGACAAACACTGCGGCACGGCCCTAGAACGGCAAAATCCGGTTCAGCAATTCAAGCAAGCTGCGCTGCTCGGCCTCGCTGAGCGGCGCCAGCATCTTCTG
Source organism: Bradyrhizobium sp. (assembly GCF_035935975.1). GTDB lineage: Bacteria > Pseudomonadota > Alphaproteobacteria > Rhizobiales > Xanthobacteraceae > Bradyrhizobium. The sequence continues at coordinate 63,241 of NZ_DASYWN010000052.1, forward strand.
ATTATACGGCTCCGTCAGCCTTGCCCCCTCGGCAATGAGCTTTGCGCCCTTGGGCGTGAGCATGAGCTCGACGGCGCGGCGATCCGCTTTCGAGCGGTTGCGCTTGATGAAGCCGGACGATTCCAGCTCGTTCAGGATCTTGATCAGGTTCGGCAGGCGCAGCCGCAGCAGGCTGGCAAGACCGCTCGGCGGCACGCCGGGATTGTCGCGAATGACGACGAAGATCGCATAGGTTGCGGGCGTCAGGCCGAGCGCGGCGAACTCCTCGTAGAAGCCCTCGAAGAATTTCAGCTGCGCAAGGCGCAGCATGAAACCGGGCGTCCGCTGCAGCGCGCGCAGGTCCAGCGATTTCTCCAGCGCCTGCGCGGACTTCGCTCCGGGTCTTGCGGTTTTCGGGCTCATCATCCTCACGCCTCAGGGCCAAAAATCGGCCGAATTGACACTCTCAAAAATAGATATAAAATATAACTATTATTCAGCGGCACCAAGACCGCCCATGGGAGGGAGACAATGAACAGCAAATTCCTGCATAAATTGTGCATCCTGGCCGCGATGCTGGCCGCCGCGCCTGTCTTCGCGCAGGACGTCGTGAAGATCGGGGTCCTGAACGACCAGTCGGGTCCGTTCGCGAGCTATCAGGGCATCGGCTCGGTGGTCGCGGCAAAAATGGCGGTCGAGGACTACGGCGGAAAGGCCGGCGGCAAGCCGGTCGAGGTCGTCGCGGCCGATCATCAGAACAAGACCGATATCGGGATCGGCATCGCCCGGCGCTGGTACGAGAACGACGGCGTCGATGCGATCTTCGACATTCCGAACTCGTCGATCGCGCTCGCCGTCGCCGGCATGAGCGCCGAGAAGAACAAGGTCTTCGTCGGCTCCGGCGCCGGCACGGTGCTGCTGACCGGCGAGAAGTGCACGCCGAACACGGTGCACTGGACCTACGACACCTATGCCTATGGCCGCGGCCTCGGCAAGGCGATCGTGCAGCAGGGCGGCAAGAAGTGGTTCTTCATCACCGCCGACTACGCCTTCGGTCACGATCTGGAGAAGCAGGCCGCGGAGGCCGTGAAGGCGTCCGGCGGCGAGGTGCTCGGCAGCGTGCGGCATCCGCTGGGAACGGCCGACTACGCCTCGTTCCTGCTCCAGGCCCAGGCATCGGGCGCCAACGTCGTCGGCTTCGCCAATGCCGGCGACGACACCATCACGTCGATGAAGCAGGCCGCCGAGTTCGGGCTGACCAAGGACCACAAGCTCGTCGGACTGATCCTCGGCATGAACGGGCTTCCCGCGCTCGGCCTGAAGTTTGCGCAGGGCGCCCAGATCATGAATCCGTTCTACTGGGATCTGAACGACGGCACACGCGCTTTCGCCAAGCGCTTCGCCGAACGCATCCCATCGAAAGCCTATCCGAACGACATGCAGGCCGGCGTCTATGCTTCGGTCATTCACTACCTCAAGGCAGTCGACAAGGTCGGCAGTGCCAAGGACGGCAAGGCGGTCGTCGTTGCGATGAAGGAGATGCCGACGGACGATGCGTTGTTCGGCAAGGGCTATATCCGCAAGGACGGACGCAAGATCCACCCGCTCTACCTGTTGCAGGTCAAGTCGCCCGAGGAATCGACTTCGGCCTGGGATCTGCTGAAGGTCGTCGCCACGATCAAGGGAGAGGACGCCTTTCGCTCCGAGAGCGACGGCCAGTGCCCGCTCGCGAAGCAATAGCGGATCGGAGCCGAGCATGAGCGGCATTGCATCCAGTCCGGCCGATCCGTTTGCGCCCGACTTCCTGATGAATCCCTATCCCGCCTATGAGGCGCTGCGCGCGCTCGCGCCGGTCTTCGAGCTGGAGCGCTACGGCGTGTGGGCGATGGCAGGCTACGCCGAGGTCGAGCCGGCGCTGAAGGACTGGAAGACGTTCATCAGCGGCGAGGGTGTCGGGCTCCACGGAATGAACCCGGCGCTGCCCAAACCGCTGACGCTCCAGATCGATCCGCCCGATCATGACAAGGGCCGCCGGGTGCTCGGCCGCACGCTGTCTCCGGGCGTTGCAAGGAAGCTGCGCGAGACGTTTCAGCGGGAGGCGGAGAAGAAGGTCTCCGAGCTGATCGACAAAGGTAGCTTCGACGCCGTTGCCGACCTCGCCGAAGCCTTTCCGATGAAGGTGTTTCCTGATGCGATCGGCATCCGTCCGGACGGCCGCGAGAAGCTGCTGGCGTGGAGCACGTTCGTGTTCGACAGCTTCGGCCCGGAGAACGAGATGCTGGCCGCATCGCGCAAGGCGGGTCTCGCGGCGCAGTGCTGGATCATGGACTGTTGCGCCCGCGAGGCGCTACAGCCCGACGGGCTCGGCATGATGATCTACCAGGCCGCCGACGACGGCGAGATCACCGAGCACGAGGCAACGCATCTGGTGCGGCCGTTCCTCACCGCCGGCATCGACACCACCGTCAACGGCATCGGCAACACCCTGCTCGCGCTTGCCACGCATCCGGATGAATACCGCAAGCTCCACCACAGACCTGAGCTGGCCCGCAATGCCTTCGAGGAAGGCCTGCGCTACGATTCACCGGTGCAGACGTTCTTTCGCACCACTTCGCGCGACGTCGAGATCGGCAGCGGCGTGATTCCGGCCCACCGCAAGGTGCTGCTGTTCATGGCCTCCGCCAACCGCGATCCCGCCCGATGGGACGGGCCCGACCGCTTCGACGTCGAGCGGGTCGCAACCGGACATGTCGGCTTCGGCGCCGGCATCCACGCCTGCGTCGGCCAGATGATCGCGCGACTGGAAGGCGAACTGATCTTCAGCGAGCTCGCAAGGCGCGTGAAGACCATCGAGCTCACCGCAGAGCCGAAGCGCAGGCTCAACAATTCCCTGCGCGGGCTGGAGAGCATGCCGGTCCGGGTAACGGCCGCTTAAGGCCGTTTCAGCCCGGACGTCGCTCTCGGTTTCTTAGCCCTCAGTTCCTTGGCCCTCAGTTCCTTGCCGGAGCCGTCGCGGCGGCGGCACGTGCGGACCGCGGTGCGCCGGGTTCGGCGACCGGAGCTGCCGGGGCGCGCGAGCGCATGATCGCGGCGTCGATCTCGCCGATGACGCGGCGCTGGATCGCCTCGCTCTTGTCGATCGAGATGTGGCCGACGCCGGTGCCGCGGACGTCGACATTGTCGAGCTTGCCGCGCAGGCCGTCCGCGGCGCGAACCGGCTCGCCGGGGCCGTCGCCGATATAGATGTTGATGTAGCGCTCGGCACCGGTCGAGAGCCTGGTCTTGAACACGGAATCGAGGCCGATCGCGAGCTTCACGGGCACGCCGAGCTGGTTGAGCTTGGCGATCATGTCAGGCAGCGCGGTCGCGCCCGAGGAATGGCCGACCAGGATGATGGTCTTGACGCGGCCGGCCCGGTAGTTGGCGGCGGCTTCATCGGCGAGCGAGGACCAGGACACGAAGTTCGCGACGGTCACCGGGATGCCCTGGGCCTGGAGGCGGGCGCCGATCGTGTCGAGCCCGAGCGAGAAGATGTTGAGCACGCCGCGCAGCAGGTAGACATGCGTGGTCGCGACAGCGGCCTGGCTCGGTGCCGCCTTGGCGGCGGTCGGGCTCATGGCAACAGCTGACAGCAGGAGCAGGCCCATCGCCCACGCACGGAGGGCGGACAACTGGCTGGCGCCGGCGGTGTGACGGCGGTTCGGTCTCATCGATGTTTTCCCTGGGGACAATACGCTTTGCGATTGGCCGGAATCGTAGCCACGGCCCGCTCGCAGACGCAACAAAGAGGCGCGTGAGTGGCAATCTTAGCAGCAAGCCGTGACCATCGCGCAACACTTGCCCGCAACCTGCCACCGAAGGGCCTGTTTTGAGACCATTTTTCTCCGGGCAATTGCGGCCGGGCAAGGCCATTCCTATCTCAGGGCTCCGCTGACCGCCCTCCCGGGCCGGTTCCAGCCTCCCCTTCCCCAGTCTTTGCCCTTCAGCCCTGGCCATCATGTCATCCATCATTTCCGTCGCCGATCTGTCGAAGACCTATGGGTCCGGCTTCAAGGCGCTCAAGAACGTCAATCTCGACATCAGGCGCGGCGAGATCTTTGCGCTGCTCGGGCCGAACGGCGCCGGCAAGACCACGCTGATCTCGATCATCTGCGGCATCGCCAATCCGAGCGAAGGTCGCGTCCTCGTCGGCGGCGAGAACATCCAGACCTCCTACCGCAAGGCGCGCTCGCTGATCGGTCTTGTGCCGCAGGAATTGCACACCGACGCCTTCGAAAGCGTGTGGGCGACCGTGAGCTTCTCCCGCGGCCTGTTCGGCAAGCCGAAGAATCCTGCGCACATCGAGAAGGTGCTGAAGGACCTCTCGCTCTGGGACAAGAAGGACAACAAGATCATCACGCTGTCCGGCGGCATGAAGCGCCGCGTGATGATCGCAAAGGCGCTCTCGCACGAGCCGCAGGTCCTGTTCCTGGACGAGCCTACCGCCGGCGTCGACGTCGAGCTGCGCAAGGGCATGTGGGAGGTGGTGCGCACCCTCCAGCAATCCGGCGTCACCATCATCCTCACCACGCACTACATCGAGGAAGCCGAGGAGATGGCGGACCGCATCGGCGTCATCAACAAGGGCGAGATCGTGCTGGTCGAGGACAAGGCGACCTTGATGCAGAAGCTCGGCAAGAAGCGGCTGACGCTACATCTGCAGGGCAAGGTCACGGCACTGCCGGACAGCCTCGCCCATTACGAGCTCGACCTCTGCGACAACGGCGCGACCCTGGTCTACGACTACGACACCAAGGGCGAGCGCACCGGCATCACCAGCCTGCTAAGCGACCTGCGCACCGCCGGCATCCGCTTCAACGATCTCGACACGACGCAGTCGTCGCTCGAGGACATCTTCGTCGACCTCGTGAGGACGTCATGAACCATCGCGCCATCCGCGCCATCTATCTGTTCGAAATGGCGCGCACCTGGCGCACGCTGCTGCAAAGCATCGTCTCGCCTGTCGTTTCGACCTCGCTCTATTTCGTGGTGTTTGGCGCCGCGATCGGCTCGCGCATCAGCCAGGTCGAGGGCGTCAGCTACGGCACTTTCATCGTGCCGGGCCTGATCATGCTCTCGGTGCTGACGCAGAGCATCGCCAATGCCTCGTTCGGCATCTACTTCCCGAAATTCACCGGCACGATCTACGAGATCCTGTCGGCGCCGATTTCCTACTTCGAGATCGTGCTCGGCTATGTCGGCGCGGCCGCGACCAAGTCGATCATCCTGGGCCTGATCATTCTCGCCACCGCCGGCCTGTTCGTGCCGCTGCATATCCACCATCCGGTCTGGATGCTGACCTTCCTGGTGCTGACGGCGGTGACGTTCAGCCTGTTCGGCTTCATCATCGGCATCTGGGCCGACGGCTTCGAAAAGCTGCAGATGATCCCGATGCTGGTAGTGACGCCGCTGACCTTCCTCGGCGGCAGCTTCTATTCGATCGACATGCTGCCGCCCACCTGGCGCTCGGTCGCGCTGCTGAACCCGGTCGTCTACCTGATCTCGGGCTTCCGCTGGAGCTTTTACGAGATCGCCGATGTCAGCGTGTCCGTCAGCATCGGCATGACGATAGCATTCCTGGTGATCTGCCTCGCCGTGATCTGGTGGATTTTCCGGACCGGGTATCGGCTGAAGAACTGACGGACGCGTCTGTAGCCCGGATGGAGCGCAGCGAAATCCGGGACCAGTGTCGCTTCAAGCGATGGCGGCCCCGGATTGCGCTGCGCTCCATCCGGGCTACGGCGACATCACCTGTAGCAATGAAAGCGATGATACCCGTCATAGTACCCGCGGCACCGGTAATGGCGGTGATGTGGAATGCCGAACACGCCCTCGACCGCCCCTACAGCCCCTCCAACGCCGGCGCCGACCGCGCCACCAACGACACCGCCCACGGGGCCGGCGATCCGGTTACCTTCGTAAGAACCCTCCTGGGCCCCGCGCACGATACCCTGGGCGTGGCTGGCGTGCGGCAAAGCCAGCAGCGCGAGCAGGATGGCGGCAGCGGCGAACAGCAGGCGGACAGGCAGACCGGCCGGCAATTGCGCGGCGGCGATACGGGCTTTGTTCATCTTCAATCCCAAGGGAAATACACGGGGTAAGTGGCGGCGGACGCCGCCTGTCGGGGTGGCCATGATCAACGCCCGAAGCAGCCAAATGGTTGCGCCTTTGTGACGAATTGTCGGCGTTGTGAACGCACGTCCGCTCGCGAAAATGTCAGCATTGCCGCTGGCAGCGTGGCACAAAGCGGCCTTGCTTACGCCCGGCATCACGTTAACGATGGGCAGGCAGGCCGCTGGAACGGAAGCCGGATTGCAGGCATATTGCACGCCGGGGGACGGAGAGCCGCGGCGTTATTGTTTGAGCATGATCTTTCGGAAAACCGCTACACACTTTTCCGGATCATGCTCCAGCGTGAACAGGCCGGAGGCCAGGACTCAAATGCGTTTCCAGATGCGTTCATTTTTGATCGCTTTCACCTCCCTGATGCTTTTGAGCGCGGGCACCGCGCAGGCCAAGGTCGAGATCACCGTCGACAAGGACAATCAGCAGATGACCGTCGCCGTCGACGGCGTCGCGCGTTATCGCTGGCCGGTGTCGACCGGCATCCCCTCGCGCGAAACGCCGAGCGGCTCATTCCGCACCTTCCGCATGGAAGAGGATCACTACTCCAAGGAGTTCGACGACGCGCCGATGCCGCACGCGATCTTCTTCACCAAGGTCGGGCACGCCATCCACGGCACGGATTCGGTCGGCCGGCTCGGCTCGCCCGCCTCGCATGGCTGCGTGCGGCTGTCGCGGCAGAACGCTTCGACGCTTTACGCGCTGGTGCAGCAGCAGGGCGTGCTCAACACCACGGTGACGCTGACCGGCTCGGCGCAGGTGGCGCTCGCCCGCAATCCGCGCGGCCGCGCCAACACGGCGGTGGCCCGCGCGCCCCAGCAGCCTGTCGAAGAGCAATACGCCACGTCAGGCGATCCCGTGAACCTCGCGCCGCCGGCGCAGCCCGCCCGCCGCTACATGCCGCAGGACGACAATTACATCTATCCGGCCGACGGCAGCGACACCGGCGCGCGCTATCCTGCGCCGCGCGGTAACCGCCCGCTCTACGACGCGCAGGTCTATCAGCAGCAGCAGCCGCAGCAACAGTATTACAATCAGGGCTACGGCCAGCAGGGCTATTATTATCAGCCGCAGCAGCCCCGGCAGGTTTATCAGCCGCGCGGCTATTACTATCAGAACTGACGCTTTCCGGGTCGTGCTCTATCTGAACGCGGCCTCGCCGCGTTCGACGATCTTTCGCGCAGCACCGACGAAGGCGCGCGCGACCGGCTCGAGAATGTCGGGCCCGGTCGCGGCGACATCGTCCGACGGCGTGTGGAACGTCCGATGGCGGCCGGCCATGCCGAGGAAATTGGCATAGCCCGCCGCGTGCACATCGCGTAGCTCGCCGACCGCCTGCTTCTCCGTCACCAGACGTTTCGCCGCAACGCCAACGAAGGCTTCATCGGTCAGGGCGACCGCGGATCTGCTCAGCACGAGGTAGCGTTCTTCCTCGGGGCGATCGGTGCGGGCTGCTTCCGCGAAGCCATAGCAGGCGTTCGACGAACCGAAGTGAATCCACGCCAGCGTATCCTTCGGCGGCGGCGCGCCCTGCTTCAGGAACAGCTCCATGCCACCGTGACCGATCTCGTGACCAGCGGTGGCGATGAAGACGAAATGCGCCGGCCATTTTTCCGCAGCGACGGTGCGCGCAAGCGCGAGGAAGTTGGCGATGCCGGGGCCGCGCTCGCAGACGCAAGTGTACCAGCCGGTCATCGGCGTGGAGACGACGATGGTCGGGCCGCGGCCCTTGCCGGTCTCGGCGATGACGTTACGGCCGGCGACATCGCGTTCGTAATGGCCTTTGACGTCGAAGGTGATAGCCGCGCCCGAGGCGAGCGCACGCTCGAATGCCGGCCGGGACTTCGCGCCGACCACGATCACCGGCACCGGCCAGGGCGCATCCTCCTGCGTGACGTTGTAGGCAAAGCGATCGTCGGCGGGATTGCCGATCGTCAGGAGGATGGCGGCGGGTTTCTTCGCCGCCGCTTCGTTGATCGCCGCGCGATGGACGGGGCCGAGATAGGCGCCGCGATCGAACGGCAGGTCGAGCAAGAGGATCTTTCCGGCAACATCGCCATCGCGCGCGAGCGGAGCCGTGAGATGGAAGCTCGCTCTGTCCTCCGGCGGCCACCAGAACGGCGTCGCCTCGACGCGCGTACCGCCGGCCTCCGCGCTGGCCTGCTCGACGACATATTGGCGGCCGAGCACGACAGCCTGGAAGCTGACGTCGAACCCCGCCTGCTTCATCTCGCCGGCGATCCAGTCGGCGGTGGCGCGGTCACCGAGCGAACCGAAGCGGTGCAGGCCGAAGGACGCGTAGCGCGCGACATCGGCATAGAGAGCTGCGCCCGAAAGCGCATCCTCGGCTGCCGCTTGTCCGACCATGAGAACCGCCATCGCTGCGATCAAGATGAGCCGCATGTCTGTCCCTCCCGGAACCGATCTTCTTTTGAGGATCAGTTTCGCTTGTTCGCAGCCGCCGTCAACCGCCCTCGCCGACCAGCACGAACGGCGCCCACACGGCGGGATCGGCATTGCGCGGCGAAGACAGGTCCGCGATCAGGGCCCTCATCGACCGCCGCAGCGCCTCGGCACGGCCGATGCCGGGATGCGCGGTCAGCTCGGAGAACGCACCCGTCGTCAGGCGCACGGCAGCGTCGGAATCGACCGGCCAGTGCGAGACCAGAAGCGCCCGCGCGCCAGCGTAGAAGAATGCGCGTGCGAGGCCGGACAGGCCCTCGGCCCCAGGTCTGTCGCCCGCCGCCGTGTTACAAGCCGAGAGCACCGCCCAGTCGGCATCGAGCCTGAGCTTCGCAATGCGGCTCGCCGTGAGCAGGCCGTCGTCGTCGCTGGTCGGCTTGTCCGGAAGTGTGAGCACGAGCGCGGGCTCGCTGAGGCCGTTGACCTCGCCGGCGACGAGCCCGTGAGTGGCGAAGTCGACGACGCGGTATTGATCCAGCGGCAGGGTGCTCACGCTCGTCACGGTCGCGGCCGGGCCAAGCTTGACGTCGTCCTGCGGCGAAGCACCGAGCGCGCGCGCCACGGCCTGAAGCTCGCCCGCGGTCTCCGGCAGCGCCGGCAGGCCGGTGCGCAGCCTTTCGAGGTCAACGGCCGAGCCATCGTAGTAGCTCTGGTACGGCTGCACGTTGCGCCCCGCGCGCCTGTCGCCCGACGCGCGCTGCAACACCGGATCGCCGAAGCCGATGAACGGCTTTTGCGCTCGTGACTCCTTGGCGAAGCTACGCAGCGCGCGGAGGCTCGGGATCGACGGCAGCACCGTGATGGCGCGCTCGTTGAGCAGCCACGCCGCCTGCCGGTAGCGATCGGGAGAGGTCGCATCGGGCTTCCTCGTCACCAGCACATGGAACGGGAGGCTGGTGAGCGCGCCGGCCGGGACGATCAACAGCTTCGGTTTGCCGGCGATATCGGCGGAGATCGGTCCGAACAGCGCGCTGGTGAGTTCGAAGGACGCGTCGAGATCGAACGATGATTGAGCGGCTTCCGGGTTGGCGAGGCCCTGCCGCAGATGCGCGACACGGTCGCTGATGTCGCGGCGGCCAAGAGACACCTGGCGCAGCGCGCTCGACTCGCGCGTCACCGCGAGAGCATAGGTCTTATCGTTGAGCGTAATGAACGCGACCAGCGCCTCGTCCGGCTTCAAAAGGCCTTGTGTCTGGGCGATCGATAGCGGCTGCGGATTGGACAAATCGGCGTATGCGGGAAAGCTGCGGTCGAGCTGCGCAGAGACGTCATCGAGCGATTTCTGCGTCTGCGCGATCTGTGCGCGCAGGTTCGCGATCAACGTGTCGTTTCGCTTGCCGTCGGCCTGACCCAGCTCGGACGTTACGCGCTTGTCCAGCGTTTCGAGGCTGGTCTTGAGATCCTGCTGCCGCCGCACCAGTCCGGCGATGGCGTCGTTGCCGGCGCCGAAGCGCGCTGCCATCTGCGACAGCGCGGCACCCGCGCTGGTCTCGTGGGCGCGTTGCGCGGCGCCAAAGGCCTCGTCCTTCGCAGCATTGTCCGGCTTGCCGTCCGAGACGCGCCAGATCGCATCGATCAGCCAGGGATCGAGCTCGGTGAAGCGGGTGAACTGCGCGTTGCGCTGGGCGTTGAGCGCGGTGGCGGCAAGCCGGAGCCGCGCCAGGCTGTCCTGCCATCTGCCGTCGCGGCGATCGACATCGGCAAGGTTGATCAGCGTGGCGATGGTGTCCTGATGGCGCGGTCCAAGCCTCTCCTGCGCGATCGAGAGCGCGCGGTCGAGCCGGGCGCGGGCCTCAACCAGATTGCCGGTCTTGAGATCGAGCAGCGCGACGCTGCGGAGGTCCTTGACGAGCTGGGGATGCCCGGGTTCGAGCACGCGTTCATCGATCTCGAGACACCGTAGCAGATACGGCCGGGCCTCGTCGGTCCGCCCCATATCCATCAAGGCGTGGCCGAGGGAGCCGGTCGCCAGCGCGCTCGCTCCGCTGCCTTCGCCGAACTTCCGCTCCATGACCGCCACAGACCGGCGAAAGAGATCGACCGCCGGATCGTTCCGCCCAAGGTTGGCGTAGCTGTTGGCGAGATTGTTCATCGCACGCCCGGCATCGGGGCTGTCGGCGCCGAACGCCTTCTCGTAGATCGCTAGCACACGCTCCTGGAGGCCCGCGGCCGCCTCGTTCTTTCCCTGCGCCGAATAGGCGTTGGCGAGATTGTTGAGCCCGATCGCCGTGGTCGGATGGTTGGGCCCATAGAGCCGTTCATAGGCCTGCAGCGTCTGCTGGTACAGTTTCTCCGCCTCGGCGTAGCGCGCTTCGTGTTCGAGCACGGTCGCGAGATTGCCGGTGGTTGCGGCGACGTTCGGATGGGTTTCGCCGCTGCGCGCCCGCGTGATCGCAAGCGAGCGCCGCATCACCGCCTCTGCGTCAGACAGACGGCCGGCATCGAGATAGAGGTTACCGAGATCGTTGAGCATCTTGTCGTAGTTGGGCACGGCCTCCGCGCCTTTGCCGAAGCTGCGGTCGAGCAGATCGATCCCCTGCTTGAGCATGCGCTCGCCGTCATCGAAGCGTCCGAGCAGGCCATAGATGTCGCCGAGATTGTCCATCGCGGATGCGATATCGAACGGCGGCGCATTGGCGGCCTGCAGGCCGGTGAGCGCCCGCTCGAAATAGCCGGCGGCTTCCCTGAAGTTCTCCTTGTCGCGCGCCAGCCCGCCGAGCGCCGACAGCGTGCCGGCGAGCCTGACGTCATTGGCCCCGAAGGCATTGGTGCCGAGCGCCAACGCCCGTTCGGCGACGGTGGTCGCCTCCGCCCGCCGGTCGAGCATGCCGAGCGATCCGACCAGGATGTTCGAGGTGCGTAGCGTGGAGGCGACGTCGTTGTTCCGCAGCTTGATCGCGAGCGCTGCATTCAGCTTGTCGACGGCTTCCGGGAAGCGGCCGAGATTGCGCAGATACATGCCCTCGTTATGCAGCACACCGGCGTAGTTCAGATTGTCGCTTCCCTGGCGGCGGCGCACCAGGTTCTCCAGCTTTTGGGCAATCGCGAGCCCGTCGGCCCAACGGCTGGTCTCCGTGGCCGCGTTCATCTGAGCGACCAGCGAATCAAAATCATTGCCGCGCTGGGCGGAGGCCGGCGGGGCAGCGAGCAGGACAAGGAAAAGGACTGGGAACAATCGGGCGGGGTTCATGCGACAATCCCGTCACGCGCGTCAAATCGGCAATCCCGGGAGGATATTGAGGGCTTTTCCCGCTGTCGACCGCCGGAAATCGCGCCCTGAAGTGCATCAATTGACCAGCTTACCGACGCAGGAAGGCAACAGTCCCCAACCTTCAACGCCGCGGCGTTTCGGCCAAATTGACAACCTTGGGGTCGCCCGTATTGTCATTCCCATTGTTTCTGGGAAATGACATGACACGCGAGCAGATTTCGGATTTCTGCGTTACGGCCTTGGCCAATATCCTGCGGATATCGAAGGAGAAGGTCGACACCGGCACCAAGTTCAACCGCCTCGGCCTCGATTCGGCGATGCTCGTCTATCTCATGATGGAGCTCGAGGAAAAGCTGGACCTCGAACTGTCGACGGACGACTTTTACGACCACCCTACTGTTGAGGCGCTGTCGCGATTTCTCGCCGACAAGCGCGCGATCCGTACCGCCGCCTGAGGGCGGCTGAACCGGCGCAGTCCAATGGAAACGTTCCGCTCGCTGGTGGCTGTACTGGCCCGGCGCGCGGCGGAGCAAGGCGACGACCGCGCCTATGTCTTCGTCTCCGATCGCGGGACCGAGGAAGCTTCACTCACCTTTCGCCAATTGCACGCCGCCGCAACCGCGCTCGCATCACGCCTGACTTTGGCCGGGCAACCCGGCGAGCGCGCCATCCTGGTGTTTCCGCCCGGTCTCGAATTTCTGGTGGCGTTCTTCGGCTGCCTGATGGCCGGTATCATCGCGGTGCCGATGATGATGCCGCGGCGGAACAGCGCGCGCGACGCCAGCGCCGCGATCCTCGCCAATTGCACGCCGGCGCTGGCGCTGACCACCTCGGCCTTCGCGCTCCGCGGCGATCTGCAAGCCCGCTTTGCGCAAGAGAACATCCGCTGGATCGAGGTCGATCTCACTGGTGATAGAGCAGCAGCCGATCTGCCCGATCCGGCGCCTGATGATATCGCCTTCCTGCAATATACATCAGGCTCAACGTCCGAGCCCAAGGGCGTGGTAGTGACCCACGCAAACCTGCTCGCCAATCTCGAGATGATCCGGCTTGCGCTCGGCAACAGCAGACATTCGACCTACGTCAATTGGGTGCCGCTGTATCACGACATGGGGCTGATCCTGAACGCGCTGCAGGCGCTCTATGTCGGAGCGACCTGCGTGCTGATGGCGCCGAACGCCTTCATGCAGCGGCCGCTCGGCTGGCTGCGTGCGATCTCGCATTACCGCGCGGAGGTCGCGTGCGGCCCCAATTTCGGCTTCGACCTCTGCGTCAGCCGCTATCGCCCCGACCAGATGGAGGGCGTCGATCTCTCCTCGCTCAAAATCGCGCTCAACGGCGCCGAACCGGTGCATGCAGAGACGATCGAACGGTTCGTCGCGACATTTGCGCCGCACGGTTTCGATCCGCGCGCGATGTATCCGGCATACGGCATGGCGGAAGCGACCTTGCTGATTTCAGGCGGGACGCGCGGCGGCGGTCACGTCACGCGAGGTGTCAGCCGCGCGGCGCTTCAGGCGCATGTGGCGGAGGCGCCACCCGGCGTGGACGATGCCCAGATCGTCGTCGGCTGCGGCCGAGCGCTCACCGGCGAGCGCATCGCAATCGTGGAGCCGGAGCACCGCATGCGCCTGCCCGCCGACCGCGTCGGAGAGATCTGGGTCAGCGGCGCCAACGTCGCCAGAGCCTATTGGCGCAACGACGAGGCGAGCCGCGACGGGCTCAATGCGGAAATCACCGGCGCGGACGGCCCGTGGCTGCGCACCGGCGACCTCGGCTTCCTCGACGCATCAGGCGAATTGTTCGTCACCGGGCGGATCAAGGACCTCATCATCATCCGCGGCATCAACCATTATCCGCAGGACATCGAGCGCACGGTGCAATCGCTGGACGCAGGCTTGCGCGAAAACTGCGGCGCGGCGTTTTCGGTGCCGGACGAGAGCGGCGAAGAAGCGCTGGTCATCGTGCAGGAGGTGGAGCGCACCGCGCGCCATTCGATCGACAGTGACGAGATCAAGGGCCGGATCCGCGAAGCCGTCGCCGACAGCCACGAGCTCTCCGCGCGTCACATCGCGCTGATCCGGCCAGGCAGCCTGCCGAAGACCACCAGCGGCAAGATCCAGCGCAAGCTGGCGCGCCGGCTCTGGCTCGACGGCGGCCTGGAGGAGATCGGCTAGAAGCTGATCTCGGCCGCCTCACCGGCGCGCAGGCTGGCGGCAATGCCCTGCTCTATCCTGCGCGCGATGACCGCGCGGTAGTGGATGAGATCGGTGAAATTGGCGGGATCCCGCGTCAGCGTATTGTCGACGCGGTAGTCGATCAGATTGCTGTTCGCGCGCCCGCTGACGATGGAGCGATAGGCCTCCTTACAGGCCGTGTGAGCTGCGGCGTCACGGCTGCCGGGAACGGGCACGATCGTGTAGAAGGTCGGCGGCATCACCAGCACGACGGACACGTCGCGCGGGAGTTTTCCGATCGCAGCGGCCAGCATCGCCGCGTAGGGAAACGGATCCGCGATCTTGCCCGTGAACGGCACCGCCTTCGCGGGCTCAGCGACTGCGGGATGCTTTGCGCCGGGTGCCCATAACTCCTCGTAATTCCAATAGCCATCGGCGCGGACCGGCTGGCGCGCGCCGCGCGCGATGGCGATGCGCTGGAACGAGCGATCGAGCGCGGCCCAGGTGAAGAGATTGCCGAGATGACGCAGCGTACCGCCCTCATAGAGCCAGTACGGAAACGGGTCCTTCGGCGGAGGCAATACGGTGTTGCTGCACCAGGGCCGATCGATCGAGACGACCAGCGCCCGGATCGTCTTGTGGTGTCTGGCGAAGTAATCGAGGATCGCCAGATCACCGCGCGGATCGGCGCCGGGCGCGACGAGCTGGACGAAGCGCAGGCCCGTGGCCTCGTCCAGCCTGGCGGGCTCGAGCAACTGCACGGTCGAATTGCCGAGGATGGCTGAATCAAACTGCGGGTCGCGGGCCCGGCTGATGTTGGCCGTCCAGGGATTGCGGTCGCTCACGCCGACGATGCCGAAGGCGTTACCAAACCGGCCGCTGTCGTAGGGATCGACGAGGATCACGAGGGTCGCAATCAGCGCAGCGCCGAGCGCGAGCGTGCCGAGGCAGGCCGCGATGGAGCGCCCCCACCCGGGTGAGACGTCAGAACTGGAAATAGACGAACTCATGAATCCCTCGTTCGCCGATCTGGATCAGCAGGGCCAGAATCCCGACACCGAGCAGGCCGGCCAGTACCAGATTCGGACGGCGGGTGAAGAATGCCACGATGTCCTGGCTCGCCGGCAACAGGAACGCGAATAGCGGCGCCGCCACCAGCGGCCACAATTGTCCGCCACGCGCCAGTGGCAATGGTTGGGCAAGCCCGGCGAAGACATGCCAGGCCGCCTCCACCGACCCTGCGCGAAAGATCACACCGGTCGCAAGCACGAACAGCACGGTGAGCGCCCAGCCGAGCCATGACGGGAAGCGCGGACCATAGCGCCGCCACAACGAACAAACGACCTGCGCGAGGCCGTGCAGAACGCCCCAAAGAACAAAAGTCCAGCTCGCGCCGTGCCACAGGCCGCACAGCGCCATGGTGATCATCATCGCGCCGAAGAACTGCACCTGCAGCCAGCGCCGCGGCAGCAGGCGCGTGTTGACCAGCGGGTAGAACACATAGTCGCGCAGGAACAGCATCAGCGTGATGTGCCAGCGCTGCCAGAAATCCTGGATGTTGGTCGAGCGCAGCGGCGTATTGAAATTGTACGGCAGCTGCACGCCGAACAGGAGGCCGAGGCCGATCGCGATGTCGGAATAGCCGGAGAAGTCGAACAGGATCTGGAACGAGAAGCAGAAGGCGAGCCAGGCATCGCCGCTGCGAAGCGGTCCGTTGGCCGCCTCCGCGTAGATGGGATCGAGCAGGTGGGCGAGGCTGTCGGCGATCACCACCTTCTCGAACAGGCCGAGCGCGATGAAGCAGGTCGCGATGCAGAACTGGCGCTGCCAGCCCGGCACGTAAACCTGCTTGCCGAACTGGTGCATCACCTCCGACCAGCGTGCCAGCGGCCCTGCGATCGCCTGCGGAAAGAAGGCGATGTAGAGCGCGTATCGGTCGAGCGCATAGAGCGGTGCCTTGCCGCGCTTCAGATCGACCAGATACATGATGTGGTGGAAGGTGAAGAAGGAGATGCCGAGCGGCAGCCCGATGTCGAGCGCCGGCAGTGTCGTGCCGAGTACGAGGCTGAGATTGGCGAGAAGGAAGTTGGCGTATTTGAACAGCGCCAGCACCGCGAGATCGAGCACGATCACGAGCGTCAGCACCGCCTTCCATTTCACCCGCCCGTAGGCGACCGAGGCGAGCCAGTTGATCGCGATCGAGGCGATCAGGAGCAGGATGAAGGACGGACTGCCCCAGGCATAGAAGGCGAGCGAGAGGGCGACCTGCACGCCGATCCGAAGGTGCGGATAGGGATCGGCCAGGCGGTAGATCAGCAACGCCGCCGGCAGGAAGACCAGGAGAAATGGATAGTCGTTGAAAAGCATCGGATCAAAGCCGCGCCATCACCGGCGCTCGCGCCGGTCGATGATGCTCAGCCCGTTTCCAGATCGGGCGCCGCATCGCCCGGCTGGCGCAGCATGCGCCGCGCGATCTTCTCCTCGCTCGGCACCTTGACGTCCCAGACAAGCCCGAGCGCTTCCAGCGTGCGGATGAAGATGAAGCCGGGATCGAACTCGAACCAGCGCAGGCCGAAGGCCGCGGAATACGGGAAGGCGTGGTGGTTGTTGTGCCAGCCCTCGCCCCAGCCGAGCCAGGCCATCACGCCGAGATTGCGGCTGTTGTCGTCACGGGTGACGAAAGGCTGCGTACCGAAAGTGTGCATGACCGAGTTGATGGCGGAGAAGGTCTGCTCGACCACGAACATGCGCACCACGCCGCCCCAGAGCAGACCCGTCAGCGCGCCCCACAGGCTCATCGTGGCAAGGCCGCCGATGATCGCCGGCAGCAGCAGGCCGAGCACGACCCAGGTGTAATAGTAGCTGTTGACGGCGACCAGCCTGCGGTCCGCCATCAAGTCAGGCACGTAATGCGCGACGTTGGGATAGTCGTGTTCGATCATCCAGGTCAGATGCGCGTGCAGGAAGCCGCGCAGGCGGCCGATCAGGCTGTCGCCATGCAGCCGCGGCGAGTGCAGATCGCCGTCGTGATCGGACAGTTCGTGGTGGCGCCGGTGCATCGCCGCCCAGGACAGCATGGAGCCGCGGCCCGCCATCGATCCCATGATGATCAGGATTGCGCTCATCGTCGCGGAGGTCGCGAAGGCGCGATGGGTGAACAGACGGTGGTAACCGACGGTGAGGCCAAGGCCGGTGATCAGCCAGAAGCCGAGGAACAGGCCGAGCTCCGTCACGCCGATCGGACGATAGAACAACAGGCCCAGCGCAACCAGCGAGCCGACAAAGGGCAGAATGTCGAAAATGATGAAATGCCGCCGCTGCATCTTGTGAAAATGCCGGCTGCGAATGATGCGGTGATCGCGTTTCTGTGGCACGGGCGGGTCCCAGGATGGCGTCCATGAGTACATACAAGCCGGGCGGGCGCAACCCAAGCCGCAGCCCAAGGTTTCAACAGGCGCAAAAGCCTGTAGAATGGGCCGTTCGTGCCGAAAAACGTTCAGATCCAGCCCTTTTCCGCTTGCCCGGCGAGCCGTCATGCCATCACGTGCTGCGACAATTCTAACGGTGATCTCGATCGTGATGGCGGGACGGGCAATGGGATTCGATCTCGAGGCGCATCGCGGCGGGCGGGCGCTGTTGCCGGAAAACACCCTGCCGGCCTTTGCCAACGCGCTGTCGATGGGCATCGACACGCTGGAGCTCGACGTTGGCGTCACCTCCGATGGCGAAGTCATCATCTCGCATGAGCGCGGGCTCAATCCCGATCTCGCGCGGGATGCGAGCGGCACCTATGTCACGTCGCCCGGCACGCCTTTCGTGAAGCTGCGGCTCGAAGAAGTCAGAGCCTACGACGTCGGCCAGATCCGTCCGGACAGTGCCTATGCCAAACAATTCCCCGAGCAACGCGCCGTGCCGGGGACGCGCATCCCCACGCTGGCGCAGCTGTTCGCACTGGTGCGAAAGTCCGGCAACGCGCGCGTACGCTTCAACATCGAAACCAAGATCGATCCGAACCGTCCGGACGAATCGCTCGACCCGCAGAGTTTCGTCGCAAAACTGCTCGGGGCGATCGAGGCGGAGAAATTTTCCGACCGTGTCATGATCCAGTCGTTCGACTGGAGGACCCTGCTGCTCGTCCAGCGGCAGGCGCCGAGCGTGCCGACGGTGTACCTGACGCTCCAGCGCGGTTCGGGCCAGACCGTCGCACTCGACAAGGCGACCAACTGGACAGCGGGTTTCAATCCGGCCGAGCACGGCGGGTCGCTGCCGCGAACCATCAAGGCTGCGGGCGGTGCGATCTGGTCGCCCTATTTCGGCGATGTGACCGCGGCGCTGATCGCTGAAGCCCATGCGCTTGGACTGCGCGTCGTGGTCTGGACCGTCAACAAGCCCGAGGACATGACGCGCATGATCGAGCTCGGCGCCGACGGCATCATCTCCGATCGGCCCGACCTGCTGCGGCAGGTCGCCGGCGAGAAGGGAATTGCGCTGCCGGTGGGGACACCGGCGGAGCCGTAGGTCTCGTGTCCCGGACGCGGCGCAGCGTGCAACGCTGCTCCGCAGAGCCGGGACCCAGAACGCCGCGCCATGGGCCCCGGCTCTGCAGCGCATCACTTCGTGCTGCGCAGCGTCCGGGGCACGAGAGGGCGGGTCGCCGCCCTACTCCCCGTCCCGCAGGCGCCGGTACAGCGCACCCAGGATGTTGGAGTAGTCATCCGTCCAGACCCGCACCCTGTCGTCCGCTTCCGTCAGCTCCCATGATTTGGACAACGCGAGCTTGCCGACATCTTCCTCCTCGCGCGCGGAGATGACGACGTCGGTCGAGAAGATGTAGTCGGAATCGCGACCCGAATCCTCGTTGAAGACCCAGCTCTTCAGATCGTTGGCGTCGGCGATGCCGACCACGACCGTCTCGAGATCGAGGTGCCGGTTGGAGACGTGCATCACCACGGCACCGTGGGGCGCGAGCTTGTTCTTGTAGATCTCCATCGCCTCTTCGGTGGCGAGATGAATCGGGATCGCATCGGACGAATAGGCATCGACGATGATGAGATCGTAGACGCCGTCCGGCTCCTTCGCGAAGGTGAGACGCGCATCGCCGATGACAGGCTTCAGGTCCGGCAGGCAGCTCGAGATGTAGCGGAAATTCTTGGGGTCGCGCGCCGCATCCACCATCGACTGATCGATCTCGAAGAACCTCCAGTCCTCGCCGGGTTCAGCTGCACAGGCGAGCGTGCCCGATCCGACGCCGATCGCGGCGACCTTGAGCGGTGCGCCCTTGCGCTCGCGGATCGCGGTGATGGCCTGACCGATGCCGCCGTCCTTGTGATAGTAGGTGATCGGCTCGGGCCGGCCGGTGACCGGCGTGCCGTCATTGTTGCGGAAACGCTCGGCGCCGTGGATGGTCGTGCCGTGCATCAGCACATGGAAATAGCCGCCCGGCGTCTCCACGATCTTGTGCACGCCGAAGAAGCTGCGCACGGTGGTGACGCGGCCTTCGTCGGCGGGATAAATGCGGATCAAAACCAGCGCGAGCGCGACGGTCGCAAAGATCTTCCAGCGGCCGGCATTGAGCGCCAGCGTCAGCAGCGCGGCGAGCACGCCGACGGCGCCGGCAACCCAGACGCGATGATCCTCGAACCAGGTCGAGAGTCCGCCGGTCGTGTACGAGGGCGCAACGAGTGCCACCGCGAGCGCGGCGAGCACGAGCCAATACCATTTGACGATGCCGGCAAGGCGCTCGTTCGCCGAGGGCCGGCACAGCGCCGCGAGCGCAATCAGGATCGGGTATTCGGCGATCCACGAGAAGGTGAAGGGCGCGACCAGGCCCGCAAACAGGCCGCCGACCATGCCGCCGAACGACAGCGCGACATAGAAGCCGGTGAGATATTTGGCCGCCGGCCGGGTTCGCGCCAATTCGCCGTGGCAGGCCATGGCGATGACGAAGAAGCATAATTGGTGGCCACCGAGCGTCAGCAGCAGATTTTGCTCGCCGCCGAAAGCCAGCAGGACGACCACGCCGGCAATGGCGACCGGCTGGAGCATCAGCATCCATTTGTGCGGCAACAGGGGCCGCGACTGGAACACCACCACCCAGGTGAGCAGATACAGCGACAGCGGCAGCACCCACAGCAGGGGCGCCGCCGCAACATCGGTCGAGATGTGCGCGGTAACCGCGATGAGCAGGCCTGACGGCACCGCGGCGAGGAAGATCCAGCGCAGCCGCATCACGATGCCAGGCGCCGGCGCATTGACGTCCTCGGTACGCGCGTCGGCCAAAGCCAGCTTCGGCGAGCGGAGCAGCAGCACGCCGCAGGCTGCGATCAGGACAATCAGCAGGCCGTAGCCGCCGGTCCAGAACCGGTTCTGCGTGTGCAGCGTGAACATCGGCTCCAGCAGGAACGGATAGGACAACAGCGCGAGGAAGCTGCCGATGTTGGAGGAGGCATAGAGGAAATAGGGATCGTGCGCGGCGGGATGGCCGGTGCGGACGAACCAGGCCTGCAGCAGCGGATTGTTGGCGGCGAGCGCAAAGAACGGCAGGCCGATCGAGACCACGAACAGGCCGAGCAGCCAGAACGCATAGCCAGACGCCGGCGGCTCGCCATAGGCGGTGGCGATGCCGAGCGGCAGCGTGGCGAAGGCCAGCACCAGCAGCAGCAGATGCACCACGACAGGCACGATGCGGTTCCGGACCTGCATCAACAGATGCGCATAGGCATAGCCCGCCAGCAGCAGCGACTGGAAGAACACCATCGCCACCGACCACACCGCCGGCGAGCCGCCGAGCCGCGGCAGCACCATCTTCGTGAACAGCGGCTGCACCGAGAACAGCAGCAGCGCGCTGACGAAGATCGCGGCGGTGTAGACCGTCAGCAGCAGCCGGTTGCGCGAGGCGGACGGCTGCTCCGTGGCGGCGGGTTGCACGATCGAATCCATGGAAGCTCCGGCAAAAGCGTTTTCCAGCGAAGTGGGCACCGGTTCACGCTGGAAAACGCGCCGGACAACGCCCCCGGCGGGCGCCGGACGCGCAATGGAGCACACCGCGCCTGAACGGGCAATAAAGGGGCTCGTGATGTTGCAGCGACGATTGCTTGATATAGAGATGTCATTCCGGGGCGATGCGAAGCATCGAACCCGGAACCTCGAGATTCCGGGTTCTCGCCTTGCGAGCCCCGGAATGACGGAAGACTGGGCCTCGAACCTTTCATGAGCGAAACCGACGTCGTCATCATTGGCGCTGGCCATAACGGCCTCACCTGCGCGGCCTATCTCGCGAGCGCAGGCCTGCGCGTGCGCGTGGTCGAGCGCCGCAAGGTGGTCGGCGGGGCCGCGGTCACGGAGGAGTTTCACCCCGGATTCAGGAATTCGGTCGCGGCCTACACGGTGAGCCTGCTCAATCCGCAGGTGATCCGCGATCTGGGCCTCGCCGAGCAGGGCCTGCGCGTGGTCGAACGGCGCGCGCAGAATTTCCTGCCTGCGCCTGACGGGAGCTACCTCCTCACGGGAGAGGGACGGACCAAGGCGTCGGTTGCGCGGCTGAGCGCGCATGACGCGGAGGCGCTCGACGGCTTTTCGCGCGAGCTTGAAGACATCGCCGACGTGCTCCGGCAATTCGTGCTGCGCGCGCCGCCGAACCTGCTGACCGGCATCGGCACGGCGGCAATCCGCGAGGCCGTGAACGCGCTGCAGAGCGCCAATATCCTGCGCGGCCTGACGCTGGAGCAGAGCCGCAGCCTGCTCGATCTCTTCACCCGCTCGGCCGGCGAGATGCTGGACGAGCGGTTCGAGCACGACCTCGTCAAGGCGCTGTTCGGCTTCGACGCCATCGTCGGCAATTATGCCAGCCCCTACGCGGCGGGCTCGGCCTATGTGATGCTGCACCACGCCTTCGGCGAGGTGAACGGCAAGAAGGGCGTCTGGGGCCATGCCATCGGCGGCATGGGCGCGATCACGCAGGCCATGGCGCGCGCCGCGCAGGCGCGCGGCGTCGCAATCGACACGGATGCGGGGGTGCGCGAGGTGATCGTCGAGCGCGACCGCGCCGTCGGTGTCGTGCTGGAGAGCGGCGAGACGATCCGCGCGAAATATGTCGCGGCCAACGTCAATCCAAAGCTGCTCTATACGCGGCTGATCGCGGCCGACGCCCTGCCGCAGGACTTCCTCGCCCGCATCCGCCACTGGAAGAACGGCTCGGGCACCTTCCGCATGAACGTGGCGCTGGACCGCCTGCCCTCCTTCACGGCGCTACCCGGCGACGGCGATCATCTCACCTCCGGCATCATCCTGGCACCAAGCCTTGGCTACATGGACCGCGCTTATCTCGATGCGCGCGCGCAGGGCTGGAGCAGCTCACCCGTGGTGGAGATGCTGATCCCCTCCACGCTCGACGACAGTCTGGCGCCCGAAGGAAAACATGTGGCGAGCCTGTTCTGCCAGCACGTCGCGCCGGAGCTTCCCGGCGGCAGATCCTGGGACGCGCATCGCGACGAGGTCGCCGATCTCATGATCGCGACGGTGGATAGCTACGCGCCGGGCTTTGGGACAAGCGTGCTCGGCCGCCAGATCCTCTCGCCGCTGGACCTCGAGCGGCAATTCGGCCTCCTCGGCGGCGACATCTTCCACGGCGCGCTGACGCTGAACCAGCTGTTCTCGGCGCGCCCGATGCTGGGCCATGCCGATTATCGCGGACCGCTGAAGGGCCTCTACCATTGCGGCTCCGGCGCCCATCCCGGCGGCGGCGTCACCGGTGCCCCCGGCCACAATGCCGCGCAGGCGATCCTGCGGGATCATCGCTCGCTGTTCGGAAGCCGTGGATAGGCTTGTGGATTGGGTGTGGACAAGGCTGTTGGCAGATCTGTGAGCACCGGCGCCAGCAGGCCGGACCCAGCCGGGTATAGGCAGTGGAGAAGCTGGGGATGAGCGGTGAGATACCCGGTGGATAACACGCGGAAAACCAGCGGACAGCCTGTGGGCATCTTCCAAGCGGCCCCCAAAACGATCTCGCCCGCCGGGGGCAATCCCCCGAGCGGGCGCTGATCTAGGAACAACCTATGAAGAAATCCGCTTCCGCTGGGAAACGGGAGGCGGAAATTACTTCAAGGAAGTGCTAATCGAACCGAACTTGTCGTTCAAAGTGGTGCCCAGGCTGTTCACAACGGTGATGATCGCCAGCGCGATACCGGCCGCGATGAGCCCGTATTCGATCGCGGTCGCACCGGATTCATCGGACCAGAACTTCAAAACCATGCGCTTCAAGACTCGCCTCCATTTCTAGGTGTGTTGTTTGGCTCCAACATCCGAAAATCTACGGGATACAACCTACGGGCAGGTTAATCCCGGCGTTGCAAGTTATGCGGAAAATTAGGAACAAAAGTTCCAAGAATTGAACTGATCGGAACCTTATGATGCAGCCTTCCCCCACCCATCGCGCCAGCTTTTCGATCGGCACCGAGGCCGCGGCCAAGCGCGTCGTCGACGTGCTGACCGAGGTGTTTTTCGAGGGCGATGCGGCGGTCGCCGCGTTCGAGCGGCCGGACGGACAATGGGACGTCACGTTGCATTTCGCCGAGGCGCCCGACCAGACATTGCTCAGCGAAATCGTTACAAATTCAGCGGGAAATGAGATCGCTGCGACCCTCGTCTTCGACACCGTCGAGGCCAAGGACTGGGTCAAGGCCAGCCTTGAAGATCTCGTCCCGGTGCCGGCCGGACGTTTCGTCGTGCACGGCAGCCATGATCGCGACCGCGTCGCTCCGAACAAGCTCAAGATCGAGATCGAGGCGGCGCTCGCTTTCGGCACCGGCCACCACGGCACCACGCGCGGCTGTTTACTGTTGCTTGACCATGTCCTGAAGAGCTCCCGTCCTAGGACCCTGCTCGACCTCGGCACCGGAACCGGCGTGCTGGCGATCGCCGCGGCGAAGGCGCTGCATCGCACGGTGCTGGCCTCCGACATCGACCCGCCGTCGGTGCGGGTCGCCGCCGAGAACGCGACGCTGAATGAAGTTGGTAACCATGTGCGGGTGATCCGCGCCACCGGCTTCGCCGCGCCGGATTTCGCCAGATGCGGCCCGTTCGACCTGGTGCTGGCCAACATCCTCGCCAACCCGCTGCGGCAATTGGCGAGCCCGATGGCGCGGCACCTGGCGCCAGGCGCCCGTGTCATCCTCTCGGGCCTGCTGACCCACCAGGCCCCCGCTGTGATCGCCGCCTACCGCGCGCGCGGCCTCGTGCCGCTGAAGCACCTCAGGATCGAGGGATGGAGCAGTTTGTTGCTGAAGAAGGTGTCGTAGGGCGGATTAGCGAAGCGTAATCCGCCTCTTCTCGCGCAACGACAAAAGTGGTGGGTTACGCCTCCGGCTAACCCACCCTACGGCATCACGATCGCCGCCCTACTCCGCCGGCTTGTCGTCCCGGCGCATCGCGGGCTCGCTCCGCAGGGCGCGCCTGGCGCGACGCTCGGCGAAACGATTGATCATCTGGCTGATGAGGCCGCGCGGCTTCTTGGGTGTCGTTGCGGCCGGGGCGCGGCGGGCCGGCGGCGAAATCTTCTCAAACGTGAACGCTGGCATCGTGTGTCCTCTCGCCGTTGAGATGAACCACTTGCTCGAATTTCCCTGTTATCCGGACGAAGCGCAACTGCTGCATCCTGTACTCCACTCAATTCGAATGGAACGTTTTCAAGCACACTCCATGCCAGATGCGCCGCAAATGCGTCCACATTGCGGACTGATCGCCCCGGTCGTAGATTGAGCCCATCATGTTCGAAGCACACTTCCAGACATTCGAAGAGCCCGAGGCCGGCGTCGCATTGACGGCGCGCCTTGCCGCGCTTCGCGAAGAACTCGCCCGCCGCAAGCTGACCGGCTTCGTCATTCCGCGCGCCGACCAGCAGCAGAATGAATATGTGGCGCCCTCGGAAGAACGGCTGGCCTGGCTGACCGGCTTTACCGGCTCGGCGGGATTGGCGGTGGTGCTGACGCATGAGGCCGCCCTCTTCGTCGACGGCCGCTACACGATCCAGGCTGCTAAGCAGGTCGACGCCAAGGCCTGGGCGGTGGAATCGCTGGTCGATCCGCCGCCGGAAAATTGGGTATCGGCGCACCTGAAAGCCGGCGACCGCCTCGGATTTGATCCGTGGCTGCACACTTCTTCAGCAGCCGAGCGTCTGGCCGCCGCCTGCGCCAAGGCCGGCGCGGAGCTGGTGGCGGTCGACAGCAACCCGGTCGATGCGATCTGGCAGGACCGGCCGCAGCCGCCGCTTGCCCCCGTTGCCGTGCACAGCCTGCAACATGCCGGCGTCGCCGAGGCCGACAAGCTGGCGCAAATAAGAAGTGAGATCGGCAAGCTCGGCACCGACGCGCTGGTGCTGTCCGACAGCCATGCGGTGGCCTGGACCTTCAACATCCGCGGCGCCGACGTCGCGCATACCCCGCTGCCGCTGTCCTACGCGCTGGTGCCGAAGGACGGCCGTCCCACCATCTTCATCGACCACCGAAAACTCTCCAACCTGACGCGCGACCATCTCGAACAGTCCGCCGACGTGCGCGAGCCCGATGCGATGGCGCCGACGCTGATGGCGCTGGCCAAGAGCGGCGCGGCCATCGCCCTCGACAATGCCACCGCGGCCGACGCGCTGAGCCGGCTGATCGCGGGTGCCGGCGGCAAGCCGGTGCGCGGCGGCGATCCGATTGCGCTGCTCAAGGCGGTCAAGAATGCGACCGAGATCAAGGGCACGAAGACGGCCCATGTCCGCGACGCCGTGGCGCTGGCGCGCTTTCTCGCATGGATCGACCGTGAAGCTCCAAGCGGCAAGCTCACCGAGATCGACGCCGTCGAGGCGCTGGAAACGTTCCGCCGCGACACCGGCGCCCTGAAGGACGTATCGTTCCCGACCATCTCGGGCACCGGTCCGAACGGCGCCATCGTGCACTACCGCGTCACGCGCAAGAGCAACCGGCGCATTGCACCCGGCGATCTGCTGCTGATCGATTCCGGCGCACAATATGAAGACGGCACCACCGACGTCACCCGCACCATGGCCGTGGGCGAGCCGACAGACGAGATGCGCGACCGCTTCACCCGCGTCCTGCGCGGACACATCGCGATCGCGCGCGCGGTGTTTCCCGACGGTACCACCGGCGCGCAGCTCGACACGCTGGCGCGGCAATATCTCTGGGCCGCCGGCGTCGATTTCGAGCACGGCACCGGCCACGGCGTCGGCAGCTATCTCTCCGTGCACGAAGGTCCGGCGCGCATCTCGAAGCTCGGCACCACGCCGCTGAAGCGCGGCATGATCCTCTCCAACGAGCCCGGTTACTACAAGACCGACGGTTTCGGCATCCGTATCGAGAACCTCGAGCTGGTGGTCGCCACCGACATCAAGGGCGCCGAGAAGCCGATGAACGCATTCGAGACGCTGACGCTGGCGCCGATCGACCGACGGCTGATCGACGTCGCGATGCTGAGCAAGGACGAACTCGACTGGCTGAACGCCTACCACGCCCGCGTGCGGGCCGAGGTCGCGCCGGCGCTGGATGAGGCGACGAAGGCGTGGCTCGACCAGGCGACGGCGGCGCTGACATAGCGCCGCGCATGGCGCTACGCGACCGGCGCAAGGCTTGACCGTTTTCGCCCGTACTCACGACGGGCTTTGCACGCTCCTGACGCAGTTTGCCCGTAAAATAACGGCCTCCTGCACACTGTTATTATAACAGTCCCGGAATCGGTATAGCCGCATTCCGAAACGCCGATGTCCGTCTTGTGCGAGCACGCTACAGTCGATTCGACTTCGAAAGACGGACATCTATGCACGGCATGATCAGCAGGCCGCCGGACGCGGCAAGGAAGAACATCGCGACCTCGCGCGTGGTGTTGCTGCTGCTGGTCGTCATGACCGGGATCGCGCCGATCTCGCTCTACATTCTGGTTCCGGCGCTGCCCATACTGGCGACGACATTCGGCCGCGACATCTCGATCGCGCAGATGACGGTATCGCTCTACATGGTCGGCATCGCGCTGTCGCAGCTGATCATGGGGCCGCTGTCGGACAAGTTCGGCCGGCGCCCGGTGCTGCTGGGCGGCCTCGCGCTGATGGTCGTGGCGAGCGTCGCCTGCATCTTCGCCGAAACCCTGCCGCAGCTGATCGCGGCGCGCTTCTTCCAGGCGCTCGGCGGCGCCTCCGGCATGGTGGTGAGCCGCGCCATCATCCGCGACATCTACGAGCGCGACCGCGTCGCCTCCATGATCAGCCTCGTGGTCGCCGCCCTGATGATCGGCCAGATGGTCTCACCGCTCACCGGCGGCCTGATCGAGACCGCGTTCGGCTGGCGCGCGATCTTCTACGCCGTCACGATCGGCGCGATCGCAGTCGCCGTCGGCATCGCGATCGCGCTGCCCGAGACGCGCCGCGACCGTGCGGTCGGCAGCGGCGGCTTTCGCAGCGATGTCGGCACCCTGATCAAGAGCCGCGCCTTCATCGGCTATGTGATGTGCCAGGTGCTGGCCTCGCAGATCATCTTCACCTTCGCCGGCGGCGGTCCCTACATCGTCGTGACGCAGATGGGCCGGACCAGCGCCGAATACGGCGCCTGGTTCGCGACGACGGGATTTGCGTACCTGGTCGGCAATTTGCTCTGCGTGCGTTTCGCGCCGCGGCACTCGCTGGAAAAGCTGATCTGGTTCGGGCTCGGCCTGCAGCTCTGCGGCAGCCTGTTGAACCTGCTCTGGAGCTTCACCGGCTGGAACGAAGCGCCGGCGTGGCTGTTCGGCACGCAGATGATCGTGATGGTCGGCAACGCCTTCGTGATGGCGAACTCCGCCGCAGGCGCCATCAGCATCCGCCCCGAAGCGGCCGGCACCGCGTCGGGCGCGATGGGCTTTCTCCAGCAGGGCATCGGCGCGCTGATGTCGCAGTTCGGCGCCTATCTCGGCGGCCATTCGGCCACGACACTGCCGCTGACCTCCGCGGTGCTCGCGATCTCGCTGCTCTGCGCCTGCATGATGATCTTCGTCGTCCCCCGCCGCGAATTGGTGGTGAGCGAGACATTGATCGAGCAGGCGGAGGAGGAAGAGACGGGGATGATGTAGTTGTTGCTTTTGCGCGGCGGCTGTCACAACACGCTCGGTGTCATCCCCCGCGCAGGCGGGGGATCCAGTACGCCGCGGCTTCTCCGTATCCTTCTGCTGTCTCTGGAATACTGGATCGCCCGGTCAAGCCGGGCGATGACAGCGGAGTGAGTGGCGTCAGCGCTCCTCGCAATGACGGGGAGAACCCTCACTCCCCGATCAGCGTCAGCCACTCGTCCTCGGTCAGCACCTTGACGCCGTGCTTGTTGGCATCCGCGAGCTTTGAGCCCGCACCCGGGCCGGCGACGACGAGGTCGGTCTTCTTCGATACAGAGCCCGACACCTTGGCGCCCAGCCGCTCCGCGGTCGCCTTGGCCTCGTCGCGCGTCATCTTCTCCAGCGAGCCCGTGAACACCACGGTCTTGCCGGCGACGGCCGAGTTGCTCTTCGGCTTCTCGGCGTCGACGATCTCGACCTCTTTCGTCAGCCGCTCGACGATGCCGCGGTTGTGGCTCTCGCCGAAATAATCCGCGATGCTCTTGATCACGGTGTCGCCGATCTGGTCGAGCGCGTCCATCTCGGCCATTGCCTCCTCGTCGCCCTTGGCGACCTTGAGGCAGGCATCGTGGAAGGCCTCCCACGAGCCGTAGCCGCGCGCGAGCGCCAGCGCCGTGGTCTCGCCGACATGCCGCATGCCGAGCGCATAGACGAAGCGCTCCAGCGCGATTTTGCGCCGGCTCTCGATCGCGCCGAACAGATTGCGCACCGAGGTCGCGCCGTAACCTTCGATCTCCTCGAGCTTCAGCTTCGCATTGCGCTTCTCCAGCGTGAAGATGTCGGCGGGCTCCTTGACCCATCCTTCATCGAAGAAATACTGGAGCTGCTTCTCGCCGAGCCCGTCGATGTCGAAGGCGCGCCGCGACACGAACAGCTTGAGATGCTCGATCTTCTGATAGGGGCAGGCGAACTCGCCGGTGCAGCGGGCGCGCGATTCCTCTTCGCCGGCGGCCGTCTCGCCGCGCACGACGTCGGTGTGCAGCGGGCACGGGCACTTCTTCGGGAAGTGGAATTCCTTGGCGCTCTTCGGCCGCTTGTCGAGGACGACGTCGACGATCTGCGGAATCACGTCGCCGGCGCGCTGGATCACGACGGTGTCGCCGATCCTGATGTCGCGCCCTTCGCGCAGCACCTCGCCCTTGTTGCCGATGCCCTTGATGTAGTCCTCGTTGTGCAGCGTAACGTTCTGCACGATCACACCGCCGACGCCGACCGGCTCGAGCTTGCCGACCGGCGTGAACGAGCCGGTGCGGCCGACCTGGATCTCGATGTCGCGCAGCACCGTCATGGCGCGCTCGGCCGGGAATTTGTGTGCGATGCCCCAGCGCGGCGTGCGCGAGACGAAGCCGAGCCGCTCCTGCCAGTCGATGCGATCGACCTTGTAGACGACGCCGTCGATGTCGTAGTCGAGCTCGGCGCGCTCCTCCTCGATGCTCTGGTGGAACGCGATCAGTTCCTCGACCGAGTGGCACAGCTTCGTCAGCGGATTGGTCTTGAAGCCGCAACGCTCGAACCAGTGGATCATGCCGCTCTGCGTCGCTTCCGGCATCGCGCTCATCTCGCCCCAGGCATAGGCGAAGAAGCCGAGCGGGCGCGAGGCGGTGACGGCCGGATCCTTCTGCCTGAGCGAGCCCGCAGCCGAGTTGCGCGGGTTGGCGAAGATGGTGTCGCCGGCCGCCTTCTGCCGCTCGTTGAGCGCCAGAAACGCCTTCTTGGTCATGTAGACCTCGCCGCGGACCTCGCAGATATCGGGGACGTTGCGGCCCTTCAGCTTCTGCGGCACGTCTTCGAGCGTGCGGATGTTGGCGGTGACGTCCTCGCCCTCCGCGCCGTCGCCGCGCGTCGCCGCGGTGACGAGCTCGCCGCCCTCGTAGCGCAGCGACATCGACAGGCCGTCGATCTTCGGCTCGGCGGAGAAATCGACCTTGTCGTCGTCGAGCTTCAGGAAGCGCACGATGCGGCCGACGAAGTCGCGCACATCCTCTTCGGCAAAGGCGTTGTCGAGCGACAGCATGGGCACCGAGTGCCGGACTTTTTTGAAGCGCCCTGACGGCGCCGCGCCGACCTTCTGCGACGGCGAATCTCCGCTGACGAAGTCCGGAAAGCGCTTTTCGATCGCATCGAGGCGCTGACGCAGGGCGTCGTATTCGGCGTCGGTGACGGTGGGGGCGTCGTCCTGATAGTAGCGCTCGTTGTGCCCCTCGATCTCGATCGACAGCCGCATGTGCTCGACCTTGGCCTGCGCCTTGGTGAGATCGGCGACGTCGCGAAGCGGTCTGGATTTTGCTGCTCTTGCCATGGTGCTTGGATACGACGGAGCGGGCGGGAGGGTAAAGGCGGTCAGAACCTTGTGTCCCGGCTCTGCGGAGCAGCGCTACGCGCTGCACCGCGTCCGGGACACGAGACCTACGCCGTCGCAGCCTTGAGCAGCCGGTCCGCGGCGGCCCGCGCCTCGGCGGTGATCTCGGCGCCGGCGAGCATGCGGGCGATTTCCTCGCGGCGGTGGTCGGCGGCGAGCGCATTGACGCGGGTGGCGACGCGCTTGCCCTTGTCGAGGGCGTCCTTGGAGATCAGGAGATGCTGGTCCGCACGCGCCGCGACCTGCGGGGCGTGGGTCACGGCCATGACCTGGACCTTGCCGGCAAGCCGCGCCAGGCGCCCGCCGATGGCGTCCGCGACCGCGCCGCCCACGCCGGTGTCGATTTCGTCGAAGACGAGCGTCGGCGCCGAGCCGCGGTCGGACAGCACGACCTTCAGCGCCAGCAGGAAGCGCGAGAGCTCGCCGCCGGAGGCGACCTTCATCATCGGGCCCGGCTTGGTGCCCGGATTGGTCTGCACCCAGAACTCGACGCGGTCGAAGCCTTGCGGACCTGGCGCGGCCTCGTCGGTCGCAACCTGGGTCATGAACTTGGCGCGTTCGAGCTTGAGCGGCGCGAGCTCGGCGTTGACGGCCTTGTTGAGTTTCTCTGCCGATTTCTGCCGCGCCAGTGACAGCTTCTTGGCAGCAGCGGCATAGAGCGCGTCGGCCTCGATCGCGGCCTGCTCCAGCTTTTTCAAGCGCGAGGCGCCGGCATCGATCAGCACGACGTCGGCGGCGTATTGGGCGGCCAGCGCCGCCAGCAGGTCGACCGGGGTCGAATATTTGCGCGAGGCGGCGCGCAGCGCGAACAGCCGCTCCTCGATGCGTTCGAGCTCGGCCGGATCGAAATCGGTTGCGGCGAGCGCGGCCAGGAGATGCTGGTCGGCTTCCTCCAGCGCATTGATCGCGATGTCGATCGCCTTCACGGCAGGCTCGACCAGCGCCGGCGAATTGACGCCGCGGCGCTCCAGCCGGCGCACGGCGGCCGAAAGGGCCGCGACCGGCGAATGATTGCCGCCGACCGCCTCCTGCGCCTCGCGCAGATCGGAGGCGATCTTCTCGCCCTGCATCATGGTGGTGCGGCGCGAGGCGAGCGAGGTCTCCTCGCCTTCCTTCGGCGCGAGCTGCTTCAGCTCGTCGGAGGCATGGCGCAGATAGTCGGCCTCGCGCGCGGCGCGCTCCATGCCGAGGCGATGCTCTTCCAGGGCCGTGTTGGCGGTGCGGCGTGCGTCCCAGAGCGCCTCGACCGCGGCGACATCCTTCTCGATACCGGCGAAGGCGTCGAGCAGGCGGCGGTGGGTGGCAGCATCGACCAGCGCGCGCTCGTCGTGCTGGCCATGGATCTCGACCAGGGCGGCGCCGACCGCCTTCAGTGTCTGCACGCTGATCGACTGGTCGTTGATGAAGGCGCGGGTGCGGCCGTCGGCGAGCTGGACGCGGCGGAGAATCATCTCGCCGGTGTCCTCCAGGCCGTTCTCGGCGAGGATCTTCGCCGCAGGGTGATTCTTGGGGATATCGAAGACGGCAGTGACCTGCCCCTGCTCCGCGCCGTGGCGCACGAGGCCGGCGTCGCCGCGGCCGCCGAGCGCCAGCGCAAAGGCATCAAGCAGGATGGATTTGCCCGCACCGGTTTCGCCCGTCAAAACCGCAAGGCCGGTGGCGAATTCGATATCGAGCCGTTCGATCAGGACGATGTCACGGATCGACAGACGCGCCAGCATGGAACCAAATTTCCTAGCCGAGGCCCATCTTCTTGAAGGTCTTGCTGATCCAGGACCCCTGATTCTCGCTCGGCTCGAGACCACCGGATTTTACAAGATTATAGGCGTCCTTGTACCAGCGGCTGTCAGGAAAATTGTGGCCAAGCACGGCAGCCGCGGTCTGCGCCTCGCCGACGATGCCGATCGCCATATAGGCCTCGGTGAGCCGGAACAGCGCCTCCTCGACGTGGCGCGTGGTCTGGTACTGCGTGACGACGGTCTTGTAGCGGTTGATCGCCGCCGTGAAGTCGCGCTTCTGCGCGTAATAGCGGCCGACATTCATTTCCTTGCCGGCGAGCTGGTCGCGCGCACCTTCGATCTTGGCCTTGGCGGAGGTCGCGTATTCGGAGGTCGGATATTTGCGCACCACCTCTTCCAGGGAGGCGATCGCCTTCTCGGTGCGGCTCTGGTCGCGGCTGATGTCCGGGATCTGGTCGTAATGCGAGGCGGCGATCAGATATTGCGCATAGGCCGCGTCCGGACTGCCGGGATGCAGCGTGACATAGCGGGTGGCCGCGCCGATGCAGCCGTCATAGTCGCCGCCCTGGTAGGACGCATAGGCGGACATCAGCAGCGATTTGCGAGCCCAATCGGAATAAGGATGCTGGCGGTCGACCTCTTCGAACTTCTTGTTCGCCGCCTTCATGTCCTTCTTCTCGTTCATGAGGTACAGGCCCTCATTGTAGATCTTGTCGGCGGGCTCCTCGACGAAGGTGTCGTCCTTGGCGGTGAACTTGTCCCAGAGCGAACCGGTGCCGCAGCCGGCCAACGGCAGCGCGAGCATGATGAAGGTGACGGCCTGGAGCATCCCGCGGGCGAAAGGCGAGATCGAGAGGTATCCGCGCGTCATACGCTGTGCCGACATGAGTATTGCCCTGACGCCCTGTGATGCGGTGCCCGCCAGCCCGTGAACCCCGTCACGGGCGCGAAATGTAGCCGTGTCGCCTGCCATGCGACCACGCCGGTGTAACCGAAAAACGATCGTTAACCCACCGGATAGGCAGGCATTCCGCCCGGATTAAGGCGAAAACGCCGCAATGCTAGCCGATCATGGTTACCAGGAGTTTCCCGGGGGAAAGCCGCCGCACGCCTGCGGCGGCAAGGCTCTTAGAACAAGGCTCTTAGAACAAGGCTCTTAGAACAAGTCTCTCAGGACACGTCCGGGCCGTAGGCCGCGGCAACCCGGCCGCCGACGATGCCACGACCAACCTCGGCCACGGGACGGGAGCTGCGGCGGACGGCCTCGCCCTCGACCACCCGCCAGGCGGTACGGTCGGCAAGCAGCGCAGTCAGGACGGCGTGGTTGAGCTTGTGGCCGCCACGCACCGAGCGATAGGCGCCGAGCAGCGGCAGGCCGGCCAGCGCGAGGTCGCCGATCACGTCCAGCACCTTGTGGCGCGCACATTCGTCGGCGTAGCGCAGGCCCTCGGTGTTGAGCAGCCGCTCGTCGTCGAACACGACGGTGTTGTCGAAGGAGGCGCCGAGCGCGTAGCCAGCGCTCCAGAGCCGGGCGACGTCGCACATCTGACCAAACGTCCGGGCCCGGCCGACTTCGCGGCGGAAACGCTCCGCGCTGAGTTCGAAGGCGTAGCTCTGCTGACCGATGACGGGATTGGTGAAGTCGATCTCGACCTCGACGCGGAATCCGTTGGTATGGGGCCGGATCTCGCCGAAGGAGTCGCCGATCTTGACGGAGATCGGCTTCAAAACCTGGATGAACCGGCGCTGCGCCG
This sequence comes from Bradyrhizobium sp., assembly GCF_035935975.1. Classification (GTDB taxonomy): domain Bacteria; phylum Pseudomonadota; class Alphaproteobacteria; order Rhizobiales; family Xanthobacteraceae; genus Bradyrhizobium. The sequence goes on from NZ_DASYWN010000052.1 coordinate 97,212, forward strand.
GCTGGGTGACGATGCCGGCCTGGTCGATCGCCGCAACAAAGGCCGCGGCGCTACCGTCCATGATCGGTACTTCCGGACCGTCGATCTCGATGGTGGCGTTATCGACGCCCATGCCCCGCAGCGCAGCGAGCACGTGTTCGGCGGTGGAGACGAGCGGCCCGTTGCGATCGCCGAGAACGGTGGCGAGATCGGTTGCGATCACCTGATCGGCGGTCGCCTGAACTTCGCGGTCGCTTCCCTCAAGACCGGTGCGGACAAAAATAAAACCTGCATCGACAGGCGCAGGCCCCAGCGTGAGAGTGACCGGAAGACCGGAATGAACGCCGACGCCTGCCACAGTGGCTTGCGCACGAAGCGTTGTTTGCCGGCTAAATTTCATCAGGAACCGCCCCACTACGACTCATTGCGACTTATACTTGCCCGAACCAAGCGACCGTGGCCGCCCGTCCGAATCCGTATCCCCAAGTCACGCCAAACCATAGTCACTGCCTCAAACAGCGCCAACTCACGCTTTTTTACCGATTGTTACCCCAAACCTGCCGTATTCGCGCCAAGGCTTAACCAAATTGCGCCGAGTTTTGGGACCGTTACCGGCGGTTCTACTGAACCACCGAATACGTAATTAATCATTTAAAATCAGTTGTTTGCCCGCGCAATCCGGGCATGCAGGGGAGAAAAGGAAAGGTCCCGGCGAGCATCTCGCCGGGACCTTTTTGCGTCCGCCTTGTTGTAACAATCCTCACGTCGCCTGCCGCCGCAGGAAGGCCGGGATATCAAGATGGTCGTCGCCCTGTGGCGCCGGCGCAACAGGCGCCGGGCGGCCATGCATGTCCAGGCCCTGGGGCGCGGGACGACGGGCATACTCCGATACCGGCTCGCTGGCTGCGATCTGCTGAGCCACGGTCTTCTGCGGACGGCGATCGGGCAGCGGCGGCATCGCGGGACCCGCGGTGCGGGCGGCGACCGGCGGCTCGCTCTCCTCGTCGCGACGGCCGAGGCCGACATTGGCGAGGCGCTGCAGCAGCGACAGGCGGGTCTTCTGAGGGGTCTCTTCTTCCGCCTCACCGCGGGCCTGGCGAAGCTCGGCCTGGGCCGGCATCGGCAGCTCCTCGATTCGCGGCATGCGCGGTGCGCGGACCGGCGGACGCTCGGCCTGCGGCGGAATGAAGTTTTCCGGCATCATCGGCTCCTGCATCGCGACCGGGGCCATGTCGGGTTCCGGGAACAGGGTCGGCTTCTGCGCGATCGGACGCACGGTGACGTCACCGTAGGTCTGCGGCGCGGGCGCCTGCGGAACTTCCGAGACGGCAGCGGCGATGGCGGCGAGCGCGGCGCGCTCGACGTTCGGGCGCGGCGCGGCCGGCGCGGCAGCAACCGGAGCCGCGGCCGGGATCTGCGATTCCAGCTTCTGGGCGCGTTCGGCCAGGCGCTGGTTGTCGGCGCGCAGACGCGCGGTCAGGTCGGCGAGACGGCTCTCGGCAGCGGCGGCCGGAGCGGCGGGCGCCTGTTGCATCTGCTGCGGCGCAGCGTTCGCGACCGGAGCGGAGGTACCCTGGGCGTTGCGGGCGATCGCGGCCTGCTCGATGCCGGTGGCAACGACCGAGACGCGGATCAGGCCGTCGAGCGCTTCGTCGAAGGTGGCGCCGACGATGATGTTGGCGTCCTGGTCGACTTCCTCGCGGATGCGGGTCGCGGCTTCGTCCACCTCGAACAAGGTGAGGTCCTTGCCGCCGGTGATCGAGATGAGCAGGCCCTTGGCGCCCTTCATCGAGCTGTCGTCGATCAGCGGGTTGGCGATCGCGGCTTCCGCGGCGGTCAGCGCGCGCTTATCGCCCGAAGCTTCGCCGGTGCCCATCATCGCCTTGCCCATCTCACGCATCACGGCGCGGACGTCGGCGAAGTCGAGGTTGATCAGGCCTTCCTTGACCATCAGGTCGGTGATGCAGGCAACGCCGGAGTAGAGCACCTGGTCGGCCATCGCGAAGGCATCGGCGAAGGTGGTCTTCTCGTTGGCGACCCGGAACAGGTTCTGGTTCGGGATGATCAGGAGCGTGTCGACGACCTTGTGCAGCTCGTTGATGCCGGCTTCGGCGGTGCGCATGCGGCGGCCGCCTTCGAAGTGGAACGGCTTGGTGACGACGCCGACGGTGAGGATGCCCATGTCGCGCGCGGTCTTGGCGATGACGGGAGCAGCGCCGGTGCCGGTGCCGCCGCCCATGCCGGCCGTGACGAACACCATGTTGGCGCCCGAGAGATGATCGCGCAGCTCGTCGATGACTTCTTCCGCGGCGGCAGCGCCGACGTTCGGCTGCGAACCCGCGCCCAACCCTTGCGTGACCGCCGTGCCCATCTGCACGATGCGCTGCGCCTTCGACATCGTCAGCGCCTGCGCGTCGGTGTTGGCGACCACGAAGTCGACGCCCTGGAGGCCCGCCGTGATCATGTTGTTGACGGCGTTGCCGCCGGCCCCGCCGACGCCGAACACGGTGATGCGGGGCTTCAGTTCGTGAATATCAGGAACATTGATGCTGATGGTCATGGTTGCCTCTCGATCACGCGCGCGTGGGTTCGCCCCGGCCACCGGCCGCGGGAGTTGGTGAAAATGAGAAATTGCGGAAAGCGATCATCAGAAGCCCTCGCGTAGCCATCGTCCGACCTTTCCGAAATATCCGCCGGTCCCTGTCCTGACCTGCTGCCGCGTATGCCGCGGTTCGACATGTTCCTGGTGAACATATTGCGGGTAGACCAGAAGTCCGGCCGGCACCGCGAACGCGGCGTTCTTCGCCTCGTTGGGCAGCCGGCCAAAACCGAGCGGACGTCCGACCCGAACGGGCCGGCCGAGAATGCGTGTGCCGAGCTCGACGAGGCCGGTGAGCTGGGAGGCGCCGCCCGAGAGCACGACGCGGCCGTTCGGCTCTGAGGCGAAGGGCGAATCCTTCAGCTTGTCCCGAACCATTTCGAAGACTTCCTCGGCACGGTGCTTGACGATGTTGGCGATAGTGGCGCGAGAAACGATCTGCGGCAGATCCTGCTCGTCACCGGCTGTCGGTACAGACATCAGCTCACGCGAGTCCGATCCGCCGGTGATGACGGTCCCGTATAACGTCTTGATTCGCTCGGCATCGGCAATGGTCGCGGAGAGTCCGCGCGCGAGATCCATCGTGATGTGTTGCCCGCCGACCGCAAAACCGGCCGCGTGCACGAAACGGCCGCCGGCATAGACGGCCATCGTGGTGGTGCCCGCGCCCATCTCGACGACGGCAGCGCCGAGATCGGCCTCGTCGTCGGTCAGCACCGACAGGCCGGCCACATAGGGGCTTGCCGCCATGGCTTCGACATTGATGTGGCAGCGTTCCACCGCGAGCATCAGGTTCCGCGCCACGGTGGCGTCACAGGTGACGACGTTCATGTCGACGCCGAACTGGTGCGCGACCATGCCGCGGGGATCACGGATGCCCTTGACGCCGTCGAGCGTGTAGCCGACCGGCAGCGCGTGCAGCACGGTGCGGCCCTCGCCGGTGGCGTGGCGCATGCCGGTGGAGGTGACGCGGCTTACATCGGCCGGCGTCACGGCGCCGCCACGGATGTCGGCGGCGGCTTCGACCAATTGGCCGGAGACCCGGCCGCCGGACACCGACAGCAGCACGGAATCGACCCGCACCTTGGCCATCTTCTCCGCAAGCCCGACGGCCTGGCGCACCGCCTGCTCGCATTCGCCGAGATCGACCACCGCGCCGGCCTTCATGCCGCGCGACTGGATCTGGCTGTAACCGATCAGTTCCACCGCATGGGTGCGGCCGCGCAGCGCATCGCTCGGCGCCGACGGCTTCAGCCGGGCGATCATGCAGGCGATCTTGCTGGTGCCGATGTCGAGACAGGCGACCAGGCCGCCGCGCTTGTGCGGCATCTGGCGGGTCTTCGGCGTCTGGGTGCGATCAAGACCGGTCATGCAGCGTCCCCGGCCTTCTTTTTCTTCTTGTCCTTGAACTGATCTTCGCGCGCCTTGGCGGCGTCGTCGGACAGCTGCACCACCAGGCGGTCAGGCAGGCGCATGTCCACGGCGACGATGTCACGCGAGAACAGCCGGTCTTCCTTGTCGAGCCTGGACAGCATCGCCAGCGCGTTGCCGACGTCCTGCTCGGGCAGGCGGATGTCGAGGCCGTCCTTGAGCCTGAGGTTCCAGCGCCGCTCGCCGACATAGATCGCAGCCTTGGTCACCGCTTTGACCTGCGGATAGCGCGCCAGCAGCGCCAGGAAATCGCGCGCCTGCGTGTCGGCGCCCTTTCCGACCACGAGCGGCAGCGACAGGAACCGGCGCGAGACATAAGGCTCGAGCACGGCGCCGTCCTCGGCGATGACGGAGAGGCGGCCGCCCTCCTGCCACAGCGCGAAGGCCTGGCGCTCGGTGATGTCGATCATCAGCCGGCCCGGATAGAGCTTGAGCACGGTCGCGTCCGCGATCCAGGCATTGGCCTTGAGCTTCTCGCGCACCACGTCGGCGTCGAGGAACAGCAGCGAGGAGCGGCCGCTGACGCCGCCAATGGCGAGGATCTCGTCCTGGCTGAGCTGCTTGCGGCCGTTGATCACGACCGAGGTGATACGGAAGCCGGCGGAATTGGCCATCGCGTTGCGGGCATCGCTGACCGCCGTGATGAAATCCTGCAGATGGCCGCCCTTGACGATGCCGAAGCCGCAGCTTCCGATCAGCAGCAGCGCGGTCATGGCGATCCCGACCCGGCGCGGCGCATAGCGCTCGACCAGCGCGACGATGCGCGGCGGCGGCTCGCGCTCGATGACGGGCTTGGCTTTGGCCTTGATCTTGGCCTGGTCGGCAGCGCGCTTCTCGGCACGCTTGTCCTGGACCCACTCGCGCAGAAGCACGACCGCTCCGATAGCGGCCGCCTTCAGGTCAGCTTGGGGCCTCAGCGATCTCAGAAACGACCGGGTGAGGCTTCCTGCACCATCCATTGCACGAGCTCGTCAACAGTTTGCCCGCGACATCGCGCGGGTCCTGGCGAACATGACGTCTCGGACGTACCGGGCCGGGTCAGCAGACGAAGCCTCTCCCTTCAAAGCGTTCGCTGGAGGTGACATCACCGCAACAGCTCACGCGCCGGCAGCCAAAGCGCCATATGCGCCGCCAGCGTTAACCTTCGGATGTCCTGGTAAACAAAAGGTAAACTTCGTTAACGACTTGAGCTTTTTGCCCAGCCCTGTGAGGCATTTATGCCGCGATGTCCGGCATTTTACCGGTTTTGGGTTCCAAAACGGCCTGTTTCGGCCGTCCGGCCGTTAACCAGTTCTAATTATTTCCACGCGCCCCGCCCCGCGAGCTCGACCAGGCCGCGCAGGAAGTCGACGAACGCGATGCCCTCGGCCTTCAGCGCCTTGGGGTAGAGCGATGACTTGGTCAGCCCGGGCAGCGTGTTGGTTTCGAGATAGACGAGGCCCTTGGGCGAGACGATGAAGTCCGAGCGGGAATAGCCGGTACAGGACATCGCCCGGTGCGCCAGCATCGCCTGCTCCTTCAGCGCAGCGGTGATTTCGGGGGTGAAACGGCCCGGGCAGATCTCCTGGGTCGATTTCAGGAGATATTTTGCCGCGTAATCGAAATTGCCCTCGCCCGGAATGATCTCGATCGGCGGCAGCGAGATGATCGAACCGTCGGCGCGCTCCAGCACGCCGCAGGTCGCCTCGACGCCGGCGATGTAGGGCTCGATCACATATTCCTCGTGCTTGGCGGCATTGCGGACCGCGACGAGGTCCTGCCTGGCGTTGACGAAGATCAGGCCGTAGCTCGAGCCGTCGCGCGCGGGCTTGGCGATCAGCCTGCCATATTCGGCGAAGGCCTCGTCGATGTTCTCCAGCGCAACGTTTTCCGGCGGCGTCACGCCACCGAGCGCGGCGAAATGCTTGGCGGCGATCTTGTCGAAGGCGAGATGCGAGGAGGCCGAGCCCGAGCCGGTGAACGGCACGCCGCGCGCCTCGCACATCACCTGCAATTCGCCGTTCTCGGCGCGACCGCCATGCAGGCCGAGCACCAGCACGCGGCCTTCGGCCTTGGCCTGGTCGAGCGCCTGCGCCAGCGGAATGCCGCGCGTGCCGGGCTTGAACTCATCCTCGAACGGACGGGCATGTTCGAGCAGTTGCTTCGACTGCACCACATGCACCTTGTCCTGGACGTCCCACCACCAGAGATCGGCCTCGGGCAGTGCCTGGTGCAGCGCCTGGGCTGAGGCGACCGAAACCAGACGCTCGCGGTTGGAGCCGCCGAAGAGGATGGTGATGCGCATGTTCTCTCGTCCGTCACCTGTCTGTATTCGTCATTCCGGGGTGATGCGCAGCATCGAACCCGGAATCTCGAGATTCCGGGTTGCGCTGCGCGCCCCCGGAATGACACTCACGCGGAAACCCCGATCCGCTTGATTTCCCAGTGCAGCTCAATGCCGGAATGCGCCTTCACGCGTTCGCGCACGGTCTCGCCGAGCGTCTCGATGTCGTGCGCGGTGGCATCGCCCGTGTTGATCAGGAAATTGCAGTGCATCTCCGAGACCTGTGCGCCGCCGACGCGCAGGCCGCGGCAGCCGGCGGCGTCCACCAGCTTCCAGGCGGAATGGCCGGGCGGATTCTTGAAGGTCGAACCGCCGGTCTTTTCGCGGATCGGCTGCGCGGTCTCGCGGTGGGTCTGCACCTCCGCCATCCGCGCGCGGATCGCCTCAGCATCCCTGATCTCGCCGCGAAAGCGCGCGGAGGTGAAGATGATCGAGGGATCGACGCCGCTGTTGCGGTAGACGAATTTCATCTCGGCGTTGGTGAAGGTGTGCCTGGTGCCGTCGCGCCCGACGCCGCGCGCCTCGATCAGCACGTCCTTGGTCTCGCCGCCATTGGCGCCCGCGTTCATGCGCAGCGCGCCGCCGATGGTGCCGGGAATGCCGAAGTAGAATTCGAGGCCGCCGATGTTGGCGGAGGCAGCAACTTCCGCCACGCGCTTGTCGAGCGCGGCAGCCCCCGCGGTGACGACATCTCCGCTCGCAGTGGCTTCACCGAAAGCGCGCGGCGCAAGGCGGATCACCACGCCGGCGATGCCGCCGTCGCGCACGATCAGATTGGAGCCGACGCCGACGACATAGACCGGAATATCGCTGGCGAGATGCGCGAGAAAATGAGCGAGATCGTCCTCATCCGCCGGCGTGAACAGCACCTGCGCCGGACCGCCGACGCGAAACCAGGTCAGCTCGGCCAGCGACTGGTTCGCCAGCAGCCGGCCGCGCAAGTCTGGCATCGCGGCTTTGAGCGCGGACGTGATGTCGGGAAATCCCACCGCCCTACCCCAGCGCCTTCAATTCGCCGGGCAATGCGTACGCCCATTGCGTGATGTTGCCCGCGCCGAGGCACACGACGAGATCGCCCGACTTCGCCAGTCCCTTGACGATACCGGCAAGCTCCGAGGACTCCGGCAGCGGCACCACCTCACGATGGCCGTGCGCGCGCAGGCCCGCGACGAAATGATCGCGATCGATGCCCGCAATCGGCGCCTCGCCGGCGGCATAGACATCGGCGACGACCACCGCATCGGCATCGTTGAAGCAGCTGCAAAATTCCTCGAACAGCGATTGCAGGCGGGTGTAGCGATGCGGCTGCACCACGGCGATGATCTTGCCGTTGGTGGATTCCCGCGCCGCCTTCAGCACCGCCGCGATCTCGACGGGATGATGGCCGTAATCGTCGATCACGGTGACACCGTTCCACTCGCCGGTCTTGGTGAAGCGGCGCTTGACGCCGCCGAAGCCGGCAATCGCCTTGCGGATCGCATCGTCCGACACGCCGAGCTCGCGCGCGACCGCAATCGCAGCCGTCGCGTTGGAGGCGTTGTGGCGGCCCGGCATCGGCAGTGTGAGATCGGCGATCTCGTGCACGTCGCCTGTCTTGCGATCACGGAACGCAACCTTGAATTTCGATCCGCCGCCCATCGGCGTGAGGTCGAGCAGCCGCGCGTCGGCCTGCGAGCTCTCGCCGTAGGTAATGATGCGGCGATCCTCGATCTTGCCGACGAGGTTTTGCACCACGGGATGATCGATGCACATCACGGCAAAACCGTAGAACGGCAGGTTCTCGACGAAATGCCGGAACGCGTCCTGCACGGCGTCAAACGTCTTGAAATGATCGAGATGCTCGGGGTCGACATTGGTGATAATCGCGACATCGGTCGGCAGCTTCAGAAACGTGCCGTCGCTCTCGTCGGCCTCCACCACCATCCAGTCGCCGGCCCCTAACCGCGCGTTGGAGCCGTACGCGTTGATGATGCCGCCGTTGATCACGGTCGGATCGAGCCCGCCGGCATCGAGCAGCGTTGCGACCATCGTGGTGGTCGTGGTCTTGCCATGCGTGCCGGCAATCGCGACGCAGCTCTTCAGCCGCATCAGCTCGGCCAGCATCTCGGCACGGCGCACCACGGGAATGCGCCGCTCGCGCGCCGCCATCAGCTCCGGATTGTCGCGCTTGATCGCGGTGGAGACCACGACGACCTCGGCGCCGTCGACATTCTCCGCCTTGTGGCCGACCGACACCTTCGCGCCCTTCTTGCGCAGGCGGTCGAGATTGTAATTGTCGGAGGCGTCCGAGCCCTGCACGGCATAGCCGAGATTGACCAGCACCTCGGCGATGCCGCTCATGCCGATCCCGCCGATCCCGACGAAGTGGATGGGTCCGATCTCGCGCGGCAGTCTCATGCTCTGTTCCCTGACCTTGCCGCCGGAAAAGGCGGCATCTGGCGAAGGTCACGGCCAAATCGGCCGCGCCGTTATTACTGGATGCCCCGCTTTAGAAGGCGAAGACAAGGGCTTTTTCGCGTCAGATTCCAGCGACTTTGACCACCAGATCGGCCAGCCGCTCGGCGGCATCGAGCCGGCCGGCGCTGCGGGCGGCCTGCGCCATGGCCGCGAGGCGCGCGGGCTCGGCGGCGAAGGCGGAGATCTCGGACGCCAGACGATCGGAGGTAAACTCGGTCTGCGGGATGCGGATGGCGCCGTCGACCTTGGCCAGCACGCCGGCATTGGCGAACTGGTCCTGGTCGATCGAGCCGGGCAGCGGCACCAGGATCGAGGGCCGGCCGATCGCGGCGAGCTCGGCCACGGTGCCGGCGCCGGAGCGCGACACCACCAGGTGGTTCGAGGCAAGCCGCGCCGGCAGATCGGTGAAGAACGGCGCGAGCTCGGCATTGATCTTGAGCTTGTCGTAGACCGCGCGGACGCGGGTCATGTCCTCGTCGCGGACCTGCTGGGTGAGGATGAGCCGGCTCCACAGCGCGGGCTCGAGCCGCTCGATCGCGCCCGGCACGATGTCGGCCATGATGCGCGCGCCCTGGCTGCCGCCGACGACAAGCAGGCGCAGCGGGCCGTTCACCTCGGGTGCGGCATAGGACACGGCAGCCGCGGCGAGCACGGCCGGGCGCATCGGCGTACCGACGGTCGTCGTCTTGCCTGCCAGCGCCGGATCGCGGTCCAGCGCGCCCGGCAGCGATGTCGCGATGGCGCGGACGCGGCTCGACAGAAACCGGTTGGCGCGGCCGAGCACGGCATTGGCGTCGTGGATGATGCTGGGCACGCCGGCGAATTTTGCCGCGACCAGCGGCGGCAGCGTCGGGTAGCCGCCGAAGCCGACGACGGCCACCGGCCTCAAACGCTTGATCAGGCTGTAAGCAGACAACGTGCCGGTGGCGAGCGTGAGGCCGGCATAAGCAAGCTGGAACGGATTGCGCCCGCGCGCGGTCTCGCTCGCGACGACGTCGATCATGTCCTTGGTGAACAGCCCGCTATAGCGCAGCGCGCGCTCGTCCGTGACGAGGCGGACGCGAAAGCCGCGCCGGATCAGCTCGACGCCGAGCGCCTCGGCCGGAAACAGATGGCCGCCGGTACCGCCCGCGGCGAGAAGAATCAGGGGGGACGTGTCCATGGTGAGGGACTTTTACCGGGACTTTTCGGTCATTGCGAGACGTCTGCACGATGCTCGTGCCCCGGGCGCAGCGCAGCGCGCCGCCTTTCGGCGTGGTGCGCTGCTGAACCGGGGCCCATGGTGCGGCATTCCGGGTCCCGGATCTGCGGAGCGTCACTTCGTGCCGCACCGCGTCCGGGACACGAGACCTTCACGCGTAACTCCGCATCGCGTCGGCGTGGCCGCTGGCCTCGACCTCGGTGCGCGGGCGCAGGCGCGTCAGGGCCAGCATCATGCCGACGCCATAAGCGAGCGACACGATCGAGGAGCCGCCGTAGGAAATGAACGGCAGCGTCATGCCCTTGGCGGGGATGAGTTGCAGGTTCACCGACATGTTGATCGCCGCCTGCACGCCGAACAGGATCGCAAGACCGGACGCTGCAAAGCGCGAGAACATGTCCTCGTTGGCATAGGCGCGCGACAGCGTGCGGATGACGACGAAGGCGAACAGCGCCAGCATGGCGAGGCACAGGATGATGCCGAACTCTTCGGCGGCAACTGCGAATACGAAGTCGGTGTGGCTATCAGGCAGGCTGCGTTTGGCGATGCCCTCGCCCGGCCCGAGGCCGAACCAGCCGCCATTGTAGAAGGCCTCCATGGCGGTATCGACCTGGAAGGTGTCGCCCGAGGCCGGATTCATGAAGCGCTTGATGCGGCCGGCGACGTGCGGAACGAACAGATAGGCGCTGAACAGGCCGGCCGCGGCGGCGCCGGCGAGGCCGAACACCCAGATCATGCGCATGCCCGCGATGAAGAACAGCGAGCCCCACACCATCAGGATCAGCATGGTCTGGCCGAAGTCCGGCTCCATCACCAGCAGCGACACCAGCATCAACAGCAGCACCAGCGCCATCGAGGTCGCCGGCATCTCCGGCCGCTTGGTCGATTCCGCGAACAGCCAGGCGGCGATGACGACGAAGGACGGCTTTGCGATCTCGGAGGCCTGGATGTTGACGCCGAGCAGCGTGATCCAGCGCCGCGAGCCCTTCACCTCGGGGCCGATCGCGAGCGTCACCACGATCAGGATGATGCTGATGGTGAAGATGATCAGCGCGCTGCGGCGGATCGCGCGCGGCGACAGGAAGGACACCCCGAGCAGCACCAGGCAGGACGGCGCCAGGAACATCACGTGGCGGCTGAAGAAATGGAACGGATCGAGCCCGATGCGGGTCGCAACCGGCGGGCTCGCCGCCAGCGACAGGATCACGCCGGTCAGCATCAGCGCCAGGATCGCGCCCATCAGCGGCTTGTCGACGGTCCACCACCACTCGGAAAAGGGGGTGCGTTCTTCACGGGAGAGCATGGGCAGCCGCCTTCGGACAGAGGTCAGCCCATTGGTCGCCGAGGTTGGTTACCGGGGGGTTAAGGAAATGCGGATGTTTGGAATTGTAGGATGGGTAGAGCGAAGCGAAACCCATCAATCCGAGGGGCGCGATGGGTTTCGCTTCGCTCTACCCATCCTACGGGTCTCATCGCCTACTCGTAATTGATCGCGACATCTCCCGCGCGCTGATCGCGCTTGTCGACCTGGCCTGGCTCGGGAATGAAACCGATCCTGACCGCCCGTTCGCTACTCCAGGCGGCGACGACCTCGATATGCCCGCGCACGCTGAGAAAGGTCGGCGTGCTCTCGGGCGAGAACGTCCTGCCGCGCGCTATGATGCTGGCTTGCGTGCTGTCGGGCACCGACCCGCCGCACGACTTCCAGACCACAACGACCAATTGGCTACCGCTTGGCGAGGCGAACGCGCGCTGGCGAACGACACGGCATGCGCCGAATTCGTGCATGACGCTGTCAACGAGGACGACGCCGAGAAAACCTATTGGAACAGCAAGAGCGACGATAATTCCGATCCAGCGCCGCCGCGACATTACACGACCGGCTTCACACCCGGCAGCGCCTGCACTAGCTCGCGGAACCTGGTGCCGCGGATCTCGAAGTTGCGGTACTGGTCGAACGACGCGCAGGCTGGCGACAGCAGCACGACCGCGTCGGCGAGGCCGGATGCTTCCGCATCGCGCGCGGCGTGCTCGACGGCGACGTCGAGCGTCTGGCTGATCTCGTGCGCGACCTCGCTGCCAAGCGTGCCCGAAAATTCCTGCGCAGCCTCGCCGATCAGATAGGCCTTGCGGATGCGCGGGAAGAAACCGGTCAGGCTGGTGATGCCGCCCGCCTTGGGCTTGCCGCCGGCGATCCAGAAGATGTCTGAAAAGGACGACAGCGCATGCGCGGTAGCGTCCGCATTGGTGCCCTTGGAATCGTTGACGAACAGCACATTGCCGCGGCGGCCGACCTGCTCCATGCGATGCGCAAGGCCGGGAAAGCTGCGCAGGCCGTTCTGCAGCACGTCGAGGCTGATGCCCATCGCGAGCGCGGCAGCGGCCGCGCAGGCAGCGTTTTGTGCATTGTGCTGGCCACGCAGCGAACCGATGCCACCGAGCTTTGCGACTTCGCTGCGCGCACCGCCCGCGGTGCGCACGATGGTGCCGTGCTCGACGTGAATGCCGGAAGCCAGCGGATTCCTGACGGAGATGCGCACCACATTCTTGCCGGCGCGATCGAGCCGGTCGGCGATGTCGCGGCAGAAACCGTCATCGACACCGACGATCGAGGTGCCGCCGGCCTGCACGCCGGCGACGAGCCGCTCCTTCACCTCGGCGTAGTGCTCGATGGTGCCGTGACGATCGATATGGTCCTCGCTGACGTTGAGCAAGATGCCGACGGAGGGATCGAGCGAAGGCGTGAGGTCGATCTGGTAGGACGACATCTCGATGACGTGGACGCGGCCCATGCGCGGCGGCTCCAGCGACAGGATCGCGGTGCCGATATTGCCGCCCATCTGGGTGTCGTAGCCGGCGACCTTGGTCAGGTGCGCGATCAGCGCCGTCGTGGTCGACTTGCCATTGGTGCCGGTGATGGCGACGAACGGCGCGTTCGGCGCATGCCGCCGCCGCTCGCGGCAGAACAGCTCGATGTCGCCGATCACCTCGACGCCGGCCTCGCGCGCCTTCAGCACGCTCCAGTGCGGCACCGGATGGGTCAGCGGCACGCCGGGCGCGAGCACCAGCGCTGCGAAATTCGCCCAGGAGACGTTGCGCAGATCGGCGGTGATGAAACCGGCCTGCGCAGCCTTGGCGACGTTCTCGGCATTGTCGTCGGCCGCGATCACCTCGGCACCGCCAGCCTTCAGCGCGTGGCAGGAGGCGAGCCCCGAGCCGCCGAGCCCGAACACCGCGACCGTCTTGCCGGCGAAGGATGTGACGGGGATCATCGTGGTACCGTCAGCGCAGCTTCAGGGTGGAGAGACCGGCGAGCGCCAGCATCACCGAGATGATCCAGAACCGGATCACGATCTGCGGCTCGGTCCAGCCGAGCTGTTCGAAATGGTGATGGATCGGCGCCATCCGGAAGATGCGCTTGCCCGTCATCTTGAACGACACCACCTGCACGATGACGGAGACCGCCTCCAGCACGAACAGGCCGCCGATCACCGCGAGCACGATCTCGTGCTTCACCGCGACCGCGATGGCGCCGAGCATGCCGCCGAGCGCGAGCGAGCCGGTGTCGCCCATGAAGATCGAAGCTGGTGGGGCATTGAACCAGAGAAAACCGAGACCGGCGCCCAACAGCGCGCCGCAGAGCACGGCAAGTTCGCCGGTGCCGGCAACATATTTGATCTGGAGATAGTCGGCGAACACGGCGTTGCCGGCGAGATAGGCGATCATCGCAAAGCTCGCGGTCGCGATCATCACCGGCACGATAGCAAGGCCGTCGAGACCATCGGTGAGGTTCACCGCGTTGCCGGCGCCGACGATGACGAAGGCGCCGAAGACGACGAAGAACCAGCCGAAATGCAGCACCGTGTCCTTCAGGAACGGAATCGTCAGCGCGGTCGATGCGGGATCGCGGTTCAGCCGCACCAGCGCATAGCAGGCAACCAGCGCGATCGCCGCCTCGATCAGCAGGCGCAGCTTGCCGCCGAACCCGGTCGTGGTCTGCTTGGTCACCTTGAGGTAGTCGTCATAGAAGCCGACGAAGCCGAAACCGAGCGTCACGGCCAGCACGATCCAGACATAGGGATTGAGCGGATTGGCCCACAGCACGGTGCCGACGGTGAGGCCGGACAGGATCATCAGCCCGCCCATGGTGGGCGTGCCCTTCTTGCTGAGATGCGATTGCGGACCGTCGGTGCGGATCGGCTGGCCCTTGCCCTGGCGGATGCGCAGATGATCGATGATCCAGGGTCCGAACAGGAACACGAACAGCGCGCCGGTGACGATGGCGCCGCCGGTGCGGAAGGTGATGTAGCGGAAGACGTTCAGAACGGAGCGTACCGCACCGAAACCCGGAAATGTGTTGGAGAGCTCGATCAGCCAGTAAAACATTCAGTCGGTCCTATGGCGCCTTTCGCACGAGAGTGTGCTTCACGCGCATTCACTGGTCTTCATGAGGTCGGGCGACCTCAAAGCAACCGGGCGGCGGCGCGCCGCAAAGGGTGGGATTCGGGAACAGCGCCTTCCAAGCAGTTTACGCCTTTGCCTGCAAGGCGGCCACTAGGCCCGGCACAAACTTGTTGACCCAGAACATCTTCTTGCTGCCCTTGACAACCACGACATCGCCTGCCTTCAGCAGGTTCGCGACCTCGGCCGGCTTCAGCGTCGCGGGATCGTCGTGCCAGCCGAGCCCCTTGCCGGCCGGCAATACGTCGAACAGGTGGCGCATCAGCGGGCCGACGCAATAGACGCCGTCGATACCGTCGAGATGCTTGGCAAGGCCGGTGTGATAGCCCGGCGCGGCGTCGCCCAGTTCCAGCATGTCGCCGAGCACCGCAATGCGGCGGCCACCGGTCACGGGGCGCGCCTGCAGGCTCTGCAGCGCGGCAGCCACGCTGGCCGGGTTGCCGTTGAAGCTGTCGTCGATCACGGTGATGCCGCCGATCGCCTCCTCGACGCCGCGGCCGGTCATGATGCCGACGCGGTCGAGCTTGATCGCGAGCGTCGCCGCATCGAGGTTGGCGGCACGGATCGAGGCGAGCGCGGCCAGCGCATTCTGGACACGGTGCGGCGCGCCCGGTGTCAGGCTGAAGGCGATCTCCTTCTTGCCGATCATGGCCACGACCTGCCAGCTCTCGCCATGCGGCGCGTGCGCGACCTCGTGCACCTCGGCGTGCTCGCCGAAGCGCACCACCTTGCCTTTCCATTCGGACGCCTTGAGCCCGGCAGGCAGCACCAGCACGCCGTCCTCGGGCAGGCCGAGCGCGATCGAGACCTTTTCGCGGCGGATCGCTTCGAGCGAGCCGAGCTTTTCCAGATGCACCGGCTGGACGTTGACGACGAGCGCAACCGTCGGGCGCGTCAGCTCGCTGAGCCGCGCGATCTCGCCGGTCTGGTTCATGCCCATCTCGACGACCCAGAGGCTGGCATCGGGCCGCGCATTGCACAGCGTCAGCGGCACGCCCCAGAAATTGTTGAAGCTCGAGGGGCTGGCATAGGCGTCGGGGTAAGCGGCGAGGAATTCCTTGGTGCTGGTCTTGCCGGCGCTGCCGGTGAGCCCGATCACCGGGCCGTTGAAACGCGCGCGTGCGGCGCGCGCGAGGCCCCAGAGGCCGTCGATCAGCGTGTCCTTCACGATGATCTGGGGAACGCGGATGCCTGCGATCTCGTGCGGCACGATCATCGCGACCGCGCCGGAGGCTTCCGCCTTGTCCGCGAACTCCCAGCCGTCGCGCGCGCTGGCGAAGGCCGAGATGAAGCCGCCGCTCGGCGTGCCGCTCAACGCGACGAACAGGCTGCCCGGCTTCACCAGCCGGCTGTCCTGCGTGACGAAATCGATCGGCGTGTCCGGGAACGATCCGGCAGCGCCCAGCGCACGCGCGACTTCGGCAACCGTCCATATTGGCGCGCTCATGCTGTCCTCGACGCTAATGCGGCCGCGACCGCCTCGTGATCACTGAAGGGCAGCACCTGGCCGCCGACGATCTGCCCGGTCTCATGGCCCTTGCCGGCGATCAGCAGCGCATCGCCGTCCTGAAGCTCCTCGATCGCGACGCGGATCGCAGCGGCACGGTCGCCGATTTCGCGGGCGCCCTTGGCGGCGGCAAGGATCTCGGCGCGAATGGCTTCCGGCTTCTCGCTGCGCGGATTGTCGTCGGTGATGATGACGCCGTCGGCATTGTCGGCCGCGATCCCGCCCATGATCGGCCGCTTGCCGGCATCGCGATCGCCGCCGGCGCCGAACACGACGACCAGCCTGCGCCTGGCGTAGGGACGCAACGCCTGCAGCGCCTTGGCCAGCGCATCGGGCTTGTGCGCATAGTCCACGAAGATCGGCGCACCGTTGCGCTCGCCGACGCGCTCGAGCCGGCCCTTGGCGCCTTCGAGATGTTCGAGGCTCGCAAACACATTGGCGGCATCGCTGCCGGTGCCGATGGCGAGTCCGGCCGACACCAGCGCGTTCTCGATCTGGAATTCGCCGACCAGCGGCAGCCGGATCGCATATCGCTTGCCGTGATGCTCGACCGTGAGCTTTTGTGCAAAGCCCTCGACTTCAGCGTCGGCAAGACGAATGCCTTCACCACCGTCGCCGTTACGGCCAACCGCCATGACGCGCAGGCCGCGCGACTTGGCGGCCTCGATCGCTTCCGCCGAACAATCATGATCGGCCGAGATCACCGCCGCGCCACCGGGCGCGACCAGCTCGCGGAACAGCCGGAGTTTTGCCGCGAGGTAGTGCGCGACGGTCGGATGGTAATCCATGTGGTCGCGTGAGAGGTTTGTGAAGCCACCGGCGGAGACGCGCACGCCGTCGAGGCGATACTGGTCGAGCCCATGCGAGGACGCCTCGAACGCAAGATGCGTCACACCCTCGCGCGCGATCTCATCTAACTGCCGGTGCAGCGCGATCGGATCCGGCGTCGTCAACGAGCCATAGACCGTGCGCTTGGGCGAGACGAGACCGATGGTTCCGATGCTGGCGGAGGCATGGCCCAGCCGCTCCCAGATCTGGCGCGTGAACGCGGCGACCGAGGTCTTGCCGCTGGTGCCGGTCACTGCCGCAATCGTCGCCGGCTGCGCCGGGAAAAATCTTGCCGCGGCCAGCGCCAGCGCACGGCGCGGATTGGCCACGGTGACGAACGGCACCTTGCCGGCTGCCGGAACATGGTCGCCGACGACCGCCACCGCGCCTGCCGCGACGGCGGCATCGATGAAACGCGCGCCGTCGGTCTTGCTGCCCGCGAGTGCAAAGAAGAGCTCGCCCGGCTTGACCACGCGGCTGTCGAGCGCAACGCCACTCACCTCGAGCGCCGCGACGGCAGGCTCGAGTGCGGCGTCATTGCCTAAGAGGTCACGCAGCTTCATGGTCTTCCAGTCGCCGCACCGAAAAGCCGAATCTTGAGGAAAATCCCCGACTCAGCAGCTGTTACGGCCTACCCGATTGATTACTGGGTTGTCCTGGATGCTGCAAGAATAAGGCGGTCCGCGGGCGGCAGGTCGAAACGGGGCTCGACCCCGAGCAGCGGTGCGATACGGGCGATGACCTTGCCCCCCGTCGGCACAGCATTAAAGCCCGACGTGATGAAACCATACGTTTCCGGCAACGGTTGTGGCTCGTCCAGCATGACGAGAATCTGATATTTTGGATCGTCGGAGGGCATAATTGCGGTGAAGGAGTTGAGCACCCGCTTCTTGGCATAGCGGCCATTGATGACCTTCTCGGACGTGCCGGTCTTGCCGCCGACATAATAGCCCTTGACGTCGGCGGACTTGGCGGTTCCGATTTCGGCATTGAGCCGCATCAGATACCGCATCTTCTCACTGGTCTCCGGCTTAATCACGCGCTTGGCCATCGCCGCCGCTTCTTCTTCGCTGCGCTTGAGGAAGGTCGGAGGAATCAAATAGCCGCCGTTCATCAGGGCGTTGATGCCCATCACGGCCTGGAGAGGCGCGACCGACAGGCCCTGACCGAACGCGATGGTGACCGTGTTCAGCTCGCTCCAGCGCCGCGGCACCAGCGGCGCCGCGCTCTCCGGCAGCTCGGTGCGCAGTCGTGTCAATTGGCCCATCTTGGCGAGGAACGCCTTGTGCGCCTCGACGCCCTGGCTGAGCGCGATCCGTGCCGCGCCGATGTTGGACGAGTAGGTGAACACTTCCTTGGTGTTGATGAAACGTCCAAGCGAATGGCTGTCGTGAATGGTGAACTTGCCGTAGTGCAGGTTTCCGCGCGCATCCCACGACGAGTTCAGATTGATCTTGCCGGAATCGAGCGCCATCGCCAGCGTGAACGCCTTGAAGGTCGAGCCCATCTCGTAGACGCCAGTGGTCAGGCGGTTGATGCGATCGGGGTCGTGCGCTTCCTTCGGATTGTTGGGGTCGAAGTCCGGCAGGGAGACCATTGCCACGATCTCGCCGGTCTTGACGTTGGAGACGATGCCGGACGCCGCCTTGGCGTGGAACTTCTCCTTGGCCTTCAACAGCTCGTCGCGCAGCGCGTGCTCCACGCGCAGGTCGATCGAGAGCTCGATCGGCTTCTGCAACCGGTCGGTGGCAAAGCCGGCGCGGTGGAGATCGGCGAGGCCCTGGTTGTCGAGCCACTTCTCCATGCCGGCGATGCCCTGGTTGTCGATGTTGACGAGACCGATGAGGTGGGCGACCTCGTTGCCGGTCGGATAGACCCGCTTGTTCTCGCGCAGGAAGCCGATGCCGGGAATGCCGAGCTTGTGGATGTCCTGCTGCTGCTTCGCCGTGACCTCGCGCTTGAGCCAGACGAAACCCTTGCGGCCCGACAGGCGCTCGCGCACCTCGGCTTCGTCGAGATCGGGCACGGTCGCCGTCAGCAGCTCGATCGCCTCGTCCTTGTCGATGATGCGGCGCGGCTCGCCGAACAGGCTCGCGGCCTTGACGTCGGTCGCAAGGATCGCGCCGTTGCGGTCGACGATGTCGGGCCGCGCGGTCGCGACCACCTCCTGCGACGCCGCACGGCGCGCACTGTGGGCGTCGGCGCCGATCGCGAACATCACGAGCCGGCCGCCGATCAGGACGTAGACCGAGGTGAAGGCGAGCATGGCGAGGCCAACGCGCGCGCGGGCTTTCGCCTGGCGGTCGACATTGCGCCCGTAGAGCAGGCTGCGGATCAGCCGCTGCCGCCAGGGTTCGGTCGGCTTGGGTTTGGCCGGAGTCGCAGCGCTCATTGCTTGTCCCCGGGCTGAGGCACGGAGCCCGTTACGGTATCAGGGTCACTCGCGGCTTCGATGGTGTTGAGCATGGCGCCGATCGGATCGGGCTCGCCCGGCCTGAACATCCGCGGCGGACGCTCCGGCAGGTTCTTCAGCGAGTCATATTGCGTGCCGTTGACCGGCTTGAGCGGCAGATGGCGCTCGGACAGGCCCTGCAGGCGCAGGGGCGCATCGAGCTTGGCCCATTCCGAGCGCAGCGATGCGATCGCATCGCGCTGCTCGCGGATCTCTGCATGCAGCCGCAGCACCTTCTCGGTGCGCGCGGTCGAGTCCATCTTGATCCGGTAGACATAGGCCGCCGCAAAAATCAGCGCGCCGATGACGAGGAGGTGGATGAAGCGCATGTGCTAGCCGCCCCTCATCACGTCGGAAAGTTTTGGCCAGGACGACGCCTCGTCGTCGTGATGCGCCGGCGCCGAGGTGCGCTCGGCGGCGCGCAGCTTTGCGGAACGCGCGCGCGGATTATGCGCGACCTCCTCTTCGCCCGCGATCACGGGGCGGCGGGTCAGAAGCTGGAAGCTCGGCGCGGTCTGCGCCACCTCCGGCAGATGCCGCGAGCCGCCGCCGGTCTTGCTGCGCTCGGCGAGGAAATTCTTGACGATGCGGTCTTCCAGCGAATGGAACGAGACCACGACGAGACGGCCGCCGGGCTTGAGCACGCGCTCGGCCGCGGCGAGCGCGGTCTGCAGCTCTTCCAGCTCTTCGTTGACGAAGATGCGCAGCGCCTGGAACGTCCGCGTCGCCGGATGAATGTCGCCGGGCTTGGAACGGACCACCCTGCCGACAAGATCGGCGAGCGCGCGCGTGGTCGTGAACGGCGTCTCCTGCCGGTCCGCGACGATGGCGCGGGCGATGCGGCGCGACTGCCGCTCCTCGCCGAAGAGATAGATGATGTCGGCGAGATCGCCTTCGGAGGCGCGCGCGACGATGTCGGCGGCGGTCGGTCCGGTCTGCCCCATCCGCATGTCGAGCGGGCCGTCGAGACGGAACGAGAAGCCGCGCCCGGCCTGGTCGAGCTGCATCGAGGACACGCCGACATCCATCACGACGCCGTCGATCCCATCGACGCCTTGCGCCGCGCAGACCTCGGCGAGATTGGAGAAGCGGTCCTCGACCAGTGTCAGCCTACCGGCGGAACGCGCGACCAGCTCGGCGCCGCCGGCGATGGCGGTGCGGTCGCGATCAATGGCAATGAGCCGGGTTCCCGGCACGTCGAGAATGGCGCGGCTGTAGCCGCCGGCGCCAAAGGTAGCGTCGACATAAATACCGCCCTCGCGCGGAGCGAGGTGGTCGATGGCCTCGCGGCCGAGAACGGGGATGTGCGGAGCCGAACTCATGTGCCGCGCCTGCCGAACGCCCGTGCGAGATTGGGGGCGAGCAAGCCCATAACGCCTCGAATTGTTCCCCGTCGCGGCGGTTCCACGACTAAGCCCTTGTCCAGCATGGTTACCGAGCCCGGTCGTCCCGGGCCGCCAACCCAGTGTTCCCAGTGGAATTTGTCGGGCAGCCATGGGATTTCGAGCCAAAATACGCTTTGGCCGCCTCCGGACGCGGGTCGGCTCTTCATCCCTCAGTAACGGCCCTTAGCGTTAAGAAAGCGTTGATCGGCGCGTTACAAGTCGAAAAGGTGACAGGCCGGTGATGCCTCATCCACACACCCGGTCCAAAATGCATCCGTTAACCGAGACGTGCAATTGCGCACGCCGGAGGGTAAAGGAATAGTAAAGAGAAGGGCTTGATCCACTCTTCGTCCGACTCGAGCTGTTAATGTCGTCCGGTTCGCCCACGCCGCCAGGTTCTGATTCGAAGCGTCAACGTGTTCTCCCGGTTCCCAAGGCCGCGGCGAGCATGCGGACGTTCGACCCGGATTCGTCGATCGTCTCCGACATCATTCCCTCTCCGAACCATGGCGAGCGCAACAGGGGACGGCAGCCCGACATGATCGTGCTGCACTACACCGGCATGCCCGACGTCGAGGGCGCGCTGGCGCGGCTGTGCACGGCGGGCACGGAAGTCTCGGCCCATTATGTCGTGCTGGAGGATGGCCGCATCGTGCAATGCGTGCCGGAGGCGCGGCGCGCCTGGCACGCCGGCGTCTCGTCCTGGGCCGGCGAGGACGACATCAACTCCTGCTCGATCGGCATCGAGATCATCAACCGCGGTCACGACTGGGGCTATCCGGAATATCCGCTGCGCCAGATCGCCGCCGTGATCGCGCTGTGCCGCGGCATCATGCTCCGCCGCAAGGTCGCGCCGCAGCGGGTGCTCGGCCATTCCGACGTTGCGCCCGCGCGCAAGAAGGACCCCGGCGAAAAGTTTCCGTGGCACTCGCTGGCCAATTCCGGCGTGGGTCACTGGGTGACACCCGCGCCCGTCGTGCGTGGCGAGACCCTGATGCTCGGCACCATCAGCGACGCGGTGCTGAGCCTGCAGCAGGCACTCGCGAAATACGGCTATGGCGTGCCGCTGACCGGCAAATACGACGCCGCGACGATGGAAGTCGTCACCGCCTTCCAGCGCCATTTCCGCCCGGCGCGGCTCGATGGTGTCGCGGATCACTCGACGCTGACGACGTTGCAGGCGCTGCTGGCGAGCCTCCCGGCGGACGAGACCACGGTCGCGTCCAAGTGATGCCTTCGCGCCTGCTTCCATAGAACATCCTCCGCTCTTCGCTTGAATGTGATCACGCGACCGTCGCTGCAATTGCAGGGGTCAGGCTATTCTCCGGCGATCGCGCGCGAGCTGGACAAACGAAGCCATGCAGATGGATCGCAAGCCACTGATTGACCGGCTCGCCGCCTTTCCACGCCTGGGCCTGGCCGATCTTCCCACGCCACTCGAGCCGATGAAGCGGCTGACAGCCCATCTCGGCGGGCCGCGGCTGTGGATCAAGCGCGACGACGCGACCGGGCTCGGCTTCGGCGGCAACAAGCTGCGCAAGCTCGACTACGTCCTGCACGATGCCGTTTCAAATGGCGCCGACACCATCGTCTCGGGCGGCGTCGTACAATCGAACAGCCAGCGGCAGGTCGCGGCGGTTGCCGCCAAGCTTGGCCTCCCCTGTCATCTGGCCGTCTATCACGGCCGGCTCGCGCCACCGACGCCGGAATACGAGACCTCGGGCAACGCCTTTCTCAATCGGCTGTTCGGCGCGCAGTTGCATGACGTGCCGTGGACCGGCGATCGCAATGCGGCCATCCGCGCGCTCGTCGACGATCTCCGGGCGCAGGGACGCAAGCCGTATTTCGTGCCGTACGGAGTTTCGAATGCGCTGGGCGCGGTCGCCTACGCCACGACGATCTGCGAAATCGAGCAGCAGGCGGCGCGGTCGGGCTTCAAGCCGGCCGCCATCGTGCATTGCACCGGAAGTGCCGGCACGCAGGCCGGTCTCGTCATTGGCACGGCCGCAGCCATGCCGGACACGAAAATCGTCGGTATCGATATCGATGCGGAGCCCGCGCGGGTGCGCTCCGATGTGGTCGCCCTTGCACGGCAAGCGGCGGATCTGCTCGGCGTGGACTTCGACGAGGCCATGGTGGAAGTGGTCGCCGGCCATGCCGGACCGGCCTATGGTGTGCCGCACCAGGCCACGATCGAAGCGATCCGGCTTGCGGGGCAGACCGAGGCGCTTGTGCTCGACCCCGTCTATTCGGGCAAGGGGCTCGCCGGCCTGATTGCGATGATCCGCCAGGGGCGATGGCACAACGACGAGGACGTCATCTTCCTGCACACCGGCGGCGCTCCCGCGCTGTTCGCCTACCAGAGCGCGCTCGGTATCTAGAGCATGATCCGGAAAAGTGTGCAGCGGTTTTCCGGAAAGATCATGCTCAAATAACAACCTGAAGCGCGATGACGATTCATCCTAATCTCATCGCGCTTTAGTCCAGCTCGCGCACCCGTCGCACATAGAGCCGCCGCAGCGGCTCGAGCTGCGTTGCCTCCGTCGCCAGACGATAGGCCTCGCGCGCTTCGTCCTTCCGTCCCAGCCGTCGCAGCAGGTCCGCGCGCACGGCGGGCAACAGCTCGTAGCCGTCGAGCCCGCCGCGCGCGGCGATCGCATCGACCAGATCGAGCGCACGTGCCGGGCCGTCGACCATCGACACCGCGGCGGCGTGATTGAGCTCGATCACCGGCGATGGGTTGATGCGCAGCAGCACCTCGTAGAGCCCGGCGATCTGCGGCCAGTCCGTCTGCTCGTAGCTCGGCGCGCGGGCATGCAGCGCGGCGATCGCGGCCTGCACGGCGTAGGCTTGCGGCCGGCCGGGCACACGCAGCGCATCGTCCACCAGCCGGAGGCTCTCCTCGATCTGCTTGCGGTCCCAGAGCCTGCGGTCCTGCTCCTCCAGCAGCACGATGTCACCGGCCGACGTCTCGCGCCCGGCGCGGCGCGCATCGTGCAGCAGCATCAGGGCCAGCAGGCCCTTGATACCGGTGCGATCGGGCATCAGCCGGTCGAGCAGGCGGGCGAGCCTGATGGCCTCGACCGCGAGATCCGGCCGCATCAAATCCGCGCCCGATGTCGCGACATAGCCTTCGGTGAAGACAAGATAGATCACGGCGAGCACGCCATCGAGCCGCGGCGCCAGCGCATCGCGCTCCGGCACCTCATAGGGGATACCGGCGAGCCTGATCTTCTGCTTGGCGCGAACGAGCCGCTGCGCCATCGCGTCCTCGCCGACGAGAAAAGCGCGCGCGACCTGCGCGGTCGAGAGCCCGCAGACGGTGCGCAGCGTCAGCGCGACCTGGACCTCGGGCGCGAACGCAGGGTGGCAGCAGGTGAAGATCAGCCGCAGCATGTCGTCGTCGAGCATCGCCGGCGGCTCGTCGGCAGCTTGCGCGTTCAGCTCGAGCTCGTGCACGAGCTGCCGCTGCTTGCCGCGGAAGGCAGCCTGGCGGCGGATGCGGTCGATCACCTTGTTGCGCGCGACGTTGACCAGCCAGGCGCGCGGATTGTCCGGGATCT
Source organism: Bradyrhizobium sp. (assembly GCF_035935975.1). GTDB lineage: Bacteria > Pseudomonadota > Alphaproteobacteria > Rhizobiales > Xanthobacteraceae > Bradyrhizobium. The sequence goes on from NZ_DASYWN010000052.1 coordinate 121,398, forward strand.
CGCATGCCGACCAGCGCTCCAGCGCGACGGCAAAGGCGTCCTGCAACGCCTCCTCGGCGAGATCGAAATCGCCGACGAGGCGGATCAGCGTGGCCAGCGCCCGCCCCGCCTCGTCGCGGAAGATTCTGTCAATCTCGCCCGGAGTCATGCGTCGATGCGCAAGGGCGCGGTCACTTGTCGTAGACCCAGATCGGGCGCACCTCGATCGAGCCGATGCGCGCGCTCGGAATGCGTGCCGCGATCTCGATCGCCGCGTTCAGGTCCTTGGCCTCGATCAAATAGTAACCGCCGAGCTGCTCGCGCGTTTCGGCAAACGGGCCGTCGGTCGTCAGCATCTTGCCGTCGCGCACGCGGACCGTCGTCGCCGTGGTGGTCGGCTGCAGCCGGTCGCCGGCCTTGAAATTGCCGCTCTGGACGATGCCTTGGGTAAAGGCCTGGTACTCGGCCATCATCTTCTGGGCCGTGGCAGCGTCGTTCTTCGCGTATTCGACCTCGTTCTGGTAGATCATCAGCAGATATTGCATGGCTCAACTCCTGTTGTTCGGGGGGATCACCGACATCCAGTCGAACGGGACACGCTCCAAACGACATCTTCAGGATAAATTATTTCGGCCACCGCGTGCACGGCGATCCCGGCTTGACGGAACCGTCACAAATGCTCCATGCGTAGGGCGTCAGTCGGCCGGACGGCCGCTCCGGCAGGTGCCGAAAGGCCGCCGGGGAGGAAAGTCCGGGCTCCCTTGACATGCGGTGCCGGATAACGTCCGGCGGGGGTGACCCCAGGGAAAGTGCCACAGAGAACGAACCGCCCGCCTTCGCCCTTTGGGCTTCGGCGCGGCAAGCCCTCGGGCCTGCCGTGCCGTAGCAGCGCAAGCTGCGCAGGCAGGTAAGGGTGAAAAGGTGCGGTAAGAGCGCACCGCGGATCCGGCAACGGAGCCGGCATGGTAAACCCCACCGGGAGCAAAACCGAATAGGGACGGCGTAGCGGGCTGTTCGCGAAAGCGATAACGCCGCGGGGCGATGTCAGGCCCGCCGTCCGGGTAGGTTGCTCGAGGCCATGTGCAAACATGGTCCCAGAGGAATGGCCGTCACGTACCGTTCGCGCAAGCGGGCGGTGCCCTACAGAACCCGGCTTACAGGCCGGCTGATATTCTAAAGCGCTTTCGAGCGAAGTGGAGTTCCGGTTCGCGTGAAGAAAGCGCGTCTTAACTAGGAAGCAACGAGGGGTTCGATGCTAACGCATCGGGCCCCTCACCATTTTCACAGATGTCATTCCGGGGCTCGCGACTTCGTCGCGCCCCGGAATGACGACTGTGAGTTAGGCGACTATCTTCTCCAACACACCCATCAACGCCTCCGGCGCCGTGACATTCGGCGCGTGGCTGGCATCGAGCTCGAAATAGCGCCAGCCCTCCTCGCTCTTCGCGCGCTTCGCGAATTGCCCGAACACATCGCCCGGCGGAATCCGCTTGCAGTAGATGTAACTGCGCGGCATCGCCGGCTCGCCGTGCTCCAACTGCAGCTTCGTCTCGCAGCATTTGATCGGCATGTCGACGCGGCGCGCGTCCAGCCAGTCGAGATCGGCCTGCGGCGTGTCCGGCGGCGGCGGGTTCGGCGGGATGCGGTAGCCGTCTCCCGCGGCCGCCGCCTTGCGCATCGGCTCGCGCCCGCCTTCGTTGAGATCGAACAGCGATTGCCCGTCACGCGGCACGAAGGCATCGAGATAGATTAGCTGCGTCACGCGTTCGCGGGCGCGATCGGCCACGCCGGTGGCGACCATGCCGCCATAGCTGTGGCCGAGCAGCACGATGTCATTGAGATCCTCGAACTTGATGACGTTCAGGATATCCTGGATATGCGTGTCGAGATCGATTCCAGGACTGGCGAGATGTTCACGCTCACCGAGCCCGGTATAGGTCGGCGCCACCAGGCGGTGACCGGCCTGTGCCATCAGCGGATGCATCTTCTTCCAGGACCATCCGCCGGACCATGCGCCATGACAGAGCAGAAAAATCTTCGAGCGTCCGGCCATCTGTATTTTCCATCGTAAGTGTCGGTACGGTGGAGTGTAGTGGTCGGTCGCGCAAAATAAACTTCACGACCACTTCAGGCCGCGCGCGAGTCCTTCACAAGTACCGGAGCGAGCTCGGTGGCCTCGCGCCGCAGCTTGCCCGCCTCGAAGCCGTGCATGCCGAGCTGCCATTGCAGGCCGACGATGGCGCCCTTGGTCGGTTGCAGCAGTGCAAGCGAGGCAAACAGCGTCACCGGCAACCACACCGCCAGCTGCAGCCAGACCGCCGGCGCATAGGCGGTCTCGACCGCGAGGATCGCCGGCACCACGAGGTGGCCGACCACGACCATCACCAGATAGGCCGGGAAATCATCGGCGCGCTGATGGAAGAGCTCCTCACCACAATGGTCGCAGCTGTCCGCGACTTTCAGGAAGCGCCCGAACATATGTCCTTCGCCGCAGTTCGGGCACTTGCCCAGGAAGCCGCGCCACATCGCCTTTGAGAGAGAGACTGAACCGGTCGCCATGACCACACCTCTTCCTTTTTGCTGATCCATACAATAATATCTTGCATCCATACATTCAAAGGATATGGGCCTAAATTGCATGGATTGGACCCCTACAATCTCGGAGCTGTCAGGGCCGCGCTATCAGCGCATCGTCGATGCCATGGAGGCCGATATCGCCGCGGGCCGGCTGGTGCGCGGCCAGCAATTGCCGACGCAGCGCGCGCTGGCGAAGGCGCTCGGCATCGACCTCACCACGGTGACGCGCGCCTACACCGAGGCGCGCCGCCGCGGCATCATGGAAGCCCGCGTCGGCCAGGGATCGTTCGTGTCGGAGACCAGCGCGCGCCGCGCGGTCGACCTGCCGCATCCCGTCGCGATCGACCTCTCGATGAACGTGCCGCCGCATCCGCTGGAGGCGCAGCTCGACGAGCGTATCATCGCCGGCATGGAAGCTCTCCGCGCCCAATCGGGCCTGACCGCGTTCCTGAACTACCAGCCGCCCGGCGGCAGCGCGCATGAGCGCGAGGTCGCGGCGCGCTGGATGCGCGCACGCGTGCCGCACGCCCATGCCGACCGGCTCGTGATCTTTCCCGGCGCGCAGACGATCCTGTTCAACCTGCTCGCGCACCTGGCGCGGCCCGGCGACGTCGTGCTGACGGAGGCCCTCACCTTCCCCGGCATCAAGGCCGCCGCAGCGCAGCTCGGCGTCAAGCTCGTGAGCGTCGCCATGGATGACGGCGGCATTCTGCCCGATGCGCTGGCGAAGGCGTGCCGCGCGCACAGGCCGAAAGCCGTCTATCTCATTCCGACGCTGCACAATCCGACCACGGCGACGCTCTCTCCCGAGCGCCGCGACGCTATCGCGAAGATCATCGGCGATGCCGAAACGATCCTGATCGAGGACGACGCCTACGGCCTGCTCGATCGCGCCGCCTCGCCGATCGCCAACCTCATTCCGGAACGGACCTATCTGGCGACCACGCTGTCCAAATGCATCGCGCCGGCACTGCGCGTCGCCTATCTCGTCACGCCCGACAGCACCGCGCAGCAGCAGATGCGTACCTATTTGCAGGCGACGGTGCAGATGCCGGCGCCGCTGATGGTCGCGCTGGTGACGCACTGGATCGAGAGCGGCATTGCCGATCGCATCGTCGCCGCCATTCGCAACGAGGCGGTCGGGCGCCAGCAGCTCGCACAGCGCGCACTGAAGGGATTTCAGTTCCTGGCCAAACCCGCCGCCCATCATCTGTGGCTGCGGTTGCCTGAGGGCCGGCCCGACGTCGCGGGTTATCTGTTGCGCAATGGCCTTGCGGTCGTCGCCGGCGATGCCTTCACCGTGGACGGAACGCCGCCACATGCGGCGCGCCTCTCACTCGGGGCAGCGCGCAACAGGGCGGAGTTGACCGAAGCGCTGCGCATCCTGGTCGGCGCGCTGCACAGGCCCGCCGACACCAGACAAATCGTCTAGATCACTGGTGATGACGGCGATGATGCGGTCGAACGACCGGTGCAACGCCTGACGGATAAGCCGCATAGGCTTCGCTCGGCACCGCCGTCTCGCCGCGAGCCGCTCTGCCTGCCGGCGTGAGCTGGCCGCCATTGAGCACGTCACGGTCGGGATGGGCAGCCTGATAGGCCGCGGGCTCGGAAAACTGCGCCTGCGCCATTGTCGGCATCAGGGCCGCCATCGACAGCAGCGCGGCCGCGGCAGCAATGTTCAAGCGGGTCATGGTGCTTCTCCGTCATCTCGTTCAGGGACAGGCGGAGCGCATGACGGCGTCGGGCAGCCCCCTTATTGCAGTACGGCCAACATCTAGGCACGTCTTCCGCGAACGCCCGCCCTGGGTCGGTCCCCGGGGATCACGCTTGCGTGCGGTTTTGAAATTGACCTCCACGGCCGAAGCCGTGCTATGCGGGCAGTGGCGATCAACAGTTCGGGATCGCCCATTGCGGCAAGGATAATCGGTTGGAAACGTCCACTTACGCGCTGCTGCTGTTCGGCGCACTGGCCGGCGGCTTCGTCTCGGGGCTGGCCGGATTCGGCACCGCGCTGATGGCGCTCGGCATCTGGCTCTACGTGCTGCCGCCCTCGCTCGCGGTGCCGCTGGTGCTGATCTGCTCGGTGATCGCACAGAGCTCGACGCTGCCGTCGATGTGGAAGACGTTCGATCTCTCGCTGGTCTGGCCGTTCCTGATCGGCGGGCTGATCGGCGTTCCGCTGGGAACCATGCTGGTCGCCTCGGCCGATCCGAAAGTGTTCAAGCTGAGCATCGGCGTGCTGCTGCTGGTGTTCTCGACCGCGCTCTATCTGAACAAGAAGCCGCTCGCCATCGCCTTCGGCGGCCGGATCGCCGACGGCGCGATCGGTTTTGCCGGCGGCATTTTGGGCGGCCTTGCCGGGTTGTCCGGGCCGCTGCCGATCCTGTGGGCCAATATCCGCGGCTGGAACAAGCACGAGCGACGCGGCATCTTCCAGCTCTTCAATTTCACGGTGCTCGCGACCGCGCTGGTGTTGCAGACGGCGTCGGGCCTCGTCGCGTTCAAGGTGGTCTGGCTCGCGCTGGTCGCGTTTCCCGGCACACTGATCGGCGCATGGGCCGGCGCGCGCGTCTATCACGCGCTGAGCGACAAGCATTTTGGCGATGTCGTGCTCGGCCTGTTGTTCCTGTCGGGCGCCACTCTGGTCTGGAACAGCATCGGCGCGTTCTAGCCCTTCGCCCTCTTCACGGCGAGCGCCATGCCGCCGGCAACGCCGACGCCGAGCACGTACACTCCTTTGACCGTCCCCACGGCGCGACAAATTAGCCGGAGCCGTGGGGAGGTCACAAGCCATCTCTACGCAGGCGCACGAGCCGGAGGCGCGACCGGCTCACTGCTCGCCGGCTCGGCCGCCTTCTGCTCCGGCGACGCCAGGCGTTTCCTGAACTCGCGGCGCAGCAGCCACAGGCTCAAGGCCGCCTGCAGCGTGGTCGCCGCGATCGAGAGGTACCAGACATACTCCATGCGGAAGCCCGGTCGCGTCGAGAGCCAGATCGCCGGCAGCGAGTAGGTGAACACGCGCGTCGCCGAGCTCAGCAGCACCGGCTTGGTGTTGCCGAGACCCTGGAACATGCTTGAGCAGGTGAAGATCAGGCCCTGCGCCACCATGTTGAACGAGATGATCCGCAGGAACAGATAGGCGATCGTCATTGTCTCCTGGTCGTTGGAGAATCCGGCGAGCAGGAATTCCGGCTTCAACTGCGCAAGGAGCAGGAAGCCGGCCATCACGACGGTGGTGATCAGCGCCGACTTGACGAAGGTCTCGCGCACGCGCGCGCTATTGCCGGCGCCGAAATTCTGGCCGGCGATCGGCCCGGCCGCGAGCGCCACCGCAAGCGCCGGCATGTGGATCAGGCCGAGCATCCGCTGCCCGATGCCGAATCCCGCCTGCGCCGCCGCGCCGAAATCGCTCAGCACGTAATAGACCACCCCCATGAAGATGAACATCATCACGAACTCGCCGCCGGCCGGCAGGCCGACATTGAGAATGCGCATCAGATGGCGCGGCTGCGGACGCCACTGCGCCGGATCGAAGGCGACATAGCGCTCGACTTTGCGGAAATACGCCAGCAGCATCAGGGTGCCGATCGTCACCCCGATCGAGGTCGCGAGCCCCGCCCCGGCGACACCGAGCGCATAGCCGGTGCCCCAGCCCGAGATCAGCACCGGCGCCAGCGCGATGTTGATGACGACCGCAAGGACCCGCATCAGCATGGCGGGGCGCACGATGCCGGTCGCGCGCAGCGCGGATGCCGTCACCTGCATGACGAATTCCAGCGCGAGCGCCGGCGTGAGCCACAATAGATAGATGGTTCCCGCCTCGATCGTGGCCTCGTCCGCGGCGACCGAACGCATATAGAGGCGCGACAGCGCCGCTGCCGCGACCAGGGTCAACAGGCCGAACAGCACCGACAGCGCAACCGACTGGTTGAAGATCAGATTGGCGTCCGCCCGATCCTTGCGTCCGACGGCATGCGCGATCAGCGCCACCGCGCCGACGCCGAGCACCTGCAACAGCGCGTTGACGAGAAAGCCGGCATTGCCGGCCGCGGCGACACCCGCGACGGCGGCATCGCCTAGTCCCGACACGAAGTACAGATCGACCAGTTGGCAGACCATGATCGAGATCATGCCGGCCATGATGGGCGGTGTCATCGCCAGGATGTGTCTCACGATGGAGCCGTGCGTCAGGTCTTTCATCTCATTCCATCCTCAGGCGACGTGACGGCGGGACGTTCGTCCCGCCGCCGCGCGCCTCATTCCGCTGCAGCGATCTGTCCGAGCTCCACCACCTGGCGCTCGAACAGGCCGCGATAGATGCCGCCGGGCTTGCCCGCGAGCATGGCATGGGTGCCTTGCTCGACGATCTCGCCGCGGTCGAACACCAGGATCCGATCGAGACTGCGCACCGTGGACAGCCGGTGCGCGATCACGATCGAGGTGCGCCCCTTCATCAGGCGTTCCATCGCCTGCTGGATCAGCGCCTCCGATTCCGAATCGAGGCTGGAAGTCGCCTCGTCCAGGATCAGCACCGGCGCGTCGGCCAGGAAGGCGCGCGCCAGCGCCACGCGCTGCCGCTCGCCGCCCGACAGTTTCACGCCGCGCTCGCCGACGAGCGTGCCGTAGCCCTTCGGCAGGCGCAGGATGAAGTCGTGCGCATTCGCCAGCCGCGCCGCCTGCTCGATCGCCTCGAGGCTGGCACCGGGCCGGCCATAGGCGATGTTCTCGGCGAGCGTGCGGTGAAACAGGATCGGGTCCTGCTGCACGATCGCGATCTGGCTGCGCAGCGATTGCTGCGTCGCCTTCGCGATGTCCTGCCCGTCGATCAGCACGCGTCCATCGGTGACGTCGTAGAGCCGCTGCACCAGCTTGACGAAAGTCGTCTTGCCGGAGCCGGAGCGGCCGACCAGGCCGACACGTTCGCCGGCGCGGATCGTCAGCGACAGCCCGTCATACAGCGGCGCGCGATGGCCGCCATAATGGAACGTGACGTCGTCGAACACGATCTCGCCGCCCTCGATCGCGATCGGCCGTGCACCGGCCGAGTCGGCAATGCCGATCGGCTCGTCATGGATCGCCACCAGTTCCTCCATGTCGTTGACCGAGCGCTGGAGGTTGTTGATGTGCATGCCGACGTCGCGCAAATACGCGTGGATGACGTAGTAGCTCGTCAGCACGTAAGTGACGTCTCCGGGCGTGGCATGCCCGTACATCCACAGCAGCACCGAGCCGCCGATCACGGATCCCCGCAAGCACAGCAGCAGCGAAAGCTGGGCCATGGCGGTGTAGTTGTAGCGAAACCACGTCCGCCGCACCCGCACGCGCCAGCGCTTGATGACGCGGGTCAGCCGCGCCTCCTCGCGCATCTCGGCGCCGAAGGATTTCACCACGGCATTGCAGGTCAGCGAATCCGCCAGCGTCCCGCCGACCTTGGTGTCCCAGGCATTGGAGACACGCGCAGCCGGCGCGATGTAGCGCGTCGAGAACAGCACCGTCATCGCGACATAGACCAGCGCGCCGAGCGCGATCACCGCGCCGAGTGAAGTCCAGTGCACGCCGAGCAGGATCATCGACCCGATCAGCACCACCAGCGACGGCAACAGCGCCAGCAGGATGGTGTCATTGAGCAAGTCCAGCGCCCACATACCGCGCGTGATCTTGCGCACGGTCGAGCCCGCGAACGAGTTGGCGTGCCAGTCGGTCGAAAAGCGCTGCACGCGCATGAAGGCATCCTGCGCGACCTCCGACATGATCTTCAGCGTGAACGGCACGATCGCCTGCAGCCCTGCAAGCCGCAGCACCATCGAGGCCGCGCCCAGCGCTACGATCGCGCCGAAGGCGACCAGCGCCGCATGGCGCGCCTCGGGATCGGACGGCCCGCGCGTCAGCGCGTCGATCAGGTGTCCGGAGAAGACCGGCATGAACAGGTCGGCGGCGGTCGCACCGAGCAGGCCAACGACGATCGCGAGTGTTCGCCCCGGCTGCTTCAGCCAGTGCCGGAACACGAAGGGCAGAACCACGCGTATCGCCGCGGGCTTCTTTGAAAGAGCGGTCATGACCTCATCCGGCCGCTTCTCGGGCGGGCCGGCTCCATCGATGGACGCACACCGGCAGCGAAGGCCGAGACGGCGTCACTTAGGACTGATTTTGACTTGGGAAGTGGAGCGATCGGGACTTGGTGCCCAATCGAAGCTGGCGGAAAGGACCTCTTACGAGGTCGAGGACATACCGAGCCAGAAGGTCATCGAGCGCGGAAATGCGATCTGCGAATGCGACGAAATCATGCAAATCTCTCCCCGGTTCGAATGAATGAGGTGCGCTTTATAGATGTGCCGTTTGCGCTTTGCAACGGGGCTCCTGTGAGATCACGAGCGAGTGTTGCAATTTGGTGCGGGGGCGGCTGTCACGCTCCGCCGCCGCCTGAGCCTCTGCGGTCATGCCCCGCGAAGGCGGGGCATCCAGTACGCCGCGGCGGATGTGGTGAGCGCGAACTCCCCAACGCCGGCCTCTGGAATACTGGGTCGCCCGGTCAAGCCGGGCGACGACACCGAGCGTATAGCGCGCCCAATGTGCGTAGCCGCCTCAATGCGCGTCGCCGCCGCCGGCGAGTGCGGCCGGCTTGTTCAGCAGCGTGACCAGCAGGCTGAGGCCGAGATAGAACACCGTCAGCACGAAGAAGGCATCGCCGAAGCTCATCACCACCGCCTGGCGGTGCACGATCTGGCTGAGCTGCTTCATCGCCATCAGCGTGGAATCGCCGAGCCCCTGGAACTTCTGCATGAGCATGGTCAGGGTTTCGGTCGCGGTCGCATTGCCCCAGGTCACGCGCTCCTGCAGGCGCGTGATGTGCAGGTCGGTGCGGTCGTTGAGCACGGTGTTGATGACGGCGAGGCCCACGGCGCCGCCGAGATTGCGCATCAAATTGAACAGGCCGCTCGCGTTCTTCACCCTGTCGGGCGCCAGCGTGCCGAGCGCAATGTTGTTGGTCGGCACCATCGCGAACATCATGCCGATGCCGCGCAGGATCTGCGGTATGAGCAGCTCGTAGAAATCGTAGTCGCGCGTGATCCAGGTCATCTGGTAGGAGCCGATCGCGAACACGATCAGGCCGAACGCGATCATGTAGCGCATGTCGATCTTCACCATGAGCCGGCCGACCAGCGGCGCGACCAGGAACATGGTGATGCCCGAGACGAACATGGTCTCGCCGATCATCAGCGCGCTGTAGCCGCGCACCTCGGCGAGATAACGCGGATAGATGTAGGTCAGGCCGTAGAGGCCGATGCCGATGCAGAACTGCAGGACGCAGCCGACCGCGAAATTGCGATTGGAGAAGGTGCGTAAGTTGACGATCGGCTCGGCCGCGGTGAAGACGCGCCAGAAGAAGGCGATCGCGGAGACCGCGCAGATCCAGGCGCAGATCGCCACCGAGGTGTCCTGCATCCATTCATGCTGCGGGCCTTCCTCCAGCACATATTCCAGCGTGCCGAGGAAGCCGGCCATGAACAACAGGCCCCACCAGTCGAAGCGATCGAGCAGCTCGAAATGCGGCTCGTCGAAATCGACCAGCGCCAGCACGCCGAGGGTGATGCCGATGCCGGGCACGACGTTGATGAAGAACAGCCAGTTCCATGACATCAAATCGGTGATGTAGCCGCCGACCGTCGGGCCGATCGTAGGCGCCAAGGTCGCAACAAGCCCGATGATCGGGCCGACGATGTGAAATTTCGAGCGCGGAAACACGGTGTAGGCCGAGGCGAACACCGTCGGGATCATGCCGGCGCCGAGGAAGCCCTGCAGCGCGCGCCAGACGATCATCTCCTCGATGCTCGTGGCAAAGCCGCAGAGCAGGCTCGAGGCGGTGAAGCCCGCCGCCGAGATCGCGAACAAGAGCCGCGTGCCGAAGGCGCGCGACAGGAATCCCGACAGCGGGATCGCGATCACCTCGGCGATCAGATAGGCGGTCTGGACCCAGGCGACTTCGCTCGAGCTTGCCGACAATCCGGCCTGGATCTCACTGAGGGACGCCGAGACGATCTGGATGTCCAGGATCGACATGAACATCCCGAACACCATGATGATGAAGGCGAACAGCCGCTTCGGCGCGATGCGCTCCGAAGCGGGGGCTGCCATCATGGCAGGTGAAGCGGTGGTGGCGTTGGCCATGGCCTGACCTCGCAGCGCTCAGCTTCAGTTACTGCGGGTGGATCGCGGTGGGATCGTCGAGATCGATCTCACTGTCGGCGTCGGCCGCGCCCTTGTTGGTGTCGACGGTCGCATAGACCGACATGCCGGCGCGGAGCAGGTTCTGCTTGGCCACCGATTTCGGCACGCGGATGCGGACCGGCACGCGCTGCACGATCTTGGTGAAGTTGCCGGTGGCATTGTCGGGCGGCAGCAGCGTGAACACCGAGCCTGCGCCCGCTGCGATGCTGTCGACGACGCCGGAGAACTTGCGCATGCCATAGGCATCGACCTTGATCGTCACGGGCTGGCCGGGACGGATGCGCTTGAGTTGCGTTTCCTTGAAGTTGGCGTCGATATAGACGTCGTCGAGCGGCACGACATTGCCGAGACGCTGGCCGACCGAGATGAAGTCGCCGGCGTTGACCAGACGGTTCGAGAACGTGCCGTCGACCGGCGCGCGCACCGCCGTGAAGGCGAGGTCGCGCTCGGCCTTGGCGAGCGAGGTCTTGAGCTCAGCGAGCTGCGCCTGCGCTTCGGCCTGCTGCGCCTTGGTGACGTCGACATTGCTGACGGCGACGTCGAAGGCGGCCTGCGCGGCCTTGACCGCGGCGGCGCCCTGGTCGCGTCCGGCTTCCGAGCTTTCGAACGTGGCGCGCGAGGCAAAGCCCTTGCTGCTCAGCGCCTGCTGGCGCTCATAGTCGAGATCGGCACGCTTGAGGCCGGCTTCGGCCGAGACGAGCTGCGCCTTGGCCTGCGCCACCTGGCTCTCGAGCGCGGCGACCTGGCGGCCGATGCGATCGATCGTGGCCTGCTGGGTCTTGATCCTGGTCGCGGCGGCGTCGACCGCGATCTTGTAGTCGCCGTCGTCGATGCGGAAGATGATGTCGCCGGCCTTCACCGTCGTGTTGTCGCCGGCAAGGATCGAGGAGATGTGGCCGGCAACGCGCGCGCCCAGCATGGTATTGTTGGCGCGGACATAGGCGTCGTCGGTCGAGACGTAGAAGCGGCCGACCAGCGTGTAGTAGCCGGCATAGCTCGCGGCCGCGAGCGCCAGCACGAGGCCGACGCCCATCAGCACGAATTTGCGTTTGCCGGATTTCGGCGCGCCGGCGGCGGGCGCGTCCGGCGCGGCTGCGGCCGGCTTGTCGGTCACGGGCTTCTCCGGCGCCTCATTGGTGCGGCGCTTGGTTTCCTCGGCGACATGGGAGCGCAACTGCTCGGCCAGGGCTGCCGGCGCCTCGGCCGCAGCGTCGGCATTCGCCGGATTCGTCTCCACCGCTTCCTGGCGAAGGACGCGCGCAGCCTGGTCTCTCGATACGGCCATAACGGCCTCCCCAAAAAAAGCGCGACCAGGGGCGGCCGTCCAGCGGCAGGTCCCTCTCGCTCATCCCAAATATCATTGACCGAACGGTTCGGTCAATATAGATAATATTCCCGCGTAGACCCTAGGGACCCGAATCCTTTATTCGGGTTTCCCAGTCCGGGCCCCGACCCAAAAACCTTCCGAGACCCTGAACCAATGGTTGTAGCCGGCCGCGAACAGCTGCACGTCCTCCAGGAGGAGGACAGCTCCAAGCGCCGCCAGATTCTGGCCGGTGCCCGCAAGGTGTTCATGGATCTCGGTTTTGACGGCGCCAGCATGGGTGAGATCGCGCGCGCGGCGCAGGTCTCCAAGGGCACGCTCTACGTCTACTTCGCCGACAAGTGCGCGCTGTTCGAAGCCATTCTCGAGGAGGAAGCGCTCTTTCACGGCCAGGTCGTGTTCAATTTCGATCCGGCCCGCGACGCCGAGACCACGCTGAAGGATTTTGGCCAGGCCTACATCCACCTGCTCTGCCGTCCCGGCGGCGGATCGGCGATCCGCACCGTGATGGCGATCGCCGAGCGCATGCCGGATGTCGGCCGCCGTTATTATCTGCGCGTGCTGGACAAGACCATCAACCGGCTCTCCGAATACCTCAAGATTCACGTCGCTTCCGGCGATCTCGCGATCGACGATTGCGACCTTGCGGCCTCGCAATTCATGGAACTGTGCAAGGCCTCGCTCTTCCTGCCCTTCGTCTTCCAGGCCGCGCCGCCGCCGTCGGAACAGCGCATGACTGAAGTCGTCGACAGCGCGACGCGGATGTTTCTGGCATCGTATCGGGCGAAGTAAGACGTAACGGCAAGCACGCCGCGCGTTGCGCGGGCGGGAGCCGCAGCCCTATATTGCGGCCATGTCCCGTGATCTTCGCCCGCCTGTCGATATCCTCCATTACGAGATCGTCCAGGAACAGGCCTCAGCGCTTGGACGGATGGGCCGCACGCTCGAGCAGGCGCTGACGCGCTTGCGCGAGTTCGACGCCGCGCACGCGCTGCCGGAGGTGCCGGCCGCGATGCAGCCGGCAAGGCGCAAGCTGGTGGTGGAAGCAGGTCAAGCGCTCTGGATGTTCGTCGTGCAGCGCGAGTCATCCGGCCTGCGCGACAGCCGCCACATCATGCGGACCTACAACGTCCCAAGCGAGGTGCAGCGCTGCATGGGATTGGCGCCGGCACCATTGAAGCCGACCTCGAAGTGACTTTCCGGCAGCGCTGGAGCTACGCCTCGATCTCTTCCAACCGTCGCCAGCCGTGCAGGATCTGGCGCGTCTCGCGCGCGAACGCGAAGACGTGGCCACCGCCTGCGGGCTGATCATAGGCGCGATCGATCGGACGGCCGGCGACGTGGCAGAACAGCAGCGTGCCGACGGCGCCGTGGCCAACGAAGAGAACGTCGCCCGCGCGGTTGCGGGACAGCACCGCCTCCGCCTCGCACACGATCCGCGCCTGCGCATCGATGGCGCGCTCCCAACCACGGACGCTGATATCAGGCTGCGCGAAGAACTGATCGGCGACCGCTTCGAACTCGGTCGGCTTCAGGAAGCCGGTCGCGGAGCGGTCGTTCTCGTGCATCGCCTCGCGTATGTCGATCGTGATGCCGAGCTCTGCGGCGATGATCTCGGCGGTCTCGACCGCCTTGCGCTCGCCGCTGGAGATGATCTGCGTGGTGTTCGCCAGCCAGCTTGCGTCCGCCACGGCCTCGGTGCGCGCGCGACCGACCGGGCTGAGGCCCCATTGCGGCACCGGCACGTCGGGATCGATTTGCACTTGCGGATGGGTGAGATAGCGGACGATGGACATTCGGTTGACGCAGTCGTAGCCCGGACGAGCGAAGCGATACCCCGGGGAATCCACTCACAGAAATCCCGGATATCGCTTCGCTCATCCGGGCTACAAGGGAAATCGCGTTCCCTAGTCGTCGGCGTAGTCGTCCTCTTCCTGCTTGCGCGACGTGCTCTTGCGGGCACCGAGCGAACCGGTGACGGACGGATCGCGCGCACTCGCGTAAGGCCTGCGCGACTGCGCCCGCGCGGCGACCTCGTCGCCGGAGACGGCGGCGGGCTGGCAGATCAGCCGGCGGCTGGCGCGGCGCATCAGGTCCACATGGATGTGGTCGTAGTGATAGACATTGGAGCCCGGCGCGAGCACCGTGGTGAAATGCGCGCAGGCACCCGACTGCACGTCGCGCAGAAAGCCCTGCTCTTCCGGCATGCCGCGCCAGCCATCCTTCACGGTGACGCGGCGGCCGTCGGCGAGCACGAAGGCCGCAATGTCGAGCGCATTGCCGAAGGCGTGCTCGGAGATGTGGGAGTGCGGGTTGCCGTTCATGCCGCGGCAGGAATAGGCGGAGATCTGCTTGATCTCGACGACGCGGGCGCCGAACCAGCGCATCGCCGACGGCTGCACGGTATCGGCGAGCCAGCGGTCGAGCTCGGACACGATCGGACAGGCCAGCGTCGCCGTCGGCTTCACCGCAACCGGGCCGACCGCGGTGACGGGATTGCCCTGTGCGGGGCCAAGCCGCGGCGGCGGCTGCTGTGTAGGTGCCTGCGAATAAGGTGCGGGCTGCCGCGCAGGATAGCTCGGCGCATTCATGTAGCGCGCCGCGCCCGCGGCATCGGTGCCCTCGGGCGGCAGGTCGATCTCGTCCTCCTGCGGCGCCACGCCGGGTGCATTCAACGACATCGGTCCGGGCTGTGCGCCGTAGCCGGAAGGCTGACGCACCGCGCTCTCGGGATAGTTCGACCGCTGCGGATAGGACGAGGCCGGATAATTCTGGCTCTGCGGATAATTCGATCGCGGCTGCGTCACCGGCCAGCGCGGCTGACCGCCGATGCTGCCGGGCGGGCGCAGCTCCTCGTCGGCAAAGCCGTAGCTGCCGGAGGCCTCGCCGATGGCTGCGACCTTCAACGGATACTCGGCGCCGCACATGCCGGGGCCGGAAATCGGATCGATGCGAACGAGATCCGGACCCTCCTTCACTGCGCCCGATTTCAGGCATGCGGCTTCGGCCTCGGCCCGCCACGGTTCACGTTCGGCCTGGAACAAGCCGCGTCCGCAACCCGCGAGCGAAACAAGGACGATGGAGCCGACGAGATACAAGCGAACTCCGCGCGTCATGCACGCACGTTCGATGATTTTACTTAAAGACTCTTCAACACGTTGATTTCAATGTTCTTTAACCATACCGGCGCGGGCACACAGAAACGCGGCGAATGCCGAGCGGCAGCACGGCTTACTTTTTCGCGCCGAGACTCTCTGTTAACCATAACGCCAGCGCGCAAAGCGGCGCGCATGGAGCAAGCTCATGACCCTCGCCGGGAAGCTGAGCGTTGTCACCGCTTATCTGGCCTTGGCCTTTGTCGGCGCCATCGTGCTCGGCATGATCTAGGACTCACATTGCATCACCCGCTTGCCCCGGCGCCAGATCATTTCGCCGCCGGGCGCCCTGCTGCGCTCGAAAATTCGAGCAGGACGATCCCGTCACGCCGCCGATCTTGCAAGGGGAGAGGGTAAAAAACCCTACGACCGCGCGCCCCACTGACGCAAGGTCGTGATCACCTTCTCGCGCGGCGTCTCAATCCGCGTCCAGTCGTTGCCGGAGCACCAGAAGCGGCCGATCGCGCAGGCTTCGACATGGAGCTTGCCGGAGTTCGTCAACGTCATCGTGCCATAATAGGTGCTGCCGCTGGAGCGGCTGTAGATGCTGCCGCTCCAGACGTCGTGCGCCTTCGGCTTCATGTTGACGAGCACGCTCTCGCCCCTGCTCGACGCGTCGGTCAATACATAGCCGCAGAGCGCCGGGCCGCAGCGTTCGATCCGGACCGTGCCCTTGGCACCGGAACTCTCCCATTCGCCGAGCGGCAGATAGGCCGGCTCGTCGTCACTGCGCTGTGCGATCGGTGTCGTTTGCTTGATCTCGGGACTCGGCACGACGATCGGCGCAACAACCTTCGGCGCTTCGACGCGCTGAAGATCAACCCGCGGCGGATTGGGGCTCGGGGTTTCAAATCCCGGAGCTTCTGATTTTGGCGCTGGAGGCGGCACAACCGGCTGCGACGCCGTCGCGGCAAGGACGGGCGCTGGCGGCGGGGGTGCCGCGACCACAGCCGGCTGCGGCGGACGAACCGGGGCCACCGGATTGACCGGCTGCGGCGCCTGCATGACCGGCGCGGGCGCAGGCGGCGGTGTTGGGACGCTGCGGGCCTCCTCTGTCGGCCGGAGGCTGCGACTGGAGACCGAAACACAGGAGGTCGATCGGCAATTCCTGGGCGCTTCGACATGGAACCGGTGCCCGCCGATCGAGAAGGAGTAGGAGCCGGCCTGGGCCGCGGGCGCAGCCACCGTCAATGCGATCAATGCACCAAGCGAAGTCGCGAGCCGTTTCATCGGGTTCCCCTCCGTGTCGCGATGACCTTACGTAGGAAGGACTGCGGCTGAATGTGCGCTGCCTCACCCAGCGTCGCCAGGCGGTTGTGACGACCATCACAGAACGCCCCGCCAGCCCGGCGTAGGGTCCAACCACGCTTCATCCACCAGCGACTTCAATCCATACCGGGACCACGCATCCCTCGGAGGTTGTCATGAACAAGCTCACCATCGCCGCCACCGCGCTCTTCCTGGCTTCGACCGCCGCTGCCCATGCCGGCAATACGATCTCGTTCCAGATCGAAGGCCAGCACATCCGCATCGAGACGCCGCGCAACTGCGCCTCGCTCAACTGCGTGACCATCGTGGCGCCGGGCCTGTCCGACAAGCCGATCAAGCTGAACAACATCAACCTCAAGGGCCTCGGCGGCTCCAAGGATGATGACGTCGACACCGCGCCGGCTCCGGCGCCGGCCGCTCAACCCGCGCCGGCTCCGGTGCAGCCGCAGCCCGCGCAGCAGGCTCCGGTGCAGGCGACCGCGCCGGCCGCGCCCGTCGCTGCACCCGCCGCCCCGGTCGTTGCCGCCGCGCCGTCCGTCGACACGACGCCGCAGCCCGCTCCGGTCGCAACTACCCCGGCTCCCGCTTATGTCCCCGCGCCTGCTCCGGCTCCGGTCGCCGCCGCGCCCGTGGCAGCGCCGACCTCGCCGATCGGCATCTGGGCGACCGAAGAGAACAAGGGCAATGTCCGCGTCGAACAGTGCGGCGCCAATCTGTGCGGCTATGCCGAGAAGACCAACGAGCGCATCCTGATCAACATGAAGCCTGACGGTGCGAAGTGGAGCGGCCGCATCCATGACCCCGACTCCGGCCGCAACTACGACTCGACGATCGCGATGAAGGGCCCGAATGCGATGCGCGTGCAGGGCTGCGCCTTCGGCGGCATGTTCTGCGGCGGCCAGACCTGGAAGCGCGTGAGCTGACAGCGAACGCATCGCGGCTGACAAGCCTTCTTGTTCTTATGATGGCGCCACGTCCCTGACACCGGGACGTGGCGCTTGAACGTTCGCTCCTCCCCTGCGACATATGTTCATCCGCCATTCAGCCTGATGCGGCTGATATCGGCGGACCTCGCCTCGCGTTCTCACCGGGACCTCATTCGTGGCTTTGATGGTGGCTTGGCGCCGCTTTGTGCTTGCTGTCCCGCTGCTGGCCTTGCCGCTGGCCGGCGCGAACACCGCATCCGCATCCGATGCTATTGAGCTTGCGCAAGCACAGGCGCAGCCGAGCCCCGCGCCCTCCCCGACGCCATCGGCCTCGCCGACGCCGTCGGCAACACCTGCTCCGACGGCGGACGCGCAAACCACCGCCGTCGAGCCGATCGGCAACGTCGCGACGGTGACGGGGATCGCGACCGTGATCCGCGACAAGAACTCCTATCCGCTGCGCGTGCGCGACGACATCTATCTCAACGACGTCGTGCAGACCTCGTCGAACTCCTCGCTCGGCATCACCTTCAACGACGCCACCACGTTCAATCTCTCCGCCAGCGCCAGGATCACCATCGACAATTACGTCTATGAGGACGGCGGCAAGCAGAATTCGGCGATCTTCGATATCGGCAAGGGCACCGTCGCCTTCGTTGCCGCGGCGGTGGCGAAGACCGGCGACATGAAGATCGCAACGCCGACCGCGACGCTCGGCATTCGCGGCACCACCGGCGTCGTCGACGTGCCCGAGGGCGCGGCGGCAACCGGCACCAACAACGTCAACATCAAGCTCTATCCCGACGCCGATGGCCGCGTCGGCCACATCGAGGTCAACGACCGCACCAGCGGCACGCGGCTCGGCGCGCTGACGCAAGGATCAAGCGGCTTTGCGATCCGGCCCGGCCCGGCCGGCGGCGGCATGCGCTTTGCCGCGGTGCCGATCACGATTCCCGCGCAGCAGATCGCGCGCGACCGCGGCTTCGTCAGCCAGGTGCATCTGGCGCAGACCACCGGCCGGCAGATCGTCACCGAGCAGCGCGACTTCCGCCGCGCCAATCCGGCCGCGATCAGCCGCATTCCGCGCCCGGCGCAGCCGCCGCAGCAACAGCAATTGCGGCCGAACGTGGCGCCGGGCCAGCAACCGCAACGTCCCAACGGCCAGCCCGGCCAGAACAACCGTCCGGGTCAGCAGCAGCCGGGTACGCCGGAGCGCCAAGGGACGCAACAAGGTACACAGCCGCCGCAGCGACAGGGACAACAAGGCGGCGCCGTGCAGCCGGGCAACCCGCGCGCGGGCCAGGGGCAGCAAGGTCAGCAGCAACCCGGCCAAGGCGCCGGACGTCCCGGTGCACCGCGCGCAGGACAAGGGACTCAACAACCCAACGGCACGCCGCGAACCCAGCCGCAACGCGGCGGGCAGACTCAGCCCGGCGGCGCCATGCCGCCACAGCCAAGCGGAACGCCGCAGCCGCAACCGCCGCGCACCGGCATGCAGCCCGGCCTGCCGCCTGCAGCCCAACAGCCGGGCCTGCAACGCCCCGGCGGCTTCCAGCAGCGTGCTCCCGCCACACAGCGCCCTGCCGCTCCGCGCAAGCCCGCGCCGGCTCCGAAGGAGAAGAAAGAGCGGCGGTGACAGCTTCGTCATTGCGAGCGCAGCGAAGCAATCCAGAGTCCCGCCGCGGAAAGATTCTGGATTGCTTCGCTGCGCTCGCAATGACGGCTTGGAGCGAGTTGGCTTTACGCGAGCCAACTAACTTGCGGATGCAGTTTCATTCGTAAGCCGAACGCTGCACGGCACGATACAACCTCACGCCTCGCCGCGCAGCCAGGCCTTCACCTTCTGCAACAGGCCGTGCTGCAATTCTTCGACCGAAGCCGCCTCGGCCGGCGTCAGAGTCTGCAAGGCAGCATCGATATCGTCGGCCGCCAATGGCGAGTTCGGCTCGGGAACGGGTGCCGGCTCGGCAACAACCGCAAGCGCCGGCCCCGCCGCGGCGAGCGCGATCGGGCCGACCTGCGTGAGAAACGCGCGCTCATATTCGCGCGACAGGCGGACGAGCGCGTCGTCCAGCGTCAGCCAGTCCACCGCCTTGATGTCGTTCATCAGCTTGCGGACGGGACCGCCGTCGGCCTCCATGCGCCAGAAATGCACGACCTTGGAGCGCCCACCGGACTGATAGACCAGGGTGCCCAGAAATTCGTGCAAGGCGACGTCGTGGCCGGTCTCTTCCAGCACCTCGCGATGCGCGGCTTCCTTCGGCGTCTCGCCGTCGTCGAGCTTGCCCTTGGGCAGAACCCATTCGTTGCGCTTGCGCTGGCGCACGATCGCGATCAGCGGCACAGCTCCGCGCCGCAGCACAATCCCACCCGCTGCCATGACCGGCGCCCGCGCCATCATCAGATCCGTAATCGTAGGCTCGTTCCCGCCGACCATATAGGCGGCGGGAACGGCAGATTGAAGGCTACTTTCTTCTGAGCAGCGCTTGACCGGCGCGGATGCGCGTACCCTCGGCGATGCCGTCGCAGAAGGTAAAATCGCCGGGCGCCAGGATGATGATGGTCGAGCCGTGCTCGAACCAGCCGAGCTCCTCGCCCTTGCTCACGTTGACATCGCAGGGGAAATTGACCGGACCGCGCGTCTGCGCGTTCAACACCATGTCGAGGAAATGCAACCGGATGCTGGCAACCAGGATGGCTGCAACCGGCACTAGCGTTACGGCCTCGCCAGTCGACAGATGCGTGCGGATCACCGCGCGCTCGTTCTTGCAGAAGAGACGCTCGACCCGCTTCAAGGCGATCGGGTTGACGTTCCAGACGTCACCATGGATCAGCGTGACCCGCTCGATATGCGCGTCATAGGGCGCGTGGAAACGATGGTACATGCTCGAGGTCAGCCGCAGCGTGACGAAGCTTCCGTTGCGATGCTGGTCGACCAGCGCGGAATCGCCAAGCAGGTCGAGCAGCGAGTAAGGCGCGCCCTTGACCTGGAACAGCTCGGTGTCGGCGATCCGGCCATGGGCGCCGACGATGCCGTCGGAAGGACTCGCAACGACCGCCGGATCGGGATCGAACGGCCGCAGGCCCGGCTTGAGCTCCCGGGTGAAACAGTCGTGCAGGCTCTTGAAGTGGGTCTTGCGCGCCTCCGACAAATCGAGGTCGGAGAACAGCTTCCACAGCGCGATCGAGAAGTCCCGCACCAGCGGGTTCTCGATCTTGGAGAACCAGCCCATGAACCGGGTCAGGGCCGCGCGGGGGATGCGGTTGGTCAACAGGAAGTTGAGGTCTTCCTGCTGGGTGAAAGAGGCGATGAGGGCTTTGACTGTCATGAATCTGTCAGCTCACAGTATTAGCGCTTGTTGTCATGGAAACGACACTCCCGATTCTCTCGATGTCCGTGGCCGCCGCAGCGTCTGCTGCCGCCGTCTTCCCGAAGATCAAGGCGCGGGTCGAACTCTCCCGCGCCAAGCACCGGTCGCTCGCCGGGCACTCCAAGATGTCGCGGCGGGTGGCAAAACTGCTCCCGTTCTACGAGTTCGAGGGCGACAAGTATTTCGGCTGCGACGGCGCGCCCGACAACGTGGTGAAGCAGCGCAAGGACGCCTTCTTCCGCCTCGCAGCTCTCTACGCCGATCGCTACCCCAAGGGCCGCGCGATGACGAAGGAAGCGGCCGAAACGATCTCCGATCTCAACTTCACCGAAAGCTACCGCGTGCCGTTCCAGTTCGCGCGCCTCGTCCGCGAACATCTGGGCACCTCGACCTTCATGGAGTCCTCCAGCGGCGTCACCGTCACTGACGTCGACGGCAACACCTCCTACGACCTCACGGGCTCCTACGGCGTCAACATCTTCGGCAACGACTTCTACAAGGAGTGCATCGAGGGCTCCGAGAAGCGGGCGCATGCGCTGGGTCCCGTGCTCGGCCCCTACCACCCCGTCATCCTCGAGAACGTGCAGCGGCTCCGCCAGATCTCCGGCCTCGACGAAGTCTCGTTCCACATGTCCGGCACCGAAGCCGTGATGCAGGCGGTGCGGCTGGCGCGCTACCACACCAAGCGCACGCACCTCGTCCGCTTCGCCGGCGCCTATCACGGCTGGTGGGGCGACGTGCAGCCCGGCGTCGGCAACCCGATCGCCGCGCACGAGACCTACACGCTCTCCGAAATGTCCGAGAAGACGCTGCACGTGCTGCGCACGCGCAAGGACATCGCCTGCGTGCTGGTCAATCCGCTGCAGGGCCTGCATCCGAACGTCAACGCGCCCGGCGATTCCTCGCTGGTCGATTCCTCGCGCGGCGGCAATTTCGATCGCGCGGCGTACACCGAATGGCTGAAGAAGCTGCGCGAGGTCTGCACCGAGCGTGGTATCGTGCTGATCTTCGACGAGGTGTTCGTCGGCTTCCGTCTCGCGGCCGGCGGCGCCCAGGAGTATTTCGGCGTCAAGGCCGACATGGTGACCTACGGCAAGAGCCTTGCCGGCGGCCTGCCGGTCGGCGTTGTCTGCGGCAAGAAGGAGTTGATGCGCCGCTTCCGCGACGATCGTCCCGCCGACATCTGCTTCGCCCGCGGCACCTTCAACTCGCATCCCTACGTCATGACGGCGATGGACGAGTTTTTGAGCCGGCTCGCAAGCCCGAACTTCCGCGCCATCTATGACGGCCTGGAGGCGACCTGGAACGGGCGCGTCCAGAAGCTCAACCAGATGATGACCGACGCCAGGCTGCCGGTGCAGTTCGCCAACTTCTCGTCGATCTGGACGGTGAAATACACCACCCCGTCCCGCTACAACTGGATGCTGCAGTACTATTTGCGCGCCGAGGGCCTGTCCCTGAGCTGGGTCGGCACCGGCCGGCTGATCTTCAGCCTCAACTACACCGACGCCGATTTCAGCGAAGTCGCCGACCGCTTCGTCCGTGCCGCCGAGAAGATGAAGGCCGACGGCTTCTGGTGGCACGACGGCGTGCTCACCAACAAGAATATCAAGCGGCAGATCTTGAAAGAGATGCTGGCCAAGCGCTTTGGGCGCTGAGGCTGGGCCTTTCCACATAGCCACTGTCATTCCGGGGCGGCTCGAAGAGCCGAACCCGGAATCTCGAGATTCCGGGTCTGGTCCTTCGGACCATCCCGGAATGACGGCGTCTGTGGCAGCGCTCGATCCTACTCCCCCGCACGCGGAGAGAGGCGAAGGAGCAGCCCCCAAGACGTGGATGCCCGGCACGAGGCCGGGCATGACGTAACCATCAGACATCGGAGTGTGTGGTGTGCGCAAGCGCGCTCAGGCGTGCTGCTCTTCGAGCGTGGGCTCGGAGATGAGGCCCAGCGTGTGCTCGGGGTTGAGGTGCAGGCCGGGGTCCATCAGCTCGCCGCGCATCAGAGCGAGCGGAGCGCTGCGATAGAGCATCAGGTCGTGGAAGGGATCGGTCAGGATCTTGGTCATCCAGACGAGGCCGGTCTCGACGTCGCGGATGAAGAACAGGTGCACGGTGCGGAACAGGAGACCGCCGCCGCCGATCACCAGCCAGATCTTGGCAACCTGCCGCATGAAGTCGGTCGCGCTCGCCCAGGGCGTGAACAGGCCGAACAGGGTGGGATCGACGAACAGCACCAGCGGGGACGCGGCCCAGATTGCCATCAGCACCACCTTGCGCTGAAGGTTGTAGCCGACCTTGATCTCTTCCTTGTGCTCGTGCGTCGCCTGGTTGATGTGGTCGTAATCGTGCGGCTCGAAGAAGAAGTGACCGGCCTGGCGCGAGGTCATCGAGACCAGCCAGCCAACCAGCGCCGAGATCATGGGATCGACGAACAGCCAGACATAGGCGAAGAGGAAGCTCAGCGCGCTGACGAAGTGCAGGCTCTGATTGATGCGGCTGTGGTGATAGTAGCGATGGTCGTCCCAGCGCTGGATCCGCAGCTGCTCGAGATAATTCTTGATCATGCTCTCCCCCAAAATGCTTTCGGGTTCAGGATTTACAGGGATTCGATGTACGCCATGTGACATCATCATTTTGTCATGTGACGATGTGCAGCGGCGCGATGACGCACGTCTTACTCTGTCGCCTCATCCTGAGGAGCGCGGAACGCGCGTCTCGAAGGATGAAGGCCGAGCTGCAGCAGCGCGGGCCTTCATGCTTCACCGAGCGATGCGAAGCATCGTCCGAGAGACGGCGCTGACGCGCCTCCTCACCATGAGGAGCAGCGGTCAGGCTGCCTTGGCGACGTCGACCTTGCGGAAGCGCACCAGAGAGAAATGACCGAGCGGCGGGATCAGGCGGCGCTCGGCGAGCTCGATGCCATGCGCGCCGGCCAGCCACTTCGTATAGCGCGACCAGGCGAACTCGGCGGTGCGGAAGCCGAGCGGACGCACCACCGGCTGGAGCTTCTGCTCGATGAAGCGGCGCATGCCGGTGTCGGCGCTGACGCGGGTGAGGATGATCAGCTCGCCGCCGGGGCGCAGCACGCGGGCGAATTCGTCGAGCGCCTTCTCCGGGTTCGGCACGGCGGTGACGACATACTGCGCCATCACGACGTCGAAGGAGTTGTCAGGGAATTCGAGCTTCTCGGCATCCATCACCGCCAGGCCCTCGACATTCTTGAGATTGCCCTCGGTGACGCGCTGGCGCGCCTTGTCGAGCATCGCTTCCGAAATGTCGGTGCCGAAGATGCGCAGATGCGGCGCGTAGAGCGGCAGCGAGATGCCGGTGCCGACGCCGACCTCCAGCACGCGACCGCCGATCTTGTTGGTGGCCGCGATCGCGGCCGCGCGGCCCTTGGCGAACACACCGCCGAACACGAGATCGTAAACGGGCGCCCAGCGATCGTACGCCTGCTCGACCGTGCCGCGGGTGAGGTCGATCTGCTGGGTGCCGTCAAGGTTCATGATCTTAGCCATCGATGAGGTTCTCGCTGTGGTTCGAACGTTGCTGATCAACCGCGCACCGGCCGCCGCGCCATGACCGGCGAGGCACGCAGGATGCGGCTGGGCTGAAGTGAGGTGAGGTTTCCGACGAACTGGCGCGCGCTGTTTTCCCAGGAACGTTCCAGCGCGAAGTTGCGGCAGGTCTCGCGCGACATGGTGAGTGCGCGCAGGCACGCGGTACGCAGATCATGGTCGATCGCGCCGATCGGATGATCGGCGATGACGTCCTTCGGGCCCGTCACCGGAAACGCCGCAACCGGCGTGCCGCAGGCGAGCGCCTCGAGCTGCACCACGCCGAACGTGTCGGTGAGGCTCGGAAACACGAAGACGTCGGCGGCAGCGAGATGCGCGGTGAGATCCGCGCCCTTCTTCTCGCCGAGGAAGACGGCGTCGGGATACTTCTTTTCGAGCGCCGCCCTCTGCGGACCGTCGCCGACCACGACCTTGGTGCCGGGCAGGTCGAGCGAGAGGAATGCTTCGAGATTCTTCTCCACGGCGACGCGGCCCATGGTCATGAAGATCGGGCCCGGCAGGTCGAGCTTGGCGGGACTGTCGGGATGGAACAGCTCGGTGTTGACGCCGCGCGTCCAGAAGCCGAGCCGCTTGAAGCCGCGCTCGGACAGCTCCTGCCGCAGCGACGCCGTCGCCACCATGGTCATCGCGGCAGCATCGTGGAAGTGGCGCAGCACGGCGTAGCCGACGGCATCGGGGATGCCGGTCCGCACCGAGACATATTCCGGAAAGCGCGTCGTATAGGAGGTGGTGAAGGCAAGGCCGTTGCGGCGGCAATAGGCGCGCGCGGCCCAGCCGATCGGTCCTTCGGTCGCGATGTGCAGCGCTTCCGGCGCGGCCTTCTCGATCCGCCGCGCGATCTCCTTGCGGCTCGGCAGCGCGATGCGCAGGCCCGGATAGGTCGGCAGCGGCCAGGACCGAAATCCTTCCGGCGTCAGGAAGTCGATCTCGACGTCGAGGGCCTTGGCCGCGTTCGCCAGCGAGGTCAGCGTCCGCACCACACCGTTAACCTGCGGATGCCAGGCGTCAGTCGCGATCAATACCCGCATGGGGAATCCCAAGAGTTGATGATTCTCGGGTTAGGACCATCAACGAAGGATATTTCAGGCGTGTGACGTCACAGAAGTGTCGGCCCACTGTTTTGTTCGTTAACGGACCCCTGCGGCCACGAAACTGTCATGAAACAATCCTTGCCGCGATGAAACCGTTTTCGGTTTTCCGCGCAAACGTCCCGAAACTTCTTTCCGTTAGTGAATTAGGCAACGGAGCACCGAAACGGTGCCGGGGTGACCAAGAAACACCGCGCAAACAGGGGCGACCAATGTTCAATCTGGACACGTTCAAGACGTATTCGCGCGCCGTTGCTTTTGGCGCAGCCGCGATTTCCGCAATCGCGTTCGCAGGCCCGGCCAACGCCGCGCCGGTGCAGCTGTTCCCCTTCTTCCAGCCGCTGCCGCCGATGGCCGCGCCGCAGCCGATCCAGCCCTATCAACCGTACCAGGCAGCGCCCTCCCAGGCCGCGCCGTCCGAGGATCAGGGCACCGTCGAGATGCCGGCGCGCTTCCGCCGCCAGACCGTGGCCTACGCGACGCGTGAGGCGCCGGGCACCATCATCATCGATACGCCCAACACTTATCTCTATCTCGTGCTCGGTAACGGCCAGGCAATGCGCTACGGCATCGGCGTCGGCCGCGACGGCTTCACCTGGTCCGGCACGCAGTCGGTGACCAAGAAGGCCGAGTGGCCCGATTGGACCCCGCCGCCGGAAATGATTGCCCGCCAACCCTATCTGCCGCGCCACATGGCCGGCGGCCCCGGCAACCCGCTCGGCGCCCGCGCCATGTATCTGGGCGGCACCATCTACCGCATCCACGGCACCAACGCCCCCGACACGATCGGCAAGCACGTCTCGTCCGGCTGCATCCGCCTGACCAACGACGACGTCACCGACCTCTATTCCCGCGTCAACGTCGGCACCAGGGTGATCGTGCTGCCGATGACGGAGCGCCGCGCGGATCTCGGATCTGCCACGCGCTAAGCGACAGGACATTGTGACGCAAACGGCCCCGGAACAGACCGGGGCCGTTTTCGTTTGCAACATGCTCTCGGAGCGTCTGCGCTTGGAGAAGCAGTCCGCGGAGGACGCGGCGAAGGTGGTTGCCTATCTGCAGGCGGCGGGAGGGCAATAGTGATCGCACAGACGAGCAGATCCTCATGGGCACTTGCCCAGCGCAGCGACTGCCAGTTAGCCTCATCCTGAGGAGACCGCGAAGCGGTCGTCTCGAAGGATGGGGCGGGCACGATGACAGACGGCGCGTACCTCTACATTCTCAAATGTGCCGATGGCAGCTATTACATCGGCACGACGCGGACCGAGTTCGAGCTCAGGATCGCCCAACACAACGCCGGCACCTTCGGCGGCTACACAAAGTCGCGTAGGCCTGTAACGCTCGTCTTCTCGCAATGGTTCGATCGGGTCACCGACGCGATCGAATGCGAACGCAAGCTGAAGAAATGGAGCCGCGCCAAGAAGGAAGCCTTCATGCGCGGCGACTTTGCCGAGCTGCAAGAACTGGCAAAGCGCGGATCACATCATCCTTCGAGACGCCCGCCTGTAGCGGGCTCCTCAGGATGAGGAGCGGAATGTGGGGCTCGCGGTATTGTGGCAACGGCTCCGCCTCCCAATGCCTGCCTCAGCTCGCGAGGCGCCAGTTAAGCCTCATCCTGAGGAGCCGCGTCAGCGGCGTCTCGAAGGACGAGCGGGCGCGACCGCAGACATTACGGCCAACGCAGGAGATAGGGTCGAGATGCCGCGCCTGCGGAGCGTAACACTCCCCATCCTTCGAGACGCCCGCCTATGGCGGGCTCCTCAGGATGAGGATACTGAGTTCGCGGCATTCTGACGATCCCAACGGACACCGCCCCAACATGACGCCCGTTCATCACGCCGCCGCCCCAGCGATCAAACTGCTCACCCCCGCCGATGCCGCGCCCTACCGCACCGTTCGTCTGGAAGCACTCGCCACCCATCCCGAGGCTTTCACCAGCACGTTCGAACGCGAGCAGTAAAAGCCGCTTGCCTGGTTCGAGGAGCGCCTCACGGCATCGGACGTGTTCGGCGCGTTCATCGCGGGCGAGCTGGTGGGGACCGCCGGCTTCCGTCGCGAGGACGGTGCGAAGACCGCGCACAAGGCGGTGCTGTGGGGCATGTATGTGCAGCCCGGCGCGCGTCGGTCCGGCACGGGACGGCTGCTTGTCGACGCAGTGGTCGCGCACGCCGCAAAGCGGGTCGAGCAGCTCCAGCTCGTCGTCGTCAGCGAGAACGAGGCCGCCTTGCGCCTCTACGCGGCAGCCGGTTTCGTCGAATACGGCCGCGGCGTGAAGGCGCTGAAACACAACGGCCGATACTACGATGAAACCCTGATGGCCTTGTTCTTCGACGACGGCGGCGCGACGCAGCCCCGATAAGGCCGGGGCCGCTCACGCTTGCGCCGCTCAACGGCCTGCCGCACGCCGCCGCGAGAGCAGTCTCAGCCAGGCTGCCGAATGAAACGCGCTCATCAGCAGATACATCGGCACCATCCCGCCCGGCGACAGCCCATGTCCGTTTGAGCAGAGCATGTCCGCCGGGCCGCCGCCGAGCACGGCCGTCAGCACGGCCATGATCGCGAAGGTGGGCGTGGCCGCCAGGCCCAGCCATCGGGCGAGGTGAGATGCGGCCTCCCCGCCGTCACGGCTGGTGCCGGCAGGATGGACGTCGCTCACTGCGCCCCCGGCGTGCGGAGCGCGATTTCGCCGGCGTCGGACACCTCGACCCATTTCTTGTCGGGCGCCGCACCCGCCTCGTAGCTGTCGTGCCAGTTCCACCATTTGTAGGTTGGGGTCTGCGGATAGCCGGTCGGCGAGTCCTCCCAGACCTCCTGACGGCCGAGCGGGGTGATGTCGAGATAGTTCCAGGTGCCGCCCATCTGCTCGTCGCCGCGGCTCTTGATCAGATAGGTGCGGAAAATCTGATCGCCGTCGCGGTAGAACACGTTGGTCCCGTGCCATTCGTCGACACCGAAATCGGCGTCAAAGCTGTCGGTGACGGTGACCCACGGCATGGTCCAGCCCATCCGCGCCTTCAGGCGGATGATGTCGGCCTGCGGCGCGCGCGAGGCGAACACCAGCGTGGTGTCGCGGGCGTTGAGATGCGAGACATGGGCGACCTGGTCGGCCACCATCGAGCAGCCGCGGCAGGCATGATCGGGCCAGCCGAACACGCCGGGCTCGAAGAAGGCACGGTAGACGATCAGCTGCTTCCGTCCCTGGAACAGATCGATCAGACTGACCTTGCCGCCGGGCCCCTCGAACGCATAGGTTTTGGTGACTTCCATCCACGGCATGCGCCGGCGCTCGGCGGCGAGGGCGTCGCGGGCACGGGTATGCGCCTTTTCCTTCACGAGCAGTTGCTGACGGGCTGCTTCCCAGTCCTGCGGCGACACCACCGGCGGTGTCTGCATGGCGGCGTTGGTTCCTGCTTTTTCGACTGATGTCATGATAACTCTCCAAACCTCTTACCTGACCTGTTGGGGCGATCGCTCCGCGTCGTGCGGAACCCCTCGCCCCTCGCCGCAACGTGTCGGCCGTCAACGATTTCTGGCACCAAGCGGTTGCGCAGTGGGAGTAACAAGTGTGGCGGGATATTCATGGAGTCGCTGATCACGGCCGCCGCGCGCGCGCTCGAGGCCGGCGATCCACTCGGCGCGCTGAACCGCGTTGCGCTGCGCAACGATGCACCGTCGCTGGCGCTGCGCGGCATCGCGATGGCGCAGCTCGGCGATCTCGCCAAGGCGAAGACGCTGCTGCGCAGCGCCGCACGCGCCTTCGGTCCGAGGGAGGCCGTGGCACGCGCAAGATGCGTGGTGGCCGAAGCCGAGATCGCGCTGGTCTCGCGCGATTTGAGCTGGCCGGCGAAGACGCTCGCCGCCGCGCGCGCGACACTCGAAAAGCATGGCGATCTCGCCAACGCCGCTCACGCCGGCCACATCGAAGCGCGCCGGCTTCTCCTCGTCGGGCGCACCGACGAGGCCGAGCAGACGCTGGCCGCGCTCATCTCGTCCCCGCTCCCGCCTGCATCCCAGATCGTCCGCGAGCTCGTGGTCGCCGGCATCGCCATCCGGCGCCTCAAAACGCAAGACGCGCGCACCGCGCTCGACCGCGCAGCCCGCGCGGCGCGGCAGGCCAAAATTCCCGCGCTCATGGCCGAGGTCGACAGCGCGAACCTCATCCTGAATACGCCCGCGGCACGCCTGATCGCGCGCGGCAGCGAGCACCCATTGCTGCTCGGCGAGGTCGAACGACTGGCGAGCTCGAAGGCGCTCGTCGTGGACACGTTCCATCATGTCGTTCGCCGGCAGGGCATTGCCGTGTCGCTCGGAACGCGACCGGTGCTGTTCGCGCTCGCCCGTCTGCTGGCGCAGGCATGGCCCGCGGATGTCTCGCGTGAGGTGCTGATATCAGGCGCGTTCCGGGCGAAGCACGCCGATGAATCGCACCGCGCGCGCCTGCGCGTCGAGATCGGACGGCTCCGCACCCAGCTCAAGCCGCTGGCCGATGTCAGCGCGACGAAGCAGGGCTTTGTGCTGGCGCCGCGCAAGACGCGCGACGTCCTCGTGCTGGCCCGGCCCGTCGAGGAGAAGCACGCCGCGGTCCTTGCCTTTCTCACCGACGGCGAGCCGTGGTCGAGCTCGGCGCTTGCGCTTGCGCTTGGAACGAGCCCGCGCACGGTGCAGCGGGCGCTCGACGAGCTGGCGCGGTCGAACAAGGTGCAATCGTTCGGACACGGCCGCGCGCGGCGCTGGATGACGCCGCCCGTCCCGGGTTTCCCGACAGGCTTGTTACTCCCCGGACCTCTCTTGAAGACGTAGGATGGCGACATCACAGGAACCGAGCACATGAAACGTTCAGCCGCCGAGATCGTCAGGGAGTACGGACCGTTTGCGGGCGTCGAAGCCGTGCATGGGGTGACCTATGACGGCACGCACGTCTGGTTCGCATCCGGCGACAGGCTGAATGCGGTCGATCCCGACAGCGGCAAGATCGCACGCTCGATCGACGTCGCCGCGCATGCGGGGACGGCATTCGACGGCCGGCACCTGTTCCAGATCGCCGAGGACCGCATCCAGAAGATCGACGCGGCCACGGGCAAGATACTCGGCACCATCCCCGCGCCCGGCGGCGGTGGCGATTCCGGGCTTGCCTGGGCCGAAGGCTCGCTCTGGGTCGGGCAATATCGCGAGCGCAAGATCCACCAGATCGATCCCGAGACCGGCGCGGTGCTCCGCACCATCGAGAGCAAGCGCTTCGTCACCGGCGTGACCTGGGTCGACGGCGAGCTCTGGCACGGCACCTGGGAGGGCGAGGACAGCGACATCAGGCGGGTCGACCCTGAGACGGGCAAGGTGCTGGAGCAGCTCGACCTGCCCGCGGGGACCATGGTCTCGGGCCTGGAATCCGATGGCGGCGACCGCTTCTACTGCGGCGGCGGAGATCGCGGCAATGTGAGGGCGGTCCGCCGTCCCCGGCGCGGCTAGCCGCGCCGACGGCCCGAATGCAACGGCGCGGTCGCGGCCGTTAACACATTCGCCCCAATTCCACCCCACCGGTGCGCTCTAGCGGCCTCCTCGCCCGCCCTGTAAAACCCCTGCCGGGGCGGCTTGGGGGATTGATGCGACTAGCGTTGAACGTAAAGACTATCCTGATTGCCGTGGCGGTGCTCGCGGTGTCGTTTTTCGTCAGCCTGAAGGCGATGGACTTGCTGTCGCCGCGCGCGACGAACTCCGCCCCGCCGGTCGCGCAATTGCCGCCGCTGCCGCCGGCCTCGAAGAGCTCGATCGTGGTGGCGCCGGTCGCCATCGCGATCTCGGCGATCCGCGAGCAGGCCGAGAAGGCCGCCCCGCGCAATTTCGCCGGCAAGGCCGACAACCCGATCTCGCAGATCCTGGAGAACGCCGACATCGGCTGGACCGCCTCGCGCGGGCCGATGGCGGCTGCCGGCGACAAGGACGTGCTGACGATCTCGACGCCGCTCAGCGGCAGGCTGAACGTGACGGGCTCGCTGTCGTCGAAAGCCACCGGCGCGCTCGGCGATGCGCTCGGCAGCGTGCTCGGCGGTGACGCCGCAAAGCGCATCGGCGCGGTCAACATCAAGAATCTGAACGCCAGCGCCGAGATCAAGGGCAACGTCATCGTCACCTCGCGCCCGAAGCTCGCGGCCAACTGGCATCTCGAGCCCAATCTCGGCGCCCAGGTCAATCTCGGCGACACCAACCTCAACGTCTCCGGCGCGAAGGTCAACGTCCCCGCGCAGGTGAAGCCGCTGATCGACAAGAATGTCGGCGAGCAGATCAACGTCGTCGCCGAGCGCATTCGCAACGATCCGTCGCTGCGGGAGAATGCGAAGCTGCAATGGGCCAAGGCCTGCCGCTCGATCCCGCTGCAGGGCGCGGGCTCCCTGCCGCCGCTCTGGCTCGAGATGAAGCCGACCCGCGCCATCGCCGCGCAGCCCCGCGTCGATGCGCAGAACGTGACCTTGCTGCTCGGCCTCGAGCTCGAGACGCGCGTGACCTCGACGCCGTCGAAGCCGGATTGTCCGTTCCCCGAGAAGATCTCGATCGTGCCGCCGACCGGCACCGGCGTGAACATCGGCGTTCCCATCGACGTGCCCTTCACCGAGATCAACAAGCTGATCGCCGCGCAGATGGTCGGCCACACCTATCCCGAGGACGGCTCCGGCCCGGTCGACGTCACCGTGAAGAGCGTCAACGTGATCCCGTCGGGCGAGCGGCTGCTGATCTCGCTGCTGGTGCGCGCGAAGGAAAAGAAGAGCTGGCTCGGTCTCGGCGCCGAGGCGACCGTGCACATCTGGGGCCGGCCGATGCTCGACCAGGCACAGCAGACGCTGCGGCTCGCCGACATCCAGCTAGCGGTCGAGTCCGAGGCCGCCTTCGGCCTGCTCGGCGCCGCGGCGCGCGCGGTCGTGCCGCAGATGCAGCAGGCGCTGGTGCAGAAGGCGACGCTCGACCTCAAGCCGATCGCCGCCAACGCCCGCGAGAAAATCGCAACCGCGATCGCCGGCTACCAGAAGAGCGAGGACGGCCTCAAGGTCGACGCCAGGATCGACAGCCTGACGCTCGCCGACATCGCCTTCGATTCCAAGACGCTGCGCGTCGTCGCGGAGGCCGGTGGCTCGCTCAACGTGTACGTGACCAAGCTGTCGGGGATGTAGCGCGCCCTCGCACGCTGCTTCCCGCGCTCTCTCGTCGCTTGCGCCGCTGGCATTCTCGTCGCAGGATGCTAAGCTGTTTCACGCAACCTCGAACGAGGTGCTGACAGCAACGTAGCTGATACGCGAGGACGAGATGGAAGCCGGCATGGTCACGCCTGCGCCGGCACTGGTAAGGTTTTCCGGCATTCAGAAGACCTATGATGGCGAGCACCTCGTGGTGAAGAACCTCGATCTCGACATCAGGAGGGGCGAGTTCCTCACCCTGCTCGGCCCGTCGGGCTCGGGCAAGACGACCACGCTGATGATGCTGGCCGGCTTCGAGGTTCCGACCCAGGGCGAGATCTATCTCGCGGACCGGCCGATCAAGAACGTGCCGCCGCACAAGCGCGACATCGGCATGGTGTTCCAGAACTATGCCCTGTTTCCGCATCTGACGATCGCGGAGAACATCGCCTTCCCGCTCTCCGTTCGCAAGACGAACAAGGCCGAAGCGCAGGAGCGCGTCAACGCGGCGTTGCGCATGATCAAGATGGAAACCATGGCGCAGCGGCGGCCCGGGCAGCTCTCCGGCGGCCAGCAGCAGCGCGTGGCACTGGCCCGCGCGCTGGTGTTCAATCCGCAGCTCGTGCTGATGGACGAGCCGCTCGGCGCGCTGGACAAGCGCCTGCGGGAGCAGATGCAGCTCGAGATCAAGCAACTGCACGAGACGATGGGCATCACAATCGTCTACGTCACCCACGATCAGAGCGAGGCGCTGACCATGTCGGACCGCATCGCCGTGTTCAACGACGGCGTCGTGCAGCAGATCGACCGGCCCGACGCACTGTATGAGCGTCCGGTCAACAGTTTCGTCGCCCACTTCATCGGTGAGAACAACGTGCTTGCCGGCACTGTCGAGTCGATCGAGAAGGACTATTGCCGCGTCGCGCTGGCCGGCGGCGGCGCCGTGACCGCACGCGCTGTGAACGTCTCAGGCGCGGGCGCATCGACCTCCCTGTCGGTGCGGCCGGAGCGGATCGCCATTGTCTCCGACGGCGCCTGCAGCGACGGACCGAACCGGCTGCCGGCCACAGTGCAGAACACCATCTATCTCGGCGACCACGCGCTGGCCGTGCTCGATGTCGCCGGCAATGCCGAGTTCATGGTCAAGCTTCAGCCAGGCGTGCAGGCCAGCCTGGCGCACGGCGAAAACATCTTCATCACCTTCCGCCCCGAGGATTGCCTCGCCCTCGATCCGGTCTGATCAAGCGATCAACATCAACGCAACGCACATGAAGAAGGAACTAGGACCATGCTGAAGCGCAAGATTGGCAAGATTGCTCTGGGTTTCGCCGCGGCGTTCAGCGCCAGCGCTGCGCTGGCCACGGTCGCGCAGGCGCGTGACCTCACCGTCGTCTCATGGGGCGGCGCGTATCAGGATGCCCAGAAGAAAGTCTACTTCGAGCCGTTCAAGAAGGCATCAGGCGTTGCCATGAATGACGAGTCCTGGGACGGCGGCGTCGGCGTGTTGCGCGCCAAGGTCCAGGGGGGCGCGGCCACCTGGGACGTCGTCCAGGTCGAGAGCGACGAGCTCGCGGTCGGCTGCGAGGAAGGCCTGTTCGAGAAGCTCGACTATTCCAGGATCGGCGGCGAAGCCGCTTACATCCAGCCGTCCGTCAATCCCTGCGGCGTCGGCGCCATCCTCTACGATTTCGTGCTCGGCTACGACAAGGACAAGCTGAAGGAGGCCCCCAACGGCTGGGCCGACTTCTTCGACATCAAGAAGATCCCGGGCAAGCGCGCCCTGCGTCAGGGCCCGAAGACCACGCTCGAGATCGCGCTGATGGCCGACGGCGTCGCACCGAAGGACGTCTACAAGGTGCTGGCGACCGACGAGGGCATCGAGCGCGCGTTCAAGAAGCTGGACACCATCAAGGGCGACATCGTCTGGTGGAAGGCCGGCGCCCAGCCGCCGCAATTGCTCGCCTCCGGCGAGGTGGCGATGACCTCGGTCTATAACGGCCGCATCGACACCGCGAACAAGAACGACAAGAAGAACTTTGGCATGGTGTGGGACGGCGCGCTTTTCACCCTCGACAGCTGGGTCATCCTGAAGGGCAGCCCGAACAAGGACGCCGCCTACAAGTTCCTGGATTTTGCCGGCAAGGCGGAGAACCAGTCGAAGCTGTCGGAGAACATCGCCTATGGCACGTCGAACAAGGACGCGGCCGCCAAGCTGCAGCCCGCCGTTCTGAAGGATCTGCCGACGGCGCCTGACAACATCAAGAACGCGGTCGAGATCAACGTCGGCTTCTGGCTCGAGAACATCGACCGCCTGACCGAGCGCTTCAACAAATGGGCTGCGAAGTAGCGCGCGGCCCGACCGGCGTGCGGCGCGCATCGAGCGCAGTTTCGTTGCGGCCATCCTTCGAGACGCCCGCCTTAGGCGGGCTCCTCAGGATGAGGGCGGAGTGTGCGGCAGCCATGTCACATGCACCGCTGTCGATGAGCCTCATCCTGAGGAGACCGCGAAGCGGTCGTCTCGAAGGACGAGGCGCTCGCCCAGATGTCCGGTCGAAGAGGCGCACGCCATGACAGCAGCGTCCCTGGCTGACTCCGAGCCCAAGGTGCCGCTCAAGCGCCGCCTGAGGCAAGCGGAGCGCGCGCGCCAGCTCAAGGCGCTGGCGCTGGTTGTGCCGCTGCTGCTGTTTCTGCTCTTCACCTTCGCCGGGCCCATCGCCGGCATGCTGTGGCGCGCGGTCGATGATCGCGAGGTGCGTCAGGTTCTGCCGCAAACCATCGCTGCGCTCGCCGATTGGGATGGCAAGGACCTGCCGGACGAGAAGGCCTACGCGGCGCTGGCAAGCGACATCCAGGCGGCGCGCGCCGCCGGCACCATCGCCGTCTCGGCCAAGCGGCTCAATTACGCGCTGAACGGCTTTCGCACGATCCTGACCAGCACGGCACGCAATCTGAAGACGGTGCCGGAAGCGGGGACGGCTAAAGAGACGCTCGGCAAGATCAATCCAGCGTGGCGCGAGCGCACGACATGGACCACGATCAAGAATGCCAGCGGCCCGATGACCGGCTTCTACCTTCTGGCGGCGCTCGACCTGACGCGCAACGCGGACGGCGCGATCGTCGCGGCGTCACCGGATCAGGCGATCTACCGCGACATCTTCGCCCGCACCTTCCTCATCAGCCTCGGTGTTACCGCACTCTGCCTGATCCTCGGCTTCCCGGTCGCCTACCTCCTGGCGGCGCTGCCGCCGGGCAGGTCGAACCTGCTGATGATCTTCGTGCTGCTGCCGTTCTGGACCTCGCTGCTGGTCCGCACCTGCGCCTGGATCGTGCTGTTGCAGAGCAAGGGCGTCGTGAACGACAGCCTGCACTGGCTCGGCATCATCGACGAGCCGTTGCGCCTGATCTACAACCGCTTCGGTGTCTGCGTGGCCATGACCCACGTGCTGCTGCCGTTCATGATCCTGCCGCTCTACAGCAGCATGAAGGCGATCTCGCCGGCCTACATGCGGGCCGCAGCATCGCTCGGCGCGCCGCCCCTCACCGCTTTCTTAAGGATCTATCTGCCGCAAACCCTGCCCGGCATCGGCGCGGGAAGCCTGCTCGTCTTCATCCTGGCGCTCGGCTACTACATCACGCCGGCGCTCGTCGGCGGCGCCGCCGACCAGATGATCAGCTACTTCATCGCGCTCTACACCACCGAGACCGCGAACTGGGGTCTTGCCTCGGCGCTGGGTGCGGTGCTGCTGCTCGCCACACTTCTACTCGCTCTCGTCTACGGCAAGCTGGTGCAGGGCCAGCAGGTCACGGGAGGGATGAAGAATTGAGCGACAATCCTTCCCTCCGCACGCCCAGCCAGCGCATCGCATGGACCGCGACCATCGTCATCTCCACGCTGGTGTTCATCTTCCTGATCGCGCCGATCCTCGCGATCATGCCGCTGTCCTTCAGCTCGGGCTCGTACCTGACCTATCCGCTGCCGGGCCTCTCGTTGCGCTGGTACGACGACTTCATCAATTCACCGCGCTGGATGAATTCGCTGAAGAACAGCATCATCATCGGCGTCGCCTCGACCTTGCTGTCGATGGTGCTCGGCACGCTCGCCGCGCTCGGGCTCGCGCAGTGGAAAAGCCGGTTCAAGCCGCTGGTGCTGGCGTTCGTGCTGTCGCCGGTCGTCGTGCCCGGTGTCATCACCGCGGTGGGTCTGTATTTCTTCTTCGCACCGATCGGCCTGACCGGCAGCTATCTCGGCCTGATCCTGGCCCACACCGCGCTGGCGACGCCCTTTGTCGTGATCACGGTCGGCGCGACACTGCAGAGTTTCGACACCAATCTCGCACGCGCCGCCGCCTCGCTCGGTGCCTCGCCGCTTCAAGCGTTCCGCCGCGTGATCCTGCCGCTGATCCTGCCCGGCCTTGCCTCGGGTGCACTGTTCGCCTTCGCGACCAGTTTCGATGAAGTGGTGATCGTGCTGTTCATGGCAGGACCCGAGCAGCGCACCCTGCCGCGCGAGATGTTCAGCGGCATCCGCGAGAACATCAGCCCGACCATCACGGCCGCGGCTGTGATCCTGACGACGGTCTCGGTCATCCTCCTCGCCACCCTGGAAGGCCTGCGCCGGCGCAACGAACGCCTCAAGGGCGGCGAAGGCTGAGCGGAACACTCTTCTTCCTTCTCCCCTTGTGGGAGAAGGTGGCATAGGCGGCCTTCGGCCGCCGTTCTTAAGAACGCCGAAGCGAAGCTTCAGCTGTAGCGCCGGATGAGGGGTATCTATCCGCCCATTCAATGAGAGTTGGATACGCGGAGAGAGCCCCTCACCCGTCTCGCCGCTGCGCGGCGAGCCACCCTCTCCCACAAGGGGTCCCACAAGGGGAGAGGGCAAGAACACCGCCGCGCCTTGCAAATTCGCTGGCCCCTCACGCATCTTTGGCTTAACTGCCGCGACCGTTTGTCGCTACAACGATCCCCGCAACAAAAACCCAAACAACAACGCTGAGGGAACAACCATGCAAAAACTCATCGCCGCGGTCGCGGCCGGCCTTGCGCTCGCCGCCATGTCAGGCGCGGCGCAGGCGCAGATTTCCGACAATGTCGTCAAACTCGGCGTGCTCACTGACATGTCGAGCCTCTATGCCGACGCCACCGGCAAGGGCTCGCTCGCCGCTGTCGAGATGGCCGTCGCCGATTACGGCGGCAAGGTCGCGGGGGTGCCGATCGAGATCGTTTCCGCCGACCACCAGAACAAGCCCGACGTCGGCGTCAACATCGCCCGCAACTGGTACGACAACGACAAGGTGGACGCGATCCTCGACGTGCCGACGTCCTCGGTGGCGCTGCCGGTCTCGGCGCTGACGCGCGAGAAGAACAAGATCAACATCAATTCCGGCGGCGGCTCGTCCGACATCACCGGCGCGCAATGCTCGCCCAACACGGTGCACTGGACCTACGACACCTATGCGCTGTCGAACGTCGCCGGCAAGGCGATGGTGAAGCGCGGCGAGGACACCTGGTTCTTCGTCACCGCCGACTACGCGTTCGGCATGGCGCTGCAGCGCGACGCCGCCAACGTCGTCAAGGAGACCGGCGGCAAGGTGCTCGGCGAGGTCCGCCATCCGCTCAATTCGTCGGATTTCTCGTCCTTCCTGCTGCAGGCCCAGGCCTCCAAGGCCAAGGTGGTCGCGCTGGCGAACGCCGGCGGCGACACCACCAACGCACTGAAGCAGGCGTCCGAGTTCGGCCTGACGCAGGGCGGCCAGAAGATGATCGCGCTGCTGCAGGAGATCACCGACACGCATTCGCTCGGCATCAAGGCGACGCAGGGCCTGATCGTCACCGATGCCTTCTACTGGGACATGAACGAGGAGACGCGCGCCTTCTCGAAGCGATTCAACGAGAAGGTGGGACACATGCCGACCATGATCCAGGCCGGGCTCTATTCGGCGACCATGCACTATCTGAAGGCGATCGAGACCATCAAGACCGACGAGGCGCCGAAGGTGATGGAGCAGATGCGCAAGACGCCGATCAACGACTTCTTCGCCAAGAATGGCAAGATCCGCATCGACGGCCGCATGGTCCACGACATGTATCTGTTCGAGGTCAAGAAGCCCGAGGAGTCCAAGGGCGAGTGGGACCTCTACAAGCTGATCGCCACCGTGCCCGGCGACGAGGCCTTCCGTCCGCTCGACAAGGGCGGCTGCCCGCTGGTGAAGTGAGACCAAGCGGCCGACCGGCCGGTGCCAATTCCTCATCCTGAGGAGCTTGCGAAGCAAGCGTTTCGAAGGATGAAGGCCCCGCCGGTGGCCTCGCCCTTCGAGACGCGCGCCGCTGGCGCGCTCCTCAGGGTGAGGATCGACATCTCGCAATGACGGTAGAAAAAAGCGACACGACAGCGCGCCCGGTGAAAGCCGGGCGCGCTTCGTTTAGGCTATCGCGCGATCCGCATTTACTCCGAGTACTTGAACTCGGGCATGTTCTTCAGCTCGTCCTTGCTCGCATTGAACACGGCATGGTCCGGATACCACCTCGAGCCCGACGCCGTCGCCGTGGTCGTCGTGGTCTTCTCGGTGCCGGTCGCAGCGCCCGTGGTCGTGGTCGTCGCGGGCTTGGTCGTGGTCGTCGAAGCAACGGCCTGGTTGACGAATTTCAGCTTCTCATAGGGCACGGCGACCAGATGCTCGCCCATGCCGAGGAAGCCGCCGACGCCGATCACGGCGATCTTGACGTTGCCGCTCTTGTCCATCAGCAGATCGTTGATCGAGCCGATGTTCTCGTTGGCATCGTTATAGACCTTGATTCCGTCCATCTTGGACGTACGCCACTCACCCGACGCGGTCGTGGTGGTGGTCGTCGCGGTGGCAGCAGGCGCGGCCTTGTCGGTGGTGGTGGTCGGCGATTGCGCGAACGCAACGGTCGCAAGAAATGCCGTGCCGGCAAGGCCGGCGGCGATCGATTTCATCAACATGTTTGTCCTCTCCTTCAGCAGAAAACGCATGCGGGGAGAACAGCGTTGATCACGTGCAGTTCCTAAGATGCGGCGATTTCGTCGCGCAACAATGGCGCTGCGTTGCGACGAAGGTTCCTGCGCGCGGGAACGTTCCAGATGCACAGTTCCCCGCCGACGATCGTGCGCCCTGGGTGAAGCACGAGCGTGGCGGGGAACGCGCCGACCTGCGTCGCCAGGCCAGCTCTTAAAGGTCAGCTCTTTAAAAGTCCGCTCTTGAGATCAGCTCTTGAAGTCGATGAGGAGCGCGGAAAAGTCCGAGCTGCTCGATGAGCTGCCGTTGGATCCGTACGACGAGCTCGAAGATTGCGACTGCTGCAGCGCCTGGAGAAACTGCTGGAGAATCTCCGCCGTGGTGGAGTCGGTCGATGAGCTGCTGGTCGAATCCGTTGACGTCGACGAATCCGAAGAGCTGTCGTCCGGCGGCGGGCCGGGCGGCGGTCCGCCTGCACCACCGGGACCGCCCGCGCCGTTGGCGAAGGCGGATTGAAACACGCCCTTGAGCTCGTCGGCCTGGTCCGAGGTCAGCGTCCCGTTCGACACCTCGCTCGAGATGAGGTCGTCGATCTTCGACTTCAAGTCGTCCTTGGAGGGACGCGTG
Source organism: Bradyrhizobium sp. (assembly GCF_035935975.1). Classification (GTDB taxonomy): domain Bacteria; phylum Pseudomonadota; class Alphaproteobacteria; order Rhizobiales; family Xanthobacteraceae; genus Bradyrhizobium. Next base: position 161,658 of record NZ_DASYWN010000052.1, read on the forward strand.
CCGCTCGACTGGTCGCTCGACCGGCTCTGCTGGAGCGCCGTGTCGATGTCGGTCAGCGCCGTCGAGAGCGCGGACTGGTCCGACGACGAGACCGTGCCGGCGGAGACTTCCGATTGCAATTCCTGCTGCAGACGCTGTAGCGGCGACTGGTAATTACCGGCGGAAGCCGCCGAAATGGAGGTCATGATCGCACCGTGGTTTTTGCGGGGTTTCGTACGTGACTGCGCCACGGTATGGTTAACGGCCTTAACGAGACCTTGCCGCTCCACCACCCGGACGTGTCCCCACGTTGCGGAAACGGCAGTGGAAACAATCTGAAACAAAAATCTTCGCCTTTTGGCCCGAATCTTGGACAAACAAAGCGCATGGCCATTCCCAATCCCAACATCCTGGTCGTCGAGGACGACCGCGAAACCCGGACGTTGATTGCGAAGTACCTGCGCAACAACGCCTGCAACGTCACCGCCGTGAGCGATGGCCGCGAGATGTCGCGCGCCATGGCCGATCACCGCGTGGACCTCATCATTCTCGACGTCATGCTGCCCGGCGAGGACGGCCTGAGCCTGTGCCGCAAGGTGCGCTCGGAGGCGCAGACGCCGATCATCATGCTGACCGCGCGCGGCGAGGACGTCGACCGCATCGTCGGCCTCGAGATGGGCGCGGACGACTATCTGCCGAAGCCGTTCAACCCGCGCGAGCTGCTCGCCCGCATCAACGCGGTGCTGCGCCGCCAGGCCGCCGCGCAGGCGGCAAGCTCGATCGAAGGCGCGAGCACGCTCGCCTTCGAGGGTTGGCGCATCGATCTGCGCCTGCGCGAATTGCGCAATCCCGAAGGCGCGCGCGTCGCGGTGACCAGCGCCGAGTTCGATCTGCTGAGGACGTTCTGCGAACGGCCCGGCCGCGTGCTTTCGCGCGACAGCCTGCTCGACCTCACGCAGGGCCGCAACACCGGCTCGTTCGAGCGCTCGATCGACGTGCTGGTCAGCCGCATCCGCCGCAAGATCGAGCCCAATCCGGCCGACCCCACCATCATCAAGACGGTGCGTTCCGGCGGCTATCTGTTCACGCCCAGAACTGAAGTGCCGAGAGCTGAAGCAGCGAGCAACGAAGCGGTCGCGGCGCCCCTGAGCAGCTAGGGGTGCGTCGACGATGAAGCCGTTCGGGTTCTTTCACCTCAAGGGTATCGGCGGGCAGATCGCCGCGCTGGTGCTGGCTTCGACCGTCGCGCTCCATCTCGTCGTCACCGTCGCCTTCCTGATCACCCGCCCCGATCGTCCGGACACGCCGCCGGACGGCGCCCATCAACTGACCGACGCCGCGCTGCTGCTCGGCTCGGCTGATTCCGGCGAGCGGCCGCGCCTCGTCGCCGATCTCACGCGCGCCTTTCCCAAGCTCGGCATCGAGATGCTTGCGCCCGGCACGGCCGATGTCGTCGAGGACAGCGACAACCAGCATCTGCACGGGATGCGCCGTCATCTCGGACACGGCTACAAGGTGGTGCAACTCGGCGGCCCCGCGCACCGCATCGGCGTCGAACTGCCCGACGGCAGCGTGATCGCCGGCCGCGTCGACGGCGGCGGTCCGCGGCCGTGGTTCTGGGGCGCGCCCTGGCTGGTGACGCTGATGACGGCGTTCATCTGCATCACGGTGCTTGGCCTGTGGGCGGCCCGCGCGCTGGCGACGCCGCTGTCGTCCTTCGCCAAGGCCGCCGAAAATTTCAGCCTGGACGGTGGGGCAGAGCCGCTGCCCGAGCGCGGCCCGGAGGAGATCCGCTCAGTGGCGCGCGCGCTCAACCGCATGCATGAGCGGATCGCGCGGCTGATGTCGGACCGCACCAGAATGCTGGCGGCGATCAGCCACGATCTGCGCACGCCGATCACGCGGCTGCGGCTGCGCGCCGAGTTCATCGAGGACGAGGGCAACCGCAAGCGCATGCTGATCGATCTCGACCAGATGCGCTCGATGCTGGAAAGCGTGCTGTCGCTGCTGCGCAACGACCGCAAGATCGAGGCGGTGACGCTGGTCGACATCGCCAGCACGCTGCAGCTCATCGCCGACCAGTTCGGCGACATGGGCCATGTCGTGCACTACGAGGGGCCGCTGTCTGCGACCGCCGCCGCGCGTCCGGACGATCTGCATCGCGGCATCACCAACCTCGTCGAGAACGCGGTGCGCTTCGGCGCCGAGGTGACGATCCGCCTCGACGTCGCCGGCAGCAAGCTCGTCATCGACGTCGAGGACGACGGCCCCGGCATTTCGGATGCGCGCAAGCAGGAGATGCTGGAGCCGTTCGTGCGCGGCGACGACGCGCGCACCATGGACGATTCCACCGGCTTCGGCCTCGGCCTGTCGATCGCGCGCGCGATCGCGCTCGCCCATGGCGGCGAGCTGTCGCTGCACGACCGCGAGCCGCACGGCCTGATCGTGCGGATGCAGCTGCCGGTGTGGCAGCAGCCGCGGCTGGCGGCTTAGGGCATGATCCGGAAAAGCGTGAAGCGGTTTTCCGAAAAGATCATGCCCTCTTAAGACGACAATTCAGGCGGCAAGCCGCGGATAGTGGACCGCCGGGGGCCGGTCGAAGATCGCGATCGCCTCGAAGCGATAATTGCAGGCGTGGCAGGTCCAGAGATAGGAGACGCGCCCTTCGCCCGGCTCGATCCAGTCGGGTGCTGCGATCGGCGTACCGCACTGGGCACATGGATTCTGCGTGGGGATGTCATCGCTGTGGGTGTTGACCATGGTTGTTTTTGTCATGGCACCTCTCCCGATTCGCTGGCCGCTTCTTACTCGCTTTCGCATGCTTGTGCGAATAGACAGGCGTGCTGCCGCGAGTTGTCCGCCTGAGGGAACTCCTACGCCAGCTTTGAGTCGTAATGACGGCTCAGCGCCGCAAAATCGCGACTGGCGGCGTTTGGTCACATCATCGCCGCGTTCGGGAGGCCTAACGGCAACCGGACGCAGGTTGCTCAGGGATTTCCGGAGTATCTGATGAAAATTTTAAGCGCTGCCGCGCTGCTCGCGGCCGGACTGATCGCGCCGCAGGCCGCTATTGCGGGCCAGGCCGAATATGCCGAGATGGTCGCGACGCATGCGCGCGCCAACGGCGTGCCGGAGGCGCTGGTGCATCGCGTGATCATGCGCGAGAGCCGCTACCAGCCTGGCCTGGTCGGCCACGGCGGCACCATCGGCCTGATGCAGATCAAGCTCGCGACCGCCCGCGGGCTCGGCTACACCGGCGATGCCGCCGGCCTGCGCGATCCCAACACCAACCTCACCTATGCGGTGAAGTATCTCGCCGGCGCCTACCACGCCGCCAATGGCGACCACACACGAGCTGTGCGTTATTTCGCGGGCGGCTATTACTACGTCGCAAAGCAGCAGCGCCAGCATCAGCAGGCGATGGTGCAACAGGCCAGCAACGAGACCTGGCTCGAGCCGAACGGCAATCCGCAGCCGATGTTGAGTGCCACGCCGCACAAGAAGCTCGCCCAGCGCGTCCGCAACGCCCGGGCGCAGGCGCCTCACGACTGATCGTCATTCCGGGGCGGCTCGAAGAGCCAAACCCGGAATGACTGGGCTGCAGCTTGCGCGTTGACACCAGCCGTCACTGGCATACATTAGAGCCGTTCCGAGGGGTGCTCCGAGGAGGAGCTGAGATACCGCTAAATGGGCAAATCCGCCCAAGACCGCGGTGACCCTTTGAACCTGATCCGGGTCATGCCGGCGAAGGGACAGGGATGTTGCAGACGACCAAGCGACCGGATTCACCGGTATCCATCATCGGCGCAGGCATCGCAGGCGCCTGGCAGGCGCTGTTGTTCGCGCAGGCCGGCCACGCCGTGACCCTACACGAGCGCGGTGACGCCACCATGACCGACGCCACCAGCCATTGGGCCGGCGGCATGCTGGCGCCCTATTGCGAGGCGGAGGTGGCGGAGCCCATCATCTCACGCCTCGGCCAGCGCTCGCTCGACATCTGGCGGCGCGAGCTGCCCGATACGCCCTTCAACGGCTCCCTCGTCGTCGCCCATCCGCGCGAGCGCAACGATTTCGAGCGTTTTGCGCGCATGACCGAGGAGCACCACCGGCTCGATGCCGCCGGCCTTGCCGAGCTGGAGCCCTCGCTGGAAGGCCGCTTTCGCGACGCGCTGTTCTTTCCGAACGAGGGCCATGTCGAGCCGCGCCGCGTGCTGCCGAAACTGCATGAGCGCATCAAAGCTGCCGGCGGCACCATCAAGTTCGACAGCGACGTCACCGCGGCCGATCTCGCAAACCTTGATCCCAAGGGCATCGTGATCGACTGCCGCGGCATCAGTGCGCGCGAGGAACAACCCGAGCTGCGCGGCGTCAAGGGCGAGATGATCCTGATCGAGACCAGCGAGGTGCAACTCGCGCGCCCGGTGCGGCTGATCCATCCGCGCTGGCCGCTCTACGTGATCCCGCGCGAGGACAATCTGTTCATGCTGGGCGCGACCTCGATCGAGGCCGAGGACACCGGCGTCAGCGTGCGCTCGGCGCTGGAGCTGCTCGGCGCGGCCTACACGGTGCATCCGGCGTTCGGCGAGGCCCGGATCGTCGAATTCGGTTCGGGCCTGCGCCCGGCTTTCCCCGACAATCTCCCGCGCATCGGCATTCGCGACGGCAGGATCAGCGTCAACGGCCTCTACCGCCACGGCTTCCTGATCGCACCTGCGCTCGCCGAGCTGACGCTCGCTTATGTCCAGCGCGGCCAGATCGACAATGAGGTGATGCAATGCGGGTGATCGTGCAATGCTTGTGATCGTCAACGGCGAGCAGCGCGAGGTGAACTCCGCCAGCGTCGATGCGCTGCTCAGCGAGCTCGACTACGAGGGCACGCATTTCGCGATCGCGCTCAATTACGACGTCGTGCCGAAGAGCCGCTGGGCCGAGACCCACCTCAAGGCCGGCGACGAGATCGAGATCATCACGCCGCGGCAGGGAGGGTGATTGATGATGCTTTCACTCCACACTCCGCTGTCATCGCCCGGCGAAAGCGCGAAGCGCGTCTTAGAAAACAAGACCGGGCGATCCAGTACGCCGCGGCTCCTCCGGATCGCGGCACGGCCTCTGGAATACTGGATCCCCGCCTTCGCGGGGATGACAGTTGTATTTGAGGAGACACCTTCATCATGGTGACCTTCTACGGCAAGCAATTCGCCTCCCGCCTGCTGATCGGCAGCGCGCTGTACCCCTCGCCCGCCATCATGCAGGCGGCGATCCGCGCGTCCGGCTCGAACATCGTCACGGTGTCGCTGCGCCGTGAATCTGCCGGCGGCAAGACCGGCGACGCGTTCTGGAAGCTGATCCGCGAGCTCGACGTCGCCGTGCTGCCGAACACCGCCGGCTGCCGCAGTGTGCGCGAAGCGGTCACCACCGCAAAGCTCGCCCGCGAATTGTTCGGGACGTCCTGGATCAAGCTCGAAGTCATCGCCGACAACGACACGCTGCAGCCCGACGTCGTTGGCCTGGTTGAGGCCGCCGCCATCCTGATCAAGGACGGCTTTGAGGTGTTCCCCTATTGCACCGAGGACCTCTCGGTCGCCAATCGCCTGGTCGACGCCGGCTGCAAGGTGGTGATGCCGTGGGCCGCGCCGATCGGCAGCGCCAAGGGCATCATCAACCGCGACGCGCTGAAGCTGCTGCGCGAGCGGCTGCCCGACATCACGCTGGTGGTCGACGCCGGCATCGGCGCCCCCTCGCATGCCGCAGAAGCGCTCGAGCTCGGCTATGACGCCGTGCTGCTCAACACCGCGATCGCAAAGGCCGCCGATCCCGTCGCGATGGCCAACGCCTTCCGCCTCGGCTGTGATGCCGGCCGCACCGCGTTCGAAGCCGGGCTGATGAACGCCCGCGACTTCGCCTCCCCCTCCACCCCTGTCGTTGGGACCCCGTTCTGGCATGCCGTATCCTGATCGCAACGCGTATCCTGATCGTTTCTATCCTGTCGTCGACAGCCTCAAATGGGTCGAGCGCCTGACCAGGCTCGGCGTCGGCACCATTCAGCTCCGCAGCAAGGAGCTCAACGACGCCGACGCGCTGCAGATCGTCACCGATGCGCTGGCGATCACGGAGGGCACGCAGGCCAAGCTCGTCGTGAACGACTATTGGCGCGCGGCGATCGTCGCCGGTGCAAAATATCTGCATCTCGGCCAGGAGGATCTCGCCGACGCCGACCTCAAGGCCATCCGCGAGGCGGGCCTGTCGCTTGGCATCTCCACCCATGACGATGCGGAGCTTGCGACCGCGCTCGCCGCAAAGCCCGATTACGTCGCGTTGGGCCCGATCTTCTTCACCACGCTCAAATCGATGCGCTTCGAGCCGCAGGGCATTCCCAAGATCACGGAATGGAAGAAGCGCATCGGCAGCATCCCGCTGGTCGCGATCGGCGGCATCAAGTTCGAGCACGCCGCGGAGATCTTTGCGGCGGGCGCCGACTCTATCGCCGTCGTCAGCGACGTCACCCAAAATGCCGACCCGGATGCCCGCGTGCAGCAGTGGCTCGGCCAGTCGAAGGAGGCTGCGTGATGCGCACGGTCTCTCTCCACACTCCACTGTCATCGCCCGGCTTGACCGGGCGATCCAGTACGCCGCGGCCTCTCGGCTCTAGCCGCACCGCCTCGGAGTACTGGATCCCCGCCTTCGCGGGGATGACAGCGATATTTGCCTCTCGCACAGCGACATCAACAAATTAAACCGGAGGATCCCATGAACATCCGCTCCAACCCCGACAAGACCGTTCCCGCCGTCACCACCGGCCCGCTGACCTCCTCGCGAAAAATCTTCGCATCGCCCGACGCCGCGCCCGACCTGCGCGTGCCGCTGCGCGAGATCATCCTGTCCGAGGGCGCCGGCGAGCCGAACCTGCCGGTCTACGACACCTCGGGCCCGTACACCGATCCGTCCGTGACCATCGACGTCAATGCCGGCCTTGCCCGCAGCCGCAAGCAATGGGTGCTGGAGCGCGGCGGGGTCGAGGAATATGACGGGCGCCAGATCAAGCCGGAGGACAATGGCAGCGTCTCCACCGACAAGGCCGCGCGCGCCTTCTCGGCCTATCACAAGCCGCTGCGCGGCCTCGACGGCCAGAAGATCACGCAGCTCGAATTCGCCCGCGCCGGCATCATCACCAAGGAGATGATCTACGTCGCCGCCCGCGAAAATCTCGGCCGCAAGCAGCAGCTCGAGCGCGCGGAAGCAGCGCTCGCCGACGGCGAAAGCTTCGGCGCCGCGGTGCCCGCCTTCATCACGCCGGAGTTCGTGCGCAGCGAAATCGCGCGCGGCCGCGCCATCATCCCCTCCAACATCAACCATTCCGAGCTCGAGCCGATGATCATCGGCCGCAACTTCCTGACCAAGATCAACGCCAATATCGGCAACTCGGCGGTGACCTCATCGGTCGAGGAAGAGGTCGAGAAGATGGTGTGGGCGATCCGCTGGGGCGCCGACACCGTGATGGACCTCTCGACGGGCCGCAACATCCACACCACGCGTGAATGGATCCTGCGCAACTCGCCGGTGCCGATCGGCACAGTGCCGATCTATCAGGCGCTGGAGAAGTGCAACGGCGATCCTGTCAAGCTGACCTGGGAGCTCTACAAGGACACGCTGATCGAGCAGTGCGAGCAGGGCGTCGACTATTTCACCATCCACGCCGGCGTGCGCCTGCAATACATCCACCTCACCGCCAGCCGCGTCACCGGCATCGTCTCTCGCGGCGGCTCGATCATGGCGAAGTGGTGCCTGGCGCATCACAAGGAGAGCTTCCTCTACACGCATTTCGACGAGATCTGCGACCTCATGCGCAAGTATGACGTCTCGTTCTCGCTCGGCGACGGCCTGCGTCCTGGCTCGATCGCCGACGCCAACGACCGCGCACAATTCGCGGAGCTGGAGACGCTCGGCGAATTGACCAAGATCGCGTGGGACAAGGGCTGCCAGGTCATGATCGAAGGCCCCGGCCACGTGCCCATGCACAAGATCAAGATCAACATGGACAAGCAGCTCAAGGAATGCGGCGAAGCGCCGTTCTACACGCTTGGACCGCTGACCACCGACATCGCGCCGGGCTATGACCACATCACCTCAGGCATCGGCGCGGCCATGATCGGCTGGTTCGGCTGCGCCATGCTCTGCTACGTCACGCCGAAGGAGCATCTCGGCCTGCCCGATCGCAACGACGTCAAGACCGGCGTCATCACCTACAAGATCGCCGCCCACGCCAGCGATCTCGCCAAGGGCCACCCCGCAGCCCAACTGCGCGACGACGCCCTCTCCCGCGCCCGCTTCGAATTCCGCTGGACCGACCAGTTCAACCTCGGCCTCGATCCGGACACGGCAAAGAACTTCCACGACGAAACCCTGCCGAAGGAAGCCCACAAGGTCGCCCATTTCTGCTCGATGTGCGGCCCGAAGTTCTGCTCGATGAAGATCACCCAGGACGTGCGGGATTACGCCGCGACGCTGAATGATCCGAACTCGGTGGGGATGTCGATCAGCGGCACCGCCGAGGACGGCATGGCCAAGATGAGCGCGAAGTTCAAGGAGATGGGCAGCAGTGTTTACCTGGATGCGGAGAAGGTGAAGGAAAGTAATCGGGTGTTGTGATCCGCTCCGCTCACGGGCGCGCCAATTAGGCTCGGAGACTAGATTGAAAGCCGGACTAATGTCCGGCTTTCGCGTTTGGTATCGGTGGCAACTATGCTACCTTTGATAGAAATTGCGACCAGCTAATTTCAAATCAAAGGACGAGCCATGGAGGAGTACGCAAATCTCCTAACAGCCACAGCTGCTTTCATTGGAGCAATTGCTTGGCCCGCAACAGCATTGGTAGTTGTGTCACTCTTTCGCCGGGAACTGCAATCAACGTTAGGTAAACTACCGTTGATGTTGGATCGGGTCAGAAAGGCGACTATTCCGGGCGTCGCTGTCGAGCTCGACCGCATTGCAGACGCCGAAGCGAATAACGATAAGGACAAGGGCGGCAGGATAACGCCGAGGCAAATCGAAGCGGCGGCCCGAATTGAAGTACAAGCTAGGGGTGTCGGTTCAGAGGAGTTGCTTCGCGAGCTGGATCGGCTTTGCTTAGAATACGACTCTTTGAGGCGAGCACTACCACCAGGAGCCGACCGTACCGAGGCCATGACTCGCGTCGTCGTAAAGATGCGATCCCTTGCACCAAGCGTCCTGGATTCGATTGACCTGTACAAGGGCTCGGGATGGCAAGGGAGCAGACTCGCTGCCATCACCATGATGCAAATGGTTCCGCGCGTTGCAGACCTTGCCTGGTTGGGGGAACGTTTCTCGATAGAGCTGCAGGCGTTTCTTCTTTATCACGCCGCACTTGCCCTACAGAGCGTGGCGAACATTAGCGACACAGAGGAGAAGCGCGCGCGCCTGCAGCACGTCGCTGAGGAGGCTCTAGCGAAAGTAAAAAGCTCGGGTATTCCGGATCAAGGAACGGTTCAGGTGCTGGAGACGCTACTGTCCACCTTCCACCGCTGATGGACGTTGATTTTGCCTACCCCCTCTTCCCACCGCCTCCCCGACCAGTTCCGCTCCGACCTCCGCCTCGTCTTCGTCGGCACTGCCGCCTCTACGCGCTCGGCCGAACTCGGGCACTACTACGCCCATCCCGGCAACCGCTTCTGGCGCGCGATCCATGAGGCCGGGATCACGCCGCGGCGTTATCAGCCGAGCGAGTTCGCGGCGCTGATCGAGCTCGGGATCGGCTTCACCGATCTCTCCAAGTCGGGCGCGGGGATGGATCACCAGATCGCGGCGGAGACGATCGACGTGCCGGGGTTCAGGGCCAAGATCGAGAAGTACCGGCCGCGGACGGTTGCGTTCACGGGCAAGAAGGCGGCGAGCTTGTTTTATGGCAGGCCGTCAGCTGCGATTTCGCTGGGGCGGCAACCACGCGATGACAACTTGCCGGAGATTTTCGTGCTGCCGTCGCCGTCCGGCGCGGCGTCGGGGCATTGGACGCTGGAGCCTTGGCGGGAGTTGGCGAAGTGGATTGCTCGCACGAGCTAGGCGGCTCAGCCGCGGATTGGCCCTGCTCTCGTGTCCCGGGCAAGCGCAGCGCAGACCCGGGACCCAGAGGCTCCGGCACGGATGCGGCATGGGCCCCGGCTCTGCAGCGCATCACGCCGCACGCGGCGCGCTGCACTGCGTCCGGGGCACGCCAGCATCCGCCTTCACCCCGCATACGCCCTGTCGAGATCCGCGATCACGATCTTCCGCATCCCCATCATCGCCTGCAGGACGCGGTTCGCCCTGGTGCGGTCGGGATCGCCGAGGTAGCGGCCGAGCGCGGTCGGGATCACCTGCCAGGACAGGCCGAACTTGTCCTTGAGCCAGCCGCAGCGGGATTCCTCGCCGCCGTCGGCGGTAAGCGCTTTCCAGAAGTAGTCCACCTCGCCTTGCGTCTCGACGCTGATGAAGAACGACACCGCCTCGTTGAAGCGGTATTGCGGGCCGCCGTTGAGCGCGTTGAAGCGCTGGCCTTCGAGTTCGAACACCGCCATGAAGTCGCTGACGGTCTCGACTTCAGCGTTGGGAAACACCGATTTGTAGAACGCGACGGCTTCGGGGACGTTGTTGTCGAACCAGAGGAACGGCGTGATGGAGGTCATGAGCGGGGATCCTTCTCGGCTCAGGCGGGTGTTCCAAGGACGCGAGCGGGAGGGACGTTCCGACATGGAGAAGCGGGATTTTTTCGGCCGGCCGTAGGATGGGTAGAGCGCAGCGAAACCCATCAATCGGGCCGACGCCAGGCGCGGCGGTTCAATGGCGCCGTGACGAAGCGATGGGTTTCGCTGCGCTCTACCCATCCTACGCACCGGAAATCGCGCTAGCCTGTCGGAAACCGCCCCCTCCGTTCGTCCTCTGGACCGAAGCCCCCACCACCCCGGAGCTCCCCGATGCGCCCCACAATCACCGCCTTCAAAAGCTCGCCCGACCGCGGCCGCGGGCAGGCGCGCGACATGCGGGTTCGCTGGGCGCTGGAGGAAGCTGGCCTTCCTTACGACGTTCGCCTGGTGTCGTTCGCGGCGATGAAGGCGCCGGCGCATCTTGCGCTGCATCCGTTCGGGCAGATCCCGACCTTCGAGGACGGCGATCTTGCGCTGTTTGAGTCCGGCGCGATCGTGCTGCATATCGCCGAACATCATGGCGGGTTGCTCCCGACGGATGCGAGTGCGCGCAGCCGCGCGATCGCGTGGATGTTCGCTGCGCTGAGCACGATGGAGCCGCCGATCGTCGAGCTCGGCATGGCGATGCTGTTCGAGCGCGACAGGAGGTGGTATGCGGAGCGCCTGCCGATGCTGCAGGATCGCGTCCGTATCCGGCTCGGCGAGTTGTACCGTCGCCTCGGCGATGCCGACTGGCTCGACGGCGCGTTCAGTGCCGGCGATCTCATGATGGTGACAGTGCTGCGCCGCTTGAACACATCGGGCCTGCTGGAGGACTATCCCGATATCGCCGCCTATGTCGGGCGCGGCGAAGCGCGGCCGGCGTTCAGGCGGGCGTTCGATGCGCAACTGGCGGTGTTCGAGGCTGCGTTGCGTTCGCAAAATGGCTCAGCGGGCGGCTCACCCTAGCGCGATCAGCGACGGCGGAAAGCAGGTCCGGCGCCCATTGCGTCCACCACCACGCCCATGCATGCTGCCGCCGCCAACGGAGGAGCCTGCCCATGCTGACCCTCTATTCCTACCCTGAGCTGTTCGGCGTCGCCGACAACAACGGCTACGGCCTCAAGGTCTACGCCTTCCTGAAGCTCGCCGGCGTGCCGTTCGTGCATGAGCATGTGTTCGATGCCTCCGCCGCGCCGCGCGGGCAGCTGCCTTACGTGGTCGACGACGGCGAGACCATCGGTGACAGCGAGACGATCATCGCGCATGCGATTACGAAGTATCGCCTCGGCATCGATGCCGCGCTGTCGGCGGAGCAGCGGCGGACCAATCATCTGGTCACGCGCATGCTCGACGACCTCTATTGGGTGATGTCCTATTCGCGCTGGAAGGACGAGCGCTTCTATCCGGCGTTCCGCGACGCCTTCATCGCGCAGCATCCGCAGATCAATGCCGAGGGGTTCGAGAAAGCCAAGGCCTACAACGCGCAGCGCTATCACTACCAGGGCATCGGCCGCTACACGCCCGAGCAGGCCTACGCGCGAGGCCTCAGCGATCTGCAGGTGCTGGCGGAGATCGTCCCTGCCGCGGGCTTCGTGCACGGTGCGGCGCCGACCAGCTGTGATGCCGGCATCTACGGTTTTGTCGCCAACATCTATTATTTTCCGATCCCGACGCCGCTGAAGGCGTTCGTCGATGCGCAGAAAAACCTCGTCGCGCATTGCGAGCGGGTGCATGCGATGGTGAGCGGGTAATCCGCAGACCGTAGCCCGGATGAGCGAAGCGACATCCGGGGCCGAGAGTAGACCCGCATATCGCTGTCGCTCATGCGGGCTACGAAATGAGGCGAATTCGCCTACCGCATCGTGATCGCGAGGCCGCTGAGATCCGCGTTCGCCATCAGGCCGACCTGCGTGCCGGTCAGCTCCAGCACCGCGCCCTTCTGGTTGGTGAGCACGATGGCGCGGGCGCCGCGGCCCACCGCGAGGCCGGCACCGGCCGCACCGTAGACGCCGGCAACGTCCGACGGGCGGTTGATGTTGGAGACGCGGCCGCGCAGCACGGTCTTGGAGCCGCCGAAGACGAGGCCGTAATCGAGCCCGCCGGTCGAGAGCCCATAGGAGCGGCCGCGGAAGTTGAGCACGCCGGAGCCACCCGAGCCGCCGATGATCCAGCCCGCCTTGTAGATCGTCAGCACCACGGTGCCGCCGTCGGCCATCGCCGAGGTCGAGAGGCCGGCCAAGGCGGCAATGGCGACCAGCGCGGCGCGAAGGGTGGTGGCGATCTTCATGGGGAAGCTCCGGAGCTATTTTTCAAGGGGAGAACGAATCAGACGAGATGAATTTACCCGATGGATCGCGGCGGCAACATGATGGGGTGACGTGAGACGAGCTCTTCGCCGCGCCCACAACTGTCATCGCCCGGCTTGTGCGCAATTGCGCACTGGACCGGGCGATCCAGTATTCCAGAGACGCTGGTTATTGAACCGAGAGGCCGCGGCGTACTGGATGCCCCGGTCCCGGCTCCGCCAAGGCTACGCCGAGGCCCACACGAGCGCTCGGCACGCCGAAGCTTCAGCGAAGGCGGCAAGCCGGGGCATGACAGCGGAGCTTGAGGCCGCACACCGACGCGACCGCCATCATGCCATTCTGCTCCTGTTTTGCCCGACGGAGCAAGTAATAATTTCGTCTTTCCCGAATTTCAAAAAGCCCAATGATTTCCGCTTGGTTTCTACTGTGCATGGGGTTGTTTTCGCATCTTTTGTTTTCGTCCCCTCTCTCCATATCGATTGCAACTCCCCCGCATCCCGCTACGCTCACGCTCCCGACCCGCACCGAGGTGATCCCATGACGATCCAGCATTTCGCGCCGCCCCCGCACGTCAAGGCGCCGCCGCTGTCCTTTGCGACGCGCGTCGGCGACCTCCTGTTCGTCTCCGGCATTCCCGGCTTCGACGCGAACGGCGCGCTGCCCGACGGCTTTGAAGCGCAGTTCGCCAATGTCGTCGTCAACATCAAACGCGTGCTCGACGATGCCGGTGCAACCGTCCGCGACCTCGCCAAGGTCAACGTGCTGCTCACCCGCGCCTCCGACGTCGCCGCCATGAACGCGCTCTATGCCGGCGCCTTCGGCCCGCCGCCTTATCCGGCGCGCACCACCTGCGTGGTGCACGCGCTGCCCGATCCGAAGATGCTGATCGAGATCGAGGCGGTGGCATCGCTGGCAAAATGAGCTGCGTGTGACTTGCCGGGCACGCGGCCAAACCAAGTGCCCGGCTCCGGCTGACATATCCGTGAAACGGCCGGTCGGCGGCTTGCCAAGGGCCTGCTTTTCCCGCACGAATTTTCACGTCCCACGTCCCCCCAAAGGAGCTCCTTCATGCGTCGCGTTCTCGCCCTCTGTGCCATTGCCGGCATCGCCAGTTCCGTGTTCGCCATGCCCGCATCCGCTGCGGTCGGCTATTACGTGATCCGCTGGGACAACACCGGCATCTGCCAGGTCTGGAACGAGAACTTGAAGTACAAGCCGTTCCAGTGGGGCGCCTCGACCTACAAGGTCGTCAGCAAGCCGCTCCCGACCTTCACGGCCGCCTCCGACCTGCAGATCAAGATGCGCGCCGAGCGCCGCTGCACGCTCTAGGCTTGAAGCGACAGACGAGATTTAGAGGGCGGTTTGCGCAAGCGAGCCGCCCTCCTTCGTTTGGCGGACAGCCCATTTTTTCAGCCGAAATCCCGCATCTGCGGCGCGCGCGCTTTGAACCTCATGCGCATGCGGAACTACTCACTCCTTGTCCGGGGCGCTACCCCCCAGCGTCCCGCACCACTCCTCCCCTCATTGTCGGGAGGCGCATCACATCTTTCATTTGAGGAGCTGATCATGCGTCGTATTTCCGTGCTGTGCGCTGCCGCCGGCCTTGCCATTGCCGCGTTCGCCGCCACCAGCCAGGCCGAGGCCGGCTATCATCTGATCCGCTGGCAGAACGGCGGCTTCTGCCAGATCTGGGACGAGAGCATCCCGACCACGCCGTGGCCCGCCGATTACACCCGCGTCAGCGCCACCGTGCCGACCTTCGTCGATGCGCTGATGCTGAAGGACCATGCGCTGAAGGACGGCCACTGCACCTGGTAAGAATTCGATCGGCGGACGACAAGGGTCGGGCAAGGATGCGATGCTAGCATTCTTGCCCGATCGCGTTTCTATTCCCTCCTTTCGGGATTCATCGATGCGCACGCTCACCGCGACAGCCACCCTCCTCAGTGTATCGCTCGCGCTCGTCTCCACTGCGCCGGCGCAGGCACCGCAATCCTTCCGCGTGATCTCGCCGATCTTCGACCAGCTCGTCAGCTTCGCGATGCCGTCGAACTTCACCGCCGTGTTCGAGAACACCAAGGGCGGCCACTACATCCGCGAAGCCGTGCTGAAGGGCGAGACGCCCGAGCGCTGGACGCAGATGATCACGGTTACCGGCGAGAAGGGCATGACGCTGACGCGCGGTGCTTCGCCGGAGATGTTCGCGGGAACCATCGCCGGCGGCTTCAAGTCGGCCTGCCCCGACAGCTTCGCGGCGCAGCCGCTCGGCGCCATGACGTTCGGCCGCTTCGAAGGCTTTGCCGCCGTGATCGGCTGCGGCCGCATCGACAGCGGCCCGACCCGCCACAGCGAGACCGCGCTGCTGATCGTGCTGAAGGGCTCGACCGACTACTACACCATCCAGTGGGCCGAGCGCGGCCCCGAAAGCGACGAGCCACAGGTCAAGGACGCACGCTGGCAGGCGCGCATGAACGACCTCGGCCCCATCACCCTCTGCCCGATCGTTACAGGCGAAGCCGCGCCCTATCCGAGCTGCGTGAACAAGAGCTGAGGCGGACCCTCCGTAGCCCGGATGAGCGAAGCGACATCCGGGGCTGCTCCGCCCTCAGATCATGCTTCCTCCGCCCGCTCACCAAAAGCATCGCCACTCTCACCGGCGTCCCCGGCCCAGTCCTTTGGAAGCACTGCCGTCCACACGTAGCGATGAAAAGAGGAATACGGCCAATCGCCGACACGCCGCAGGTAGCCGTGCTTGACCGGGTTGAAGTGAATGTAATCGACATGCCGGGCGAAATCATCTTCGTCGCGGATCGTGTGTTCCCAATACCGTCGCTGCCATAGCGCCAGTTCTCCGTTGGAATGGCGAGCGATCTCGACACCGGCGTGAAGCAAGGCGCTGCTGAAACTCCCATTGATCCTCCGCCAACGGCCGGCAAAGTCAGCATCATCCAACGGGAGCTTCAGCAGGACATGCAGATGATCCGGAAGGATCACAACTGCATCAATCTCGAATGGACGCTCCTTCCGAGCGGCGCGAAAAGCATTACGCAGAACATCGACGTTTTCAATCAGGAGGCTCGACCGTCTGTCGAAAAGCGCCACTGTGAAAAAGTAAGTGTCGCCCGGAAGAAAATTTCTTCTGTACAGAACCATAGGATAGACCTGTCCCGGATGTCGCTTCGCTCATCCGGGCTACAGGGTAGCATATGTGGCGCTCTCACGCGTCCTTGTGCGCGCCGGGATGGATCAGGATGTCGCGCGCGGCGGCGAGGTCGATGAAGGCCTCATTGCTGCCGCCCTGGTCGGGATGCATGCCCTTGGCGGCGCGGCGATAAGCCTGGTTGATGTCCTCGCAGGTGAGCTGCACCGCGAGCGGCAGGCCGAGCACCTTGCGGGCGCGATCCTCGCGCGACAATTTCTTCGGCGCGGCATTGCGGCGGCCGAAGCGCGGCGCGGTCAGGCCATGGACGACCTCGAGCACGACGCCGATGCGGCGCTGCGCCGCCAGCGTGACGCTGTGATCGTCATTGTCGACGGCCTGGCGCAGCACCGGAAGCGCCTGCTCGGCCGCCTGGCGCAGCATGGTGTCGGTGCTCATCCGCGCGATCTCGGCCACGAGCCGACCCGCCTCGGCCCAGTCGGCGGCACCCGCCGACCGCAGGCGTTCGAGAGCGAGTTTCCAGGATTCCAGCCGTTCCATCATGCGCGCAACGTTTAGCAATGCGGAGCAGTATGCCAAGGCGGCCGTTTCCGACCCCTTAATTTCGGGTTAGCCTTTCATGAAACTTAGAAACGAAATCGGGAGGAAATTGTCATGGCATTGCTCGCAAACCACATCGCCGTCGTCACCGGCGCCGGATCCGGCATCGGCCGGGCGATCGCGGCCGGCTATGCGCGGGAAGGCGCGCAAATGGTACTGCTCGACGTCAATGCCGACACCGTCGCGGAGGCCGCGCAGGAGATCCGCAAGGCCGGCGGCAAGGCCGAGAGTTTTGCGCTCGATGTGACCAAGCGCGATGATTGCTTTGCGCTGGCAAGGCAGGTCGCCGACAAGGTCGGGCAGGTCTCGATCCTCGTCAACAATGCCGGCATCACCCGCCGCAACGCCTTTACCGCCGAAACCGAGACGGTGGCGAAGGACTGGAACGACATCATCTCGCTCAACCTCAACGGCGTCTTCAACATGACGCAGGCGTTCCTCGCACCTCTGCGCGCGAGCAAGGGCCGCATCGTCAATATCGGCTCGATCCAGTCCTTCGTGCATCTGCGCACGCCGAGCTCTGCGGCGTATACGACGTCGAAGCACGGCGTGCTCGGCTTCACCAAGGCGCTCGCGGTCGAGCTCGGCAAGGAAGGCGTGCGCGTCAACGCGATCGGGCCGGGCTTCATCGAGACCAACATCAATGCCAATGTGCGCGCCACCAATCCGGCGCTGGTGCAGGCCTTCGTCGATCACACCCCGCTGGCGCGCACCGGCAAGCCCGAGGACATCGTCGGCCCCGCGATCTTCCTCGCTTCGGATCTGTCCGCTTATGTCACGGGAACGATCGTGATGGTGGATGGTGGGTATCGGACGGTGTGAGGCGCGAGGCGGAGGAGCCGCGGCGTACTGGATGCCCCGCCTTCGCGGGGCATGACACCTGCTTTGCCGCGCGAGATCGTCCCGCCTCGCTATGCATCTCGTGCCAATCGCGGCGCCATCGCGGCAATCCCAAGGTCAATTGGTGCGATGGCGCGAGATTAACCTTTCATTAACCAAACCCGCCCACCGTGGTTCTACGGCTTGGGGGTCGTTTGTTCTCGATCCGCTTCCAGCGAAGGAAGCGGGCGTTGATCGGGGTGTGTTGATGACCACTGTTCATGTCGCGGCGGCGCAGGACGCACAAATCCTCGCACCTAACCAGATCGTTCCGCTGCTGATCGGCGCAACTGTCGACGAGGTCGAGCGCGAGCTCGTGCTCCAGACGCTCGCGCGCTGCGACGGCAACCGCACGCGCGCATCGCGTGTGCTCGGCCTGTCGGTGCGCACGCTGCGCAACAAGATCAGGATCTATGCCGCCTCGGGCATCGAGGTGCCCGCCTATCACGACTAGCGCGTCACGGTGCGGCGGATCAGTCCGCCGGCCAGAAACGCAAGCGCGATGATGGAAACGGCGGCCGCGATCAGCTCGATGGCGCGGAGCACAAAGGCCGTCATGACGGCCCATGACGATTGCGGCTCCTCGGCAAAGCCGACCGGCACCACATCGGGCACGAGCAGATGCGCAAGCCCGACTGCGAGGGCAAGGATGACGGCCGACAGGCAGAAGATTGTCCACGCAGCTCGCATCGCGCGCTCCTCGAAAAGGTGGTGGCCGCGCGCAATTCAATGACACGGCGCCCCGTGCCGCCGATTGATGTTGATCAAGCCTGAGGCGATGCACAGGCGGAATTGCTGCTGTCGTCAAACGCCGCTAAGTAGCTTGCTTCCGGTCAAGGGAGCAGTGGCGTGGCAGACGATCAGGGACGGCAGGGACCTCAGGGGCCGCGCGGGCGGCAGGGCGAACCGGGACGGCCGGGACCGCAGGGTCACCCCGGCAAACGGGGACCGGACGGTGCGCGCGGCAAGCCGGGACCGCAGGGCAAGCCGGGGCTGGTCGGCAAGGCCGGACCGCTGGGCAAGGCCGGACCGCAAGGCAAGCAGGGCGAAGCCGGTCTGCGTGGCGCCGCCGGCGCGCAGGGACCCGTCGGGCCGCAAGGGCCAGTGGGGCCGCAGGGCCCGCGCGGCGAGGCCGGACCGCCCGGCCAGTTGCCGTCGATCGAGCAGGTGCTGCCGTGGCTCGAGCAGCTCTTCGATGCCTGGGACGAACGCCGCCGCCAGCGCGAGCGTGAGGCCGCCGAGCGGGACGCCCAGGAAGCCGCCGAACGCGCGGCGCTGGAAGCCGCCGTGCAGGAGGTCGACGAGACGCACGACGAGTACGAGGACGACGACAGCGAAGGCGACGGGCACAAGAAAAAGAAGAAAAAGAAGAAGCACGGCCACAAGGACTAGCCGCTGGTGCCCCGGACGCGGCGCAGCACGCAGTGATGCGCCGCTGAGCCGGGGCCCACGTTACAGAGGCCTGCGCTAAATCATTTCTGGGTCCCGGCTCTGCGCAGCAGCGTTGCACGCTGCAGCGCGTCCGGGACGCGAGCCTCGTTCAGGAGGCTGGTGATGAATCATCTTTGCGCGGCAGCATGCCCATGCGCTCGAACTGCCAGCGCATGGCGCGATACCAGAGATAGCCGACCGCCGCGCCGCACAGCGCCAGGATGACGACATTCGCGCTCGAGAACGAGCCGCTCCACCACATCATCCACGCGGTCCACAGCAGCGTGAAGACGATGGCACCTGCTTTCAGCGGAAGAAGGGGGCGGCTCATGATCGGGCTCCGGGCTGTCAAAACCCCGGCGCACATCATCTCAAACCGAGGCGGCCGATACCGTGAGCCAGATCACGGAAGGCTTGCGCTAACCGAAGCGCAGCCGCGAACGCTCCTTCGCCTTCTCCGCCTCGACCTCGCGGTCGCGCGCCGGCGCATGGGTCTGCAGCGAGGTCAGCAGCTTTCGCGCGGCCTCCGAGACCTCGGCCACGGCGAGGTCGAAGGCCGCCTCATTGGCCTGCGAGGGCTTGTTGAAGCCGGAGAGCTTTCGCACGAACTGGAGCGCGCTGGCATGGATCTCGTCCTCCGTTGCCGGCGGCTCGAAATTGAACAGCGTCTTGATGTTGCGG
Organism: Bradyrhizobium sp.; assembly: GCF_035935975.1. Classification (GTDB taxonomy): domain Bacteria; phylum Pseudomonadota; class Alphaproteobacteria; order Rhizobiales; family Xanthobacteraceae; genus Bradyrhizobium. The sequence continues at coordinate 181,370 of NZ_DASYWN010000052.1, forward strand.
CACATGCAGTCTCTCCCGATGATGTCCTCATAAGACGAACGGCGGAGCCGAAATCCTACATCCTTACCGATCCTTCTGCTAAGGTCCGCGCCAACGCGGCCGCCGGATATGAGCCGCATGGGAGAGGAACATGAAAGCTTCTTGCGCGGCGCTGTCGGCCGTTCTGCTGTCGATTTCGGCATCGGCATTCGCCGCCGACTATCCGGCGCCGAAACAGGGCGATTGGGTCGCCAAGGATTTCAAGTTCCATACCGGCGAGGTCATGCCGGACCTGAAGCTGCACTACACCACCGTCGGTGAGCCGACCGGACAACCCGTGCTGGTGCTGCACGGCACCGGCGGCTCGGGCGCGAGCATGCTGACGCCCGCCTTCGCCGGCGAATTGTTCGGCGCGGGGCAGCCGCTCGATGCATCCAAATATTACATCATCATTCCCGATGCGATCGGCCACGGCAAATCGTCAAAACCGTCGGACGGCATGAAGACGGGCTTTCCGAAATACAATTACGACGACATGGTCGAGGCGCAGCATCGCCTCGTGACCGAAGGCCTCGGCGTCAAGCATCTGCGGCTCGTGATCGGCAACTCCATGGGCGGCATGCAGACCTGGCTGTGGGGCGAGAAATATCCCAAGGACATGGACGCGCTGATCCCGATGGCCTCGCAGCCGACCGAGATGGCATCGCGCAACTGGATGATGCGGCGGATCATGCTCGACACCATCCGCAACGATCCCGACTACAACGGCGGCAATTACACCGGCCAGCCCCGCATGATGAAATACGCGATCACCGCCTACGGCATCGCCAGCATCGGCGGCACCCTCGCCTATCAGCAACAGGCGCCGACCGCGGCCAAGGCCGACAAGATCGTCGACGAGCGGCTGGCGGCACCGGTCACGGCGGACGCCAACGACTTCCTCTACCAGTGGGGCTCCTCGCAGGACTACAACGCCGGCGAAAAGCTCGAGCAGATCGAGGCGATGCTGCTGCTGATCAACTCCGCCGACGACGAGCGCAACCCGCCGGAGACCGGCATCACGGACGCTGCGATGAAGCGCGTCAAGAACGGCAAGCTGTATCTGATCCCCGCGAGCACGGAGACGCGAGGCCACGGCACCATGGGCAACGCGAAATTCTACGTCGAGCAGGTCAGGCAATTGCTGCAAACCGCGCCGCAGCGGACGATGTAAGCGTCGTCAATCGCCCATATCGCAACGCATCATGTGCGGCGCCTCGGCGCCGCATATTATTTGAGCATGCAATGCGCTGACAGCTCGGGCTTAATCGCGTCAACGATACGAATCGAAACGCGACGGAGGATCGCATGCACAGGCTCGCGCTGTGCGTCTGGCTGGCCGCGACGATGGCGCTGACGAGCGCGGCGTTCGCGTTCGACAACGGCCAGTACGACCATGTCCCGCCTGACATCCGCGCCTGGTTCAAGAGCGTGATCGCACCGAACGGCGTGCCCTGCTGCGACATCTCCGATGGTCATCGCACCGACTACGACGTGCGGGGCGGCACCTATTGGGTGCCGATCGAGGGACAGTGGATGGAGGTCCCCGCGCGCGCCATCATCCGCGATCGCGGCAACCCGGTCGGCCAGGCCGTAGTGTGGTACGTCCACCACCGCGGCGCCATCATCATCAGTTGCTTCGTGCCCGCGGACGCGGTGTAGGCCAATCAGGCCTTGAGGTCTCGCTTGGGCGAGGCCTCGACGTATTCGATGTCGTCACCGAAATCGCCGAGCGCGGCGCGAACGGATTTGGCATCGGCCTCGGCGACGGTGTAGATCGCAGCGAGGCTTTGCCGCTTCTGTCCGGGAAACAGACTCTCGGCCGCATAGCCGGCATCACTGAGCGTCTTGATGATCAGGCGCCGCCGGCGCTGATCGACACGATCGTGAAATTTGAACTGCACGGACATGCACAACAAGCTAGCCGTTCACGGCGCCCGATCAAGGCCGCGGCGCCTATTTTCGTCGCTTCCTCGCCGGCTTCACGCGGCCGAGCGCAGCGGCAACATCGAGGAGGCCGGCGCCGTATTGGGGCGTAAAATCCTTGCCCCGCATCGCCGGCAATTTGGTCGCCGTCGCGACCAGGCGCCTTGCAACCGCAAGCCCGGCCGCCCGGGATTTCGACTTGCTGATGTAAACGAGCGCAGCGGCACCCGTCACATGCGGCGTTGCCATCGACGTGCCGGGCCAGGAATCGTATGTCACGTGATCGGCGAAGCTCGCCTTCACCCGGGGCACCGTCGACAGGATATTGACACCAGGCGCGACCAGCTTGATGTGTCTTCCCGTGTTGGAGAACGAGGCCCGCCGATGAGATTCGTCGACGGCGCCGACGCCGATCGTGTCAGGATAGCCCGCCGGATATTCCTTCGGATTGCCGTCCTCGAACTCGTTGCCCATCGCGGTCGAGATGACGACGCCGGCATCGACCAGCTCGGCGAAGATCGCAGCTTCCGCCTTGGAATGATCCTCGCCGCCAATGCTGAGATTGATGACCTTGATGTTGGAATCGAGCGCAGCCGCGAGCGCCTTGCTGTAGAACTCGAAATTGAAGTTCTCGTCGTCGCCGGCGCGCTTGGGATCGTCGAACACCTTCCAGCAGTGCAGCCGGCAATTGGCAAGGCCCGCGATACCGACCGAATTGTTGACCACGGCCGCGATCGTGCCGCCGACATGCGTGCCGTGGCCGAGAAAATCGCGCTCGCCGTTGCCGTCGTGCCGGTACTCTTCGATCGCGCCTGCAAGATCGGGATGTCCGGCATCGACGCCGCTGTCGAGCACAGCGACATGGACGCGCCCCGCGCCCGGCCGCGGCCTGTCGAACCATCTGATGGCGCGAAGGCCCCATTGCCTGATCTTCATGGCATCGGCGGCGACATTGAGCCAGCGGTTGGGAACGGGCTCGACCAGCTCCACGGCCTTGGAGGCACTGAGCCGCTTCAAGACCGACGCACCGATCTTCTTGTCCTTCACCTCCATGATCTGAAATCCGGCCAGCGCCTCGCGCGGTGCCGCCGTCGCAGAGTGTACAATCGAGCGATGAACCGCGGCCAGAGCCTGCGGCCGCGCCGGCGCGTCGCCGCCACCGTCGACCACGAACAACGGCTTCATTGACTGCAGCCCGAAATTGTCGTGCAGGAAATTGAACGGCCCGCTGACCTCGTCGGGCAACGCCGCCATCAGCGCGCGCGGCGTTGCCGCCCGAGGCGAGGTCGCCGCAATCTGGCGAGCGACGGCCGGCTTCAAGCGAACGATGAGCTGTCCTGGAACATGCTTGCGACGGCGCGGCCGATCGCCAGCGACCCGCATTGCCTGCGTGGAGGCCATGACGAATTCCCTCCCTGAAAGCGTTAAAGTATGCCACCCGTTATAAGCGAAATTGTTGTGCCAAGCTACCGCGCCATCCGGCACGATCGATTGGCGGTTGCGGCGCGACAAAGAGGGATAGCGATCGGGCCAAAGGATGCTAATCTCGCATCCTCAATCAAGGAGACCTTCGTGACCGATCTTTGCGCCGAAGACCTCGCCACCATCTATGCCAAGCCAAGCCCGCGCGTGATCGCGAAGGCGCGTCCCGCGATTGATGCGCATGCGAAGAAATTCATCGAGATGTCGCCGTTCTGCGTGCTCGCGACTTCTGGCACCGACGGCAGCGTCGACGCTTCGCCGCGCGGCGGTGGCATCGGCTTCGTCCGCGTCGCCGGCCCCAATCAGCTGCTGATGCCCGACCGCTCCGGCAATAACCGGATCGACAGCTTTCGCAACGTCGTCGAAGGCTCGGGCTTCGTGCACATGCTGTTCTTCGTGCCGGGGATCGACGAGACGCTGCGCGTCGGCGGCCGCGGCACGCTGTCGGCCGATCCGGATCTGCTCGCGTCCATGGTGGAGTTCGGCAAGCCGCCGCGCGCGCTGCTGAACGTCGCGGTCAGCGAAGTCTATTTCCACTGCGGCAAGGCGCTGATGCGCTCAAAGCTGTGGTCGCCGGAGAAGGTGCAGCGCTCGGTGATGCCGAGCATCGGCCAAGTCATTCACGACCAAACAGGCCTGGGCGAGCCGGAGAGCCAGGAGATCGTGGAGGCGCGTTACAAGACGCAGTTGTAACTGCGCCCCGAACAAAAATGTCGTCCCAGCCTACGCCGGGACGACATCGAAATGCACGACTGACGTCAACGCCGGAGCTTAGTGCCCCTCGCCCTCGAGCCCGCCGACGTGCTTCTGGGTGTAGAGCTCGAGGCCGATGCGGCCGATCAGGTCGAGCTGGGTCTCGAGGAAGTCGATGTGGTGCTCCTCGTCGCTCATCAGCTTCTCGAACAGGTCACGCGTGACGTAGTCCTTGACGCCGTGGCAGTAGGTCGCCGCTTCCTGATAGAGCGCCCGCGCGCTCATCTCGGCGGCAAGATCGCACTCGATGATCTCCTTGACGTTCTGGCCGATGCGCAGGGGATCGAGCACCTGCATGTTCGGGAAGCCGTCGAAGAACAGGATGCGCGCGGTGAGCTTGTCGGCGTGCTCCATCTCCTCGATGGACTCCTTGCGCCAGACCTTGGCCATGTCGAGGAGGCCCCAATTGTCGAGAAAGCGATAGTGCAGCCAGTACTGGTTGATCGCAGTCAGCTCGTGACGCAGCGCCTTGTTGAGATAGTCGATGACTTTTGCGTCGCCCTGCATGGTTCACTCCAGCTCTTGCAGTCCAAATCGGACCTATCCGACTTTAGAATGTTTCTAAATGAGATTAAACACGAGGGCAACCGGCTACGGGGACGCAGCCGGGGAAAAGCTCAGCCGACGGTGGGGAAAGTTTCAGCAGGCCGCGAGGGCGAACTGGGCGGGCTCGACCGTCTCGTCATTGGCGGCGACGGTATGGCTGTGCGGGCAGCCCGAGCAGCAGGACTTGGCACAGGGGCCGAGGGCTTCGTCGATGATGGTCTTGATGGTGCGGGCACAGCGGCCGCATTCAGCGCTGCAGCCAAGGCATCCGTAGACCTGCTTGGCATGACGCACGGCATCGTCGGACTCGGCGACAGCGGCGCGGATGTCGTCATCGCTCAGCACGTTACAGGAACAAACGATCATGGAAGCGGTAGGCCCTTCGGTGATGCGCCATCATCGATATTTAACGGGCCGTCCGGATGCAAAGGGAAAAACCGGTATTTGAAGCTATTCCAAACTGGCCGAAAAACAGCTTAGAACGGCCCTAAATCAAGCTGTTGCGCTGGATCAAGATTGCGGTGGATCTAGTCCCCGCCACCGCCTCCACCACCGTCGCCGCCGCCTCCGCAATCCCCGCCGCTGCTGCCGCTATCGCTCGAGGAACAGCTGTCGCTTGAGCTTCCGGAGCTGTCGCTGGAAAACCAGCTCCCCAGCGAGAAGCCGTCGCTGGTGCCTGAATAGCTGTCGCCACCGCTGCTGCTGCTTCCATCCCCGCCGGCCGATGCCCGCGAGCGCCGGTTGCGGTTCTGGAGATGGGTGAACCAGCCATAGCCGATCGCAAAGACGACCCCGGCGGCGATCAAAGCGTTAATCATCCCGTTGCCCATTCAACGCCTCCCTCTGATCCATACCAATTGGTCGCACTCTGCGAAGGTGCCGTTCATTGATCGTTCAAACAGAGTATGGAACCTAGGATCCCAAAGAGTTCCGCGTATGAAGAGGTCAAACCAATGAAGAAGTCGCTCCTGGCAATTGCTGCCGTCGCCGCGCTGGCCCTGACGGCCGTAACGCCAGCCCATGCCCAGCGCGGGGTCGCCGCGGGCGTCGCCGCCGGGATCATCGGTGGCGCCATCGTTGGCGGTGCGCTGGCCTCTCCGTATTATTACGGACCCGGCCCTGCTTACGGTTATGGCCCAGGCTACGGCCCAGGCTACGGCCCCGGCTACTATCCGCCGCGCTACTACGCGCCGGGTCCGGGCTATGTCGCTGACGACTACTATGGCGACGGCTGCGTCTGGCAGAAGCAGCGCTTCTGGGACGGCTACGCTTGGCGCGTTCGCCGCGTCCGCGTCTGTGGCTGAGGCGACTCGAAGCGCGGTTCGCTGCGACTGATTCAGTTGGGCCGGTTCACTACGGATATGCTGTTCATCTCCGAGCCCGAAAAAGACCGCTTTTCCGCGTCACAGCTCCGTGTGCGTTTACCGTGGATTGACCATTTGCGCGCTTCCTAGCTGCAAGGCCAATTCCATCAGAGTGTGCGTGAACCTTTGAACCCCGGACGCCTCTAACAAGAGGATTCCATCTCCCAGGAGAGCCAAGAGCATGAAGAAGACTTTTGTTGCCGCCCTCACGGTTGCGACGATCGCCGGTTCGCTGGTGACCGCCACTCCGCCCGCCAAAGCCGGTGACAACATCGGCGCCGGCATCGCGGCCGGCCTGATCGGCGGCGCCATCGTCGGCGGCGCGATCGCATCGAGCCGTCCGGCCTATGGTGGCCCGGTTTACGTCGCCGAGCCCGGCCCGCCGCCCCCGCCCTGCTACTGGCAGCGCCAGCGCTATTGGGATGGCTACGGCTGGGTCGTTCGCCCGGTTCGCGTTTGCTACTGATCTGATCGCCCTGGCGCATGCGCGCCGCGATCGAAGCCCGGCCGAGACCATCGGCCGGGCTTTTTCTTTGGCGAAAGAGTCTCGCTAGCGCGCCGCCTGGATCGAGCGCAGCACCTCTTCGCTCGGCCAGCAATCGACCTTGAGGCCTGCCGACTTCTGGTAGGCGCCGAGCGCGGCGCGCGTCTGCATGCCGGCCTTGCCGTCGATCTTGTCCTTGTAGAGCCCGACGCGCGTGAGCCCGCGCTGCATGGTCTCGACGTCCTTGGTGCGCAGTTGCTTCGAGGCCGCCCACGGCGTTGCGAACGGCAGCGGGCTCGTCATGCGGTCGCTGAGATGGCCGACGAACAGCACGTAGAGGTCGGAGAAATTGTATTCCTTGATGACGAAGTAGTTCTTCGTCGTCAGGAATGACGGACCATAGATGCCTTCCGGCTGGAGCAGCGAGGCCGGCTGCGCCTGCTCGGCAGCGCTGAGCTTTTGCCCGCGCACCGGCACAAAGCCTTCGCGCAGCCACTGGCCGATCGGCTTCGTCACCTCCGGCACGCCACTGGTGCAATCGACCTTCGCCGGCGCCTGCACCTCGTAGGCCCAGCGGACGCCGCTCTGCCAGCCCTTGTTGACGAGTTGCTGCGCGGCGGAGGCGAGCGCATCCGGCACCGAGTGCCAGATGTCGATGCGGCCGTCGCCGTCGAAATCGACGCCGTGCTTGTAATATTCCGACGGCAGAAACTGCGTGAGGCCGGTGGCGCCGGCCCAGGACGAGCGCATGTCCTTGCGCGTCACCACGCCCTCGCCCAGAATTTTCAGCGAGAGGATGAACTCGTTGCGATAGGTGTCCTTGCGGCGACCGACATAGGCCTGCGTCGCCAGCACGCGAACGAGATCATAGGGCAGCGTGTAGCGGCCGTAGTCGGTCTCGCGGCCCCAGATCGCGAGCATGACAGTCGAAGGTACGCCGGACTTCTGCTCGATCTCGCTCAGAGCGGGGCGATATTTCTGCAGCAGCCGCTGTCCCTCGCCCGCAAGCCGCGCGATCGAGGCTTCCTTGACGTAGTCCGCCGGCACCTGCACGAACTCGGCCTGCGACGGCGCACCGGTCGCGGGCCGTCCGGGCAGGATCAGATCGGGCAGCTTGTAGTCGGGCTCGAGCCCGCGCGTCTGCTCGTCGAACGTCTTGCGCGAAACACCGGCAGCCTGCGCATCCGGCCAGAGCGAGGCGATAAACTGCGTGAAGGCGGCGTCGGCGGCGCGGGCGGACGACCATCCGCAGGTGACGACAATCACCGCCGCGATGAGCGCCCGCCGCATCATGCCGATATCACCGCGTCAGCTTCTTGTACTTCACGCGGTGCGGAATGATGCTGTCCTGGCCGAGCCGGCGCATCTTGTCCTTTTCGTAGTCCTGGAAGTTGCCTTCGAACCATTCGACGTGGCTGTCGCCCTCGAAGGCCAGGATGTGGGTCGCGATGCGGTCGAGGAACCAGCGATCGTGGCTGATGATGACGGCGCAGCCGGCGAAATCCTCCAGCGCCTCTTCGAGCGCGCGCAGCGTATCGACGTCGAGGTCGTTGGTCGGTTCGTCGAGCAGCAGGACGTTGGCGCCGGACTTCAGCATTTTTGCGAGATGGACGCGGTTGCGTTCACCGCCGGAGAGCGCGCCGACCTTCTTCTGCTGGTCGGCGCCCTTGAAGTTGAACGACGAGCAATAGCCGCGCGAGTTCACTTCCTTCTTGCCGAGCAGGATCAGCTCGTTGCCGCCGGAGATCTCCTCCCAGACGTTCTTGCTACCGTCGAGCGCGTCGCGCGACTGGTCGACATAGCCGAGATGCACGGTCTCGCCGACCGTGATGGTGCCCTTGTCCGGGGTCTCCTGCTTGGTGATCATCTTGAACAGCGTGGTCTTGCCGGCACCGTTGGCGCCGATCACGCCGACGATGCCGCCGGGCGGCAGCTTGAAGGTGAGATCGTCGATCAAGAGGCGATCGCCATAGCCTTTGCTGAGGGCTTCGAAATCGACCACGTTGGCGCCGAGGCGTTCGGCGACGGGAATGATGATCTGCGCGGTCTGGGTCTGCTTCTCGCTCGCCTGCTTGAGCAGATCCTCATAGCGCTGGTAGCGCGCCTTCGACTTGGCCTGGCGTGCCTTCGGCGAGGACGCCACCCATTCCTGCTCGCGCGCAATCGTCTTCTGGTGCGCGGCGTCCTCGCGGCCTTCCTGCTCCAGCCGCTTCTGCTTCTGCACCAGCCAGGACGAATAATTGCCCTCGTAGGGAATGCCCTTGCCGCGATCGAGCTCGAGGATCCAGCTCGTGACGTTGTCGAGGAAGTAGCGATCGTGGGTCACGATCAGGATCGCACCGGGATAGGTGCGCAGATGGCCTTCGAGCCACGACACCGACTCGGCGTCGAGATGGTTGGTCGGTTCGTCCAGCAGCAGCAGTTCGGGCTGGTCGAGCAGCAGCCGGCACAGCGCGACGCGGCGGCGCTCACCGCCGGAGAGCTTGGTGACGTCGGCATCGTCGGGAGGACAGCGCAGCGCGTCCATGGCCTGATCGACCTTGCTGTCGAGATCCCAGAGGCCCTGGGCCTCGATCTCGTCCTGCAGCTTGGTCATCTCATCGGCGGTTTCCTCGGAGTAGTTCATCGCCAATTCGTTGTAGCGATCGAGGATGGCCTTCTGCTTGGCGACGCCCAGCATGACGTTCTCACGCACGGAGAGCTTGGCATCGAGCTGCGGCTCCTGCTCGAGATAGCCGACGCGGGCGCCCTCGGCGACCCAGGCCTCGCCGGTGTATTCCTTGTCGAGGCCGGCCATGATCTTGAGCAGGGTCGACTTACCGGAGCCGTTGACGCCGAGAACGCCGATCTTGGCGTCCGGGTAGAAGCTCAGCCGAATGTTGTCGAGCACCTTGCGGGTCGGGTAGCTCTTGGTCAGGCCGTCCATGAAGTAGACAAATTGGCGCGCCATCGGTCCCGTGAAACCTTCAATTTGAGGAGATTTGCTTGCTGCCGATGTAGCGATCCCGCCCCCAAAGGGCAATGTTTTCCCTCCGTTCACCACGGATGAATACTGGGCGGACACCATCCGGACCCGAATCCGGACAATTGAAACTATCTTTTAATAAATCAGGCCAAAGCTCGGTTTCGCGCGGAAACAGCGCCACCCGCTCAGAATGCACGGGGAGAACAGCGAGACAGCGTCATGGCTCTGATCGAGACCCATTCATTCCCCGTTCCGGCCGAAGCCGGGAACGCGACCGGCCTCGTCTCCGAGGTCCGAGGTTTCTGGAAGCGCTTCTTCGCCACCGTCTTCAACCCCTACCGCCCCGAGCTGCACTACATGCGCGGCCCCGGCCCCGCCTGGCGCGCCAAGCACGGCATGGATGCGCCGCTCCGGCTGAAGCCGCGCGACCGCTAAGCCTGCCTCTCCTATCGGATTTTTGAAGACGCCAGCCGCTTGCGCACCGGCGCGATTGCGCGCAACCATGGCCCTATTCCGACGATGGCGCCCACCGCCCAGCGCCGTCCCTCTCGCCATCAACTCTGGCCCTGGATGAACGCTGATGACGCGGCTGCGCTGTGCAATTCTCGACGACTATTTCAACCTTGCTCTGGACGTCGCCGACTGGTCGAAACTGTCCGACCGCGTCGACACAACTGTGTTCAGCCATCCCTTCGCCTCGGAACAGGCCGCGGCGAGTGCGCTGGCCGATTTCGAGATCATCTGCGCCATGCGCGAGCGCACCGCGTTCCCCAAGAGCCTGTTCGAGAGCTTGCCGAAGCTGAAGCTGCTGCTCACGTCCGGGATGCGCAACGCCGCGATCGACATGGAGGCGGCGAAGGCGAAGGGCGTCGCCCTCGGCGGCACGCAATATTCGCGTGATCCGACCGCGCCGCTGACCATGGGCCTGATCCTGGAGCTGACCCGCGGCATCGGCCGCGAGAACGCGCGCATGCATGCCGGCGAGCCCTGGCAGACCTTCGCCGGCGTCGAGATCGAGGGCCTCACGCTCGGAATCATCGGCCTCGGCAAGCTCGGCACCAAGATGGCCGGCATCGCCAAGGCCTTCGGCATGAACGTGATCGCCTGGAGCCCGAACCTCACGCCCGAGAAGTGCGCGGCGGCCGGCGTCGGCTATGCCACCAAGGAGGAGCTGTTTGCCAACGCCGATATCGTCACCATCCATGTGGTGCTGAGCGATCGCTCGCGCGGCCTCGTCAGCCGCGCCGATCTGGCGCGGATGAAGCCGACCGCCTTCCTCGTCAACACCGCGCGCGGGCCGATCGTGGACGAGCAGGCGCTGCTCGAGGCCTTGCGGCAGAAGAAGATCGCGGGCGCCGGGATCGACGTGTTCGCGGTCGAGCCGCTGCCGGTCGACCATCCCTTCCGCAAGCTCGACAATCTCGTGCTGACGCCGCATCTCGGCTACGCGACCGAGGATGGCCTGCGCATCCATTACGGCCAGATGGTCGAGGCGATCGACGCCTTCACCAAAGGTGGCGAGCTGCCGCGGAAGCTGGCCTGAGACGACGCAAGCCTCAAACGTCAAAGGGCGTGCCGATGCACGCCCTTTTGCAATCCGTTGTCGCGAAGCGCTTAGCGCACGGTGACGGGCGCGGGCAGCGGCGGCACGACGGTCGGCTGGGTGCCCGGGACGGGGCCAGCCGGGGCCGCGCCCGGTGCAGGGGCAGCCGATGCGGTCGCCGTTCCCGGCGCAGTACCGCCCGGCATCACCACCACGCGGGTGCCGACCTTGGTGCGCTCGAACAGATCCGAGACGTCCTCATTCAGCATGCCGATGCAGCCGGAGGAGACGAACTTGCCGATCGTCGAGGGCTGGTTGGTGCCGTGGATGCGGTACACGGTCGAGCCGAGATACATCGCGCGGGCGCCGAGCGGATTGCCTTCGCCGCCGGCCATGAAGCGCGGCAGATAAGGCTGGCGCTCGATCATTTCCGCCGGCGGGTGCCAATCCGGCCACTCGGCCTTGCGGGTGATCTTCTGCACGCCGGTCCAGGTGAAACCGTCGCGGCCGACGCGGACGCCGTAGCGAATCGCCCGGCCGTTGCCGAGGACGTAATAGAGGTAGGTGTTCGGGGTATCGACCACGATCGTACCGGCCGGCTCCTTGGTCTGGAACGCGACTTCCTGACGGCGCAGGTTCGGCGCCAACTGCGCCGGTGCCGCGTCAGGCTGCTCCTCGGGCGGCAACAAGGCGACCGACATCGGACGGCCATCGGCGCCCAAGGCGGGCTGGCCGGACTGAACCGTTCCGGTCGCGGCGGGACCACCGACCGCCTCCGGCGGACGAAGACCGTCATTGGCGGGCGCCTGGCCCTGACCCGGACGATTGGCGTAGATCACCGGCGGCGGGCCGGCGGGGCGGCCGTAGCGGGGATCGTCGGGCGACATCACCGGACCCTGCGGCGCGGCGGAATAAACGGGCGGAGCGCCGGCGGGACGGCCATAACGCGGATCATCCGGCGACATCACCGGGCCCTGCGGCGGAGCGGCGGAGTAAACGGGCGGGCCGGGCGGGCGGCCATAGCGCGGATCGTCGACCGGACCGGGCGGCGGCAGCGAAGCCTGCGGCATCGCGTCGTCCTCGTCGTCCAGCGAGTCGAAACTCGGCGTGCGGTCGCCGGGGCGGTATTCGGCCGGCGCGCCATAGCTTGGCGCCTGCTGGACCGGATAGCTCTGGGCCTGTGCAAGCGAGGTTCCCGCCGCAGCGACTGTTGCGGCAGCGCATATCGTCAGAAAATGTTTGATCATCATCGCTCTTGCATCGTCCCCGGGCCCCGTCCGAGCCGTCAACGGCCAGATGACCGAAGATAGCGGCACATTCAAGACATAACAGGCCGATTTGGGCCGATTTAGCGATTTGTGATGCAATCGCACACAGTTGCCCCGTTGCATCACGGGGATGGAAATCGCATCACGCCGGAGATCGCCGGAGTCTGCGACCCGATTTTTACGGAACGGCGCAGAGACGTTGCGATATGGTCGAATCAGCCTGATTCGCCACCGATTTGAGCTCGGATCTAGCGTGGCGAACGCGGCAATCAGTACCGTCACCGCGTTCAGATGGCTCTTGGGCCCTGGCTACCCACACCGCCCGGGCGGAAATTCGCAATCCCTCGATGCTTCCCGGCTTTCGCTTCCTGCTTGCCGCGATCCTGCTGTCAACCTCCATCCTGGTGTTCGGGCTAGGTGCCGCCGCGCTGCTGCGGGCAACCCATGAGCAGTATGTCAGCAACCCCTCCTGGCGGAACGGCCCGCAGGAGCAGGTGTTCGCACAGGCTCCCGAGCCGGCCCAGCCGGTGCTCGCGGTCTTGCGCGCCGAGCCGGCGGTGGCCGCCGCGCCCGCGCCGTCGCTGCGCGACCAGGTGCCGACCATCGGATTGCCGGAGACCCAGCCCGAGCAGATCGCCGCGCTGGCGACCGAGACCGACCCGCAGCCGCAGCCGCAGGCAACTGAAGTCGCGCCTCCGGCCGCCGAGCCGGCCGAAGCTGAGACCAAGGCCGAGATAACCACGGGCGCCCCCGCGCCGGCCCCCACCGACACGCTCACCCCGGCGGACACCACGGCATCGATCCCCGAGCCTAAGCCGGAAGTTAAGCCGGCCGCGACCGCCAGCGAGCCGGCCCCCGCCGACCCCAGCACCGCCCTCGCCTCCTCGGCACTCGATGCCACCTCGGCCAAGCTGGCCGCGCTGAACGATCCCGCGACCACGGCCTGGAAGGATCCGCCGGCGAAGGCCAAGGCAGATGCCGCCACGCCGGACAGCAAGGCGATCAAGCGCAAGGCGAAGGCGAAGAAGCGCCATCGTATCGTCAGGCGTCCGCCGCCTCAGCAGTTGCAGCAGCAGCTCGATCCGTTCGGTCAACAGCAGACCTTCGCGACAACGACCACGCGCCCGCGGTGATCTTGCTTCACCTCGCCCCGCAAGCGGAGCGAGGGAGTGCATCGTCGCCGTTGCGACGAGCTCAGGCCGGTCCGGTGGCGATCGGTGGGCCCTTCTCCTGCCCCCATTCCGACCACGAGCCGTCATAGAGCGCGGTGTCGGTGATCCCCAGGCGATAGAGCGCGAGCGTCAGCACGCCGGCGGAGACGCCGGAGCCGCAGCTCGTCACGATCGGCGCATCGAGCTTGACGCCTGCGCCGGTGAACGCGGCGCGAAGATCGTCGAGCGGCTTCATCGTGCCGGTCGCGGCATCGAACAGCTGGTTGTAGGGCACGTTGCGCGCGCCGGGGATGTGGCCGGAGCGGATGCCCGCGCGCGGCTCCGGCGCACGGCCTTCGAAGCGATCGGCCGCGCGAGCGTCAATCACCTGCTCGGCGCGGCTTTCGACGTTGGCGACCAATTGCTGCATGCTGCGCACGCGCTTCGGATCGTAGCTCGCCTTGAACGTCGCAGGTTTCGGCTTGACCTCGCCGCTCTCCACGGAGCGTCCCTCGGCGCGCCACTTCTTCAGGCCGCCATTGAGGATGCGCACATTGTTGTGGCCGAACGCCAGGAACATCCACCACGCGCGGGGAGCAGCGACCCAGCCGCCGGCATCGTAGAGCACGACGGTGTCGCTATTTCCGATGCCGAGATTGCCGATATCACGACCGAACTGCTCGGCGCTCGGATACATGTGCGGCAGCGGATTGGAATGATCCGACACCGCATCGACGTCGAAGAACGCCGCGCCCGGCAGATGCGCGGCGAGATAGTCATCCTTCGGCAGCGGCAGCACACCCGGCAGCTTGAAGCTGGCGTCGAGCACCTTGACGTTGGCATCGTTGATGTGGGCGGCGAGCCATTCGGTGGAGACGAGGGGGTCGGTGGCCATGCAAAATGTTCCTTGTCATTCCGGGGCGTGCGCAGCACGAGCCCGGAATCCATCGTGCGGCAGTGTTGGTGGATGAATGGATTCCGGGCTCACGCTTCGCGCGCCCCGGAATGACGGGTGGAGAGAGCGGTGACGCCCCCTCACCCCTTCTTCTTCGGCTCCCATTGCTCCGTGGGACCGCCGGCATCGCGCCACGCGGCGTAGCCGCCGGCGATGTGGGCGACGGGCTTCAGACCCATGTCCTGCGCGGTCTTGGCGGCGAGCGCGGAGCGCAGGCCGCCGGCGCAATGGAAGACGAACTTCTTGTCCTCCTGAAAGATCGGCTTCGCGTAGGGGCTTTGCGGATCGATCCAGAATTCGAGCATGCCGCGCGTGCAGGCGAATGCGCCGGGGATGCGGCCGTCGCGCTCGATCTCGCGGGGGTCGCGGATGTCGACGATGACGACGTCACCGTTCTTGGAGATCTCGATGGCGTCCTTGGCGTTGAGCGTCTCGATCTCGGCATTGGCCTCGTCGATCAGCGCCTTGATGCCGCGGGTGATGTTCTGGGGCATGGGTCTTCCCTTCTTCTCTTCCGTCGTTCCGGGGCGATCGCGAAGCGAGCGAACTATGGTGCGCACTTGCGAACCTGAGAACCTCGAGATTCCGGGTTCGCGCGACGCGCGCCCCGGAATGACAGCAATCAGTGCGTCAATTCCTTCATCGCACCTTCCAGCCCCTCGATGGTGATCGGGTACATGCGGTTGGCGAAGATGCGTTTGATGATGGTGGTCGATTCCGAATAATCCCAGTGCTTCTGCTGCACCGGATTCAGCCACACCGTATGCGGATAGGTGCGGATGATGCGATCGAGCCAGACCGAGCCGGGCTCCTCGTTGACGTGCTCGACCGAGCCGCCCGGCACCATGATCTCGTAAGGCGACATCGAGGCATCGCCGACGAACACGACCTTGTAGTCGTGCGGGTATTTGTGCAGCACGTCCCAGGTCGGCGTGCGGTCGGTGAAGCGGCGCTTGTTCTGCTTCCACACGCCTTCATAGAGGCAGTTGTGGAAGTAGAAATACTCCATGTGCTTGAACTCGCTCTTCGCCGCCGAGAACAGCTCCTCGACCTGCTCGATATGCGAATCCATGGAGCCGCCGATGTCGAAGAACACCAGCAGCTTCACCGCATTGCGCCTTTCGGGGCGCATGTGAACGTCGAGATAGCCGTGGTTGGCGGTCTCGCGGATGGTGGTGTCGAGATCGAGCTCGTCCGGCGCACCGGTGCGGGCGAACTTGCGCAGGCGGCGCAGCGCCACCTTGATGTTGCGGATGCCGAGCTCGACATTGCCGTCGAGATCCTTGAACTCGCGCTTGTCCCACACCTTCACGGCGCGGTTGTTGCGGTTCTTCTCCTGGCCGATCCGGACGCCTTCGGGATTGTAGCCGTGCGCGCCGAACGGCGAGGTGCCGGCGGTGCCGATCCATTTCGAGCCGCCCTGGTGGCGGCCCTTCTGCTCCTCGAGGCGCTTCTTCAGCGTCTCCATGAGCTTGTCCCAGCCCATGGCCTCGATCTGCTTCTTCTCTTCCTCGCTGAGGTATTTTTCGGCGAGCTTCTTCAGCCACTCCTCGGGGATCTCGGCCTTCTCCATGGCGTCGAGCAGGCTTTCCAGCCCCTTGAACACCGTGCCGAAGACGCGATCGAACTTGTCGAGGTTGCGCTCGTCCTTCACGAGGGAGGCTCGGGAGAGATAGTAGAAATTCTCGACCGAATAGTCCGACAGATCAGCGTCGAGCGCCTCCATCAGCGTGAGGTATTCGCGCAGCGTCACGGGGACCTGCGCATCGCGCAGAGAAGTGAAGAATTGCAGGAACATGGGTGACAGATTGCCCGTCGGGTGGCGAACGTCAAGGGGCGGAGGCCGTCGCCGGGCGCTGGACCCCTGTGGTTTTTGCTCTAGAATTGGCCGCCTCGAGGGGTTGTTTTGGGGACGTTTGCAATGGGAATTCTCGCAGCACTCATCATTGGCGCGATCGCCGGCTGGCTCGCCGGCAAGATTGTCCACGGGGCGGGATTTGGGCTGATCGGCAACATGGTCGTCGGCATCATCGGCGCGCTGGTCGCAGGCTGGGTGCTGCCGCAGCTCGGCATTGCGCTGGCCACGGGCACGCTGGGCTCCATCATCGACGCGACGGTCGGCGCGGTGATTGTGCTCGTCATCCTTTCGCTGATAAAACGGGTCTGAAAGCCTGACCGAACCAGGAACGGCCGCCATGCGCGGCCGTTCCCATGTCGCGACCGGGGCAATGAAATTGGCAATGCCTGGGACGACGACCAACAAGGACGCGCAATGAAATTTACCGGCACCAAGGACTATGTTGCGACCGACGATCTCAAGGTCGCCGTCAATGCCTCGATCGTGCTGGAGCGCCCGCTCCTGGTGAAGGGCGAGCCCGGCACCGGCAAGACGGTGCTGGCGGAGGAAGTGGCGAAGGCGCTGAACGCGCCGCTGCTCACCTGGCACATCAAGTCCACCACCAAGGCGCAGCAGGGCCTCTACGAATACGACGCGGTGTCGCGCCTGCGCGACAGCCAGCTCGGTGATAGCAGAGTCTCCGACATCAAGAACTACATCAAGCGCGGCAAGCTGTGGGATGCCTTCACCGCCGAGCAGCGCCCGGTGCTGCTGATCGACGAGATCGACAAGGCCGACATCGAATTCCCGAACGACCTGCTGCTTGAGCTCGACCGCATGGAATTCCATGTCTACGAGACCGGCGAGACGATCAAGGCCAAGCAGCGCCCGATCATGATGATCACCTCCAACAACGAGAAGGAGCTGCCCGACGCCTTCCTGCGCCGCTGCTTCTTCCACTACATCAAGTTCCCCGACGCCGACACCATGGGCCGCATCGTCGACGTCCACTTCCCCGGCATCAAGAAGCGCCTGGTCGAGGAAGCCCTGCGCATCTTCTTCGAGGTGCGCGAGGTCCCCGGCCTGAAGAAGAAGCCGTCCACGTCGGAGCTGCTCGACTGGCTGAAGCTGCTGCTCAACGAGGACATGAGCGTCGAGCAGCTGCGCGAGCGCGACCCGCGAAAACTGATCCCGCCGCTGCACGGCGCGCTGCTCAAGAACGAGCAGGACGTGCATCTGTTCGAGCGGTTGGCGTTCTTGAGCAGAAGGGAAGTGTAGGGGAACTTGTAGGATGGGTAGAGCGAAGCGAAACCCATCACGCTCATTCCGGGACGAGCGGCCGATGGGTTTCGCTGCGCTCTACCCATCCTACGATCTCGCATCTCTACTTCAGACACACCTTCGCAGCCTCGCGGCTCATCTCGCCCGAGCTTTGCTTCAATCTCGCTCCCTCATCAAACAGAGGGCGCAGGGAAGGCCGGGTGCCGGCTGGCACCCGCGGTCCGCTGTGCGCAGGTCGCGCAAAAGGACTGCACAGCGGCATACAGGTGAAGCCCAACACACGGCCTTCCCTGCGCAGTGGTCGGACGGCTTATGCCGCGCTCTCCCGGGAGCCGAATTCCTTCTGGCCTCCCTCACCTTCGCGAATTGACGATGCCGTCCGCCCGGTTGGGCTCGCGCGCATCTCCACGAAAGCTTGACCGTAGCAACGACGGTCAGGACCACACGGTTTTGCCGTACGCGCTCAGCGCCGTCCGTCCACACGTGGCCGCGGACTCACAGGGACTACCCGCCCTGCCCGCAACCGGTCGTGCCGACGCTGCCGCGTCCACCGCAACCCGGCCCGCGCTTCGAACGACTCGCGAACCGCCCCTCTTCGTCGGGCCGGGCTGTTTCGATGTATGCCGCAATTCCGAATTTCGGTAAAGTGGAATATTTTCACAAGATGGGGTTGACGCGTTGCGGGGTGTTTTGCCCGACGGGCAGTTTCGTAGGATGGGTAGAGCGCAGCGAAACCCATCACCTTGCCAAGATCACCGAGGCACGATGGGTTTCGGCTTCGCTCTACCCATCCTACGGCTCCTTCAACTGCGCTCACCGAACTTGGCAACGTCGTCGCGTTGCGACTGATCGCCGGCCCAATCTGCTGGATAGACCCCGAGTTCTACATGGCGATGAAACGACGAAGGCGCCCAATCGCAGACACGATCGACCAGGCCGTGCTTGACGGGATTGATATGCACATAATCGATATGGCGGGCATAATCCTCCTCGTCGCGAATGGTGTGCTCCCAATAGCGGCGCTGCCAAATACCGCGCTCTGCCTTGCCCGCGCGGCTCGCTGAGATCACTTCGTCGGTCACAAGGCTACGAGAGAAGGCGGATTTGATCTGTCGCCAGCGCGTTGCAAAATCACCGTCTCCGTCGGGCATCGTCCAGACGGTGTGAAGATGCTCAGGCAGCACCGCGATCGCGTCGATCGTGAACGGATGCCGTTGACGCGTTTCGCGAAAGGCCGCCCGCAACAGGTCGATGTTCGCCGTCAAGAGCGATTGCCGGCGGTCAAGCAGGTTGACGGTGAAGAAGAAGCTTCCGCCGGGAACGAAGTTGCGCCGATAGGAGGTCATGCCCTACCTTAGCGCAACTTTCGGTAGAATTCACCAATCGTAGGATGGGTAGAGCGCAGCGAAACCCATCTTGCTTCGCGAACGCTGCATGATGATGGGTTTCGCTGCGCTCTACCCACCCTACGAAATCCACCTCACGCCACCGCGGCATCCGGAATGCGCGCGGCTTCCATCGGCGCCTTGCCGCGGATCAAATCCGAGGCGCGGTCGGCGATCATCATGGTCGAGGCGTTCAAATTCGCCGAGATCATGCGGGGCATGACGGAGGCGTCGATGACACGCAGGCCCTCCAGCCCGTGGACGCGGAGCTGGTCGTCGACGACCGCCCAGGTCGAGTCCGCCGGGCCCATGCGGCAGGTGCAGCCGGGGTGGAAGGTGGTGGTGCCGCGTTCGGTGGCGGCGTGCAAAAGTTCGTCGTCGGTGTTGACGTTGGGGCCGGGGAAATCCTCGTAGGCGTAATAGGGCGACAGCGGCGCGGATTTCAGCAGGTTGCGCGCGAGCTTCATGCCGCCGACGATGACGCGGCGGTCGAGCTCGGCGTCGAGATAGTTGGTCTGGATGATCGGCGGCGCGAACGGATCGCTGGAGCGGATGCGGACATAACCGCGGCTCTCCGGGCGCTGCTGCCAGGAGGCCACCGTCATGCCGGGCTCGTCCTCGAGCTGGCCCTGCACGCCTTCCTTGTAGCTCGCCGGCGTGAAGGTGAGCTGGAGATCGGAGCTGTCGGCGCTCTCGCCGGAATGCCAGAAGCAATAGACCATGGTCGGCGACAGCGAGAGCAGGCCGCGGCGCGCAGTCGCCCATTTCAGCGCCTCGATCCACAGCGAGAAGCCGCGGCGAAGCTCGTTGATGGTCTTGATGTCCTTGACGCGCGCCACTGTGCGCGGGGCGTAATGGTCCTGCAGGCCCTCGCCGACCGGCAGCGCGTGACGCACCTGGATGCCGTGGGCGTTCAGCAGATCGGGCGAGCCGACGCCGGAGAGCTGCAGGAGCTGCGGCGAATTATAGGTGCCGCCGGAGAGGATCACTTCCTTGTTGGCGCGCACCTCCACCGGCGTGCCGCCACGGCCGCCCTTGGTGTAGCGCACGCCGACGGCGCGCTTGCCTTCAAAGATGATCTCGGTCGCGTGCGCATGCGTGTGCACATGCACGTTGGGCCGCTTCATCGCCGGCTTGAGGAACGCGGTCGAGCCGGAGACGCGCAGGCCCTTGTCGATGGTGCGCTGGCAGTAGGAGACGCCTTCCTGTTTCGCGCCGTTGTAATCGGGATTGCGGGGAATGCCGAGCGAGACGGCGCCTGCCATGAAGGCTTCGCAGAGCGGATCGCGCCAGTCCATCGTGGTGACCGTCAGCTTGCCGTCGCGTCCGCGAAAAGTATCCTCGCCCTCGCCGACCCGCTTCTCCAGCCGCTTGAAGTAAGGCAGCACGTCGGCATAGCCCCAGCCGCGATTGCCCATCTGCGCCCAGGTGTCGAAATCCATCCGCTGGCCGCGGTTGTAGATGTGGCCGTTGATCGAGGACGAGCCGCCGAGCGTCTTGCCGCGCGGGGCGTAGATGCTGCGGCCGCCGGTGTAGGGACCGGGCTCCTGCTGGTAGGCCCAGTTGATGCTCTTCATGTGGAAGGTCTTGATGAAACCCGCCGGCAGGTGGATGTAGGGATGCCAGTCGCTGGGCCCGGCTTCGAGCACGCAGACGCTGGTGTCGGCATCTTCGCTCAGCCGGCTGGCGAGCACGCAACCCGCCGAACCCGCGCCGATGATCACATAGTCAAATCTATCCATGGTGCCTCGGCCGCCCCTAGCGCGGCTTTTCGTTGAGTTGATAGTTCAGATGCGTTTTCACCGTCGGCCATTCGGCCGCGGTGATGCTGTAGACCACGGTGTCGCGCAGCGTGCCGTTCGGCGCGATCTGATGGCTGCGCAGAATGCCGTCCTGCTTGGCGCCCAAGCGCTCGATGGCGCGGCGGCTCTGGTGGTTGAAGAAGTGCGTGCGGAATTCCACCGCGATGCAATTCAGCGTCTCGAAGGCGTGGGTCAGCAGCAGCAGCTTGCACTGGGTGTTGAGCGGGCCGCGCTGGGCACTCTTGCCATACCAGGTCGAGCCGATCTCGACGCGGCGGTTGGCGGCATCGATGTTCATGTAAGTGGTCTGTCCCACGATCTTGCCGCCGGCGTCGAACACGGTGAACGGCAGCATCGAGCCCGCAGCCTGAAGGCCGAGGCGACGGTCAATCTCCTTGGCGACGTTTTCCGGCGTCGGGATCGCGGTGTACCAGATCGTGTAGAGATCGCCGTCCTTCACGGCCTCCACCAGCCCCTCGCGGTGCTCTTTCGACAGCGGCTCCAGACGGGCGTGCTGTCCACGCAGGGTGATCGGATCAGGCCAGGGCATTGAAGTCTCTCTCCGTTGTCATTGCGAGCGAAGCGAAGCAATCCGGACTGCCAGACCCTCATCCTGAGGAGCTTGCGAAGCAAGCGTCTCGAAGGATGAAGGCCCCGCTGGTGGCCTCGCCCTTCGAGACGCGCGCCAGATGCGCGCTCCTCAGGGTGAGGGTCTGAGAGTTGCCTCGCCTCCCGTACAATGAGGGCTTGGCTCACTTATTCAGAAAATTCAACGGCAAACCGCCGCGCGGCCAGTCCATGGCGATCAGTTCACCCTTGCCGGACAGTGTGATATAGGCGGTTTTCAGCTCGGGGCCGCCGAAGGCGATGTTGGTGGTGACGCGGTCGCCGGTCGGGACCTGCTCGACCAGGGTGCCGTCAGGCGCGATCACCGAGATGCAGCCGGACACGAGGGTGGCGACGCAGACATTGCCGTTCGCCTCGACCGCGAGCGAGTCGAACATCTGGTAGCCGCCGAGGCCGCAGATCGGCTTGCCGCGCTCGCCGCGATAGATCACGTCGCGCGGCTTCAGCGTGCCGGGCGCGGACAGATCGTAGGCCCAGAGCCGCCCCGTGGGCGTCTCCGCGATATAGACGGTGTTCTCGTCCGGCGACAGGCCGATGCCGTTGGCCGGCAGCACGCCGTGCACGACCTCGACGATCTCCTTCATGCCGGGCTTGAGATAGTACATGCCGCCGACGTCCATCTCGCGGGGGCGGCGCTTGCCGAGATCGGAGAACCAGAGGCCGCCATGCTTGTCGAACACCAGATCGTTCGGCCCGCGCAGATCGTGCTCGCCGCATTTGGTGACGACGGTCTCGACCTTGCCGGATTGCAGATCGACGCGCTGGATCGAGCCGCCGAGATAATCCTCGGGCTGCGGGCCCGGCATGATCATCTTGCCGGTCGGGATCCAGGAGAAGCCGCCATTGTTGCAGATGTAGATTTTTCCGTCGGGGCCCATCGCCGCACCGTTCGGGCCACCCGGCACCTTCGCGACGATCTCCTTGCGGCCGTCGGGATGGATGCGGGTCAGGCGCTGGCCGCGGATCTCCACCAGCACCACCGAGCCGTCAGGCATCACGACCGGCCCTTCGGGAAATTCGAGGTCGGTGGCGAGAACGCGGACGTTGGGCGTGGCAGTGGACATGGGTACCTCCCGGCTTGCTTGTTATGGCTTGCACGGGATGTCCGGCGTCGGCCCCTCACGCAAGGTTTGCCTGAGGTTATGACAAAGCCGCTTCCGCTTGCCAAGCAAGCCGGACGGTATGCCAGCGTTGCAACGCAAGGCGCGATGAGCGGCATCGCGCCTTGCATTCTTGTTTGAGCATGATCTTTTCGGAAAACCGCGTCGCACTTTTCCGGATCATGCTACTCTCTTACAGGTATCCAAATCTCGAAGCCGCCATTGCCGGTCGCTGGATCGAACTTTTCGTCATAGCGCTCGAAGTTCGGCGCGTCCGCGGCCTTCAGGCCCGAGGCCGGCAGCCATTGATTCCAGATCGTGTTGACGGTGCGGCGGATCGAGGCGACGTGGTCGGTGTGGGTGAACACCGCATAACGCTGCTCGGGGATGCGGATGCGGCCGAAGCGGCGCGGCAGGTCGGAGAAATCGGCGACCTCGACGCCGGCGATGTAGTCGAAATTGCCGGCATCGTCGCCATTGCAGCAGACGCCATAGGCGACTTGATTTTTCCCTTGATTCTTCCCTTGGCCGACCCGCGCCGGAATATCGGCGACCTCCTGGTGGAAGCGGTGCCACAGGCCGGGAATGGCAGCGCCATTGTCGCAGGAGATCCGCTCGGCGGGACCGGCGACGAGGATGGCCTTTGCGCTTTCGAAACGCGGGGCTTTGAGATTATCGATCATGGTGGAGTCCATGAGGATCGGCTCCTGCAGCTTGAGGTGGCTGACGCATGTCGCGGCCCTGACCGCTTCCGGCGTGGTGCCGAACTGGTCGCGGAACGCGCGGGTGAATGCTTCGTGCGAGCCGTAATCCGCCTCCAGCGCCAGCGACAGAATGTCGGGCGCGCCTTTCGCGAGACTGCGCGCCGCCTCACTCAGCCGCCGTGCGCGCACGTAGCGCATCACCGGATGACCGGTGGCTGCGGCAAACGCGCGCACGATGTGGAACCGCGACACGCCCGAGATCGCAGCGATCTCGTCGAGCGTCATCGGCTCGGCCAGATGGCTCTCGATGTACCAGAGCGCGCGCTGGGCTGGGTTCATGGTGGCCCTCGTTCGAAGCGATCGCGATGATGCACTTGCATTCTCCGCTGCGCTTGATCGGCATTGCTGTCGGCGCATGAGGATAGTCCGGGAATAGCGTCTGGCAACGCCCCGGCATTCCCAGCTACACTGCCTGGAACCGCTCGCCAGAAAGCATGTCACCAAAAGGCTTGGAGGAACCGCGTCATGGAAATCACCGATGTGCGGGCGCACCATATCCGCATCCCCTATGACGCCGGTGTCGCGAGCTTTCGCCAGGGCGCATCCGCAATCTCCGCGCTCGACATGGTGCTGGTCGAGGTGACCACCGATGCCGGGCTGACCGGCTGGGGCGACGCCTTTGCCTATGTCAGCCCGCGCACCACGCGCAGCGCCGTCGAGGAGATGATCGCGCCGCAGGCGCGCGGGCTGAAGGTGCCCGATGCCGCCGGCATTCCCGCGGCCCTGGAACAGATCCAGCGCAACCTGCATCTGTTCGGCCGCTACGGCATCACCATGTTCGCGATCTCAGGGCTCGACATCGCGCTGTGGGACCTGGCCGCGAAGGTCGAGGGCGTGCCGTTGCACCAGCTGTTCGGCGAGACCAGGCGCGCGAAGATTCCCGCCTATGCGAGCCTGCTGCGGATCGGCTCGCCCGAGAACATCGCCGGCGAATGCAGGAAGGCGCTCGCGCTCGGCTATGGCGCGATCAAGCTGCACGAGACCACGACACCAGCGGTATTTGCCGCACGCGAGGCGATCGGGCCCGGCATTCCGCTGATGGTCGACATGAACTGCCCGCTCACAGGCGAGCAGGCGATCGCGTTCGCGAAGGCGTGCAAGGACGCGCAGCCGATGTTTCTGGAAGAGCCGGTCTGGCCGCCGGAAGATTTTGCTGCGCTTGCCGAGGTCCGCAGCAAGGGCGGGCTTGGCGTCGCCGCCGGCGAGAACGCCTGCACCGAATATCAATTCCGCCAGATGATGGAGGCGGGCGCGGTGAGCCATGCGCAACCATCCGTGACCAAGGTCGGCGGCATCACGGAATTCTTGAAGGTTGCGCGGCTGGCCGATCAGCTCGGCGTCAAGATCGTCCCGCACTCCCCTTATTTCGGTCCAGGACTACTGGCGACGCTGCATCTGCTCGCGGGACGCGACGAGGGGCTCGTCGAGATGTTCTATCTCAAGCGCGAGGCCTGCCTCTGGGGCGGCCGCGCCGACGTCGATGCGACCGGCCATGTCGCAGTACCTTCGGGGCCGGGGCTTGGCTACGAGCCCGATCGCGGCGTGATGGAGCGCTATCGCGTGGCGTGATCGCCACGCTTATTTCGCCGCATCCTTCGGCGGCGGCGCGTCCTGCTTCTTCTTCAAATCCTCCGCGAGCTTCGCTTGCGCGGCCTGCAGATCGCCGAGCGTCTTCTGCAAGCCCGCCACCGTCACCTTCAACGCGTCGATCTGGCGACCCGCGGCATCCAGCTTCTGCTGATGATCGAGGTTGAGCCTGGTGATCGTCTTCTGCAGGAAGTCGACATTGCTCTGCAGGCAGCTCGTGCGCCGCTCCATGGTCTTCTCGACCGTGCAGATCTCGATGCCGGGTACGTCCTGCGCCCGGACCGGCGGGGCCGCCAGCGCGGTGAGCAGCAACATCACGACACAAACGCCGGCACTTCGATGCGGCATGCAGGGTTCCTCGTCAAATTGATCACGGCAATGTGCGCTGTTTGCGCACAGCCGTGCGAGGCTACCACACTCGTACCGCATTCTCGCGTTGAGCTTGGCCCTGTTTCCTCGGACGGGGAACGATGATCCGCATGCGGGAGAGTTGGGCGCTCTGTCCGCGGCTTTGTTTAGGGGAGATTTTTGGAATGGCAACGCGCGATAGACGTCTGGCGGAATTCGATGGCGCCGGAGAGCCGCCACCAGGACTGCCGGTCGAAGTCCTGTGTGAGGACCACAGCGGAACGTATCAACTGCCGTTCGCCTGCCGTTACGTCGAAGGACGCTGGCAGAACCACGTTGCCGGCGTCGCGGTCGAAGCGACCGTGATCGGCTGGCGCCTTCCACGCGTGAAGCAATCGGGCCTCGCCTGACGCTCCTGTTTCAAAATGCAACGGGGCCGCGCTCCGGCTTAACGAACGGAACGCGGCCCGAACGAATCACGTCCGAATCAGCCGAATAGTTCCGTACGCGGCTGTTCACGGCTAGATGTCGGCATAGGTTTGCCGGCGCGCACAATATCTATCGGACCGTTGGACTGGCCCGGCCCCGCCGCCGGCGCCAAAGGTTAACGGCGGAAAGGGCATGGCTCCCCTCGCCGCCCCGGGCGACCCCCGCCCCCGAAACGGGCAGCGTGGCGCGAGGCCTGCCTAATATTCGACCTCGAGCTCCTCGATCTCGGCCGGCTCTTCCTTGGCCGCCGCGATCCATTCCTTCATCTCGGGCATGGCCATGATGGTATCGGCATAAGCCTTCAGGCGCGGCTCGAGCTTGACGTCATAGGTCACGAAGCGCGTCACCACGGGCGCGTACATCGCATCCGCCATGGTGCGCCGCGCACCGAACAGGAACGGGCCGCCGGACTTCTCCAGGCAGTCGCGCCAGATGAACCAGACGCGGTCGATGTCGGCCTGCGCGCGCGACCAGATCTTGAAGCCGGGGAAGTGACCCTTCAGGTTGACCGGCAGCGAGGCGCGCAGCGTGGTGAAGCCGGAATGGATTTCGCCGCAAATCGAGCGGCAATGAGCGCGCTGGACGCGGTCGTCGGGCAACAGCCCGGCGTCCGGCATCGCCTCGTTGAGATATTCGGCGATCGCCAGCGTATCCCAGACGACGGCACCCTCGTGCCGCAGGCACGGCACCAGGATCGACGACGACAGCAGCAGGATCTCCGCGCGCGCGGAGGCGTCGTCCGGCGCGGTCACGATCTCCTCGAAATCGAGCCCGGAAAACTTCGTCAGCAGCCAGCCACGCAGCGACCAGGACGAGTAGTTCTTGCTGCTGATGGTCAGTGTCGCCTTCGCCATTGGGCCCTTCCTCAACGCCTGTCACTGGCAGCCCGCCCCGGCTCGCGGCGTGCCCATTACCTGTGCTTCCCGCGAAAGGAGCAGCAAGCGACGTGCCAATTTTGCGGGCGGCCCGGCTCCCGTCTGGCTCCGATATTGCATGGCAGCAGGGGATAGGTGGGCGCTTCAGTATGATGTCGATGTATTATCAGGCTTTTCAGAACCAGATGGACCTGACGGCGCCGTGGCGGGCGGGAGCCTCGTCCGCGCTGAAATTCCTCCATCTGGTGCCGCAAGGCGTGTCGGATCAGGTGGTTGGACGGCTCTCGGCGGCGCTGGAGCTGATCTCACGCTCCACCCTCACCTATAACCGACCCGCCTATGGCATCGACAGCGTCATGGTGGGCAACCGCGAGATCGGCATCACCGAGGAGGTCGCCTATGCGACGCCGTTCGGCTCGCTGCTGCATTTCAAGAAGAATGGCGCGCCGGAGCAGCCGCGCATGCTGCTGGTGGCGCCGATGTCCGGCCATTTCGCTACGCTCTTGCGCGGCACCGTGAAGACGCTGCTGCAGGACCACGACGTCTACATCACCGACTGGCACAATCCGCGCGACATCCCGCGCAGCGAAGGCCGCTTCGGGCTCGACGACTACACCGATCACCTCATCGACTTCCTCGGCCAGCTCGGCCCGCGCCCGCACATGGTGGCGATCTGCCAGCCGTCGGTCTCCGCGCTCGCGGCCGCCGCGGTCATGTGCGAGGGCAATCATCCGTCGCGGCCGGCGACGCTGACGCTGATGGCAGGTCCCATCGACACGCGGATCCAGCCGACCAGGGTCAACGAATTCGCCAAGAGCAGGCCGATCGACTGGTTCGAGCAGAACCTGATCAACTACGTGCCGGTGCAGTGCCGCGGCGCGCTGCGCAAGGTCTATCCCGGCTTCGTGCAGCTCACCGCCTTCGTGTCGATGAACCTCGAGCGCCACATCAAGCAGCACATGGATCTCGCCAACCACATCGCCAAGGGCGAGAAGGACAAGGCGGCGACGATCAAGACCTTCTACGACGAATACTTTGCCGTGATGGACCTGCCGGCCGAGTTCTACATCGAGACCGTGCGCGACGTGTTCCAGGAGCATCTCCTGCCGCAGGGCAAGCTGATGCACCGCGGCCGTCCCGTGAACACCAAGGCCGTCAGCCGCATGGGGCTGATGACGGTCGAGGGCGAAAAGGACGACATCTGCTCGATCGGCCAGACGCTGGCCGCGCAGGACCTCTGCACCGGAGTGCGCGCCTATCGCCGCGTCCACCACATGCAGGCCGGCGTCGGCCATTACGGCGTGTTCTCCGGCAAGCGCTGGAACAACGAGATCTATCCGCTGCTGCGGGATTTCGTGCACGTCAATTCGTAACTGTCATTCCCCGCCGCCAGGACGACCCGCCAGGGAAACGGCGCGCGCCTCATGCTCTTGCGCGAGCAGCTCTTTCGCTTCCACCAATTCGGGAAGGTTGCGCTCCGCCTCGAGCCCGGCGAACACCGGCGCGAGCGCTTCGGATACCGCACCCGCCCGGCCGTTCGTCTTGTGCAGGCGGGCAAGTTCAAGCACGCTGCGCAGCTCGAAGGTCTTCGTCTGCTGGTGTCGCGCGATTTCGAGCGCTCGCTTGATGTCGAGTTCGGCACCGGATTCGTCTGGCGAATCATGACGCCATAGAAGCTTTCCGCGGACACGATACAGCTCGGCATCAAGCCAATGCTGGCCGGACTGTCCGGTCCGGGCGATCAGTTCGTTCAGGATGTCGAGCCCTGCTTCGACCTGGCCCATCTCTGCATTCGCCACCGCGACATGCAGCCCCCAAAACGGTTCGCAGAGGTAGCAATCGTTCTCGTGCAGCAAGGTCCAGCCGTGACGCATATCCGCCAGTCCGGCCGTTCGGTCGCCGGCACGCCACCTGGCCAGTCCATTCAGATAGGTGCCCGCGGCCACATACAGCGGCATCGTGTGGTCGCGCGCGAGACCGAGCGCCAGGATCGTCTCTGTCTGCTGCAGCATGCCGCCGCATACGCCGTCGAACACGGCGCGATGAACCAGCGCATTGGCCCGGGAAAGCGCCCGGGTTTCTCCCGACGCCCCCACCGCTTCGGCGGCGAGCTTGCGCGCGCGTGCAGTGAGACCGAGCGGCCAGAGCACCAGGGCAAGAAATCTCATGATCACGAACGGCAGATCCAGCGCCGAAGCCCTGAATGTCGAGGGATCCGGCTCGGCACCATAGATGGCCAGCGCCTTCTCGAGATGCGTTCGCGCGTTCACATATTCGCCGCCGAACCAGCAAGTGACGCCGCTCGTCCAATGGGCAACCACGGCCGCCACCGGCGAGTCCGGTCGTCGGTCAGCGACGCCCCTGATGGCATCCACAAGCTCCCGCATCGGAGCCAATTCGCCGTGTGTCAGGCAGGCATTGAAAAGGCCCGAATGAACAGGCGCAAGTTCAACGGGATCATCGATGTCGGCTGCGAACCGGCGCGCACGCGTCCATGCCGCGATCGTTTCGGGAGCGCTGTGCCCGAGGCTGCCCCTGAGTGCACGGCCATACGAGATTTGAAGATGCAGCCTGGTCATCATCCGGCGGGGCTCGTCAGGCAGTTCGTCGGCGGCCGCAACGGCCTTGCCGAGATGCGCGACCGCCTCGGAATAGGCAGAACGTTTCAGCGCCTGCTGGCCCGCCTTGCGCCACCATTCGAGGGCGACCTCGCTCAGCCCCGCTTCAGTGAAGTGATGCGCCAGAACTTCCGGCTCGATCTCGGCGACGACCGGAAACTTCTCACGCAGGACCTCGCCAATTCTGGTGTGAAGCAGGTGCCGTTTGCTCTTGAGCAGACTCTCGTAGGCTGCTTCCTGCACGAGGGCGTGCTTGAAACTATAGTTTGCGTCGGGCGGAGCCCCGCGGCGAAGCAGCAGTTCGGCCTCTTCAAGTTGTGCCAGCGCCGCACTCAGCGTCAGATCATCGCGTCCCGCCACGTGCTTCAGCAGCGCGTATGAGAAGTCGCGACCGATGGCGGCGCCTATCTGCGCCACTTCCTTGACTGGAGCGAGCCGGTCGAGCCGCGCCATCAGCGAATCCTGCAACGTGGCGGGAATAGCGAGCGGCGGCAGCGGACTATTCAGGCGATAGCGCCCGGCATCTTCGACCAGCAGGCCGGACTCCAGCACCATCTTGGTCAGTTCCTCGACGAAGAGCGGGACGCCATCCGTCCTGTCGATGATCTGCTTCATCATCTCGCGTGGCAGCTGGCGACCGACGACCACCTGTTCCACCAGCGCGCGCGTGTCCTGCCGATCGAGCCGGTCGAGCCGCAACAGGCCGACATTGGCAAGGCCCGACCAGGAAGGCTCGAACTCCGGCCGGGATGTCATGAGCACGAGGATCGGCAATGCCCTGATCCGATCGACTGCGAGATCAAACAGCTCGAGGCTCGTGGCATCGGCCCAATGCAGATCCTCGCAGATGATCAGCAGGGGCTGATCTCGCGCCAACCCCTCGAGCTGATCGAGAAGGGCGGCAAATGTCTGTCGCCGCTGCTGCGCCGGACTCAAGCCGAGAGGCGGGCAATGGTCGCCGGTTGGAATCGAAAGCAGAGCCGCAATGAGCGGTGTTGCCCGGGCGACCTGCTGTGTTCCAAGCGCCAGCATTGCCTCGAGCTTGTCGAGCCTTTGCTCCGGCGTGTCGTGCGAGCGGATTCCGGCGGCGCGCTCGAGCTGCGCGACAAAGGGATGAAGCGCGCTGTTCGTATGATAAGGCGAACACTGATATCGTACCCGGCGGTGCGTTCCCAACGAGGGGCTTTCGGACAGCGTTGCGACGATGCGCGACTTGCCGATGCCCGCCTCGCCGGAGATCCATACGATCTGGCCGTGGCCCTGCCATGCCTCCCGCTGGCGCGAGAGAATGAATTCGATCTCGTCCTTGCGGCCGACAAAGCCGATCGAGCGCGCGGCACGGACCGCCTCGAAGCGGCTCTCGGACGCGGTCGCTCCTTCCACCGCCCACACCGCGATGGGTTCGCCGATCCCCTTGACTTCGCGGCGGCCGAGATTGCGGAAAGTGAAAAGATCGCCAAGCAGCCGGCGCGTCGATGACGCAACGACGACCGCCCCGGGCTCGGCGAGGCTCTGAAGCCGAGCAGCGAGATTTGGCGTATCGCCGACGGTCGCGTGCTCCTCCGACGCATCTCCACTGATGAGGTCGCCCACCACGACGAGCCCGGTCGCAACTGCAATCCGCAGCTCCACCCGTTCGCCGGCGCCTGTTCTGAGCTGGCCAATTGCGGAGATAATGTCGAGGCCCGCGCGCACCGCACGCTCCGCGTCGTCTTCGTGGGCGCGCGGATAGCCGAAATAGACGAGTATTCCGTCACCGACGAACCTGGCTATGCTGCCGTCGTAAGCGGCGATGACCCGCGCGCATGCGGCGCGGTAGACCCGGATCACTTCCCACATATCCTCGGGATCGAGGCGCGCCGAGAGCACGGTCGAGCCGACCAGATCGCAAAACATGACGGTGAGATGGCGCCGCTCGGCGTCGTGAGGCGGAGCCGGCGATGCGATCAATGCGGCCGGATCGAGGTCGGCAATGGCTCGCTGCATCTTGCGGCGATGACCGAGCAGGACTCCGAGCTTGTCAAAGTCCGCGTCCATCAGCTCGGGGAGGACGCCAACGTCGATCCCGTTCTGGGCAAAACGCTCCGCGTATTGCCCAAGCCCCAGCTTCTCGAGCCACTCCGCAATCTGCATGGCTCACCCATCTCATGGCTGGCGATTAGCAGAATTTGGACCACGGCCGCGCCGAGACAATATCCCAACGCCACCATGATGGCACGTCTTTGCTTTCCGAAAATTAGGTTACTCGTTACCGATGACGCTTCGGTCGGGACACGACCCGATGCGAACGGCCGTGCTACCAAACATCGCCGGCACGCAGCGTTTGATTGCAGAGGTTGCGATGAGCCTTGACGACTCACTCCCGATCTGAAGCCAATCGGCACCGCGCCTTGTGCTCGCATACAATGCCGAGGGGGCGCATTCCGTCATTGCTCGTTCATCGGCGCTTCCTGGCCGCGAGCCATCGTGCCCGCGACAACCTGAAGCGAAGAACCAATCGCCCAGCAGCCGGCAACAAAGCCTATCAGGGCGTTGGATAGATTTTGATCAAGCACAAGAATGCTTATGGAAAGAGTTGCGGCAATCGCCGCGCCGAACGTTCCGGCCGCACTCATGAGTTCAGCCGGCTCGGAACCGTTCCATTCTTCCGAGATGCTCGATTTCGGCCGCCGTGCGGCATTGCCGGACAAATCAATTCCGACATAGTAGCTGAGAGCTCCGTAGAGCATCGTGATCAGCACGATCCAGCCGCTCTCGAACAGCCCGCCTTTCTGACGCAACAGGGTCGCCCCCACATAGAGGCCGCAAGAGGCTCCAACGGCCGCCAGCCCAATTCTTTCAAGGATATGGGCCGACTTGATCAGACTGGAACGGGCGATCCCAAGGCCGCTGAGGTACCTTGTGAGGGAAGATGCGCTCGAAATTGCACTGGTGATCTTCATTGGGGGCTCCTTCTGAGTAATCGGCAGCCTGCCGGCCGACCCCGAATTGAATCTGCCGGGACGCGGTTCTCGATGCCCTTGATTCCAATTTCAGAAAGATCTGTGCTGAGTGATGGGGCTGACTTGCTCGCGAAGGCGAGAGCCAATCCGGGGCTGCGCGCACACCGCCGCGCAGGCATTGCAACTCACCCGTGTCTGTCAGCTAATTCCGGGTGCGGCAATTTCTTCGGGGAGTTGTAGTTCAAAACGTGAGGGATGGACTATGAAGCGGTTCACAGAGCGCTGTTCTCTGTCGCTCCATCCGGTCACAATCTCCGGAGCACGTGTGAAGCTCGCGATCAGGCCGACCACTCCTCGCCCCAGACCTGCACGACATGACCGGGCGAGACTTCGCGGTATTGCCGAACCGGCGGCTGGTAATCCGGCGCACGCACCGGGCTTCTGATCTCGTCGTTGGCGGCTTCGCGCCTGGTGCCGCGACGTGACGGGTCGGGCACCGGCACCGCGGCCATCAGCTTCTTGGTGTAAGGATGCTGCGGATTGCCGAACAACGCAGCGCGCGGGCCGATCTCGACGATCTCGCCGAGATACATCACCGCGACGCGGTGGCTCATGCGTTCCACCACTGCGATGTCGTGGGAAATGAAGAGATAGGCGAGACCCATGCTGGCCTGCAGGTCGAGCATCAGGTTGACAACCTGCGCCTTGACCGAGACGTCGAGCGCGGAGACCGCCTCGTCCGCAACGATCAGCTTGGGCCCGAGCGCGAGCGCGCGCGCGATGCAGATGCGCTGGCGCTGGCCGCCGGAGAATTCATGCGGGAAGCGCGCGGCCATGTCGGCGGTGAGGCCGACGCGCACGAGCAAATCGGCGACCTTGTCGCGCGCCTGCGACGCCGTGGCGAGGCCGTTGGCCAGCAAGGGCGCGGCGATCGCCGTCCCCACCGACATGCGCGGATTGAGGCTCGCGAACGGATCCTGAAACACGATCTGCATGTGCTTGCGGAAGTCGCGCAAGGTGCGGGCGTTCATGGTCAGGACGTCCTGGCCGTCGATCAGGACCGTGCCACTGTCGGGCTCCGTCAGCTTGAGGATCGAGCGACCCGTCGTCGACTTGCCGCAGCCGGACTCGCCGACCAGCGCCAGCGTCTCGCCGGCACGCAATGTGAAGGAGATGTTTTCGACCGCATGGACGCGGCCCGAGACCTTTCCGAACAGGCCCGAGCGGATCGGAAAGCGCGTGGTGAGACCCGCGACTTCGAGCAGCGGACGCTCGGCAGTCGAGACCGTGTCGGGCGTCTCTGTCGGCTCGTCCGAGGTGCCCGTCACCTTGTCGACGATCGGAAACCGCATCGGCCGCGTGCGTCCGTCCATCGAGCCGAGGCGCGGCACGGCGGCGAGCAGTGCGCGCGTGTAGTTATGTGAGGGCGCAGCGAAGATGCGCGCGGTCGCATCGGTCTCCACCGCCTGGCCGCCATACATCACCACCGTGCGGTCCGCGATCTCGGCGACCACGCCCATGTCGTGGGTGATGAAGAGGATCGACATCCCCTCCTCCTGCTGAAGCTCTTTCAGCAGCTCCAGGATCTGGGCCTGGATGGTGACGTCGAGCGCGGTGGTCGGCTCGTCCGCGATCAGCAGCTTCGGCTTGCAGGCCAGCGCCATCGCGATCATCACGCGCTGGCGCATGCCGCCGGAAAAGCGATGCGGATGCTCGTGGAAACGCGATTTCGCCGCGGGGATGCGGACGCGGTCGAGCAGGCGGATCGTCTCCGCCTCCGCCGCCGCACGCGACAGGCCGCGATGCTGGATCAGCGCCTCCGCGATCTGGAAGCCGATGGTGAGCACCGGATTGAGGCTCGTCATCGGCTCCTGGAAGATCATCGCGACATCGTTGCCACGGATGTCCTTCATATCAGCTTCGGGCAGCGTCAGCAGATCGCGCCCGGCCAGCATGATTCGGCCTTCGCTACGGCCGTTCTCCTTCGGAACGAGCCGCATGATCGAGAGCGCGGTGACGCTCTTGCCCGAGCCGGACTCGCCGACGATCGCCACGGTCTCGCGCGGCGCGATCTCGAACGAGACGTTGCGGACAACCGGGATCCATTGCCGCTCGCGCAGGAAGGACGTGGTCAGGCCCGCCACCGACAGAACCGGCGTCTGCGCCTCGGCCACGACTTGATCAGATCTGGTTGCGCCGATGCTCATGCGAAGCCCCTAATAACCCCGCGTGCGATCGACACGCCCCGGCAGCTCCTCGCCGCGGCGGTGGCGCGCGATGACGTCGAGCACGAAATCGACGGCCGTATCCGGCGTGGTCATGCTGGCGTTGTGCGGCGTCAGCAGGATGCGCGGGTGGCTCCAGAACGGATGGCCTGCCGGCAGCGGCTCGGGATCGGCGACATCGAGCACGGCACCGGAGAGCGCACCGCTGTCGAGCGCGGCAAGAAAGTCGGCTTCGACGAGATGCGGGCCGCGTCCGACATTGACGAGCCCCGCACCGCGCGGCAGGCGCGCGAACAGATCGGCGTTGAGGATGCCGCGGGTCTCGTCGGTCAGCGGCAACAGGCAGACGAGGATGTCGGCCTGCGCAAGGAATTCCGGCAAGGTGTCGGCGCCGGCGTAGCAGCTGACGCCTTCGATCTCGCGTGGTGAGCGGTTCCACCCCGACAGCGGAAAGCCGAATGCCCTCAGGCGTTCGAGCACGGCCTGGCCGAGCTGGCCGAGCCCCATCACACCGACGCGCCGGCGCCTGGCCGGCGTGATCCGGATCTCGCGCCAGACCTGCTCCTTCTGCTGATTGATGAAGTGCAGGAGATCGCGATGCAGCCCGAGCACGGCCATGGTGACGTACTCCACCATGGTCTCGGCGATCCCCGGCTCCAGCATGCGGACCAGCGGAATGTGTGCCGGGACCTTGGTGGTGTCGAATTGATCGACGCCGGCGCCGACCGAGAAGACCAGCTCGAGATTGGGAAAATTCGTCGCGATGTCATCCGGCGGCACCCAGGCCACGAGATAGCGCACGTCAGCGGGATTGCCGATGTCGGGCCAGAGCCGGAACGGCACATCCGGCGCACGCTCGGCGAAGAAGGTCGCCCATTCCGCACCGCGCACCATGTTGGCCTTGTAGAGAACGCTCATGCCGCCCTCAGAACGGGCTGACCGGCGCAAGCCGACGGCCGTCGATCATGCGCTTGTGGCTGTAGGGCTCGGGATCGACCAGCGGCGTCGCGCCGGTGACGATGTCGGCGGCAAGCTTGCCGGCGGCGGGGCCGATGCCGAAACCGTGACCGGAGAAGCCAGTGGCGAGGAAGAAACCCGGCAGCGCGTCCACCGGCGAGATCACCGGGATCGTGTCGGGCGTGCAATCGATGGTGCCGCCCCAGGCTTCGGCGATCTCGATGTCCTTCAGTTCCGGGTTCGCCTTGATCAGCGAGGCCAGCGCCGCATTGACCAGCGACATGTCGGGCGCGGGATCGCGCACGCGCTCGGTCTCGAACGGCGACGGCTTGTCGAGGCTCCAGCTGGTGCCGCGCATGATCTGGTCGAAGAACGACTTGCCGAACGAGAGCTTCAGCCCGTTCTTGCGATGCAGATAGGTCGGCCAGAAGGTGCGCGCATAGCGGAACAGGTCGGGCGACAGCTCGACCGTGCCGCGGTTGCGCAGCGCCAGCGTGAAGCCGCCGTCGAGGCGGCGGCGGATGCAGTAGAAATCGGTGCCGAGCGCGCCGGACGTGATCTCCGGCGCCGGCGTGGTCCGGCATGCAGTGGCGTTGACGAGACCGATCGGCAGCTCGATGCCATGGCGGCGGCAGAACAGCGACGACCATGCGCCGCCCGACAGCAGCACCGCCTGCGTGCGAATGGTGCCCTTTTCGGTGACGACGGCGCTGACCTTTCCGCCGGTCGTCTCCAGCCCGCGCGCGGCGCAGCCTTGATGAATGGTGACACCGTGCTTGCGCGCGGCGGTGGCGAGCGCAGGCACGGCCATCGACGGCTCGGCGCGGCCATCGCTCGGCGTGTGCAGGCCGCCGACCCATTTGTCGGTATTGCCCGGCATCCGCTCGGCGACCTCGGCCGGGGTCAGCACGGTGGAATGAACCTGCATCTCGCGCGCGACCGCGGCCCAGCGCTCCCAGCTCGCGAGCTCGTCCTTGCTCTTGGTCAGGAACAGCACGCCGGTGCGGCGGAAGCCGGCATCGACGCCGGCATCGTTCTGCATGTCCCCCCACAGCCGCAGCGCCTCGCGGGCGAGCGGGATCTCCTCACGCGCACGCCCCTGCTGGCGGCACCAGCCCCAATTGCGGCTCGACTGCTCGCCGCCGACATGGCCCTTCTCGACGAGGGCAACGGAGAGGCCCTTCTTCGCGAGATGATACGCCGCGGAGACACCGATCACGCCGCCGCCGATGACGACGACGTCCGCCTGCGCCGGCAGGCGTTCGTCGCTGTTGATACGGGTGAGCGGCGGGGACATGGTGCACTCCTGAAGGTCAGTTCGATCGAGATCTTGTCACGGGATGTTCAGGCGCGGGTCGAGCGCGTCGCGCAGGCCGTCACCGAGGAAATTGAAGCTCGTCACCGCCAGCGTGATGGCAACGCCCGGCGCGATCGCGAGCCATGGCGCGCTGGTCAGGTAGATCTGCGCGTTGTTGAGCATGTTGCCCCAGCTCGCGGCCGGCGGCTGGATGCCGTAGCCGAGATAGCTGACATAGGATTCGAGCAGGATCGCCTTGGCGACGTTCAGCGTCGCCGCCACGACGAT
This sequence comes from Bradyrhizobium sp., assembly GCF_035935975.1. Classification (GTDB taxonomy): domain Bacteria; phylum Pseudomonadota; class Alphaproteobacteria; order Rhizobiales; family Xanthobacteraceae; genus Bradyrhizobium. The sequence continues at coordinate 218,247 of NZ_DASYWN010000052.1, forward strand.
CGGCGCGATCGCGTTGGGCACGAGCTCGCGAAACATGATGCGCAGGTTCGACGAGCCGAAGGCGAGCGCGGCGACGGCGAACTCGCGCTCCCGCAGCGATCGCACCTGGGCCTCGACCACGCGCGCCACAGCCATCCACGCGGTGGCTGCGATCAGGATGGTGGTGGTGACGAGGCCGGGCTCGGTGAGCGCGGCGAGCGCGAGCAGCAGGAAGATGGTCGGAAAGCACAGCACGGCATCGACGAGCCGCATCAGGACCGCGCCGACGACGCCGCCGTAGAATCCGGCGAAGGCGCCGACGGCGATGCCGACTGCCATCGCGATCACCATGGCGACGATGCCGATCGAGAGCGAGACGCGTCCGCCCATCATCAGCCGCGCCAGCACGTCGCGACCGAGTTCGTCGGTGCCGAGGATGTGCGCGCCCGACAGCGGCGGCGCGAACCGCTTCATGATGTCGATATAGGTGTCGTCGAACGGCAGCAGGTAAGGCCCGAGCGCCGAGCCGAGCACGAGCACCAGGATGATCACGGCGCCCGCGAGCGCGAGCCGATGCCGGCAGAAGCGCCGCCACGCGGCCTGGCCGGGCGCGACCTGAACGGTGGAGAGTGTCGCAGCCGTCATGCTAGCCCACCCGGATGCGCGGATCGACGACGGCATAGAGGATGTCGGCAATCAGCGAGCCGATCAGCACCATGGTCGCGGAGAACATCAGGATGCCCATCACCACGGGATAGTCGCGATAACCGATCGAATCCAGGAACAGCCGGCCCATGCCGGGCCAGGTGAACACGGTTTCGGCCACCAGCGCGCCGCCGAGCAGGGTCGGAAACTGCAGGCCGGCGACCGTGATCATCGGCAGCAGGGCGTTGCGGAGTGCGTGCACGGTGAGGATGCGCCATTCCGGCATGCCCTTGGCGCGCGCGGTGCGGATATAATCCTGGCCGATCACCTCGAGCATGGAGGAGCGCATGAAGCGGCCCCACATCGCGGTCTCGACCAGCGCCAGCACCATGGCCGGCGCGATCAGGTGATGCAGCAGGTCGAGGAAGGAGCCGTCGCCGATGGTGTGGCGGTTGCCGGCCGGCAGCCAGCCGAGCTTGACGGAGAAGACGTAGATGGCGACGAGGCCGAACCAGAAGGTCGGGATCGACAGCGCGATCATGGCACCGACCGTGGCGAGCGAATCGAACAGCGAGTAGCGCCGGAGCGCGCCTGATATCCCGATCCAGCAGCCCAGCAGCACGGCGATGATGGTCGCCGTCGTCATCAGCTCCAGCGTCGCACCGAGATGCGAGGAGATCACCGACAGCACCGCCTCGCCGTCGCGGTACGACTTGCCCCAGTCGCCTTTCAGCATGCGGCCGAACCAGTCGAGATACTGGATCGGCAGCGGGCGATCGAGGCCGAGCTGCTGGGTGACGCGGTCGAGATCTTCCTGCGTCATCTGCGCCGATGCCGCGAATTGCGACAGCGGACCGCCGGGCGCGAGATGCAGGATGGCAAAGCCGATCGCGGAGACGATCACCAGCAGCATGACCGCCTGCGCCAGACGGTTGATGACGTAACGGGCCATCTCAGGCGATCCAGCCAGCCTGAGGCATCAGGCCCAGTACCATTCGCGGATGTTCCAGCAGTTGATGGACGTGTTGACGTTGGGCCGGAAGCCCTGCAGCCCCTCCTTCACGCCCTCGGCGATGAAACCCTGGAACAGCGGCAGGATCGCGAGATCGTTGCGGATCAGCTTTTGCAGCTCGCCATAGGTCGCCTTGCGCTGCGCCAGGTCGAATTGCCTGGCACCTTCGGCAAGAAGACGGTCGGCCTCTGCGCTCTTGTACTGATAGGTGTTGTAACCGCGGCCGCCCTTGGCGGGAATCGAGCCGGAGCCGAACCGCGGCGTCACGTCGGGATCGCTGCCGAGCATGAAGTTCACGTTCACCAGCACCGAGTTGAACTTCGACTGCTGCCAGAAATCGCCCCAGATCACGGCGGCCGGCATGTTGTTCACGCGCATCGCCGCGCCGATCGCGCGCCAGTCCTGGATCAGAAGCTGCTGGGTCTGCTCGCGCACCGCATTGCCTGAGGTGGTCGAGTTGGTGAATTCGAGCTTCACGCCGCCCTTCTCGCGGACGCCGCCGGAGCCGCGAACCCAGCCGGCTGCATCGAGCAGCGCATTGGCCTTGGCGGGATCGTATTTGTGCTGCGGCAATCCCTGCTGGAACGACCAGGCCTGCTGCGGCACGAAGCTCTCGGTCTGCGTCGGCAGGCCGTAGTTCAGCGCATCGATGATCGCCTGCTTGTTGATGGCGAGATACAGCGCCTCGCGCACCGTGCGGTCGGCGAAGGGACCGAATTCGAGGTTGGGTGCGATATGCTCCACCGAGGACGTCGACGAGACGAAGATCTTGCGGCCCTTCAGCGTCTTCGCCTCCTGCACGAAGTTCGGCAGGATGCCTTGCAGGCCGGTGTAGTCGACCTGACCGGTGCGGAACTGGGTGTAGAGCACGGTGAGGTCGGGGATGTACTTGAAGACCACGCGTTCGACGTAAGGTCCCTTGCCGTGATAGCCGGTGTGCGCGTTCAGCTGGATGTGGTCGCCGGGCACGCGCTCGGCCCAGCGGAACGGGCCGGTGCCGACGGGGGCGTTGTGGAACGGCGAGGAATTCGGGTCCGACACCTTCTCCAGGATGTGCTTGGGCACGATGAAGGTGAGCGACAGGATCGACATGTAGGGCGAATAGGGAGCTTCCATCCGCCAGTGGATCTCGTCGGGCGCGACGACCTTGATGTCCTTGACGAGGTTATGGCCGACGCGGTTGCGGACGCGGAAGTCGGGATTGTTGATCAGCTCCAGCGAGAACTTGACGTCCTCGGCCGTGAACGGCGTGCCGTCGTGCCATTTCACGTCGCTGCGCAGCTTGATCTTCCAGGTCAGGCCGTCCGCCGACAGGCCGCCATTCTCGACCGTCGGCACCTCGCGCGCCAAATCAGCGACGAACTTGCCGTCGGGCTCGATGAACCAGAGCGGCGAGAACACCTGCCACCAGATGCCCTGATCGACCTCGATGCCGGGCATCAAGGGATGGAACACGGTCGGCTCCTGCGACAATGCCGCGATCACCTGCCCGCGCGGCTTGTCCGGCGGATTGGTGGGTCGCTCGGTCTGCGCGAACGCATTGCCCGAAAGCGTCCATCCCGCCGCGGCGCCTGCGCCGAGCTGGAAGAATTGTCGGCGAGTAGGAATGCCGAAATGACGCAGTCCCCCAACGCCGAACTTGCCGGTGCTGTCTGCCATAATCAGTCTCCGTTCCCGCACGCGGCACCTCTCCCGCGCCCCGAGACCCCGGCAAAGGGACAGGAGTGGGCTTTAGTGCTTCTAAATTTTTCAGCCAAAATTTCATCATGACTAAATACAGCTGTCAATCACATTGCTAGGATGCGCGACCTTTTCACACCGCCGCCGGCTATTCCGGCGGCGCGGGAATGCATGGGAGAGCGACATGGATGGTCGCGGCGATACCAACGGTCCGAAGGACGCCCCGGCGATCGAGGCCGACGATGCGGTCGACCAGCGGCTCGGCGAGACCGTGCGGCTGCTGCGCCAGCGCGCGGGCCTGTCGATCCAGGACGTCGCCAACAAGACCGGCCTGTCCAACGGCATGATCAGCCAGCTCGAACGCGCGCGCGCAATGCCGTCGATCCGCACGCTGCGCCTGCTCAGCATCGCGCTCGAGGTTCCCATCTCCTATTTCTTCGAGACCAGCGATCCCGCCGATGTGCAGCGCTACATCGTGCGCAAGAACAACCGGCGCCTGTTGCGGCTCACCGCCAGCGGCGTCGTCAAGGAGGCGCTCACGCCGGAAGGCAAGGGCCAGATGGAGCTCTACGAGCTCACGCTCAATCCCGGCGCCTCCTCCGGTACCGACTTTTTGCAGCACACCGGCGAGAAGGCCGGCTACATCCTGTCCGGCAGCCTGCGGCTGTGGCTCGACAACCAGGCGCATCTGCTGGAAGCCGGCGACAGCTTCCGCTTTCCGAGCATCGTGCCGCACATGTTCGACAACCCGACCCAGCAGTCGGCGCGTGTGATCTGGGTCACGACGCTGCGGCAGACCGATTCGCCGGCAGGTTGAGGCGGAGATTGACCCTCGACGCAGCCGCGGGGAGACTGTAGCTCACGTGAGGCCGGAGCAATCTCCAGGGCGGACGCGGGGGTCCGCAACTGACGTCGTTGGTGTGGGACCATGAAACTCAGGGGGCTTCTGACACTCGCGATGGCCGCGCAGGTCGTCGTCACAGCGGCGGCCCTCCTCGCCTCCTATGCCGTGAGCGGACCGGGATTGGGCATTGCCCAGATCGTCGCCCTCATCGCCAGCGCCGCTGTTGCGGTGCTGCTCGCGCGGCGTTGCACGCGCATGATCGAGGCGTCGCAGGAAAAACGCACCGCCGTGCAACTCGCCGAGCAGGCGCAGATCAGCGCGCAAGTCACCCAAGCCGTCATCAAGACCGCGCTCGATGCCTTCGTTCAAACCGACGAAAGGGGTATCGTCCTGGAGTGGAGCTTTCAGGCCGAGGCGCTGACCGGATGGACGCGAGAGGAGGCGCTCGGCACCGACGTCGTCAACCTCCTCATTGCCGAGCCGCTCCGCGACGGTTTTCGCCAGCGCATGATGCGGCTGCTGCCGGAACTGTCGAACACGCCGATCGGCATCCGGTTCGAGGCGACCCTGCTGCACCGGGAAGGCGACGAGATCCTGATCGAGGCGTCGAGCACGGCGCTCCAGATCGGCGGGCGCACCATCATCAACAACTTCGTCAAGGACGTCACCCAGAAGCGTGCCGCCGAGGAGCAGTTGATCCAGGCGCAGAAGATGGAGGCGGTCGGCCAGCTCACCGGCGGCATCGCCCACGAATTCAATAATATGCTCACCGTGATCACGGGCACGATCGAGATCCTCGCCGACGCCGTGAAGGACAATCCGCCGCTCGCGACCATCACCAAGCTGATCAGCGAGGCCGCCGACCGCGGCGCCGCGCTGACGTCGAGCCTGCTGTCCTTTGCACGCAAGCAGGCGCTGCAGCCGGCCGAGATCGACGTCAACGAGCTGCTCGAAGAGCTCGCGAAGCTGCTGCTGGCGACCTTCGACAAGAAGATCGAGATCGTCACGAAGCTCGACCGCAATATCTGGCTCGCCTTCGCCGACCGCGGCCAGCTCAGCTCGGCGCTGCTCAACCTCGCGATCAACGCCCGCGACGCGATGCTCGATGGCGGGAAGCTGACGCTGACGACGCGCAACGTCGTGTTCGGCGTGCGCGAGGCGGTGGCGGTCGGCGCGGGCTATGCCGGCCACTATGTCGAGATCGAGATCGCCGACAACGGCACCGGCATTCCGCAAGCCATTCTCGAGCGCATCTTCGATCCCTTCTTCTCGACCAAGGATGTCGGCAAGGGCACCGGCCTCGGGCTGAGCATGGTGTTCGGCTTCGTCAAGCAATCCGGCGGCGGCATCAAGGTCAGCTCCGCCGAAGGCCGCGGCACGACCTTCACCATCTATCTGCCGAAGGCCGAGACCAGCACGCTCCGTCCGGCCGGCTATGACGAACGCAAGATCGTGGGCGGAACGGAGACGATCCTTTGCGTCGAGGACGACCGCGACGTCCGCCAGTTCGTCACGGTCCAGCTCGAAAGCCTCGGCTACAAGGTGATCCCCGCCATCAATGCCGCCGACGCGCTCGCCATCGCGGCCAAGGGCACGCCGTTCGATCTGCTCTTCACCGATATCGTGATGGCCGGCGCCCTGAATGGACGGGAGCTCGCCGACCAGATGGTGGCCACGCGCCCCTCGCTGCGGGTGCTGTTCACCTCGGGCTATGCCCACGACGCGCCGCACGGGCCGGGACACGCCACCATGGGCGCACCGCTCCTGACAAAGCCCTATCGCAAGGCGGAGCTCGCCCGCATGCTGCGCCGCTCGCTCGACACCGCGGTCGATTCCGTGGGCGATCCGATCCCGACGCCCTATTCGGTGCAGGCGGAGATGGAAGGCTTCTTGCGCAGGCAAGCCGCCGAAGACGACGACGTAACGCGATCGCGGAAGTAGATTGTCCCGCGACGCGCGCTAGCTCATCCGCCGCCGCAGCGTCGCCGACGGCGTCTCGCCGAATTTTTCGCGGTAGGCACCGGCCATGCGGCCGAGATGGGTGAAGCCGAGGTCGAACGCGATGTCGGTGATGGACGCATCGGGCGCTGCCTGCGCGAGCCGCGCGTGCAGACCGGCAAGGCGCATGTCGAGCAGCATCTGCGAGATCGACACGCCGAAGTGACGGCGGAAGCCGAGCTGGAGCGCCCGGATGCCGATGCCGGCGGCGCAGGCGAGCTGCGCGAGGTCGAGCGGCTCGCCGGCATTGTCGGAAAGATGGTCCCGCGCGGCGCGGAGCGCGCGCGGCAGGCGTTCGGCTCGCCCCGAAAAAGTTCGGATCGCATCCGACTGGTCATGCCGCTGGCCGTTGAGGAGATGATCGAGCAGCAATTCGCGCCAATCAGCCACCGCAACCGGTGAAAGCCTGCCGGAGGGCCCGAGACGTTCGGCGAGCCGCATCAGCTCGGCAAGGCTGGTCCGCAAGGCTTGCCCTGATGGTGCGTCGAGGTCGATCACCGGATCGAACTCGACCGCGCCGGCCACCCTGCCCGACAACGCCGCGGCGCGCTGCTCGACCATGCGGCGGTCGAGCAGCAGGATCGCCTGCGCGCAGTCGCGCCACATCATCCGGGTCGGGATGGTCGGCGACAGCAGCGAGGCCGTCCGGTCCGGCGCGGCATCAAATTCGCTGATACCCGCGCGAATGTTCGCCGCGCCAGCAAGCGGGATCTGCACCAGGAAGAAGCGTTCGAGACAGCCGGGATCGATGCTGACCGATCCGCCATAGGCGACGTAGTTGATGGAGAAACCGTCGAACGCCGCGCAATTGTGCCGGGCAGAGAAGCCGATTGTGCGCGTCTGCGCCGGCCTGAGATCATGGGGACAGAAGATGCGCCCGATCTGCTCGGCCGCCTCGTCGACATCATCCGTGGTGACGCGGGCGAAGTCCGCAAGCCGTTCGGCCTGGGACGCGCTTGCATTCATTTCCAGCACGGCTGCGGACATCGTCGACCACGCTTCGCGTCACGGAATTGCTTTAAGCCTATAATAGTTCCCCGGACGCGAAAAGGGCCGCGCCTGCAAAATCGTTCGTGCTGCAGGGCAATAGCGAGGTCCGGATTCGTTTAGCGGATAGACAGGCGGCCCGTCGCTGGCGGAAGCTCCCTCGCCGGATTCATGAGGAGGCGAGCCATGACTGCACTCGAAAAGGGCATTACCGCAAACGGCACGGGCTATGGCGGCAAGACCTGGAACATCCTGGGTCAGGTCTATTTCCCCAAGGCCGTCACCGACTCCACCTTCGCGTTCGAAACCAACAGCGATCCCGGCCAGTTCGTGCCGGTGCACATCCATCCGACCCAGGACGAGTTCATCCTGGTGCAGGAGGGCACGCTCGACCTCAAGCTCGACGGCCAATGGGTCAAGGCCCATGCCGGCGATCTCGTGCGCATGCCGCGCGGCATTCCGCATGGCTATTTCAACAAGTCCGACAAGCCGTGCCGCGCGCTGTTCTGGGTCTCGCCGATGCAGAAGCTGGAGGCGCTGTTCGACCAGCTCCACAATCTGACCGACCCGGCCGAGGTCGTGCGCATCTCGGCGCTGCACGAGGTCGACTTTCTGCCGCCCGAGGCCAACGAGTAGGCAGTCGCCTCCTCGTCTTCTCTCACCTGCTTGCAGGCCCGCCGGCCGCGCCTTGCGGCCGAACGAGGCCGCTTGCGCGCGAAACACATTGATTGCGAGCACCCCATGGTCAGCCCCAAGCATGTCTGCGTGATCGGCGCCGGCGTCTCCGGCCTTGCCACCGCAAAGGCGTTCTCCACCCGCGGCCACCGCGTCACCATCGTCGAGCGCAGCGGCGATCTCGGCGGCGTCTGGGAGCCGGCGCGCTCCTATCCTGAGGTGCAGACGCAGAGCCCGAAGGATCTGTACCGCTACACCGACCGCGCCATGCCGGAATCCTATCCGGAATGGCCGACCGGGCCGCAGGTCCATGCCTACCTCGCCGACTACGCGAAGAGCTTTGGTCTCGACCGCATGCTGCGTCTCGACACTGCGGTCGCGGGCATGGCGCGGCGCGCCGACGGCAAACCCGGCTGGACGCTCGCGCTGACGAGCAAGGACGGCGCGACTGCGAGCGAGGATTTCGATTTCGTCGCGATCTGCACCGGGCAGTTCAACGAGCCGCGCGAGCTGCACTGCCGCGGCGAGGACGGCTTTCTGGACCAGGGCGGGCAGATCCTGCATTCGTCGAAATACGGCGATCCGGCGCTGGCGAAAGGACGCCGCGTCGTCGTGCTCGGCGGCTCCAAATCCGCGACCGACATCGCCGTGAACGCGGTGAAATCGGGCGCGCGCGAGGTCACCATCGTCATGCGCGAGCCGGTCTGGCGCATCCCCTATTTCATCGGCGGCCTCGTCAACTTCAAGCGCATCCTCTACATCCGCGCGCAGGAGGAGATGTTTCCGGGCTGGGGCATCAGTGCGATGTCGCGACTGGCGTATCGCATGGCCGCGCCTCTCATTTGGGCGAACTGGCGCGGGCTGGAGAGCCTGCTGAAGGCGCAGCTCAAGCTCAGCAAGTGCAAGATGGTGCCGAAGGAGCGGATCGAGGACGGCGTCAATTGCTCGGTGCCAATCGCAACGCCCGGCTTCTATTCGATGGTCGCCGACGGCCGCATCAAGGCGGTGTTCGGCAGTTTCGATCATTACGAAGGCGACACCATCGTGATGAGCGGCGGCGAGCGCGTCGGCGCCGACGTCGCCGTGCTCGCGATCGGCTACAAGCTCGGCGTGCCCTTCCTGCCGGAGGCCTATCAGTCCAAGCTGGTCGATGCGGACGGGCAGTACCGGCTCTACCGCCTGATCGCCAATCCCGATCTTCCCGACCTCGGCTTCGTCGGATTCAATTCGTCGTTCTGCACCGTGCTCTGCGCCGATCTCGCCGCGAACTGGCTGGTGCGCTACGCCGACGGCCAGCTCGCAAACCAGCCGACGGCGCAGCAGATGCGCGACAACATCGAGATGATGCTGCACTTCAAGCGCGTCGAGCGGCCGGCCGCCGGCGTCTATGGCGGACTGTGCGTCGCGCCCTATCACTATCGCCATTTCGACGAGCTGATGGCCGATATCGGCGCGAAGTCCCAAAAGCGCGGCGGGCTCGCCGGACATTTCCAGCCGCCGAATGCGGATGACTACGCAAAGTTCCTGACATCGGCGCCGGAGTACAGGGCCACGGGGTGAGAGCGACAATCCCGAGCGGGAATTGCAACTCGCCAGGCCCCGCATTTGATGGTTACGATCCCATGATCGGCGAATCTCCGGGACATGGGAACCCGCCATGGGACCACGACGTCACGCTGCCGCGGCCATCGCAGCGCTTGGCCTGATCCTCACGACATCAGGCGTGAGTGAGGCGCAGCCGCTCACGCCGAAGCAGTCGGAGGCGGCGGCGACCTACGAGCGCGCGCTCGGCGATTTCAAAGCTGTCCTCGCCGAGCGGCGCCGGCAGATCGATGCCAGGCAGCCGCTGCCGAACCTGCCGGGCCAGGCGCTGTATCTCGCGCGTGTCGCGGTGATCAGCAGTTACAAGGATCTCACCGACGCCGTGCCCTCGCGCATCGGCAAGCCCAACAAGTTCGAGATCCCGCCGGCCTATTTCGACGCCGACATCGAGCCGCTGATCGACGAATACGGAAAGCTGTTCGACGTCATGGAGGCGCCGCCGGCGGACGCGCAGAACTCGGCGACGCCGTTCAGGGACGTCGTTGATCTCGCGGTTGCGATCGCCCGCGCCAAGGGGCTCGCACCGGTTCACGCCGAAGCTGCGGGCCGCATCAGCCTCGGGCTGTTCTTTGCCGAGACCAACGGCAAGCAGAATGTCCGCAACGGACGCTCCAACACCTATATGGGGAGCTTCCAGACCGGCCCGTCCGAAGACCGCAACGGACGCAGGAAATGGGAGGCCATCAAGCCCGAGATCGCGACGCTCGATCCCGCGCTGAACGCGCGCGACGACAAGGAAGAGGCCCGCGCCCGCGGCACCGACCATCGCTTCAATCACTGGACCAACGTGCGCGACGGCCTGATGAACGCGCATGCGGAGATCTTCCGGGAGATCCCGGCGATCGTGAAGACGCTGCCCGATCCGATCGACCAGATGAAGCTGTTCGAGCTGATCCAGATCGTTCCCACCCCGACGCGGTCGGCGCTCAAATCGGGCGATCTGCTGAACTACCGGGTGTCCAGTCCGACGGTCATGAAGCACCTGCGCAACAACAGCATTTTTGCGTTCGGACAGGCCGACCGTGCCAGGACCTCGGCGAGCTTTCGCGAGATCCTCGGCGCGATGTGGCTGTTCAACCGGAAGTTCGAGCGTGCGATGGCGAAATACGCCGAGCTCAAAGGGCGCTGACGCACCGGTTGCAACCGCCACCAGACGTCGTAGGCTGCAGGTCCCACACCCTCCGGGAAGGACACACCACGATGCTGTCGGCCATCTCATGCGACTGCTGATCCTCGGCGGCACCCAGTTTCTCGGGCGTGCGGTCGCCACTCACGCCTGCGCGGCCGGCCACGACGTGACCTGTGCGGCCCGCGGGCTTGCGGGTCCGATCGCGGCGCGCGCCCGCTTCGTGCGGGTCGACCGCGACACCACCGACGGTCTTGCCCCGCTTGCGGGCCAGACATTCGATGCCGTGGTCGATGTCGCGCGCCATCCAGGCCAGGTCCGCCGAGCGGTCGCGGCGCTGAAGCGGCCCGGCGTGCACTGGAGCTTCGTCTCGACCGTCAGCGTCTATGCGGACAATCAGACGCCGGGGCAGCGCTCCGACACGGCGCCGCTGCGCGAGCCCGTGGCTGAGGACGTCGAGCACAGCACCGACGCCATCTATGGCGCCGCCAAGGTCGCCTGCGAACAGGCGGTCGGCAACGACGCCTTCATCTGCCGGGCCGGCCTGATCGCCGGGCCGGAGGACCCGACCGGACGCTTCGCCTACTGGCCGGCGCGGATCGCGCGGGGCGGCGAGGTGCTGGCGCCGGGATCGCCTGACGATGCCGTGCAGTTCATCGACGTGCGCGACCTCGCGCAATGGATCGTGCATGCGGCGGAGACCGGCCTTAAGGGCATTTATGACGGGATTGGACCGATCCGCACGCGCGGTGAATTCCTGGCCGAGTGCGCCGCCGCGCTGAACCCGTCCTGCAGATTCACCTGGATCGATCGCGCCTTCCTCGAGGCGCACGACATCAGGCGCTGGGCCGGCCCGCGGTCGCTGCCGATGTGGCTGCCCCTGCCCGACTACGCTGGATTCATGACGCGCGACACCTCGCCGGCACGCGAGGCCGGGTTGACCGCGCGACCCGTGGCGACCACCGCGCGCGACACGCGCAGCTGGCTCCGCGCCGGCAACGGGCCTGTCATCGGACTTACGGAGGACGAGGAGACCGCCGTGCTCGCGGCGTGGCATGCGGGCAGGACGAGCTAGAGCAGCTTGACGATGTAACCAGCTGCTGGCTTTTGTGACGACGCTCCTCAGAAGGGTCACGACCGCCCATACGCTGCTCCAGCACAATTCAAGATAGAGTGTGAGCCAGTTCATATCTGCGGCCCAATGCCGGACGTAGCCTCAGAAGAAGGATGTCTCGCTTCCCGTCACCAAGCTATTGCGGGTTTCCGGACGTCACGTCGAGCGAACATCTGTCAATCCACAGGAGGACAGGTCATGAAGTTCGCAGTACTCTTTTTTGTCTTCGCTCTCGCCGCACTCACGACGGCTGCTCCTACTGGATCGGCCTACGCATGTGCGCGCCCCTGCGGAAACTATTGTTGCGGATAATCGGCGGAGAATTCCAATGCGCCCGTTAGTCAAGTGGGGGGCATTAGTAACGATCGTGAGCATCGCACCACTGGCATCCGTGGCCGCGATACATCTCCACACGCCCCCGAACAAACTCAATGAAGCCATCACTGCGATCGGCTTCCACCCGATAACGCCACCGGTGCTCCTGCGCGCTCCCGGCTCGATCTATCATGTCTCCGCGAACGGTCAGGACTACGACATGCTGTGCGAAGTCTCATCGGACCGGTTGGTTGGCGTCACGCGTACGTCTGCTTCGGCGACCCAGGTCACATCCGAATTGCGCAAGACACAATATTCACTCGACTCGAAGGTCGTGCGTTCGATACAGTCCAGCGCCGATGCAAAATTGGCAGAAGCCGTCAAGCTCGAGCTCGACGACGTTCAAGTGCTGGAAGTCTCCCTTGAAGACCTGTCGATCATCGCGGATGAACTGTTCCGTCGCGAATCCTGCGATCGGGCGGTGAGACGGTATCTGGAAAACGGAGAGTACGTTTGCCAGGGACAGCGGGTCCTCAAAGCATCGACGAAATACGTCGCAGCTTACGACAACACAGCGACAGGCTCCGTCGAACAAACGACCGACCTGATAAAGAACAATTTTGACCCGACCGTGAGCATACAAGGCGGTCAGAGCGTCTCCGGAGCAAACCTCTATTATGGGATGAGATTGGCACCGCGGTGTCTATCGCTCAGCGACTCCAAAAGGCAGCCACGACCACCGCTTTCGCTCTGGGACAGGTTAGTGAATCACTTTCCTTCGCTCGAGTTCTTTTGAAGATAGCCACGCGATGGGCCATGCATCCACGCCCTAATATTCAGGCTTGTAGCCGTCCGTCAGGGTCTTCAGGAATGCGATGATGTCAGCCTCGTCCTGTTCGGTCATCGCCGGCTTGTCGCCGGGGTGACGATCGAACGGCGGATCGGTGACGTCGACATTGGCGTGATATTTCTGCGGCAGATCGTCGTACTTCCGCACCGTGCCGTCGGCCGCGCGCGGAAAGATTTTTTCCGGATTGGTGTCGCGGAAATTGTAGAAATCCAGCACCTGCTCGAGGGTGCGGAACACACCGTTGTGGAAGAAGGCGTGGCGCGTTGCCGTATTGCGCAGCGTCGGCGTCAGGAACATGCCGCAATATTGCGTCTGCTCCGGGATGTCGGTGCGCTGCGGGCCACAGACGCCGAGATCGAAATGAGCGGGATCGCTGTTGCCGGCGAGCGCGGCGTTGCGCGGCGCGCCAAGCGCCTCGTATTGGTGATCGGTGAAGAGCGGCGGCAGGTTGTCGCGCGTCGGCGCCGACGTGTGGCAGCCCCCGCAGTTGGCTTTATTGGGGTCGTTGAACGCCTGCAGGCCGCGCAGCTCGCTCTCGGACAGCCGCGCCTTACCTTCGAGCCAGTAGTCATACTTGCTGGTGTAGGGATGGAAGCTCGGCTCTTCCACCTGATAGCGCGCAACGGCGAACATCGCCTCAGCAATCAGGAGGCTTTGATTCCCGAGCACGCCGGCGCCGAACAATTCGACGAAGCGCTTGACGTAAGGCGCGCGGCGCAGCTTGTCCGCGACGATCTCGGCGCTGCCGCCATCCATCTCGTTGGGATCGAGCAGCGGAAACAGCGCCTGGTCCTGCAACGTGTCGGCGCGGCCGTCCCAGAACAGGCCGCCCTGCGGCACGATGTTCGCAGACGCGCCGGTGCCGCCCGCGGTCTTGGTCGTGCGCGTGGCCTGTTGGCCGATCGCGGCCATCTGCGCGAGGTCGATGATGTTGTCGTCGTCGCCCTTGTCGGGGCCGATGCTGAAATTGGGGTGACGGTCGAGATAGGTCAGAGACGGCACCGCGCGCGCCCCTTGCCGCGACAGGGTCGCGCCGCCGAGCATTACCGGACCGTCGTTGGGCGGACCGTAGGCGTGATCCGGGCTGTGACAGGACGCGCAGGACAGCGCGCCTGAAGACGACAGCGACGCATCGTAGAAGATCGCCTTGCCGAGCTGCGCCATCGCCGACAACGGCGCGACCGGCGGACGTCGGAGCTGAACCGGGTTCGGGTTCATGCCCGCCGGATTGGTCTCGGCTGCAAAGACGGCGCCGGCCAGACAAAGCAGGCCGGCGCCGAGAAGCCACATCGTGCGGCTGTTCATGCGAAGGAACGTCCTAGTGGTGGTGATGCTCGTCCGGCGGGCTGGTCATGACCGTGCCGGAGGTCGGATCGAGGAACAGCGCGTCCGCCCGAAGGTCATGGCGATGATCCTGATCGAAATCGAACAGGTCCACGATCGATCCCGCGCCGGCGTCGAACGCACCGCCGCCCAGACGCTTGCCATGCAGCCAATTGTCCTCGATGAAGCGGACCACCGAAGCCTGCGTGGTGTAGGTGTGGCTGACGTAGTTCGTCCTGGCGTAGGGCGAGACCACGATCAGGGGAACACGCGTGCCCGGACCGCAACGGCCGTTCACCGGCTTGCCACCGAGACCGTTCGGCGCGGGCTGCTTGTTGGGACCGAGGCCGCACAGGCCCGGACCGTTGACCTGGTCGGCGGTCGGATCATACGAGGCGTTCTTCGGCGCAACGTACTGGTGGTCGTACCAGCCGTCGGAGTCGTCATAGGTGATGATGACGGCGGTCTCGCGCCATTCCGGCTGCTTCTGCAGGAAGTTGATCAGCTCGACATTGCCGGCCTGCTCGTCGAGCGGATCGGAGTTGCCGGCGTGACCGTCCTGGTAGGCCGGCATCTTGACATAGGAGACGGCCGGGAAGTTGCCGGCCTTGATCGCGGCATAGAGGTCTTCGAGGTCGTAATTGTGGTTGGCCGGATCGACCTTGCCGTTGAGATCATGGGTATGACCGATCGCGTGGACCGAGCTCGGTCGCGCATGCGTCGGGTTGGCGGTGGACGCGTGGTACTGGAAGAACGCGTGGTGCGGGATGTAGTCCACGATGGTGCCGTTGACGTTGCTCGAGAACGTGCTGCGGCCGCAACCGGTGGTGCCGTTGGCGTTCTTGAGCGTCAGGTCGAAGCCGCCCATGAAGCTGCCCCAGCTGATGTGCTCGTCGGTGAGCAGGTCGCCGATGTTCTTGCCGCCCATCAGCATCGTGCTGGTCGTGCTCGAGCAGGCGTCGTTGCCGGGATCGGTGTCGCCGGTCAGCGTCAGGCCGCCCTGGCCGTCGGCGATCGAGGCCGTGGTGCCGATCACCGGCTGCACGCCGTTGGTCTGGGCGGCGACGACTTCGAGCACGCCCGGCGTGGACGGGCCGAACGTGTCGGTCCAGTTGTTGTCGCTCATGGCGAAGTTCTGGGCGTAGTTCCAGAAGGCCGTGACGGTGTTGCCGTCGAAATAGCCCATGACCTGCCCGTTGGTGCCGAACGCGCCGGCGCCGCCAGCGGTGCCGCGGCCGGTGAATTTCGGAAACAGGTCTTCCTTGCCGTTGTCCACGGCCTGCTGCTCGGGCGTGTAGGAGTGATTCTGCGAGCGCGTGTTGGCCTGGGTGCGGTCGAGGCGGAACGGATTGGTCGCGCCGGTGCCGTTAGCCTGGTTGGTGTTGGGGTTGTTCACCAGCAGGTTGGCGTTAGCGAGGTTGTTGACCTTGGGCGTATGCGGCTTCGGCACGAAGGGAATGGAGCCGGACGGATTGGCCGCGTTCGGGTAGGTCGCAAAGTAATGATCGAACGAGCGGTTCTCGTTGAAGATGATCACGAGATGCTTGATCGGCGTCTCGGTGTGGATGTCGTGCGGATGGCGATGATGATCGTCGTGGCCATGATCGCGGTCCCGGCCGAAATCGTCCGCAAGGACGGGAAGAGTGCACGCGAGCGCGCTCGCGGCCGCGACAATCGCGGCCGTCGTCAGTAGTTTCGATTTCATTTTTTTGACGCCCCGGAAATGAGGATGTTTACGATCAGAAATGTTCTAAACATCGCGAATGACAGAGCTGTGTCAGTTTGACGCACGAGACACTTTGCGCAGTGGTCGAGGCAGAATTTTTTATGCAGCCGCCCGCTTCGCCTGGCCGGGCCGCGTTATGCCGTTTTATTCCCCGGGCGAGGGCAAAAATGATCGCGCCCGGGTTGTTGCCTGATGCGCCCGGTTGCATTTAGCTTGGCCGGACAAAAACAAAGTCTCAGGGGGAAACATGAAAGCCGCTCTTCGCAGGCGCACGCGCCATGCCGCGTCAGCCCTGGTCGCAATGTCCCTGGCCGGCCTCGCCGGTTTCGCCGCCCATGCCGAGATCGTCGTCAGCGCCAATGACGGCAAGATGGTGCTGGAGAACGGCAACGCCGTCGTCCGCAAGCAGCCGCTGCCCGACACGGTCAGCGTCATCGATCTCACCGACGGCACACTGAAACTGCTTGGCGAGGTCGCGGCCCCTGCCAGTGTCGTCGGCCCGCCGCCGAGCGTCGCGATTGCGCCGGACGGGTCGTTTGCGCTGGTCACGGGCGCCATGAAGATCGATCCGGCGGACGCGACCAAGACGGTGCCCGACGACAAGCTCTCGGTCATCGACCTGAAATCCTCGCCGCCAAAAGTGCTCGCGACGCTTCAGGCCGGCGCCGGCGCGGCCGGCGTCTCGATCAATCGTGCCGGCACGCTGGCGCTGGTTGCGAACCGCAGCGAAGGCACCGTCTCGGTCTTCACCATCAGCGGCGGCACGCTGACGCCGGCCGGCAAGATTCAGCTCGGAGACGCCAAGTCAGGCCCCAGCCACGCCGTGTTCTCGCGCGACGGAGCGACCGCTTTGGTCACCCGCGACGGCGACAACAAGGTCTCGCTTCTCGCCGTGGACGGGAACAAGGTCGAATACGCCAAGCGCGACCTCTCCGCGGGCATCCGCCCCTACGACATCGATCTCACCGGCAGCGCCGCGGCGGTGGTCGGCAATGTCGGCGCCAGCAGCGGCGACAATGATTCGATCAGCCTGATCGACATGACCGCCAAGCCGATCCGCGTCGTCACGACGGTGACCGTCGGGCAGACGCCAGAAGCCGTGAAGATGTCGCCGGACGGCAGCCACGTGGCCGTCACCGTCATGAACGGCTCGAACAAGCCGCCCACCTCGCCCTTCTTCAACGATTTCGGCCTGCTCAAGGTCTACAGGATTTCGGGCACCGACCTCACGCCGGTGGCGGAGGCCAAGATCGGCCATTGGTGCCAGGGCATGGTGTGGTCGAAGGACTCCAAGCACGTCGTGGCGCAGTGCATGGTCGAGAACGAGCTGATCGCCTTCTCGTTCGACGGCAAGGCGCTGACCAGGACGTCCACGCTCAAGCTGCAGGTGAGCCCCGCAGGCATTCGCACCGCGGAGCCGTAAGGCCGTTGGGCGCGGCGCAGCCTCGCTGCGCCGCCTGGCCTACTCGGTACGGATCGGCGTGTCCTTCAGGCCGTTGTTGTCATAGGCCTTGCGCAGCGTGCCGTTCGTGACCGCATCGTTCATGAACTTGGTGACGAACGCCAGGGACTGCTGGTGGCCGAGCGGGACCGCGACGGCGGTCACCGTCTTCTTGAACGTCTCGTCCAGCACCTTGGTGCCCGGAATCTTCTGCGCCATCTTGTTGAGCTGGTCGCGTGACAGCGCGAAGGCGTCGATCTCGCCGCTCTTGAGCAGGCCGAAGATCTCGTCATAGGTCTGGTAGCCGGTGACTTTTGCATTCTTCAAATGCGCCACCGCACCACGCATCGTGGTCGTGGCGTTGACGGCCGCGACCTTGACGCCCGCCTGGTCGAGCGTGGCGAAATTGGAGATGTTTGATCCGGGCTTGACGATGTAGGTGGCGTCAGCGACCTCGTAGATCGGGCCGAACAGCATCCTGGTCTCGCGCTCGGGATCTTTCGGCAACCAGGTGACATCCCATGTCCCCTTGCCGGCCGCATCGGTGATCTGGCCGGAATTCTGGTGCACGACATATTCGACGGGGACACCGAGCTGGGCCGCCATCTCCTTGCCGAGATCGACGGGGACGCCGGCATAACCGGCCTCCGTCTTGGTCGACCAGAACGCGCCGCCCGCCGGGCTGATCGCGATCGCGACCCGCAGCTTGCCGGTCGGCGCGATCTCGTCCTTCAAGCCATCAGCTAGCGCGGGCATCGCGAGGCCCATTGCGAGAACGAGGCCGGCAATGGCCGATTGGAGGGACGTCCGCATGTCATGCTCTCCTCACCTTTTCTTCTTGCTCTTCTTGTCTTTCATCCCGAGCGCTCCGCCTCGGTCGCGCCGCCTTTGACACAATTGTGGTCGATCATGCGCGCAATGAAAAGCGGTTTGTCATGACAAATCTTGTCAAAGGCCACGTTGCTGTTTGCGGTGCAAGGGCTGTGACCGCCATGGCTATGGTGTTCCACGGCCGGGCATTTGTTGGTAGCCTGCCGCACCGACACAACGCACTCGGGGGCCATCGAATGACCTGCGCGAATTCCGCATCTCTCGCACATCGCAATGGAGATCGGAGACAGATCGGGCGAGCGCTGACGGCCCTGGCCGCATTGGCTGTGCTCGCGGGCTGCGAGGACAAGAACGCGTATGTCGCCCCGCCCCCGCCCAAGGTGGACGTGGCAACGCCGGTGCAGCGGCCGGTGACGCGCTATGTCGAGGCCACCGGCAACACCGCGCCGATCAAGAGCGTCGATCTCGTCGCGCGGGTGCAGGGATTTCTGCAATCGCAGGACTATCAGGACGGCACCTTCGTCAAGCAGGGCACCCAGCTGTTCACGATCGAGCCGGAGACCTACAAGCTGAAGCTCGAGCAGGCGCAGGCGGCGGAGGCCGGCGCGCAGGCCTCGCTCAAACAGGCCGAAGCCGACTTCAGGCGGCAGACCGATCTGGTGCAGCGCCAGGCGGTCTCGCAGGCTACCCTCGACACCTCGACCTCGGCCCGCGACAACGCCCAGGCCAATCTCCTGCAGGCCCAGGCCAACACCAGGCTCGCCGAAGTCAATTACGGCTACACCAAGGTGAGCGCGCCGTTCGACGGCATCGTCAGCGCGCATCTGGTTTCGATCGGCGAGCTCGTCGGCGTCTCCTCCCCGACCCAGCTCGCGACCATCGTCGCGATGGATCCGATCTACGTGAACTTCACCGTCAACGAGCAGGACGTGCTGCGCATCCGCGCCGAAGCGTCGCGCCGCGGGCTGACCACCGCCGACCTGAAGCAACTCCCGGTTCAGGTGGGCCTGCAGACCGAGACCGGCTATCCGCATGACGGCAGGCTCGACTACGTCTCGCCCACCATCAACCAGTCGACCGGCACACTGGCCGTGCGCGGCCTCGTACCCAACGACAAGCGGGTGCTGCTGCCCGGCTATTTCGTCCGCGTCCGCGTGCCCTTCACCCAGGAGAAGGATGCGCTCCTCGTCCCCGACACCGCGCTCGGCAGCGACCAGGGCGGCCGCTATCTGCTTGTCGTCAACGGCGACAACGTCGTCGAGCAGCGCAAGGTGCAGATCGGCCCGGCCGACAACGGCCTGCGCGTGATCGAAACCGGATTGAAGCCTGACGACCGCGTGGTGATCGCCGGGCTCCTGCGCGTGATCCCGGGCCAGAAGATCGACCCGCAGGCGACGAAGATCGACCAGGCCCAGGCCTCGAGCAAGTAAGGGCCGCCGGTCATGATCTCAAAATTCTTCATCGAGCGGCCGGTCCTCTCGAACGTCATCGCGCTGCTGATGATCCTGATCGGCGGCGTCGCGCTGTTCAACCTCGCCATCGCGCAATACCCGGACGTGGTGCCGCCGACGGTGCAGGTCACCACGCGCTATCCCGGCGCCAGCGCCAAGACTGTGATCGACACGGTCGCCTTGCCGATCGAGCAACAGGTCAACGGCGTCGAGGACATGCTCTACATGCAGTCCTACAGCGCCTCCGACGGCACCTACACGCTGACCGTGACCTTCAAGATCGGCACCGACCTCAACTTCGCGCAGGTGCTGGTGCAGAACCGCGTCTCCAGCGCGCTGTCGCAACTGCCGACCTCCGTGCAGAACCAGGGCGTCACCGTCCAGAAGAAGTCGACCTCGATCCTGCTGTTCGTCACGCTGACCTCGCCGGACTCGCGGTTCGACAGCCTCTATCTGAGCAACTACGCCACCATCAACATCCGCGACGAGCTCTCCCGCCTGCCCGGCGTCGGCAACGTCACCGTGTTCGGCGCCGGCCAGTACTCGATGCGGATCTGGCTCGATCCGAACAAGCTGCAGGCGCGCGCACTGATGCCGCAGGACGTCATCCAGGCGATCCAGCAGCAGAGCCAGCAGGTCTCCGCCGGTCAGGTCGGCGCGCCGCCGACGCCGCCCGGCCAGGCGTTCCAGTACACGCTCAACGTCAATGGACGGCTCGACGACGCCACGCAGTTCGAGAACATCGTCGTCAAGACCGGCACCAGCGGCGACGTCACGCGCGTGCGCGACGTCGGCTGGGTCGAGCTCGGCGCCCAGACCTACAGCCAGATCTTCTCGCTCAACAAGCAGCCCGCCGTCGGCATCGGCGTGTTCCAGTCGCCCGGCGCCAACGCGCTGCAGGTCGAGCAGGCCGTCGAGAAGAAGATGGTGGAGCTCGCCAAGCGTTTTCCCGAAGGCATCAAATACGACACGCCGTTCGACACCACCAAGTTCGTCGAGGCCTCGGTGCACGAGGTCTACATGACGCTGATCGAGGCCGGCCTGCTGGTGCTGGTCGTGATCCTGGTGTTCCTGCAGGACTGGCGCGCGATGCTTGTGCCGGCGACGACCGTGCCCGTCACCATCATCGGCGCCTTCGCCGCGATGGCGGCGCTCGGCTTCACCATCAACATGTCGACGCTGTTCGCGATCGTGCTCGCGATCGGCATCGTGGTCGACGACGCCATCGTCGTGGTGGAAGGCGCCGCTCACAACATCGAGCAGGGCATGAACGGCCACGACGCCGCGATCAGGGCGATGGACCAGCTGTTCGCACCGATCGTCGGCATCACGCTGGTGCTGATCTCGGTGTTCCTGCCGGCCTCGTTCCTCGCCGGCCTCACGGGCCGCATCTACTCGCAATTCGCGCTGGTGATCGCCGCGACCGCGCTGTTGTCCGCCATCAACGCCGCGACGCTGAAGCCGACGCAATGCGCGCTGTGGCTGCGGCCGACGGTGCCGCCGGAACAGCGCAACTTCTTCTATCGCGGCTTCAACAACGTCTATAACCGGGTCGAGCGCGGCTACACGCGGCTGATCACCTTCCTGTGCAGGCACGCCACGGCCTCGGTCGCGGTCGCGCTGGTGCTGATCGGGGCCGGCGGCTACGGCCTGTCGCGGGTGCCGACCGGCTTCCTGCCGATCGAGGACCAGGGCTATCTGATCGCCGCCATCCAGCTGCCCGACGGCGCCTCGCTGGAGCGGACCCAGAACGTGCTCGACCGCGCCAGCGAGATCATCAAGGAGACTCCCGGCGTCCAGCAGGTCATCACCATTGCCGGCATCTCCGCGCTCGACAGCAGCGCGAGCCTTGCCAATGCCGGCGTCGCCTACATCATCCTGAAGGACTGGGACGCGCGTAAAGGCCCCGGCGAGGATTTGCGCTCGCTGGTCTTCGGGCTCAACGACAAGCTCGGGGCCATCATGGAAGCGCGCACCGTCGTGCTGCCGCCGCCGCCGATCCAGGGCATCGGCAATGCCGCCGGCTTCTCGATGCAGGTCGAGCTGCGCGACGGCAACAGCGATTTCGCCAAGCTGCAGGCGATCACCGGCGCGATGGTCAGCAACGCCCAGAGCCAGAGCGCGCTGCAGCGCGTGCAGTCCTCGTTCCGCTCGTCGGTGCCGCAGTTCAACGTCGAGATCGATCGCATCAAGACCCAGACGCTGCACGTGACCACCGATCAGGTGTTCTCGGCGCTGTCGACTTTTCTCGGCTCGTCCTACGTCAACCAGTTCAACAAGTTCGGCCGCGTCTTCCAGGTCTACACGCAGGCCGATCCCGCCTTCCGCGTCACCGAGCGCGACATCGCCAACATGCAGGTGCGCAACTCCAACGGCGACATGATCCCGATCGGCACCGTCGCCACCATCACGCCGGCGACGGGCCCGTCGCTGATCAGCCTCTACAACCTCTATCCCTCCTCGACCGTGATCGGCCTGCCGGCGCAGGGCTATTCGTCCGGCCAGTCGCTGCAGCTGATGGAGGAGATCGCCGACAAGACGCTGCCGCAGGGCACCGGCTTCGAATGGACCGCGATGTCCTATCAGGAGAAGGCCGTCTCCAACCAGATCTACTGGGTGTTCGGGCTTGCGATGCTGCTGGTCTACCTCGTGCTCGCCGGCCAGTACGAGAGCTGGTACGCGCCGATCTCGGTGATCCTGGCGGTGCCGCTGTCGCTGATCGGACCGACGCTGGTCCTCAACGGGCTCAAGATCGACAACAACCTCTATTGCCAGATCGGCCTGATCCTCCTGATCGCGCTCTCCGCCAAGAACGCGATCCTGATCGTCGAGGTCGGGCTCGAACTGCACGGCCGCGACGGCAAGCCGATCGTTGAATCCGCGATCGAGGCCGCGCGCGCCCGCTTCCGCCCGATCCTGATGACCTCGTTCGCCTTCATCCTCGGCGTGGTGCCGCTGGTGATCGCGACCGGCGCCGGCGCCAGCGCGCGCAAGTCGATCGGCATCACCGTGTTCTCGGGCATGCTGGCCTCGACCTGCCTCGCGGTGCTGTTCGTGCCGGCCTTCTTCGTGGTGGTGCAGCGCTTCGAGAACTGGCGCGCCTCGAAGAAGGCGCCGAAGCCGCAGCCGGTGGCGGAGGTGAAGCCGTAATTGTCGGCCGTTCGATAAAAACGCGAAAACAACCCCATGCACAGTAGAGATAGGGTTGAAAAGGCTCGATAATTTCTTTTTTACCGAAACGGGCTTGCTCCGTCGGGCAAAACAGGGGCATAGTGGCATCGTGGGTGGAGTGCGTGGCGGGCGCTATAGCGACTTGTCCGCCGAAGCCTTGGCGAAGGCGGAAGCAATCCAGAATCCCTCCGCGGAGGCAGTCTGGATTGCTTCGTCGCTACGCTCCTCGCAATGACGATGCGGAGAGAGACGCGGCCTTGCGCGCCGCTCGTGCCCCGGACGCAGCGCAGCGCCCCCGGCGATGCGGAGCATCGTCCGGTGCGGTGCGCTGCAGAGCCGGGGCCCACGCGATACGGGGGCTCGCAGCCTCTGGGTCCCGGCTCTGCGCAGCAGCGTTGCACGCTGCAGCGCGTCCGGGACACGAGAGCAGTGCCGTTAGGCCGCCGCTGGCGTCCTTATCTCCCGCGGCAGGATGATCGCCGCCGCGATCGCGAGCAGGCAGAGTCCGGCAAAGGCATGCAGCATGGTGACGAAACCGCCCTGCTCATAGAGCCAGGCGACGAGGCCGACCGACGCGCCGGCCGCGGTGAAGCCGATGAAATAACGCACCGCGTAGGCGCGCGAGCGCCATTCCTCGCTGGTGTATTTGCCGACCATGGCGTCGTTCACCGTGACCTGGCCGAACGCGCCCATGACGATGCCGATCGAAACCAATATCAGCGGCAGATTGTTCAGGCTCGCGGCCAGATACAGGAACGGCGCCAGCATGAAGGACAGCGGCAGCGCCACCGTCTTCAGCGAGTAGCGATCGAGCAGACGGCCGATCGTGTACTGCGTCATCGCGCCGAACACGTAGACGCAGGCGGCGATGACGCCGAGCAGTGCCGGGCTTTTCGTGAGATCGGCGAGCCGCTCCGCGAACAGTTTTGGCAGCGCGACGGTGACGGCATTGAAGGTCGTGGAGATCGCGATCACGACGATCAGCAGCGACAGCACCACGCGCCACATGTCCTGCTTGGCGACGCGCGCCTGTGCTGCCGCCTGCTTGGAGCCCTTGCGGTCCTCGTGCACGACCATCATCGCGAACGCGATGCCGATCAGGATGGTGACGATGCCGGGAACGATGAAGGCAAAGCGCCAGCCGAGATATTGGCCGATCACGCCGGTGACCAGCGCCGAGGATGCAACGCCGAGATTGCCCCAGACGCCGTTGATGCCCATCTCGCGGCCGAGCCGGTCGGCATAGGACACGATCATCGCGGTGCCGACGGGGTGATAGATCGAAGCGAAGATGCCGATCGCCAGCAGCGCGGCGCCGAGCTGCGCCGGGGTTTGCACGAAGCCGACCGAGATCATGGACGCCCCGATGCCGATGAAGAAGATCAGCATCATGTGGCGGCGGCTCCAGCGGTCCCCGAGCCAGCCGGTCAGCAGCGAGCCCGCGCCGAAGGCGATGAAGCCGGGCGTCGCGTAGGGAAGCAGTTCCGAATAGGCCATGCCGAGCGCCGGTCCCATGATGATCACGGCGGCGGCGAAGATCAGCATCGAATAATGGTCGATGAAATGGCCTGCGTTGACGAAACTGATGACCCGGCTGGGGCTGTTCATACGAATCCTCTCCTGCTCCGAAATGAGTTATATGTCTTGGCCATGACGGGATGCTGCCAATGACTGTCTTGGACACGCCAATCTTGGAAACGCCAATCCTCCGGGCGGTCCGGGGTAACCACCGCTCGACCGCGGGGGTGCATCTGGTCGCGCGCGATTATCCCAAGGGCATGCGGATCGACCCGCACATGCACCGCGAGGCGCAGCTGATCTATGCCGCGAAAGGCACCATGCAGGTGACGACCCCAGGGGGCCGCTGGCTGGTGCCGCCGGACCGTGCGGTGTGGGTGCCGGCCGGGCTCGAACATGCCCTCGACCTGCTCGCCGATATCGAGATGCGCACGCTGTATTTCGACGTGGCCTGGCTGAAGCGCGAGCAGCGCCATGAGGGGCTGGCCAGGGAATTCGTCGTGCGGGTGTCGCCGCTGCTCAACCAGGCCATCCTCGCTTTGTTCGACGCGCGCAACACCGAGGAGCGCACCGAGCTGCTGGTGCGCCTCGTCATGCTGGAATTGCACCAGGCCGAGGATCCCGCGACTTTCGTGCCGCTGCCGCACGAGCCGCGCTGCCGCCGCGCCGCGATGATCGTGCTCGACGATCCCACCGGGCTGCACGACATCGACACGCTGGCGCGCGAGGTCGGAACCTCCGCCCGGACGCTGTCGCGGCTGTTCTCGACGGAGACGCAGCTCAGCTTCAAGAGCTGGTGCCAGCGCGCCCGGATCGCGGCGGCGATCCAGCGGCTGTCGACGGATGCGAACGTGTCGGTGAAACAGCTCGCGACGCAGCTCGGCTATGCCAGCGTGCCGGCGTTCTCGGCGGCGTTCCGGCAGGTGACGGGGCGGACGCCGACGGAGTTTGCGGGGAAGGTGTGAGGCGAGCGCGCCGACGCCACCCCGCCCTCGGTGTCATCGCCCGCGAAGGCGGGCGATCCAGTACGCCGCGGCAGCAGTGATTGAACCGATAAGCCGCGGAGTACTGGATGCCCCGCTTTCGCGGAGCATGACAGCGTGCTTGGGGCAAATCTGGGCCGCCCCCATCACCGCCCACATCTGACATGCCAGCCTTCTCGAAACGCACGGCCCAGCCAAAGATGCCAAATCCCCCTGCTTGATTGTGATCGGCTTCCGCCTAAATCCCGTGTAAGCTTGCGCACCGCACAAACCCGGTTTCGAAAGGCCCAGATGGCTAACGCCTTCTTCTCCGACCTGCTTGCTACCATTTCCGAGCGCGGCCGCACGCTGCTGCGCCGTGATTCCGCCGACACCAAACAGGACGCTGCCGGGCTGATCGAGCTCTGCGGCGCGCTGCTGTCGGGGCGGGGTGAAGCCTCCGGCACGGCCATGGCGCGCGAGGTGCTCGATCTCTACCAGGACCTGGATGCGGCAGGACGCCGCGCCTTTTTCGAGGCGCTGGTGCGCGATTTCGGCCCCGATCGCGAGCGCCTGTCCAAGGCGATCGAGAAGTGGCGCGCCAAGCCCAGCGACGAGGACGCGAGCTCGCTGCATTTCGCCTCGGAACCGCGGCGGCAGGAGCTGATCCGCCGCCTCAACCGCGCGCCGGGCGGGACCGGCGATCTCGTCAGCATGCGTGCCGATTTGCTCGGCATGATGAACGGACACACCGACCTCGCCGCGCTCGACCGCGACGTCTCGCATCTTCTCTCTTCGTGGTTCAACAGGGGGTTTCTCGTGCTGCGCCGGATTGACTGGTCGACCCCGGCCAACATCCTCGAAAAGATCATCCGCTACGAGGCCGTGCACGAGATCTCCGACTGGGACGATCTGCGCCGCCGCATCGATCCGGTCGACCGCCGCTGCTACGCCTTCTTCCATCCCGCGATGGTGGACGAGCCCCTGATCTTCGTCGAGGTGGCGCTGACCGAGACCATTCCCGGTGCGATCGCGCCGCTGCTCGCCGTCGATCGCCAGTACCTTCCGATCGAGAAGGCGCGCACCGCCGTGTTCTACTCGATCTCCAACACCCAGCGCGGCCTCGGCGGCATCTCCTTCGGCAGCTTCCTGATCAAGCAGGTGGTGGAGGAGCTGCGCCGCGAGACGCCGAAGCTGGACACCTTCGTGACGCTGTCGCCGGTGCCGGGCTTCATGAACTGGGTCAAGCAGGACAAGGACCTGCCGCTATCCGACGAGGATCGCGAGCTGATGAAGCGTCTCGACGACCCCAAATGGTTCGAGAACCCCGAGACGACAACGCAGCTCCGCGCCGTGATCGAACCGCTCGCCGCGCACTATTTCCTGAAGGCGCGCACCCCGAAGGGCAAGCTGATCGATTCCGTCGCGCGCTTCCATCTCGGCAACGGCGCCCGCCTCGAGCGCATCAACTGGTTAGGGGATCTCTCGCCCAAGGGCGTGCGGGAATCCGCCGGCGTGATGGTCAACTACCTCTACCGCCTCGACGACATCGAGAAGAACCACGAAGCGTATGCCAATGACGGCGAGGTCGTGGCGTCGAGCGCGGTGAAGAAGCTGCTGAAGGGCGAAGGGCGGCGGCTGCTGGATATGCGGCTGTCGTAGGCTGCAATTGCGACAGCTTGCGCTGATCCGCAGCCACAACCTCGGTGTCATCGCCCGGCTCGACCGGGCGATCCAGTATTCCAGAGGCTGGCGTTTGGGCGCTCGCCCTCATCATATCCGCCGCGGTGTACTGGATGCCCCGGTCAAGCCGGGGCATGACAGCGGAGTGTGTGGCGCGGCCGTTGTAGCCCGAGCACTCCAATCGCCCTCAGCGCCCCAGCTTTCCTACTCCGCCAGCGCCTTCATCTCCTTGTAGAGATCGGACTTGCCTTCGAAGCCGATGCCGGGGAGATCGGGCATGGTGATGTGGCCGTTCTCGACGCGCACGCCATCCGGGAAGCCGCCATAGGGCTGGAACAGGTCGGGATAGCTTTCGTTGCCACCGAGGCCGAGGCCGGCGGCGATGTTGAGCGACATCTGGTGGCCGCCGTGCGGGATGCAGCGGCTGGGCGACCAGCCGTAGGTCTTCAGCACCTCCAGCGTGCGCTGGTATTCGCACAGGCCGTAGGACAGCGCGCAGTCGAATTGCAGCCAGTCGCGGTCGGGGCGCATGCCGCCGTAGCGGATGAGGTTGCGGGCGTCCTGGTGGCTGAAGAGATTTTCGCCTGTGGCCATCGGGCCGGGATAGAATTCGGCGAGCGCTGCCTGCAGCGCGTAGTCGAGGGGATCGCCAACCTCCTCGTACCAGAACAGCGGATAATCGCGCAGCATCTTGGCGTAGGCGATGCCGGTCTCCAGGTTGAAGCGGCCGTTGGCGTCGACGGCGAGTTGCGCGTCCTTGCCGATCTCCTTCAGCACCGCCTCGATGCGGATGCGGTCCTCCTCGATATCAGCGCCGCCGATCTTCATCTTCACGACGTTGTAGCCGCGATCGAGATAGCCGCGCATCTCGCCGCGCAGCATCGAGAGATCCTTGCCGGGATAGTAATAGCCGCCGGCGGCATAGACGAAGACGCGCGGATTGGCTTTGACGCCGTGACGTTCGGCGAGCAGGCGAAACAGCGGCTTGCCGGCGATCTTCGCCACCGCATCCCACACCGCCATGTCGATGGTGCCGACCGCGACCGAGCGCTCGCCATGACCGCCTGGCTTCTCGTTGGTCATCATCGCGCCCCAGACCTTGTCGGGGTCGAGATTGTCGCCGGCCGCATTGAGCAGGGACTTCGGATCGGCTTCCGTGATGCGCGAGGCGAAGCGCTCGCGGATCAGGCCGCCCTGCCCGTAGCGGCCGTTGGAATTGAAGCCGTAGCCGACGACGCGCTTGCCGTCGCGCACCACATCGGTGACGACGGCAACGAGGCTCGTCGTCATCTTGGTGAAGTCGATATAGGCGTTGCGGATCGGCGATGAGATCGGTTTTGTAATTTCGCGGACGTCGACGATGCGGACGGACATGGGCGTGGCCTTTAGTTGTGGTCGTCATTGCGAGGAGCCCGCGACAAAATTGCGAAGCATTTTGCGTTGGCGACGAAGCAACCCAGACTGCCGCTCGCGGAAAGATTCTGGATTGCTTCGCTTCGCTCGCAATGACGAGGAGAGAGTGTGTGCCCCTCGCGATGACGAGGAGGAAGCGCGACGTGCTTACTTCTTATCCCGGAAATACGGCTCGACCGGGCCATGCACCTTGATGGTCAGCGGGTTGCCGTAACGATCCTTCGCGTTGCCCGCGGTCACGCGGACCCAGCCCTCGCTGATGCAGTACTCCTCGACATTGGTCTTCTCGATGCCCTTGAAGCGGATGCCGACGTCGCGCGACAGGATGTCGGCGTTGTAATAGGGGCTGTTCGGATCGACCGACAGGCGGTCGGGAAATTCATCGCTCATGATTGTCTCGCTCATAACAGGGTCTCGATCTGGTTCCGCAATCCTTCCGGCCGCGCGGTCGGCGCGTAGCGCGCGATCACCTTGCCGGCACGATCCACCAGGAATTTGGTGAAATTCCATTTGATGGAGGCGCCCAAGAGTCCGGATTGCTGACGTTTCAGGTACTCATACAGGGGATGCGCGTTGGCGCCGTTGACATCGATCTTCTCGAACAGCGGAAAGGTGACGTCGTAATTGGTGGAGCAGAACGCCTGGATCTCGTCCGCCTGCCCCGGCTCCTGCGCACCGAACTGGTTGCAAGGAAAGCCGAGCACGGAAAAGCCGCGCGGCGAGAGATCGCGATAGAGATCCTCCAGTCCGCGATATTGCGGCGTGAAACCGCATTTGCTCGCGGTGTTGACGATCAGCAGCACCTGCCCTTCGAAACGGCGCATCGGCACTTCTTCGCCGAGAAGCGAATTGGCCTTGAAGTCGTAGATGACAGACATCGCTAACCCACGGGATCGATCGGCGACGGCGGCACGCCGCCCGCCTCGATCGCTTCGCCGGCGAGCAGGCACAGGTCCTCGCGATAGCGGCCGGAGACGATGTGCACGCCGACCGGTGTCTTGCCGACGAGGCCGGTCGAAACGACGAGACCCGGCAGCCCCATGAAGGGCGTCGCGATCTGCGGCAGCTGCGCCTCCCAGACGCGTTCGAAGGAGGCGGCGTCCTTGACGTCGAGATGATCGGGAAACGGCAGCTCGCCGGAGACCGGCGTCAGCACCACGGCGTATTTTTCGAAGAACAGCATCCAGTCGCGGGTCAGCGTGGCGCGGCGGGTCAGCGCCTGCGCGTAGTTGGCCTGGTCCATCGGCGTGACCTTGGCGCGGTTGCCGCGCAGGCACGCCAGCGCACCGGGATCGCCCTCGCGCTCGGCCATCTCGAGCTGCGCCTCATAGGCATCGCCGAGCCAGAGTTTTCGCTGCCATTCGACGGCCTCGCGCATCGGCGGGGTGTTTTCGATCACATCGACGGTCCAGCCCGCGCGCTCGAGGCGCTTGCCGGCATCGGTCACCGCCGCCTTCACCTCGGGCGTGGTCGCAAGGCCGTCCGGATTGAGGCAGAGCGCGGCGCGCTTCTGCCGCGCGGGGCCTTCCAGCGGCGCCGGCACATACCAGGGATCGCGCACGTCGGGCGCGGCCATCGCCGCGAGCGAGATGCGGAGATCATTCACTGTGCGAGCCAACGGTCCCGACACCGCCATGATCTGCGGCCCGATCGGGCGCTCCGGCAGCGCCGGGTTGAAGGCGGGAATCCGGCCGAGGGTCGGGCGCAGGCCATGCACGCCGCAGGCATAGGCGGGGTAGCGGATCGAGCCGGCGATATCGGTGCCATGGGCGATGTGGCCGATGCCGGCCGCGACCGCCGAGCCGGCGCCGCCGGACGAGCCGCCCGGGGTCAGCGAGGCGTCGCGCGGGTTCTTGGTGTCGCCGTGGACGAGGTTGGTGGTGAACCAGCGATAGGAGAAGGCCGGGCAATTGGTGCGCCCAAGGAGAACCGCGCCGGATTTGCGGAAATTGGCGACCACCGGATTGTCCTCGCGCGCGATCAGGTCGCGCTGCAGCTTCAGGCCGTTGGTGGTGGCAAAGCCCTCCTGGTCGACATTGGCCTTGATGGTGACGGGCACGCCGGCGAGCACGCCGGGGTCCTCGCCCCTGGCGATGGCGGCATCGACGGCGTCGGCCTGCCTGAGCACGTCCTCCGGCCGGTGGTCGATCACGGCGTTGAGCTTGGGATTGACGGCATCCAGGCGGTCGAGACCGGCCTTGGCGGCCTCCCGGGCGGACACTTTCCGGGACTTGACGAGGGTAGCGAGGTCGGCGGCCGACAGGCGCCAGAGATCTTGCATGGCTTGCTCCGTGTGACCGGCGTCTTTTAGCGCCGGGAACGCAGCAAGGCCATGCGGATTTCACAGCGAAGAAATGAGTCCAAATGCCTTATTTTCCGTCATTACGAGGAGCGGAAAGAGTCGGGGCTCAATGCCGCGTCGCTGACTGGTCCGGCATGTCCAGCAGGGCCTCGCTGAAGGGAAACTCCAGCACGATCTCGCCCGCGGTGTCGGTGACCTCGATGACGGCCTCCAGCAGCGCCGGCTGGGCGCCCTCGGACTTCACCACCTCGAGGATCATCTGGCGGGCGACCTCCCAGGCACGATCGGGGTTGCGCAGGTCCTCTCCGTCAGGATCCACGATCAGTTCGTCGCCGATGCGGGTGTTGAAGTAGTATCTTGGCATCACCGAATTCCAGCTAGAGTCGCCTGTAACGGATTGAAAGCTGCACCGCACTCACAACTGCTTTATCAGGACAGGGTTCGCGACCGAATGCGCCGCGCGCAAGGCAGCGTCACGAGAAGTGATGTTCCACCATCGTTTTTCGCGGCGCAACATGGGCATTCTCGGGAAAATTTCACTGGCGAACTTTTCCGCCCGCAGTAATTTAACCCCCGGGCGGATACGTCCGAATTCGCGAATATGGAGAGCCGAAATGGCCTGGAAAGCCCCGAAGATCGTCGAAGTGCCCTGCGGCATGGAAATCAACATGTATGTGAGCGCCACCCGCAAATAAGCGGTTGGTGAGTACGCGTTCTGCGCAGGTGGGTCTTTCGGTCACGGACCGTTTCCGGAAGACAGGAAGTGTGTCGCCCTGAGATCCACCTCGCGACGTTGCCTCCAGGAGACGTAACATGCTTCGCGTCGTCGTCCTGGGCGCCGGGGCTGGCGGCGGAATCCCGCAATGGAATTGCGGGTGTGAGGGCTGCCGGGCGGCCCGTGCTAATGGGCATGAGCTCGAGAGGACACAAGCCTCGGTTGCCTTCAGTGGCGACGGCGAGCACTGGTTTCTGATCAACGCCTCCCCCGATCTTCGCCAGCAATTGAATGCCACGCCGCAGCTGCACCCCAAGGCCGGCGCGCTGCGCCATACACCTGTCGCAGGCGTGATCCTGACCAACAGCGAGGTCGATGCGGTCGCCGGCCTGTTGTCGATGCGCGAGGGCTCGCCCTTCACGGTCTACGCGCATGAGAAGGTGCTGGCGATCCTGGCCAGCAACAGCATCTTCAACGTGCTGAACGAGAAGAACGTCAAGCGCCAGCCGATCGCTATCCGCGAGCCCTTCGAGCCGCGATTGCCGGATGGTGCGCGCTCAGGCCTCGAAGTGCTGCCGTTCGCTGTGCCGGGCAAATCGGCCTGGTATCTCGAAGGCAACGCGCATCCCGGCGGCGAGAGCGGCGACGGCGATACGCTGGGCCTCAAGATCACCGACAAATCCACCGGCAAGTGCTTCTACTTCATCGCCGCCTGCGCCGAGGTCACCGATGCGCTCAAGGCCGAGATCGACGGCGCCTCGCTGGTGTTTTTCGACGGCACGGTCTGGCAGGACGACGAGATGATCAAGGCCGGGCTCGGCCACAAGACCGGCAAGAGCATGGGCCATGTCGCGATGTCCGGTCACGATGGCGCGATCGCGCGGCTGGCCGATCTCACTATCGACAGGAAGATGTTTCTGCATATCAATAACTCGAATCCGGCGCTGCTGCCCTCCTCGCCCGAACGCAAAGCCGCCGAGGCGGCGGGCTGGCAGATACCCGCCGACGGAACGGAGATCGTGCTGTGAATGCCGCGTCGATGACTGGAATGACTGCGCTCTCTGTCGGCAAGGACATCAGGCTCAACTCAGCCGAGGAGCTCGAGGCGACGCTGCGCCATATCGGCGCCACGCGCTATCACAGCCTGCACCCGTTCCATAAGCTGCTGCACGGCGGCAAGCTCAACAAAGGCCAGGTGCAGGCCTGGGCGCTGAACCGCTACTATTACCAGAGCACGATCCCGATCAAGGACGCGGTCGTGATCTCGCGCTTCCGCGACCGCGCCACGCGCCTGGAATGGCGCCACCGCATCGAGGACCACGACGGCGATGTCGGCAGCGAGGGCGGCATCGAGCGCTGGCTGAAGCTGACCGAAGGCCTCGGCCTCGACACGGCCTATGTGGAATCGACCGAAGGCATCTTGCCGGCGACGCGCTTTGCCGTAGAGGCTTACGTCCACTATTGCCGCGAAAAGAGCCCGCTGGAGGCGATCGCCTCCTCGCTGACCGAATTGTTCGCGCCGAACCTGCACGAAGAACGCATCTCCGGCATGCTGGAGCATTACGACTTCGTCAATCCTGACATCATGAGCTACTTCAAGCGCCGCCTGGCGCAGGCGCCACGCGATGCCGGCTTTGCGCTCGACTACGTCAAGGCACACGCCACGACGCCGGAACAGCGCGCGCAGGTCTGCAACGCGCTGATCTTCAAGACCAACGTGCTGTGGGTGCAGCTCGATGCGCTCCAGCACGCCTATGTCGAAGGCAACATTCCGCCGGGCGCGTTCGTGCCCAAAGCGAGCTGAGGGACTAGAGTTATGGCCGGGCCGCGGAACATCAGCGTCAGCGAGGCAAGCCGCCCCGTGCTGCCGCGGCATGCCAAGCTGAAATACGACGAGACCCGCAAAGTCTGGGTGATCCTGGCGCCCGAGCGCGTGCTGGCGCCCGACGAGATCGCGGTCGAGGTCTTGCAGCTCTGCGATGGCAAGCGCAATGTCGGCGACGTCGCCGATCAATTGGCGGCGAAATACGCGGCTCCGCGCGAGGCGATCCTGGCCGACGTGATCGTCATGCTGCAGGATCTCGCCGACAAGGGCTTTCTCACCGAAGCCCGGGAGAAGACGCCATGAGCGATGTACTCCCGACCATCCCCCCCGACGCCAGCGACAGCCTCGCGGTGCTGGAGAAGCAGCGTTCGACGGCGGAGACGTTCGGCATTCCGCTCGCCGTGCTGCTCGAGATCACCCATCGCTGCCCGCTGCAATGCCCCTACTGCTCGAATCCCGTCGAGCTCGATCGCTCCGGCAAGGAGCTGACCACCGACGAGTGGAAGAAGGTCTTGAGCGAGCTCGCCGAGATCGGCGTGCTGCAGGTGCATTTCTCCGGCGGTGAGCCCACGGCGCGGAAAGATCTGGTCGAACTGGTCAAGCACGCCAGCGATGTCGGCCTCTACACCAACCTCATCACCTCGGCCGTGCTGCTGACGCGCGAGCGGCTCAGCGATCTCGCCGATGCCGGGCTCTGCCACGTGCAGATCTCGTTCCAGGGCATCGAGGAGGGCCTCGCCGACCGCGTCGCCGGCTACAAGGGCGGCCATCGCAAGAAGCTCGAAGTCGCAAAGTGGACCCGCGAGCTGGAGCTACCGCTCACCGTCAACGCGGTGATGCACCGGCAAAACCTGCACCAGCTCCCCGAGATCATCCAGATGTCTGTTGATCTCGACGCCGACCGGCTCGAGGTCGCCAACGTGCAATATTACGGCTGGGCGCTGAAGAACCGCGCCGCGCTGATGCCGACGGTCGCGCAGCTCGACGAGTGCACCCGCCTCGTCGAGGAGGCCCGCGAGCGGCTGAAGGGCACGCTCGCGATCGACTACGTCGTGCCTGATTACTACGCGCTGCGGCCGAAGAAGTGTATGGGTGGCTGGGGCCGGCAGTTCTTCAACATCTCGCCGGCCGGCAAGGTGCTGCCCTGCCACGCCGCCGAGAGCATCACCGGGCTCGACTTCGAGTCGGTGCGCTCCAATCATTCGATCGCCTGGATCTGGCAGAACTCCGACGCCTTCAACCGCTATCGCGGCACCGGCTGGATGAAGGAGCCGTGCAAGTCTTGCGAATTCCGCGAGATCGATTTCGGCGGCTGCCGCTGCCAGGCCTTCGCGCTGACGGGCGATGCCGCCAACACCGACCCGGCCTGCGCGTTGTCGCCGCTGCACGAGACCATCTTCAAGCAGGCCGAGCGCGAGGCCGAGGGCGAGACCAACCGCTTCCTCTATCGCAACTTTGCCGGCGGCACTCTGGAATCCGGGAATGATGCCTGACGCCGACGCAGGCACAGCCGCCAAACGTGCCGATCCCTTTGCGCCGCTGACCTCCGACATGCTCGACGTCGGCGACGGCCACGAGCTCTATGTCGAGAGCGTCGGCCGCGCCGACGGCATCCCCGCGATCTACCTGCATGGCGGGCCCGGCAGCGGCTGCCAGCCCGACCATCGCAAGCTGTTCGATCCCGAGCGCTTCTGCACCGTGCTGTTCGACCAGCGCGGCTGCGGCCGCAGCCGTCCCAAGGGATCGCGCCAGCACAACACCACGGCGCATCTGATCGCGGATATGGAGAAGATCCGCGAAAAGTTCGGCTTCGAACGCTGGATGGTGGTCGGCGGCTCCTGGGGCGCAACGCTGGCGCTGGCCTATGCAGAGGCCCATCCCG
The DNA here is from genome assembly GCF_035935975.1 of Bradyrhizobium sp. Taxonomy (GTDB): domain Bacteria; phylum Pseudomonadota; class Alphaproteobacteria; order Rhizobiales; family Xanthobacteraceae; genus Bradyrhizobium. The sequence continues at coordinate 253,317 of NZ_DASYWN010000052.1, forward strand.
AACGTGTCTCCGGCATTGCGCTGCGCGCAACCTTTCTGGGCACGCGGGCGGAAGTCGTGACGGCTTTCACGTCGCGCCTGTCGCAGTTCTATCCCGCGCTCCATGAGGATTTCCTGAGCGTGCTGCCGCCCGACGAGCGCGCGCAGCCGGTGGATTCCTATTGGCGCCGCATCCTCGATGCCGATCCGGCTGTGCATGGCCCGGCCTCGCGCGCCTGGCACGATACCGAGCGCGCCCTGTCGGAGCACAAGGCGGCGAAGACGCGGCTTGATCTGGCCTCGCTGAACGTCTGGCGCACGCTGCCGGCGACGCCGTTCATGGAGGCGCATTATTTCGTCAACAATTCCTTCATGAGCGAAGACCAGTTGTTGCGAAACGCCGACCGGCTCGCCGGCATTCCCGGCATTATCGTGCAGGGCCGCTACGATCTGCTGTGCCCTCCTGAGACATCCGAGCGACTAGCGAAAGTTTGGCCGGGTTCCGAGATCCGGATCGTGGAAGAAGCCGGACATTCGCTCTATGATGCCGGCGTGAGGGACGCGGTCATGAAGTCGATCGCCGACCTCGCGTCGAAGATTCCGCGCTAGATCTATCTCCTCATCCTGAGGAGCGCTCCGAAGGAGCGCGTCTCGAAGGATGAAAGGCCGAGATGTAGCAGCGGGGCCTTTCATGGTTCGAGACGCCGCTTCGCGGCTCCTCACCATGAGGGGAAGCATGGAAGGACAACAAGAAAATGCCGCTCGCCGGGAAAGGCATGCTGCTGACGTCGATGAACATCGATGCAGCCGATGAGCCTGATTTCAACCGTTGGTACGATCGCGAGCATCTGGAAGAGCGCGTCGCGATCGAGGGATTCCTGGAAGCGCGGCGCTATGTCGCGCATGCCGCCGATCCCAAATATCTCTCGCTGTACTCGACCGAGACGCTGGAGGTGCTCGACAGTCCGGCCTACCGGACGCGGCTCGCCAGCCAGACCGAATGGTCGAAGCGGACCATGGCGCATTTCAAGAACATGCTGCGCGTGGTCGCGCGCATCACCATCAGCAAGGGCACCGGCCGCGGCGCCGCGCTCGGCCTGGTGCGGCTGCGCCCCACAGCCGACAATGCCGGCGCGTGGCGTGATGCGCTGCAAGAAAGACTGGCCCCGGAGAAGCGCGAAGGCATCATCTCGATGCATCTGCTCGAAAGCGAGCCGGAATTGTCGGGTGCGACGGCGGATATTCCGGCGGTGCGCAACGAAGGCGCGCGCGACTGGTTCGTGCTGATCGACGGCACGCATGTCGGCGCGGTCTCGGCCGTGATCGCCGAGCGCTTCACCGGCCCTGCTGCCGCGCCCTTCCCGCCGCCCGTCTCCGTCGGCACCTACTGCCTGATGTGGGACCTCGCGAACAGCGATATCGCGCAGAGTTGACGCGGAGAGATTGCTGCGCTGCCGCCAACGCCGTCATTGCGAGCGCAGCGACTTGTCCGCCGAAGCCTTGGCGAAGGCGGAAGCAATCCAGACTACGGCCGCGGCGATACTCTGGATTGCTTCGTCGCAAGGGCTCCTCGCAATGACGGGGATGGAGCACGGTGTGATGCTGCACCGCCGCATGACTGTGCGCGGCAGCTAATGCTGTATGCGCGCAGCTCCCATGAAAGGCGATGATCTCGAAAATTTGCCGTTGTACTTCGGAACGGTTCTAATAAGCTAACCCAATGACGTCATTCAGAAACCAGATCGACGCGCATTAAGCGTCCGACAAGCTCAAAAGAGGCCGCCGGGTCTTTGAGCCTGTGCGGACAGGGTAGGAATGAAACCGACCGATATCGCGGCCCCCGACTACTTTCACAAAGTGGTCGATTGTCAGTGGGCCTGTCCCGCGCACACCCCGGTTCCCGAATACATCCGACTGATCGCACAAGGCCGCTATAGCGACGCCTACATGATCAATTGGAAATCGAACGTGTTTCCCGGAATCCTGGGACGCACGTGCGATCGTCCATGCGAGCCGGCGTGCCGGCGCGGACGCGTCGAGGAAAATCCCGTCGCGATCTGCCGCCTCAAGCGCGTCGCCGCCGACTTCAAGGACGACATCAGGCAGCGCCTGCCGCGTCCCGCCGCGAAGAACGGCAAGCGCGTCGCGCTGGTCGGCGGCGGGCCGGCGTCGCTGACGGTGGCGCGCGATCTCGCGCCGCTCGGCTATCACTGCACCGTGTTCGATGCCGATCCGGAAGCCGGCGGCATGATGCGCACGCAGATCCCGAAATTCCGCCTGCCCAACTCCGTGATCGACGAGGAGACCGGCTACATCCTCAATCTCGGCGTCGAGTTCAAAGGCGGCCACCGCATCGACAGCATGAAGTCGCTGCTCGCGGAGAAATACGACGCGATCTTCGTCGGCTCCGGCGCGCCGCGCGGCCGCGAGCTCGACATTCCCGGCCGGAAAGAAGCGGCCGGTAATGTCCATATCGGCATCGAGTGGCTGGCCAACGTGTCGTTCGGCCATGTCGACAAGATCGGCAAGCGTGTCATCGTGCTCGGCGGCGGCAACACCGCGATGGATTGCTGCCGCACCGCGCGCCGCCTCGGCGGCGAGAAGGTCACGGTGGTCGTGCGTTCCGGCTTCGAGGAGATGAAGGCCTCGCCGTGGGAGAAGGAAGACGCGATCCACGAGGACATTCCGATCCTCAACTACATGGTGCCGGTGGCATTCAAGCATGTCGCCGGCAAGCTCATCGGCGTCACCTTCCAGCACGTCAAGGCCGAATACGACGCCAAAGGCCGCCGCAATCTGGTGTCTTCGGGCGACCCCGATCAGACCATTCCATGTGACGACGTGCTGGTCGCGGTCGGCCAGGAGAACGCCTTCCCCTGGATCGAGACGGATTGCGGCATCGAGTTCGACAAATGGCACATGCCGAAGGTCGATCCGGCGACGTTCGTCTCGACCAACCCAAAAGTCTTTTTCGGCGGCGATGCCGCGTTCGGCCCCAAGAACATCATCTGGGCGGTCGCGCACGGCCATGATGCCGCGCTGTCGATCCACAGGATGCTTTCGGGCGAAGACATCACCGAACGGCCGCTGCCGGAGGTGCATGTCTCCTCGCAGAAGATGGGCATCCACGAATGGAGCTATGACAACGACATCTCCAACGACAAACGCTTCAAGGTGCCGCATCGCGACAAGGTGATCGCGCTGAAGGACATCCGCGCCGAGGTCGAGCTGGGCTACGACGTCAAGCTGGCGCTGGGCGAGGCCGAGCGCTGCCTGAACTGCGACGTCCAGACCGTATTCTCGACCTCGCTCTGCATCGAGTGCGACGCCTGCGCCGACATCTGCCCGATGGATTGCATCACCTTCACTGACAATGGTGAGGAAGACGATCTGCGCCATCGTCTGAAGGCGCCCTCGCCGCGTCCGGACCAGGACCTCTACGTCTCGTCCGATCTCAAGACCGGGCGCGTGATGGTCAAGGACGAGGACGTCTGCCTGCATTGCGGGCTGTGCGCCGAGCGTTGTCCCACCGGAGCCTGGGACATGCAGAAATATTTCATCGAGATGACTCACGCAGGTTCGACATGTCCGACAAAAAGCCGCTCAGCAGCGTAAACGACTTCGTCGTCCGCTTCGCCAACGTCAACGGCTCGGGTTCGGCCAGCGCCAACGAGATGTTCGCGCGCGCGATCCTGCGCCACGGCGTTCCGGTGTCGCCGCGCAACATCTTCCCCTCCAACATCCAGGGCCTGCCGACCTGGTACGAGGTGCGGGTGACCGAGGAAGGTCATCTCGGCGCCCGCGGCGGCGTCGACATGATGGTGGCGATGAACCCGCAGACCTGGGACAAGGACGTCGCCGGTATCGAGCCGGGCGGCTATCTGTTCTACGATTCCACCAAGCCGATGCCGTCGACCAAATTCCGCGACGACATCACCGTGATCGGCGTGCCGCTCACCGCGATCACCAACTCGACCTACACCGATCCGCGCCAGCGCCAGCTGTTCAAGAACATCATCTATTTAGGCAGCCTCTCCGCGCTGCTCGACATGGACCCGAAGCTGATCGAGCAGCTGATCGGCGAGCAGTACAAGGGCAAGGAGAAGCTGCTCTCCTCCAACGTCCACGCGCTGCATCTCGGCCGCGACTGGGCGCTGCAGAATCTCAAGTGCCCGATCGGACTACGGGTGAAGAAATCCGACAGGGTCGGCGACCGCATCTTCATCGAGGGCAACAGCGCCGCCGCGCTCGGCGCCGTCTATGGCGGCGCGACCGTATGCGCCTGGTATCCGATCACGCCGTCCTCGTCGGTGGCGGAAGCTTTCACCGCGCACTGCAAGAAATTCCGGCACGATCCGGAGACCGGCAAGGCCAAGTACGCGATCGTGCAGGGCGAGGACGAGCTCGCCTCGATCGGTATCGTGATCGGCGCCTCCTGGAACGGCGCGCGCGCCTTCACCGCGACCTCAGGCCCCGGCATCTCCTTGATGACCGAGTTCATCGGCCTCTCGTACTTTGCCGAGATCCCGGCCGTGATCATGAACATCCAGCGCGCCGGCCCCTCCACGGGCATGCCGACCCGCACCCAGCAATGCGACATCATCGCCTGCGCCTATGCTTCGCATGGCGACACCAAGCATGTGCTGCTGTTCCCGGAAGATCCGGCCGAGGCCTTCGAGTTCGCGGCCGCCGCTTTCGATCTCGCCGAGCGGCTGCAGACCACGATCTTCCTGATGCTCGATCTCGACATCGGCATGAACCACCGGCTCTGCCGGCCGCTGAAGTGGGACGACGCCAGGCAATACGACCGCGGCAAGGTGATGACCACGGAGATGCTGGAGGAAGGCCGCGACTTCGGCCGCTATCTCGACGTCGACGGCGACGGCATCCCCTACCGCACCTATCCCGGCACGCACCCGACCAAGGGCTCCTATTTCACCCGCGGCACCTCGCGCGATCGCTATGCGCGTTATTCCGAGGAAGGCTCGGTCTATGCCGACAACATGCAGCGCCTGGTGCGCAAGTTCGAGACCGCGCAGGATCTCGTGCCCCGGCCGCTGCAGGCCAATGCGGAACGGCCGACCAAATATGGCGTGATCTATTTCGGCTCGACCTCGCCGGCGATGGACGAGGCGATCGGACTCTTGGAGGCGCGCGGGCATCAGCTCGACCGCCTGCGCATCCGTGCCTTCCCGTTCCACTCCAGCGTCGCGAGCTTCCTCGCCGAGCACGACTTCGTCTACGTCGTCGAGCAGAACCGCGACAGCCAGCTCCGCCAGCTCATCGTCAACGAGAACGGCATCGATCCTGTCCGCCTCGTGCCGATCGTGCACTATGACGGCACCCCGATCACCGCCCGCTTCATCGCAAAAGCCATTGGCGACCACCAGGATCACCTCAAGGTGACCCCGCTCCGCAAGGCCGTATCATGACCTATATTGCCAAGCCAAAGTTTCACCATCCCGGGCTGAAGAAGAACGACCTCGGCTACACGCATCGCGACTACGAGGGAAAAATCTCGACGCTGTGCGCCGGCTGCGGCCATGACTCGATCACCGCCTCGATCATCGAGGCCTGCTACGAGCTCTCGATCGAGCCGCATCGGGTGGCGAAGATCTCCGGCATCGGCTGCTCGTCGAAGACGCCGGATTACTTCCTCGGCAATTCGCACGGCTTCAACTCCGTACACGGCCGCATGCCCAGCGTGCTGACCGGCGCCAACCTCGCCAATCGCGATTTGATCTATCTCGGCGTTTCCGGCGACGGCGATTCCGCCTCGATCGGCTTCGGCCAGTTCGCGCATTCGATCCGGCGCGGCGTCAACATGACCTATATCGTCGAGAACAACGGCGTCTACGGCCTGACCAAGGGCCAGTTCTCGGCGACCGCCGACCGCGGCTCGAAGAGCAAGAAGGGCGTCACCAACACCGACAACGCCATCGACCTCGTCGCGATCGCGCTGCAACTCGGCGCCACCTTCGTCGCGCGCTCGTTCTCCGGCGACAAGAGCCAGCTGGTGCCGCTGATCGCGGCCGCGATCGGTCACAAGGGCGCGTCCTTCATCGACGTCATCAGCCCCTGCATCGCCTTCAACAACCATGCCGGCTCGACCAAGAGCTTCGACTATGTCCGCGAGCACAATGACGCCGTGAACCGGCTCGACGTGCTGGTCGGCCGCGATCCCATCGCGGTGGACTACGCGCCGGGCACGGTGCAGGTGGTCGAGCAGCACGACGGCAGCAAGATCGCGCTGCGCAAGATCGACGCCGATTACGATCCGCATGACCGGCTCGGCGCGCAGACCTTCCTCGCCAAGCACGCCGCCAAGGGCCAGATCGTCACCGGTCTGCTGTATGTCGATCCCGATGCGGAGGATCTGCACGAGCATCTCAACACGGTCGAGACGCCGCTCAACACGCTGGAAGCGGACACGCTGTGCCCTGGCTCGGCGGTGCTGGACAAGATCAACGCCAGCCTGCGCTGACGGCAGCAGTCAGGAAGGCATCGGCTCGGCCGATGCCAAGCCGTCTTGGCTGACAGGCGCTCTAGTCGACAGGCTCGGGCTCTTCCGATACGGGGCGGGGCGCATAGGCCATCCGGCCGGCCTTCCAGTATTGGTTGCAGGCCTCGAGCAGCGTATCGCCGTCAATGTTGAGGCCGCCCGGATTGATGAGCACGCCCTCGGCGCCGATCGCCTCGTTCATCATGGATATGATGCGCTTCAGAAAGCCCCCCTCGAACCGGTCGGCGATGAGCGGGTCGAGCTTGAGGACGACGATCTTCCGGCTGCGAAACTCCCAGACCGAGATGTCACGCACCGACCTCCAGGAGATGGTGTCGTCAGCGATGCGGGTGTCGCGAATGCCGACGCGGGTGATGAAGAGGACCGGCTCCCTGCTGCCGACCAGCTTCAACAGCGCCCTGAGGGTGGCAACGCCTGATACCGTGAGGCCCAGATAGCAGACCGTGATCTGGAACGGCGTCAGGATCTTGAGATCAAACGGGTTGAGTGCGATCACGGCGAACAGCAGCGACAGCAGCAGGCCTGCCGCCAGCACCGTCAGCAGGCGCGGCACAGAATAGCCGATCGCAAGATTGGGCAAGTTCTGACTTACGGACATTGTCGACCGCCACCAGCAATTGCAACAACCTGGGGTGTACCAACGCCCCTCCTTCCAAACTCTTAAGACGGGAACCTTGCGCGGGGCTGCCTACGGAACTGCGACGCATTCGCAGTTGAACGGGCGGCATTCGGCTTGCGACTAACCGCCAGTCGGCCCCGCTTCGTCCCGATGCGGGCCGCCACGGTTCAACGCGTCCGGTGCACCCCATGAAGCTTGCCCTCATCCTCCCCCTCGTCCTTGCCGCCTTCGTCGGCGCCGCCCGGGCCGAGGACGCCGACGAGTCCCGCGAGCCGACCAGGGCCGAGGCCGAGGCCTTCAATGCACGGATGTATGCCGGCGCGCCCGGCGACAAGGCCTATGCCTGCTTCATCCGCCGCTACGATGCCGACCATCTGGCCCGGCATCCCAAGCAGAAGGTCGCTTCGATGAAGCTGCTGATCTCGGCCGAGTTCGACAAGGAGGACAAGGAGCTGCACAACTCCTTCCGCCTCGGCTTTCGATATCGCCATCGCTCCGGCGATTTCGATTCCAGCGGATCCTGCGGCCACGCCCTGTTCACCAAGAACGGCCCCGAGGTGCGCCTCGGCTGCGGTGTCGACTGCGAGGGCGGCGGCATCGGCGTTGCAATGTCCAAGGACGACAGATCGGTGATCGTGCGGCTGGCGCGGGTCAGGGTCTGGCAGAACAACAAGCCGGATGACGATGCCGAGCAGTCGCTGGTGGCCGGCGCCGATGACGGGATCTTCCGTCTCGACCGCGTCGATGCCAGCGAATGCGCCTCGCTGGTGACCGACCGCAAGGAACTCGCCGCACTGCGCCACAAGTGATATCTGTCCGGCAAATACAGGCTCAGTGGAGGAGAACGCGATGAACCGCCGGAACATCCTGTGGAGTGCCGTCTCGGCGTTGGGCGCAGCGTTTGGCGCCTCCGGCGCAAAGGCCGCGACCGAGACGCCATCGTCGAACAAGCTGAAGGTCGTCTACCATCTCAGCGACGCCGAGAAGGTCAATTTCGTGCTCGGCAATATCCAGAACCACATCGACGGTGTCGGCGGTCCCGATCACGTCACGATCGCGCTGGTGATTCACGGGCCGGCGCTGAAGGCGTTTCACTCGGTGCAGGCCAACCCCGATATCAGCAAGCGCGTCGGCGATTTCTCGAAAGACGGCGTCGAGCTCGCCGCCTGCGGCAACACGATGAAGGCGCAGAACGTCACGCTGACGGATCTGCTGCCCGGCTTCGTCAGCGCGGAGAAGGGCGGCGTGGTCCGTTTGGCCGAGCTGCAATCGCAGGGGTATCTGTATTTGCGGCCGTAGGGTTGCCGCCGCATCCACAGTCATTGCGAGCGAAGCGAAGCAATCCAGAATCCCTCAGCGGAGGGACTCTGGATTGCTTCGTCGCTTCGCTCCTCGCAATGACGGCGGAGCGAGCGCTCTCCCCTCTCCACCCTCCTTGACATACCCATAACTCTGCGGTTATGAATTAATCCATAACTTGTGAGTTATGGATTCCACATGTCCGCCGCCCACGATCTCCTGTTCAGGATCCTCGCCGACCCGACCCGGCGGGCGATCTTCGAGCGGCTGTGCCGCGAGGGCGAGCAGACGGTCGGGGCACTGACGGCGCAGTCCGGCGTTTCCCAGCCGGCGGTCTCGAAACATTTGGGCGCGCTGAAGCAGGCGGGCTTGGTGCGCGACCGCCATGAGGGACGCCAGACCCATTACAGCGCCCAGCCCGGCGCACTGAATCCGCTGATCGACTGGACCAGCCAGATGGCCGGCTTCTGGCAGAACCGGCTCGATGCACTCGATGATCTCCTGAAGAGGATGGACCAATGACCGAAACCCGTTCCGTCGTCGTCGAGCGCGAATTCGCCTTTCCGGCCGAGCGGCTCTGGCGCGCGCTGACGCAGCCGCATCTGATCGAGGAATGGCTGATGAAGAACGACTTCAAGCCGACCGTCGGCCATCGCTTCAATCTGCGCGGTGAATGGGGCGGCGTGCTGGACTGCGAGGTGCTCACCATCGAGCCGCAGAAGACGCTCGCCTACACCTGGAATTTTTCGCACGAGGATGCGGCGTTCGATCTCAGGAGCATCGTCACCTTCACGCTGACGCCGACGCATGCCGGCACGCATCTGCGCGTCGAGCAGGCGGGCTTCAGCCCGACGCAGAAGCAGGCCTATGGCGGCGCGCATGCCGGCTGGAAGCAGTTTTTCAACAAGCTGGACGAAGTGCTGGCGCGGGCCGAGTAGCTCTGCCGGCGTCACGCTCAATCATTTTCGGAAGGAGACCCCAATGAACTCGAACATGTGGATCCGGCAGATTCATCGCTGGCTGTCGATGGCTTTCACGGTGGCCGTCATCGCCAACATCGTTGCGTTGACCATGCAGGTTCAGGCGACGTGGATCGGCCTCTTGGCCTTCGTGCCGCTGATTCCGTTGCTCGCGACCGGGCTCTATCTGTTCGCGCGGCCGTATCTGCGCCGCAGCAACGCGTGAACGGGGGCGATATGATGAAGAAAGCCGTGACCGCGAAGAAGACCGGCGCGAAAGAAACGAGCAGCGCGTCGCCCTCAAAAATGATCGACGGCCGGATCAGGGAGCTCAGTGATTGGCGCGGCGAGACGCTGGCGCGGGTCCGCGGCCTGATCAAGGAGGCCGATCCTGAGGTCGTCGAGGAATGGAAATGGCACGGCGTTCCCGTGTGGGAGCACGACGGCATCATCTGCACCGGCGAGACCTACAAGGAAGTGGTGAAGCTGACCTTCGCCAAGGGCGCGGCGCTGGACGACCCGGCCGGGCTGTTCAATTCCAGCCTCGACGGCAATGTGCGCCGCGCGATCGACATTCGCGAGGGTGAGAAGATCAATGAGAAGGCGCTGAAGGCGCTGATCCGCGCCGCGGTGGAGCTGAATGGGGCGAAGAAGAAGCCGGCCAAGAGGCGCTCGGCTTAGAGCACGACAAATTCTTGGTAGCCGCCAGAGCAAGCGCCTCGTCCTTCGAGACGACCGCTTCGCGGTCTCCTCAGGATGAGGCTCAGCAGCATCTCTGTCTGCAGAGTTTGCTGCCACGCACTCCGTCCTCATCCTGAGGGCCCGCCAAAGGCGGGCGTCTCGAAGGATGGGCCGCGCGCGAACTATCGCTGCGATATTTTGGACGCAGCCAGCCGCCTCAGGCCGCCACCGGGATCGGGCGCGGGCTCACGACGTATTCGCGCAACACCTTGTCGTTGGCGTCGACCTCGATCAGCGAGACGTCGTAGGTCCAGAGATCGGCGAGGTGCTGCAGCACGCGCTTGGTGTCGGTCTCGTTGAGCTGCGAGCCCTTGATGACGTGGTGATGCAGGATCAGCCGGCGGTCGCCGGAGAGATCGACGTCCACCACCTCGATGTTGGCATCGATGAAGCCGACATCGTGCTGACGCGCCAGCTCGCGGCGGACGCGGCGGAAGCCGCGCTCGTCGTGGATGGCATCGACGCGGATGCCCGCGCGCTCCTCGGGATCGTCGTGCAGATGGAACATGCGGAAGTGCCGCATCAATTTGGGACTCAGGAACTGGCCGATGAAGCTTTCGTCGCGGTAATTGGCCCAGACATCGCGCAGCACGCCCATCACGTCGCCCTTGCCGGCGATGTCGGGGAACCACTCGCGGTCCTCGTCCTCCGGCTTGGTGACGATGCGCTCGATGTCCTGCATCACGGCAAAGCCGAGCGCATAGGGATTGAAGCCGGAGTAGCGCGGATCGTCGAATTCGGGCTGGAACACCACGTTGGTGTGCGAGCCCAGGAATTCGAGGAAGTTGCCGTCGGTGATGCGGCCCTGCTCGTGCAGCTTGGTCATGATGCGATAGTGGACGTAGGTCGCCGTCCCCTCGTTCATCACCTTGGTCTGGCTCTGCGGATAGAAGTACTGCGCGATGTGGCGGACGATGCGCAGCAGCTCGCGCTGCCAGGGTGCCAGGCGCGGCGCGCTCTTCTCCAGGAAATAGAGCAGGTTCTCCTGCGGCAGGCCGAGCAGCTTGCGGCGCCGCTCGATAGAGATCGCTGACCGGCTCTTGGCGGCGCCCTTGGGAACGGTGCGCCAGAGATCGTTGAAGACTTCCTCCTCGTGCTGGCGGCGGCGCCCTGCCCGCTTCTCTTCCTCGCGCAAATCCAGCTTCTTCTTGCCGGGATAGCGGTCGATGCCGTGCGACATCAGTGCGTGCGCGGCGTCGAGCGTGCGCTCGACCTCGGTGCGGCCGTAGCGCTCCTCGCACTGCATGACGTAGTTCTTGGCGAAGTCGAGGTAATCCAGGATGCCCTCGGCATCGGTCCACTGCTTGAACAAATAGTTGTTCTTGAAGAAGTGGTTGTGGCCGAAGGCGGCGTGCGCGATCACCAGCGTCTGCATCGTCGCCGTGTTCTCCTCCATCAGGTAGGAGATGCAGGGCGAGGAGTTGATCACGATCTCATAGGCGAGGCCCATCAGGCCCTTGCGGTAGGACGCCTCGTGGAACGCGAACTGCTTGCCGAACGACCAGTGCTTGTAGAACAGGGGCATGCCGACGGAGGAATAGGCATCCAGCATCTGCTCGGCGGTGATGACCTCGATCTGGTTCGGATAGACGTCGAGCCCGAGCTGCTTGAGTGCCACCTCCTCGCAGGCATCGGTGATGCGCTGCAAGGTGTGGAAGTCCCAATCGGCGCCTTCGAACAGTCTTTCCGTCATGGAGCGGCTTTCTCCTGGGTAGCGTCGCGGCGCTGGAACAGATCGTGGAACACCGGGAAGATCTCGCTGCGCTCGCTGACCTTGCGCATCGAGAGCGGTGCGCCGCCGTTGCGCAGCCGGTCGTAGAGGGTCCACAGCGAGGAGTCGGAGAGATCGAAGGCGCTGCCACCGGACTCGCCGACCTCGAGATAGGCGAAGAACTGGCAGACCGGCAAAATCTTGTCGGTCAGCAGCATGCCCGTGAGCTCGCCGTCGGAATAGGAATTGTCGCCGTCGGAAGCCTGGGCTGCGTAGATGTTCCAGTCCGACGGATTGAAGCGCTCGCGCACGATATCGTTCATCGCCTGCAGCGCGCTGGAGACCAGCGTGCCGCCCGAGGCCGGGCCGTAGAAGAAGGTCTGCTCGTCGACCTCCTCGGCGCGGTCGGTGTGGCGGATGAAGACGATCTCGACGTGCTTGTAGCGCCGCTTCAGGAACACGTAGAGCAGCATGTAGAAGCGTTTTGCCAGATCCTTCATGTGCTCGGACATCGAGCCCGAGACGTCCATCAGGCAGAACATCACGGCTTGCGCGACCGGGCGCGGCACCTTCTCGTAGCGGCGGTAGCGGATGTCGAGCGGGTCGACGAAGGGAATGCGCTTGGTCTTCGCCTTGAGCTTTTCGAGCTGGGCGATGAGCTCCACGCGCTCGTCCTCGTCGGTGCAGGCGGCGATCGCGGCTTCCAGCTCCTCGATCTCCTCCTTGCGGGGACGCCCGAGCGCGATGCGGCGGGCCAGCGCGAGTTTTACGGTCCGGCTCACCGAGATGTTGGCGGGCGAGCCCGACGTGGTGTAGCCGGCGCGCTGGATGCCCTCGCTCTCGGTCTGCGCGATCTTGCGCTTGGCAAGATCCGGCAATTCGAGATCGTCGAGGAAGAGATCGACGAACTCGTCACGGGAGAGCACGAAGCGGAAGGCGTCTTCGCTGTCGCCTTCGCCGGGACCGGAGTCCTTGGCGCTGCCCTGGCCGGAGCGCTGCAGATAGTCACCCTCGACGAACTTCTTGTTCCCGGGCAGCACCATGTCGCGCGTTCCGCGTTCACGGCGGAAACGCGGCTCGTGCATACCGTCGAGCGGTATCGTGACCTCACCACCCTCCAGGACGTCCTTGATGTCTCGTTCCTGCGAGGTCTTCTTGACGGCGCCCTGCACCAGGGATTTGGCCCGACGCAAGAACCGCTGGCGGTTCTCGAGACTCTTGCCGCCTGGATTCAGGCGCCTGTCAATGATGTGAATCGGCACTTTTTCATCCGCCTCAACCGGCCTGCTTCACGCGCATGTACCATTCGACGAGCCGGCGAACCTGACGCTCGGTGTAGCCGCGCTCCACCATGCGTGCGACGAACTCGCCGTGCTTCTTCTCCGTCTCGCCGTCCTTCTTCGACCCGAAGGAGATGACCGGAAGCAGGTCCTCGACCTGGGAGAATATCCGCTTTTCGATCACGTCGCGAATCTTCTCGTAGGAGGTCCAGGTCGGATTTTTGCCGCCGTTCTGGGCCCGCGAGCGTAACGAGAATTTGACGACCTCGTTGCGGAAGTCCTTGGGGTTGGCAATGCCCGCCGGTTTCTCGATTTTGGTCAATTCCTGGTTCAAAAGCTCGCGATCCAGCAACTGGCCGGTGTCGGGATCCTTGAAGTCCTGGTCCTCGATCCAGGCGTCGGCGTAGTCGACGTAGCGGTCGAACAGGTTCTGGCCGTAATCCGAGTAGGATTCGAGGTACGCCTTCTGGATCTCGTTGCCGATGAACTCGGCGTAACGCGGCGCCAGGTCGGCCTTGATGAATTCGAGATAGCGCTTCTCGACTTCCTCGGGCAGCTGCTCGCGGCGGATCGACTGCTCCAGCGCGTACATCAGATGCACGGCGTCGGCGGCGACCTCCTGCGGATCGTGGTTGAAGGTCGCAGCCAGGATCTTGAAGGCGAAGCGGGTGGAGACGCCGTCCATGCCCTCGTCGACGCCGGCGGCATCGCGATATTCCTGGACGCTGCGCGCCTTAGGATCGGATTCCTTCAGGCTCTCGCCGTCATAGACCCGCATCTTGCCGAACAGCGTGGAGTTCTCGTGCTTGCGCAGGCGCGACATCACCGAGAACCGCGCCAGCGTCTCCAGCGTCGAGGGCGCGCAAGGCGCGGCCGCGAGCTCGGAGCCCTGGATCAGCTTCTCGTAGATCTTCTGCTCTTCGGTGACGCGCAGGCAGTACGGCACCTTGATGACGCAGATGCGGTCGATGAAGGCTTCGTTGTTCTTGTTGGCCTTGAAGCTCGCCCACTCCGCTTCGTTGGAGTGCGCCAGGATCACGCCGGTGAACGGGATCGCGCCGATATTCTCGGTGCCGATGTAGTTGCCTTCCTGCGTTGCCGTGAGCAACGGATGCAGCATCTTGATCGGCGCCTTGAACATCTCGACGAATTCGAGGATGCCCTGGTTGGCGCGGTTGAGGCCGCCCGAATAGCTGTAGGCGTCGGGGTCGTTCTGCGCATAGGTCTCGAGCTTGCGGATGTCGACCTTGCCGACCAGCGAGGAGATGTCCTGGTTGTTCTCGTCACCGGGCTCGGTCTTGGAAACCGCGATCTGGCGCAGCCGCGACGGCTGGATCTTGGCGACGCGGAATTGCGAGATATCGCCGCCGAAGGCCTCGAGCCGCTTGTAGCACCAAGGGCTCATCAGGCCAGTGAGGCGCCGGCGCGGAATGCCGTATTTCTCTTCCAGCATCGGCCCGAGATTGTCAGGATCGAACAGGCTGAGCGGACTTTCGAACACGGGCGAGAGTTCATCGCCGGCCTTGAGCACGTAGATCGGCTGCACTTCCATCAGCGACTTGAGCCGTTCGGCGAGCGACGACTTGCCGCCGCCGACCGGGCCGAGCAGATAGAGGATCTGCTTGCGCTCTTCGAGACCTTGCGCGGCGTGGCGGAAGAAACCGACGATGCGCTCGATGGTTTCTTCCATGCCGTAGAAGCCGGCGAAGGCCGGATAGGTCCGGATGGTGCGGTTCAAAAAAATACGGCCAAGGCGTGGGTCCTTGGCCGTGTCAATCGTCTGAGGTTCACCGATCGCCGCTAGTAACCGTTCGGCCGCATTCGCGTATTTCATGGGATCGCTTCGACACGATTCCAGATATTCCGCCATCGACATGTCGTGCTGGCTTCTCGCCTCGAACGACCGAGCGAAAGCGTTGAATAGAGAATCGTTATACATGATCCCTCTCCGCGTGAGTTCCGCTACAAGCTGAAACGAAAGCGTTACTGGACCGTTCCTCAGGCCGCTTCTCGAATCAGCGTGAGCACATGACGATCATTGGACACCCTGGTGCCGACACCACGCAACGCACAAGGTAGGCACTCTGTGAATTACGAACAGGCACTTGCCTGTAATTTGTGCGAATCTATCTCTATCTTCGCTCATTTCCAGAAATTGTCACTCGCTCGCCACATCCGGGCAATACCGGGGACGGCTGTCTCCGGCACTGCAACATGACGATCCGCCAGCGGCAAACTTGTGACGCTTGCGGGGAGCTTGCGTGGCGCGCGTTCATCTTCCTGCTGCAATGCGATGTCCGGACTGCAGGCAGCATGAGCGGCGCGGCAAGCGCACAGCGCTGTGTCAAAATCGGTCGCTACACCCTCCGAAAGGATAACAATCCAACTGTTCAGCACGCGGCGCGTAGCAGCGCGGATGCAGGAGCGCTGCCGCGCCTGACCTGAGAGTTAACCTTGCGCTCGCCGCGACGAGCGTCCGCACGACGCACGTCGACCAGTTTCGTGAGTGTGAGATGCACCGATGCGGACGGCCGGCGCGATCGATCGCCGGCGACGGCAACGCCATCAGGATGCGCGTGCATGCTTTCCCCCAGCATGGCCATTCGCGACCGAGCCAATCACGATCAGACGGATCGAACTCCACTGACGACACTCAGCGACGCGACAGATCATCCTCACGCAACAAGACCTCGGCCGAAGCATCCCGGTCAAACTTTTATTACGCAAAGGCACGACTTCCGCCGGATCGCCATGATCGCGACGGAGTTACCTTGAGGGGATGACGCCTACGCCCTTGATTGGTTCCCTCCCGGGAGCATGTGGGCTAAAGGATAGCGCGTCAGGACCGGCGCGGAAACCCCCTCCGCCCGCAGGCTTGGAGATAAAAAGCACCATGAATCCCGTCAAAGAACTCGAAAAGCACGGTCAAGCCGTCTGGCTGGACTTCCTCGCCCGCGGCTTCATCGCCAAGGGCGACCTGAAGCGGCTGATCGACACCGACGGCGTCAAGGGCGTCACCTCCAATCCGTCGATCTTCGAGAAGGCGATCGGCAGCTCCGACGAATATGACGCCCCGATCGGCAAAGCGCTGAAGCGCGGCGACCGGACCGTTGCCGACCTGTTCGAAGCCGTGGCGGTCGAGGACATCCAGGCCGCCGCCGACGTGCTCCGCCCGGTTTATGACCGCCTCAAGGGCGGCGACGGCTATGTCAGCCTCGAAGTCTCGCCTTACCTTGCGATGGACACCGCCGGCACGGTCGCCGAGGCGCGCCGGCTCTGGAAGGACGTTGGTCGCAAGAACCTGATGGTGAAGGTGCCGGCGACGCCGGAGGGCCTGCCGGCGATCGAGACGCTGATCGGCGACGGCATCAGCATCAACATTACGCTGCTGTTCTCCAAGGCCGTCTATCTCCAGGTCGCCGAGGCCTACCTCGCCGGGCTCGAAAAATACGTCGCCGGTGGCGGCGATCCCTCGCATGTCGCGAGCGTGGCGAGCTTCTTCGTCAGCCGCATCGACAGCGTGGTGGACAAGCAGCTCGACGAGAAGATCGCTCGCGCCAACGACCCCTCCGAGAAGGAGCGGCTCGCCGCGCTGAAGGGCAAGGTCGCGATCGCCAACGCCAAGGTCGCCTATCAGGATTACAAGCGCCTGTTCTCGGGTCCGCGCTGGGAGAAGCTCGCCGCCAAGGGCGCCAAGCCGCAACGCATGCTGTGGGCCTCGACCGGCACCAAGAACAAGGACTACAGCGACGTCCTCTATGTCGAGGAGCTGATCGGCCCCGACACCGTCAACACCGTGCCGCCGGCAACGCTGGACGCGTTCCGCGACCACGGCAAGGCGCGCGACAGTCTCGAGGAGAACGTGGACGACGCCCGCCGCGTGCTGGAAGAGCTGGAGCGCTCCGGCGTCTCGCTCGACGCCATCACCGAGGAGCTGGTCAAGGACGGCGTCAAGCTGTTCGCGGACGCCGCCGACAAGCTGTACGGCGCCGTCGCACACAAGCGCGCCACCGTGCTCGGGCCGGCAATCGACCGCCAGCAGCTCTCGCTCGGTGACGGGCTCGGCAAGGCCGTGGCCAAGAGCACCGAGGAATGGCGTGCCGCGGCCAAGATCCGCCGGCTCTGGCAACGCGACAAATCGGTCTGGACCGGCACCGACGAGAACAAATGGCTCGGCTGGCTCGACAGCGCCGCCAAAGCCGACGTCGCCGACTATGAGGACTATGCGGGCCGCGTGAAGGGCCAGAAGTTCTCCGACGCCGTCGTGCTCGGCATGGGCGGATCGAGCCTCGGCCCCGAGGTGCTGGCCGAGACCTTTGGAAAGAAGCCCGGCTTCCCGAAGCTGCACGTGCTGGATTCCACCGACCCGGCGCAGGTCCGCGCGATGGAAGACAAGATCGACATCGCCAATACGGTGTTCATCGTGTCGAGCAAATCCGGTGGCACCACCGAGCCGAACGCGATGAAGGATTATTTCCATGAGCGCGTCGCGCAGGCTCTCGGCCCGAAGGCCAAGACCGGCTTCCGCTTCATCGCGGTGACCGATCCCGGCTCGTCGCTGGAGAAGGCGGCCAAGAGCCTGAACTACGCCCGCATCTTCCATGGCGAGCCCACGATCGGCGGCCGCTATTCGGTGCTGTCGCCGTTCGGCCTGGTGCCGGCGGCCACGGCCGGCATCGACGTCAAGACCTTCATCAAGCATGCGCTCTCGATGGCGCGCTCCTGCGGACCGGACGTGCCGCCAGCTGAGAACCCCGGCGTGCAGCTCGGCCTTGCCATGGGCCTCGCGGCGCTCGAAGGCCGCGACAAGGTAACGATCCTGTCGTCGAAGAAGATCGCCGATTTCGGCGCCTGGGCCGAGCAGCTCATCGCGGAATCGACCGGCAAGGAAGGCAAGGGCCTGATCCCGATCGACGGCGAGCCGCTGGGCGAGCCGGCGCTCTACGGCAACGACCGCTTCTTCATCGACATCCGCACCGAGGGCGAAGCCGACGCCGCGCATGACTCCAAGCTGGCCGCCATCGAAGCGGCCGGCCACCCCGTCGTGCGCATCGTCATGAAGTCGATCGACCATCTCGGCCAAGAGTTCTTCCGCTTCGAGATGGCGACCGCGGTGGCAGGCTCGATCCTCGGCATCAACCCGTTCGACCAGCCGGACGTGGAGGCGGCCAAGATCAAGACCCGCGAGCTGACGGCGTCGTTCGAGAAGACCGGCGCGCTGCCGGCCGAGCAGCCGGTGGTCAGCACAAAGGAGGCCGATCTCTACACCGACGAGGCCAACGCCAAGGCGCTGCGCGCTGCCGGCGCCAATGGCGACCTCACCTCCTGGCTGAAGGCGCATCTGTCGCGCTCGAACCACGGCGACTATGTCGCCCTGCTCGGCTATATCGCGCGCGACAAGGCGACGATCGACGCACTCCAGGCCATGCGGCTCGAGGTACGCGAGAAGCGGCATGTCGCGACCTGCGCCGAATTCGGGCCACGCTTCCTGCACTCCACCGGGCAGGCCTACAAGGGCGGACCCGACAGCGGCGTGTTCCTCCAGATCACCGCCGACGATGCCAAGGATCTTGCCGTGCCGGGCCAGAAGGCCAGCTTCGGCGTGATCAAGGCGGCGCAGGCGCGCGGCGATTTCGACGTGCTCACCGAGCGCGGGCGGCGTGCATTGCGCGTCCACCTCAAGGGCGGGCTCAAGAAAGGTCTCGCGGCGCTCAACGCCGCGCTCAACGACGCACTGAATTAAGGGAAGCTTTCACATGCAACTCGGCATGATCGGCCTCGGCCGGATGGGCGGCAACATCGTTCGCCGCCTGATGCGCCACAGCCATTCGACCGTGGTCTATGACAAGGACGCCAAGGCCGTCGCGGGCCTCGCCGCCGACGGCGCGGTGGGCTCGGCGACGCTGGAAGAGTTCATCTCGAAGCTCGAGCGGCCACGCACCGCCTGGGTGATGCTGCCTGCGGGGCACATCACCGAGACCACGATCGACACCATCGCGGGCGTGATGCAGGAAGGCGACGTCATCATCGACGGCGGCAACACCTTCTGGCAGGACGACGTCCGCCGCGGCAAGGCGCTGAAGGCCCGCGGCATCCATTATGTCGACGTCGGCACCTCCGGCGGCGTCTGGGGTCTCGACCGCGGCTATTGCATGATGATCGGCGGCGAGAAGCCCGTGGTGGACCGGCTCGATCCGATCTTCGCCGCGCTCGCCCCCGGCGCCGGCGACATTCCGCGCACCGAAGGACGCGACGGACGCGATCCCCGCATCGAGCAGGGCTACATCCATGCCGGTCCCGTCGGCGCCGGCCATTTCGTGAAGATGATCCACAACGGCATCGAATACGGCCTGATGCAGGCCTATGCCGAAGGCTTCGACATCCTCAAGAACGCCAACATCGACGCGCTGCCCGCCGACCATCGCTACGATTTCGATCTCGCCGACATTGCCGAGGTCTGGCGTCGCGGCTCCGTGATCCCGTCCTGGCTGCTCGACCTCACCTCGACGGCGCTCGCCGACAGCCCGGTCCTGTCGGAATATTCGGGCTTTGTCGAAGATTCCGGCGAAGGCCGCTGGACCGTGAATGCGGCGATCGACGAGGCCGTGCCGGCCGAAGTGCTGACCGCTGCGCTCTACACACGTTTCCGTTCCCGCAAGGAACACACCTTCGCCGAAAAAATTCTTTCTGCAATGCGCGCGGGGTTCGGCGGCCACAAGGAGCCGAAGCAGCCGGGCGCTTCGAAGCCCAAGTAAGACGTAACAACACGAAGGCCAATCGTTCGTGACAAAAGACCCGCAAGCCAAGCGCAAGCCGGAAAATTGCGCCTTCGTCATCTTTGGCGTGACCGGCGATCTCACTCACCGCCTGGTGATGCCGTCGCTCTACAATCTCGCCGCCGAGCACCTGCTACCGGAAAAGTTCTGTGTCGTCGGCGTAGCCCGCAAGGGCCAGTCCGATGACGAGCTGCGCGACAGCCTGATGAAGGGCCTGCGCCAGTTCGCGACGCGGCCCGTGGACGACGACATCGCCCGGAAACTGCTGGAATGCGTGACCTTCGTCGAGGCCGATCCGAAGGACCCGCCCTCCTTTGATCGTTTGCGCGAGCATCTGGATTCGCTGGAATGCGCCCAGGAAACCGGCGGCAACCGGCTGTTCTATCTCGCCACGCCGCCCGCCGCCTTCGCGCCGACCGCGCGCGAGCTCGGCCGCACCGGCATGATGAAAGAGAACGGCGCCTGGCGGCGGCTGGTGATCGAAAAGCCGTTCGGCACCGACCTCGCCTCCGCCAAGGCGTTGAATGGCGAGCTGCTGAAGATCATGGACGAGCACCAGATCTACCGGATCGATCATTATCTCGGCAAGGAGACGGTGCAGAACATCCTGGTGCTGCGCTTTGCCAACGGCATGTTCGAGCCGATCTGGAATCGCAACCATATCGACCACATCCAGATCACCGTGGAGGAGAAGCTCGGCGTCGGCCATCGCGGCGGCTTCTACGACGCCACCGGCGCGCTGCGCGACATGGTGCCGAACCATCTGTTCCAGCTGATGTCGCTGGTCGCGATGGAGCCGCCGGCGCGCTTCGACGCGCATTCCGTGCGCTCCGAAAAGGCCGACGTGCTGACGTCGATCCAGCAGCCCAGCCGGGAAGAGGCGCTGAAGAATTCTGTCCGCGCGCAATATCTCGCCGGCCGCATCGGCGACGACGAGCTCACGGACTATCGCAAGACCGAGGACGTCAAGCCCGGCAGCACCACCGAGACCTTTGTCGCACTGAAGCTGATGATCGACAATTGGCGCTGGGCCGGCGTGCCGTTCTATCTGCGCACCGGCAAGGCGCTCGGCCACAAGCGCACGGAAGTGGCGATCAAGTTCAAGCAGGCGCCACTGTCGATGTTCTCAGGCACCGACGTCGACCGCCTGTCGCAGAACTTCCTCACCATCGGCATCGCGCCGACCGAAACCATCGAGCTGCAGTTCAACGCCAAGATCCCGGGGCCGAGCATCACCATCGACGGCGTCGAGATGAAGTTCAAGTACGGCGACTATTTCCGCGCCGATCCCTCGACCGGCTACGAGACGTTGATCTACGACTGCATGATCGGCGACAACATCCTGTTCCAGCGCGCCGACGGCATCGAGGCCGGATGGCAGGCGGTGCAGCCGTTCCTGGATGCCTGGAAGAGCGAGGGCACCAACGGCATCGAGACCTATGAAGCCGGCAGCGACGGTCCAAGATGCGCCGACGAGCTGCTGCGGCGCGACGGGCGCAGCTGGCGGAAATTTTCGTGATGGCAGCGGCCGACCAGCCGAAGCTGATCGTCGCGGCTGACGCCGAGGCGCTGGCCCAGGCGGCCGCCGAGCGGGTGATGGCGCGGATCGCGGCCAATCCCGGGCGGATCGCGATCTGCCTGACCGGCGGCTCCAGCCCGAAGAAGCTCTATCAACTGCTTGGCAGCGACGCCTATCGCGGCAGGATCCCATGGGACCGCGTGCACTGGTTCATCGGCGACGAGCGGTTCGTGCCCGAGAGCGATCCGCTCAACAACATGGCGGTCGCGCGCGCGACCTTCCTCGATCGCAACGCGTCGTCCGGACATATCCATCCGATCCCGACCAAGGTCGAAAATCCGGATCAAGGCGCCGAAACCTATGCGCGCGAGTTGCGGGCCTTCTACGGCGCGGACCAGCTCGATCCGGCGCGCCCGCTGTTCGACATGGTCCTGATGGGCGCCGGCCCGGACGGCCACACCGCCTCGCTGTTTCCGGGCTATCCCGCGGTCGAGGAGACCACGCGCTGGGTCGTCGGCGTGCCCAAGGCCAATGTCGCCCCGTTCGTGCCACGGGTGTCGCTGACGTTGCCCGTGCTGGCCTCGTGCCACGAAATGCTGTTCGAGATTGCCGGGCACGACAAGCAGCCGATCTTGACGCGCCTCCTCAATGGCGAGAGTCTGCCGGCTGTACGCGCGCGCTCGAATGGTGAGACCGTCTGGCTGGTCGATCAGGCCGCGCTTCCGGAGGGAATTCGTGGCGGGCGTTGAAGCACCTTGTGCGTTGATCGTGATGGGCGTGTCGGGTTCGGGCAAGAGCACGGTTGCGGAGGCGCTGGGCCAGCGGCTCGGCTGGCGGTTCGAGGACGGCGACAGCTTTCATCCCGCCAGCAATGTCGAGAAGATGCGCGCCGGCCATCCCCTCACCGATGAGGATCGCTGGCCCTGGCTCAACGCCATCGCCGACGAAATCGCGCGGGTCTGCGACAAGGGCGAGCACGTCATCATCGCCTGCTCGGCGCTGAAGCACACCTATCGTGACGTGCTGCTGCGCGGGCGCGACGACGTTCGCTTCGTGTTCCTGAAGGGCACAAGGGAGCTGATCGCCGAGCGGCTCGCGCAGCGCAAGGGCCATTTCATGCCGGCCGGGCTGCTGACAAGCCAGTTCGACACGCTGGAGCCGCCGGAGGCGGGCGAGCACGTCATCACGGTCTCGATCGACGAATCCGTCGAGGCGATCGTGGACGGCGTGGTGCGGCAATTGAGGTTGAGCGGGGCGAAACGCTGAGAAACCGAACCCTGGGGTTCTGCCATGACGAAAATCTCACTGGTCGTCTCCGACGTCGACGGCACGCTGCTGACCAAGGACAAGACGCTGACGGACCGCGCCAGGGGCGCGGTGCAGCGGCTGCACCAGGCCGGCATCGGCTTCACCATCACCTCCAGCCGCCCCGCCATCGGCATGCGCTTTTTGGTCGAGCCGCTGGCGCTGTGGCTGCCGGTCGGCCCGTTCAATGGCTCCTCGATCGTCGATCCCGAGATGAACCCGGTCGAGCAGCATTTGATTCCGGCAAGCGCCGCCGAGCGATCCCTCAAAATCCTGCGCGAGTTCGGCGCCGACATCTGGCTGTTCACCTACGACAAATGGCTGATCGACAACCCGAGCGGAAAATACGTCGGGCATGAGCAGCACACGATCCGCTCCGATCCCACCATCGTGACCGACTTCTCGCCGTATCTCGCCAGCGCCTGCAAGATCGTCGGCGCCAGTGCCGATGCCGCCGGCCTCGAGCGCTGCGAGAAGGCGATGCAGGACGCGCTCGGCAGCGAGGCGACCGCCGTCCGTTCGCAGACCTATTATCTCGACATCACCCCGCCGGGCTTCGACAAGGGCACCTTCGTGGAGGCCATGGCCAAGCGCCTCGGCATTTCCACCGATGCGGTCGCCACCATCGGCGACATGCAGAACGACCTCGCCATGTTCCGCGTCTCCGGCACCTCGATCGCCATGGGCAACGCCACCGACAACGTCAAGGACCAGGCCACCCACGTCACCGCGACCAATGAACAGGACGGTTTCGCCGAGGCGATGGAGATGATCCTGAAGTGGAACGGGGTCCCTTAAATCACTACTTCGACCGCTGCACGGCCGGCTTTTCGCTCTCCTGCCGTGCCGCCGACAGATTGTGCGCGGTGTTGATCAGCGCGATGTGGGTCAGGGCTTGCGGGAAATTGCCGGTCTGGCGCCGGGCGCCTGAATCGTATTCTTCGGCCAGGAGGCCGACGTCGTTGGCGATGCCGACCACGCGGTCGAGCAGCACCTGCGCCTTGTCGAGATCGCCGGCCAGCACATGGGCATCGGCGAGCCACAGCGTGCAGGCCAGGAACGCACCCTCGATCGGCTGGATCTCATCCGACACCTCGCACGGATCGTGCCGCAAAACAAAGCCGTCGCGCATCATGCGCTTTTCGACCGCGGCGATGGTGCCGCGGATGCGCGGGTCGTTTGCCGGCAGGAAGCCGACGGCGGGCAGCAGCAGCACGGATGCATCGAGCAATTTCGAGCCGTAGGAATCCACGAAGGCATTTTCCTCCACATCAAAGCCCTTGTTGCAGACATCGCGGTGAATGGCTTCGCGCAGGGTCCGCCAGTGCAGCAGCGGCGCCTTGAAGCCAAAAGTCTCGGCGCTCTTGATGCCGCGGTCGAAGGCGACCCAGGTCATGACCTTGGAGAAGACGTAGTGCCTGGGCTGGCCGCGCCGCTCCCAGATGCCGTGATCGGGATGATCCCAGACCTCGGCGAGATGCTGGAGCACGGCGCATTCCAGCGCCCAGGTGGTCTCGTCGTCGAGCTTGAGCTTGGCCATGCGCGACTGGTGAAAGGCGTCGATCAGTTCGCCATAGACGTCGAGCTGGAGCTGCGCATGCGCGGCGTTGCCGATGCGGACCGGCTGGGCGCCCTCATAGCCGTCGAGCCAGTCCGCCTCCCATTCGAGAAGTCGCCGCTGGCCCCAGATTCCGTACATGATCTGCATGTTCGCCGGCGAGCCGGCCGCGGCGCGCAGCAGCCAATTGTGCCAGGCCGAGGCTTCCTCGGTGTAGCCCGAGTTCATCAGCGCCAGCAGCGTGAAGGTGGCATCGCGCAGCCAGCAGAAGCGATAGTCCCAATTCCTGGCACCGCCGAGCTTCTCGGGCAATGACGTCGTCGGCGCGGCGACGATGCCGCCGGTGGGATCGAAGGTCAGCGCCTTCAGCGTGATCAGCGAGCGCATGATCAGATCGTGGTACTCGCCGTCGCGCGTGCACTGCTGGCACCACTCATTCCAGAACTTTTCGGTCTCCTGGAAGGCAATCTCCGGATCGATCGACTCGGGCGGGTCCAGATGCGAGGGGCCGTAAGTGAGCACGAACGGCACGGTCTCGCCTTGCTTCACCTCGAAGTCGGACACCGTGGTCAGGTCCTCGCCGCGGGTCTTGACCGGCGTGCGCAGCACGGTCATGTCCTGGCCGGCGATGGCCATCAGCGAATGGTCGATCCGCCGCACCCAGGGAATGTCGACGCCGAAGCCGAAGCGGATCACGAGTTGCATCCGCATCTTCACGGTGCCTGTGACGCCGCGCACCAGCCGGACGATGTCGGAGGCCTTGCCGCGCGGCGGCATGAAGTCGATCAGGGCGACGGTGCCGTCTTTCGTCTCGAAGCGCGTTTCGAGGATGAGGGTGTTGCCGAGATAACGGCGCGAGATGGAGGTGACGTCCTCGGTCGGCGCGATCAGCCAGCGGCCGTTCCTGTCGGTGCCGAGGATGGCGGCGAAGCAGGCGTCGGAATCGAAGGCCGGCCAGCACAGCCAGTCGATCGAGCCGTTGCGCCCGACCAGCGCCGCGGTCTCGCAGTCACCGATCAGGGCATAATCCTCGATCTTTTGTGACAATGGTTTCGAGCCTGAGAATTCCCCGGCCGATCAACTCCCACCGGGCAACGAACGTTCCCGCGTCGCCGCTCTCAAGGCCGTAAGATCGACCTTCGCGGCGATCTTGTCCAGCGCGACGGGCAGGCGCTGGCGCCAGTTCGGGTGCTCGTCGATCGTGCCGGGAATGTTGGGCTGGTCGATCACGCCGAGCAGATCCTCCATCGACACCGCAAGCAGCCGCGAGGGCGTGCGCGACAGGAAGGCGAGCACCGAATAGAGATCGTTGGCGTCGATGCCGTTCTGGCGCAGGACCTCGTCGAGCGCACCGAGCGCATCCCAGCGCGCCTGGTCGTCCTCGCCGGGATCGAGCCCGAGCGAGCGCTTCATCTTGAGGTCGCTGAACGAGCGCCAGCCGGCATAGGTCGAGAGGTCGTGCGTGTTGAGCGTGACCAGCGCGTTCGGCCGGTAGAAGTCGGCGTTGCGGAAATGGCCGGCATCGTCGCGCTCGAACATCATGACGAGGTAGGACCAGATGCCGAAATCCTGCATGGTCTCGCGAAAGCCTTCGGGCACGGTGCCGAGGTCCTCGCCGATCACGATGCATTGATGGGCGGCGCTCTCGCTGGCCACCGCCGCCAGCAGCGCCTCGAACGGCATCTGCACATAGGCGCCGTTATCGGGCTTGAAGCCGCGCGGCACGAGATAGAGCCGCTTCAGCCCAAGCACGTGATCGAGCCTGATGGCGCCGGCATGGCGCATCGAGGCCGCCAGCATGTCGGCGAACGGCACGAAGGACTGGGCCTCGAGACCGCCGGCGTTGAAGCCGGCAAGGCCCCAGTCCTGGCCGATGGTGTTGAGCACGTCGGGCGGCGCGCCGACGGCGAGATGGCGCGAGATCGCCGCCTGCTCGTTCCAGGCATCAAAACCGTTGGACTGCACGCCGACGGCGACGTCGAGATAGAGCCCGACGCGCATGCCGAGCTGGCCGGCAAGCTCCTTGGCAGCCGCCAGTTGGCTATCGGCCGTCCACTGCACGAATTCGACGAACTCGACCGCGCGCTTGTCAGGACCGTTGCGCAATTCGGCGAATTTCGCCTCATTCGGCTGCTGCCATTCCATCGGCCATTCCCACCATGGCGAGACGAAACGATGGCGCAGCACCTCGAAACAGGCAAAGCGGGACAACAGCGGTGCGCGGGCGGCGCGGAAGGCGTCGAACTGATTGCGGCGGACGCCGCTCGCGCTTTTCACAAAACTGTCAAAGGCGGCGTGCAAGGCCCGCCATTTCAGCGCCGCCATGTCGGCATAGGGGACGCGATCGCCTTCGCGCAGGCGCGCGGCGGTCGCAGCGGCGTCGGGCACGAGGTCGGCGGAAAATTCGGGGATGGCCTCGACGTCGATATAGAGCGGATTGAGAAACAGCCGGCTGTTCGGCGAATAGGGACTGCAATCGGCGGGATGATTGTCGAACAGAACATGCAGCGGATTGAGCCCGACGCCGTCGGCGCCAAGCTGTTTTGCCAGCCGGACCAGGCCGGCAAGGTCGGTGAAATCGCCGATGCCCCAATTGCGATCCGAGCGGACGCTGTAAAGCTGCACGGCGAGCAGCCAGCCGCGGTCGAAATCGCCGCCGAAAGCGCGCTCGGGCGCCACGATCATCGGCACCTCTTCGGTCACACTTCCGGCATCGGTCAGTGTCAGCCGGTGATAGCCGAGCGGCAGGCCTTCGGGCCAGGCGATGACAGGCTCGCGCGTCTCACCTTGCGCGATCACCTTGTCTTTGCCTTTGATTTCCCATGTCAGCGGCGGCGCGCCGATGCTCGCCAATTCCGTGCGCGAATGTCCCAGCGCACGCACCACGACCGGCCCGCTGACGAAGCGGTAAACCCGCTTCTCCGGCAGGGCCTCGAGGATGGAGGTGAGCGCCTCGGGCGCGGTGACCCGCAGCTTGCCGAGGGCATCGATGAATTCGGACTGGACGCCCTTGATCCGGGCTTGAGCTAAAAGATCCATTAGGCACGCAGCTTGCAGGCCATTGTCTGGCCGGTGGCATCGATTTTAACGAGGTCGCGGAAGAGGTTAGTCAGGGGTAACTCGCAAACCGCGCCTGCCGTTCCCAGGGGAACCAATGACACACAAGCGGCTTTCTATATAGGTATCAAGCGTAGGTTCCCGACAAGGGAAACGGGCTCCTGCTTTCTTGTCAATGGCATCACCGTGAACAAGACAATTCAAACTGTCGAGAGTGCCGCCGCCGGCAGCGCTTTCCTCATCGAAGATATCTATCCCTTGATCGACGGCGGCCGCTTCGCCGTGAAGCGGATCGTGGGCGACCGGGTCGAGGTCTGGGCCGACATCTACCGCGACGGCAACGGCGTGATCGGTGCCGCGCTGATCTGGCGCGGCGAGCAGGAGCGCGAATGGCGGAGCGAGCCGATGATCCCTCACGGCAATGACCGCTGGTCCGGCGCCTTCACGCCGGTTGAGCCCGGCCAATATGTCTACGCCATCGAAGCCTGGACCGACGAATTCGCCACCTGGTCACACGCCATCGCCCGAAAGCAGCGCATCGGCGCCGATGTCAGCCTCGATGCGATCGAGGGCGCCGGCCTTTTGACCAAGGCGCATGGCGCGCGACAGGCCGCAGAAGCCGTCATCGTCAGGCAGTGTGAGGACTATCTTCAGAGCGGCGATGTCGCCCCGCTGCTTGCGGCCGATCTCGGCAAGGCCATGGCCGAGAGCCAGTCGCGGCCGGATTTGACCCGCTCGCAAAACTTCCCGCTGACCATCGATCGCGGCAGAGCGCGCTTCGGCGCCTGGTATCAGATGATGCCGCGCAGCCAGGGCACGATCCCCGGCCGGCACGGTACGCTCCGCGACTGCATCGCGCGCGTGCCTGACATCGCCGCGATGGGTTTTAACGTGCTCTATTTCACGCCGATCCACCCGATCGGCCAGACCAGCCGCAAGGGCCGCAACAACGCGCCGGTGGCGGGTGAAGGCGATCCCGGCTCGCCCTATGCGATCGGCAGTGCTGAGGGCGGACACGACGCGCTGCATCCCGAGCTCGGCACCATCGAGGATTTTCGCGCGCTGGTCGCGACCTGCCTCGAATACGGTCTCGAGCTCGCGCTCGACTTCGCCGTGCAATGCTCGCCGGATCATCCCTGGCTGACCCGGCATCCGGAATGGTTCAAATGGCGGCCGGACCGTTCGGTGCGGGCAGCAGATGGTCCCTACTCCGATATCGTCATCCCCGATTTCGCCTCGGTCGACCGCACCGGACTGTGGAATGCGTTTCGCGACGCCATGCTGTTCTGGATCGACCACGGCGTGACCATCTTTGCCATCGACAATCACGACACCGCGCCGCTGCCGTTCTGGGAGTGGCTGATCAGCGACATCCGCCGCCGGCATCCCGAGGTGATCCTGTTCTCGAAGACATTTACGCGGCCGAAGCTGATGAAGGGCCTCGCCAAGCTCGGCTTCGCGCAGTCCTTCAGCTATTTCCCCTGGCGCACGGCGAAGTGGGAGCTGGAGCAATATTTCGGCGAGCTGACACGCTATCCCGAGCGGGACTTCTATCGCCCGAACCTGTTCGTCAACACGCCTGACCTGCTGCCCTATCATCTCCAGAGCGGCGAGACCTGGGCGTTCAAGTCGCGGGTCGCGCTGGCGGCGACGCTGTCGGGCAGCTTCGGCATCTTTGGCGGATTCGAGCTGCTGGAGCACGAGGCGATCCCCGGCCACGAGGAATATCTGGATTCCGAAAAATACCAGATCAGACAGCGCGACTGGGACAAGCCCGGCAACATCAAGCCCTACATCGCCGCGCTCAATCGCATCCGCAACGACAACGCCGCGCTTCAGCAGACGGCAAATTTGCGCTTCCTCGGCGTCGAGGACGGCGAGACGATCGCCTTCGCCAAGGAAGCGATTGACCCGGCCAACACCGTGATCGCGGTGATCGCCCTCTCGCGCCATGTGCGCGAATTCTGGTTGCCGCTCGGCGACCTCACCATCGACGCCGGCGGCGAACGCCGCCACGTCACCGCCCTCGAAAATCTCCTCACCGGCGAACAGTCCCGCATCGAATGGGGCGGGATCAGGTTGCGTATCGATCCCGACTGCGATCCGGCGCTCTTGTTCCGCTGTCTGGCGTAAGGATCGCGCCATGAATGTTCTGTCTTCCGTCGACACCCAGAAAGCCGAGGCTGCCGAGATCGTGGATGAGCTCTGGTACAAGGACGCGATTATCTATCAGCTCCACGTCAAGGCGTTTGCCGACAGCAACCATGACGGCATCGGCGATTTTGCGGGCCTGACCGAGAAGCTGCCCTACCTCCAGGAGCTCGGCGTCACCGCGCTGTGGCTGCTGCCGTTCTATCCCTCGCCCGGCCGCGACGACGGCTACGACATCGGCGATTACGGCGCGGTCAATCCCGATTTCGGGACCATGAAGGACTTCAAGCGCTTCATCCAGGAAGCGCAGAAGCGCGGACTGCGGGTCATCACCGAGCTGGTCGTCAACCACACCTCCGACCAGCACAAATGGTTCAAGCGCGCGCGCCGCAGTCATCCGGGCTCGAGCGCCCGCAACTGGTATGTCTGGAGCGACACCGACCAGAAATACCAGGGCACGCGCATCATCTTCACCGACACCGAGAAGTCGAACTGGACCTGGGATCCCGAGGCCGGCGCGTTCTACTGGCACCGCTTCTTCTCGCACCAGCCGGACCTCAATTTCGACAATCCGCGGGTCGTCAGCGCCATCATCCAAGTGATGAAGCGCTGGCTCGACGCCGGCGTCGACGGCTTCCGTCTGGACGCCATTCCCTATCTCTGCGAGCGCGAGGGCACCTCGAACGAGAACCTCCCCGAAACGCATGCGATCATCAAGCGGCTGCGCCAGGAGCTGGATTCCTACTCCAAGGGCAAGCTGCTGCTCGCCGAGGCCAACCAATGGCCCGAGGACGTGCAGGAATATTTCGGCCGCGGCGACGAATGCCACATGGCCTATCACTTCCCGCTGATGCCGCGCATCTACATGGCGATCGCGCAGGAGGACCGCTTCCCGATCACCGACATTCTGCGCCAGACGCCGGATATCCCGGCGAGCTGCCAATGGGCACTGTTCCTGCGCAACCATGATGAATTGACGCTCGAAATGGTCACCGACGTCGAGCGCGATTATCTCTGGACCACCTACGCCAACGATCCCCGCGCCCGCATCAATGTCGGCATCCGCCGCCGCCTCGCGCCGCTGATGGACAATGACCGCCGCAAGATCGAGCTGATGAACTCGCTGCTGCTGTCCTTCCCGGGCACGCCGA
This sequence comes from Bradyrhizobium sp., assembly GCF_035935975.1. Taxonomy (GTDB): domain Bacteria; phylum Pseudomonadota; class Alphaproteobacteria; order Rhizobiales; family Xanthobacteraceae; genus Bradyrhizobium. Next base: position 283,944 of record NZ_DASYWN010000052.1, read on the forward strand.
TCATCTATTACGGCGACGAGATCGGCATGGGCGACAACATCTATCTCGGCGACCGCAACGGCGTGCGCACGCCGATGCAGTGGAGCCCGGACCGCAACGGCGGGTTCTCACGCTGCGATCCGGCCCGGCTCTACGCGCCGCTGATCATGGATCCCGTCTACGGCTATGAATCCGTGAACGTGGAGGCGCAATCGCGCAGCCTGTCGTCGCTGCTCAACGCCACCAAGCGGCTGATCTCGGTGCGCAAGTCCACGCTCGCCTTCGGCCGCGGCACCATGACCTTCATCCGTCCGGCCAATCGCGCCGTGCTTGCCTATGTCCGGCAATACCACGACGAAGTGATCCTCTGCGTCGCCAACCTCTCGCGTGCAGCGCAGGCGACCGAGCTTGACCTGTCGCCTTGGAAGGACCGCATCCCGCAGGAGATGCTGGGGCGCACGCGCTTCCCGCCGATCGGCGAGCTGCCCTACATGATCACGCTGGGGCCCTACGGCTTCTACTGGTTCCAGCTCACCGAGCGCGACAAGTCCGAGCCGGTGACGCCGCGCGCGGTGCCGGAATTCGAGACGCTGGTGGTGCCGGTCAATTCGAACTGGGTGTCGCTGGCGCGCGAGCGCGGCGTGTTCGAGCGCGACGTGCTGCCGGGCTTCCTGTCGCGGACACGCTGGTATCCCGAGCATAATCCCAAGCACATCGAAGCCACGCTGACCTCGGCGGTCCCTTTCAGCGAGATCGGCGACAACAGGCCCTGGATCGCGTTCTTCGAGACCAAGCGGGACGACGTCACGACGCGCTACGTGCTGCCGATGCAGATCGAGTGGGTGCGCTTCGACCGCGAACGCTTCAACCCGAAGGCGCTCGCCGCCGTCCGCCAGGGCGCGCGCGAGGGCACGCTGCTGGACGTCGCAACCGAGCAGATCTTCATCGGCCTGTTCCTGCGGGGTCTGTCGCAAAACCTGGTGGTGGACGAGAACAATCTGCGGCTGGAGTTCAAGGCGACCAGCCGGTTCGCCGACTACATCATCAAGGAGCCCGAACGCATCCGCGCGATCGAGCAGACCAACAGCACCGCGCTGGTCGACAACCAGTATGTCGCCAAAATCCATCGCCGGCTCGAAAGCGGCATCAATCCCGAGATCGAGATGGGATGCTACCTCACCGAGGTCGCACGCTTCGCCAACACGCCGGCGCTGCTCGGCAGCGCAGAGCTGGTCGAAGGCGATCATCGTAGCGTAGTCGGCGTGCTGCACGCCTATGTCGAGAACCAGGGCGACGGCTGGGCTGTCACCAATGGCTATCTCGACCGCTATATCGACGAGCAGCGGCTGGCGCCGATAGGCGAAGCGCCCCGCGAGACCCAGGAGCAGGCGCCCTATCTGCATTTCGTCGCGCAGATCGGCCGTCGGTTGGCCGAGCTGCATGTGGCCCTCGCGGCGGCCAAGTCCGAAAATCTCGCGCCAGAGCCGATCGGCCCTGCGCACGTCAAGCGCTGGGCCTCCGACCTCAAGGCACGGGCCGAGCGCGTTTTCGAACGGCTCGCCGACGGCCGCGACGGCCTGCGGGAGGCCGACCGGCCGCTGATCGACCAGCTCGTCGCGGTCCGTGCGACCCTGCCCGACCATCTGAATGCGCTCTTGCCATCTACCATTGCCGGGTTGAACATCCGTCATCACGGCGACTTCCGCCTCGGGCAAACTCTGATCGTGAAAGACGATATCTTCATCATCGACTTCGATGGCGATCCGCATCTCGCGCTGGCCGACAAGCGACGCAAGCTGCCCGCCGCGCGTGACGTCGCCGGCCTGATCCGCTCGATTGATCTTTCGGTTAACGCCGCTTTCAGCCGCGCGCTCACGGGCGCCTCCGATGAGCACGACCGGCTCGCGGCCGCACTCGGCGAATGGCGCGAACGCGCCACCGCAACCTTCCTGGCCGCCTACCGCGAGGCCATGTCCGACCGCCGGCTGTGGCCGGCCAATCGCCAGGCTGCGGACGGCCTGTTAAGGTTTTTCCTGCTTGATCATGCCTTCGACGAAGTAGAGTACGAGCTGTCCCACCGGCCCGAGGGGCTCCATGCGCCGCTGACCGGACTGCTTCGCATTCTGTCCAATGAGAGCGAAGCCCATGCCTAAACTTCCAGCAGAAGCCTACGCGATCATCGAGGGGCGCCACTCCGACCCCTTCCACTATCTCGGACTGCATCCCGAGGGCGGCAAGAGCGTGGTGCGTGCGTTTCTGCCCGAGGCGACCAATGTCGAGGCGGTCGGCGAGCATGGCGAGGTCGCCCGGCTCGACCGTGTCCACGATTCCGGCCTGTTCATCGGCGCCCTGCCGAACGGCTCCAAGCACTACCAGCTCCGCGCCAGATTCGGCGACAACGTCGTCGAGTTCGAAGATGCCTACCGCTTCCCGCCGATCCTGACCGACTTCGATCTCTACCTGCTCGGCGAAGGCACCCATCAGCGCCTCTATGACAAGCTCGGGGCGCATCCGATGACGCTCGACGGCATCGACGGCATCGGCTTCGTCGTGCTGGCGCCGAACGCGCGGCGCGTGTCCGTGGTCGGCGATTTCAATTTATGGGACGGGCGGCGCCATCCCATGCGGGTGCGCGGTGCCGGCTATTGGGAATTGTTCATCCCGCATGCGAAGAACGGCGATCACTACAAGTTCGAGATGATCGGACCGCACGGCCACCTGCTCCCGCTGAAGTCCGATCCGCTGGCCTTTGCGAGCGAGGTCCGCCCGAAGACCGCATCCATCGTGTTCGACGAGGCGCATCTGCCGCGCCCGCGCCCGGCGCCCGACGGCATCAACGCGCTGTCGGCCCCGATGTCGATCTACGAGGTCCATCTCGGCTCATGGCGGCGCAAGGGCGACAATGAATGGCTGACCTATCGCGAACTCGCCGAGCAGCTGCCGGCCTACGCCCGCGACATGGGCTTCACCCATCTCGAATTCCTGCCCGTCAGCGAGCATCCGTTCGACGGCTCCTGGGGCTATCAGCCCACCGGCCTCTATGCGCCGACCAGCCGGTTCGGCTCGCCGGAGGATTTTGCGGCGCTGGTCGATGCCTGTCATCGCGAAGGCATCGGCGTGCTGCTCGACTGGGTGCCCGGCCACTTCCCCGACGATCCGCACGGGCTCGGCAGCTTCGACGGCACGGCGCTGTACGAGCACGCCAATCCCCTGCAGGGCCGTCATCTCGACTGGGGCACGCTGATATACAATTACGGCCGCACCGAAGTGACCAACTTCCTGGTGTCGAACGCGCTGTTCTGGCTGGAACGCTACGCGATCGACGGCCTGCGGGTCGATGCGGTCGCCTCCATGCTTTATCTCGACTACAGCCGCCCGCCCGGCGCCTGGATTCCGAACCAGTATGGCGGCCGCGAGAACATCGAGGCGATCAACTTCCTGCGCCGCTTCAACACCGAGCTGTTCGCGCGCTTCCCGCAGGCGACCACCGCCGCCGAAGAATCGACCGCATGGCCGCAGGTCTCGCGCCCGGTCGAGTTCGGCGGGCTCGGCTTCGGCTACAAGTGGAACATGGGCTGGATGCACGACACGCTGAACTACATCAGCAAGGATCCCGTCCACCGCAAGCATCACCACGGCGATATCCTGTTCGGCCTGCACTACGCCTTCTCGGAGAACTTCATCCTGCCGCTGTCGCATGACGAGGTCGTACACGGGAAGCGCTCGATCCTCGGCCGCATGCCCGGCGACGAATGGCAGCGCTTTGCCAATTTGCGCGCCTATTACAGCTTCATGTTCGGTCATCCCGGCAAGAAGCTGCTGTTCATGGGCGCGGAGATCGCGCAGAGCCGCGAATGGAATCACGACCAGTCGCTCGACTGGCACCTGCTCGAGTACAAATATCATTCGGGCATCCAGGCACTGATCCGCGACCTCAACCGGCTCTACCGCGCAGTGCCGGCGCTGCACCAGATGGATTGCGACCAGGCCGGCTTCGAATGGCTGATCACGGACGATGCCAACCGCAACGTGTTCGCCTGGCTGCGCAAGGGCTTTGACGAGCACGCGCGGTGTCTCGTCATCGCCAACTTCTCGCCAAACGTCTATCGCAACTACCGCGTCCCCGTGCCCATTGCCGGCAAGTGGAAAGAGGTGTTCAATTCGGACTCCGCCCATTATGGCGGCAGCAATGTCGGGAACATCGGCGAGGTCCGGACGGTTGACGGCAAGACGTCCGAGCTCCGCCTCACCATCCCGCCTCTCGCCGCGATCTTCCTCGTTCCGGAAAGCTGACCGATGCGCCTGACTGCTGGATCGCCCGCACGCCTCGGCGCAAGCTGGGACGGGCGCGGCACCAATTTCGCGCTGTTCTCGGCCAATGCGCAGAAGGTCGAGCTGTGCCTGTTCGACGCGCAAGGCCGGCGCGAGCTCGAACGCATCGAGCTCCCTGAAAGAACCGAGGACGTCTGGCACGGCTATCTCAACGACGTCTCGCCCGGCCAGCTCTACGGCTATCGCGTGCACGGCCCCTATGAGCCCGAGCACGGCCACCGCTTCAACGCCAACAAGCTGCTGCTCGACCCCTATGCCAAGCGGCTCTCGGGGCGGCTGGTCTGGAGCGATGCGCATTTCGCCTACCGCACCGGCTCGCCGCGCGAGGATCTGTCGTTCGACCGGCGCGACAATGCGCGCGGCATGCCCAAGGGCGTGGTGGTCGACGAGACCTTCAACTGGGGCCGGCGCGAGATCCGGCCCAACATTCCCTGGGAAGACACCATCATCTACGAGGCCCACGTCAAGGGCCTGACGCAGAAGCGCGACGACGTGCCGCCGAATCTGCGCGGCACCTATGGCGGGCTCTCGTCGCCCGCGATGATCGAGCATCTGAGGAAGCTCGGCGTCACCACGGTCGAACTGCTCCCGATCCATGCTTTCGTCGACGACCGCATCCTGGTGGAGAAGAAGCTCGCCAATTACTGGGGCTACAACACGCTGTCCTTCTTCGCGCCGGAGCAGCGCTACGCCCAGGACAATGCGCTGGATTCCTTCCGCACCACGGTGGCGCGGCTGCACGATGCCGGCATCGAGGTGATGCTCGACGTCGTCTACAATCACACCGCCGAAGGCAACCATCTCGGCCCGACGCTGTGCTATCGCGGCATCGACAATGCCTCCTATTACTGGCTGAACCGCGAGAACCCGCGCTATTACGACGACTTCACCGGCTGCGGCTCCTCGGTGAACCTCACTCATCCGCGCGTGCTGCAGATGGTGATGGATTCGCTGCGCTACTGGGTCGAGGTCTGCCACGTCGACGGCTTCCGCTTCGACCTCGCCACCACGCTCGCGCGCGGCCCCAACGGCTATGATCGCGGCATCTCGTTCCTCACCGCGATCCGGCAGGACCCGGTGCTGGCGAGCGTCAAGCTCGTCGCCGAGCCCTGGGACCTCGGCCTCGGCGGCTACCAGGTCGGCGCCTTCCCCTCGCAATGGTCGGAGTGGAACGACCGCTATCGCAGCGCCATGCGCCGCTACTGGAGCGGCGAAGGCAGCTTGATCGGCGACATCTCCAGCCGCATGACGGCCTCCTCCGACCTGTTCAACCACGATGGACGGCGGCCACGCGCCAGCATCAACCACATCACCGTCCATGACGGTTTCACGCTCGCCGACCTCTTCAGCTACAACGAGAAGCACAACGAGGCCAATGGCGAGGACAATCGCGACGGCTCCAACGACAACCACAGCAACAATTGCGGTGTCGAAGGCCCGACCGACGATCCCGCGATCCTCGCGCTGCGGCGGCAGCTGCGCAAGAACGTGCTGGCCTGCCTGATGCTGGCCCAGGGCATTCCGCTGCTGCTTGCCGGCGACGAGGTCGGCAATTCGCAATCCGGCAACAACAACGCCTATTGCCAGGACAACGAGGTCGGCTGGGTCGGCTGGGACAATCTCGGCAAGGACGGCGACGACATGGTCGATTTCGTCGCTGGTCTTGCCGACATCCGGCGGCGGTTCTCGCAATTGCGCAGCCATCGCTGGCTCGACGGTCGGCCCAAGGACGGCATCTCCTACGGCGCGCTATGGCTGACGCCCGAAGGCAACGAGATGACGGAGAGCGACTGGACGTTCCCCGATGGGCGGTTTCTCTCCTATGTGATGGGGCCGATGGAACCGGGCAGCGCCGCGATCTTTATCGTACTGAACGCCGCCCCCGAAGAAATCGCATTCAGATTGCCCAAAATGCCCGAATACAAAAGCTGGCAGCAGATCCTGAACACGACCGATGCCAAGCTGAACAGCGTTGATTTCCTGCCCGGAAGCGACAGCAAGGCGCCGCCGCGCTCCGTGCTCGCCTTCGCGGGGGCGCTATGAGGCCATCCTTCGGGGCGAAGCCAACGAAAGACGGCGTCTCGTTCCGCTTGTGGGCGCCCGGTGCGCGCCGTGTCGATCTCCTGCTCGACCGGCGGCACGCGATGCAGCGCCGGCAGGATGGCTGGTATGTCGCCGAGATTGCCGGCCTGCCCACCGGCAGCCCCTACAAGTTCAGGATCGACGACGAGATCGACGTGCCTGATCCCGCCTCCGCGTTCCAGCCCGACGACGTGTTCGGCCCGAGCGAGGTGATCGATCACGATTCCTTCGACTGGCGCACGAAGGATTGGCGCAGCCGCCCCTGGGAAGAGACGGTGCTGATCGAGACCCACGTCGGCACCTTCACGCGCGAAGGAACCTACCGCGCGATGATCGACAAGCTCGATCATCTCGTCGCCACCGGCATCACCGCGGTCGAACTGATGCCGCTCGCCGATTTCGCCGGCCGCCGGGGCTGGGGCTATGACGGCGTGCTGTGGTACGCGCCCGACAGCGCCTATGGCCGGCCCGAGGAGCTGAAGACGCTGATCGACGAAGCGCATCTGCGCGGGCTGATGGTCTTTCTCGACGTCGTCTACAATCACTTCGGCCCGGAAGGGAATTACCTCGGCCGCTATGCGCCGGCCTTCTTCACCGACGCGCACACGCCGTGGGGCAGCGCGATCGATTATCGCGTGCCGCAGGTGCGGGCGTTTGCGATCGAGAACGCGCTGTCATGGCTGACCGATTACCGCTTCGATGGACTGAGGCTGGATGCCGCCAACCACATCATGGCGATCCCCGGCGAGCAGTCGATGCTGCAGGATCTCAGCGTCGCGGCCGGCGAGCTTGCCAAGGCCACCGGACGCCACATCCATCTCGTGCTGGAGAACGGCGACAACCGCGCGACCCTGCTAGATGCCGCGCAGGATCCGCCGAACGGCAAATATCGCGCGCAGTGGAACGACGATTATCACCATGTCTGGCATGTGATGCTGACTGGCGAGCTTGCCGGCTACTACGCCGACTACCAGACGCCGCGGATGGACCTCGCGCGCGCGCTCGCCTCGGGCTTCGTCTACCAGGGCGAGATCTCGGAGTTCTGGGGCAAGAAGCCGCGCGGCGAGGCGAGCGGCGAGCTGCCGCCGGCGGCCTTCGTCAATTTCCTGCAGAACCACGACCAGATCGGCAACCGCCCGCTCGGCGACCGGCTCGAGAGCCTGGCATCGCCGCGGCAGATCGAAGCGGCGCTCGCGGTGACGCTGCTGGCGCCGATGGTGCCGATGCTGTTTCAGGGCGAGGAATGGGGCTCGACGGAGCCATTCCCGTTCTTCTGCGATTTCCAGGGCGGCCTTGCCGATGCCGTGCGCAAGGGCCGCAGGCAGGAATATGCCTGGGCCTACGAGAAATACGGCGACGACGTACCCGACCCGCTCGATCCCGCCACGCTGCAATCGGCGGTGCTGGACTGGACCGGCCACACGCCGGAGCAAGACAAGCGGCTTGCATTGGTGCGCGACCTGCTCGCGCTTCGCGGCAAGGAGATCGCGCCACGGCTGAAGGGGGCACGCTTCGGCGACGCCGAGGCGGCCGATAGCGGGCTGCTGACCGCGCATTGGCGGATGGCCGATGGCGCGACGCTGCGTCTCGTCGCCAATCTCTCGGACAAGGATATCGCACATTCGTTCGACGGTACGGGCACGCCGATCTGGGGCGATGCGGCCGGCGACCTGCTCCCACCATGGTCAGTGATCTGGCTCCTCGGAGGTTAGCATGCCTCCTGCCATTCCGCTTGCGACCTACCGGCTTCAGCTCACCGCGGATTTCGACTTCGACAAGGCCGCTGCGGTGGTGCCTTATCTCAAGTCGCTGGGGATCACACATCTCTACGCCTCGCCGGTGATGAAGGCGCGCAAGGGCTCGACCCATGGCTATGACACCGTCGATCACAGCCAGTTCAATCCCGAGCTCGGCGGCGAGGCCGGCTTTGCGCGGTTGAGCGAGGCGCTGAAACAGCACGATCTCGGCCTCATCATCGATTTCGTGCCGAACCATGTCGGCGTGCATTTTGCCGACAATCCCTGGTGGCTCGACGTGCTGGAATGGGGCCAGGCCTCGCCGCACGCGGTGTCCTTCGATATCGACTGGGATCAACTGGCTTTTCGCGCGCGCGGCGGCGTGCTGCTGCCGATCCTCGGCGCGTCCTACGGCGAGGCGCTGGAGCGCGGCGACATCGAGCTGCGCTATGACGCGGACGAAGGCAGCTTTTCAGCTTGGTACTTCGAGCATCGCTTGCCGATCGCGCCGGAGCGCTATGGCGAAGTGCTGCGCATGATCGTGAAGGAGGCCGACGCCGCCGAGATCGACGCCGGCAAGCGCCTGCTGTCGCTCGCGGCGCGCTACACGGGCCTGCGCCGGCCTAACCGCAAGGAAGCGCCCGTCTTCAAGGCGGAGCTGAAGGAGATCGCGGGCGCCGCGGATATCATCACGCGCGGGCTTGCCGCCTATCGCGCTGCCAAGGACCGCCCGGCCCCGACGCTGGCGCTGCATCACCTGCTGGAGCGCCAGCACTACAAGCTCGGACACTGGCGGCTCGCCTCCAGCGACATCAACTACCGCCGCTTCTTCGACGTCAACGGGCTCGCGGGCCTGCGCGTCGAGGACCCCGGCACGTTCGCCGCGACGCACCGCCTGGTGAAGCAGCTCGTTGCCGACGGCAAGCTGCACGGCATCCGTCTCGACCACATCGACGGCCTGCGCGATCCCGCGCAATATTGCCAGCGACTGCGCCGGCTGGTGCGCGACGCGCAGGGCAAAACAAAACCGTTCTATACCGCGATCGAAAAGATCCTGTGCGAGCATGAGAAGCTGCCGCACTTCGCCGGCGTGCAGGGCACCACCGGCTATGAGTGGATGAATGTCATCACGCAGGTGCTGGTCGATGCCAAGGGGCTCGAGGCACTGGACGAGACCTGGCGGCAGATCAGCAACCGGCCGCCGCGGCTCGCGCCTTACGTCAAGGACGCCAAACGGCGCGTGCTGGAGACGCTGCTGACCAGCGAATTCACCGTGCTGACGCGCCTGCTCGCGCGCATCGCCAACGGCCACTACTCGACCCGCGACTTCTCCGCCGACAGCTTGCGGCAGGCGCTCGAACTCTACGTGCTCCACTTCCCGGTCTATCGCACCTATCTGACGCATAGCGGCCCGACCGCGCTCGATCGAAAACTGATCGACGACACCATCGCGCGCGCCCGCGCCGAGTGGTTCGCCGCGGATGATGGCATTTTCGACTTCCTGCGCGATGCGCTGACCATGGACCTTCTCAAGCGCGGCCGCCCCCCGCACAGCGCCCCCCGCGTGCGCCGCTTCGCGCTGAAGGTGCAGCAGTTCACCGGGCCGATGATGGCGAAATCGCTGGAGGATACCGCGTTCTATCAATTCCACCGGCTGCTTGCGCTCAACGAGGTCGGCGGCGATCCCGCGAGCCATGGCCTCACCATTCCCGCCTTCCATGAGGCGATGCGAGCGCGCGCCAGGGAATGGCCGCTGGGAATGACGGCGACCGCGACCCACGACACCAAGCGCGGCGAGGATGCCCGCGCGCGGATCGCGGCGCTGAGCGAGATTCCCGGTGAATGGACCAGCGCAGTAGCGCGCTGGAAGGTGCTCAACGCGCCCCACATCGTCCTCAACGGCAATCTGCGCGCGCCGTCGGCGACATTCGAGTACATGCTGTACCAGACCCTGCTCGGCGCATTGCCGCTTCAAGAGCCGGACGCCGATTTCGTCGAACGCATCCAGGCCTATGCGCTGAAGGCCGCGCGCGAGGGCAAGGAGGAGACGAGCTGGCTCAATCCGCACGAAGCGTATGAGAACGGCGTCAAGAGCTTCATCGAAAAAATTCTCGACCCCGCGCTGTCGAGTGAGTTCATCGAGGCGCTGCAGACCCTGGCCCGCCGCCTCGCGCTGCTCGGTGCGCTGAACTCGCTGAGCCAGCTCACACTCAAGGCGACGCTGCCGGGCGTGCCCGATTTCTACCAGGGCACCGAAGACTGGGACCTGTCGCTGGTCGATCCCGACAACCGCCGCCCCGTGGATTTTGCCGCGCGCAATACGGCGCTGACGTCGCTGGACACGCCGGACTGGGGCGGACTGACCAAAAGCTGGCCCGACGGCCAGCTCAAGCTGGCCTGGACGCGGCACCTGCTCAAGCTGCGCAACGTGCTCGCCGATGTCTTTGCGCAAGGCGACTATCAGCCGTTGGAGGTCCGCGGTACGCACGCCGACCATGTCATCGCCTTTGCCCGCCGCCATGGCCGGGTCGCGGTGATTGTCGTGGTCGGGCGGCAGTTTGCCCCCTTCACGCAGGCGGGCCGGGAATGGCCCGTGCTCGAAGGCTTCGACGCGACGGTCGATATCACCGGCTACAGCGCGCCGGGCCTTGCGAGCAACGCGCTTCCTGTCGCGCAAGCCTTCCGTGATTTTCCCGCGGCGGTCATCGAGGCCCGCGCGGCGAGCGCCATCAGGCCTCCGCGGCGACGTGTCAGCGCCTGACCGCTACTTTTTCTCGTCCTTCGTGAGCAGCAATTGCCCGCGCTTGCGGATGGTCGCCTGCGCCATCTCGGCGAAGCGCTGCAGCAGCCACGGCAGCGTCACCTCGACCTTGACGTGGTCGTCGGCGACATCGACCTGGCCGCTCGCGATTTGCCCGAGCGCGCGGATGCGGAAGTTCATGGTGTCGCCGCTCCAGCGCTCCTCCTCGACCTGAATCACGGGAATGCTCGCTGCGGCGCGGCCGAGGCCGGTCTTGAGCCGGCGCACCGCTTCCTCGCGGCCGAGACGATGCGGAATGGAAACGACAAGCGGTGCTGACATGGCCCTGCCTCGTGGTGACTGATCCTCACATAATCATGCCGGCTGAAGCTGCAAAGGTTCCATGCAAGTTGGGACCTGTCGCCCCGTTTCAAATCCGGAACTTTAAAACATGCGGCAAGTTGCCCTCGCACCACGGGACAGGTGCAAACGACCCTTTCAACAAAGGGCTGGAGGAGACTTAGCATGTCTATCGGTACGATCATTCTGATCATTCTGGTCATCGCGCTGCTGGGCGGCTTCAGCGGCATCGGCGGCGGGCCGTTCTACGGCACCGGCTATTACGGCGGCGGCGGCCTCGGGCTCGTCATCGTCATTCTGCTGATCCTGCTGTTGCTGGGGCGAATCTAGCGATCAAGCAAATATCTCGTAAGGTGGGTTAGCCGAAGGTGTAACCCACCTCTTTTGTCTCCGCAGAAACAGAAGTGGTGGGTTACGCCGAGCAGACGCGCTTTACGCATCTGCAGGGCTAACCCACCCTACTTCTTTACTGCAAGCTTCTTCGCTGCCGCCTTGATCGACGCCGCCGCATCGTCGTAGCCATCCCAGGCCTTCGATCGCGCCAGCAAGCCCGGCACCGTCCGCACCGTATATCGCTTCGGATCGAGATCGCCCTTCACCTGCGCCCAGGCGACCGGCATCGACACCGTCGCGCCATCGCGCGCACGGGGCGACAACGGCGCGACCGCCGTGGACAGGCGATCGTTGCGCAAATAGTCGAGAAAGATTTTCCCGTTGCGCAGCTTCTTCGACATGTTGAGCAGATAGCGCTCGGGATCGTCATCGGCCATCCACTGGCAGACACCTTGCGCGAACGCCTTGGCCTCCTTCCAGCTCACCTTGTCGCGGGCGCCGTGGAGCAGCGGTACCACGACGTGCAGGCCCTTGCCGCCGGTGGTCTTGCAGAAACTCTCCATGCCGACATCGGTGAGCCGCTGCCGCATCTCCTTGGCCGCTTCGACGACATCGGCGAAATTCACGTCCGGTGCGGGGTCGAGATCGAACACCAGGCGGCCCGGCGTATCGTAAGCATCCGGCGCGCAATTCCAGGGATGCAGCTCGACGCCGCCGATCTGCGCGACCGCGGCAAGGCCCTCGACGCGATCGATCTGCAAATACGGCTTGCGATCGCCTGACACCTTGGCCAGTTCGAGCAGGTTCGAGGTGCCCTGCATGGCATGCCGCTGGAAGAACTTTTCGCCGCCGATGCCGTCGGGCGCACGCAGGATCGAGCACGGGCGCCCCTTGATGTGCGCGATCATCCAGTTGCCGATCGCCTCAAAATAACGTGCGAGATCGAGCTTCGTGACGCCCTCGCCGTCGCCGCCATCCGGCCACAGCTCCTTGTCCGGCTTGGAGATGACGACGCCCATTACCTCGGCCGTGCCTGCGTCCTTCTTGCCTGTTTTCGGCACGGCACGCTTCCTCGCTGAGGGCTTTGCGAGCTCGGTATCGGCGGGCGTTTCGGCCTCGACCTCCTCGGCCGGCTTATCCTGCCGCAGGCCCTTGAAGGCGGCCTGGCGGATATTGCCGTCGGCGGTGAAACCTGCGAACTCGATCTCGGCAACCAGCTCCGGCCTGAGCCAGTGCACGTCGCGCGTCTTCTTCGGAGCGTTCTTGCCGCCGAACGGGCTTTCGCCCGCCGCCGCCTCCTTCAGGAGCGGCATGATGCGCTTGACCTTGTCGGCGCCAAAGCCGGTGCCGACGATGCCGACATAGGCGAGATGATCGCCGCGATAGACGCCGGCCATCAGCGAGCGGAATTTCCCTGCCGTCGTCTTCCAGCCGCCAATCACGACTTCATGGCCGGCGCGGCACTTTGCCTTGGTCCAGCTCTCGGTACGGCCCGATCGATAGGGCGCGTCGAGCTTCTTCGAGACGATACCCTCAAGCTCGAGCTTGCAGGCCGATTGCAGCACCGCATCGCCACCGCTTACGAAGTGCTCGACATAGCGGATCTGGCTCGCTTTCGTCTTGCGCGCTTCCAGCAGCGCCTTGAGGCGCTCCTTGCGCTCGCCGAGCGGCAGGCGGCGGTAATCGAGGCCCTCGGCGAACAAGAGGTCGAAGGCAAAGAAGATCAGGTCTTCGGTTTTTCCGTCGGACAGCGCGGCCTGGAGCGAGGAAAAATTCGGCGCGCCGTTGTGGTCGAGCGCGACGATCTCGCCGTCGATCAGCGCATCTGGCAACGAACCAGCTTCCTTCGCGATCGCCGCGAACTTGTCGGTCCAGTCGAGGCCCTTGCGCGTCTTCAGCATTGCCTCGCCGTCCGCGACGCGGAGCTGGACGCGGTAGCCGTCGAACTTGATCTCGTGACACCAGCCGTCGGCCGCGGGCGGCCGCTCGACCGGCGTGCAGAGCTGCGGCGCGACGAAGTCCGGCATCTCCGAGACCTTGCTGGCATTCGTCGCCGTCGTGGCCTTCTTTTTCGAGGTCTTGGTTTTTGTAGTCGTGCCGCTCCTCAAGGCCGCGCGCGGCGCCGGCTTGACGGTCCGCCCCTTCGTCTCCTCAGCGCGGTTCGACTGCCAGACCGCATCGGCCTTGTTCTTGCTCTTCGCCAACATGAACGGCTTTGGCGCGCGGCCCTTGCCGCCGGCGATCTGCTCCATCGCGCGGCCGGAGGCGACCGACTTGTCCTGCGCGAGGATATCCTCGTCCTCGCTGGCATATTCGTCGCGGTGCTTGATCAAGAGCCAGTTGGTGCGCTTGCCGCCGCTGCGGTCGTGCCGCATACGGACCAGCACCCAGCTTCCATGCAGCTTCTCGCCGTGAAGGGTGAACTTGAGGTCCCCCTTCTTGAAGCCAGCTTCGGGATCGTCGGATTCCCAGGTGCCGCGGTCCCACAGCATCACCGTGCCGCCGCCATACTGCCCCTCGGGAATCGTCCCTTCGAAATCGCCATAGTCGAGCGGATGGTCCTCGACCTCAACAGCCAGCCGCTTGTCGTGCGGATCGAGCGACGGCCCCTTCGTCACCGCCCAGGACTTGAACACGCCGTCGAATTCGAGCCGGAAGTCGTAATGCAGCCGGGTCGCATCGTGCTTCTGGATCACGAAACGCCGATGTTTGGACGGCGCGACAGCGGTCTCGCCTGACGGCTCCGGCGTCTTCTCGAAATCGCGTTTCTGTCGGTAGGTGGAGAGTTTTCGCAGCACGACCGGTCCCGCATTCTCTAATCGCGATGAAGCCTATCACGGCAAAAGTCCCGCCCGGAACCAAAACCCGATCGGGAGGTTGGGGTTCCAAAACACCTTGAAATCACTGGAGAATGGAATGGCCCCGCGCGCCTATTGGAAGGGAACGTTGAAGCTCTCGCTGGTCAGCTGCCCGGTCGCACTCTATCCGGCGACCACGGCGGCCGAGAAGACGCGGTTTCACATGATCAACCGCGAAACCGGCAACCGGCTCAAGCAGCAGATGGTCGATTCCGAGACCGGCGACGTCGTCGAGAGCGACCAGAAGGGTCGCGGCTACGAGCTGCGCAAGGGCAAATATGTCGAGATCGAGCCGGGGGAGCTCGAGGCTGTGCAGATCGAGAGCAACCACACCATCGACATCGAAAGCTTCGTGCCGAGCGAGGAGATCGACCAACGCTATCTCAACCATCCCTATTACATCGCGCCCGAGGGAAAGGCCGCGACCGACGCCTTTGCGGTGATCCGCGACGCCATGAAGGACCAGGACCGCGTCGCGCTCGCAAAGATCGTGCTCACCAACCGCGAGCACATCATTGCGATCGAGCCGCTCGGCAAGGGCCTGCTCGGCACCACGCTGCGCTACCCTTACGAGCTGCGTGACGAAGACCAGTTCTTCGACGACATCAAGAGCCCGAAGATCACCAAGGACATGATCGAGCTCGCCGGCCACATCCTGCACACCAAGGCCGCGCATTTCGACCCGAAGAAATTCAAGGACGACTACGAGACCGCGCTGAAGGCGCTGGTCAAGCGCAAGGCGAGCGGCAAGAAGATCGAATTGCCCGAGCCCGAGGAGCGGCCGAGCAACGTCGTCAGCCTGATGGACGCGTTGAAGCAGAGCCTGAAGGGACGCGGCGGGAAGAAGACGGCGGCGAAGTCGCACGCGCGGCGTGCGACAGGGCGGCAGCGGGCCGCGAAGAAGGCGCACCGCTCGACGGCGCGGCATCGGAAGGCGGGCTGATTTGCTCCGCTATTGATGTGAGCATCGTAGGATGGGTAGAGCGAAGCGAAACCCATCGCACGTCAGCGGGCGCAAAGGGATGATGGGTTTCGCTTCGCTCTACCCATCCTACGTATCCGCGGGGATCAATCCCCCGCCTTCAGCCGGTACCCGATCCCCGTCTCCGTCAGCACATATTGCGGCCGTTCCGGATCGGCCTCGATCTTCTGGCGGAGCTGGCGGACATAGACGCGGAGATATTGCGCATCGGTCAGCTCGTCCCAGAGCTCCTTGAGCAGGAAGCGGTGGGTGAGCACCTTGCCGGCGTGCTGCACCAGCACGCGGAGCAGGTCGTATTCTTTCGGCGACAGTTTGACGTCCCGCTCGCCGACCTTGACGATGCGACGGACGAGATCGACCGAGAGATCGCCAGTGCGGAACACCGGACGTTCGCCCTGCACCTGAAGCTGGTGGCGCAACGCGGCGCGCAGGCGCGCCAGCAGCTCGTCCATGCCGAACGGCTTTGTCAGGTAATCGTCGGCGCCGAGATCGAGCGCCTGCACCTTGCCGGCCTCGTCGCCGCGGCTCGACAGCACCACGATCGGCACCGCCTCGTTGCGGGCGCGGATGGTGCGCAGCAGCTCATGGCCCTGGATATCGGGCAGGCCGAGATCGAGGATGATCAAGGCGGGTCCCTCGGCGAGCTTCTCCAGCGCGATCTTGCCGTTCGACGCCTCCAGGATTTCATAACCCTGTGTCGTCAGCCCCATCCGCAGCAATTTGCGGATCGGCGGCTCGTCGTCGATGACAAGAACCTTGATCGGGGCAGCACTCATGCGGCGGTATCCAATGCGTGGGTCTGTGCCGGAACCGGCAGACGGATGGTGAGGACGGCGCCGCTCCGGTCGCTGCGGTTGGCGGCTGAGATCGTGCCGCGCATGGCCTCGACGAAGCCACGCGAGATGGCAAGCCCAAGCCCGGTGCCGGGACGGACATGGTCGCCCTTCTGGACGCGATAGAACTTGTCGAACACACTCTCGAGCTCGCCGGGCGGAATGCCGGCGCCTTCGTCGGCGATATCAAGCACCACCTGATCCCGCTCGCGCCGGCTCCTGATCGCGATCGTGGTGTCGGGCGGCGAATATTTGGCGGCGTTGTCGAGCAAATTGAACAGCACCTGCTCGAACAGCACGGCATCGAGCTCGAGCATCGGAAGGTCGGCGGCCAGCACCAGCTCCACCTTGTGGGCGGTCAGGATCTTGCTCGCGCGCCGCAGCGCGCTGCCGACGATCTCGCCGAGGTCGTGCAGCGCCGTATTCGGCACGATGGCGCCGGATTCGAGCTTGGTCATGTCGAGCAGATTGGCGATGAAGCGGTTGAGCCGCTCGGACTCGTCGATCACGGTCGCGAGCAGATCGCGCTTCTCGCTGTCCGACAGCGCGCCGGCGAGATCGCGCATGGTCGAGGCGGCACCGAGCACCGAGGCAAGCGGCGTCTTCAGGTCATGCGAGATCGAGGTCAGCAGCGCCGAGCGCAAGCGCTCGGACTCGACGGTGCGCTTGACCCGGTCCATGTCCTCGACCAGCAGCACGCGTTCGATCGCGAGCGCCCCCTGATCGACCAGCGCATCGAGCAGCCGGCGCTGGTCCGGCGTCAGCAGCGGACCGGTGCGATCATTGTCGATGCCGATGACGCCGATCGGGCCGCGCCCCGTGCGCATCGGCAGGAACAGCCGCTTGGCGCCCGGCAGCGTGTCCGAGCCGCGGCCGGCGGAACGGTCATTGCTCCAGGCCCAGTTGGCGGCGGCTAGATCAGCCTGGTCGAGCTGGTCTTCCGGCGGATAGCCGGATTTCACCGTGAGCAGGCCGTCTTCCGGCAGCAGCAGCACGACGCGCACCTTCAGCATCAGCGCGATCTGATAGGCGCTCGCCCACAACACGTCGTCGAGCGTCGCGGTGCCCGCGAGCTTCCGGCTGAACGCATAGAGCTGTTCGGTCGTCCTGATGCGGCCGATTGCGGTGTCGGCCTGGGTGCGCACCCGCCCGGCAACGTTCGACACCACGAAGGCGATCAGCATGAAGAAGAAGAACGCCGCGACGTTGGTGGGATCGGTGATGGTGAATGTGTAGACCGGCGGCAGGAAGAAGAAGTTGTAGGCCAGTGACGCCGCGACACTCGCGAGCAGCGACGGCCACAGCCCGTAGCGCACCGCAACCGTCACCACGGCCGTCAGGAACATCAGGTCGACGTTCTCGATGCCGAAATACGGCTTGATGGCCACGGCGGCCGCAAGGCCGAGCGCCGTGATCCCGAGCGCCTTCAGATAGGGCCGGGCATCGAACGGATCGGACCGCGCCGCCGTCTGCACCGCCGTCTTGGGCACGGCCTCTTCAGGCAGCTCGTCGCCGGGAATGACGTGAACGCTGATATTGCCGGCGCGGCGAACGAGATCATGCACGACCGAGCCGCGCGTCATCTCGAACCAGCGTGAGCGCGTCGACTTGCCGATCACGATCTGGGTGACGTTGTTGCCTTGCGCGAAGTTGATGACGTCGTCGGCGATGCGGCGCCCGACGGCCGGAATGGTCAGTGCCTCGCCGCCCAGCGATTCCGCGAGCCGCAGCGTATCGGCGAGGCGGTCGCGCTCCTCGTCGGACAATTGCAGGGATCGCCGCGTCTCGATCGAGATCGCGGTGAAGGGGGCATGCAGCCGGTCGGCCAGGCGCTTGGTGTAGCGGACGAGGCCGGCGGCGCGCGGATCCTCGCTGACGCAGACCAGGATGCGCTCGCCCGCGGCCCAGGGGCCGGCGATCGCGTTGGCCTGCATGTGGGTGAGAAGCTGCTCGTCGACCCGTTCCGCCGTGCGGCGCAGCGCCAGCTCGCGCAGCGCGGTCAGGTTGCCGGGCGAGAAATAGTGCTCCAGCGCCCGCTCGGCCTGCTTGGAGACGTAGACCTTGCCCTCCTTCAGCCGCTGGATCAGATCGTCGGGCGTAAGGTCGATCAGCTCGATCGCGTCGGCACGATCGAAGATCGAATCCGGCACGGTCTCGCGCACCCGCACATGGGTGATCTGCGCGACGACGTCGTTCAGGCTCTCGATGTGCTGGATGTTGACGGCGGTGTAGACATCGATGCCGTGGGAGAGCAGCTCCTCGACGTCGAGGTAGCGCTTGGGATGACGGCTGCCCACGGCATTGGTGTGGGCGAGCTCGTCGACCAGCGCGATTGTCGGCCGCCGCGCGATCACGGCGTCGAGGTCCATTTCCTCGACGGTTTGCCCGCGATAATCGAGCCGCTTGCGCGGGACCACTTCCAGCCCCCGCACCAGCGCCTCGGTCTCGGCGCGGCCATGGGTCTCGACGAAGCCGACCACGACATCGATGCCGGCCTTGCGCCTGGCATGGGCGCTTTGCAGCATCTCGTAGGTCTTGCCGACGCCCGGGGCGGCGCCGACGAAGATCTTCAGCTTGCCGCTCGCGCTCTCCTCCCGGCGCGCGGCGTCCAGCAGCGCCTCGGGAGACGGACGTTGTTCGGGATCGCGGCGCTCTCGGACCATGTGGCCAATATAATCATCGGAGCGCCACGAGCCTAGACCGCTACTTCGCGGCGGCGCGATCGAGCGCGAGGTTCAATGCCAATACGTTAACGCGGGGTTCGCCGAGCAGGCCGAGCAGGCGGCCTTCGGTATTGGAAGCCACGAGCTGCTTCACCGCGTCTTCCGGCAGATTCCGGGCCTTGGCGACGCGCGGAATCTGGAATTGCGCGGCTTCCGGCGAGATGTCCGGGTCGAGGCCGCTGGCCGAGGTGGTGACCAGGTCCACCGGCACGGCAGCACCGGGATTTTCCGCCTTCAGCTTGTCCACATCCTCCTTCAACCGGTCGGCCAGCGCCTTGCTGGTCGGGCCGAGATTGGAGCCGCCGGAATTGGCGGCATTGTAGGGTGCCGAAACGGTCTTGGTCGAATCATTCGGGTCCGGCGCAAGCGTGGCGGACAGGCGGCCGTGGAAATATTTGTCCTCCTTGAACTCCTGCCCGATCAGGGCGGAGCCGACAACCTTGCCGTCCCGTTCGATCAGGCTGCCTTGCGCCTTGGCGGGAAAGATCGCGCCGGCAATGCCGGTCATCGCGAGCGGATAGGCCAGGCCCGTGATGGCGGTCAGCACCAGCAGCAGGACGATGGCGGGGCGGATTTCTCTGAGCATTTTCGGTCTCCAATTTCTTTCGTCATTGCGAGGAGCGAAGCGACGAAGCAATCCAGGCTGTCAGCCGTTGAGACATTTCTGGATTGCTTCGCTTCGCTCGCAATGACGGGGTTAAGCCAGGTGCAGGGCAACGACCGCGAGATCGATCGCCTTGATGCCGATGAAGGGAATGACGATGCCGCCGAGGCCGTAGATCAGGAGGTTCCGGCGGAGCAGCGCACCGGCACCGACCGCACGGTAGGCGACGCCCTTCAGCGCCAGCGGAATCAGCCCGATGATGATCAGCGCGTTGAAGATGATCGCCGACAGGATGGCGCTCTGCGGGCTCGACAGGTTCATGATGTTGAGCACGTTGAGCTGCGGGTAGAACGCCAGGAACATCGCCGGGATGATCGCGAAATACTTGGCGACGTCGTTGGCGATCGAGAAGGTCGTCAGCGCACCGCGCGTCATCAGAAGCTGCTTGCCGATCTCGACCACCTCGATCAGCTTGGTCGGGTTGGAGTCGAGGTCGACCATGTTGCCGGCCTCGCGGGCGGCCTGGGTGCCGGTGTTCATGGCGACACCGACATCGGCCTGCGCGAGCGCCGGGGCGTCGTTGGTGCCGTCGCCGCACATGGCCACCAGCTTGCCCTTGGCCTGCTCGTCGCGGATCAGCTTGAGCTTGTCCTCGGGCGTTGCCTGGGCGAGGAAATCATCGACGCCCGCCTCTGCCGCGATCGCGGCCGCCGTCATCGGGTTGTCGCCGGTGATCATGACGGTGCGGATGCCCATGCGGCGCAGCTCGGCAAAGCGTTCGCGGATACCGCCCTTGACGATGTCCTTGAGCTGGATGACGCCGAGCAGCTTGCCGTCCTTGGCGACCGCCAGCGGCGTGCCGCCAGCTTTCGAGATCTCGTCGGCAATGGCCTGGATCTCGCGGCCGGTCTCCGATAGCCCGGCGGGCTGGATGGCGCGGGCCGTATTGCCGGAAGCAACGGCCAGCGGTGCGCCGCCGCCGACATAGTTGAGCATCGCGTCCACCGCGCCCTTGCGCACCGACGAGCCGCCGGCATCGACGCCGCTCATGCGGGTCTGCGCCGTGAACGGAATGAAGGTGGCGCCGAGCTCGGCCATGTCGCGGCCGCGGATGCCGTATTTCTCCTTCGCCAGCACGACGATGGAGCGGCCCTCCGGGGTCTCGTCGGCGAGCGAGGCGAGCTGGGCCGCGTCCGCCAACTCCTGCTCGGTCACGCCGCGCACGGGGCGGAAGGCGGTCGCCTGCCGGTTGCCCAGCGTGATGGTGCCGGTCTTGTCCAGCAACAACGTGTCGACGTCGCCCGCAGCCTCGACCGCGCGGCCGGACATCGCCAGCACGTTGAAGCGCACCAGGCGGTCCATACCGGCGATGCCGATCGCCGACAGCAGCGCACCGATCGTGGTCGGGATCAGCGTCACGAACAAGGCGACCAGCACGATCACCGAGATCGAACCGCCGGCATAGGCCGCATAGCTCGGAATGGTGACGGTGGCGAACACGAAGATGATGGTGAGACCGGCAAGCAGGATGTTGAGCGCAATCTCGTTCGGGGTCTTCGCCCGCTCGGCACCCTCGACCAGCTTGATCATGCGGTCGATGAAGGTCGAGCCCTGCGCCGCGGTGATGCGGACGCGGATCCAGTCGGACAGCACCTGCGTGCCGCCGGTCACCGCGGAACGGTCGCCGCCGGACTCGCGGATCACGGGCGCGGATTCACCGGTGATGGCGGCTTCGTTGACGGAGGCGACGCCCTCGATGACCTCGCCGTCGGAGGGAATGGTATCCCCCGCCTCGACCAGCACGATGTCGCCGACCTTCAGGCTCGTGCCCGGCACCAGCTTGAAATCCGGGCCTGCGCCGGCGAGGAGCTTGGCCTGGCTCTCGGTGCGGGTCTTGCGCAGCGATTCCGCCTGCGCCTTGCCGCGGCCTTCGGCGACCGCTTCGGCGAAGTTGGCGAACAATACGGTGAACCAGAGCCAGAGGATGATCTGGAAGGTGAAGCCGAGATTTGCGCCGCCGGTGACGAGGTCGCGCAGGAAGATCACGGTGGTGAGCGCGGCCACGATCTCGACCACGAACATCACGGGGTTCTTCACCATCAGCCGCGGATCGAGCTTGGTGAAGGACGCCCGGATCGCGGGGAGCACGATCTTGGGATCGAGCATCGCCGACATCGGGGCACGTTTTTGCAGTTTCATCGTATCCATGGAGGTCACTCCAAACCAATCAGAAGTCGATCAGAACACTTGTTGATCAGAACACTTGGCCGGCGTTCATCGCGAGATGCTCGACGATGGGACCGAGCGCGAGCGCCGGGAAGAAGGTCAGGCCGCCGATGATCAGGATCACGCCGACGACGAGACCGACGAACAGCCCGCCCGTGGTCGGGAACGTGCCCGCCGACGGCGGGATCGATTTCTTGGCGGCCAGCGAGCCCGCAATCGCCATCGCCGGGACGATCATGAAGAAGCGGCCGACGAACATCGCGCTGGCGAGCGTGAGGTTGTAGAACAGGGTGTTGCCGGTGAGGCCGGCGAAGGCCGACCCGTTGTTGCCGGTCGCCGAGGTGAAGGCGTAGAGCACCTCGGTGAAGCCGTGCGGGCCGGCATTCGCCATCGAGGCAACCGCCGCCGGATAGACCACGCCGACCGCAGTCCAGCCGAGATACATCAGCGGCAGCACCAGGATCGCGAGCATCGCCATCTTGACCTCGCGCGCCTCGATCTTCTTGCCGACATATTCCGGCGTGCGGCCGACCATCAGGCCCGCCACGAAGATCGCGAGCACGACGAACAGCAGCATGCCGTAGAGGCCGGCACCGACGCCGCCGACGATGATCTCGCCGAGTTGCATGTTGATCAGCGGGATCATGCCGCCAAGCGCGGTGAAGCTGTCATGCATGGCGTTGACCGCGCCGCAGGAGGCCGCCGTCGTGATCACGGCGAACAGCGAGGACGCAACGATGCCGAAGCGAACCTCCTTGCCTTCCATGTTGCCGCCGGTCAGGCCGAGTGCGTGCATGGTCGAAGTGCCGTTGGCCTCCGCCCAATAGGTGATGGCAACGCCCGAAACGAACAGCACGCCCATCACGGCGAGGATTGCCCAGCCCTGACGCTGGTTGCCGACCATGCGGCCGAACACGTTGGTCAGCGACGCGCCCAGCGCGAAGATCGACAGCATCTGCACGAAGTTCGACAACGCAGTCGGATTCTCGAAGGGGTGCGCCGCGTTGGCGTTGAAGAAGCCGCCGCCGTTGGTGCCGAGCATCTTGATCGCGACCTGGGACGCGACCGGGCCGACCGCGATGGTCTGCTTGGCGCCCTCGAGCGTGGTCGCCTCGACATAGTCGCCGAGCGTCTGCGGCATACCCTGCGAGACCAGGAACAACGCATAAACGACGCAGATCGGCAGCAGGACGTAGAGCGTGCAGCGGGTGACGTCGACCCAGAAATTACCGATCGTGCGCACCGAGGCGCGCGAGAAGCCGCGGATCAGTGCGACCGCGAGCGCGATACCGGTTGCCGCCGACAAGAAGTTCTGGTGCGTCAGGCCAAGCATCTGCACGAGATAGGAGATCGTGCTCTCACCGCCGTAATTCTGCCAGTTGGTGTTGGTGATAAAGGAGATCGCGGTGTTGAAGGAAAGATCCTCGGCAACCGCGCCCTGCCCGGCCGGATTGAACGGCAGCACGGCCTGGAGCCGCATCACGCCGTAGATGATGAGGAAGCCGCCGACGTGGAACAGCAGCATCGAGACCGTGTAGGTCAGCCAATGCTGCTCGCGTCTCTCGTTAACGCCGGAGATCCAGTAGATGCCGGCCTCGATCGGCCGCAGCACCGGCGAAAGAAACGTCCGTTCGCCATTGAACACGCGCGTCATGTACCAGCCGAGCGGCTTGGTCAGCGCGACGATGATGGCGCAGTAAAGAATGATCTGGAGCCAACCGATCATGGTCATGATATTAACCCTTCAGACTTTGTGTCCGGCGCAGGAGCGGAAGAAGCAGAGCAAGCAGGCCGGCGACGAGCACAGCGTCGGCCAGCAGCAATTCGAGAATCAGCAGCACGGCTCAGAACCGCTCGGGTCGCAGCAGCGCGTAGGTGAGATAGATCAGGAGGCCGAACGAGACGGCGCTGGCGAGCGCATAATCGAAGATCATGGTTCGCTCCCTCACAGCCGTTCGCAGGCATAGGTGTAGCCGACCGCGAGGGCGAAGAAGGCGAAGCCCAGCGCCAGCATCAGAATGTCCATCATGGAGTTCTCCTCGTTGCGCGACGATATCCGGCCTGTCTCCAGATCCCGGCCGGCTCCGCGCCAATGCAATGCATATCTCCGGCAATCGGCCGGAACTTTCACCGCACTGAGGTGCCATCCCGCGCATAGGTTTTCGAGATGAGCCCTATGGCGACCTTATAGGAATCCCATAAAGACCGGCCCGTGGTTGAGGGCGGCCGAATGGCACCGGCAAGGCACTCCAGCTGCTGGTCCGAGAGGGGCAATCGGCGATGCCGATCCGGCATCGCCTTCGTGACCGATAGTTACGGCGGACCGGCGCCGGGTCTTCCAAAAATGCCTGCTTCGATCAGCGACGGCATTTGGCGAAACGACCGTCGAAAATGCGCGTTCCCCGCATCTCCTATCGGATAGCGTCCGTGCCTTTATGAAATCCCTATATCTCTCGCCCCCTCCTCATCTCGTTTTCAAATGACGTTCCAGCCATCTTGGAGAGGCCGGCCGACTGACCGACACCCATTCCAGGAGGCCCGACATGACCGCCGCTCTCCGCCATTACGACCCGCCTTCGCTCGCCAGGCGCTTGAGCGATGCGCAGACAATGACGCGTCCGTTGATGCTCGACATCATCGAGAACGCCTGCCGCCGCTTCACCTCGCCCGCACAGACCGAGCGTCGCGCACGCATCATGCGTCTTGTCGACGCGCAGGCCTGGACCGATGCGGCATTGGCGCTGATGGAGCTGGAGCTGCCGCTCTGGCAGGTTCGCCGCATCGCCTATGATGAAGGTGAATGGCACTGCGCGCTGTCGCGCGAACGTGAATTGCCGGACTGGCTGGATGCCGCGGTCGAGGCGCACCATGGCGATCTCGCGCTCGCGCTGCTGTCGGCCTTCATCGAGGTGCAGGCGCTCGCCGTCGAGGCATCGCGGCCAAGCGTTCCCACGGTGCGACCCGCCATAGACTCGCTCTACGAGCCGGTCGGTTGCGAGAACTTCAGCTGAGTCATCCGGACGGATTCGCACCTTGGCGCAACCTTCGGACAAGTCGCGCGCGCTAGGCTCGGGCCGGGTCATTGCGCGCTTTGCCGTGCGCGTCGTCCTCCTCGCCGCTTTTGCCGCATTCGGCAGCATCGGCTTCGGACGGAGCCTCGCCGCCCTGCTCTGGATGTCGATCGTCCTCTGCGCCACCGTCGCGCTTCTGCGCCGCGAGCAGCTGTTCGGCGCCGTCCTCAATCATTGGGACGAATGCGCTGCATTCGGCGCGCTGTTCGCGCTGGTTCACCTCGCGAGCGAGCCGGGCTGAACACGCGCTCTTATAAGCTTCCTATGCGATCGCCGCAGCGCCTCACTCGAAATCATATTCGCTTGAACAGATATTGATCGGACGGTTGCGGGTTCGCGTCCGCCACCTCTGTCAATTGGAAGGACTAAGTCAATGAAGCTCGTCGAACCGCCCTCGTGCAGCTCTCCCTCGACCATCGTCTTCGTCGGCCGCAACCACAGGGGACAATGGGTCGCGCAGGAGCAGAACGGCCTGTATGGCGGCCTGTTCGTCAGCCGCGCCCAGGCCGTCAAATATGCGCTGTTCGAGAACGGACAGCATCCGGAAACCATCGTCGAGCTGCCGCGCGAGATCGAGCTCGACATGGGCAAGAGCCCCAACACCATCGTCTCGCAGCGCGCCGCCTGAGCCGGCGCCATCCCGCGGGAAATCATGTTCATTCCACCCTCTGCCTGGTTCACCGGCTTCATTCCGGACCTGCCGACGCCGTTCGACGCCGCGGACGCTGTCGACATCGCGGCGTTCGCCGCGCTCTGCGAGCGCCAGATCGCGGCTGGCGTCCCCGCGATCGTGGTCTGCGAGACGGCCGGCGAAGCACCGACGCTCTCGCCGGCCGAGCAGGAGCTCGTCATTCGCACCGCGGTTGATGTCGCCCACGGCCGCACGCGGATCATCGCCGGCGCGCTATCGAACGCCACCAGCCAGGTCATCGAGCTTGCGCGGCGCGCGGAAGCGGCCGGCGCCGATGCCGTCATGGCGGCGGTGCCCGCCTACAACAAGCCGATGCAGGAGGGCATGCTCGCGCACTTCAGGGCCATCGCCGGCGCGACCGGCCTGCCGGTGATCGTGCACGACATTCCCTCCCGCACCCTGCGTCCCCTTGCCGACGAGACGCTTTTGCGCCTCGTCGAATCCCGCCAGTTCGTCGGCCTGCGCGATGCGAGCTGCGACGTTACCCGCCCGATGCGACTCGCCCGGCTGCTGCCGGCCGGCTTCCGCCTGCTCTCCGGCGATGACGTCACCGCCTTCGGCTATATCGCGAGCGGCGGCGATGGCGCGATCTCGGAAGTCTCCAATATCGCCCCTGATCTCTGCCGCACGATCTTCTCGCAGGTCAGGCAGGGGCGCCTGCAGTCCGCCCGCTATCTGCACAAGCGCCTCGTCCCGCTCATCGCCTGCCTCGCCAAGGACAGCCCGGCCGCGCTCAAGAGCGCCCTCAACGTATTGGGCCTGATGTCGCCGGCCACGCGGCTGCCGATCGTGCCGCTGGATGCCGCCGCGCAGAGGGAGGTGGTCCGCGCCTTTGCCGCGATCGCCGACGAGGATCTGATCGACAGCGTCGGCGCCTGATGCCTCGCGCCGCGTTGCGGAATTCACATGCAGCCATCCGTCGAAGACCATCACAGGCTGCTCTGCGCCTGGCAGCTTGCGGTGCTGCGCTTTGCCGTGATGCGGAGCGATTCCGACAGGCTCAATGTTGCTGCGCTCGCAGCCGAGCTCGATCGTCTCGGCGGCCGGCGCGGCGGCGAGGACTCGCTGCGCTTCTTCCGGCGCACCAGCTCCCATCTCTGCGCGGCGATCGAGGGCCAGCGGCAGGACGCGGAGGCGACTTTGGACTGCTTCTGCAAGCAGATCGACGAGCCGCGATTGCGCCTTGCCTTCGCCGCCGCCGTCGGGCTGGCGCCTTCGAAGCCGGCGCCGTCCAAGCCGCGACCGAAGCGCCACCACAACCTCTTCAGAGGACTGCCGTCGCGGCCACCGGCGCCTTTATGACTTTCCTATACAGGCGCCCCGGCGCTCATCTCGCAATCCTACGCAGCGATGGCCATCATGGAAGGCATGATCGGAGCGGCCGTCTTGCCGCCCCAGATAAGGACTTCCAACATGTCGATCCTCACACATCACCTTGACCGGCCCTTCGCCTCCGAGCGTCCGGCGCGCATCTCCGAGGCGCGCAAGGCGAAGCTCAAGGACCTCGCCCTCGGCGCGCTGACCTTGCTCTCGATGGGCAGCGTGCTTACGGCACTCATCGCGCTGAAGACCGCGATCCATGTCTGGCACATGCACGCCTGAGCAGCAGGGAGGTCGTCGTGACCTTGCAAATGTGTGAAGAAGCGGCCATGGCCGCGATTGCCCTTCAGGCGTCCCGTCGGCAGACCGGCACCAGGCAAGCCTCGGCGCTCAAGCCGCTCGATCCGGATGTCGTCAGCGCCGCCATCCCCGCCTTCTTCATTGGACGCAACAGCGCCGGCCTCTGGGTGGCGCGCGAAGCGAATGGACGCGTCGGCGGCCTGTTCCTGTTCAAGAGCTCGGCGGTGGATTTCGCCAACCGTCAGAGCGCGCCGGCCCGCTGCGCCCTGGTGTTCCCCACCGAGACCTTCGAGCTCGATGTCGAGAACCGCGGCAATGTCCTGATCGTGCTGGCAGAAGGCGCGAGGCAGCTTGTCGCCCGCGTGCTGGCAAGGCTGAAGGCAGGAAGGCCGCAGGCATGATCGAGCTCAAAATCGCCATCCTCGTCGCGTTGCTGGGTGCATTGCTGTTCGGCTTGCGCACCGGCGCTGCGCCCGCCTCGGACAAATAGCGTGCAGCTCCTCAAGGGAAATCTCGAGCACGCGGTGACCACGACGATCCTGACCATGACGCTGAGCCTGATCTGGGGCGCGGTCCTGACGATCGTCATCACGCTCGTTGCGCGCGGGCTCGGCGTCTAGCCGTCAGCTCCTAGTTTCCGCCTCGATCGGCCAGCCATGGACGCCATGAGCGCGGCGATCGACCGTGAATTGACCATGGCTGCCTATGCGGCAAGCAGCCGGGCGCGAAGCGCGGTGACGATGCCCGCCTGAGGCCGCCTATCCCTGCGGAAAAGGCCTGCCCGATCTGGCGAAATCTCACGGAACCGTGTAGAGCGGTTGCATGAGCAGCAGCAACGTCAACGTCGTCGCCCACCCCCTGGTCCAGCACAAGCTCTCCCTGATGCGGGAGAAGGACCGCTCGACCAAGAGCTTTCGCGAGATCCTGAACGAGATCGGGATGCTGCTCGGCTACGAGGTGACACGCGACCTGCCGCTGGAGCTGGTTGAGATCGAGACGCCGATCGCGGCGATGCAGGCGCCGAAGATCGCCGGCAAGAAGCTCACGCTGGCGCCGATCCTGCGCGCCGGCGTCGGCTTCCTCGACGGCATGCTGGCGCTGATGCCGTCGGCGCGCATCGCCCATATCGGGCTCTACCGCGACCCCGAGACATTGCAGGCCGTGGAATATTACTTCAAGGCGCCGCAGGATCTGTCCGACCGCACCGTGATCCTGATGGACCCGATGCTGGCGACCGGCAATTCGGCCTGCGCCGGCGCCTCCCTGCTCAAGGACCGCGGCGCCCGCGACATCCGCTTCGTCTGCCTTCTGGCCGCGCCCGAAGGTATCGCGCAGTTCCAGAGCGAGCATCCTGACGTGCCGGTCTGGACCGCCGCGATCGATGAGCGGCTCAACGACCACGGCTACATCGTGCCGGGCCTGGGCGATGCCGGCGACCGGATGTTCGGCACCAAGTAGACAGGTCTGCGCGATCGGGCTACTCCGGTTGCCATGAGCGCCAACGACTTTTCGCTGCAATCGCTGATCCGCACCGAAGCTGCCGACCCGGCCTTCGTGTTCGACGGCACGCCGGTCTCGCGCGCGGAATTTTCAACGAAGGTCGATCAGGCCGCGGCCTGGCTTGCCGCGCAGGGCATCGGCAAGGGCGACATCGTCGCGGTCTGGCTGGTCAACCGGGTCGAATGGATCGCATTGCTGTTCGCCGCCGCCCGGCGTGGAGCCATCGTCGCTGCCGTCAATACGCGCTACCGCAGCGCGGAAGTCGCCCACCTGCTCAAGGTCTCCGGCGCGAAGCTGATGGTGGTCGAGGCCGCGTTCCGCTCGATCGACTTTGCCGCGATCCTCGCCGACATCTCCAAGGCCGAGGTGCCCGCGCTGCAAGAGCTCGCGGTCGTCGGCGCGGACGCGATCCCCGCCCAATGGCCGTGCGTACGCTTCGATGCCTTCGAGAGGGCCTATCCGCTGGCACCGCCCGCACAGGGCGACATCGACCTGCCGGTGCTGCTCTACACGACGTCGGGCACGACCAAGGGACCAAAGCTCGTCGCGCATTCGCAGCGGACACTGGCGAGCCACGCCGTCTCTGTCGCCAGCGCGCTCAAGCTCGATCCGCAGCGTCATTCGCTGCTGGCCATGCTGCCGTTCTGCGGCACCTTCGGCATGACGAGCCTGCTCGGCTTCATCGCGGCGGGCGCGACCATCCACGTGCTCGACGCATTCGAAGCGACACCGGCGCACAAGATCCTCAGCGAGCACCGCATCACGCACTCCTTCGGCTCGGATGAGATGTTTCGCCGCATCCTCGCGCTGACCGATGCGCCGCGGCCGTTTCCGCATCTCGAAATCTGCGGCTTCGCCGCGTTCCAGCCCGGCTGGCGCGAGCTTGCCGCGGAGGCCGAGGCGCGCGGCCTGCCGCTGTTCGGCCTCTACGGCTCAAGTGAGGTGCAGGCCCTGTTCTCGATCGCCCGCGCCGGTGACGCCTTCGCCGATCGCATCGAAGGCGGCGGCTGGCCGATGTCACCCGACGCCAAAGTGCGCGTCCGCGACACCGAGACCGGCGAGCTTGCGGCCGAAGGCGTCTCCGGCGAGATCGAGATCAGCGCGCCGTCGCGCTTCCTCGGCTATTTCAACAATCCCGAGGCGACCCGCGAGGCGATCCATGCCGACGGCTTCTTCCGGACCGGCGACATCGGGCGTCTGCGCGGCGGCGCCTTCGTCTACGAGACCCGGGCGGGCGATGCGATGCGGCTCGGCGGCTTCCTGGTCGCACCCGGCGAGATCGAGGACGAGCTCAAATCCTGCGCGGGCGTTGCCGACGCCCAGGTCGTCGCGGTCGATCTCAAGGGCCAGGCGCGCTGCGTCGCCTTCGTGATCCCGACCGAGGTGCCGCCGCAGCAGGAGACACTGGTCGCGCGTCTGCGCGAGCGGCTCGCCGGCTACAAGGTGCCGGCGCGGATCTATGTCATCGACGCCTTCCCCGTCACCGACAGCGCCAACGGCGTGAAGATCCAGCGCGCAAAACTTCGCGCCATGGTCATGGAACGCATCGCTGCTGAATAGCCCTCGGCTATTTCAGATAGCTCGCGAGATTGAGGCTCAGGATCTTCGCGAGCGCCGAATAAGACGCGGTGAGCTGCGCCTGGTAGGTCGAGAGCTGCGCCGTGATGGCGGCGACGTCGACGCCGGTCAGGTCGTTCGACAGGGTCTCGGCATAGCTCTTGTAATCGGTCTGGCGCGAGCTCGCCGTCTCGATCGAGGCCGCGTTGTTCGACAGCTTGGCCTGCACCGCCGCGGTGTCGTCGAGCGCCGTGCCGGCCAGATCGAGCGCGCTGGAGATGTCCGAGGACGACAGCGAGGTGCTGTTGGCCACGAATTTGAGAACGCGCATCACCTCCTCGAATGCCGAATTGTCGGCGGTGACGCCGTAAGAGACGGTCTCGTCCGAGGCGACCCGCACCGAGGCGATCTCGTCGTCGCCCTTGTAGTAGCTGGTATCCGTCGTGGTCAGGGAGCCGGTCCCGGACGAGAAGCTGGTGAGATCGACCGGCGCCGTGTCGGTCTTGCCGCCGGCGAATACGTACTGGCCGTCATATTGGGTGTTCATCAGCGACCCCATCTCCTCCAGCATCTGCTGGGCCGTGGTGATCACCGAATTCGACTCGGTCGAGCTGCCGGTCGAGGCGGCGCTGAGCTGGGAGCGGAGCTGGGTGAGGATGTCGGTCATCGAGCCGACCGCCGAATACATCACCTGCACCTTGCTGTCGGCGAGCGTGGCGGCATCGATATAGGATTGCGCGCGCGTCACCGAGACCTGGAGGTTGACGACATGCTGCGCGTCCGAGCCATAGCCGCCGAAATCGGTCGAGATGACACCAGTCGATTCCTGGATCTGCTTGTTGGCCATGACCGTCTCGACGCGCATCGCGTCGGAGATCATCTTGTTCGACTGCGCGAAGGTCGCAATCCGCATTGCAACCATGATCGCTCCCTCCTTACGTGGACTGCACAGCGGTGAGCAGCGCCGAGTACATCGAGTTGATGGCCTGGATCAGCGCCGAGGCCGCCGAATATTTGTTCTGGAGCGTGCTGAGCTTGGCGGACTCCTCATCGAGGTTGACGCCCGACTGCGAGGACAGCGAACTCGCATAGGTCGATTGCGTGGTCTCCTTGGCGGTGTAAGTCGTCGAGGCCTGCGATGCCTTGCTCGCGACGTCGGACACGATGGCCGAGGCATAGTCGGCAAGCGAGCCGGTGGTTGCGGCAAGCCCGCCGGTGGAGGCGAATGTGCGCGAGTCCGTCAGCGCGTCGTAGAAGGCGTTGACCACGGTCGCCGAGCCCGACGACAACACGGTGCTGCCGACCGTCAGGCTTGACGAGGAATCCAGGGTTGCGAGCTGGAGCTCGTTGGTGCCTGACAGGATCTTGCTGTTGACCGCGATATCCGCCGCGCTGGTTCCGGTCACGAGGTCGTTGAGGCCGAAATACTCCGAAAACCCCTCGCCGGAGCTTCCGACCGAGCTGGTCATCTCGTTGATGGCGACGCCGTTGCCCGAGCCGGTCGCAGTGATCGAGAGATGACCGTCGGAATCGACCGACGCGGACAAGCCGGAAATGCCGTTGATGGCGGTGACGAGATCGCCGACCGTGGCATAGGACGACAGGTCGAGATCGCCATAGGAGACCAGATTGCCGCTCTGGTCGGTGACGGCAAGGCGCACCGTTCCGGTCGCGGACAGTGCCGTGCTGCTGGTGACGCTGGTCGTGCCGGTGAGGCTCGTCGCCGCCGGCACCGCGGACGCGCTGTTCGAGACACTGTTCATCGCCGATGCCAACTGCTGGGCGAGCTGGTCGAGCTGCGACTGCGCCGCCGGCAGGGTCTTGTCGCGCAGCGTGATGAGCGAGCCGATGTCGCCGCCGGTGATCTGGGAGGTGATGTCGACGCCGTTCACCGTGATGGCGCTGAAGCCGCTCGACGACGAGCCCGCGGTGTAGGTCGTTGCCGCCGTCACATTGGCCGCGGCGGTATAGCTGATCGTGTGCGCGGAACTGTCGACCAGCGCCTGGCCGGACGTCGTGTAGATCTGCAGATCGCCGTTCGACGCCGTGAAGTAGCTGATGTTCATCTTCGAGGCAAGGTCCTGCAGCGCGGTGTTGCGCTGGTCCTCAAGATCCGCGGTCGACTGCCCCGCGGCCGCCGTCTGCTTGATCTGGGCGTTGAGGTCGGCGATCTGCTGCAAGTCCGTGTTGACGTCGTCGATCGAGGACGCGATGTCCTTGTCGGCGTCGGACCGCAGCTTCTGGATACCGCTCGACGTTTCCCGCAACTGGCTTGCGACATCGTCCAGCGCGCTGACGACGTTGGATTGCAGCGAGGCGCTGCTCGGCGTGCTCGCCAGCGACGACAGCGCCGATTCCAGCGAGGCGATGGTGTTGGCGAGCGAGGTGCCGGTCGACGAATCGTCGGTGCTGCTGGTCGAGCCGTAGAGCTTCTCCAGCGAGGTCAGATAGGTGTTGGTGGTATCGGCCGCGCCGAGATCGGAGGTCGCCGAGATCAGCGACTTCAGCAGCAGCTTGTCCACCGTCGAGGTGATCCCCGTCACCGTGACGCCGGTGCCGACGCCGTTGGTGACGCTGCTCGACTGGTTCGCCGTCTTGGTCGTGTAGCCCGTCGTGTCGGCGTTCGAGATGTTCGACGACGTCACGCTGATCTGCACCGACGTGGCCGACAGGCCGCTGAAGGCGATCGATCGTGCGATATCGAGTGACACGGCGGGCCCCTTCCAACCGTCAGGCGCTGCGGCTGGTGCCGCTGGAGACGGTGCGGGCGGCGACGCGGCCGGAGGCGCCATAGGGCGACACCGCCGCGATCTGCTCGCGGATCGCCTGCATGACAGCCTCGATCCGGCGGTTGCTGGCCTCGATCGCCGCGCGCAGGCGCACCAGATTCTCGTCCATCGCCATGCGCAGCTTCAGGATCTTGTCCATCAGCTGCTCGCGCAGGATCCTGTCGCGGACGTGCAGGCTGGTGGTGCCGGCCGCACATTCGGCGACGATCCGCTCGAACGTCTCCGCCAGCCGGTTCTTCTCGTCGACCTGCTTGAGGCGCGAGGCCGGCAGGCCCCGGGCGAGCTCGGCGTTCTCCTCCGCGACCAGCGCGGTGAGCGTGTCGATCAGCGCGATCAGCGAGTTGATCCGGGCGTCGCCATTTGCGGCGGTCGTCATCTTGGCTTGGGCTACACTCATGGTCGTCGCCTTCTTCTAGCTATGCCGTTTGCCGCGTTGGACTTGCGAGTTGCGCAAATACGCGCCGATCGCGGTCGCCCTGACGGTTGCCTGCCTCATCTCGCCCTCGATCGCCGCGCATTCCCGCAGGAGACCAGTTCGGGCCGTCTCGATATCGTCGAGCAGCGCGAGGAGCTGCTTGCGATCGCTGCCTTTGACGGATGCGGCCCGCGCCACCAGCCGTCGCAGCCGGCGCAGCAGCGCCTCTCCGGCCGCGCTCGCTTTCTCACCTGGCATCGCTCACCTCATCGCCGAGATCAGGGTGTCGTACATCTTGTTGACGGTGGAGATGACCTGCGACGCGGCCGAATAGGCCTGCTGCGCCGAGATCATGCTCGAGAACTGGCTGGAGGTGTCCGTGGTCGAGGATTCCAGCTCGCTGCCGTAGATGGTGCCGGCGCCGTTCTCGCCGGAGGCCTGCAGCGCGGCGTTGCCCGACGCCACGGTCGCCGAATAGAGGCCGTCGCTGGAAGCGGAAAGCCCGTTGGGATCGGCGAAGGTCGCCACCGCGATCTTGTAGATCGCGATCGTCTCGCCGTTGGAATAGGTGGCGTCGACCACGCCGTTCTTGCCGATCGAGATGCTCGACAGCTTGCCGTAGGACAAGCCGTCCGAGTCGATGCTGGTGACGTTGACCGCGGGCGTGGTTTCGCCGGACGCATATTGCGTCAGGCCGTCCGTCCCGCCGGCGGTGCCGAGCGCCATGGTGACCGTGCTGTCGGCCGCACCGTCGGTCCAGCCCGTGATCGAGACCGTCGCCGGGTCGGGACTGGTGCTGGCGAGCGAACCATCGCTGTTGAAGGTGATGTCGATGGTGCCGGAGGCCGTGCCGGTCGCGGTCGTCGTGTCGGACGCCGAGGTCGGATTGGCAAAGCTCGCGCTCCAGGCGTTGGTGCCGGTCTTGGTCCAGGTGATCTGCATCGTATTCGCCGCACCGAGCGAATCGTAGACTGTCATCGAGCTGGTATAGGTGTCGCCGGTGGCGGCGTCCGACGGCAGATTGGCCGCGATCGTGGTCTTGGTGGTGGCGCTGCCGCTGGTCGAGGCGATCTGGGTGTTGATCGCCGAGAGGTTGCTGGCCGATTCACTGCCGACGACGTTGCCGTCCGCGTCGGTGCGCCATCCTTCCAGATAGCTTCCGTTGTTTTCGAGGTAGCCGGCATTGTCGATCGTGAAGGCGCCGTTGCGGGTGTAGGACGTGGTGCCGCCCGACGTGGCGCTGGTCACCACGAAGAAGCCAGTGCCCTGGATCGCGACGTCGGTGGCGTTGGAGGTCGCGGCCAGCAGCCCCTGCTGGGTGATGTTGGCGCGGCCCGAGACGGTGACGCCGCCAGAGGCATAGGATGTCGTGTTGCTCGATGCGGTGACCAGCGCGTCGAACATCGCCGACGTCGTCTTGTAACCGGTCGTGTCGGAGTTGGCGATGTTGTCGCTGATCATCGAGAGAGATTGGCTCTGGGCGCTGAGCGCCGAGATCGCCGAGGACAATGCACCGGTGAGACTCATGGTGAAACTCCGAGAAAATCAGGACGAAGGATCAGGACGTGACGCCGAGGATGTTGGCGGCGCTGACAGCGACACTGTTCACCGTGAGCGTAGGCGTGGACGTCGAGGTATCGATGCCGGTCACCGTGCCGGTGACGGTCGTGTAGTTGAGGACCGAGTTTCCGGCGGAGTCCGTCGCGGTCACCGCGATGGTGTACTTGCCGCCGTCTGACAGCTGGTTGCCGCTGGAATCCTTGCCGTCCCAGGTGAAGCTGTTGGAGCCGGAATTGCCGGTGCCGGTCCCGGTGTAGACGACGTTGCCGGAGGAATCGGAGATGCTGATCGAGACGTTCGAGGCGGCCGAAGACAGCGAGTAGCCGAACGTCGCCGAGCCGTTGCTCAAGGTCGACGTGTCGGTCTTCGCCTCGACGGTGTGGCCGATATAGTTCACCGAGTTGAGCGTCACGAGGCTCGAGAACGAGCTCGCCAGCGACGACATGTTCGAGTTGATCGACTGCTGCTGGGTGAAGTTGGCGTAGGAGGTGAGCTGGTTGATGAAGTCGGTGGTCGAGGTCGCGTTCAGCGGATCCTGGTTCTGAAGCTCGCTGACGAGCAGGCTCAGGAAATCGCTGGAGGTGAGCGACGAACTCGACGACGTGCTCGATGACGATGCCGTCGTCGTGGTCGCTGTCGTCGCAGAACTCGTGGCGGAAACGGTCATCAGAAACTCCGGCTTTCCTGCGCTGCCGGTGACGGGCTGTCGCTCGGCGGCACGTGAAATCTGTGTGCTGATGAAACGCGTGGCCGAGCGGATTCAGGCGAGGATTCACGCGCGCGAAAATGGCTTTCGACACGGCAAAATCTGCCGCGTGGGCGAGCTAGTTTGCGCGATGATTATGCGGCGGCATCGCTGCGCTCCCCGTCCCGCAAGCGGGGCGAGGTGAAGACGCCAACGTCGGATGTCAGAGAGAGAGGCTTCAGCTCCCCGCCGTCTCGCCTTCGGTACGCGGCTCGGCGGTGTCGTCTTTCATTTTCGCAGCAGCGGCGACGATGCGGTCGGCGAGGCCTTTCGGCGCGCGGATCGCGGGGGCGGCGAGCGCCTGGCGCAAGATACGTGCCTCGTCCAGCAAGGCCTGCGCGGCGGACGATTGC
The DNA here is from genome assembly GCF_035935975.1 of Bradyrhizobium sp. Lineage (GTDB taxonomy): Bacteria > Pseudomonadota > Alphaproteobacteria > Rhizobiales > Xanthobacteraceae > Bradyrhizobium. The sequence continues at coordinate 320,033 of NZ_DASYWN010000052.1, forward strand.
GCCAGCAGCGCCTCGGCGGGCAAACGACGATCGTCGGGCCAGCGGGAGAGATCCTCGCCCAGCCGATCGATCAGTTCCTCAAACTCGGTGACGTCCATCGCCTGCCGGTCCCGCCTCGGTCAGGCTCCTCATAGAGCATTGCAGGCGCGGCGGAAACCGGATTTCGGCGGCTTCAGGCGCCAAATCCGCCCGCAGCACCGCGGAAAGCGGGCAAAACCGCAAGCCGCCCTTCCCTTCGCGTCGCCCGCGGGGCGTCGTCAGCCCTTGCGGGTCGAATCGGCCGCCGCGGCCTTGCCGCCGCGCACGGTGGCGTCGACATGCTCCCAGGCTTCGCGCAGTTCCGTCAGCGCAGCGACGATGCGGCTGAAGCTCTCGCGGGCATACGGCCGGCCGAAGGCCTTGTGGCTCGCCACGATGAGGCGGTTGTAGGTTTGGAACAGCCGCTCGGCCAACGCGCCGCCCTTGGTGAAATCCAGATTGTGGCTCAGCCCGCGCAGGATCGCGGTCGCCTTCATCAGATATTCGTGCCCCTCCTCGAAGCGCCGCGCTTCCTGCGCGGCCAGCGACTTCTGGAGGAAGGTGATCGCGCCGCCGAGCAGCATCGAAATCGCCTTGAGCGGCGGCACGCTGGTCGCGGCTCCCCGATAGGCCTGGTTGGCCATGTACGCCATCGGATTATGCATCATCAATTACTCGAGCTGGAGTTGAGCAAGGCCTTGAGATAGGTGAGCGTGTTGTTGGCGCTCTCGATCGCGGCCTGGTAGCTTGCGTATTGGGTCTGGAGCTGCGTCTGGTAGGCGGAAGCGGCGCTCTCGATGTCGTCCACCTTCTGCTGCAGCTCGTCGTCACGGTCGGTCAGGTTCGTGATCAACGTCTGCAGCGCGCCGGAGCTCGACGAGTAGTTCTTGGAGATCTGGTAGAGCTGGGTCGCGATGCCGGAGGTCGAGGTCACCGTGATCGACTGCGACGTCGAGCCCGAATAGGTGAAGGCCATGCCGGCATAGGCCGTCCCCGCGACGCCGATGATCGTGGTGCCACTGACCGTGAACATCGAGGAGTCGCCGCCGATCGAGGCCGAGGAGAGCTTGCCGTCGGAATCCACCGTGAGGTCGAGCGTGAAGGATTGCGGCGAGGTGCCGGTGTTGACGACGGTGAGCTGGCTCGACGAGGTCTTGGTCTGCGCCGACAGCAGCGTCGTGACGCCGCTCAAATTGGTGCTGAGGATCTCGGACAAGGTCGAGGTGTCGAGCTCGAGCTCGTTCTTCTCGTTGAAGGACAGGCCGAGGTCGGCCATGGTGAGGCCGCCGACGGTACTGTTGAGCGCGTTCTGGAGCGCGTCCATGATGTCGCGCATGGTGCCGTCGCCGAACAGCACCGCGCTCGAATCCGCCGTGCCGTCAGTGCCGGTCGCCTGCTGCGCGACCACCGCGTCGCGAAAGGTGTTGTAGTTGGTGACGAAGGTCTCGACCGCCGATTCGATCTGGCTGGTGTCGGGCTCGATGCTGATGTTCACCGTCGCGCCGTCAGGCGTCGCCTGGAGCAGGTTGAACGTCACGCCCGTGAGCACGTCGGTGATGTCGTTGGTGTCGCGCGTCATCGAGATGCCGTCGAGGGCGAACTCGGCGGCCTGCGAGGTCTGGAGCACGTCGGCGAAGGCGCCGGTGCTGTCGGTCACCCCGAGCTTGTTCAGGATGTCGTCGCCGGACGTGCTGGAATAGCTGATGTCGGCGGCGTCCTCGGTGCCGGTCAGCACCATTTCATAGGACCCGCTGGACACCTGGACGATCGACGCCTGCACATTGGTGGTCGAGGTCTGGGCGTTGATGCTGTCGACGATGTCCTGGAGCGACATCGTGCTGTCGACGGTGATGTCGGACGTCGTGCCGCCCTCGAGGCCGATCGAGAAGGTGCCGGAATAGCCGAGCTCGTCGGTCTGGCTCGATTGCGAGGTGCCGACCACCTTCTGCGCGGTCGCGACCTGGCTGATCGTCAGCGTATGGTCGCCCGTCGCGGCACCATTGCTGACCGACATGGACAGCGCCGAGGACGCGCTGACGTCGCCGGTCGAGCTGATGGTCGCCGCGCGGGTGGCGAAGACGTTGGTCGCCAGCGAATTGACGATGGAGGTCGCCAGCGACGACAGCCCGCTCGACAGCGTGGACAGGTCGGTCTGCAGCGTCTGGTAGGCGGAGATCTTGGCTTCGTTGTTGGTGATCGTGGTCGAGATCGTGGTCGCCTGGGCGAGCTTGGCGTTCACCGCCGCGGTGATCAGCGCGCTCCAGTCGACGCTGGTCGACGTGCTGGTTCCGGTCGTGGTCACCGAGGACGCGCTCGATGAGCTTGTGGTCGACGTGCTGCTGGTGCTCGAACTGACGCTGGTCACTGTGGTGGCCGCTCCATCCCCGGGAGAACCGGGCCGGCATCAAGCCGGCCCGGCGTAACGGTCGTCTGCGTCTCGCGCCTTAGCCGAGGAGCTTGAGCAGATATTGCGGCATCTGGTTCGCCGCGGATTCCGCCGACACCGCGGCCTGGGTCTTCACCTCGGCCGACGACAGCTTGGCCTGCTCGGAGGCGATGTCGACGTCCTTGATCGCCGAGTTCGCGGACTGCAGGTTCTGGGTCTGGGTCGAGATCGAGTCCGACGAGAAGTTGAACCGCGATTCCTGCGCACCGATGCTGGCGCGGGCGGCCGAGACCGTGTCGATCGCGGTATCGAGCGCGGTCAGCGCCGAGGTCGCATCCGACAGCGTGCTGACGTCGAGCGAGGACACGCCGAGCGAGGAGGCCTTGAGGCTGGTCAGCGTGATGGTGATGGTGTCCGAGCCGGAGGAGCCGACCAGGACCGAGACGCCCGAGGCGAACACGCTGGAGCCGTCGAGCAGGCTCTGGCTGGAATAACGCGTGCCGGTCGCGATCGAATCGATTTCGCTCGTGAGCTGCGAGAATTCCGAGTTGATGTAGGCGCGGCTGGAATCGGTCGTGGTGCCCGAGGCGGATTCGGAGGCCAGCGACTTCATGCGCGCCAGGATGTCGGAGATGTTCGAGGCGCCGCCGTCAGCGGTCTGGAGGATCGCGGTCGCCTGCGAGGCGTTGGTCGCGGCCTGCTGCAGGGTGGTGACGTCCGAGGAGATGCGGGTCGAGATCGCGAGGCCCGCGGCGTCGTCGGAGGCCGAGGTGATGCGCGAGCCGCTCGACAGCTTGGCGAGCGAGCTGCTCTCCTGCGCGGAATTGATGTTGAGGTAGCGGACCGCGGAGTTCGCGGCGGTGTTCGTGTTGATTGCAGGCATTGGAACCTCCTGTGCTGATGGGCATGGCGTGCCGCATCGTTGAAGACGATTGACGACGCAGACCGCAGCCCCGTCCGTTCGCTCAAACGGCGGAGCGCAGAGAGATCAGGCGCGAAAGTTTTCGCGAGGGAGATTTTATGGTTAGCAGTCGGTAAACGCGGTGCGGATGTCGCGTTCGTGCTTGCGCAGCAACTGGCGCAGTTGCTGGCGGCCGCGCTTGAGCAGCGACTCGACCGCAGCCACCGTGGTGTCCATCACCTGCGCGATCTCGCCGTTGCTCATGTTCTCGTGGTACGAGAAGATCACCGCGATGCGCTGCTGCTCGGGCAGGCGCTGCATGGCGAGCTCTAGCATGTCGTTCAACTCGTTGCGCTCGATGATCTCCACCGCGCCGGGCTGACCGTCGGCGACCTCGGGCACGGTCTCGACGTTCTCGTTGCGCGGCTTGCGGCGCAGGTCGATGCAGCGGTTGGAGATGACGCGGTAGAGCCAGGTCGAGAACTTGGCGCGGCCATGCTGCCAGCGTCCGCGATGGCTCCAGATCTTGAGCATGGTATCCTGCACCACGTCTTCGGCGTCCGCTGCATTGCCGACGATGCGTAGCGCGATGGCATAAGCGCGATCGATGTGGCGCTCGACCAGCATGCGGAACGCCGCCTCGTCGTCTGCAGCAAGCCTGTCGAGAAGTTCACTGTCTTCATCGAAGACGACGTCGTCGGCGACCGGCGCGCTGTCAGGCGCGAGCGGCGCCGACGGCATCACCGGCACGGCCATGTCGGCCGGCACCGTCGTCGCAATCTCGGCCTCGGCGGGAGCCATGACATCAGCAGCGTAACTCATCCCGCAACCTCCAACCCGCAATGCCGGCGGCGCACATGCCACACGGCTTCCAGGCGTTGAACGCGGCACCAAAACAATCCAGGCGGAGAATTTTTGTTATTGTTCAAGATGTTATCCGGTCATTTTTGCCGAGTATCGGGCAATAATTGCCGACTGCGCGATCATCTCGCGCCTCACACCTGCAATCATCACATCGTCTCGCGCCATGGCGGATCATCCATCCTGAACAGATGCACTGAAGAGAAAACGCTGACATTACGCGGCACTAGGTGATCGCGCGCGACGCGCATGATGCGCGCGAAGTTGTGATTGTTTCCGAGTGTGAATGAACGCGAGACGGCTTCCGCACCCGGCAATTTTTTCCGAATCACCTTTTTCGAACCTAGCGATTTTTTTGAATCTGTCAGTCGCGACGCGCGCGTTTTTGAAGCGCGCGTGAATTTTTTTCGCTTCAGCGGCGCCTGACCTCGCGCGTGCGCACGTTAATCGTTCTGATTGGCGGGGATTTGACGCATGACGATCGCAACGGCGGACGCAAAGCGTCGCACGAGATTTGTTTCTGCTTGGTCGTTCGATGTTTTCGATACATTTCTGCTTCGTGCCTGCACGACGCCAGATGGCGTATTTGAAAGGACTTACGAGCTATCGGGCATTTCAAGAACTTGTCCGAATGTTTCCGCGAGTTTCGTTCAGCATCGCATCCAGGCCGAAGCGCGCGCGCGCAGGGCCGCGAAGGAGAAGCACGGCGGAAGCGAAGTTCGCATCGAGGAAATCTATTCGTTCTTTCCATTCAACCTGTTCGGCCTCAAGCGCAGCGACCTGAACGGCCTCGTCGAATCGGAGTTTTCGGCAGAGCTCGCGCTGTGCCGCGCCAATCCGGACATGCTTCGGCAATATCTCGACATGAAGCGTGCCGGCCACCGCGTTGGATTCATCTCTGATACCTATTGGGATTCCGACCGGCTGGCGCGATTGCTGCGCGCTTGCCGCCCCGGCCTGACATGGGACTTTCTCTACGCCTCCTGCGACCACGGCAGCGGCAAGAGCGAGGCGCTTTTCGCGAAGTATCTGACCGAGCAGGGCGTCGATGCCGGTGCCTCCTTCCATGTCGGCGACAACGAGCACGCGGACATCAAGGGCGCACGGCGTCACGGCATTCGGCCGCGCTACTATCCCCAGGCTTCGCGGGAGTTGGCCTCGAAGCTGCAGCGTGAGACCTCGCTGTTCGAGTTGCTGTGCCCGGGGGCGCCGTCGCGGCTCGATCACGGGTTGCGCACGTTGCGGCGAATGATGGCCGCGCGCAGCGCCGAGAGATCTCCGGCCTTCCACCTCGGCACGACGGTGCTCGGCCCTGTCATGACTGCCTTCGACGCCTTCATCGCCAGGCGCTGCGAGCAGGTTGCGGGTCCCGGCCGGCATGTCGTTCTCGGCTTTCTCGGCCGCGACGGATTCCTGTCGCACTGGATCTGGGAAGAGCTGCACGGGACGACGCCCTATCTCGAGATCAACCGCCGCGTCAGCCTGATTGCCTCGGCCGACACGCTGCAGCCGCTGATCGACTTCCTTCCCAAGATCGCGAAGTTCGACGCGCCGACCTTTCGCGACATGGTCAAGGTGCTGCCGCCGAAAGTCGCGGCGTTCTTCGCCAAGGCACCCGACGGTACCGTGACCGGCCGCGAGCTCGCCGAGGTGTTACCCGCCTTGATGGAGACCAGCGACATTCTCGAGCTCGCTGCGATCCTGCGCGCACGGCTGCTCGCTTACATGCGCCACGCGATACCGGATTTCGACGCCTGTACCGATCTCGTTCTTGCCGATCTCGGCTATTCAGGCAGCGTGCAGAAAGCCCTGCGGCGGGTCTTCGACCTCGAAGGCATCAAGATCCGCCTCCACGGTGCTTATCTCCTCTCGATCGACGATGCCTTCGACGATCTCGCCGAAGAGGACAGCGCGACCGGCTTCATCTCCGATCTCGTGGTCACGCCTCACGTCAAGCGCATGCTGGTGCGGAATGTCGCGCTGCTGGAGCAGGCTTGCAGCTCCGCCGAGGGCTCGGTGCGCGACTATGACGGCAACGAGGTCCTGCGCGAGACCAACCCGCACTCCGCCGGCCAGATCGCGCTGGCCGCCGAAATCCAGTCCGGTGCCATCGCCTTCGCGGCAAACGCCGGCGACGTTGCGCTCGACTTTTGTCTGAGCCCTTACAGCGAGCCCGACGTCTCGGCACGCTGGAGCATGGCAACCCTGGCGCGCCTGCTGCTGCTCCCCGATGACGACGAGCTGGCGCTGCTCGGCGGCCTGCAGCACGACGTCAATCTCGGCACGCAGGCGCTGGCGCCGATGCTGGACTGCGATTTCGTCCGCAACCAGATCACGGCCCGCGGCCTCTCTGCCGCCTGCACGTCGGCCGGACCGCCGATGTGGCTAGCGGGCAGCTTCGCACGCCTGTCCCCTTCCCACGCCTATCTCTATACGCTGTTCGGCGCCAACCGCCTGCCCGCCGACGTCTTCGAAGAAAGCCCCTGCGGTGCGGTTCAGGTCGGATTGTTCCGCGCCAAAGGCGAGGCAACGCTGGAATCGGTCGCGGTCCACCGCACCGGCCTCGGGGAGCTGCGCGTGCGCATTCCGGTCTCTCGCACCATGGGTATCGCCATGTTGGCGCTTCCGCTGCCGAAGTTCGCGCCCGAAGGCCTCCTGCACGGCGTGACGATGCAATCCGCCGACGAGATCCGCGAGGCCGCGGCAAGTCAGGACGTCATCAGGGTCCCCGCCGAGAGCCTGGTCTATGCCGGCGTGCAACGGAACCGTGAGCACTATCGCGCCGAGACCGACGAAAGTTGCCTGCTGATCCCGGTCGCCCCGATGATTCGGGACATCACGGTCTATTCCGTCGCGATCACCCCGCTCGGGTCCAGCGTCAAATAGTGCGCCTGATCGCGCCGCCCCGGCCGTTGAAGTGCAGGGGCCGGCACGAGGGGGCACGGAATTGACGGACAAGACGCACGAGAACCTTGATCGGCTACTGCAAACCGGCGGCGTCAAGCTCGGCCGGCCCCAGTGCGATCGGCTGGGCTGGCTGGTCGGCCAGTACGGTGCGCCGACCCTCGATCTCAGCGAGAGCCCGCGGGCTGGCGTCATCATCCTCAGGGAACCGCTCAGCGGCGCGGCGGCCGAGCTGTTCTACCGGTCGCTCACGCCCGGCTGCACCGTCGTCATTCCCGCTAGCGAGAATCCCGGCTTCGACTTCCTCAAGTCCAAGCTGACCGAGTTCGGCACCGTCGGCCCCTCCGGCGCGGACGGCCCGCACGAGATGTGGTGGGGCGGCATCGGCTGGTCGAAATTCCTTACCGCAGCCGACGCATCCACCGTCCGGCCGCGGATCGTCTCCTGCTATCCACGCGGCGACGCGACCGCAGCCTTCGCGCTCCGGCACTCGCTCGAGCGTTTTGATCTCCCCTGCCATATCGAGCCGATCGATACCCAGCTCGACGACCGCGTTCTCTGCTTCGAGAAGGCCGAGTTCATGCTGCGGATGTGGAGCAAGTACCGCGAGCCGCTGCTGTTCGTCGAGACCGATGCGACCTTCCGCGAAGCGCCCCTGCTGCCGTCCTTCCTCGGCTGCGACGTCGCCCTCCACAAATGGAATCGCTGGGAGATGTCGGCGCGCACGCTCTATCTCGGCCGCACCGAGCGCGCCGAAATGCTGCTCCGCACCTGGCAGCGGCTTGCGGCGTCCTACCCCGCGATCTGGGAAGGCTATCTGCTCGACCAGGCCTGGAGCCTGACCTCCTCACAGGTGCCGCTCGATACCGTGTGGCTGCCGCGGTCCTATCACGCGCTGAAGGGCGATCTCGGCGCGATGCGTGCCACCATCCTGCACAGCGAACAGACCACGACGCTGGATCTCGGACCCGATCCCGGCTTCGCAGGCATTGCACGCGCGGCGCGCCGCGCCGGACGCACCGGTCCCCGCGACGCCTTCATGATCATGACCTCGAAGGCCGAGAACGGTACCGGCATCGCCGTGATCCTGCGCGATGTCTCCGCCAGCGATGCCGGCGCGGTCGCCGCCACCGTGGAAGCCGTGACCGGCGCCTATGCCGCCGACTGCGGCGGGTACGGCCGGCTCGAGCTGACGCTCTGCGCCTGGCAGGACGACGTCGGCGCCGCGCGTGAAGCCGCAGCCCATGCCCGCTACCGCATCCTGGAGATCGCGCCGGGGCAGCGCATCGCCAACGATTTCTTCGTCGCCCACGCGTCCGACGATGCGGTCATGACCGCGCGCCATCTCTTCCCTTGAGGGACACCACACGATGCTCAAGACCATCATCCTGCTCACCGACACCGTGCAACAGCAACAGCCGCTCGCCAATCTGCTCCGCGAGCACAATCGCGAACTCGCCTTCTGCTCGGCGCTGCGCGCCCAGGACCTCAGCGCCATCACCCCCGACGTTCTGAACGAGGCGCGCCTCGTATCCTTCGCCGCCGACGTCGCCGTCCCCGAAAAGTTCCTGCTCAGGCTCGGCTACGGTGCGTACAAGTTCTACGCCGCGCCGACCCAATATCCGGGCCTGCCGCAGGCGCCCGACGAGAGCGACGAGGATCCGCGCTGCTATTCCGTGATCGCGCAGTCGATGACGATCTGGCCCGATTTCAAGAAGGTGGTTGGCCTCGAGACCGTGACGATCCCGGACGGCACCGTTCCTGTCGAGCGCGAGCGGCTGGTGTTCTCCCGCCTGGCGCATTTGTTCTGGGGCATGTCGCACATGATCGCCGGTGAGGCGACCGACCTTCCTGCCATCATCGGGTCCGGCGAAAGCCAGCGTCCGGCGCTCGCCATGATGAACTGAGCTCTTGCGCTAGACTTTGAGCTGCGCCGACAGGGCATCGCGGTGCTCGGGCGCAGCGATCGCGATCATCCGGCGCGCACGCTCGGCAAGCCCGCAGCCGCGCAGCTCGGCAATCCCCCATTCGGTGACGATGGCATCGACATCGGCGCGCGGCGTCGTCACCGTCTCGACATGGACGACGATACGGCTGGTTCCGTCGGACGCCGTCGCCGGCAGGGCGATGATCGCCCTTCCCCCAGGAGAGGCGTTGGCGCCGCGGACGAAATCGAGCTGCCCGCCGATCGCGCCGATTGCGACGCCATGCAGCGTCTCGGAATTGACGCTGCCGTCGAGCCCGACCTGAAGCGCCGAGTTGATCGCGACAAGGCGGTTGATCCGGGCCAGCACGCCCTGGCCATGCGTGTAGGACGTCGGCCGCACCGCGACCGCCTTGTTCTCGTGCACGAAGCGATAGAGCCGCTGCGTGCCGATCACCTGATTGGTGACTGTTAGCCCGGGGTCGATCCGCTTCTCCGCATTCGTCACCGCGCCGCGCTCGATCAGGTCGACGACCGCGTCGTTGATCAGGCCGGAATGAATGCCGAGGTTGCGGGCGTGGGACAGCGAGGAGAGGATCGCGTCCGGAATCCGCCCGACGCCGAACTGGAGCGTGCTGCCGTCGCCAATCAGGCCTGCCGCGTGGGACGCGATGCGCCGCGAGACATCGTCGAGCGGGGGCGAGGCCAGCTCGACCGGCGGACGGCGGGCCATCACGCGGTGATGGATCGGCACATCCCCGGGCCATTCCGCACCGAACGTAAAGGGCGCATGGGGATTGATCTCGGCGATGACGAGGCGCGCACCACGCGCGGCATCGGTGACATAGTCGTTGGAGAGGCTGGCGCTCAGCCGCCCGTCGCTCCCTTCGGCGAGTTGCACCAGAACGACATCGGCCTTGTGGCGGCGTGTGGCGAAGTCGGCACAGAAGGCGCTGTAGTTGCTCGGGAGTACGTCGAGCCGCCCGGCCTTGGCCAGTCGCCGCGTATTGCCGATCACGCCATAGCTCTGGAACGAGACGTTGGACGCAGGGCCTGCTGAGAACGTGTCAGAGAACACCGGCCCGACCATCATGCGAAACGACGGAAGCAGTTCAGCCTGCACCATCAGCGCTTCGGTCAGGGTGACCGGCTCCGCCGTCGCCTGTCCGCACACGACGAGATCGCCCTCGCGGATCAGGCCGGAGTAGTCGATCGGCGGCGCGTCCCCGGACATCGCCGCCTCAGCCCATCAGGGTGAGACGCGCGGAGGACTCCGCCAGCAGCGTGCGCAGCTCCGTCTTCACGATCTTGCCGTAGCTGTTCTTCGGCAGCTCGCCGGTGAGGTAATAATGTTTCGGCCGCTTGAAGCGCGCGATCCAGGCATTGCACATCTGGTCGAGCTCGTCGCGCGTGACCGCCCTGCCCTCGGCAGCAACCACGATGGCCACCACCTCCTCGCCCCATTCCGGATGCGGCCGGCCGATCACCGAGACCTCGGCGACGGCGTCATGCCGCAGCAGCACTTCCTCGACCTCGCGCGGATAGATGTTGGTGCCGCCGGAGATGATGACGTCCTTGGAGCGGTCCTTCAGCGTGAGGAAGCCGTCGGCGTCGAAGGCGCCCATGTCGCCGGTATAGAGCCAGCCGTCGCGCAGCGTGTTCGCGGTTGCCTCCGGATTCTGCCAGTAGCCGGACATCACGGTGTCGCCACGCACGATGATCTCGCCGACCTCATCAGGCGCAACGTCCCGGCCCGCCTCGTCCACGGTCCGCACCTGCACCACACCCTGCGCGATGCCGACCGAGGCGAGGCGCTCCTCGTGGCGCGGATGACCGGCGTCGACATGCATGGATTTCGGCAAATAGGTGATGGTCATCGGCGTCTCGCCCTGACCGTAGATCTGCGCAAGCTTTGGCCCGAACACCGCGAGCGCGGCCTTGCAATCGGCGACATACATGGGGCCGCCGCCATAGATGATGGTCTTCAGCCCCGGCGCGGCTGCGCCCGCCGCTTCCGCCGCAACCGTCAGGCGCCGCACCATGGTCGGTGCCGCGAAGAAAGAGATGTTATCCCGCTTGGCGGTCAGCGCCAAAATCTCGTCCGGCTCGAAGCGGCCGCTCTCTGGAATGATCTGCGCGCCCATGCCGAGAACATGCGGCACCATGTAGAGGCCGGAGCCGTGCGACATCGGGGCCGCGTGCAGCAGGGCCTCGCCGGGCACGACCGGATTGATCTCGGCGAGATAGTTCAGCGACATCGCGAGCAGATTGCGATGGCTGAGCACCGCGCCCTTCGGCCGCCCGGTGGTGCCGCTGGTGTAGAAGATCCAGGCGGGATCGGTGATTGCGACATCCGCGATGGCAATGCCCTCGGTCCTCTCCAGCGCGCGATGCTCGGCCGAGCCGATCTCGATGATATCAGGCTTGGCCGTGCCGAGCGCCAGCGCGTCCGACGCGACACCGGCCATGTCCTCGGTCACGAACATGACCGCAGCGCCCGAATTGTCGAGGATGAACGCGACCTCGCGCGGATGCAGCTTTGCGTTGATGGGAACGGCGGCCAGGCCCGCATGCCAGCAGGCATAGAGGCAGGCGACATAATCCGGCACGTTCTTCATCAGCAGCGCGACGCGGTCGCCCCTGCTGAGGCCAAAGCTTTGCTGCAGCGACGCGGCCAGCGCGGAAACAGTCGTCGCGAGCCGGCCGTAATCGGCGACCGGCGTCAGGCCCTTGAGAAGAGCCGGCGCGGATGCGTCGGCCTTGGCTGCACGCAGGAGATGATGGGCGAGATTCACTGCGATCCTCCCCGAACCCTCGGCCTAGTACGACTTGGCGAGGCCGAGCACCTTTTCCGCGATAAAGCTGAGCGCGAGCTGCGGGCTGACCGGCGCGATGCGCGGGATCAGGACTTCGCGCAAGTAACGCTCGACGTGGAATTCCTTGGCGTAACCAAAGCCGCCATGGGTCATCACCGCCTGCTCGCAGGCATGGTATCCGGCTTCGCCTGCGAAATACTTCGCCGCATTGGCGCCCGCGCCGCAGGGCAAGCCCTTGTCGTACTGCCATGCCGCCTGCATCACCATCAGCCAGGCTGCCTCGAGCTCGACCCAGTTCACCGCGAGCGGATGCTGAATGCCCTGGTTCTTGCCGATCGGCCGATTGAAGACGACGCGCGTCTTGGCGTATTCGGTCGCGCGCGACAGCGCCAGCTTGCCCAGCCCAACGGCTTCCGCCGCGATCAGGATGCGCTCGGGGTTCATGCCTTCGAGGATGTACTGGAAGCCCTTGCCCTCTTCGCCGATGCGGTCCTCCATCGGGATCTCGAAATCCTCGAAGAACAGTTCGTTGGAATCGACGATCTTGCGGCCCATCTTCTCGATCTCGTGGACCTTGATCTTCTTGCGATCGAAATCGGTGTAGAACAGGCTGAGGCCGTGGGTCGGCGAGCGCACCTCTTCCAGCGGCGTGGTGCGCGCCAGCAGCAGGATCTTGTGCGCGACCTGCGCGGTCGATATCCAGACCTTCTGGCCGTTGACGATGTAGCGGTCGTTCTTGGCGACAGCGCGGGTCTTGAGCTGGGTGGTGTTGAGGCCGGTGTTGGGCTCGGTGACGGCGAAGCATGCCTTCTCGCGGCCCTCGACCATCGGCGGCAGCATCCGCTTGCGCTGCTCCTCGGTGCCGAACACGACGACAGGGTTGAGACCGAACACGTTGATGTGCACCGCGGAGGCGCCCGACATGCCGGCGCCGGACTCCGCGATGGTGCGCATCATGATCGCAGCTTCGGTGATACCGAGCCCGGAGCCGCCATATTCTTCCGGCACGCAGATGCCGAGCCAGCCGGCGTCAGCCAGCGCCTTGTGGAAGTCATGCGGGAAGCCGCCGTCGTGGTCCTTCTTCAGCCAATAGGCGTCGGGAAAGCCTTCGCAGATCTTTGCGATGGCGTCGCGAATGGCTTCCTGCTGATCGGTGAGCGCGAAATCCATGTTCTTGATCTCCTTCTTGGGAGCCGCGAGCTCCGATCTTAGCGCCCCATCTGCGAGGGCAGCCAGAGGATGATGGACGGAAACGCCACCAAAATCGCGATCGCGATCAGGTGCGCGATGAAGTGCGGGAAGGTGCCGTGGAAGACTTCCGCCACCGGCCGCTTGGCATAGCGGGCGACGATGAAGCAGTTCAGCCCGACCGGCGGCGTGATCATGCCGACCTCGGCAGTGACGATCTTGATGACGCCGAACCAGATCGGATCGAAGCCGAGCGTCTTGATCAGCGGCAGAACGATCGGCACGGTCAGCACCAGGATCGCGATCTGGTCCATGAACGAGCCCAGCACGATGTAGCCGAACAGGATCAGCGCGATGATCACCCAGCGTGAAGTCGGCAAGGAGCCGACCCAGGCGACGAGATCCTGCGTAACATGGGTGAGCGTGAAGAAGTACCCGAAGATCGAGGCGCCGACCAGGATCGTCACGATCATGCAAGTGCCGTGGCAGGCACTGAGCAGCGCCCGGTAGAGCGTGGCCGGGGTCACCCTGCGCTTGGCAACGGCCAGCAGCAACGCCCCCGCCGCGCCCAACGCTGAGGCCTCCGTCGGCGTCGCGATGCCGAGATAGATGGTGCCGGTGACCAACGAGAATAGCAGAACCATCGGGCCGACCTGCCAGAGCAGCGAAAATTTCTCGCGCCATGAGACCGGCTCGACACGTGGAGCCCGCGAAGGATCCTGCCAGACCAGGAAGTAGATCGTCGCCATGATCGTTGCGGTCACGAGCACCGCTGGAAGGATGCCGCCGATCAGCAATTGCCCGATGTTGACTTCGGCGAGCAGACCGAAAATCACCAGCGCCACGCTGGGCGGAATCAGCATCGCCAGCGTGCCCGAGATGGCGACCACGCCTGCCGCCATCTTGGGCTCGTAGCCCTGCTTGATCATCGCAGGCAGACTCGTGGAGGAAAGCGTCGCCGCTGATGCGGTCGAGGTGCCGCAGATCGCGCCGAAGCCGGCGCCAGCCAGCGCGGTCGCCATGCCGAGGCCGCCGGGAACGCGGCCGATCCAGGCCGATGCCGTTTTGAACATGTCGTCGGCGACGCCGGACAAAAGGACGAGGTCCGCCATCAGCAGGAACATCGGGATCGTGATCAGCTCGTAGGACGAGACCGTCGAGAGTGGCGCCGTCTGCAGAATGCCGAACAGCGTCCCCGTGCCGCCAACCATCAGGAGGCCGACCGAGCCGGCAAATCCCATGGCGAAACCAACGGGCGTTCCAATCGCGAGCAGCAGGAAGAGCAGGCCGAGTACGAGGATAACGGTCATGTCGGGCTGCTCTTATTCGAAGCTGCGGGATTCGTCGGTCAAAGCCGGCAATGGAAACAGATCACGCCCGGACGCGAGACTGAGTACGTTGCCGACGAGTTGCAGCGCCAGCCGCAGCACGAGCACGCAGCAGCCGAACGGCACGAGCGCCGCCGAAATCCACGTCGGCCACGGAATGGCGCCAGCGAGCACGTCGTGCTGCTCGTAATTCTCCAGCGCGCGCTCAAACCCGACCTTCGAGATCAGGATGAACACGAACAGCCCCGTGATCGCGGTGACGATTTCCGACAGGCGTCGCCCCGCCGGCGGCGCGCGCGACAACAGGACGTCCACGCCGACATGCGCATGGACACGCAAGGTATCCGACAGCGTCAAGAAGAACACGCCGGCCATAAGATACAGCCCGATCAGGTCGTAGGTGAACGAGAGCGGGCTGTTCAGGACGTAGCGCATGAAGACGTCGGCCACCACCAGCGCCATGATCGCGAACAGCGAGATCGCCGCGATCACCGTGAGCGCGCGCTCGAGCACGCCAAGAACATCTAATGCCCGCTTGATCACCTCTGACGCCCCCCTTGTCGTATCGTTCAGGGTTACTTGGCGCCGCCGACGGCGAGCAAGTCTTCGAACTCCTTCAGCGCGGCGGAGGCCTGCTTGCCGCGGCTGTCGAGCCCGCTTGCCCATTCCTTGCCGACGCCCTTGAGCTTGTCCTTCATCTCGGCGCGCGTCGCCTCCGGCAGCGGATCGAAGCTGACGCCTTCGTCCTGCATGTGCTTCTTGGTGACTTCGCCTTCCTTGTCGACGTCGGCGCAGGCCTTCGGCGTGATCGACTCGGAGGCCTCGTTCATCGCCTTCTTGACGTCGTCGGGCAGCTTGTCCCAGACCGACTGGTTGATGGAATAGGCGACGATGAAGCTGCCGAAGCTGACGCCTTCGGTGGCGTGCTTCACCAGCTTGTCGAGGCCGTAGGACACGACGCTGTCCAGCGGGAACAGCAGGCCGTCCATGGTGCCGCGCGACAGCGACTCATAGGCATCGGGCGCGGCCATGCGCACCGGCACGGCGTTCAGCGCGCGCAGCGTCAAATCCTGCGCGCCGCCGGTGGTGCGCAGCTTCAGGCCCTGCATGTCCTTGGTGGTTTCGACCTTCGACTTGACGGTCCACACCTGGTAGGGCGGCAGCACTACGGCCATCAGCAGCTTGATCTTGTTCGGCGCGTATTCCTGCTTGGCCAGGATGCCTTCGCGCGCGGTCTTCCAGTAGGCGAGCGTGCCCTGGCAGCTGGTCGCGAACGCGCCCGGCAATTGCGCGACTTCCGACAGCGGCATCTTGTCGGAGACGTAGGACGGCCCGATGTAGCCGATGTCGACCACGCCGGACTGCGTCAGCCGCAGCATGTCCGCCGCCTTGCCGATCTGCTGGTTCGGGTAATAGGTGAAAGTCACCGCGCCATTGGTGCGCTTGGTGACGTCGTCCATCCAGGGCTTGAGCATCAGGCGGACGAGATAGTGACCGGCGGGGAAGCTGTCGGCGATCTTCAGCTCGAGCGCCTGCGCCTGAAACGTCGAGACCGGCAGCGTGAGAGCGAGCGCGGCTGCGGCCCAGACCCAATTCTTCTTCATTTCGTTCTCCTTGACGCCATCCCACGCCGAAGGCGGCAGCGAAGCGCTGCAGCACCATCCGGTCCTCACTCCAATTCTTGCTTGAGGAAAATGTACATATATGTGAATTTATCTGTCAAGTATATGAACTATGCATGAAGCTATGCGCGTGGAGACGGTGACGTCGAATTGACACCATCATTTTATGAACTCTAACTCCACGTATATGAATTTATCCCACGAGGCCCCATGGGACCGCTCGCCGGCTTCACCATTCTCGACCTGACCTCGGTACTGATGGGCCCCTACGGCACCCAGGTGCTGGCGGACATGGGCGCTGACGTCGTCAAGGTCGAAAGCCCCGAAGGCGACATCGTTCGCCAGATCGGTCCCGGCCGCACGCCCGGCATGGGCGGGATGTTCCACAACGCCAATCGCGGCAAGCGCAGCATCGTGCTCGATCTCAAGAAGCCCGAGGGGCGCGACACGCTGTTGCGCCTGGCGAAGAGCGCCAACGCGCTCGTCTACAATGTGCGCCCGCAGGCGATGGCGCGGCTCGGCCTCGACTACGAGACGCTGGCCGCGATCAATCCCTCGCTGGTCTATGTCGGCGCATTCGGCTACGGCCAATCGGGCCCCTATGCAGCAAAGCCCGCCTATGACGATCTGATCCAGGGCGCGGCAACGATCCCTACACTTCTCGCCGCGGCGGGCGACGGCACGCCGCGCTACGTGCCCGTCACCATCGCCGACCGCATTGTCGGCCTGATGATGGTCAACGCGATCATGGGCGGGCTGATGCACCAGCAGCGCACCGGCGTCGGCCAGCGCATCGACGTGCCGATGTTCGAATCGATGACGGAGTTCGTGCTGGTCGATCACCTCGGCGGCCTCACCTACGATCCGCCGCTCGACCACGGCGGCTATGCCCGCTTGCTCTCGCGCTATCGCCGCCCCTACAAGACCAGCGACGGCTATCTCTGCGTCCTCATCTACAACGACAAGCACTGGCGCAGCTTCTTCGAGGCGATCGGGCAGCCGCATTTCCTCGATCAGCCGCGCTTCGCCAACCACGCGGCGCGCACGAAACATATCGACGAGATCTACGAGGAGATCGGCCAGATTTTCGCAACGCGCACCTCCGCAGAGTGGCGCGAGCTGCTGGAGCGCGCCGACATTCCGGTGATGCCGATGCATACGCTGGAGACGATTTTGGACGATCCGCATCTCAATGCGATCGACTTCTTCAAGGCTGTCGATCACCCCGTGGAAGGCCGCATCCGCCAGATGCGCGTGCCCTCCACCTGGAGCGTGACCCAGCCCGAGGCCAAGGGCCCCGCACCGACGCTCGGCCAGCATGGCCGCGACATTTTGCGCGAGGCCGGCTTCTCGACCGAAGAGATCGAGCAGCTCGCAGAACAAAAAGCAGTTCATCTGGCCGCGCCGCCGTAACGGCAGCGCGGGCCAAATCGCAACGATACAGGGAGGAAACCGCGATGGCCGGACTTTATTTCGAGGACTTTTCCGTAGGCCAGGAGTTCAGGCATCCGCTGACCCGGACCGTCACGGAAATGGACAACACCATGTTCAGCCTGCTGACGCTCAACCCGCAGCCGCTGCATATCGACGCGCATTTCGCCGAAAAGACCGAATTCGGCCAGCGCATTTTCAACAGCCTTTACACCCTCGGCATCATGATCGGCATGACGGTCTATGATACGACCATGGGCACCACCGTCGCCAATCTCGGCATGACCGACGTCACCTTTCCGAAACCGGTCTTCCATGGCGACACGTTGCGGGCGACGACAAAGGTGCTCTCGGTGCGGGAATCCAAATCGCGGCCCAAGGCCGGCATCGTCGAGTTCGAGCACCATGCTCTGAACCAGAATGACGAGATCGTCGGCAAATGCCGCCGCATGGCGATGATGCACAAGAGGCCGGTCTGATGCGTTCGATGCTGTTCGTGCCGGGCGATTCCCCGCGCAAATTCGAGAAGGCGAGCGAAGGCAATGCCGACGCGCTGATCATCGATCTCGAAGATTCCGTCGTCACCGAGAAGAAGCCGGAGGCACGCGGGCTCACGCTGGCGATGCTGAAGAGCCGTCCCGGCCCGCACCAGCTCTATGTCCGCGTCAACGCGCTCGACACCGGCATGACGCTGGCCGATCTCGCCGCGGTGATGCCGGGCAAGCCCGACGGCATCGTGCTGCCGAAATCGCAAGGCGGCGACGACGTGCGCCAGGTCGCGACCTGGCTCGAAGCCCTGGAAGCGGCGTCCGGCATCACGGTCGGCGCGACCCGCATCGTCTGCGTTGCGACCGAGACCGCCAGCTCGATCTTCGGGCTCGGCAGCTACAAGGGCTGCTCCCCTCGCCTTGCCGGCCTGATGTGGGGCGCGGAAGACCTTTCCGCTTCGCTCGGCGCGACCGAGAAAGCGAGCGGTGGCGTGTTCCACAGCCCCTACCGCCTCGCGCGCGATCTCTGCCTGATGGCGGCGGCGGCAGCGGAAGTTGCACCGATCGACACCGTCTACACCGACATCGACAATCTGGTGGGCCTCGAACAGGAAACGCGCGCGGCGCGCCGCGACGGATTTTCGGCGAAGGCGCTGATCCATCCGAAGCATGTCGACGTCGTCAACGCGGCGTTCGAGCCGACCGATGCGGAGCGCACATGGGCGGAGAAGGTGATCGCAGCCTTCGCGAGCAACCCGAACTCCGGCACGCTGCGGCTCGACGGCCAGATGATCGACAAGCCGCATCTTCGCGCCGCGAAGAAAATCCTCGGCCAGCCCTAGAGCAGGACACAAAGCCCCGCCATGATCGTTCGCCAAGCCGCAAACGTCCTGGAGATCATGGAATTCTTCGCGCAAACGAGGAAGCCGGCGACGCTTGCCGAGATCGCCGATCATTTCGGCTGGCCGCGCTCGTCGACCTTCAATCTGCTCGCGACGCTCTCGGAGAAGGGTTATCTCTACGAACCGCGGCCGCGCGCCGGATTCTATCCGACGCCGCGGTGGCTGGCGATGGCCCGGATGATCTCCGAGGTCGAGCCGCTGCCGCCATGGACGCATACGCTGATCGCCGATCTCTCGGCGGAGACCGGCGAGACCGCGTCCATCGTGGCGCCGGCGGGCGTGATGGCCGTCTTCATCGACGTCGTCGAGTCCCAGGCGGCGATCCGCTATTTCGCGACCATCGGCCACCGTGTGCCGATCCACGCCACCGCGAGCGGCCGCGCGCTGCTGCTGCAATATTCGCAGGAAGAGCGCGACTCCGTCTATCGCAAGATCGAATTCAAGCAGTACGGCCCGTCGACGCCGATCAGTATCGAGGCGGTCGAGACCGAGCTGCGCAACTCGATCGAACGCGGCTATTGCCAGAGTTTTGCGGATTACAGCCGCGACCTCGCCGGCGCGGCGATCCCGCTGCCGATCGGCGATCGCCGTCTTTCCGTGGTCGTTGCGGGGCCGGAGTTCCGGATTGGCCCGAAGGTCGCTGAAGTCGCCGCGTTGATCGCGCGGACGGTGGACCGGCTACGGCCGAAGACGGCTGTCTAGCTTCAGTCAAATCCCTGGATAGGCGGCGCCGTGGTCTCCACCGGAGCCGCAGGCGCAGCTTGAACCGGCTGCACCACGGGGGCGGCCTGGACCGGCGGGTTGCTCGCAGCTCTCATCTGACCGCTCGCCTCCATCGCCTGGCGCGTGCGCGCCGGAGCGGTAGTCGCAGCGACGCGGGACGCATCACGACGTGACGGCTGCCGATGTCTGGCTGACTGCGAACCTCTCACGCCCCATGACCGCGCGATCGAAGGTCCGGCGGTATAGCCGATCACCGCGCCCGCGACGGCTCCGACCGGACCGAGCACGACGGCACCGGACACGGCGCCTATTGCCGCAGAGCTGGCGCGCTCCTGCGCAGCGGCGCTTGCCGGCACGCCGGCCAGCAGCACGATGGCAGTGATCAGAGCCTTGTTCATCGGAGCGCCTCCTGCACGGAGATCACTTCTTACTCAAATATGGCCGCACCGGGTTTGTTCGTGGCCCAACACGGGGCAATCGCGAATGGAACTCCGGCAATTCAAAGGCCTGCGCCGCGGCCGCGCTACGGCGCGACCTTGTCGCCGGTAAAGCCGTTACCATCGAGCGCGCGACGGACCGTGCCATCCGCCTTGGCGCCGTCCATGAAATGCGCGGCCCAGACTTTTGCTGCAGCCTTGCCCTTGGGAACAACAACGACAACACCGGTCGACTGGATCACCTCGTCCAACACCTTCGTTCCCGGCAGTTTTCGCGAGAGGTCGTCCAACGCGCCCATGCCCATCGCGAGCGCATCGAGCTCGCCTTTGCCGATCAGTGCAGCCGCCTCATCCGGCTTGACGAACTTGGTCAGCTTCGCCTGCTTCAGTGACTTCTCGACCGTACGTGATGTCGACGTCCCCTCGATGCAGCCGACCCGCATGCCGGCGCGATCGACATCCGCGACGGAGCGGATGTCCGAGCCGGCGCGCACGAGATAGCCGCTCATATAGGCGACGTAGGCAGGGCCCTGGTCCACGAACACCTCGCGCTTGACGTCGGCCGGCATGAAGGAGAGGTCCCAGGCGTCCTTGCCGCCGGCGGCGGCGATCTCGTCGGAGCTCTGGTATTCGACGAGTTGCAGCGGAACGTGCAGCTTGTCGGCGGCCGCTTTTGCCAGCTCGACGGTGACGCCGCGCGGCTTGCCGGTGGAGGGATCACGCGTCGTCCAGAACGCCGACGCGGCGGGGCCGACGGCCACCGCCACGCGCAGCGTTCCCGTGGGTGCGATGTCGCTCGGCCCCTCGGCTTTCGCGACGGAAATGCCGGTCATCGCGAAGACAAAGGTCAATGCAGCGATCAAGCCATGTCGCAGCATCTTGCGCCTCCAAGATTCGACGATGCGATGCGACCTCTCCCCGCACGCGGGGGGAGGCGAAGAAGAAGCCGCTACACGATCTTGATCGACATATCCGGCAAGCCATCGAGCTTGCACAGGAGCACGTCGCCCTTCACCACCGGGCCGACATTCTCCGGCGTGCCGGAATAGATGATGTCGCCGGCCTTGAGCTCGAACGCTTCCGACAGTTTTGCGATCTGCTCGGCGACGCTCCAGATCATCTTGCTGAGATCCGAGCTCTGCTTCACGGTGCCGTTGATGGCGAGCGAAATGGCGCCCTTTTCGAAGTGGCCGGTCTTGCTCGTCGGGTGGATCGGGCCGATCACCGCGGCATGGTCGAAGCTCTTGCCGATCTCCCACGGCTTCTTCTCCGCGGCCATGCCGTTCTGGAGATCGCGCCGGGTCATGTCGAGGCCGAGGGCGTAGCCGTAGACATGATCGAGCGCCTTCTCGGCCGGGATGTTGGTGCCGCCGGATTTCAGCGCAGCGACCAGTTCGACCTCGTGATGATAGTTCTTGGTCAACGACGGATAGGGATGATCGGCGACCTCACCCACCGCGACGTTCTGGATCGCGTCGGTCGGCTTCTGGAAGAAGAACGGCGGCTCGCGGTTCGGATCCGAGCCGCGCTCGATCGCGTGTGCTGCGTAGTTGCGGCCGATGCAGTAGATGCGGCGGACCTGGAACACGCTCGTCTCGCCGACGATCGGGATCGCCACCATCGGCACCGGGAAGATCGGCTTGGGGACGGCCTGTGCCGCCGCCGGCGTCGCCTCGGCTATGCCCGCCGCGGTCATCGCGGCTGCGGCCGTGAGCACGCTGCGTCGCGTGGTTTTGGTCATGGCTTCACTCCCTGTTTTCGTTTCTTCTCGGAACGCCAGTCTTAGAGCCAAACGAAGGGTGGGCCAATGGCCCGCCCTGTACGTCTTAAGTCGGGACGCGATCGAAGAACTCGCGCACCTTTCGCGCGCAGACATCGGGGTCCGTCGCGGCAACATGGTAGGAATCGCCCGGCAGCACCTCGAGCTTCGAGCCCGGGATCGTCTCCTGCCACGCCTTCACGGAGGCGACGTCGCCGAGCCCCGAGCCGGTCGTGGTGATCACCAGCGCCGGGCGCTTGATCGACGGAAGCTCACCGGTGACATCGACCGTCGGCACCATCTGCAGGAACGCCTCCAGCGTCGAAGCCTTGGTCTTCGACATCAGCTTGATCCACCAGTCCAGCGCCGCCGGCGGCAGCGACGAGCCGAGCCGGCCGGCCGTGGTCTCGCGCACCCAGGCTTCGACGCCCTGTTCGCGGATCTGCTTGCGCCAGGTCGGCGCCCGCTCGTTGAACGAAGTCAGCGAGGCCGGCGCGCCGACCGCGGCGACCGCGATCACGCGGTCCGGATGCTTTGCGGTGAGATGCATCGCCAGCGTGCCGCCGATCTTGCCGCCGACCAGGAAGACGCGATCGAGCTTCAGCGCGTCCAGCATCCGGACGATGTCGTCGCCAAGGCCTGCAAAGCGATAGACATAGTCACCCTGCATCGGCGTCGAATCGCCATAGCCGCGCAAATCCGGACGCACCACGAGGTGATGCGTGGCAAAATAAGGCACCCAGCGCCGGAACGCCTCGCCGCTCTCGGCGAGCCCGTGCAGCATCACGACCGGCGGCTTGGTGTCCCATGGCAGCAGATAATCGTCGATGCGAACCGCAAGCTCGCAATCCTCGCCGACACCGATCTTCCGCAGTTCGTTAGCCATCAGATACACCTCGTTCCACCGCCATCGACATTGATGCAGGTACCAGTAATGAAGGATGCGCGGTCTGAACAGAGGAACGCGACGATGCCGGACACCTCGTGCGGCTGCCCGACCCTCCCGAGCGGCACCGAGGCGATCGCAGCCGCGTTGGTCGCGCCCTGATCCTGACCGGAGATCGCCGCGCCTTGCGAGATCAGGCTGTCCCAGCGGTCGGTCTGCACCGGGCCGGGATTGACGCCGGTGACCAGCACGTTGTCGGGCGCGCATTCCTCGGCGAGCGCCAGCGTGAAGTTGAGGAGCGCCGCATTGACCGCACCGCCCGCCATATAGGCCGCGCGCGGCTGGTGCCCGCTACGGCCGATGATGTTGATGATGCGGCCCCAGCGGCGGTCGCGCATTTCAGGCAGAACGTTCCGCGCGCAGCGCATGTAACCGAGCAGTTTCAGCTCGATCGACTTGGCCCAGGTCGCATCCGGCGTCTCCGCGATCCGGCCCATCGGCGATGCCCCGGCATTGTTGACGAGGATGTCAACCCGGCCGAAGGCCTCGCGCGCGGTGTCCATCGCGCGGGCGATGTCATCAGGCTTGGTCATGTCGCCAGCACAGGCAATCACGCGCCGGCCGGTATCCCGTGACATCTCCGTGGCGGCCGCCGCAAGGCGCTCGGCATCGCGCGCGACGATGACGACATGCGCCTGCTCGCGCGCAAGCTCGGCGGCAATGGCCCAGCCGATGCCGATGCTGCCGCCGGTAACGACGGCAACCTTGCCGCCCAAATTGAGATCCATGACGCTACCCTAGTCCACCGTGGCGCCGGAGGCCTTGACAAGCTTGCCCCACTTGGCGGTTTCATCCGTCATGAACTGCCCGAAGGCGTCGCCGAACACCGTGCCGGGCTCGGCCCCGAGCTCGGCAAGCCGCTTCTTGACGTCAGGCATCTTCAAGATGGTTTCGAGCTCGCCGCTCAGCTTTGCAAGCGCGGGTGCAGGCGTCTTTGCAGGCGCCACCAGCCCGAACCAGGACGAGGCTTCGAAGCCGGGAACGGTGTCGGCGACGACAGGCACGTCAGGCAGCGCTTCCGCGCGCTTGGCGCCCGCGACCGCGATTGCATTGATGGCCTTGCCCTGCACCTGCGGCAGCACCGCCGGCATGTTGTCGAACATGAACGGGATCTGCCCGGCAAGCAGGTCATTCATCGCCGGCGCCGCGCCGCGATAGGGCACGTGGACGATGTCGATGCCGGCCATGCTCTTGAGCAACTCGCCGGCGAGATGATTGGTCGAGCCGATGCCGGACGAGCCGAAATTCAGCGTGCCGGGCTTGGCCTTGGCCAGCGCAATCAGCTCGGCGACGTTCTTCGCAGGCACCGACGGATTGACCACCAGCACGATCGGCACAGAGGCGATCAGCGCAACCGGCGCAAAGGCCTTGGCCGGATCGAACGGCAGCTTCTTGTAGAGCGAGCCATTGATCGTCAGCGGAGGCGGTGCAGTCAAAAGCAGGGTATAGCCGTCCGCCTCCGCGCTCGCGACCGCCTCGGCGCCGATATTGCCGCCGGCGCCGCCACGGTTCTCCACCAGGAACGTCTGCCCGTTTCGCTCGGTCAGCTTCTGCGCGACGATGCGGGCAATGATGTCGTTGGAGCCGCCGGCCGGGAACGGCACGATGATCTTGACCGGACGGGAGGGATAGTCCTGCGCTAACGCCGCGCCGGAAAACAGAACGGCCGCACAGGCGGCCAGAAAGGTGCGTCGCATAACCCCGCGCATGGGCACTTCCTTGATGTTTGTCTTGTTGTTGGTTGACTCATCACGCTGTCATCAACGGCATCAACTTGCCGATGTCGTCGACCTTTTCGAGATTGCGGACCTGCGCGATCAGCTTGTCCGATTTTTCGGCGCCCAGCACCGGCACGATCAGGTCGCGGGTCTTCGCCGCCACCGCATCCGTGCTCAGCGGGTTCTCCTTGGTGCCCGGCGGATATTTGGTGAAGTGCTCCACCTTCTTGCCATCGGTCATTGTCACTTCGACGACAGCCCCGCGCGGCGCCGCCGGATCCATCAAGGCCTTGTCGCCGGCCAGCGTCACCTTGGCACGCTGCTCCAGGATCCTCGGGTCATGCATCAATGCGACGTCGTGGCTGTCGTTGAAGGACACCGCGCCCTTGACCAGCGCGACCGCGACGAGGTGCTGGCAGTTGACGTCCGGCATCGCACTCTCGCCCACAATTCCCATCGCATCGGTCGGCAGCTTGACCAGGATGCTACGCACGTTATCTGGCGTGAGGCTGTGCTGCTTGCGCAGCGTCAGCGTCGCATCCAGCGGCGACTGAATGGGATAGCCGACCGAATAGGTCTTGATCGCCGTCTCCGTGACATAGAAGCGGCTGCCGAGGTCCTTCACCATCTCCTCCGGCTTCGGATCGGTCGAGAGCGCGATGAAGAGGTTATGCGTGCCGTCGAGCACGTCGTCGACGCCGGTCAGGCCGTTCTTGACCATGTCCACGGCCATCACGCCGTTGCGCGCGCCCATGCCGGCGAAGTCGAAGGCCTTCTCGATGTGATCGTGATCCTTCACCCAGCTCCAGAGGCCGGAGACCTGCTGCGACGAATAGGAGATCGCGTAGCGCATCCCCTTCTCGTCGAGCCGGGCCAGTGACGCCGCGGCGCCGAGCGCGCCGAAGGTGGACGACGTTCCCTCGGCGCTGCGATGCGAGCCGCGCACCAGATCGGGTCCCAATGCCATGAGGAGCCGGCAGGTCAGGTCATAGCCGAGCGCGACGGCGCGAATGACGTCCTGTCCGCTGCGGTGCTCCCGCTCGCCGAACGCGAGCGCGGCCGGCACCACCGAGCATCCCGGATGCGCCTTGGTCACGGGCTCGAAATCGTCGGTCTCGTCGGCGTGCGCGCACATCGCATTCGCCAGCGCCGCGTTGACGGCCGTGGTGCGGAAGTCGGATCCGACCACGGAGGCCTGGGCATCGCCGCCGAGCGTGCGGACATATTTCAGCGCCATCTCGCCCGGCTTCATCCGCGAACCCGAGATCATCGCGCCGAGCGTATCGAGAATGCGGTGCTTGCATTCGAGCAGCACTTTCTCGGGCAGCTCCTGATCCCGCGCGGCAACCATGTAGCGGGCGAGCCGCTCCGTCACGCCGGGACCGGCCGCAAAGGCCGTTCGGCCTCCGGTCGCAGCCAGTGCGGCGACTGAACCTGCGGATTGCAGGAAACGGCGGCGTGACGGCATGCTGCTCTCCCTCGCGATCAGACCGCGACCGACATCTTGGCGATCTCCGCCGCATTCGGCAGGCTCTCGACACCCCAGCAGGCATCCATCACCCGGCGGATGGTCGCGGCGGGAATGATGCCGTCCGCAAGGTCCGAGAACTTGGTCTCGAGCTGCTTGTCGGTCATCGGCACCTCGACGCTGCCGATCGCATGCTCGATGTAGCGGTTGAGCTTGCGGCCATCCTTGAGCACGATGGTGAGATCGACCTGTTCCGGCTTGATGCCCGGCGTGATCACCGGATTGACCTTGGCCCGCAGCGCGACGATGGTCGGATCGGTCACCGCACGGTCGCTGAACTGCTTCTCGCCGCCACCGCCCTCGACGATCGCGACCGCGACCGCGTGATAGATGCTGAACTTGCCTTCCAGGCCCTGCTTCGGCGTTTTCTTGCCGGTGAGCTCCAGCACCAGCGGGTGGACCTTGAGGTCGACGCGCTCGATCTGGTCGGCGGTCAGCTTGTTCTCGTTGCGGAGCTGGATCGCGGCATCGATCGCCGGATGCAGGACGATGCCGCAGGCGAACGGCTTGTAGGTGTTCAGCGCGGCCTCGTAGCGCTTGCCGAGATCGCCCAGGATCTCGTTGTAATCCTGCTTGGTACTGATGGTGTTGGCCCAGCCGCGCTTGGCCTCGATCATCGCATCGGACGAGGTGAAGTTCTTCGACGCCAGGAGCGCGGCGAAGATGCCGCTCGATGCGGCACGGCCCGGATTGAAACTCTTGTTCATCGAGCCGAAGGATTCGCGCAGGCCCACCGGCTGTGAGGCGGCAAGGCCGAGTGCCCAAATCATCTGCTGCTCGTTCAGCTTGAGCAGCTTGCCGACCGCGGCAGCCGAGCCGAACACGCCGGCCGTGCCGGTGATGTGCCAGCCGACATCATAATGGTTCGGATAGACCGAGTTGCCGATCCGGCATTCGGTCTCGACCCCGAGCACCAGCGCGTTCAGGAAATCCTTGCCGGAGACCGGCTGCATCTCCGACACCGCGAGAATGGCCGACGCCACGGGCCCTGCGGGATGGATGATCGTCTTCAGATGGGTGTCGTCATAGTCGAAGATGTGGCTCGACACGCCGTTGATGAAGGCTGCGTTCATGATGTCGAACCGCTCGCGCCGCCCGAACAGCGAGGCCTGCTGCGGTCCGGAGAACGGACCGAGCGCGGACACGGCAATGTCGACCGTCTCGTGATGCGATCCGCCGATGGCGACGCCGACCCAGTTCAAGAGCGTGCGCACGCCTTCCTTCCGCACGTTCGCCGGCAAATCGTCATAGCTCGCGGTGACGAGATAATGCGCCAGCGCGCGCGTGACTTCCTTGGGCGCGGCGGCGGGCGACGCAGCCGGGGCTTGCGCGAACGCGGCGTTGGTGCCGACGGTGGCGAGCGGCAGCGCGGCCGCCGCCTGGAGCAGGGTCCTGCGATCAGTGCGCATAGGCAGCCTCCTTGACCTTGATCGAGACGAGTTTTGCGGCCAACCGGACCGCGCTTTCGAGCGCGCCGGTGTTCGCTATGCCCTTGCCCACGATGTCGAACGCCGTGCCGTGCGACGGCGTGGTGAAGACGGTCTCGAGCCCGGCGGTGACAGTGACGCCGCGGTTGAAGCCACGCAGCTTGGTCGCGATCTGGCCCTGGTCGTGATACATCGCGACCACGCTGTCGAACTCGCCCGCGAAGGCGCGGATATAGACGGTATCGGCAGGAAAAGGCCCGGTACAGGCGATGCCGGTCTTGGCGGCGGCTTCGACGGTCGGACGGATCATCTCGATCTCGTCACGCCCGAACAAGCCGTTCTCGCCGGCATGCGGGTTGAGCGCCGCAACCGCAATACGCGGCTTGGCGACGCCGGCCTTCTTCATCATCCGGTCGACCAGCTCGATCGCATCGGTGATGCTCGCCGGATGGATGCCGTCGAGCGCCTCGCGCAGCGACTGGTGCCCGGTGACGCGCGACATCCACTGGCCGTCGAGCACGTTCATCTCGGAGAAGTAGGTCTTGTGGCCGAGCAGGCTCGCGAACATCTTATGCTCGTCCGGAAACTTCCAGCCACCGTCAAACATCGCCCGCTTGTTGAGCGGCGCGAAGGTGATGGCATCGACCTCACCGTCCTTGGAGAAATCGATCGCGCGCGACAGCGTCTCACCGGTCAGCCGGCCGGATTCGGCGCTGGCCTTGCCGAGCGGGATTTTCGCGGGATCGGTATTGCCGAGATCGACGAGCTGCACCGTGCCGCGGCCCCAATTGGCCGCCTTGGGCGAGGCAATCCGCTCGACCTTCAGCTTCACGCCGGCATGTTCCATGCCCATCTCGAGCACGCGGGCATCGCCGATCACGACCAGACGCGCCGCATCGGCGAGGCGGTCGTCGGAGAGGATCCGCGCGACCTGTTCGGGACCGATTCCGGTGCAGTCGCCCGGCGTCAGCGCGATGACGGGCAGTTCATTGCTGTTGGTAGCCATATTGAAGACCTTGGATCCTTACTTCACTGCTTGGACTTGCGCGGCGGACTGAACCCAGTCCTCGCGGTTGAATTCCCCATCCCATTTCGCGACCACGATGGAGGCGACCGCATTGCCGATGGTATTGGTGATGGCGCGCGCCAGCGACATGAAGCGGTCGATGCCGAGCAGGAGCGCCAGCCCCTCTGCCGGCAGGCCGGCGGCGACCACGGTCGCCGCAAGCGCTGCGAACGCGCCGCCGGTGACGCCGGCCGCCCCCTTGCTCGTGAACAGCATCACCACGAACAGGCTGAGCTGCTGCGCGGCGCTGAGCTCGATGCCGTAGACCTGGGCGACGAAGATGGTCGAGAGCGGCAGCGTCAGCGCGACGCCGTCGAGATTGAAGGAATAGCCGGAGGGAATGACGAGGCCGGCGACCGCGCGGCCGACACCAGCCTTCGGCAGCTTCTCCATCATGCCCGGGATCGCGGTCTCCGACGACGAGGTGCCGAGCACGACCAAGAGCTCGGTGCGGAGCAGGCGCAGCAGGTCCATCAGGCGGATGCCGGCCAGGCGGCAGATGGTGCCGAGAATGACGAAGATGAAGAAGGCCATCATCGCCCAGGCGGTACCGACCAGCAGCGCCAGCGCATAGAGCGTGGCGGCGCCGAACTTCGCCACCGTGAAAGCCATGGCGCCGAACGCGCCGATCGGGGCCAGCGCGACCACAACGTGGACGACGCTGAAGACGAGTTCGGTCACCCGCTCGAGGCCCGTCCGCAGCGGCGCGGCTTTTTCACCGAGCAGCAACAGGCCGATACCGCACAACAAAGCGAGCACGAGCACCTGGAGAACATCGCCGGCCGCGAACGCGCCGACGAAGCTTTCCGGGATCATGTGCTGGATGTAGGCCGACAGCGATCCGACATGGGCCTGCTGATAGCGCGCAACGGTCTCGGCTTGCTGCGCGGTGGCATGCGCGACACCCGCACCGGGCTGCACCCAGCGCACCACGACGAAGCTGATCAGCAGGCACATCGTCGTCACGGCTTCGAAATACACGAAGGCCTTGAGGCCGATGCGGCCCACTGCCTTCATGTCGCCGACCTGCGCGATGCCGGTGACCACGACCAGGAAGATCAGCGGCGCGATCGTCATCTTGATCAGCGAGATGAAGGCATCGCCGAGCGGCTTGAATTCGACGGCAATCGTCGGAAGCAGGAACCCGAACAGCGCACCGAGCGCAGCGCCGGCCACCACCAGAAAATACGGCTCGCGCCAGAGCGGCTTGCGACGGCCTTCGGAAACCGGCCTCGACAGGGGCTCGGACAGCGGCGTTGCGGCAATCTGCAATTTCGTCTCCTCCAACGGCATCGTCGCGCCAGCGAGCGTGGCGCTTTGTTCTTGTCTTGCGATGCCGTTTACATTGGACCAGCAGCGTTTCAGGCGCTAATGCCGTATCGGTATGATTTGAGGACAAAACGTTATTATGGACCTGATCTGGCTGGAGGACTTCCTTGCCATCGCCGAGGAGGGCGGGTTCTCCCGCGCCGCCGCGCGCCGGCATGTGACCCAGCCGGCGCTGAGCCGCCGCATCAGGTCGCTCGAAGAGTGGCTGGGCACGCCGCTGTTCGAGCGTTCGACCCATACGATCACGCTCACGGCTGCCGGCGAGAGCTTTCGTCCCGTCGCCGAGGACGTGCTGCGCCGGGTCCTGGTCGGACGCGAGGAAGCGCTCGAAGTGGCGCGGCTGAAAGCCGAGACCATCACCTTCGCCGCCACGCATTCGCTGTCGCAGGCGTTCTTTCCGGAATGGATCCGCAACTCCGATGGCGCGCGGGCCGGCTCGGCGGTCCAGCTCGTCGCCTCCAATTTCGCCGGCTGCGAAAAACTGCTGCTGGATGCGCAGGCGCATTTCATGCTGGCGCACTACCACCCCACGCTGGTGAGCCGGCTCGACATGGACCGCTTCCAGCGCATCGATCTCACCACCGACATCCTGATCCCGATCAGCGCGCCGGCCGCCAAGCCTGCAGCCACCAAGTCTGGAGCCACCAAGCCAGGCCGTAACGGACGCAGCAGCAAGAAGGCGCAGGCCCGCTATGCCCTGCCCGGCGCATCCGGTGCGCCGCTGCCTTACCTCGCCTACCACCCGGGTTCGGGCGTGGGCCGGTTGGTCACCTCGTTCCTGGCGACGAAGGATCCGGCAGCCTGGCTCGTCCCGGGCTTCGCCGCGCCGGTGATGCTGCTGGTCGACATGGCGCGCGAAGGGCGCGGCGTAACATGGGCGCCGATGAGCATGGTCCGCGCCGATCTCGACAGCGGCCGCCTGTTGCGCGCCGGCGGCGCCGAATGGGACATCCCGATCAGCGTCTCGCTGTTTCGCACGCGGGCCCGCATGACGCGGGCGGCCGAGACTTTCTGGAGTGCGGTGCGCAAGGGCCGGCCGGGCGGGAAGTCCATCTCGTCCGCGTCGCGGGCCAGGTGACAGCCTCTCGAATCAAGTCGAGTATCGAACCGCTTTGGCGGCGAATGTTGCCGCTAGGCCTCCTCGCCGCAATGACGGGCGCGGCCCAGGCCGACCTGTCGATTGCACCTGCAACGCTGAAGGCGATCGGCACGATCGATGCGCGCTTCCAGTCATACAACATCGAGATGGTGGAGGTGACCGGCGGACGGTTCTGGAAGCCCTATGCGCAAGGAGGGGTTGGCCGCGATCGCTACGCCTATCGCCCACCGATCGATCTCGCCAACGCGCGGCTGCGCAAGCTGGCCGCGGCGCTCGGGCCAGCCTATTTGCGCGTGAGCGGCACCTGGGCGAATGCGACCTTCTTCGCCGACACCGACAATGCGCCGGCCGCTCCGCCCGCCGGCTTCAACACCGTGCTCAGCCGCACGCAATGGCGCGGCGTCGTCGACTTCGCACGCCTCGTCGATGCGGAGATCGTGACGTCTTTCGCCATCGGTCCCGGCAGCCGCGGCGCCGACGGCGTCTGGACGCCGGATCAGGCACAGCGCCTCGTCGATCTTACGCGATCGCTGGGCAGCCGCATCGTGGCAGCCGAATTCATGAACGAGCCGACGCTTGCGGCGAACAACGGCGCGCCGGCGGGATATGACGCGAATGCCTATGGCCGAGACTTCAAGATCTTTCACACATGGATCAAGCGCGCGTCTCCCGAAACGTTGATCGTCGGGCCTGGCTCGGTCGGCGACTCCGCCACATCCTCGGCCACCGGCATCACCACGCGCGATCTGCTCGCCGCATCAGGGCCGGGCCTCGATCGCGTTTCCTATCACCACTACAATACACTCTCGCCTCGCTGCGGCGTGCACGACGATCCGGCCCAGGCGCTGTCCGAGGACTGGTTTTCGCGGACCGACGCGGCGCTCGCCGTCTACCGCGGACTGCGCGACGAATTCGAGCCGGGCAAGCCGATCTGGCTGACGGAGACCGCGGATGCTGCCTGCGGCGGCAATCGCTGGGACGCGACCTTTCTCGACAGCTTTCGCTATCTCGACCAGCTCGGCCGCTTGGCCAAGGCCGGCGTGCAGGTGGTGATGCACAACACGCTTGCGGCGAGCGACTACGGCCTGCTCGATGAGAAGACGTTCCGGCCACGCCCGAACTATTGGGCCGCGCTGCTCTGGCATCGCCTGATGGGAACGACCCTGCTCGACGCGGGCATGCTCTCAACGCTTGCCGTTCACGCCTATGCGCATTGCCATCCCACGACGAAAGGCGCGGCGTCCGTGCTCCTCATCAACACGTCGCGACATGGATCGCACGCCGTGACGCTGGCGGCGCGCGCCGACCGCTACACGCTTCGGGCGCGCCGCCTCCAGAGCGCGAGCGTGCAATTGAACGGCGCGACGCTCGCCTTGACCGACGGCGACAATCTGCCCCGCCTCGCGCCGCGAGCTGCACCCGCAGGCCGGATTGGCCTGCCGCCCGCCAGCATCACCTTTCTGGTGATGCAGCACGTGGCCGCCTGCCGCTAAGCGACCTCAGGGTTTCAGCGCATCGCGCGCCGTCTCCGGCGCCATCAGCGTCGCGATGATCGTGATGATCGACAGCGCGATGATGTAGACCGAGACCGGCCAATATGAACCGGCCCATGCCAGCAGCGCCGTCGCGATCAGCGGCGAGAAACCGCCGCTCAGCGCGGCCGCGACGTTGGCACCGAGCGAGGCGCCGCTGTAGCGCACCTGGGTGCGGAACAGTTCCGGCATGAAGGCGGCCTTCGGCCCGAACAGCAGCGCATGCGTAAGCGTCATCGTGACGACGAGCGCGAAGGTGATCAGCGCCGGCTCCTTGGTGTCGAGAAACCAGAACAGCGGAAACGCCAGCGCCACCGAGAACACACCACCGGCGAGATACAGCGCCTTGCGGCCGAAGATGTCCGAGAGCCAGCCGGCGAGCGGCAGCGTCGCGAACTCGACGATCGCGGCATAGATCACGGCATTCAGGATCACCTGCCGCGGCAGGCCGAGTTTCGTGGTGGCATAAACAACCGTGAAGACGGTGAGGAGATAGGCAAGGCCCACCTCCGACACCGTGATGCCGATCGCGAGCAGAAAGCTGCGCCAGTCGCGGCGCAGCACCTCGAGCACGGGCTGCGCAAGCACCTCCTTGCGCTCGACCACTTCCTTGAAGTGCGGCGTCTCTGCAAGCTTCAACCGCACGATGAAGCCGACGCCGACCAGCAGAATGCTGATCCAGAACGGCACGCGCCAGCCCCAGCTCAGGAAGTCGGCTTCGGGAAGCTGCGTCATCAGGGCAAAGATGCCGGTCGATGCGGCAACGCCGACGGGAAAGCCGATCTGCACCAGGCTGCCGTAGAAGCCGCGGCGATTGCCGGCATGCTCGACCACCATGACGACCGCGCCGCTCCATTCACCGCCCAATCCAATGCCCTGGACGAAGCGGAGCAGGATGAGCAGGATCGGCGCCCAGACGCCGATCTGGCTGTAGGTCGGCAGGCAGCCGATCAGGAAGGTGCCGAGCCCCATCGCGATCATGGTCGCGACCAGCATCTTCTTGCGGCCGAGCCGGTCGCCATAATGCCCGATGATCGCGCCGCCGATCGGCCGCGCCACGAAGCCGACCGCATAGGTCGAAAATGCCGCCAGCGTGCCGACGAAGGGATCGAAGCTCGGGAAGAACAGCTTGTTGAGCACCAGCGCGGCGGCCGTTCCGTAGATCAGGAAATCGTACCACTCGATCGCGGTGCCGAGCGCACTCGCCCACACCACATGCGCCGTCGTCGATCTCTCCGCCGAACCGGAGACCCCCGCTACTGCCGTCATTGCCATCCGCCCCAAAGATTCCAGAGCGCATCATGACCAAACGCGCAGAGGGTTGCAACCTGCGGACGCAATCACTCTCGTGCCCCGGACGCTGCGCAGCACGAAGTGATGCGCTGCTGAGCCGGGGCCCACACGTCCTGGAGCAATCCGTGCGGCGTGGGTCCCGGCTCTGCGCAGCAGCGCAAGAGCGCTGCAGCGCGTCCGGGACACGGCAGTGTTTGCCGCCGCGGCTCCCACACCCGTCATTGCGAGGAGCTCTTGCGACGAAGCAATCCAGACTGTCTCCGCGGAAGGATTCTGGATTGCTTCGCTTCGCTCGCAATGACGATGCCGAAACAGTTGCGCCCCGCTCGCCGCGGCGGCCGATGGAACCCGCCCTACCCGTCATTATTCGCCATTGACAAACTCATTCGCTATTATCTAATTTACCGCCAGAAATACCGGCCGCGGCAAGCGGCCCATAAAAGAGAGAGGGAACGACGATGAGAGGGCTTTTGGCCTGCGCCATGCTCGCGGCCATGATTTCTGTTGCCATGACCAATGTTGCGCACGCGCAAGTCTCCGACGATGCGGTGCGGATCGGCGTGCTGACCGATCTATCGAGCTGGGGTCGCGACAATTCCGGGCCGGGCTCGGTCGAGGCCGCCAAGATGGCGGTGGAGGAGTTCGGGCCGACCGTGCTCGGCAAGCCGATCGAGATCATCAGCGCCGACCACCAGATGAAGACCGATGTCGGCGTGCAGATCGTGCGCGGCTGGTTCGACAACGGCAAGGTCGACGCGGTCGTCGACATCCCCAATTCCGGCATCGCGATTGCCGTGCACAACATGGTGCGCGAGCGCAACAAGATCGCCCTGCTCTCCGGCCCCGGCGCAAGCTCGCTGACCGACGAGCTGTGCAGCCCGAACACCGTGCACTTCACCTACGACACCTACGCGCTGTCGAAGGTGACGGCCTCCGCCGTGATCAAGGAAGGCGGAAAATCCTGGTACTTCATCACCGCGGACTACGCCTTCGGCCAGCAGCTCGAGAAGGACGCCACGCGCTTCATCAACGAGATGGGCGGCAAGGTGCTCGGCGGCGTCAAGCACCCGACCAACACCGCTGACTTCTCCTCCTTCGCGCTGCAGGCGCAGAGCTCGAAATCCGATGTGGTTGCCTTCGCCAATGCCGGCCAGGACACCGACAACGCCATCAAGCAGTCCGGCGAGTTCGGCCTGGTGCAAGGCGGCCAGAAGCTCGTCGGCCTGTTGATGTTCGACACCGACGTGCACGCGATCGGCCTGAAGGCGGCGCAGGGCACCTACATGACCACGGCGTCCTACTGGAACATGGACGAGGCGACGCGGGCCTGGTCGAAGAAGTTCTATGAGCGGACCAAGGTGATGCCGACCATGATCCAGACCGGCGTCTACGGCTCGGTGCTGCATTATCTGAAGGGCATCAAGGCCGCCGGCACCGACGATCCGGCCAAGGTGATGGCCAAGATGCGCGAGCTGCCGATCGAGGACGTCTTCGTCCATGGCGGCAAGTTGCGCGAGGACGGCCGTGTCATCCGCGACATGTATCTGGCCAAGGTGAAGACGCCCCAGCAGTCCAAGGAGCCGTGGGATTATCTCGAGATCGTCAAGACCGTGAAGGGCGAGGACGCCTTCCGTCCGGTCTCCGAATCCAAATGTCCGCTGCTGAAGAAGTGAGGCCCAAATGACCGGCAACGAGCGCAACGCAAGCGAAACCTACGAGTGCGATGTGCTCGTGGCCGGATCGGGCTGCTCCGGCATGTCGGCCGCGATCACCGCCCGCTATCGCGGCCTTGACGTGCTGATCGTCGAGAAGGAGCCGCGCTTCGGCGGCACCACCGCCCGCTCCGGCGGCTGGCTGTGGATTCCCGGCACATCGCTGGCAAAAGCCTACGGCATCGAGGAGACGCCGGAGCAGGCCCGCACTTATCTGCGCCACGAGGCCGGCAACAATTTCGACGCGGCACGCGTCGATGCATTCCTCGCCGCGGGCCCCGAGGCGGTCGACTTCTTCACCACGAAGACGGCGCTGCGCTTCGACATGCCGCTGGTCTTCCCCGACTATCATGCCGAAGCGCCCGGCGGCACGCAGGGCGGCCGCTCCATGGTGACGCGCCCGTTCGACGGCCGCGAGCTTGGCGACCAGATCAAGACGCTCGGCATGCCCCTGCCCGAGCTCACCGTGTTCGGCATGATGCTCGGAAGCGGCAAGGAGATCATCCATTTCATGCGCGTGACGAAGTCGCTGACCTCGGCGGTCTATGTCGCCAAGCGCCTGTCCCGGCATCTGATGGACGTGCTGCGCTACGGTCGCGGCATGACCCTGACCAACGGCAATGCACTCGCCGGGCGCCTCGCAAAGTCCGCACAGGATCTGAAGATTCCGATGTGGCTGTCGTCGCCGGTGCGCGAGCTGACGGTCGAGAACAGCACGGTCACCGGCGCGATCGTCTCGCGCGAGGGCCGCAACGTCCGCGTCCGCGCGCGGCAGGGCGTCGTGCTCGCCTGCGGCGGCTTCCCGCACGACGTCGCGCGGCGCAAGAAGATGTTTCCGCATGCGCCGACCGGCCATGAGCATTTTTCGCCCGGCCCCACCGGCAATACCGGTGACGGCCTGCGCCTTGCCGAAAGCGCCGGCGGACATGTCGAGAATCGGCTGCCGAACGCGGCAGCGTGGGTGCCGGTGTCGCTGACCACGCGCAAGGACGGCTCGAAGGGCGTGATGCCGCACTTCATCGACCGCGCCAAGCCGGGCGTGATCGCGGTGATGCGCGACGGCAAGCGCTTTGCCAATGAAGGCAATTCCTATCACGACTTCGTCCAGGCCATGATCAAGGCCGCGAAGCCCGGCGAGGAGATCGCGACCTATCTCGTCTGCGATCACCCAACGCTGCGCAAATACGGCCTCGGCTGCGTGCCGCCGTTCCCGATGCCGCTCGGTCACCATCTCGATACCGGCTATCTCATGCGCGGCGACACGCTGGAGGCGCTGGCGGCGAAGGCCGGCATCGATGCCAAGGCCTTCACCGAGACTGTCGGGCAGTTCAATGCGACCGCGCCGCAGGGACACGACGCCGCCTTCGGCAAGGGTTCAAAGGCCTATAACCGCTACCAGGGCGACGCGATGCATGGCCCCAATCCCTGCATCGCCCCGATCGAGAACGGCCCGTTCTACGCCATCAAGATGGTGATCGGCGATCTCGGCACCTATGCCGGCATCGTCACCGACGAAAACGCGCGGGCGCTCGACGCCGAGGGCCGAGTGATTCCCGGGCTCTATGCCGCCGGCAACGACATGGCGAGCATCATGGGCGGCAATTATCCCGGCGCCGGCATCACGCTTGGGCCGGCGCTGACCTTCGGCTACATTGCCGGCCGTCATCTCGCCGACAGCGCCGCCAAGCGCGACGCGGCGTAAGCCAAGCGCATCGGAGGCGCATGAAGAGAGAAAGCCGCGGCATCCAATCCATCGAGGTCGGCGGAGAATTGCTCCGCGCGCTCGCCAGGAGCGGCGAGCCGATGATGCTGCGCGATCTCGCCCGCGAGGCCGGCATGACGCCGGCCAAGGCGCATCCTTATCTCGCCAGCTTCTCCCGCATCGGCCTGATCGAGCAGGACGAGACCACCGGCCGCTACGAGATCGGCGCGCTGGCGCTGGAGCTCGGCCTGATCAGCCTGCGCCGACTCTCCGGCGTCCGTATCGCGCGCCCCAAGATCGCGGCGCTCGCAAGCCAGATCGGCCATGCCGTCTCGCTTGCGGTCTGGGGTACGCACGGCCCGACCGTGGTGCAGCTGGAGGAGCCCGGCCAGCCCGTCCACATCGTGATGCGCGCGGGATCGGTGATGGCGCTGCTGGAGACCGCCACGGGCCGCGCCTTCGCGGCCTTCCTGCCGGAGAAGACCATCAATGCCGCGATCGAGAGCGGCCTCGATCGTCACGGCGTCGGCTACAATCCAAAGCGCGCGGTGAAAGGCGCCAAGGTCGCCGAGATGCTGGCCGAGGTCCGCAAGCACGGCCTCGCCCGCGCGCTCGGCGATCCCCTGCCCGGCGTCAACGCGTTCTCCGCGCCGGTGTTCGACCATGCCGGCCATGTCGCGCTGGTCATCACCGCGATGGGACCGGAGGGCACGTTCGACGCACGCTGGGACAGCCCGATCGCGCATGCGCTGCGGGATTGTGCGGGTGGGATTTCGAAGCGGCTCGGCTATGGCATGACGATCGCGGCGGAGTGATGCCGTGTTGTCGCATACAACAACCACTGTCATGCCCCGCGAAGGCGGGGCATCCAGTACGCCGCGGCCCATCGCTTCTATCACCGCTGTCTCGGCGTACTGGATCGCCCGGTCAAGCCGGGCGATGACACCGAGAATGGAGCCGCCCTACTTGTCCTTCACCGGCACCGTGTAGTTCAGGATCAACCGGCCGCCGTCCGGATAGATCGTCTGCCCGGTGATGTAGGACGCATCATCACTCGCAAGGAACGCCACGACAGAGGCGACTTCGCTCGGTTCACCACCACGGCCCGCGGGCGTGCGCGACATCACAGTCTTGCGCGCATCTTCAGACGTGTAGATCGACGACGCCACCATGTCGGTCAAAATCGTACCCGGCCCTACCGCCACGACGCGGATGTTGTGCGGGGCGAGCGCGACGGCAGCCACAGACGTGAGCTGCTTCATGCCGCCCTTGGACATCGCATAGGTCGCAAGCGCCGGAATCGCCAGCAGCGCGTTCACCGAGGACATGTTGATGATGACCCCGCCGCCGCTCCCTTGCGCGATCATCTGCTTGGCCGCCGCCTGCACGCCGAAGAACGCGCCCTTCAGATTGATGCCGATGATCTCGTCGAATTCCTGTTCGGAAATTTCAAGGATGTCCCGGTTGCGGGCGACGCCGGCATTGTTGACCATGATGTCGAGCCGGCCGAATTCCTTCACGGCGGTCGCAACGAGCTGGTCGACATCGGCGCGCTTGGCGACGTTGCCGACGACGGTGCGCAGGGCATCCGGCCGGCCGAGCTCAGCGGCCGTCGCGGCGAGGCCCTCGGCATCGACATCCGAGATGACGACCTTCACGCCGTCGTCGAGGAATCTCTTTGCACAGGCCTTGCCGATGCCGCGCGCCGCGCCGGTGATGGCGGCGACCTTGCCGGATAGTTTCATAGGTCTCACTCCAGGATAGCTGCTTGGGGCAGGCCTACGCCGGATAAGGACCGAGGGCTAGGCCGCCGCAAAGCCGAGATGAGCACGGAACCGGTTCTTGATAAAGACGGCATCGCGCGAGGGCAGCGAACGCGGCGGATTTTCGGCCAAAACCTTGATGACAAAAAGCCGCGGACCGTCGGCCGGCCCGGCAAGCTGCGCGGCAAGACGCTGCACCTCCTCAGGCGTCCGCACCGTCGCGGTTGCGGTAAAGCCGCAGGCCGTGGCGATCGCCGTCAGATCGACGCCGCGCCCGGTATGGCTCGCCTGCATTCCGGTCTCGCCGAAATGCTGGTTGTCGATCACGACGATGTCGAGATTGCGCGGGCGCGCGACGCCGATGGTGGCGATGCCGCCGAGGCCCATCAGCTGCTCACCGTCGCCGGTCAGAGCGAGCACACGCTTGCCCGGCTGCGCTTGCGCGAGCCCAAGGCCGATCAGTGCAGCGCCGCCCATGGCGCCCCACAGATAAAAATTGTCGTCGCGGTCGCCGGTCGCATGCAGATCGTAAGTGGGAGAACCGAGGCCGGAGACGACCAGCGTATTCTTGCGGTCCTTAAGGAGTGCCGCGACGGCAACGCGACGATCGAGTTGGGAGGGAACGGACATCGATATCACCACTTCTTCTTGCCGATCAGGCGCTGCCCGATCAGGACCGCGATCTGCTGGTCGGACTCGTAGGCGAGCGACGCTGCGGACTCGACGGTCTCGACCAGATCCTCCGCCGTCTCCGCGCGCATCACCTTCAGGCCGATCGCCTCCAGCGAGGGCTGCGTCGCCCGGCTCATCGGCACCTGCCAGGGATTGAACTCGGCCCATTCGCCGCGCATCGTCACCAGCATCAGCAGCGGAAAGCGGCCGATCGCCGACAGCGACAGCATGTTGATGCAATTGCCGACACCGCTCGACTGCATCAGCAGCACGCTGCGCTGCCCGCCGAGCCAGGCGCCCGCGGCAATCGCAATGCCCTCCTCTTCGGTCGTCAGCACATTGGTGGTGACGTCGCGGTCGGCGGAAAACATGCGGATGAGCTGGCTGTGGCCGGCGTCCGGCACATACGACATCTGCCGGACATCGGCGGCTTTCAGGACGCGGTAGAGCTCTGACGGCCAGTCGGTCTCGGGATTGGGCTTGGGGCTATGCACCACGTGTCTCCGTGAAATTCGAGCGGCACGCTAGCGATGTTTGCGGGCGAATGCCCTGACCGTCTGGCACGATCAGATATCGAAGGATTGTATAGCTGGCGTTGCTGTCCGTGTGGGCCACAGCGCGATGCGCATGACTGTGCCCTCTTCCCTTGCGGGAGAGGGCATCACCGCAGGTAGATAAAGGCTCATTAGGGTGAGGGGTATCTCTCGGCGCACTCTTGTGCATCCGTACGCGCCGAGAGATACCCCTCATCCGGCGCTTCGCGCCACCTTCTCCCGCAAGGGGAGAAGGGAGGGCACCGTCACTGCGGCTCGAAAGCTAATTCGCCGCAGACCTCGCCGCAGCCGGCATGTAGATCTGCGCGTAGCCTTCCTTGATCGCCGAGGTGATGCGATCCAAGCGGCGGTCGATGTGCTTCTCCAGCACGGACACGCAGGCCTCTTCGTTACGCGCCTTCAACCCCTCGACCACCGCGCGGTGCTCGGCCTGGGTGTTGGAACGGTTGATGCTGTCCATGTCGATCCAGCGCACGAAGCGGATGCGGGCGTTGACGTTGCGCAGGACGCGCAGCATCTCGGCATTGTTCGACATGGCCATCAGCCGCTCGTGAAAGGTCTCGTCGAGCTCGACCAGTTCGACCGAGGAACGCTGACCGGGATCCGGGCCAGTCGCTTCGAGGAATTTCAGCAGCGCGTCGATGTCCTCGTCCTTGGCGCGCTTGATGGCGAGGCGGATCGAGGCGACCTCGATCGACTTGCGCAGCTCGTAGAGATCGAAGATCTCGTGCGCGTCGAGCTCGCGACAGAAGAAGCCCTTGCCCGGCGTGAAACGCAGGAAGCCTTCGGTGTTGAGACGGTTGAGCGCTTCGCGCAGCGGCGTGCGGCTGACGCCGAGGCGCTTGGCCAGTTCACCCTCGTTGAGTCGCTCGCCCGGCTTGAACTCATAGCTCACGGCCATGGCCTTGAGCTGTTCATAGACGCGATCGACGATACTATCGGAAGCCAGTTCCACGTTGCTCATCATCAGCTGCATTCATGCCCGAACACAGCCCAATATACCGGGGCTGCGGGGATGATTGCAATGCAAACGGCTGTCGAGCCGGTCTTGTTCAGAGCTTTGCGACAGCCGGAATCAGGCGAAGGCGCGCGGACGCAGTCCAGCATGAAACCAGGTGATCATGGAATAGATGTCGTAGACCGGCAGGCCAACTTCCGCCTGCAACGCTGCCGCATAAGGCGGCATGTTGGTGCATTCGAGCACGATGGCGCCGACGTCAGGGTTTTTGGCGACAAGCTGCTTGCCCGCCTCGACCACGTCCCGTTCTGCCTGCGCTACGTCCATGTCGTCCTTCTCGGCCTTGATCAGGACGCGGAAGAATTCCTTGCCGTGCTCGGTGCCGACCAGGGGCGTATCGAGCGGCACGCCGGCGCCTTCGAGATGGGCCGGCGTCAGGGTCGAGCCCGACACCGTGACGAGGCCGACGCGCTTGCCCGGCGGAAGGGTCGCCTGCACCCACGGCACCTGCATCAGCGACGAGGTCGCGACGGGAACGCCGACCGCCGCCGCGATCTCCTTCTGGAACAGCGAGAGGAAGCCGCAATTGGTGGTGATGGCCTCGGCGCCGAGCCGCACCAGATCCTTCGCCGCATCGATGAAGTCAGGCAGCAGGCCGGCCGCGCCCTTCAGCACCACCTTCTCCGGCGACGCGCCGCTCACCACGCGATAGAGCACCGGGAACGGCCATGTCGTGCCGTTGCCCATGTCGCCGGGAATGCGGGGGAAACGCGCTTCCAGCATCAAAATGCCGAGCGGCGCGCCATAGATGGCCTTGCCGCCACGGGCGATGCGGGAGGAGGAGCTGGCAGAATAGGTCATGGTGCGATCTCAGAGGAAGCGATTGGGAGAGAACGGCGCGAGCGGAATTTCAGGCTGCTTGCCGCTCAGGAGCTGGGCGACGAGACGGCCGGTGCGGGCCGAGCCGACCAAGCCGACGTGACCGTGGCCGAACGCATAGACGATGTCGCGCGAGGCGCGTGCATGACCGATGCAGGGAAGACCGTCCGGCATGCTCGGGCGATGACCGAACCAGGTTTTGATGCGCGAGGCCGGAATGTCCTTCGGCAGTTTCGGGAACATGCTGAGCAGGTTGTTGCGCAGGATCTCGGCGCGCTTCCAGTTCGGCGCGGCTTCAAGACCGGCGATCTCGACCGTGCCGGCGGCGCGCAGGCCCTTGTCGGTCCAGTTCACCACCATTTTTGCGTCAGATGCCATCATCGAGCTGCGCGGACCTGATTCCGGATTCTCGATCATGACGTGATAGCCGCGCTCGGTCTCGAGCGGCAGTGGATCGCCGACCGATGCGGTGAGCCGCTTCGAATGCGCGCCGGCGGCAACGACCGCGGCGTCGCAGGGAATGACGCCGGTCTCGGTGATGACGGCGTCGAGCCTGTTGCCGGACAGCTTCAGCCCGGTCGCCCTCGCATGGACGAGCTTGGCACCGCTCGCCAGCGCATGCTGGGCAAGCGCTGCGACGTAGGCGCCGGGATCGCGGCAGCGGCCGGCCTCTTCCACCACCACGCCGAAGGTGTAGCGCGGATGCAGGTCGGGCTCGCGCTGGCGCATCTCGTCGGCGCTCAGCTCCATCCATTCGACGCCGACCTTCTTGCGCAGACGCCAGCCGAGATCGTTGTCGAAATTGCCGCGCGACGGGAACACATGCATCACGCCGTTGCGCTCGACCAAATCAGGCACGCCCGCCTCTTCCGCGAGCTTCCGGTGCAGCAGCGGCGCGTCCTTCAGCAGGTCGCGCAGTGCAAACGCGGTCTTCTCGACCCGCGCCTCGGTCCAGCCCGACAGCAGATACTTGATCAGCCAGGGCAGCGCCTTCGGCAGATAAGACCAGCGGATCGCGAGCGGGCCGAGCGGGTCCATCAGATAGCCCGGCACCTTCTTCCAGATGCCTGGTTCAGCCGGCGGGATCACCGAATGCGAGGAGAGCCAGCCGGCATTGCCGTAGCTCGCCGCCTGCTCGCCACCGGGCGCGCCCGCGTCGATCAGCGTGACGCGATGGCCCTCGCGCAGCGCCTCGATGGCGCTGATCACGCCGACCGCGCCGGCTCCGATGATGGCGACGTGGCGGCCTTCCGACATCGCTTACGCCTTCGCCGCCGGTGTGAAATCCTTGCCGACCGAGATCGCCCTGGAATCGATGATGCAGTGGAGGATCGACGGCTTGCCCGAGGCGAGCGCACGCTCGAACGCCGGCGCGAACTCTTCGGTGCGCTCGACGCGCTCGCCATGACCGCCGAACGCCTTGGCGTACATCGCGAAGTCGGGGTTCTTCAGCTGGGTACCGACCACGCGACCGGGATAGTCGCGCTCCTGGTGCATACGGATGGTGCCGTACTGCGAATTGTCGACCACGATCACGACCAGCGGCGCGTCGTACTGCACGGCGGTCGCGAATTCCTGGCCGTTCATCAGGAAGCAGCCGTCGCCGGCGAACGCGACGACGACGCGATCCGGATATTGGCGCTTGGCGAGCACGCCCGCCGGCACGCCATAACCCATCGAGCCCGAGGTCGGCGCGAGCTGCGATGCAAAGCTGTGGAAGCGGTGATGGCGATGGATCCAGCCGGCATAGTTGCCGGCGCCGTTGCAGACGATCGCGTCCTTCGGCAGGC
This sequence comes from Bradyrhizobium sp., assembly GCF_035935975.1. Lineage (GTDB taxonomy): Bacteria > Pseudomonadota > Alphaproteobacteria > Rhizobiales > Xanthobacteraceae > Bradyrhizobium. Next base: position 363,689 of record NZ_DASYWN010000052.1, read on the forward strand.
GGTCGCGCAGCCAGGTCATGACCTGACCGTACTGGAACGTGCCCGGCAGCTCGCGCGCCTTGTCGGTCCAGGCGAGGTAATCGGCATGCGCCTTGGCGGCCTCGCCCTTCCAGGCAACGGCGCCAGCCGGCTTCAGCGTATCGACGGCGGCCGCGAAGGCGGCAGGCGTCGCCTGGATCGCCAGCGCCGGCTGATAGACGCGGCCGAGCTCTTCCGAACCCGGATGCACGTGGATGAGCTTTTGCTTCGGTGTCGGGATGTCGAGTAGCGTGTAGGACGAGGACGGCATCTCCGACATGCGGCCGCCGATGAGAAGGATGACGTCGGCGTTGTCGATACGCGCCTTCAGGCCCGGGCTCGGTCCGATACCGAGATCGCCGGCATAATGCGAGTGGTCGGCATCGATCAGCGACGCCCGGCGGAACGAGGTCGCGACCGGAAGGTCGAACCGCTCGGCGAAGCGCGCGATGCTCTTGGTGGATTCATCGGTCCAGCGCGAGCCGCCGAGGATGACGAGCGGCGCCTTGGCGCTGGCGAGCATCGCGCCGACCTGCTCGATGTCGGCGGGCGCGGGCCAGCTCACGGCCGGCTCGATGCGCATGGCGTCGGCGACCGCGGCGGTCTCGGTCAGCATGTTCTCCGGCAGCGCGATCACCACGGGACCGGGGCGGCCCTGCATGGCGACGCGGAAGGCGCGCGCGACCAGCTCGGGAATGCGGTCGGGGCGATCGATCTCGACCGCCCATTTCGCCATGGGGCCGAACACCGCCTTGTAGTCGAGCTCCTGGAACGCCTCACGCTCGCGCATGCCGGTGTCGACCTGGCCGACGAACAGGATCATCGGGGTCGAGTCCTGCATCGCGATGTGGACGCCATGGCTGGCATTGGTGGCGCCGGGGCCGCGGGTAACGAAGCAGACGCCGGGACGGCCGGTGAGCTTGCCATAGGCTTCCGCCATCATCGCGGCGCCGCCTTCGGCGCGGCAGATCACCACATCGATCGGGCTGTCATGCAGCGCGTCGAGCGCCGCGAGGTAGCTTTCGCCCGGCACGCAGGTGACGCGGTCGACGCCCTGGGCGACCAGCTGATCGATCAGGATCTGGCCCCCGGTGCGGGTGTTGCGAATGGTCATGACAGCTCCCTGCAGGCTTTGGCGATGCGCATCACGGCCTCGCGCAAGTTTTGTTCCGAGGTGGCGTAGGACAGGCGGAAATAAGGTGCAAGGCCGAAACAGCTGCCCGGCACCACGGCCACGTCATGCCTCTCCAGCAGGAAGCGGCAAAACGCTGCATCGTTGTCGATGACGGTCCCATCGGGCGTACGGCGGCCGATCAGGCCGGCACAGCTTGCATAGGTGTAAAACGCGCCTTCCGGCCGGCGGCAGGTGACACCGTCGATGGCGTTGAGCGCATCGACCACGATGTCCCTGCGACGTTGGAACGCCGCACGGCGCTCGATGAGAACGTCCTGCGGCCCGGTCAGCGCGGCGATCGCCGCGGCCTGGCTCACCGAGGACGGATTGGTCGTGCTCTGGCTCTGCACCACCGCCATCGCCGCGATCAATGCCCGCGGGCCGCCGCCATAGCCGACGCGCCAGCCGGTCATGGCATAGGCCTTGGAGACGCCGTTGACGGTCAGCGTGCGCGATTTCAGGCTCGGCTCGAGCGCGGCCGCGGTGACGAACGGCATGCCGTCATAGATCAGGTGCTCGTAGATGTCGTCGGCCATCAGCCAGACATGCGGATGGCGCTTGAGCACGTCGAGGATCGGGCGCAGCTGCGCCGCCGAATAGGCCGCGCCGGTCGGATTGGACGGCGAGTTCAAGAGCAGCCAGCGCGTCTTCGGCGTGATCGCACGTTCGAGGTCGGCGGCGTCGAGTCGAAACCCGTTCTCCTCGCGGCAGAGCACGTCCACCGGCGTGCCGTCGGCGATGCGCACCATATCGGCGTAGCTGGTCCAGTAGGGCGCGGCGAGGATGACCTCGTCGCCGGGGCTAAGCGTCGCCATGAAGGCGTTGTGGATCACCTGCTTGGCGCCGGCGCCGGCGGTGATCTCGTCGGCGGCATAGACGAGATCGTTCTCGCGGCGGAATTTCTCGGCGATGGCCGCCTTCAATTCCACCGTGCCGTCGAGGATGGTGTATTTGGTCTGGCCGGCGCGAATGGCGCGCTCGGCGGCGTCCTTGGCATGATCAGGCGTGTCGAAATCAGGCTCGCCGGCGCCCAGCACGATCACCGGCCGCCCCTCGCGCTTCAGCCGCTGCGCGACCGCGCCGATCTTGAGGATCTCGGACACGCCGATCGCACCGATGCGCCGGGCGGGGCGGAAGTTAGACGCGGGAGCCTGGACAGTCACGGCCGAGCCCTTACTTGCGCGCGGCGATCGCGATCACTTCGATGCGGAAGGCGGGATCGGCGAGCTCGACCTTGCCGCAGGCGCGGGTCGGGGTGTTGCCGGGCACGACCCAGGCATCATAGACCGCGTTCATGGCGTCGAAATCGTCCATGGTCTTGAGCCAGACCTGCACGCTGAGCAGGCGCGACTTGTCGGTGCCGGCGCGCGCCAGCATGTCGTCGACCTTCGCCAGCGCCTCCTTGGTCTGCTGGGTGATGTCGGCGGTCTTGGTGTCCGCCACCTGGCCGGCGAGGAAAACGAGATCGCCGAACACGGAGGCGCGGCTGCGGCGGGCGTTCTGGTCGATGCGGGTGATATCCGACATGGGATGTCCTTATGTCTTTACTTGCCGGTGGCGATGATGCGGCGGCAGTGATCGAGCGCCGCGCCGATGAGATTGTCGCTCGCCTCGGGCGTGCGGAACGCCGAATGCGCCGACAGCGTCACGTTCGGCAGCTTCGTCACGGGATGACCGGCCGGCAGCGGCTCGACGGTGAACACGTCGAGGCCGGCATGGGCGATGTGACCGGAGCGAAGCGCGTCCAGCATCGCGTCCTCGTCGACAACAGCGCCGCGCGCGGTGTTGATCAGGATGCTGCCCTTGCGCATCTGCGCGATGCGCTCGCGCGACAGGAATCCCTTGGTCTCGTCGTTGAGCAGGAGATGCAGCGAGATCACGTGGCTCTCCGCCAGCAGCTTCTCCAGCGAGACGAACTCGACGCCCGGATGCGTCTTCGGCGTCCTGTTCCAGGCGATCACCTTCATGCCGCAGCCCGCGGCCATGCGCGCGGCTTCCGCGGCGATGCCGCCGAAGCCGATCAGGCCGAGCGTCTTGCCGGTGAGCTGCATCGCGTCACGGCGCAGCCAGTTGCCCTCGCGCATGCCGCGGTCCATCTCGCCGAAGTTTCGCGCCGAGGCCCACATCAGCGCGATCGCGCATTCGGCAACAGCCGTATCGCCATAACCCTTGATGGTGTGGACGGAGATGCCGCGCTCGGCGAGTTCCTCCGGATTCATGTAGCTGCGCGCGCCGGTGCCGAGGAAGACGACGTGCTTGAGCGCCTTGCACGTCTCGGCGATCGGCGTCGGCACCGCGGTGTGGTCCACGATCATGATCTCGGCGTCGCCGAGCAGGCCGGGCAGATCGTCGGGCTTGATCGAGGGATTGCGATTGATGCTGACCGGCAGCTTCTGCGAGGCCAGCAGCTTGTCGGTCACCCCCGCCAGGGTCTCGTTCGCATCGACGAATAGGGCGCGCACAGGCCTCTCCTTCAGCACACTTTGATATTGCGTTCAGTCTTGTATTCAGACTTGAATGCGATTTGCAATCCCTGGCTCTCAGGAATTTTGCGCAATCCTGCCAAGATATTGGGCTCATTTCTGCCTTGCCGCCCAAATGGCCAGCAAATCGAAATACCGTATTGCATTTTATCCTGAATACAGAAATAGTCCAGAGGCCGGACACGATCCGACCCAAATTCCAGGGAGACAGAGACCATGAATCGCAGGGACGCTCTCACCAAAGTCGCGCTCGCGGGCGCAGCGATTGCCGCCGTGAGCAGCTCGGCCAAGGCCGACACCGCGCCGACCTCCACGCTCGACCGCATCAAGAAGAATGGCGTGCTGCGCGTCGCCGTCATCGTCGGACAGGAGCCCTATTTCCATAAGGACCTCGCCACCAACGAGTGGTCGGGCGCCTGCATCGACATGGCCAAGGACATCGCCGGCAAGCTGGGCGCCAAGCTCGAGACCCTGGAATCGACCTGGGGCAACCAGATCCTCGACCTCCAGGCCGACAAGGTCGACCTCGCCTTCGCCGTGAACCCGACGCCGGAGCGCGCCCTCGTCATCGACTTCTCGACCCCGATCCTGGTGCACTCCTTCACCGTCATCACCAAGAAGGGCTTTGCCAAGCCGCAGACCTGGGCCGAGCTCAACAAGCCCGAAGTCAAGATCGCCGTCGATATCGGCTCGACCCACGAGACCATCGCGCGCCGCTATTGTCCGAAGGCCAACATCCTCGGCTTCAAGAACCGCGACGAGGCGATCCTTGCGGTCGCGACCGGCCGCGCCGACTGCAACGTCTCGCTGGCCGTTCTCTCGGTCTCGACCCTGAAGAAGAACCCGAACCTCGGCGATCTCGCGATCCCGCGCCCGCTGCTGACGCTGCCGACCAACATGGGCATCCGCGCCGAGAGCGACCGCCGCTACAAGGACTTCCTCAGCGCCTGGGCCGACTACAACCGCTCGATGGGCCAGACCCGCGAATGGATGCTCAAAGGCTTCGAAGCCGTCGGCCTCACCGCCGACGATCTCCCGCCCGAAGTGCAGTTCTGATCGATCATGTATGTCTGGGACTTCGCGGCGCTCAAGCCGTATTGGGGCCTGATCTGGCAGGGGCTCCTGGTCACCGTGTATTACACGGTGGCCACGGTGATCGCGGGTCTCGTGATCGGACTGTTCGTCGGTATTTTGCGCACGACGGCACCGCGCTGGGTCACGGTGCCGTTGCGTCTCTATATCGAGGTGTTCCGCTGCACGCCGCTGCTGGTGCAGTTGATCTGGGTCTACTACGCCCTGCCCGTGCTGATCGGCGTCGACATGTCACCGGCGATGGCCTGCTTCATCGCGCTGTCGCTCTATGCCGGCTCGTTCTACGCGGAGATATTCCGCGGCGGCATCGAGGCCGTCGACACCGGCCAGTGGGAAGCCGGCCGCGCCATCGGCATGCGGCGCGGCAAGATCTTTCGCCGCATCGTGCTGCCGCAGGCAACGCAGGTGATGATCCCCTCCTTCATCAACCAGACCATCATGCAGTTGAAAAACACCTCGCTGGTGTCGGTGGTCGCGGTCGGTGATCTCCTCTACCAGGGCACTGTCATCACCGCGTCGAGCTACAAGCCGCTCGAAGTCTACACCACGATCGCCGTGCTCTATTTCGTCGTGCTGTTCCCGCTGACGCTGGTCGCTGACAGGGTCGAGCTGAAGATGGGAGCGCATCGATGAGCGCTTTGATCGCCGACAATATCCACAAGGCGTTCGGCGACCACGAGGTGCTCAAGGGCGTCTCGCTCTCGGTCGCCCGCGGCGAGGTCGTCACTTTGATCGGCGCCTCCGGCTCCGGCAAGTCCACCTTCCTGCGCTGCCTGAATTTGCTCGAAATGCCGCAGCAGGGCGAGCTTGCGATCGGCACGCACAAATTCGCCTTCGGCAAAGGCATGCGCGCCGCCGGCGATGCGCAGCTCGCGCTGCTTCGCCGCAGCGTCGGCATGGTGTTCCAGCACTTCAATCTGTTCCCGCACATGTCGGTGCTCGGCAACGTCACCGAAGGGCCGGTGCAGGTGAAGGGCATGGCGCAAAACGAGGCCAACGACCTCGGCCGCGATTTGCTCGCCAAGGTCGGCCTCGCCGACAAGGCCGATGCTTTCCCGAGCCGCCTCTCCGGCGGCCAGAAGCAGCGCGTCGCCATCGCCCGCGCGCTTGCGATGAAGCCCGACGTCATGCTGTTCGACGAGCCGACCTCGGCGCTCGATCCCGAGCTCGTCGGCGAAGTTCTCTCCGTGATCCGCAGCCTTGCCGCGGAAGGCATGACCATGGTGCTGGTGACGCACGAAATGGCGTTCGCCGCCGACGTATCCACCCGCGTCGGCTTCATGAACGACGGCATCATGGCCGAGATCGGCACGCCGGCAGAAACCATCCGCCAGCCGCGCAGCGAACGGCTGAAGGCGTTCTTGAGCCGGTTCCACGAAACGCACTAAACTCCCGGCCATCCCCAAATCGGTGGAGAGACGTGATGAAACTCCGCGGCGGCTTCACGAATTACGGCGAGACCATCGGCATCCTGATGCTCGACACCCGATTTCCCCGCCCGCGCGGTGACATCGGCAACGCGCGCTCTTATGACTTTCCCGTGCGCTACAAGATCGTGCGGGGCGCCCACGCCACCAAGATCATGGGCGACCATCCAGATCCCGCCCTGCTCGAGCCCTTCATCACGGCCGCGCGCGAGCTGGAATCGGAGGGCGTCAAGGCCATCACGACCAGTTGCGGCTTCCTCGCGCCGTTCCAGAAGCAGCTCGCCGCCGCCGTGAATATCCCGGTGTTCACCTCGAGCCTGATCCAGGCGCCCCTGATCCACGCCATGCTGCCGCCGGGCAAGGTCATTGGCATCTTCACCGAGCGCGGCCATCACATGAACGACGGACATTTCCGCGGCGTCGGCTGGTCGCAGGAGCAGATCCCGGTTCAGGTCCAGGGGATGAAGCCCGACGCGCAATTCCCCGCGACCTACATTCTCGGCCGCGAGGAACTGGACACCGACGTGCTGCGCGCCGAGATGATCGAGATGACGCAAGCCTTCATGGCGTCCTGCAAGAATCCCGGCGCGATCCTGTTCGAATGCACCAACATGTGCCCGTTCTCGAAGGACGTCGCCGACGTCTCGGGTTTGCCAGTGTTCGACATCAACACCTTGATCAACTTCTTCTATCGCGCGGCCAATCCGGTGCCGTTCCTGAGCTGAGCAAGCTCCGCGGCGCCTCATTGCCGACCACGACGAGACGCGTTAGGGCACGGCCGACGGCACCTGCTTCCCCTCCCGCTGCACCCAACCCGTTGCGATCGCGCTCGCCCAGGTCAGCATTCCCTTGGCGCGCGCCAGTGCCGCCATGGCCGTGGTGTCGTAGGGCACGTAGCGGATCGTCGCGGACCAGCCTTCTCCGGCATGCTCCAGTATTGCGTAGCAGGCATGAGGCGTGCCGACCTCGACCACGTAGGGCACCGGCACCTTCCCGTCATAGCCGGGCAATCCAACACTGCCGGGATTCACGACCAGCCGGCCATCCCTCAGACGCACCATGCGAGGAATATGCGTGTGTGCGCACAGAATGATCTCGGCGCAGATCCCCTCGGCGCCTGCCTCGATCGAATCGATCGCGCTCGGATGCGCGCGGCCGTCGCCGCCGATGTGGTCGAGCCAGAAAGCCGCATCATTCCGCGGCGATCCATGGCACAGGAACACCCGCTCTTTATATGTGAGCGTCGACGGCATGCTTGCCATCCACTCGAAGTGCTTGCGCTCGAGCTCTCGGAAGTCGCTTCGCGTCGAGGTGCCGGCCTGCCGCAGCTCCAGGAGAATGCGATCCTGATCGCCCCGTATTGACGGAAACCCTCGCTCCATCAGCAGTTCCGCCGTCCGGGCTGCCTCGAGCGGCCCGCTGACATGGTCACCCAGATTGACGACCTCGTCGATGCCGAGCGCGGCGATGTCCGCAAGGACGGCTTCAAGCGCCGGACGATTTCCGTGCACGTCCGCGATGGCAGCAAATTTCATTTGGCCTCTCCATTCGAGATGGCCGACGCTTCACGCAATGCGGGACGATGCAGGAATAGCGGTTCTCTTTAGCTGCATTTTTAGAAGCGCCCGCAAGCTGAGGATCAAATCGGCGCTGGAGCGACATTTACATGGCCAAGGTGCCGCAATCAACCGGTCTTCACGCGCACGGCCGGCCCCTGCGGGGCGCCGCGTTGCGCTGACAGCTCCGCCCACAGGCGAGCGCGCACGCCCTCATTGAGCGGCACAATATGGAACGGCTGGCTGAAGATTGCGAGCGGCTCGCTGGCCAGCTCGAAGCGCGGCCAGGCCTCAGTCACATCAGGCATGCCCGTCCTAACGAAGCGCAGCAAGCTCGACTGGAAGCGGGCCGCGACATCGATATCGGCGGGCGTCATCGGGCCACCCTTGCGCTTGAGGATCGGACGATCGATGAAGTCAGGCAGATGCGCCCACAGGCAGGCATTATCGGCGCCGTGGGTCGGCCCCTGCGACAAGAACGGCTCCAGCGCGGGGCGATGGTCGAACCGGCTCAGCCACACCGCGCCGCCGGCCGCAGCATGGAGCCGCGCGAGATCGGCCATCGGGCGGTGCCAGAACGCATCCGACAGCAGCGCCTCGTAGGGATCTTCGTCGGGACGCGCCGTGTCGCGGTAGCACGCCAGCAGGCGCTCCCAGCCCGCATCGCCCAAGGTGATGCGCACCTGCCGCTCGGTGGTGCGGATCATCGCGGCCGGCGGGGTGCTCTTCAGGAACATCACCATCTCGTCGCGGCAGGAGCCGAGCCAGAGCGGAATGTCGCGCAAGGTCCCGTCGGCGAACACGTCGCGTGGCTCGCGCGAGATCACGATGCCGTCGAGCACCGGCCCGAACACGGTGCCTGACTCTGTCTCCTCCGCAAGCCTGCGTCCGACCCGCTCCACCGCCGCGAAAAGTCTTGGCAGCGGCACGGCCGCGATGGCGCCGGCATCTTGCGCCAGTCCGAGCTCGTCGAGCACGCTGCACGCAACGTAGTCGGCATGGTCGGCGCTCATGATGTTGCGACCCGGCGCACTCAGTGCGAGCGCGCGGGCGAACTTGCCCTTGGCCTGCGGCAGCGTTGCGAGTGCGATCACCATCGACGCTCCGGCCGACTGGCCGGACAGCGTCACCTGATCGGGATCGCCGCCGAAATTGGCGATATTGGCATGGACCCAGTCGAGTGCGGCGAGCGAATCCTGGAGCGCGAGATTGTTGGCTTCGCCCAATCCGTGACGATGCAGTTGCAAGAATCCGAGCGGGCCGAGCCGATAGTTGATGGTGACGATGACGGCCGGGCCGTGCGCGGCGAGGAAGGCGCCGTCGTAGTCAGCGCCGCCGCCGGTGACGAAGGCGCCGCCATGGATGAAGAACAGCACGGGCAGCGGGCGATCAGCCCCGACCGGCGTCCAGACGTTCAGGCTGAGACAGGACTCCTCCGCCTGATCGAAGTGTCCGGGCTGCGGCGCGTAGGCGCCGTAGTCCGTGCAGCGCCGCGGTTCGGTCCACGCGAGCGGCGGCGTCGCCCTGGCGAAACGCCGCGCGGTTGCGAACGGCACGCCCTTGAAGGCGCGGACGGCCCCCTGCTCGGCCCCGATGACGGGGCCGTGCGTGGTCGGAACAGCGTTGGTCAGCATGCGATCGTTGTCCTGTCTTGTACTCAAGCACGCCGCTTGCCGAGATCGGCGATGTCGACCTTGTGGGTTTCGCGCGCGGTCGATGCGGCCGCAGCCGAGGCGACACAGCAACCGGCGACGAAGATTGCAACCGGGATCCACCCGTTCGGACCTTCACCGACGAGGCTCGCGCTCACCAGCGGCGTGAAGCCGGCAGCGAGGAAGCCGAGCTGGGTGCCGATCGCCGTTCCGGAGTAGCGCACGCGCGCTTCGAACATCTCCGCGTAGAACGACGGCCAGATCGCGTTGGGTGCGGAGTAGATGATGTAAAGGCCAATCGCCGCGGCGAAGATCGCCGTCGCGTCGCCCGATGTCACCAGCATGAAATAGGGGAACAGCAGCACGGCGCAGCCGAGCACGCCGCCGATAAACACTGGCTTGCGGCCGATCCTGTCGGCGAGCAGGGCCCAGAGCGGCTGGGCGAACAGCGCCACGACATTGCCGAGCACGCCGGCCCACAGCATGGTCGGACGTGCGACACCGAACTTGCTGGTGGCATAGCCGAGCGCAAACACGGCGGTCATGGTGCTGACGGTCGCGATCAGCGCGCAGACGATGACGCGCAGCACGTCGGGCCAGTAGTCGCGCAGCAGCGCGACGACGGGGAAACGCGCCACCTGCGCCTTGTCCTTGATGTCTTCGAACACAGGCGTTTCCGGCATGGTCCGCCGCACCAGATAGGCGACCAGCAGCACCAGCGCGGAGAGCAGGAACGGAATGCGCCAGCCCCAGCTCAGCAATTGATCTTCCGGCATGCTGGCGACGGGAATGAACACCAGCGTCGCCAGGATCGCGCCCGCCTGGGTGCCGCTCAACGTCCAGCTCGTGAAGAAGGCGCGGTTGGAATTGGCGGAATGCTCCAGCGTCAGCGAGTTCGCCCCGCTCTGCTCGCCGGCGGCCGACAGGCCCTGCAACAGGCGCAGCAGCGTCAGGATGATGGGTGCGGCATTGCCGATGGTCTTGGCATCCGGCAACAGGCCGATCGCCAGCGTCGAGGCGCCCATCACCACCAACGTGAACAGCAGCACCGTCTTGCGGCCGATGCGGTCGCCGAAATGGCCGAGGATCACGGCGCCGACGGGACGGGCGATATAGCCGATGCCGAAGCTGAGCAGCGCGAGCAGCGTCCCGGTCGCGGGATCGACATTGGCAAAGAACACTTTTGGAAAGATCAGCGCCGCCGCGGTGCCGTAGATGAAGAAGTCATAGTATTCGAGCATGCTGCCGACGAAGCTGACCAGCGCGGCGCGCTTCGGCAGCTTGTTTTGCGTGGCTTCCGCGCTGGACGGCGCGTGCAGCGATGCTGTTGAGGTCAAGCTCATCAAAATTCCTCCCATGTGTGATGGCGGTCGCGCTTCGCGTCATGCCCGTCCGGCCGCACGCGCGCTTTTTGCTTTTGGTTGCCGCAACCGTGGTTTCAATCCATAATGTACGAACTAGTACGTTTGTGCAATACGCGTTAGATCGACGCCCAAACGGGCGAAATTTGCCTTCACCTTCAAGGTGATCCGTGGAAACTGGCGGGAGAAACAGTGATGCTCGAGCGCATGCCGCCCCCATCCAAGCGCACCAATGATCCTGAGCGCACCAAGCGCGACATCCTCGAAGTGGCGATGGCCGAGTTCGCGTCGGAGGGCTATTCGGGAGCCCGCGTCGATGCGATCGCGGCACGCACGCGCACGTCGAAGCGGATGATTTATTACTATTTCGGCGGCAAGGAGCAGCTCTACCTCGCGGTGCTTGAGGAGGCCTATCGCAGCATCCGCGCGCTGGAGGACCAGCTCGACATCGCCGGCTGCGATGCCCGCGAGGGCCTGCGCCGGCTGATCGAGGCAACCTTCGACCATGACGAGCGCAACCCGAACTTCATCCGCCTCGTCTCAATCGAGAACATCCACCACGGCAAGCACCTGAAGCAGAATCTGCAACTGCGCCAGCTCAACGCCAGCGTGATCGCAACGCTCGACGGCATCCTCAAGCGCGGCCACACCGAAGGCGTCTTCCGCGACGACGTCGACGCCATCGACCTTCACCTCGCCATCTCCTCCTACTGCTTCTTCCGCGTTGCCAACCGGCATACGTTTGGTGCGCTGTTCGACCGCGACCTCAGCGAGCCCAAGGTGCTGGCGAAGAGCAGGACGCAGATCGTGGAGATGATCTTGGCGTGGCTGGCCGCGAAGTGAGGGGCTGAGGATCGCACCAAACATTCGGTGTCGTCCTGGCGCCGGTCCGTAGCCCGGATGGAGCGAAGCGCAATCCGGGGTCTTGCCACGAGTTCCAGCGGCCCCGGATTTCGCTTCGCTCCATCCGGGCTACCGGTCCTCACCCGACCTTCTTCTGCCGCGCGCTCGCCAGCAGCACCAGCATGAACGAGGCCGCCGTCATCAGCGTCGAGATCGCGGCAATCGTCGGGTCGATCTCGTCGCGGAGCGCGGTGAACATGCGCTTCGTCAGTGGCTGATACTGACCGCCGGAGATGAACAGCGCGACGATGGTCTCGTCCATCGCCGAGATGAAAGCGAAGATGCCGCCGGCGACGACGCTCGACTTGATCTGCGGCAGCGTCACCGCGAAGAAGCTGCGCAGGCGGTTCATGCCGAGGCTGCGCGCCACCATCTCCTGCGCGGGATCAAAGCTTTGCAGGCCCGCCAGCACCGAGATGACGACATAGGGCAAGCCCAGCATCACGTTCGCCAGCACGAGGCCGGGCATGGTCGCGACAAGGCCGACCTTGGCGTAGACGAAGAAGATGCCGACCGCGGTGATGATGATCGGCACCACCAGCGGCAGCAGCAATGCCATGTGAATCACCCGCATGATGCGCAGCTTGGACTGGCTGATAGCATAGGCGGCGGCAACGCCGCACGGCGTTGCGATCACGACCGTGAGCAGCGCGACCGTCAGCGTCACCCGCGTCGCCTGCATCCAGGCCGGATTGGCGAAATATTGCTGGTACCAGCGCAGCGAGAAGGACGGCGGCGGGAAGGTGAGGAAGCGCGCGCTGGAGAACGAGATCGGCGCGATGATCAAGACGGGGAGGATCAGGTAGACCAGCACCAGCGTGCTGATCACATAGAGGGCGATGCGGGCGGGCGAGATGCGCGTCATTTCTGCCCCAACACGCGATCGAGCGAGATGAAGCGGCTGACGACGAAGAAGATCGCGAGCACGCTGAGGAGCAGAACGACAGCGACCGCGCTCGCCGCGCCGAACTGGTTGTAGAGTTCGACGTTGCGGCTCACCAGCATCGACACCATCACGGTTCGGCCGCCGCCGAGCAGCTCCGGCGTGATGTAGAAGCCGAGGCAGAGCACGAACACCATGGTGCAGCCCGCGAGCACGCCCGGCAGCGACAGCGGCAGGAAGACGCGGAAGAACGTCAGCGACGGGCTTGCGCCCAGGCTGGCGCCGGCCTGCATCAGATCGCCCGGGATCTTCTGCATGGTGGCATAGAGCGGCAGCACCATGAACGGCAGCAGGATGTGCACGGTGGCGACCACCGTGCCGAACGTGTTGTGGACCAGCGCGAGCGGCTCGGAGATCACATCGAGATAACGCAGGAACTGGTTGATCACGCCGGTGCGCTGGAGCAGCGCCAGCCAGGCATAGGCGCGCACCAGCACGCTGGTCCAGAATGGCAGCACGACCAGCGACAGGATCAGGATGCTCCATCCCTTCGGCACGGAATTGGCGAGATAGGCGACGGGATAGCCGAGCAGCAGCGCGATCACGGTGACCGCGAGGCTGATCTCGAAGGTCAGCGCGAAACTCCGCCAGTAGATGTCCTCGGTGAAGACGCGACGGTAGTTCTCCAGCGTAAAGCCGTCATGGTAGATCGACTGCCAGGCGAGCCAACCGACCGGCAGCACGATCAGGAGCAGGATCACGAGCAGCGCCGGCGACACCAGCGCCAGCATCAGCCCGTGCTCACGGCGCTGATGCTTTTGCGATGGATCGGACACCGATGTCGTCAACGCTGCCTCGCTCGCTTACTTCTGCATGAACGACGCCCAGCGCTTCTCGGCGGCTTCGCCCGCGGGCGAGGACCACCAGGCGTAGGACATCAGCGCCTGCTTGGCCGCATTCGCGGGTTCGCTGGGGAGCTGTGCGGCACGCTCGGGCTTGATCACATTGGTCTCGAATGCTTTCGGGTTGCCCGGGCCGTAATCGATGTTGAGCGGCAGATTGGCCTGGTGCACGGGATCGACGGCCTCATTGAGGAACTTCACCGCAGTCTCCAGGTTCGGCGCGCCCTTGAGGATGCACAGCGAGGTGCTCTGCAGGATGCCCTGGTTGTAGGTGAAGGACACCTTGGCGCCTTCCTTCGCGACGGCGCTGACGCGGCCGTTCCAGGCCATCTCCATGTCGACCTCGCCGTCATTGAGGAGCTGCGCGGACTGCGCGCCCGAGGTCCACCACACCGTGATGTGCGGCTTGATCTCCTCCAGCTTCTTGAAGGCGCGGTCGACGTCGAGCGGGTAGAGCTTGTCGGGCGCGACGCCGTCGGCCATCAGCGCCGCCTCCAGCGTCGCGATCGGATGGTTGCGCAGGGCGCGGCGGCCGGGGAATTTCTTGACGTCCCAGAAATCGATCCAGCTGTTCGGCGCGTCCTTCGGGAAGGTCTTCTGGCTGTAGGCCAGCACGCTGGAATAGAATTCGTAGGACACCGAATAGGGACTGCGATACGCCTCCGGCATCGCCGCCGCGTTCGGGATCTTGGAGAAGTCGAGCTTCTCGATCAGCCCCTGCTCGCCGCCGCGCAGGCAATAGCCGGTGGGGGTGTCGACGACGTCCCAGATCGGCTTGCCGCTGCCGACCTGCGTCTTGATCGCGGGCCAGGCGTCGGGAATGGAATCCTGGTTGATGGTGATGCCGAGCTTCTTGGCGGAGGGATCGAGGATCGCCACCGTCTGCGCCTGCTGATAGGCGCCGCCCTGCGAGACGAAGGTGATCTGCTCGGCGGCGTTCGCCGCACTGCTCAATCCGATTGCGCCCAGCAGCGCGCAGCCCAGTCCCAAACTCTGCTTCATCGTCATCCTCGCCTCCTCCAAGTAGATATCACCGACCGATCGCATCGAGAAACTGGTACCAGCCGGCGACCATGCGCACGGCGGGCTCGCGCAGCGGATAGAACGGGATCGCCTTCATGCGGCCGACGTCGAGCAGGCCGACGTCGGGCGTCTCGCCGCGCACGAAGGCGGCGAGATAGCGGCCCATCAGGCTCGACATCGCAACGCCTGCGCCGTTGTAGCCGAGCGAGACCAGCGTGCGATCGTCGATCCGGCCGATATGCGGCACCGAATCCAGCGTCATGGCGACGAGGCCCGACCATTTGTATGCGAGCGGGACGTCGGCCAAATCAGGAAAGATGCCGACCATCGCCTTGCGCAGCGCGTCGAAGGCGGCTTGCGAATCCTGCTTGCCGAACGCGCCGCGGCCGCCGAAGATGACGCGGTTGTCGACCATGCGGAACCAGCGCATCATGCGCTTGGTCTCGGTGTAGGTGCGCCCGGTCGGCATCAATTTGCCCGCGAGATTGCGCGGCAGCTGCTCGGTCGCGACCATGGCGCTGCGGAACGGGATCAGCATCCGCTGCATGTGCGCGGTCGCTTCGGTGAGATCCGAATAGCTGTTGGTGGCGATGATCGCCTGCTTGGCGCGCACCGTGCCGCGCGGCGTCTCGGCGATAATGCCGTCCTTGTCGCGCCGGAGCTTGATCACCGGCGATTCCTGGAAGATCGGAACGCCGCGACGTGCCACACCATCGGCAAGGCCGCGCAGATAATTCAGCGGATGGATGCCGCCGGAGCCGGGATTGAGCACGCCGCCGACAAAAATGTCGGAGCCGGTCTCCTCGCGCACCCCATGCTTGTCGAGGATACGGACCTCGGCGGAGCCCATCTCGCGCGTCATCCAGTTGGCTTCGTCGATCGCGGCCTTCAGCGTCGTCTCGTTATGCGCCGCCTTGACCTGGCCGGTGCGCGTCAGGTTCGCGCTGGTGATACCGAACTCCGACACCAGCTCCTCGACCATGTCGGTCGATTCATGCGCGATCTCGTACATGCGCTTGGCCATGGCGCGGCCATGCGCGGAATCGATCTCGCGGAACGAGAGGCGAAGCTTCGCGGTGATCACGCCGCCATTGCGCCCGCTCGCACCCCAGCCGGGGCGGTTGGCTTCGAGCACGACGGGCGATGCGCCGTCCTTGGCGATGTGGTGCGCGGCGGAGAGGCCGGTATAGCCCGCCCCGATGATCACCACATCGGCCTGTTGCTCGCCCGACAGCACGGGAAACTCGCGCGCCGGCTCCGCCGTAGCCGCCCACAGCGAGTTGACCGATGGCAGCGCGCTCCAGTCCCGTGTCATGCCCGCGCTCACGGATTTACGCCGCCGGCCCGATCGCGGCGTCGGCGAGCGCCTTCAGCGTCGGGAAGTGGAAGTCCGGCTTGGTCAGCGTCTCCACCGCCGGCGTGCCGCCGAAACCGGCGATGCCCTGGCGGCGCTCGATCCAGCACACCTTGTAGCCGAGCTTCCGCGCGATCCCGATGTCGTGGTACTGGCTCTGCGCGACGTGCAGAATGTCGGACTGCTTGTAGCCGAACGCCGACTGGCGCCCCTTGTTGTAGGCGAAGAATTCCGGATTGGGTTTTGCCACGCCGGTCTCGTCGGCGCACACCGTGTCGTCGAAGGGATTGCCGAGCGCGTGCGCGTAGCACGACAGCGCGACGCGGTCGGCGTTGGTCATCGCCACCAGGCGGAACTTCGTGCGCAGGCGCTTGAGCGCCTCGACCGAGTCCGAGAACGGCCCCCAGCGCAACACCGAGAGCTGGAACACGTCGCAGGACGCATCGTCAGCGGGCAGCCCAAGCTCGGTCGCGAGATGGCGGTAGACGTGAAACATCGCTTCGCTGGAGCGCTCATAGTGCTTGTCGCGGCCGCGCTTGTAGGGCTCGAAGATCTGCTCGTCGCTGAGTTCGGCCGGCGTTTTGCCCGAGATCTTGCGCACCGCTGAGAGCACGCCGGTCTCGAAATCGATCAAGGTCCCGACGACGTCGAAGGTGAGAACCTTGAAATTGCTGAAAGCGGCTTGGGTCGACATATCAGTTTCTTCTCTCGGTTGGACAAGGCTGAAGTTCAGTCCACCCGGGGCACGACGATGGTGTCCTCGGGATGAAGGGTGACGGTGAGGCTGCCGCCGAGCGGCGGGATGCGGCTATAGGCCTGGTGATAGCTTGGCTGGCGCAGGCTGAGCGCGATGCCGTCGGCGAGCGCCAGGAAGATGCGCAGGCTCTCGCCCTGGTAGACGATGTCGGTGACCGTCCCGGTCAGGCGGTTGCAGGCATCATCCTGCGCGCCGTCGTCGATCAAGAGCTTTTCGCTGTGCACGGCGAGCATCAGCGCATCGCCTGAGGGAATGGCGCGGGCGCTGCGCAGCAGCGCATTGCCGAGCGCGACGCTGGAGGCATCGACGCGGCGGACGGGGAGCATCGTCGCCTCACCGATGAAGCTCGCGACGAAGGAATCGGCGGGATGGTCGTGCAGCCGCTCGGGCTCGTCGATCTGGACCAGGCGGCCATCCTTCATCACGGCGACGCGGTCGCTCATGGTCAGCGCCTCGCGCTGGTCATGGGTGACGTAGATGATGGTGGCGCCGATGCGCCGGTGCAGCGCGCGCAGCTCGATCTGCATGGACTCGCGCAGCTGCTTGTCGAGCGCGGAGAGGGGCTCGTCCATCAGGATCAGCTGCGGCTCGAAGATCATGGCGCGCGCCAGCGCCACGCGCTGGCGCTGGCCGCCGGAGAGCTGCGCGATGCCGCGCTCTTCATAGCCGGCAAGGCCGACCATCGAGAGCGCCGCGCGCACCTTGTCGGGCCAGCCCGCTTTCGGCAGGCGCCGCGCGCGCAAGGGAAAGGCGACGTTCTCGCCGACGCTCATATGCGGGAACAGCGCGTAATTCTGGAACACGACGCCGATGTCGCGCTTGTGCGGCGGCATGTAGGTGACGTCGCGGCCGCCGAACAGAATAGTGCCTGAGGTCGGCAGGATGAAGCCGCCCAGGATACCGAGCAGCGTGGTCTTGCCTGAGCCGGAGGGACCGAGCAGCGAGACGAATTCGCCGGCGCCGACATTGAGCGAGACATCATCGAGGGCGCGAACGGCGCCGTAGGCCTTGCTGGCCGACCTGATCTCGACGCTTTCCGCTCGT
The DNA here is from genome assembly GCF_035935975.1 of Bradyrhizobium sp. Lineage (GTDB taxonomy): Bacteria > Pseudomonadota > Alphaproteobacteria > Rhizobiales > Xanthobacteraceae > Bradyrhizobium. Next base: position 381,318 of record NZ_DASYWN010000052.1, read on the forward strand.
TTGTCCAACGATCGACCTCGCCTCGTTCCCTGCAATGGCGTGCCTCACTGCGCGCCATAAGCCTGCTTTATAGACAGGACTTTGGAGCATTCAGAGGCGCGGCGTGCGCTGCACCAAATCTTCTCTCGTAGGCCCTGTGTTTAGGCTGTCATGCCAATGACACCAGACTTGGCAAAATCCGGCAATTGCCAAATTCTCACCGCGCCCATAACATAGCGTTATGCCTGAGCTCCGCCGGATGCTGCCCTCCAGCAACGCCCTGTTCGTCTTCGACGCAGCGGCGCGCAATGGCAGCTTCACGGCGGCGGCCGCTGAACTGAACGTCACGCAGCCCGCAGTGAGCCGCATGCTCGGCCAGTTCGAGGAGCATCTCGGCGTCCGCCTGTTCGACCGCACCGCGGGCCGCGCGGTGCTCACCGAGGAAGGCGAGCTCCTGTATCGCCGCGTGCTCGAAGGTTTCCGCAGCATCGAGACCGGGCTCGTCGAGATCGAGCGGCGCCGCAAGGGCACCGAGACGGTGACGCTGTCGGTCTCCTCCGCCTTCACCACGCACTGGCTGATGCCACGCATCGACAAGCTGCAGCGGCAATTTCCGCAAGTCGATCTCCGCTTCCAGCTCATCTCCGGCGCGCTGCGCGGGCCGGTCGAGAATGTCGATCTCGGCATGCGCTTTCGCGACCGCGACGAGCCCTCGTCCGGCGGCACGCTGGTGATGAGGGAAGTCATGCTGCCGATGTGCAGCCCCGGCTATCTCGGCGAGACCGATCCTGCCGAGGGCAACACCATCATCCGCCTCGCCGAGACGCCGGGCGACTGGGCCGCGGATTACGCCTCGCTGCTCACCGGCCGCCGCGGCGCGGCCAAGGGGCTGAGCTTCACCGATTATGCGGTCGTGGTGCAGGCCGCCCTGCTCGGCCAGGGCATCGCGCTCGGCTGGCTGACGGTCGCCTCGCACTGGCTGCTCACCGGCGCGCTGGTGCCCGCTTCCGACAGGCTCACCACCACGCGCCGCATCTGCGAATTCCTGCCGCCGCGCAACCGCCCGATGCGCCCGATCGCTGCCGAGATCCGCGACTGGATCATCGCACAGATGCATAGCGAGATCGCCGCGATCGACCGACTCTATCCGAAGCTCGGCGCGATGGCGGCGTGCTACTAGAGCGTTTTCGAACGAAGTGGGTACCGGTTCGCGTGAAGAAAACGCGTCAAAACTAAAATCTAATCCGGCGTCAGCGCAGCGCAGTAGCGGTCCGGCAGATGATCGCCGATCCCCGGCGGTACCAGCACGGAAGAGAGGAAGCCGATCAGGTCCGATCGCGTGTTCATGGATCTCCCCTTGAGGAGACTGACGATCTGCGCGAGCAGGCTGGCATTTTCGCGCGGATCGTTCGAGCCAAAATCGGCTGTCAGTCTGTCGGCGTCGAATTTCGCGGCCCGATCGCACGCGAGATAGCGGCCGACATGCAGAAAATCGAGCTGCGGTGGCGGCACCGTCGGCACGATGTCGGTGCCGTTGACCAGACGGTAGGTCGTCTTGCCGAACGCCTCGTTATAAGGCGTCACGAATTCGGCGCGGCCGGGGCGCGGGCACCCGTACAGATAGATCTGCCTATCCTTCAGCTTAAGTTCGAGACGTGCGAAATCGGCGATGTTCACCGCGATCGCCGCACCCAGGCTGTGCCCGGTGATGAAGATGGGGGAGTTGTCGGCAAGCGCTGTGGCGATCGCCGTCTTGACGTCATCCCAGACGGCCGCGGCAGCCTGTCGGAAACCTGCGTGCACCGGCGAAGCCGGCTTGCCGAGCGTGAAGTTATTCAGCCAGTTCAGAAAGTGAACCGGGTCGGTGCCCGCGAAGGCGATGATCGTCGCCCTGTCCCGCCGAACGATCACGCCCCTCGTGTGCGTCAGCTCGGGCGTGGTGCTCACCGGCTGAATCAGAAGCTTGACGTCGGACAGATTCCAGAGCGGCGCAACCTGCCTGATCGTATCGGGCACATGGGTCTCGTAAGCGAGCTGCGACATCCACATCATCGCGCGCGCGACGCCGAGATCGAAATCGGTGGCAGCTTCGTTGAATGTCCCGAAGGCGTTGCGGTCGTATTGACCGACAGGAAGTTCGACCAGCTTGCTCATGTTCAGCTCCCAAAAACAATTTGCGGCTGCACTGCATGGATCGAAATGGAATGGAACTAGCCTCGCATATGGCGGGACTTTTGACAATCTGGGCGAGTAGCGCCGGGCTATGCTCTATCCACGTCATTGCGAGCGCAGCGAAGCAATCCAGAGTCTTTCCGCGGAGGGATTCTGGATTGCTTCGCTACGCTCGCAATGACGATGTGGATGGATCTCGACCTCTCCCCGAACCGGGGAGAGGCCAGCCGATCACCGATGCTCGATCGCCCGGATCGCACCGCGCAGCTCGGCGAGGCCGCGCAGGCGGCCGATCGCGGTGTAGCCCGGATTGGTGCGCTTGGTGGCGGCGAGGTCGTCGAGCATGCGGTGGCCGTGATCGGGACGGAACACGATTTGCTTGTCGGGCGCGCGGCGCGCGTTCTCCTTCAAGAGCGCCTTCAGCACGGCGACCATGTCGACGTCGCCGTCGAGATGATCGGACTCGTAGAACGTCAGGCCGTCGGCCTCGCGCTTGGTCGCGCGCAGATGGGCAAACGCGATGCGCGGGCCGAAGCGTTCGGCCATGTCAGGCAGGTTGTTCTCCGCGCGCACGCCGAGCGAGCCCGTGCACAGGCAGATGCCGTTGGCCTTCGACGGCACGGCGTCGAACAGCGCCTGGTAGTCGTCGGCCGACGAGGCAATGCGCGGCAGGCCGAACAACGACCGCGGCGGATCGTCCGGATGCAAGGTCAGGGAGACGCCGAGCTGCTCGGCGACCGGCGTCACGCGTGCGAGGAATTCGGCGAGATGCCGCCGCAGGATCTTTGGCGTGATGTCGCGGTAGGTCTCCAGCCGGTCGCGGAATTGCGGGATGGTCATCGGCTCGGTGGTCGATCCCGGCAATGCGCTGGCAATCACCATGACGAGATAGTCGATATCCGCCTGGCTCATCTTCTCGAACAGTGCTTTCGCGCGCGCCTGCTGCTCGGGCGAATATTCCTGTACGGCGGCAGGCCGCTTGAGGATGTGCAGCTCGAACGCGGCAAAGCGGTCCTGGTCGAAACGCATGGCGCGGGCGCCGTTCGGCAGCTCCCATTCCAGATCGGTGCGGCACCAGTCCACGACAGGCATGAAGTTGTAGCAGATGATCTTGATGCCGGAGGCCGCGACCGCCTCCATGCTCGCGATCCACGCTTCGATCGACTTCGTCGCCTTGCCGCCGAGCCGCTTGACGTCGTCGGGGATCGGAATCGATTCCACCACCGACCAGGTCAGCTGCGAACGGCCGGGCTGGCCGTTCTCGATGAAGTTCTTGCGCTCCTCGACCGCCTTGCGTGTCCAGGCCTCGCCGATCGGCACCTGATGCAGCGCCGAGACGATATCGCTCGCCCCGGCCTGCCTGACATCGTCGAGCGAGACCGGATCATCCGGCCCGTACCAGCGCCATCCCTCGAGCATCATAAGATCTCTCCAATCAGTTCGCGGTCAGCACGACCTTGACGCTCTGCGAGCGGTCGAGCGCCAGCCGCAGTGCATCCGGCGCGGTGGAGAGCGGCCGCTCGGCGGTGACCAGCGACAGCACGTCGACGCTGCCGGACCCGATCAGTTCCACGGCCGTCATGAACTCGAAGCCGAAGCGGAACGAGCCGCGCAGGTCGATCTCCTTCGCCATCACCGCATTCGACGGCGTCGGGATCTGGCCACCCGGCAGGTTGCCGATCTGTACCACCACGCCGCCACGCCGCACGATGCCGATCGCGCTGGCAAGCCCCGCGGCCGTGCCCGAGACCTCGAAGGCGACATCGTAGGGACGCGACGCGGCCTGCGCTTTCAGACCCTCTTCACCGCCCGAGACGTTCTCGACATGCGAGGCGCCGAGCCGGGTCGCGAAGGCCAGCGGCGCCGGCGCGATGTCGGCCACCGTGATGTCGGCCATGCCGGCGCGGTGCGCGGCGAGCATGGTCAACAGCCCGATCGGACCGGCACCGAAGATGATGCCGCGCTTGCCCTCGATATTGCCGGCGCGCGCGACCGCGTGCAGGCAGACCGCGAGCGGCTCGGCCAGCGCCGCGGCTTGATAGGAGACGTGGTCGGGAATCTTCACGCACTGCGCGGGCACCGCGTCGAAGTAATTGGCAAAGCCGCCCTGCATGTGCGGGGTCTTCGAGGCCGAGCCCATGAAGTAGATGTTCTCGCAGAGGTTCGGCCGCCCTTCGCGGCAGGCGACGCAATGGCCGCACCAGCGCGACGGATTCACGGCGACACGGTCGCCGACCTTCAGATTGGCCGCGGATCCGGAGATCTCCACGACCTCGCCCGAGATCTCGTGGCCGAGCACCAGCGGCGACTTCACCACGAAATCGCCGGTGCGGGCATGGCGGAAGTAATGCATGTCCGAGCCGCAGATGCCGCCGGCACCGAAGCGGATGCGCACCATGCCGTCTGCGAGCTTGTCGAGCGGATGCTCGATCATGCGCAGATCTTCGGGCCCGAACAGGGTAGCGGCGAGAGCAACGGAGGTCATTTGGAGAGTCCCATATATTTAGGAAGCCAGAGGGTCAGTTCGGGAATGTAGGTGATCGCGATCAGCGCGAGCATCAGCGGCACCAGCCAGGGCAGGATGGCGACCGTCGTGCGCTCGACCGAGAGTTTTGCGACGCGGGCGAGCACGAACAGCACCATGCCGAGCGGCGGATGCAACAGGCCGATCATCAGGTTCAGCGTCATGATCAGACCGAAGTGGATCGGATCGATGCCGAGCTTGAGCACGATCGGCAGCAGGATCGGTACCAGGATGGTGATCGCTGCCGTGGTGTCGATGAAGCAGCCGACGAACAGGATCAGCACGTTGGCGAGCGCCAGGAACACCCATTTGTTGTGGGTGATGCTGAGCATCCAGTCCGACAGCATCTGGGCGGCCTGCGACACCGTCAGCAGCCAGGCGAAGATCGAGGCTGCGGTGACGATGAACAGCACCGAGGCCGTGGTCTCGATGGTGTCGAAAGTCGCCTTCGCCACGGTCTGCAACGTCATGGTGCGGTAGCGGACGAGGCCGAGGAACAGCGACCAGATCACCGCCGCGACCGCGGCTTCGGTCGGCGTGAACCAGCCGAGCGTCATGCCGCCGATCAGGATCACCGGCGCCATCAGCGCCATCACCGCCGAGAAATCGAAATACCAATCGATGATGAGCAGCGTACCGAGGCCGATGACGACGGCCATATTGGTCGACATGCCCGCAACCACCATCAGCCAGATCGCGAGCGGGAACGCCAGCACGATGGCGATCTCGAGGCCGGCCGAACCGAGCTGCGGCCAGGAAAACGGGGTGTCGCTGCCCCATTTGTTCTTGTGCGCGAAATAGGTGACCGTCGCCATCATGAACAGCGTCAGGACCACGCCGGGAATGACGCCGCCGAGGAACAGCGCGCCGATCGAGACGTTGGCCATCATGCCGTAGATCACGAAGGGCAGCGACGGCGGGATGATCGGCCCGAGCGTCGCCGAGGCCGCGGTGACGCCGACCGAGAACTCGGTGGAGTAGCCGTGGTCCTTCATCGCCTTGATCTCGATGGTGCCGAGGCCGGCCGCATCCGCGATCGCGGTGCCGGACATGCCGGAGAAGATCACCGAGCCGATGATGTTGACGTGGCCGAGGCCGCCGCGCATCCAGCCGACCAGCGCGACCGCGAATTTGTAGATGCGCCCGGTGACGCCGGCGATGTTCATGAGATTGCCGGCCAGGATGAAGAACGGCACGGCGAGCAGCGGAAAGCTCTCGACGCCGGCGATCATGCGCTGCGCCAGCGTGACATCGGGCGTCACGCCGCTGACCAGGATGTAGAGCAGCGACGACGCGGCCATGGCAATCGCCACGGGAACGCCGAGCAGCATCAGGATGAGGAAGCCTCCAAGCAACAGCAACATGGGATTACCCTTCAAAACCGTCGTAGGCGCCGGGACGTTCGAGGATCGAATAGCCCTGTCGCAAATGCTGGATCGCCACCTGCACGGAGCGTGCGAACATCAGCACGAAGCCAGCCAGGACGGCGTAATAGACGTAGTCCTTGGGAAGATTGATCGTGGTCATGGATTCGTCGCCGATGATCTGGATGTAGACCCAGACCAGCTTGATGGCGTAGCCGAAGAAGGCGATCCGGATCAGGTCGATCACCGTCGACAACGCGCGCGCCACGACGCGCGGCAGATAGCGGTAGATCAGGTCGACCTGGATGTGTCGCGACAGCCGCACGCACATCGAGGCGCCGATGAAGACCACGCCGATCAGGCAGTAGGTCGCGATCTCCTCGGTCCAGGCATAGCTGTCGTTGAGGACATAGCGGGTGAAGAACTGCAGGAAGACGGCGAGCGCCATCACCCAGAAGATCGCCAGCGCCACCCAGTCTTCGAAAGCATAGACGCCGAGATCGACCTTCGGGGTCGCCTCCTCCTCGAAGGTATGGGCGATCTCGTCCCCGGTGATCTGCCGGTGTATTTCGACGGTCGACATGTGGTTACTCCCCAAAGACCCTTACTGTTATTCCGGGGCTCGCGAAGCGAGAACCCGGAATCTCGAGGTTCTCAGGTGCGCAATTGCGCACCGTAGTTCGACGCTTACGCGTCGCCCCGGAACGACGGGCGTCCCTTATTTCACCGCCTGGATGCGTTCCCAGTCGGCCTTGCGATAACCGAAGGTCTCGAACGGAACGTTCTTCAGCACGATGTCGCGGAATTCGTTCTTGTCGACCTCGGTCACGGTCAGGCCCTTCTCCTTGAAGAAGGACACCAGCTTGGCCTCGTTCTGCTTGATCTCATCGGTCGCCTTGGCGGCGGCTTCCTGCGCGACGTCGGTGAAGATCTTCTTGTCCTCGTCGCTCAGCTTCTTCCACAGCGCGCCCGCCACCACCGTGTTGAGGTGGTCGACGATATGGCCGGTCAGCACGATGTGCTTCTGCACCTCGTAGAACTTCTTGGCCTCGATCGTGGTCAGCGGATTCTCCTGCGCCTCGACGGTGCCGTTCTGGAGCGCGAGATAGACCTCGGCGAAGGCGATCGGCGCGGTGTTGGCGCCGCAGGCGCGCGGCATCGCGAGATAGGCCGGCACGTCGGGCACGCGCATCTTCAGGCCCTTGAGGTCGGCACAGGTCTTGATCGGCTTATTCGACGAGGTCTGGCGCACGCCATAATAGGTCACCGCGACGATGTGGTGGCCGCTCTTGTCCTCATAGCCCTTGGCGAGCTCCTTGAAGATGTCGCTTTTGGTGTAGGCGAGCAGATGGTCGGAGTCGCGGAAGGTGTAGGGATAATAGGTCACGCCGATCGGCGGGAAGCTCTTGGCCGCGAAGCTCGAGCCGGAGATGATGATGTCGACCGAGCCGAGCGAGAGGCCCTGGTTGATGTCGGCTTCCTTGCCGAGCTGCGAAGCCGGATAGACGTCGACCGTGTAGCGCCCGTTGGTGCGCTTGCCGATCTCCTGCGCGGCCCAGACCGAGGCGGTGTGGAACGGCTCCGAGGTCTCGTAGACATGGGCCCATTTGAGCTTGGTCTGCGCCATGCCGGGGCCCGCCGCCGCAAACATTGCCGCGACCGAAGTCGCCAGCACCATCGTCATCTTCTTCAACACTGACTTATCCTCCACTGACTAAAGTCTGCTTCTTGTTCACCCGCGTCCGAAATGGATGCGGGCCGCCCAATCTCATCGCCGCCGCGCACCGCCGCTCTTGGCCTGCTTCTTCGGCTCTCGCTTTGGTTTCGCCGGCTTCGCCGGAGAGCGCGCGACCCGACCACGCCCGGCAGGCGCGGCAGCCTCGGCGCCGAAATTCTGCGCAAAGCGCTCCTGCGAGCGCGCCAGATGTTTTCGCATCGCCTCGCGGGCGGCGTCGGGATCATGCGCCGCGATCGCGTCGCGCACGGCGCGATGCTCGTCGAGCGCCGTGCGCCAGGTGCCCGGGCTTTCGAAATAATGCGCAAGCTGCGCGAAATAGGGATTGAGACGCTGGTCGAACAGCTCGCCGACCACGCGCACCAGCACCGCATTGCCGAGACTGCCGGCGATCGCGACATGGAAGGCGCGGTCATGCACCATCGAGGCTTCGCCGGGATGCTCGACATTCTCCATCGCGATGAGGGACGCATCGATGCGGGCGACGTCGTCCTTTGTCGCCACGCGCGCGGCCTGCTCGGCAATGGCGCTTTCGAGGAATTCGCGGGCGCGGAGCAGCTCGAACGGGCCTTCGATGACGGCGGATGGTGCCGGTGCGGCGTCGGCGGGCTCGGTCACATAGATGCCGGAGCCGACGCGGATGCGGACGCGTCCCTCCACTTCGAGCGCGATCAGGGCTTCGCGCACCGTCGGACGCGAGATCTTGAGCTGCTCGGCGAGCTCGCGCTCGGTCGGCAAGCGACTGCCGACCGCGTACTCGCCGCTGTCGATCAGGCTTCGCAATTGATCGGCGACCTGGCGATAAAGCCGTCTCGCCTCCACAGCTTCCAGCGGCACGCTGGCCTCCCTGAAAGGGTCGCGCGGGATCGTCCCGACCCGCGGCCCGCCAATTTTGGAAAATTGGTCTTACCAATTGACCGGAGCATTGACCGAGGACTGGCGCCATGTCAAGCAGCGGCCAAACACAGGGAGAGACGACCATGCGTCCAGGTTCAGAGCGTCTTGGCCGCGCCAATCTCGACCGGCTGCCGCCGTCCATCCGCCGCCCGGCCTATGACCGTTCGCGCGTTACGCCCGGCATCGTGCATTTGGGACTGGGCGCATTTCATCGCGCACACCAGGCCGTCGTCATCGACGATTGTCTTGCCAGCGGCAGCTCGTCCTGGGGCATTGTCGGCGCGAGCCTGCGCAGCCCGGATACGCGCGACGCCCTCGCCCCGCAGGATCATCTCTACACCGTTGCCGTGCGTGCCGCCGAAGGCACCGAGCATCGCTTGATCGGCGCGCTGCTCGACAGCGTCGTTGCGCGCGAGAACCCGGCAGCGCTGGTCGAGCGGATGGCCGATCCCGCCATCCGCATCGTCTCGCTGACGGTCACCGAGAAGGGCTATTGCCACACGCCGCAGACCGGCGATCTCGACGAGCGGCATCCTGATGTCGTGCACGACCTCAACAATCCCGATGCGCCGCGCTCCGCACCCGGCTTCATCGTAGCCGCGCTGGCGCGCCGGCGCGCGCAGGGTCTGCCGCCCTTCACCGTGCTGTGCTGCGACAATCTCGCGGCCAACGGCCACACCGTGCAGCGGATCGTGACGCAGTTCGCCGCGCTGCGCTCCAAGGATCTCGGCAAGTGGATCGCCGATAACGCCGCCTTCCCGTCGACCATGGTCGACCGCATCGTGCCGGAGACGACCGACGCCGACCGCGATGCGGTCGCGGACGCGCTCGGCCTGCGCGACGCCTGGCCGGTGATGACCGAGCCATTCACGCAATGGGTGGTCGAGGACCGTTTCACCGCAGGCCGGCCCGATCTTGCGGCTGCGGGCGTCGAGCTCGTCACCGACGTCAAGCCGTTCGAGCTGATGAAGCTGCGGCTGCTCAACGCCAGCCATTCGGCGCTGGCCTATCTCGGCTATCTCGCCGGTTACGAGACCATCGCCGACACGATGCAGGATCCGCATTTCGCGCGCCTCGCCGCGCAGGTGATGGAAGAGGCCGCAGTGACGCTGACGATGCCTGCGGGCACTGATCTCGCCGCCTACCGCGCCTCGCTGCTCAAGCGTTTTGCCAATCCGGCGCTGCATCACCGCACCTGGCAGATCGCGATGGACGGCTCGCAAAAATTGCCGCAGCGCCTGCTCGGCGCGATGCAGGATCGCCTCCGCAAGGGCTTGCCGATCGCAACGCACGCGCTCGCGGTAGCCGGCTGGATGCGTTATGTCACCGCACGCGACGAGCAGGGCCGCGCCATCGACGTGCGCGATCCCCTCGCCGCCGAGTTCGCCGCGCTGGCGCGTGAGGCGGGTCCCGTCGCGGAGAAGCTCGCACTCGAATTGCTTGGCGTGGAAAAAGTGTTCGGCCCATTCGGCGCCGAGCCGCGCCTGCGCGAGGCCGTGACCTCCGCGCTCGGTCTCCTTTATAAGGACGGCGCGCGGCGGGCCGTGGAGACACATGTTTCGGCGTGACCACAAAGCAGGCAATGCTGCACTGCGGTCGAAGTCAAACCTAAAATCGATCGGAAGTCGCGCTTGATTTTTGTCCGTCCTTGCCGCACCCGAGAGGTATGGCAAAGGACAACAAGGTCATCGCCGCCAACGCGGCCTTCTACGCCGCCTTTTCGACTGGCGATTTCGACGGCATGGAGCGGATGTGGGCGGATGACGACGCCATTTCCTGCATCCATCCCGGCTGGCCCGCGATCATCGGCCGCGCCACCGTGATCGGAAGCTGGCGCGACATCCTGCAAAATCCGGAGCGGCCGCAGATCACGTGCGCCGAGCCTCAGGCCATCGTCGACGGCGACAGCGCCCGCGTGCTCTGCATCGAGATCGTCGACGGCACCGCTTTGGCCGCCGCGAACCATTTTCGCCGCGTCGGCGACGGCTGGCGCCTGGTGCATCACCAGTCGAGCCCGATTGCGCAAATTGTCGAGCAGGCCGAGGACGATAGAGCGAGTCACCGCGTCCACTGACGGCCGCCCTCACGCCAGTGTGATCTACTGTGCATGGGGTTGTTTTTCAGTTTTTGTTTTCGAGCTCCCGAGTTCCGACAGATCGCCCAGCACAATCCGCGCTTCCGCGAAGTCATCGTCCCGAAAAAACATGCTGCGTGTGATTAGCACCGGAATGTTCGCCCGCGACGCCGCGATCAGCCCGTTGCCGGAATCCTCGATCGCGAGGCAGTCGGCTCCATCCAGCTTCAGCCGCGCCAGGACCTCGAGATAGACATCCGGCGCCGGCTTCTTGTGCCTGACGTCGTCGCCCGCAACGACCGCATCGAAATCGGCCGCCCAGCGCGGTCCCAGCGCCTGCGACAGCAGCGCATCGATATTGCCGTGCGAGGTCGTCGTCGCAATCGCAAGCCGCTGGCCGCGCGCCCCGGCCGCCGCCAGCAGCTCCGCCACGCCCGGCCGCAACGGGCAGCAGCCGGTTTCGATCAGCTCGGCATAATGGTCGGTCTTGATGCGGTGAAGCTCGGCGATATCAGCGTCCGACAGCGGCGGCGCGATCCACTGCCTGTTGTTGTAGGCCCGCATGCGCTCCTTGCCGCCGGTGACGTGCAGCAGGACCTTGTAGGTGGCCCGGTCCCAATGCCAGTCGAGACCGTGGCGGGCGAAGGCGTGGTTGAAGGCCCGGCGATGCAGTTCCTCGGTCTCGGCCAGGGTGCCGTCCACATCGAAGATCAGCGCGGCGGCGCGCCGGATCAGTTCGGCCGCATCCGCTGGAGCGATCGCTTCTGCCTGCATGGTCGACGCCTCCCTTTGACAGCCGAGCATCGCCCGAGGCCGCAGGCCAGTAAAATTGCAATATCTTTTGTCCGACCCAAAAATCTCTTATGAGCGAACGACGCGCGGCTAGCCGCGAACGGGAACCTTGACCTGTACGGGAGACGCATGCGGCTCTTCATCCTCGGCCTCGGCTACAGTGCCCGGCACTTCGTCCGCAACTTCGGCGGCAGCTTCTCCCATATCGCCGGCACCGTGCGCGATCCCGGACAGCGGAACGACCTCGCCGGCATCGAGGTACATGCCTTTTCCGGCGGCCAACCGGCACGCGAGACGGTCGAGCGCATCGGCGCAGCCGATGTCCTCCTCATCTCGATCCCGCCCGGCAGCGCCGGCGATCCCGCGCTCGCTGCATTCGGCGACGTGCTGGCGACGGGCCGCCGCAAGGTCGTCTATCTCTCCACCATCGGCGTCTATGGCGATCACGCAGGCCGCTGGGTGGACGAGACCACGCCGCCGCAGGCCATGTTCGAGCGCACGCGCCAGCGGATCGCGGCGGAGCAGGCGTGGGCCGACACGGCGCGCGGCGATGTCGCGATCCTGCGGCTCGCCGGCATCTACGGCCCCGGCCGTAACGCGCTGGTGACGCTGCGCGCCGGCACGGCCCGGCGCATCGTCAAGCCGGGACAGGTCTTCAACCGCATCCACGCCGACGACATCGCGAGCGCGATCATGGCCGCGGTGAACCATCATGGCGGCGGCATCTGGAACGTCTGCGACGACGAGCCCACACCGCCGCAGGATGTGATCGCCTATGCCGCAGAGCTGATGGGCGTTGCGCCGCCGGCCGAGGAGCCATTCGAGAGCGCCGAGCTGTCGGCGATGGCCCGCAGCTTCTATGCCAGCAGCGCCCGCGTCTCCAATGCGAAGCTGAAGCGCGAGCTCGGCGTCACGCTGGCCCACCCGACCTATCGTCATGGCCTCGATGCATTGTGGCGCGCAGGTGAAGGACGCTAGGCCTCCCCCGCCTCCCAGACATGCCCGGCGCGCGCTTGACTTCGGACTGGTGCGGTCGTGATCTGGGCATCGAGCGAGCCACTCGCACAACGAGCTCGCTCTTTGGGAGGATCCAATGAACAAGACGATCGCCATGATCGCGGCGGCGGCTGCCATCATCACGTTCGGTGCTGCGCGCGCCGCACCACTGCCTGAAGCCAATCCTGACGACGCCGGTTTCTCGAAGCAGGGCCTTGCACGGCTCGACAGCTTCTTCGCGCGCGAGATCGCGGCCAAGCGCGTGCCCGGAGCGGTCGTCGCGGTGGCGCGGGACGGCAAGCTCGTGCACTACAAGGCCTACGGCATGCTCGATCCGGACAAGGGCACGCCGATGACGGTCGATGCGATCTTCGCGCTGGCCTCGATGACCAAGCCGATGGCGGCGGTCGCGGGCCTGACGCTGATGGAAAAAGGCCAGTTGCCGCTGCAGGCCAAGCTGTCCGATTACTATCCCGGCTTTGCCGACATGAAGGTCGGCGCGGCGCAGGCCGATGGTTCGCTGAAGCTCGAGCCGCAGGCCTCGCCGATCTTCATCCACGATCTCTACCGGCACACGTCCGGATTGATGTATGGCGGCCGCCCGGACTCATCGAGCCCGGTGGCGCGACTTTATCCCGACGGCGTCGCACCGGCGGTGGAAGGCGACACCCAGGCCTTCATCGAGCGGATGACGAAGCTTCCGCTGGCGCATCAGCCCTCGACCGAGTTCGAATACGGTTTTTCGATCGACGTGCTCGGGGCCGTGGTCGAGAAGGTGAGCGAGCAGAAGCTCGGCGATTATCTCGCCGCCAATGTGTGGCAGCCGCTCGGCATGAAGGACGCGACCTTCCACCCGACCGACGCGCAGCGCCCTCGCCTCGCTCGTCCGTTCGCCAACGACCCGCTGACGGGAAAGCCGCAGGCCATCAGGCTGCTCGACACGCCGACCAAGTTCGACTGCGGCGGCGCCTGCTCGTTCGCGACGATGGGCGATTACGTCCGCTTCGGACAGATGCTGCTCAACGGCGGCGAGCTCGACGGCCAGCGCATCCTCTCGCCGAAGACCGTGCACCACATGACGACCAACCACCTCGGCCCCGAGATCAAGAACAACGTGGCAAACATCGAGCCGCATCGCGCCGGCTTCGGCTTTGGCCTGGCGGTCGCGGTCCGCACCGGCGAAGGGCTGTCGTCGGTTCCCGGCAATCCCGGCGAGTTCACCTGGAACGGCGCCTACGGGACGCAGTTCTTCTGCGATCCCAAGGAGCGTCTCGTCGTGGTGGTGGGAACGGCCGCGCCGGGCGAGCTGCGCAAATATTATCGCGAGCAGGTGCAGGACATCGTCTATGGCGCGATGACGAAGTGAGACCAGCGCTGCTCGATCGAGAAAGGGCGGCCACTCGGGCCGCCCTCTTTAATTCCAGAGCATGATCTTATCGGAAGACCGCTACACTTTTCCGGATCATGGTTCGCTATCAGCTCAATACGCCGTACTTCTTGAACCAGGCTTCCGCCTGCTTCCAGGCATCCTCCGCCGCATCCTTGCGGTAGCTGCCGCGGTAGTCGGCATGGAAGCCGTGTGGCGCATCCGGATAGATCTTGAATTCGGCCGTCTTCTTGTTCTCTGCGAGAGCCGCCTTCATCTGCTCGACCTGAGCCACCGGGATGCCGGTATCGGCACCGCCGTAGAGGCCGAGCACCGGCGCCTTCATCTCGGGCGCGAGCTGCATCGGGCTCTTCGGCCACAGCGGGTTGGCGGGGTCGACCACCGTGCCGTAGAAGGCAACGCCAGCCTTGAGCGCGCCGCGATGAGCGGCATATTCCCAGACCGTGCGCCCGCCGCGACAGAAGCCGATGATGCCGAGCTTGGCGGTGTCGCCGCCTTGCGCACCCGCCCATGCCACCACCGCGTCGAGGTCCGACAGCAGTTCGGCGTCCGGCTTCGAATTGACGATCGGCAGCAGATCCTTGATCTCGGTGACCTTGGTGAGGTCGGTGCCCTTGCGGAAGTAATAGTCGGGCGCAATCGCGAACGCGCCGAGCTTGGCCAAGCGCCGCGTCACGTCCTTGATATATTCGTGCAGGCCGAAGATCTCCATCGCCACGATGATCACCGGCGCCTTGGTGTTGCCGGCCGGGCGGGCGAAATAGGCAGGCATCTCGTCCGAGCCGACCTTGATCTTGGCATCGCCGGCCTGGAGGCCGCTGATATCGGTCGCGATCGGCTCGGCACGGACCGGACCTGCCGCAAGCGTGTAGCCGGCCGCGACGGCCGCGGTGGCGCTCATGAATCCGCGGCGCGAGACCGGGGCAACTTTCGTCAGCCCGACGACGTCGGATGTCATGGTAGTTTCAAAGCTCATCGGTCAATCCCTTCCTGCTGCCTATGCTCGCCCCCTGGGGCGGCGCATTCGCCAATAGTTGCCGGGCAAACGCAAGTCACCAGCCTGCGAGGATGCTCATCCCTTCGTCGGCGTGGACTGCTGCTTCTTTCGGCAGCGTCCGGCACATGCGGGACCCTGGACGACAAAATGGCCGATCAGATCACCCGCCGCCCCAGGTCCGATCGTGTGCGGGATTTAACCGCGTGGCTGCGCTGCGGCGCAACATCCATTAACCGATAATTGCGGTTCTCCCGCCGCACCCCACATGGTCGGATGTTGCAGACATGGCGCCGCTTCGCGCAATTCGAAACGCTCCGCCGCAACAAATGGGCATCGCAGTGGCCGTAACGACACATCATGTTGCCGGGATGTCGTGCGCTATCGGAATCTTGCACACGAACCGCAGCCATTTGACTGAAATTTTCGGAAGAGTTGAGCCGAGCGGTTTACTCGAACTTTCTTTGTGACGCTCTAGTTGCACGGCCGGAAGTTCCATCTCGGGAAACCGGGAGACATCTTTCCCGAGCGCGCTTCTCTGTCCGTCGCTGACGGAGGATCACGCGAGAAACTCATTGTCGTCCACCAGATTGCGCTGCCCAAGGCTCAATTGAATAAAGCTTTATCCGACCCGGAATTGAAATGAATTTGGCTCGCGAATCGATTGAACTGTTGGAGCAGGTCGCGCGGATCCTGTGGTTCGAAGGCACCAAGCACGGCTTGCGCGACCGCGAGTGGATGGCGCTGCGCTTCCTGTCTCGCGCCAACCGGTTTTCCCGCACGCCTTCGGCGCTTGCGAGCTACGTCGGCACCACGCGCGGCACCGCCTCCTTCATCATCGGCGAGCTCGAGCGGCTCGGCTATATCGAGCGAAAGCGTTCGGCCAAGGACAAGCGGTCGGTGATGCTGAGCGTCACGCAGCAGGGCAAGAAGTTCCTGGCGCGCGATCCCGTCAACGTTCTCGTCGAGGCGATTGCCAGCCTCGACGACGAGGCAAAGATCCGTTTCCGCGACGCGCTTCGGCATGTGCTGGATCAGTCCGATGCCGCCGAGCAGCGCCACCATACCGACGTCTGCAAGCGCTGCATCTTCCTCCGGGAGGATCGCACCAGCGCGGACGGCAAGCCGACGGTCGAGTTCAGCTGCCGCCTGTTTCGCGCGCCGATCGCGGAGCCGGAGATCGAGCTGCTATGCACCAGCTTCGAACATCACCGGCAATAGACGACGTCGTCGATCAGGGCGTCGCCTTGCGCGACGAATAGATGACACCGCCGGTGGACTCCACCACCAGGCGTCCGTTTTCGTTCCTGATCTCCTCGATGCGGCCAAGGCCGGGCACCTGCTGTCCCAGCACCGCCTCGATGACGCCGTTCGGGCTTTGCAGGATCGCGATCCCTTCATAGGCCTGGCGAACCGACCAGCCCTTGACCACTTTTCGCGGGGCGGACGGGGGCACCGAACCCGTGATCTCGGGCGGCGCGAGCGAAGCCATCATCGGCGCGGCCTGCGACGGCTGCACGGCGACCGCCGCCGGCGCCGGAGCGGCCGCCTGGGTCTGCGCCAAAGCGAGCTTGTCCAGCTTCGCGGTCGAGGACGAGCTGACGCGCTCGATGCGGTCGAGGTTGTCGGCAAACCTGCCGAAGCGGTCGTTGGTCGCCTTGCTCGATTGATCGACCGCGGTGCGCAGGCCGTCGAGATTTTCGGAGACGCCCGACAGCTGCTTGCGCAGCTGCGCGACCGTCTCGCGCAGATTCCTGATCTCCGTATTAGCCGCAACGTTGCTCTGGGCGGGCTGCGTGGTGAGATAGGCGATCACGCCGGTGCAGGCGCAGACCACCATGACGGCGGCGACCGCCAATGTCGCGAGCGGCGCGACCCATGTCGGGCGCGGCGGCGGCGGCTTGGCGACGATCACGGCCGGCTTGATCACGACCGGTGCAGGCTTCGGTATCGCCATCTTGTCGAGACGCGCCTTGGCGCGAATGCGCTTCAATCCCTCGAGCGCTTCTTTCGCCAGAGTCTCGTCATTCGTCGCAGCCGACATGCGTTTTGCATTTGCCGCAGGCTTCGCCGCTTGCGCCGTATTTGAAGTGCGTACTTCCGGAGCCGGCTTCGCCGCCGCATCTGCGGTCGCACTGGGACGAGCTTGTCCATCGGACGACATATGAAAAATGCTCCGTTCGCTTCGATCTATCGAAGGACGAATTTATGTGCCGAAGCTTGCCTGAAACGTGCGCATCAAAAACTTTTCAGCGCGCGCGATGCGACATCGCATGAGTCAAACGCGTCACGCACGTGGCAAGAGTGCGACTCGAAAGACACACCCTCGCCAAGATTTCGCCAAGCTGGAGTCCAGACGCCACACCTGAGTCGAATTGTCGCATGTGGAAACTCTGTGGAAAGAGTCAATCCGGGGTTGAAAACACCCCCGAGCAACGCACCGGCCACACCACCCAAAACAGCTGCAATTCCGGGGGGATGCGGAACTATAGAAACGTCACGGTGCAAAAATAGTTCGTAAACTAAATCAACTGATGCGGTAAAAAATATCAAGAAACAACTCGAAACAAACCAACAGCATCAAACACACTTAGCAATCGCTTTGTAGCGGGCGCTTGATCGGAAATCGGCAATTGTTACGGTCCTACTCAAGTGATTCTCGCCAGTTGGCGAGGAGATCGGCAAGGTTCAGTAGCGTTCGGACGCGATAAGCAACTTGGCGCAACTGTTCTAGGTCGCTGTCTCAATCCGCTCCGCGAGGTGATCCGTAAGACACCCGCCGAGCCTCACGCAGTAAGCGTTCAGTATCGAGTCGAAGTAACAGGCCCGCACATGTGGGCACTGAATGCGTAGGGCTGCCCGCGAATATCGAAACCATAACAACGGTTCGCGGGAGGGAAATATCGTCAAACAGCATGGCTGCCGAGCCGGGGCATCACAAACAACCGCCCGGCCGCTGCAAGTGCGAAACAGGGGCGAAGACTGATGTATATTATCGTTGATGATCGCGAGAGCGTCACGAACAGCTACGTTGGAGGGCTCGTTCGCGAAGGCGTCTCGTCGATCGGGTTCTCCTCCGGAGAATTCTGGGACTGGCTGCAATCTGCGAGTGAATCGGACCTGGCTGCGGTCGACGCTTTCCTCCTTGGGGATTGCGATGCCCGCGGAAGCCTGCCGCGGGCGATGCGCAAGCGCTCCGCTGCTCCCATCATCGCCATGAGCGGCCAGAAGATGCTCAAGAACACGCTGGAGCTGTTCGAATCGGGTGTCGACGACGTCGTTCACGTGCCGATCCACCTGCGCGAGATCCTCGCCCGAACGGCCGCGATCGCGCGCCGCCGGGTGGGCGAACTGCCGAGGCCCTGCGAGACCAGGATCCAGGTCTTCTTCAACGGACGTGACCCCGAGATTGCGGGACACGCCCTCACCCTGCCCCGCCGCGAACTGCGCATTCTCGAGTATATGGTCAGCAACCACGGCAAGTGGGTCACCAAGACGCAGATCTTCAACGCGGTCTACGGCATCTTCGAGTCGACCTTCGACGAGAGCGTGATCGAGAGCCACGTCAGCAAGCTGCGCAAGAAGCTCCGCGACCGCCTCGGCTTCGACGCGATCGTGGCCCGTCGCTACGTCGGATACCGCCTCAACATTCCGGCCGGCGAGACCCTGGACGAGCCGGAGCAGGACCTCGACGAGGTCGGCATCCTCCTCAACAGGGCGCATGCCGCCCCGGCGGCCTATCCGGCCGGCAACTGACGCGGCCGAGCACCGCTACGAAACGACAACGGCCTCTGCGGAACACTTTCGCAGAGGCCGTTGCACTTTCAGGGATCGAGACCACGAAATTCAGGCGGCGCGGACGCGGCAAGACGCGACGCGATGAGGATCGCGCCTCAGCCCTTCACGCGGGCATGGAGCGGCGGCAAAGCCGCGTCAAACCTGTCGGGCGAGCCTTACGGCTTCGACTGGAATTCTTCTTTCGAGACGTAGTTGAAGTCCTCGACCAGGACGTCCTGGACCACATCGGCCTGCATCCGTTCGTTGACGCGCTGCTTGATGCCGGTGGTGAGGACGGAAAGGTCGTAGCGGGCGAGCTTCCTGAAATCGAGGCGATCGTCAGCGTAGATCTTGCGGAAGGCCTCGTCGACGACGAACGGCTCCGGCGGCACGTTGAGCTGGTGCAGGGTCCGCGCCTCCACGGTGTAGACGAAACGCGCGACGATGTAGCCCTGCACGCCGCCGTTCTCGATCATCGGCACACTCAGCGCCCGCGTCTTCTGATACTGGAGCCCTTCGAGATATGCGTCCTTGGCCGGCAGCAGGCTGCCGTTCTCCTTCCAATAGGCCACCCCGTAGCTCGTGCCTGCGGTGAGGATGCAGACCCAGAGCCCGGCCAGAACGAGTCTGATCATTTTGCGTCCTGCGCTGTACGACCGGTATAAGTGCCGTCCGACTCGGCGTCCTTGATCGCCTTGACGATGATGGACGCGACCTCGCGCACTGCATCGTAATGCATCTCGAGGAGGGAACGATTGCGTTCAAGCTTCTCGCGCAGGCGCTGGATCTCCTCGGTGACCTCGACCTCGGCGCCGAGATGCATCCGCGCCCGCATCAGGCGGACGAATTCGAGCATGCTCCGGCTTTTCCGGGCGCTGAAATCGTCGAAATCGACCTTCTTGCCCGACGACAGCGCGGCCGTCTCCTCCTCGACGATGGCCTCGAGCCGGCGGATCGCCGCCAAGAGGCCGCGCACCTCCTCCGACTTCTCCGCCTCCGTCGCGTCGATCACCACCTCGCCGCCGACGTGCGGCAGCAGCACGGGCAACAGCGCATCGCTTGATGCCGCCTCCATCGCCATCGCCTCGGTGTCCACCACCGGCTGCTCCATCACCAGGGCCGCCGCGCCTTCTTGTGCCTGCATAGGAAATTCACCCCTCAACGTCTGTCACCCATTCCCTGATCGTCATCCGGCCTTGCCCATCGTGTCCGGCGCCGCTGGATGTGCGCCGGCGAGCTGCTTGGCAATGCCAATGCCCTTGCCCTTCGCCAGCTGAGCGCCAAGCTGCTCCGCCAGCATCGACTTCCACACGCCGCCGGCAGTCCCCTTGCCGAACACCTGCTCCGATTCCTTCGGCAGCATCGTCTCGACGAACGTCTGGAGGATGAAGGCCTCGAACTTGCGATAGACCTCGTCCTGGCCGGGCTTCTTGATCACCTGCACCGGCGGCCCGTTCACGGCGGTCGACTGCGTCCCGGCAAGCGTCGCCGCCGATTGATCGGCAGCCGCTTTGGCCTTGCTCGCTTCCGCAACCATCGTGGCGGCGAAATCGGCGTCAGACGATTTCAGCGCATCGAGCTTTGCGGTCGCTGCGCGCTGGGCCACGGGGTCGGCGGCGTCGAGGACGTCGAGAACGAGGTCGGGGGTTGCAGTCACGATCATGTCTTATTCCGGTTGGCTGGCCGTGGCGTCCACTCGCGCACGGTAAGTGTTCCCGTCATGTCCTCGAGCGAGCGCTTTTCCGCGTCGCGAAGCTTGTCCGCGAGCGCCGCCTTGGCGACTTCCTGAAGCTGTTTCACGCGGCGGGTCTCCGAGCGAACCTGGTCGAGCTGCCGCGACGCCTGCTCCTTCACGACGCGCGCGCCGACGGCCGTCCTGTTGAGGCGCCGCGCGAGCGATTCGCTCGACGACCCCGCCGGGGCCTTTCCCTCGTTGAGGGTGCCGACCAGCCATTCCTGCTCGTCCTGCATGCTTTGCTCTTGCTGGCGCAAATGCGCCAGCTGCCATTCGGCTAGCCGGAGTTGAAGCTTCACGAGCGAGACCATCCGACCGAGCTTGTCCGCGCGCGACTTCATGACCGGTCACTCCGCCAGCCACGACGAGACGCCGAGGGTGAACTGCGTCAGGAGCTCGTCGCTGGTGAGATAGAGCAGCATGAAGCCCCCGAACAACACGAAGGGCACCGAGACGAAGTAGACCGGAATCGTCGGCGTCAACTTGTTGATCAGGCCGGCCGCCAGATTGACCATGATGGAATAGACGATGAAAGGGCTGGCGATCCGCAGCGTCAGCACGAACGCTTCCGAGAGGTGGCCGACGAGCTGGTCCAGCGCCATGCTGCCGCCGAGCCTGTTGCCGGGCTGCCAGACGTCGTAGGAATTCATCAACCCGCGCAGCACCTGCCAGTGCTGGTCGGTCATGAAGAACAGCGTCGTGACGGACGCCATGATCAACGGCACGATAGTGGGCGCCGGATCGGTGTCGGCGACCGGCGTGCCCGGGATGCTGCTGAGCCCGATCGCGTTCGCCATCACGGTTGCCATGGTCTGAAGTGCCAGGAAGAACACGCGCCCGCCGAGGCCAATGACGATGCCGATCAGGCTCTCGGAGCCGATCAGGAGCGCCAGCGTCAGCGGCGCCGCGTTCTCCGTGAGAGGTTTCAGGATGGTCATCAGGATCGGCGTCAGCGCGAACGTCGTGACCAGCGCGATGAACAGGCGGATCTGGGCCGGGACGTTGACGCTGGAATAGCCTGGCACGAACATCAGACAGCCGCCGATGCGGCAGAACACGATGAACGTGACCAGCACGCTGTCGGTCAGGCTGCTGATCACGATATGGCTCCGAGCGCCCTGATCTCGGAGCTGCGCGCGACCTCGACATGCGAGAGGATCGGTAGCGTCGGGAATACCCGTTCCAGGATCATCCGGACATAGGGACGGGCTTCGGGGGTTACCGCCAGCACCACGCTGGTGCCGTTATCGGTGAACTTGCGGATCGCGGCGCTGGCTTCCGTCGCGAATTGCTCGATCAGGCGAGGATCGGCGTCGAACTCGACGACGTCGCCCTTGGCGTCGCGCTTGAGGCTCTGGTGGAACGCCAGATCCCAGCGATTGCCGAGGCGGACCACGTTGAGCACGCCGTTGTCGGAGAGGTCGCCGCAGATCTGCTGGGCAAGACGCGTGCGCACATGCTCCGCGACCTGCTCGGAGCGCCGCACATGGGGCGCGATCTCGGCGATGGCTTCGAGGATCAGATGAAGATTGCGGATCGACACCCGCTCGGCCAGCAGGATCTTCAGGATTGCGAGCAGGCCGGAATAGGAGATCTGCGACGGGCAGAGATCCTCGACCAGACGCTTGTATTCGGGATCGAGCCGGTCGAGCAGGCCGCGCATGTCCTTGTAGGACAGGAGCTGGGCGAGATTGGCCCGGATCACCTCGCTCAGATGCGTGAGCAGCACCGACAAATTGTCGACCGGCTTGCAGCCCTGACGCTTGACTTCGTCGGTGAAGGCTTCCGTGACCCACAGGGCCTTCATGCCGAAGGCGGGCTCGATCACCTCCTCGCCGGGCACGTCGGGCTTGCCGTCCTTGTCGACCAGCACCAGCACTTCGCCGAGCCTGAGCTCGCCATGAGCGACGCGCGTGTCATGAATCCGGATCTGGTATCCCTTCGGATCGATCGACAGATTGTCGGTGAGCTTGATCTCGGGAACGACGAAGCCGTACTGCTTGGCGAACTTCTTGCGGATCTTGGCCACGCGGTGCGCGAGCTCGTTGCGCGAGCCGAGAAGATGAACCGAAAGGTGCCCGCCGAGCGCCAGCTCGATCTCCGCGGTCTTGAGCGATTCCTTGACGGATTCCTTGGCCTCGCTCTGGGCGCGTTCGTCGGCCTTGCGGGCCTCTTCCTTCTGCTTCTCGGCGGCCGCCCGCTTCGGCAGGGAATAGCCGACGAAGGCCATGACACCGCCGAGCAGGATGAAGGGCGGCATCGGCAGCCCCGGCATCAGCGCGAGCACGAACATCATCAGCGCGGCCGCCGACACGGCGCGGGGATAGCCGCCGAGCTGCCGCAGCACGGCCTGCTCCGCCGAGCCCCTGGTGCCGCCCTTGGAGACCAGCAGGCCCGCCGACAGCGACACGATCAGGGCCGGCATCTGCGACACCAGGCCGTCACCGACGGAGAGCTTCGTGTAGACGTCGGCGGCGCGCGACAGCGTCAGCCCGTGATGGGTGACGCCGATGACGATACCGCCGAAAATGTTGATCGCTGTGATGATCAGGCCGGCAATGGCGTCACCACGGACGAACTTCGAGGCACCGTCCATGGCGCCGAAGAATGCGCTCTCTTCTTCGAGCTCGCGGCGCCGGCGCTGGGCTTCCTTGTCGTCGATCAGCCCCGCGGACAGGTCCGCGTCGATCGCCATCTGCTTGCCGGGGATGGCGTCCAGGGTGAAACGCGCGCCGACTTCGGCGATACGCGTCGCACCCTTGGTGATCACGACGAAGTTCACCGTGACCAGGATCGCGAAGATGATCAAGCCGATGACGAAGTCGCCGCCCATGACGAATTTCGAGAAGCCGGCGACGACGTGGCCCGCGGCCTGCTCGCCCTCCCCGCCCCGCGACAGGATCAAGCGTGTCGTCGCGATGTTGAGCGCCAGGCGCAGGATCGTCGCGATCAGCAGCACGGTCGGGAAGGCGGAGAAATCGAGCGGCCGCTGGATCCACAGCGAGACCATCAGGATCAACGCCGACAGCGCGATCGAGAAAGCGAGGCCGAGATCGATCAGGATCGGCGGTATCGGCAGGAACAGAATCGTGAGCATGGTCACGATGCCGGCCGCGAAAAAGGCATCCGCCCCGAACCGGCGGGTGGTGGGCAGGCTAGCAGCTAATGTATCGGCCATGGGTCACCGGCAGAGGGTCCGCCCCTAGTTTGCCGTGCAAAGCTTACGCGAGGGTGGTGGCCACCAGCCTCGCGACTCAGAAGCCGCGTTCGATATGCGAATAGACCATCTCGGTGAAGGTCGAGAGATGGGCGCCGATGAAGGAACCGGAGACGGCGACGACCACGAGAATGACGATGATCTTCGGAACGAAGGTCAGCGTCATTTCCTGGATCTGGGTCAGCGCCTGCATCAGTGCAATGAGGGTACCGACCGCCATCGCCGCACCGACGGCGGGTCCGGAGGCGACGATGATGGTCCAGATCGCCGCCTGGACGATGTCGAGGGCGTCGCGCTCGTTCATGACTGGCTGATGGTGAGCCCGGGCCCGACGGCGACCTTGGTGCCGTCCGCGAGCGTCGCGACGGAGCCGTCGCTGTTGATGGAGATCGAGGTGACCTTGCCGCTGAAGGTCGCTCCGGTCGAGTCGGTAAAGCTGACGGTCTTCCCGATCAGTCCGTCGGCCTGCGACAGCGATTGCGAGGACAGCAGCGAATCCAGCTTGGTGTTGGTCTGCATCGCCTGCTCGACCGTCGAGAGCTGCGCGAACTGGCTCATGTATTGCGACGTGTCCATCGGGCTCGTCGGGTCCTGGTTCTTCATCTCGGCGACGAGGAGCTGAAGAAACGTGTTGTAGTCGACGCCGCTGCTCGACGTGGACGAGGTCGAGCTGGTCGAACTGGATGACTTGCTGGTGCTGTCGGTCGCGCTGGTGACGTTCATTTTAGCCTTTCCGCTGTCAGGCAGCCTGGACTGGGGCGGTGGCGCCGGCCAGGATGACCTGCTCCACCGGGAACAGCGCCCGAATTCGCTTGAGCGCCTCGAAATAACGGGTCGTCTCGACGAGCTCGTCGACCGCGGCGAGCCCCTCCAACATCTCGCGGCTCTCGCACACCGCGACCAGGGCCGTGTAATGCTGGGCGTAGAGCGCCGAGGCATCGCGGACGTCGGTTGGGTTCATCAGCATGAGCTGGACGATGAAATAGAGCTGCCGCAACGCCGTGGTGGCGTCGGAGGCCTGCATGACCTGCCCTTCGAGCAGGAACATCACGTCGTTGACGAGCTCAAGGGAGACCTTGCGGTCCACCCGGAGCACCGCGCCGTTGATGTAGATCCGTTCACCCGCCCGCAAGGAGATCTTCATCAGAGAGCGTCTCGGATCATGCGGTTGATTTCGATGAGCTGCACGACGTCGTTCGACTTCTCTTCGCGAAGGCGGTCGGCTTCCTTGACCACCCACAAGCCGATCGAGATGATGTCGGCGCGCAGCTTCTCGGGGAGCCCGTTTTCCGGATGCGCGAGATCCTCGATGAAGATCGTCCATAGCCGCCGCACGTAGAGCAGGCTCTGGATCTGATCCTCGTAGCTGAAGCGGCCCTTCTGGAGCCGCTCGAGACGGTCGATGCCGAGGCTGAGCGCCTGCCGCTCGCGGCCCCTCGCCTCATAGCCGCTCTCATCCACGACCGCTTCATAGGCTTCAAACGTCATCAGAACCACTCTGCGCAGGAAATCGAAACAAGACTAAGGTTACGAGCTTGTGGCGCCGTGGAGCCCAGGCTCAGAGATAGTTGATGAGGCTGATCTTCTGGAGCTGCGAGGTCAGCGCCAGCGCCGTCTGGATCTGGGTCTGCAGGGTGTTGACCCGGACCGAGGCTTCCGTCGGATCGACCTTCTCCATGCCGACGATCTGGTTGTTCAGAATGTCCTGCTGCGTCTTGAGCTTGTCGGTTGCGGAGGTGATCCGCTGCTGGACCGTGCCGACTTCGCCGCCGAGCGTAGCGAGGCCGGTGATGGCGTTCCCGACGAGGCCGATGGCCTTGTCCACGACGACCTGGAACGTCGACTGGTCCAGGTTCGCGTTTCCGAGATCGGCCATCATGGTGTAGGCCTCGGCGAGCATGCGGAAGGCGGGCTCGTTGGCGCTGACGGACGTATCGGCGACGTCGGTCGTGGAGATACGGCTTTGCATGACCTGGTCGGTGGCCGTCGACCAGTTGGTGTTCCAGGCCGGGCTCGCGAACTCGGCATCGAAGGTGGTGTTGAGGAAGGTCTGCATCTGGGCCGGCGTGATGTTCTTCACGTTGGGCGAGGACTGCGAGAAGCCGAAGGCCGCGAGGAAATCGGCGTCGACCTGGTTCTTGCTGGCCGTGCCGGCGGTGTAGGCCGTGATCGGCACGTTCTGGGTGTTGATGCCCGAGAACAGATACGAGCCGTTATAGGAGATGTTCAGCGCGCCGATCAGATCCTGGAGGTTGGAGGACGCAGGCGGCAGGATGATCCGCCCGCCGCCGTCGGTGCTGCGGGCAGCGATCAGGTCCTTGAGGAAGGACGTTGCGGTCGTGTTGAGCTGGGTGATCCGGTTCTGCGTCACGTCGAGCCGTCCCGCGACGAGCCCGTTGGTATCGACGAGCTGATCGGCGAAGCTCCAGTCCGCCCGCAGGGTAAGGTCGCTTCCCGTCGTGGCACCGAGCTCGAGGCCGACATCGTAGAAGCGGCCGGTGGTTGCTTCCGTCGACGCCTTGCTCAGCAGAGACTGGTTGTTCGTGATCGAGGACCTCAACGACGAAGACAGCATCAAGGTCGAGATGTAGTTCGCGCTCATCATGGCTTAATTCCCCACGGCAGCCAGCAGGCTCTGCAGCATTTGGTCGACGGTCGAGATGATCTTCGACGACGCCGAATAAGTGCGCTCGACCTGGAGCATCAGGGACATCTCGTCGTCCATGTTGACGCCGCTGACGTTGGACAGCGCCGCCGTGCTGCGGTCGAGCAGCGTTTTCTGGTAGGTGACGTTGGCGTCCGCGGTCTTGCGCTGGTTTTCGATCCAGCTCGACGACGACGATGCGTAGTCGATCAGGCTGCCGCTCGGCTTGCCTTGCGTGGTCGCATCGAACGGCTGCGCCGCATCCATGCCGCCGATGAGCTGCTGCAGACGGGCCGAGTAGCCGCCGTTGCCGGCGGTGTTGTATTGGTACGCGACGTTGCCGCTGATCGCGCCGTCGCGGAGCAGATTCGGGTTGCCGCCCTGGGCGGGATCGACCGACGCGGCAACACTGATCAGGCCGGCGAGGCCGACCGAGACGGTGGCGCTCGCAGGCATCGCCGGCGCACCGGGATAGGTGAAGAGACCGGGAACGTCGGGCAGCGCCGCGCCGGACTGATCACTCTCCCTGAAGGTGTTGATCAGGCCGCGCGCGATTTCGTCGAGCTGGCTCTGATAGGTGACGGTGTCCTGGTCACGCAGCTGAGCAAGGCCGGCGAGCTTGCCCGACTTCAGCGGCATCACCGAATTGGCGCCGGTCACCGGCACGCCGTCGACATAGACCGCATTGCCCGTGGTGCCGGCGGTATAGATGTTGGTGGCCGCGAAACTCACCGTCCGCGCGGTCTTGTCGAACAGGACCGCGCCGCTGTCGGTGTAGAGCGCCGCGTCTCCGTTGGGACGGAGCGACATCGTGACGCCGAGCTCCTGCGACAACTGCGAGACGATGCTGTCGCGCTGATCGAGGTAGTCGGTGACGTCGTCGCCGGAGAGCGTGCCCTTCACGATCGCGGTGTTCACCGTCCCGAACTGGGAGAGTAGCTGATTGATGTTCTGGACCGACGTTTTCATGTCGGCATCCGCGCCCGCGCGGACCGACTGGACCGTCTGGGTAGCCTGGTTGAGCGCGGTCGCCATGTCCTTGGCGGACGTGACCGCCGCCTGCGCCAGCGTGGTGTTGTCCGGGGCGTTGGCGTATTGCTGCAGCGCCTTCTTCAGCGCATTGAGCTGTGCCGTCGGCGACTGGTCGAGCTCCGTATCGTCCACCGTGGCGGATGCGATCTTCTGGAGACCGTCATAGATCGCGTTCTGCTTGGCCGACGACGAGGTCGCGGTCAGGACATTGTCGTAGAGACCCGAGCTGGCGGCGCGCTGAATCGCCGCCACGTAGACGCCGGCCCCCGGCAGATTGTCCAGCACGGCGATCTTGCGCGAATAACCGGTGGCGCTGGCCCCGGCGATGTTGCGCGAGATCGTCGAGGACTGGATGCCCGACGCCATGAGCGAAGAGCGGGCGGAGTCGAGAGCGGCGGTAAGGGACATGATCTGCTCTTGCGCGGAATGAGCGCTGAAGAATTCAGCGCTTCAGGTTGACGACGACGTCGAGCAGTTCGGAGCCGGTCTGGAACGATTTCGAGTTGGCGGTATAGCCGCGCTGGGCCTCGATCATCCCGGTGAGCTCGTCCGCGAGGTCGACGTTGGAATCTTCCAGGGCGCCGGACTGGATCGTGCCAAGGCCGCCGGTGCCGGCATTCCCGGCCTCCGCGTTGCCGGAATTCATGTTGGTCGAATAGACGTTGCCCGGCTCCGGCGTCAGATTGTCGGGGCTCGCGACGTCGGCAAGCATGATGGTGTAGAGCGTCAGCGACTGTCCATTCTTGAGGACCGCCGTCACGTGGCCTGCAGTGTCGACATCGACCTTGTCGATGGCGGAGGGAACGCTGCCGTTGACGGTCGCCTTGAAGCTGAAGTCGGTTCCGACCTGCGTCATGTTCGACAGGTCCATGGTCAACGGCGCACCGCCGGGGACGGTGAAGGAAAGGGTCGTCGGGCTCGCCGCGGCCAGCGTGCCTTTGCCGGTTGCCGTCGTATCGAAGGTGAACGTGGTGGCGGCACCAAGCGACGTACCCGTCGCGGAGTCGTAGACCTCAATCTGCCAGCTGTCCGAGCCGGCGGCCGTTGCCGTGTGAGACATGTAGACGTCGAGCGTAACGGCCTGGCCGATATTGTTGTAGGCCACGATCGAGCTCTTCGACGAATATGACGCCGGACCGGGCGGGCCGGCGATCACAGCCGCTTTCGGATCCAGATTGCCGGTCGTGAGCGTCCCCGCCGTCGACGGCACCGGCACCTGCGAAACCTGGGCGATGTTGACGATCTGCATGCCGGACAGGCTGTTCTGCGAGAAATTGCTCACGTTACCGGGCTGGCCCAGAAGGTAGTAGCCCGCCGCGTTGACCAGATTGCCCTGGCTGTCCGGCACGAACGAGCCGGCGCGCGTCAGATATTGCTGCGTGTTGTTGGCGTTCGACACCACGAAAAAGCCGTTGCCCTGGACGGCGAGGTCCGTCGTCGACGTGGTGAACTGCGTATGTCCCGCATCGGAGATGGCGTAGCGCACCGTGGTCTCGACGGCGCCGGAGTCGTAGTTGCCGGATCCGCTCTTCAGGATGAGCGACGAGAATTCCGTCGAAGCCCGCTTGTAGCCGGTCGTATTGACGTTCGCGATGTTGTCCGAAACCGTCGACAGCTTGTTGGACTGCGCGCTCATTCCGGAAACACCGGTGCGCATAACACCATACAGGCTCATGAATTAGGCTCCTTTGTCAGGTTGCAGCTACAATGCTGGTTCTTGCTTGCGTGAGGCTGATGATTGGGAACCGTGCACAACTTTCGGTATGCTCGGCTCATGTCGTCTTCGGTTGACAGAACGAGCGCGCCTTGTCGGTCCACGCGCCGAAGCCGCTGGAGACGAGATGCGCGACGATGTGGCAGACGTAGCGCTTCTGCGCCGGCTGGTTGTTGGGGCCCGCGTTGTAGCGCGCGACCGCCATGGTCCAGCTGCCTTCGCGCTGCTTCAGCTCCTTGAGGAAGCGCGCGGCGTATTCCACGTTCTTGGCGGGATCGAACATCGCACGCACCGAGTCGAACTTGTCGCCGTGGTAATAGTGGTTGATCTGCATGCAACCGAGGTCGATCAGCTTGATGCCCTTGGCGCGCATCGCCTCGAAATTCGCGATCGCATCGTTCATGTCCTTGGCGAACACGGTCTGACCGTCGGCGCCGAGTGCGTAAGGATAGAGCGCGCCGCGTCGTCCGGTCTCGGTCAGGCCGACCGCATAGAGAATGCCGAGCGGAATCCCGTGCTGCTGGGACGCGCGCGCCATCTCGCGCTCGCAGGGGCGCGCAGTGTCGGTCGCCGCTGCCGCGGCGCCTGCGTTACAGATAAACAGGGCCGCGGCGAGTCTGCTGGCCCACGTCCTGATCATGACGGGTCTCCTGATTGGACTGGCGCTCCTGGCGAGCCTGCCTCGCGCCTCCGTCCGATTGTCCCGACGACGAGCCGGTGCCGTCGAACGCACCTTGCGACTGGGACGATGGCTGTTGCTGGCCCGAGAACTGCGGTTGCGACTGCGATTGCGACTGGCCGGAACCGCTCTGGAATCCATCCAGCGAGCCGTGCTGGACCGGCGCGACGTCGGCGACGTAGCCGGCCGACTGCATCAGGTCGCGGATCTGGTCGCGCTGCTGATCCAGCATCGCGCTGGTGTCCTTGCGTTCGGCAGCAAGCTGAACCGAGACCTCGGTGCCGACGAGACGAAGGCGCACGGTGACGTTGCCGAGTTGCGGCGGTTCGAGATTGATGGTCAGAATCTTGAGCGGCTCTTGCGCATTGGTCTGTGACGTTGCGAGATCGGGTACCGCGGCCGCTGCCGGCGCCGCCGTCTCCTTCAACTCGGTGATGACCGCGTTGGCGACCTGTTGCGGCGCGTTGAATTGCGCGGGCGGCAGATGGGTCTCTTGCTGGACCACGGTGACCTTGGTCGTCTCGGGCAATGTTTCCCGCGCCGAGGCCTTGACCGCGCGTTCCACATTGGCCGTGACGGCCTCGAATCCCGACGTGACGGGCATAGGCTTCGACGCGGCGTCGCCACCCTGCGCTGCTGTTGCCTGCGAAGTTGCCGCCGCCTGCGAAGCCGGGCCCTGCGCGCGCGGTCCGGCTGGCGCGGCAGCAGATGGCGTGGAATCGACCGCCGCCGCCGCCTTCGCTGAACTGACACCCTGAACGTCGGGCTTCGTGGCGGACGATCGCTCGTCGCGTGTGGACACGTCCTTCTTGTCACCCGCTGCCGATTGCGGCTGCGGCGTCATCGCGGGCGCCGCCGCGACTTGCTGACCGACGATCGCAGCGATGCTCGGCCGGCTCTGGACGTCCGCCTTCACCACCTGGTCGATTGGAACCTGCTTGTCCGCCGAAGTGTCGGAGGCCTCGTCCGACTTATCGGCCGCCTTGGGCTCCTTCGCGTCGGCGCGCTTGTGCACCGTCTCGTCAGTCGTGTCCGCAGTATCCGTCTTGTCCTTCTCGACCGGATGCGCCAGGCGCGTGCGCAGCGTTCCCGCTTTCACGGTCGTGTCGCTGCCCTCGTCGTTCAATGCCCGCTTCGCCATATTCGAGACGGTGTGAAGCAGGTCGTTGAACGAGGAATCCGCCTGCGATTTCGTTCCGGTGCCCTTCGCCGAACGCGACGTCCCGCGCATGTTGAGGCTCTCGGCGAGACCGGAAAAGAGCTGCCCGGAGGTTCCGCTGAGCTTGGTCATGGACGGCGATCCCTGGTGAGGAGTTCGAGTTCGCCGAGCTGCTTCTGCGCGCGTGCGAGGGTCGCGGTCGATGATGCGAGATCGACACGCGCCGGCGTGATCGGCGGCTTTTCGGCGGCCGCGGCGGGGCCACCCGCAAACGGCTTGCGGACGTCGAGCGCGAGCTGGACCGTGGCATTCAGGAGCGGCACGTCGCGCTCAGGCAGCTTCGACCGGTCGAGCGCCTTGAGTTCGGCGAGACCGCCGTCGTACTCGTCGGTCAGCACGCGCGAGACGCCGCGGAAAAGATGCGCACGCTCGCGCTCCGGCGAGTTGTCGGCGCTGAGCGTCAGTGCCCGTTCGCCGGCGAGCCGTGCCACGGTCATCCGTCCGCGCAGCATCGCACTGCGCGCGATGATGAGATAGAGCTTGAGGCGGCTCGAGCGGTCGATCTGCTCCAGCAAGGTGACGATCCGGGCGAAACGGCGCTCGTCGAGCGCAAGGCTCGATTGCGTCAGGCCCGAGGAGAAGCGCTGCCAGAAATCGCCGGCATAAATCGAGTTGCGGTAGTGGCGGATATAGGCAAGTGTCAGGAACTCGAACTTGTCGAAATCCTCGGCCTGCCCGACCAGCAGGATCTCGCGCCGCAACGCCGCCTCCTCCACGAGCGTGCCGGGCAGGAGCAGGCGCGCGTCGTCCAGGCGCTCGATCGCGAGCGATGCCTCGCTGCGCGCGAACAGCGCGCCCTGCACCAGCGCGACCTGCCCGCCCAGGCCCGACGAAATCGTCCGCGGCTTGACGTCCTTGAGCAGCTCGCGCGCCTCGTCCTGACGGCCCTCGACATAGGCGAGCGCGCCATCGAACAGCCGAGTGTCGACGTTGATCTTGTCGCGCGGCAGCTTGCGGACCACTTGCGGCGCACCGCCGCTGAGCAGGTAGATGACGACGGCCTGGCCGTTCTGCGGGTTGCTCCAAACGTTCGGATCGGCGGCGAGAAACTTCTCGCCAATCTGCCGGATCAACGCGATGTGGCTGGCATGTGCCGCAGTGTCACCGCTGGCGATGCCGTCCTGCACCGCCTGCAATCCGCGCACGAGTTCATAAGGTTCGTTCGCTGTCGATGCCGGTGCAGGTGCAGGTGTCGGCTCTGCTGCTGGCGGTGCCGATGCGGGAGCCGGCGCCGACTCCGCCAATACGCGCGCCGGCGCCAGCGGCAACGCCAGCAACATCGCTGCACAGAGGAGCGGCCTGATCAAGGACGCTTCTCCCGGATCAGGATCTCGATACGGCGGTTCTGCGCGGCCGCCGGGTCGTTCTGGATCTTCGGCCGCCGGTCGGCATAGCCTTCGACATGCTCGATCCGCTGCGCATCGACGCCGGAGCGAACCAGCATGTAATAGGCCATCTGCGCGCGCGCCGTCGACAGCCGCCAATTGTCGTAGTTCTCCGACTTGTACGGCCGATTATCGGTGTGGCCGCGCACGATGATCACGCCCTGGCGTTTGGTCAGCAGCGGCCCGATCTTGTCGATCACGCGGATCAGCTCCGGCCGCGGCTCGGCCGAGCCGACCGCGAACATGCCGAAGCTCGCATCGTCGGTCAGGCTGATCAGAAGGCCCTCCTCGACCTGACGCACCTCGGCCACGGGTCCAGCGCCGGCCTTGATGTCCGACAGCGCATCCGCGATCGCGGACTGAAGCTGCTTCACCGTCGGCTGCTGAGTCTGCGCCGCGTCGCGCGGCTCGGATTCCTTCGGCGTATCGTTGGGACGCGCCTGCGCGGCCGGCTGCGCGTTCGCCTGCTGGCGGGTCTCACGGGACGATTGCGACGGCGCGGGCCCAGGCGGCAGCAGCGGCGAAAGGTTCGCGGACGAGGCGTCCGCGTTCGGAGCTATGCTTCCGCCGGCATCGTCCTGCGGGGCGCGGCGCGCTTGCGGCTCGCCCTGTCCCGTTCCGGACGCGCTGTCGCGCGCGGTCGCATTCGGCTTAGGCTCACTGTCGATGAAGCGATCCGCATCCTTGGACGATTGTGGCGCGAGCTTCCAATAACCGGGATCAAAGGGATCGCGATAGGCATCGCCGCCCTTGAGACCGTCCTCTTCGGCCGAGGTCAGCGCACCCGCGCGACGCTGGCCCGAGGACTGGTTCGAGCTATTGGCGATCTCGGCAAGCGTTGCAAAGGGATCGCGGAACAGGACCTTCTCTTCGAAGGAAGCCGGCTTCTCCGCCGTCGGCGAGTCGCCGCGACGCTCCTCGTTCGGCCCCGCCGGCTGGCGCTTGCCATCCTGACCCTCGAACTGCGTCGGCTCCTTCTTGGAGAGATCCTTGAGGCCCTTCGGCGCAGGCGCGTTCTCGGCGAGCTTGATCGGATTGAAATAGCTCGCGACCACCTGCTTCTGGTCCTGGTTGAGCGCGTTGAGCAGCCACATGACCAGGAAGAACGCCATCATCGCGGTCATGAAGTCCGCGTAGGCGATCTTCCATACGCCGCCGTGATGCGCCTCCTCGGCGAAGGCGCTGCGCCGGCGGACGATGACGAGCTCTTGCTTGACCTCTTCCATGGTTGCTACCGGCGCGCTTCCTTCAGGCGTTCGCCCCAGGCCGCGATCTGCGTCTCGATCACGGTCTGGTCGGCAACGACGCGGACCTCTACGGTTTCGGCGGGCTCGTATTCGATGCCCGTTCGCCTGGCGGCCTCGAGCTGCGTCCTCACGAGATCAAGCAGCTCGCTCGGGCCCGTGACCTTGAACGCCGGCGCCGGCGAATTGCCTGTCAAAGCCGCAATCTGCTCGACGAGCGACCCGATCGCCTTGTCGCGAACCGCGTCGGCGAGGAACGGCAGCAAGATTCGCGCGACGGAGCTGGCGATGTTGGTCTCGATCTCGCGGCAAGCCGCCTCGAAGCCGCTCACGATCGCGACAGCCTGCTGGTCGGTCCATTTCGAGCGCTCCTCGCCGAGCCGGATCGCGCTGCGGACGCGTTCCTCGGCCACCCGGGCATCGCCTTCGGCAACACCGGCGGCATGACCGCGGCGATAGGCATCCTCAAGCAGATTGGCCGGCGGGGTTTCGGGCTCGGGCGCCGGTGGCGGCGACTGAAGCTGCGGCTGCTGGTCCGGCTGCGATTGAGGCGGACGCTGCGGCTGGGCCTGCGGCTCGCGCCGGGCCTCCTTCGGCCTCGTCAGCACGTCCTGGATCTTGGGCGGCGGAGGCGGCGGCGACTTGACCCGGCCATTCGCGTCGAACTGCGTCAGGAGTTTTCCGATTGCCGCGTTCATGCCGCCTCCTCGCGTCGCATCCAGTCTTTAAGGATCGCTGCTGCCTGCATCTGATCGAGCCGGACGATCTGCTCCAGCCGCTTCTGCGGCGTCCGCTGCATCTTGCCCTCGAGGTCCTCGACGAGGTTGAGCTCGGGGTCCGAGCTCTCGGTCAATGCGAGGGCCGCGGCCGCTTCGAGCTCTGCGGCCTCGGCCGCCTCGGTCTGCTCCTGCGCCGCACGATGGGTCAGGATGCCGTTGACCGCCGGCCGCAGGCCGAACCAGACCAGCATCGAGGCGACGGCCAGGATCGTGACCGCGTTGATGACGCTGCCGAGCTGCTTGTTGATCATCTCGACGAAGCTGATCGGCGGCACCGGCGCCAGTTCGCGCGAGCCTTCGATGAAGTCGACGGCGGTGACCTGGATCTGGTCGCCACGCGTCTTGTCCAGTCCGCCGGCCGTCGCCGCGAGCTGGCTGATCTCGGCGAGCTTGCTGTCGACGATGGCCTGGTTGCTCTTGTCGCCGAGATCGGCGACAAGACGCGCGCGGTTGACCAGGACGGCGATGAAGAGCTTCTTCACCGAATAACCGTCGCTCACCGTCGTCGTGGTCTTCGACGACACCTCGAAATTGGTGACGTCCTCGCGGCGGCTCTTGTCTTCGCTGGAATTCTTGGTGCCGCCGGAGTTGACCTGCTGGTCGGGGAGATTCTGCTGCACTGTGGTCGGCGTCGACCGGTCCGCGTTCTGCGACTTCTCGTTTTCACGGACGTTTCGCACCGAGCGCTCGGCCCGGCTTTCCGGATCATAGACGGTCTCGTTGGTCTGCCGCTTGTCGGTGGAGAGCTGCGGCGAGACGCTGACCTCGAAATTGTCCAGGCCCAGATACGGCGTCAGCGCCTTGCGGATGTTCTCCTGAACCATGCCGCCGACCGTCTTCTGGAGGGTCGCCATCTTGGTCGGCGCCGCGCTCGCCTCGTCCTCTTCGGCGAGCAGCATGGAGCCGTCGGCATCCAGCACCGTCACCTTGTCCTTGCTCATGCCGGGGATGGCGGCCGCCACGAGATGGCGGATCGACTGCGCGGTGCGCGCCTCGATCGCACCATCGGTGCGCAGCACGACCGATGCCGAAGGCGGCTGCTGGGTCGCGCGGAACGAGCCGCGCACCGGCAGCACGATATGCACCCGCGCCGCCTTCACGCCCTTCATCAGCTGGACGGTGCGCGCGATCTCGCCCTCGAGCGCGCGCAGCTTCGTCACTTCCTGCATGAAGGATGTCAGGCCGAGCGAGCCGATCTTGTCGAACAGCTCGTAGCCGGAGTTGGCGCTGGTCGGCAGGCCCTTCTCGGCGAGCAGCATCCGCGCCTGCATGGTCTGGCTGGGGCGTACCGAGACGGCGTCGCCGGCGGTATTGACGTCGAAGGCGATGTTCTGCTCGCGCAGCGCGGCGCCCATGCGCGTCACGTCCTCACGGGTCAGACCCGTGTAGAGCGTCTCGAATTCAGGCCGGCTCAGATAATACGCGCCGCCGACCACGGTGACGAGCACGGCAAAGCCGATCAATCCCAAGGCCATCAGGCGTCGCGGACCAAGCTCCAGCAGATTATTGAGCAGTTGCTGTATCTGCGCACGACTGAACAGCATATGACCTCGTACCAATGCGAACGTAGAGGACACTCCGCTGCCAACCTTGTCTGAAGGTTGCGCGGCAACACGAATGTGTCAGTTCGCAGGCGCGGCGTTGCAATTTTGCAGGAATCTTGTCCCACGCAATCGATTCAGCACCGGCAATCGGGCGCGCGAGCGCATGGCAGCGCAACCGGCTGCGGCGTGCTGGCTGAAATCTGGCGTCGGGATGTCGATTGCGGGCACGTCATGTGCCGTCAAAACCGCCGGTCACGGCGGGACCGTGCTCCCATGGGAGCACGGTCGTTTCCAAAGCCGAAGCTTACTTGAACAGCGACAGGATGCTCTGGCTGTTCTGGTTGGCGATCGAGAGCGCCTGAACGCCGAGCTGCTGCTGGGTCTGCAGTGCCTGGAGGCGGGTCGATTCCGCGTTCATGTCGGCGTCGACGAGCTGGCCGATACCGCGATCAACCGAGTCCATCAGGGTCTTGACGAATTCGGTGTTGGTCGCGACGCGGTTCTTGACGGCGCCGAGCTCGGCGGCGGCCGAAGCGACCGAGTTGATCGCAGCGGTGACCTGCGCGATGTAGGTATCGAGCGTGGTCTGGTCGCTCGCCGCGTCGGTCAGCGACTTGATGTCCATGTTGGCGACCGAGACAGCGCCGGTCGACTCCAGAATACCGGTCGAGCCCGAGGCGCTGTAGAGCGAGAAGTTGGCGATCGTCAGGGTGATCTTGCCGATGGTGGGCGTGCCACTGACGCGGGAGAACGACGACACCAGGTCGAAGGTCGCCGGGGTCGAGGAGGTCGCGCTCAGCCAGTTCACGCCGTTGAAGGTCGCCGCATCCGCGGTGTTCTTCATCTGGTCCTGGATCTGGGTGATGTCGGCCTGGATCTTGGCGCGGTCGATACCGGCGGTCTTGGCTTCAACCAGCAGCGCCTGGAGCTTGGTCAGGCCGCCGGTCTTGTCGCCGACTACGGCGGTCAGAGCGGTATATTCGGTGTCGACGGTCGCAGCCGACAGGCCGAGCGAGTCGGACACCGCGGAGAGCGCCGCGTTGTCGGCGCGCATCGAGGTGGCGATCGACCAGTAGGCAGCGTTGTCCGAAGCGGTCGAGACGCGCTGGCCGGTCGAGATCCGGTTCTGCGTGGTCGCGAGCTGCGAGCTGACGTTGCGGAGGGTCTGCAGCGCGGTCATTGCAGACGAGTTGGTGAGAAGGCTAGAACTCATGTTGACGTCCCCTGGAAATAGAATGATTTTGTGGGACATACCGGGCTTGCACCGGTACGGCAGGGCGGCATCATGCCTTTGAGCTGCGGAAACCCGCGCTCAACCTGTCGTAACGGTGGCGATAGCACGCGAAGTTTGTGCGAGGCTTGTGGCTCCGTGACCAGGCCATAATGGTGCAGCCGAAATCACGACGTGCACGTGAGCTCACGCCAAATGAAAAGGGCCGCGCTTCTTGCGAAGCGCGGCCCCCGTCAGATGGTCTTCAGACTTAGCGGAACAGCGACAGGATGCTCTGGCTGTTCTGGTTGGCGATCGAGAGCGCCTGAACGCCGAGCTGCTGCTGGGTCTGCAGCGCCTGGAGGCGGGTCGATTCCGCGTTCATGTCGGCGTCGACGAGCTGGCCGATACCGCGATCAACCGAGTCCATCAGGGTCTTGACGAATTCGGTGTTGGTCGAGACGCGGTTCTTGACGGCGCCGAGGTCGGCGGCGGCCGAAGCGACCGAGTTGATCGCAGCGGTGACCTGCGCGATGTAGGTATCGAGCGTGGTCTGGTCGGTGGCCGCGTCGGTCAGCGAAGTGATGTCCATGTTGGCGACCGAGACAGCGCCGGTCGACTCCAGAATACCGGTCGAGCCGGAGGCGCTGTAGAGCGAGTAGGTGGCGATCGTCAGGGTGATCTTGCCGATCGTGGGCGTGCCGCCGACGCGGGAGAACGACGACACCAGGTCGAAGGTCGCCGGGGTCGAGGACGTCGCGCTCAGCCAGTTCACGCCGTTGAAGGTCGCCGCATCCGCGGTGTTCTTCATCTGGTCCTGGATCTGGGTGATGTCGGCCTGGATCTTGGCGCGGTCGATACCGGCGGTCTTGGCTTCGACCAGCAGTGCCTGGAGCTTGGTCAGGCCGCCGGTCTTGTCGCCGACGACGGCGGTCAGAGCGGTATATTCGGTGTCGACGGTCGCAGCCGACAGGCCGAGCGAGTCGGACACCGCGGAGAGCGCCGCGTTGTCGGCGCGCATCGAGGTGGCGATCGACCAGTAGGCCGCGTTGTCCGAAGCGGTCGCGACGCGCTGGCCGGTCGAGATCCGGTTCTGCGTGGTCGCGAGCTGCGAGCTGACGTTGCGGAGGGTCTGCAGCGCGGTCATTGCAGACGAGTTGGTGAGAAGGCTAGAACCCATTTTGATGTCCCTTTGAGATTGTTGGATTGGGGACATACCGGACTTGCACCGGTACGACAGGGCGGCGTCATGCCTTTGGGCTGCGGAAAACCGGTTAGGGCCCAACCTGTCGTAGCGACGACCCTAACCCGCGAAGCTTGTGTGGGGCTTGTGGCTCTGTGGCCTGACTGCAACACGGCAGCCGAAATTGCGGCGCGCGTAGCGGTCCGCCAAATGAAAGGGCCGCGCTTCGCGAGAAGCGCGGCCCTCCCTGGATCGTCTAAGGGCTTAGCGGAACAGCGACAGGATGCTCTGGCTGCTGTTGTTGGCGATCGAGAGCGCCTGCACGCCGAGCTGCTGCTGGACCTGGAGGGCCGCCAGGCGGGTCGATTCCTGGTTCATGTCGGCGTCGACGAGCTGGCCGATACCGCGATCAACCGAGTCCATCAGCGACTTCACGAACTCGGTGTTGGTCGAGATACGGTTCTTGACGGCACCGAGGTCGGCGGCGGCCGAAGCAACCGAGTTGATCGCAGCGGTGACCTGCGCGATGTAGGTATCGAGCGTGGTCTGGTCGCTCGCCGCGTCGGTCAGCGAAGTGATGTCCATGTTGGCGACCGAGACAGCGCCGGTCGACTC
This sequence comes from Bradyrhizobium sp., assembly GCF_035935975.1. GTDB lineage: Bacteria > Pseudomonadota > Alphaproteobacteria > Rhizobiales > Xanthobacteraceae > Bradyrhizobium. The sequence continues at coordinate 420,209 of NZ_DASYWN010000052.1, forward strand.
CAGAAGACCGGTCGAGCCGCCGGCGCTGTAGAGCGTATAGGTGGCCGTGGTCAGAGTGATCGCGCCCGTGGTCGGCGTGCTGCCGACGCGGGAGAACGACGACACGAGGCTGACGGTCGTCGGCGTCGAGGAGGTCGCGCTCAGCCAGTTCACGCCGTTGAAGGTCGCCGCATCCGAGGTGCTCTTCATCTGGTCCTGGATCTGGGTGATGTCGGCCTGGATCTTGGAGCGGTCGATACCGGCGGTCTTGGCTTCGACCAGCAGCGACTGCAGCTTGGTCAGACCGGAGTTCTTGTCGCCGATGACCGTGTTCAGAGCGGTGTATTCGGTGTCGACGGTCGCAGCCGACAGACCGAGCGAGTCGGAGACCGCGGAGAGCGCCGCGTTGTCGGCGCGCATCGAGGTGGCGATCGACCAGTAGGCGGCGTTGTCCGAAGCGGTCGAGACGCGCTGGCCGGTCGAGATGCGGGTCTGCGTGGAGGAGAGTTGCGAACTCACAGACCGCAGGGTCTGGAGTGCGGTCATGGCGGTCGAGTTCGTAAGCAGGCTTGACATTGCGAATGTCCCTTTGATGTACGCGTTACATTTTCATGAGGGGACATACCGGGCTTTCACCGGTACGGAGGGGCGGCATCATGCCTTTGGACTGATGTGGGTGGGGTCCAACCCGCCGTGCCCAATTGCTACCACGCCAAATCTTGCGCGCAGCTTAAGATCAGCTTGAATTTCGCAGCAAAATCATATGGTTAACATTACCCACCGCTAACCATAAGGCGGTACTTCTCGCTAACTATAGACCTGCACTTCCCGCTAACCATACCCCGGTGGCCGCTACGAGAACGACCGCACCAGTCCGGAGGCGAGCAGGTTCCAGCCGTCGATCAGCACGAAGAACAGCATCTTGAACGGCAATGCGATAACCGTCGGCGGCAGCATCATCATGCCCATCGACATGGTCAGTGTCGCCACGATCATGTCGATGACGAGGAACGGCAGCATGATCAGGAAGCCGATCTCGAACGAGCGCCTGAGCTCGGAGATCATGAAGGCCGGAATGATAACGCGCAGATCGATGCGCTTGTCGTCGAACTTCCTGCGGAAGCTCTCGGCTGCGAGCGACTCGAAGGTCTGCAGATCCTTGTCGCGGACATGCGCCAGCATGAACTCGCGGAACGGGTCGGTGATCTTGAGGTAAGCCTCTTCCTCGGAGATCTCGTTCTTCATGAGCGGCTGGACGCCGGTCTCCCAGGCGCGGTCGAAGGTCGGCGCCATCACGTAGAACGTCATGAACAGCGCGAGGCTGATCAGCACCAGGTTGGCCGGCGTGGTCTGGAGGCCGAGACCGGAGCGCAGGAACGACAGCGCCACCGCAAATCGCGTGAAGCTCGTCACCATGATGAGCAGGCCCGGCGCCACCGACAGCACCGTGATCAGCGCCATCAGCTGGATGATGCGGCCGCTGGTCGAGCCGTTGCCGGGCGGCAGCAGCGAGTTGAGGTCCGGAATCTGGGCCAGCGCCACCTCGGGCAGCACGACCAGAACCAACGCGAGCAGCAGGACTCTCACTCTCACTGAATCACCAAGGTCTCAATGATCAATTCGCGGATCTTTCCCGATGAGCGGATGTTGGCGCGCTCGGTCAGGTCGTCGCGCAGATGCTGGAGCCCGCGCGATCCCTCGAACTGCGTCACCGAGGCCGAGCGCAGATAGGTGACGATGTCCTCGCTGACATGGGCAGCCAGAATGCCGGCATCCTCGTCGCTCATGCTCTCGGTCACCATCGAGGCCTCGACCCGGGCCCAGTTGTTGGCCGGCGCGCCGAGATTGGTCACGATCGGGGACAGTTTCCGAAGCCGCGCGCTGCCGGCGTAGCTCGACGCAACCGGCGGCGGCGTGGCGGCCTTCTTCGCGTCCGCGACCCGTTCGGCGGCCGCAAACAGCTGCAGGCCCGCAAGTGCGCCCGCGCCGATCGCGACGAGGGTCAGCACCACGATGGCCGCAATCGTGCGCATCATGTCCGTTGCCTCCGCCGCGAGGCCAGGCGGCCGGAAGCCTCAGAACGGTGCCACGGCGTCATAGATCCGATGTCCCCATCCAGGCTGCTGCACGTCAGACAGATTTCCGCGACCGCCATAGGACACCCGCGCCTCCGCGATCTTCTCGTAGGAGATCGTGTTGGTTCGCGAGATGTCGCGCGGACGCACGATGCCGCCGACGTTGAGCACGCGCATCTCGGTGTTGACGCGGAACTCCTGCGAGCCGCTGATCATCATATTGCCGTTCGGCAACACGTCGGTGACGATGGCGGCGATCGACAGCTTGATGTCCTCGGTGCGGTCGATCTGGCCGTTGCCCTTGATCTGCGTGTTGGTGCTGAGGTTGGCAGTGGTCTGGCCCTTGTCGGCCCATCCTGCGACGTCCATCAGCCAGTCGAGCCCGAACTTGATCTGCGAATCGCGCGAGCGATCGGTCTTGTTGTCGAGCTTGGCCTTGTCCTGCATCGAGATGATCACCGTCACCACGTCGCCGGTGCGCCGGGCACGGGGATCGCGGAAGAGGTCGGTGCCGTCATCCCAGGTCGAGCGATAGCTGACCGGCGTACGCATGCGGGGCGTCACCGGGATCGGGTCGGCCTGCGTCCGCAGGCCGCTGCCGACCGGCGACAGGCGCGGGCCGGTCAGGACTTCGGCCGGATCATTCAAGCACCCGGTCAGGAGCACCGACGACAACAGCAGCGACAGGATGAGGAACGGCTTCTTCATTTACTTGTTCTTTCCGTCGTCCACGCGGCGCATGCCGCCGAGCAGGTCGGCCAGGTGGGCGGCGCGCGCCGTATCCATCTCGTTGAAGATCGCGCTCGAGCTCCTCGGGCTGAGCTTGGCGAGCACGGCGGCGGCGGTCTCGTCGGCCATGCCGGCGATCTGGGTCGCGGCGGCGTCCGGCTTCATGCGCGAATAGATCTCGACGACCTGTGCCTCGGCCTTCTTCAGGAAGTCGTCGCGCAGCGCCATCCACTTCTCGTACTCGGCGCGCTTGGCCTCGACCTCGGCGATCCGCTCACGAAGCAGGGCCTCGGCCTTCTCCAGCTCCTTGAGCTGCCAGGCCAACCGCGCGTCGACGGCAGGGTCGGCCACGTTGCTGCAGAACAGGGCGACTTCGTTGTCCGGGGACACGGCGGCCTGCGGCGGCGCCGGCTTGGGCGGCGCCGTGACGCTGCCGGGCTTGGCAGGCCGAACCGGTGCGGCTGCGGGCGCTTGCGCCTGTGCACGTGGCGGCGTCTCGGGCGCCGGCACTGCGCCGGTGGTCGCCGGCGCGGAATCTTCCGCTGCCCATGCCGTCGCCCGGATCGAGGCGTTGTCGCCTGGAATGGGCGAGGTCGAGAGGGACGGCTTTTGCCCCCCGGGGGCGCGCGCCCGGGCGAAGGACAGCAAGTTGAGCGGCTTCGACGGCTTGGCTTCGTCCAGAGCGAGCGCAGGCGACGCGCTCATGATCGCGGAGGCCGCGATCAGGAGGAGGAGCTTGGCTTTGTGATCCGGTTTCAGCATCGGGCCGCTTGCGATTCTCGGTCGAGACCTGAGCATTGAGCGACCAAGCTTGCACGACGCTTGTGCATCATTGCACGATGACGTCGGCCTGGAGCGCGCCGGCCGTCTTGATCGCCTGGAGGATCGCGATGATGCCGGACGGCTTGAGGCCGATCTGGTTCAATCCGCGCACCAGGCGCTGGAGATCGACGCCGCTCAGGATCGCCACCTGCGATCCGGCCTCGTTGGCCTCGACCACGGTCTGGGGAACGACTACGGTCTGGCCCTGCGAGAACGGTGCCGGCTGCGACACCACGGGAAGCTCCGTGACGCGGACCGTCAGATTGCCGTGCGTCACCGCGACGGTCGATATTCGCACATCCCGCCCGATCACCACCGTACCGGTGCGTTCGTTGATCACCACCCTCGCCGGCGTATCAGGTTCGACCGTCAGCTCGCCGACCTCGGCGAGGAAGCGGACCGGTCCGACATTGCGAGGTTTCGACAGCACGATGGTGCGGTAGTCGCGCTCGAAGGCGATCTGCGACCGGTAGCGGCCGCCCGCGTAGCGGTTGATCGCATCGAGGATGCGGGTTGCGGTGACGAAGTCGGGATTCTTGAGCTCCAGGACCAGGAACTCCATCTCATGCAGGCTTCCCTGCACCTCGCGCTCGACCAGCGCGCCGTTCGGAATCCGCCCGGCCGTCGGCGTGCCCTGGCTGACGTTCTGCGCCTGACCGCCGACGCTGTAACCGGCAACCGTGACCGCGCCTTGCGCCACCGCGTAGACCGCGCCGTCCGCAGCGCGCAGCGACGTCATCACCAGCGTACCGCCGAGCAGCGAGGTCGCATCGCCGAGCGACGACACGGTCACGTCCATCCGCTCGCCGGCGCCGATCGAGGGCAGCAGGTCCGCGGTCACCATCACGGCGGCGACGTTGCGCGTGCGCAGCGTCGTCGGACGTGCCGCATTGGTCGTGCTCGTGGTTTCGTTCCTGACATTGATGCCCATGTTCTCGAGCATCGATTGCAGGGACTGCTCCGTGAACGGAGCGTTGCGGAGCGTGTCGCCGGTACCGTTCAGGCCGATGACGAGGCCGTAGCCGACGATCTGGTTCTCGCGCAGGCCCTTGATGTCCGCGATGTCCTTGATGCGGACGGCGGCCTGGGCGCTGGCGGCGGAAACGAGGAGGACGAGCGCGAGGAGGAATCTGGTCATGACCCGTCCGCGACTTTAACGGTGCCGTCCGGCTGGACGATGGCCCTGATGATCACGCCGGTGTCGGTGTTGCGCACCGGGATCAGCGCGCCGGGCGCGCCCGACTGCATCGCCGAGCCGTAAGTGACGATCGACAGGCCGCTGTCCTCGACCACGACCTTGACCATGGCGCCGCGGGCGATGGTGAAGGGATCCTCCACCGAGTTGGTCGGGATCGGCTGGCCCGGCAGCAGCGCGCGCCGAGCCATGCGGCCGACGAGCACCTGGCGCCCCTCGATGAACGCGGCGACGCCGAGCACGTTCGGCGCGAAGATCCGCTCCGTGATCATGTCGTCCCGGATCAGTTCGCCGGCGCGGATCGAGACCGCCGGCACGGGAAGCCGCTTCTCCTCGGCCACGGCGAGGCGCGCCGAGACCAGAACCAGCAGCACGGCGGCCAACCCGCGCACGATCAGGCCCACCCTGTTCAACATGGACACACCGAAACTAGCGACTGAGACCCTTCGATACGGTCGAAGCCATTTCATCCGAGGCCTGGATGACCTTGGCATTCATCTCGTAGGCGCGCTGCGCCGAGATCAACTCGGTGATCTCCTTGACGGGATCGACGTTCGAGGCTTCGAGATATTGCTGGTTGATCTTGCCGTAGCCGGCATCGCCCGGCAGTCCGACCACCGGCGTACCCGACGCCGTGGTCTCGCGATAGAGGTTGCCGCCGAGCGGCTCGAGGCCGGCCTCGTTGGCGAAATTGGCGAGGTTGAGCTGGCCGATCTGCCGCGCGTTCACTTCCGTGTCCAGCTTGGCGAACACCTGGCCGGTCTGGTTGACCGTGACCTGGACCGTTCCCTGCGGGACCGTGATGGCGGGATCCAGCAGATAGCCGTCGATCGTGACGAGCTGGCCGTTGGCATTCGTGTTGAACGAACCGGCGCGGGTGTATTGCACCTCGTTGTTCGGGCCCAGCACCTGGAACCAGCCGCGACCGTTGATCGCGAGGTCGTAGGGGTTGCCGGTCTGCGTCAGCGCGCCCTGGATGTGCAGCTTGCGGATCGCCGCCGACTTGACGCCGAGGCCGAGATTGGCGCCTTCCGGGATCGGCGAGGAGCCGTTCACGTTCGCCACGCCCTGCATGCGGTCCATCTGGTAGAACAGATCGGTGAATTCCGCACGCGCCCGCTTGTACGAGGTCGAGTTGATGTTGGCGATGTTGTTCGCGATGACTTCGATGTTGGTCTGCTGGGCGTTCATGCCCGTGGCCGCAATGGCGAGCGATTTCACTTACGTCACTCCCTCAGATCAAATCGACATCCGAACGACTTCCTGGTAGGCCTGCACGACCTTGTCGCGAACCGCGACCGCCGTCTGCATGGCCTGCTCGGCCGACATCAGCGCCTCCACGACCTTGCGGGTCGATTCCTTGCCCTGCATCGCCGAGATCGACGCCGCTTCGCCCGCCTTCAGCGTGCCGATCGCGTCCGTCGTCACCTGCTTCATCACCGATTCGAATCCGACGTCGTCGGTCGACTGGATTGCGGTCGGTGCCGCCGGCGCGATGGCCTGCGCCTCGGTGGCACGGCTTACCGCATGGCCGCCGGAAATCGCGGTGGATGAAATCGCTTCAAGCATTGTCAGCTCCTCAGCAGATCGATGGTCATTCCCAGCATCGATCTCACCTGTTTCACGACCTGGAGGTTGGCTTCGTAGGACCGGTTGACTTCCCGCATGTCGGCCATCTCGATCATCATGTTGACGTTCGGCAGCTTGACGTAACCGGCCTTGTCGGCGGCGGGATGTCCCGGATCGTATTCGACGCGGTACGGCGTGGTGTCGACCCCGATCTCCTTGACCTTCGCGAGCTGCGTGCCCGAGGCACGGTCCAGCGCGGCATCGAAGGTGATGGTCTTGCGCTGATACGGATCGGCACCGGCGGTGCGCCCGGTCGACGTCGCGTTGGCGAGGTTTTCAGAAACGATGCGCATACGCGTCGACTGCGCCTCGAGCCCGGAGCTCGCGACAGTCAGGGACGCGCTCAATGAGTCCAGCATGTCAATTCACCTCAGGTCTTCGCGCTCTGCAGGACCATGCGGTGGAACGACCGCACGATTGCCGAGTTCATCGAGTAGTCGCGATTGACGTCGCTACCCTTGATCATTTCCTGCTCGAGGCTGACCGAGTTGCCGGAGTGAACCACGTCCCAGCTATCCTTCTTGGCAGTCGCGCGCGTGTCGCTCTCGACCGCAGCCAGCTGCATGTGCGACGGCGATGTCGTTGCAAGCCGCACCGGCACTGTGTCGAGCACCTTGTTGAACGGCTCAACATCGCGCGCCTTGAAGCCGGGCGTATTGGCGTTGGCGACGTTGGTCGCGATGGTCGACTGGCGGAGCTCCAGGTATCGCGCCTGCGACGATGCGAGTTCGAAGAGATAAAGCGGTCCCACGACGGCCCCATTATGGATTCATTGGAAAGAACCCTAGGGCGTTAAGCTTTCGTCAAGCTGTTGGGCCAAGCACCATCCTCGGAAATCTACTGAACCTTCTCGGGCCGCGGCGCCTGCTTCGACTGCAGGAAGTAGATGATCTCGGCGACGGGACGGAAGAACTCGGCCGGAATCACCTGATCGACCTGAACGGCCTCGTAGAGCGCGCGCGCCAGCGCCTTGTTCTCGATCACCGGAATTCGGTTCTGCTCGGCAACTTCGCGGATCTTCAGGGCGATCACGTCCATGCCCTTGGCCACCACGAGCGGCGCCGGATTTTCCTCGCGCTTGTAGCGCAGCGCGATCGCGAAGTGCGTCGGATTCGCAATCACCAGCGTCGCGCGCGCGGCGGAGGCGATCATGCGCTGGCGCGAACGATCACGCGCGAGCGAGCGCAGGCGCGCCTTGACCAGCGGATCGCCTTCGGCCTGCTTGTGCTCGTCCTTGATTTCCTGCTTGGTCATGCGCAGCTGACGCCGCCAATGGAAGCGCGCCCAGGCGAGATCGATCGCAACGAGGACGATGGTGGCGATGCAGATCGCCGAGACGATCCGCATCGCGATATTGAGAATCATCTCGGGAAGCGCGACCGGATCGGTGTACATCGCCTCGAATGCCCTCGCCTCCGACGAGCGCAGCACGACGACGACGACGGCCGACACCGAGCCGAGCTTGAACAGCGACTTGGCGAATTCAACGAGGCCCTGCGTTCCGAACAACTTGCTCCAGCCACTGATCGGGGAGATTCGCGAGAGATCCGGCATAATGCGCTGCAGCACCACGCTCGGCGCATTTTGCAGCAGCGAGGCGGCAAGCCCGAACGTCATCAGGATGACGACCGGCGGCACCAGGAAACGCAGCGCCTCGAGTCCCACGACGGTGAGCAGGTTCTGAACGTCCGCGCCGTTGTTGAGCGGGAAGCCCTCGGGGTCGTCGAGCAGGCCCCTCAGCGTCGGCACCAATTGCTGCACGCCCTGGCTGACCAGGAACGCCAGGATGATCATCAGTGCGGCCATCGAGGCGAAGATGGATACCTCCCGAGAGACCGGAATGTTGCCCTGATCGAGCGCATCGCGGACTTTCTTCTCGGTCGGCTCTTCTGTTTTGCTCTCCTGATCGGATGATTCTGCCATGCCCGTTCAGCGGTCAGCGGAAGACCAGCTCATCCTCCTGGTCGGGGTTGAGCTCGATTTCACCCTTCTCCGCGAGATCGAGTGCGAGGTCGGTAATGACGCGGCGCGCCTCCAGCACGTCGCGCTGGTTCGACGGCTCGCCGCTCGCGAGCTCGTGCTCGACGACGCGACGGACGCGCGAGGCGACCGACGACAGGATCGTTTCGCGGAAATGCTTGTCGGTGCCCTTGAGCGCGACGACGATGCGATCGGTCGGCACCTGATCGAAGATCATGGTGCGCGCCTTCGGCGTCAGGTGGATCACGTCGTCGAAGGTGAACAGCAGCTCCTTCAGCACTTCGGCCGACTTCGGCCGCTTTTCCGACAGGCTCTTCAGCATGTCCTCGATATGGCCGCGCTCCATCTTGTTGATGATGTCGGCGACGCGGGCGTAGGTGTCGGCGCCGAGGTTGCGCGCGAAGTTCAGCGTCAGGTCTTCGTGCAAGGTCTTTTCGAGGACCTTCAAGGCGTCGTCGACGATCGGCTTGAGGCTGAGCACGCGCCGCATCAGCTCGTTGCGCAGGCTCGACGGCAACTGGCTCATCACCTTGGCGGCGCAGGACGGCTTGACCTTGGACAGGATCAGCGCCGCGGTCTGCGGATGCTCCTTGGAGAGGTAAGTCGCCAGCGAGTTTTCCGACACCGACGAGACGCGATCCCAGACCGACCGGCTCGAATTGCCGAGCAGATCCGTCATGATCGCGGTGACCTGGTCGGCGGGGAGCACGTCGCCGAGCACGGCTTCAAGGCCACCGATGGTGCCGAGGATGTTGGCGCCCATCGAGAATTGCTGCGCAAATTCCTCGACGATCGCCTCGAGTTCCTGCGCAGTGATCGGCCGCAGCTCAGCCGCGGCCTTGGTGACGATGCGAATATCCTGCGGCTCGAACTGCGCGAGCACGCTCGCGGCGGCCTGCCGGCCCATGGCCAGCAGAAGTGCTGCGACCTTTTCCGTCCCACCCAGCGCGGCAACGCCTCGCTGTTTGATGGGAGCGATGCCGACCTGTGCAGCCATTGTCAGGAATCACCCTGCCCCAGCGGTCCGACGATCTCGGTGAGCGAGACGCCGAAGCGGGAATTGTCCTCTTCGACGACGACCACTTCGCCGCGAGCGACGATGCGGCCATTGACGACGACGTCGACCGGCTCGCCGACCCTGTGATCGAGCGGAACCACCGCGCCGCGCCCGAGCTTCATCAGGTTCGCCACCGGGATGGTCGCCGATCCGAGCACCACCTGCATGGTGACGGGAATGCGCATGATGGCATCGACATTGGCGAACTTGCCGGTCTCCTCCGCCGTGCGCGCGGCAATCTCGGCAAGCCGCTCCAGCGGAGACGTCTCGGTCTCTTCCGATGCAGATGCAGATGCAGTCTCATAATCGAAGGATTGCGCCATGTGGTATCGCCTCTTGGTATTTCCACTCCCGGAGCGCCACGGCGCTCCGATCGTAATTGTTCGGGCTTCAATGCTTGTTCACGTCGGCGCCACCGGCGGTCGCGGCGGATCCGAGCCCACTCCTGGCGTCGAGCGCTGCGATCGCCTCGTGGGCCTGGTCGATCTTCGTCGTGAGCACGTTGGCGAGCCGCCCGAGATTTGCGGTCGAATCGTGCGCCGCGCTGATGACTGTGTCGAAGGCACCCGCCGTCTCGTGGACGATGGTCGAGAATTCGCCCTGGTAGCTGCGCAGGCGCGCCAGCTCCCGATGCATCTTGGTCACCCGCATGCTGGTGAAGGCCAGCGCAATCAGCAGCACGGCATCAACGAGATAGGATATCATCGACGAACTCCCGCTTCTGGTCGACGGGATCGGCCACCTGCATGGCGTAATAGCCATCAAGCTGGCCGATCTGACACCAGAACAGCACCTGATTGTTGCTCTCAAGACGGGCCAGGGTGCGCGGCGTGGCCTCGAGCTCCAGGACCTGCCCCACCTTGAATTTCACGACGTCCTCGAGGGTAATCATCTTCTCGTCGAGCACCGCGCTCAGCGTAACCTCGGTGCGCTGAACCTCGCTCTCCATCTGCTCGCGCCAGCGCGGATCGGTCGCCCGGCCGTCGCTGACGACGACGTGAGCGAGCTTCTGCCGCAGCGGGTTCAGCGCAGAATGCGGAATGATCAGGAACATCTGGCCGCCGCGATAGAGCGCCTGCACCATCATGTTCGCGCAGATCGACATGTTGCTGGCGCGCCCGATCGCCAGCGACGCCATCGCCGTCTCGACCCGTTCGACCCGGAAGGTGACGTTGGACGTGCCGGCGAAGGCACCCTGCAGCGCCTTGGCGAACCGCTCGAACAGCGCCTGGACCAGCCGGATCTCGATGTTCGAGAAGGTGCGCTCGACATCGAGCGGCGGTTCGGCGCCGTCGGAACCGAACATCGCCTCGACCATCGTGAACACGAAGTCACGATCCAGCATGATGATGACGCGGGAGTCCCACTGCTCGGCATAGAGCACGGCGGCGACCGCGTTGCCCTCGTAGTCCTTGATGATGTCGCCGAGCGGGTCGTTGGTGATGCCGTTGACCGAGAAGTAGCACGGCGTTCCCGCCATCGGCTGCAGGCTGTCGGTGCACGATGCCGCCATGCGATCGAAGATCACATTGAGCATCGGCATGCGCTCGATGGAAATACCCGCCGCGTCGAGCAGGTAGTTCGGCAGCTGCTTCCGCTGATCGATTTCGACGTCTTCCATCGTCATGCGCGGGCAGCCTTCGGTTCAGCGTCGGGCACGGCCTTGGGGCCCGCGATCGTCTCGTTCTCGACGACGTCGATCGAGGGACGCTCGTTGCTCGCGATCATCTTGCGGCCGTGCTCGACCGCGATCTGCGGCATCGCGCCGTTCATGAAAGCCAGCAGCGTCTGCTTGACGATGATGTAAGGCCGGCACTTCTTCTCGCGCGTCATCTTGATCTTGATCGCGAAGGGCGAAATGATGCCGTAGGACAGGAAGATGCCGGCGAAGGTGCCGACCAGGGCCGCGCCGATGAAGCCGCCCAGCAGCTTCGGCGACTGGTCGAGCGCGCCCATCGCCTTGATGACGCCGAGCACCGCCGCCACGATGCCGAGCGCCGGCAGCGCCTCGGATACCGTCACCAGCGAATGGTAGGGCGCCAGCTTGCTCTTCACGATGGTGTGGATTTCCTCGTCCATCAGCGCTTCGATCTCGTGCGTGCGCGCATTGCCCATGATGATGAGACGGACATAGTCGCAGATGAACTGGAGCAGCGAGGGGTCGCCGAGCACGCTCGGGAACGCCTTGAAGATCTCGGAGGACGAGGGATCGTCGATATGCGCTTCAACCTCGTTGCGGCCCTTGCCCCGCAGCTCGCGCATCAGGGCGTGCAGGGCCCCGAGCAGGTCGAGATAATAGCGCTGGCCCGGCACCGCGCCGGTGATGGCCTGCATGCAGGCGACCCCGGTGTCGACGACCGTCTTCCACGGGTTGGCCACGATGAAGGTGCCGACCGCCGTGCCCATGATGATCACGAATTCCCAAGGCTGCATGAGCACGGCCAGATGCCCGCCCATGGCGGCAAATCCGCCCAGCAGCGCCGCCACCGTGATGAAAATCCCCACGAAACTGAGCAACGCGCCACTCCATCGCCGATCCCACCCGAAATATTTAGTCGGCGAGCCTTGCGCGAAGCTGGCTTCCCATACCGCCAGCCTCCTCCCCTACCGCCAGCCTCACGCAAGCAATTCGCGGCAGCTTGGGACCGTGTCGCAAGGGCGGCGAGAAGGGCACGAGTGATGCTATCCACGATCGCGGACTACACCAGACTGACCACCAATATGAGCAAGTCGCTCACGCAGGTCGCGACCGAGCCCGATGTCAGCCGCGACACCGACTACTTTCTCAGCCATATCGGCAACGTCAAGACGATCGACGACTTCCTCGGTGACTATCGCCTCTACTCCTATGCGATGAAGGCCTATGGCCTCAGCGACATGACCTACGCCAAGGCGTTCATGCGCAAGGTGCTGACCGAGGGGGTCTCGGACCAGGACAGCTTCGCCAACAAGCTCTCCGACACCCGCTACCGTCAGTTCGCCACCGCTTTCAATTTCGCCGCTCTCGGCGACCAGGCCACCTCGACCACCGCAGCAACGACCGACACGGCGACCCAATACGTCACCCAGACGATGGAGGAGAACGCCGGCGACCAGAACGAGGGCCTGCGGCTGGCGCTCTATTTCACCCGCAAGGCGTCCACGATCACGACCGGCTACCAGATCCTCGCCGACAAGGCGCTGACCCAGGTGGTTCAGACCGCCATGGGCTGGTCGTCGACGATCAGCTCGTCCGACATCGACGCCCAGGCCAAGATGATCACGGATGCGATCGACCTCACCGACTTCCAGGACCCGGCCAAGGTCACCAAATTCGTGCAGCGCTTCGCCGCGATGTGGGATGCGACCCAGGCCCAGAGCGACACCTCGACCAACCCCGCGCTGGTGCTGATCGCCGGGGCGTCGACGTCGGTTACCCTGGATAGCGACATGCTCACCACGCTTCAGAACATCCGGTTCAACAGGTAAATCATGCAATCGGCTCTTTATGTCGGCTTGTCGGCGCAGGTTGCGCTCGAGAAGCGCCTCCAGACGATCGCCAACAACGTCGCCAACGTCAACACGGCGGGCTTCCGCACCGACGTGGTGAAGTTCGAGACCGTGCTGTCCAAGGCCGGCGCCAACCCGGTCGCGTTCTCCTCGCCCGGCGACAACATCATCTCGCGCGAGCAGGGCAGCATCACCGAGAGCGGCAACCCGCTCGACGTCGCCGTGGTCGGCAACGGCTGGATCGCCTTCGCAGGTCCGAACGGCACGGTCTATACCCGTGACGGCCGGCTCCAGCTCGCCGCCAATGGCGACCTGCAGACCGTGTCGGGCTTCCCCGTCGTCGATGCCGGCGGCGCCCAGATCACGCTGGACCCGAACGGCGGGCCGGTCGCGATCTCGCGCAGCGGCGCGATCACCCAGGACAACAACGAGATCGGCACCATCGGCCTGTTCAGCATTCCCGCCGACGCCAATCTCGAGCGTTACGGCAATTCCGGCGTGACGCCCGACCGCCCTGCGACCGCCATCGCCGACTTCCAGCACGACGGCTTCAAGCAGGGCTATGTCGAGGGCTCCGGCGCCAATCCGATGATGGAGTTGACGAAGCTGATCGCGGCTTCGCGTGCGTTCGACGGCACCAATTCGATGATCGAGGGCACCGAGAGCTCGCTCCAGAATGCAATCCGGACGCTGGGCGAGCCGGGCAAGTAGACTTGCAAGTAGACTGCGCCCCCGCGCGCATTGAAGGTGGACGGTTTCCTTGAACGCTCTTCGGCAACTCGAGTGGGCGCTGCTGGAGCTTCAGCAGAGCACACCCCTCGCCAGCGTCAGCGGCGCGATCTCCGAGATCGCGCCGACGCATTTCCGTGTCTCCGGCCTGTCGCGTTTCGTCAGGCTCGGTGAACTGATCGGCGTCAACTCCGGCGGCAAGCCGCAAATCGGCGAGGTGGTGCGGATCGACAGCGAAGGCATCGTCGCAAAGCCGTTCGACCGGCAGTTCGGCGCCGGCCTCGGCTCGGTCGCCTACCGGATGCCGCCTCTGTCCTTTGCGCCCGATCCGAGCTGGAAGGGCCGCGTCATCAACGCGCTCGGTGCCCCCCTGGACGGACAGGGTCCGCTCACGCCCGGATCGGTCGCCGTCTCGGCGGAGGCCGAGGCGCCGTCGGCCATGAAGCGCGCGCGCGTCCACAAGCCGCTGCGCACCGGCGTCCGCGTGATCGACCTGTTCGCCCCGATCTGCGCCGGCCAGCGCGTCGGCATTTTTGCCGGCTCCGGCGTCGGCAAGTCGACGCTGCTCGCCATGCTCGCCCGCAGCCAGGGTTTTGACACTGTCGTGCTGGCGCTCGTCGGCGAGCGCGGCCGCGAAGTGCGCGAATTCATCGAGGACGTGCTCGGCGCCAACCGCAATCGCGCCATCACCGTCGTATCGACGGGCGATGAAAGCCCGATGATGCGGCGGCTGGCGCCGAAGACCGCCATGGCGGTCGCCGAATATTTCCGCGACCGGGGCGAATCGGTCCTGCTCGTGGTCGATTCCATCACCCGTTTCGCCCACGCCGCCCGCGAGGTCGCACTCGCCGCCGGCGAGCCCGCGGTCGCGCGCGGCTACGCGCCTACGGTTTTTACGGACCTGCCGCGCCTTCTGGAGCGCGCCGGCCCCGGCGAGGAAGGGTCCGGTTCGATTACCGGCATCTTCTCCGTGCTGGTCGACGGCGACGATCACAACGAGCCGATCGCCGACACGATCCGCGGCACGCTCGACGGCCATATCGTGCTTTCCAGGCACATCGCCGACCAGGCGCGCTATCCGGCCGTGGACGTTCTGGCCTCGGTCTCCCGTCTCGCCCACAATGTCTGGGACCCCGAGGAGCGCGAATTGGTGAGCAAGCTGCGCACCATGATCGCCAAATACGAGGACACGCGCGACCTCCGCCTGATGGGCGGATACCAGCAGGGACGCGATTCGGGCCTTGACCAGGCGATCGACATGGTCCCGAGAATCTACAGCGCCATGCGACAAGACGCCTCGGCTGCGCCGAGCGCCGATCCCTTCCGCGAGCTGCGGGACATGCTCAGGGGCGAGTAGCGCCAATCCGCTCCGATGACGTCGGAGCGCGGTTCCGAATTTCGGGTTTCACGGGCTTTCGGGTTTCACGGGCTTTTGCGCGAGCCCGTGTCGGCTCTGCTCGAAAACACTCCGGCAAACTACGCATTGCCCGCCCACGATCTCGCCCTGCTCGTTATTTCGACAGTCGATCGCGCATTCCGCCGCGCTTCCGGCAGACGCGCACGCATCGCGCGCCGCAACTTTCCGTCTCGAGCGTCTCAACCATTCGGATGAGATTCGGTCGGCCGCGACGCAAGCGGCCGGCCTGCCGATTTGGCCTTCGCGATCGCAACAACCGCTGCGTGTATTCCCTACGAGTTCCCTCGGTGATTCTCCGGCAAATCGCGCAAGTTGTGGATGACTCATCCACGCAGGCCGCCTTGTCGTGCACAAGCTTCCATCAATTTGCATCAACGGCGGACAGCAACATGCAGTGCAATTAAACCGTCGTATAGTTGCGTGCATGGTGCTTGCGGGACAGCGTATTGCGTTCACTAACATGTGTCCCGGAGAACGAGATTGTCTTGAACGTTACATTCGCCTGAAGCGACATCCAGTCGGCGAGAGCGTCTCTACTTGATTTTGTTGAGAAGCTCATTCATCGTTTCGGCGGAATATAAGAAACGTCTGCTTGTGACTTGAACTTAGGGGCTGCGGTTGAACAATTCCGATCTCTCGTCCGCTGGTGGCGGCAACTCGGGTTTACGTTCGACGGCATCGCGGTTGGCATACCATCGGCGGCATAGCGTCTCGCGTCGGCGCCCATCAGTCCAAGTCGGCAACCTCGCAGTCCAAGCTTTCGCGCAAGAGCCCGGCACGATGTGCTCGTCGGACGAATGTGCGGATCGGGCTTCGCGCGACGGGTTTGCGTGGCATGGCGGAACGCGGCTTCGGGACGCCGCAAACGAAGTCCTGGGGGCGAGGTAATTCCATGCCGTTGGCACGAGAAGCCGTCGAGCTGCTGGTCCAGGCGGCGCGGGCTTGGTATTTCGAAGGCAATCAGCATGGATTGCGCGATCGAGAATGGATGGCGCTGCGCTTTCTCGGCCGCGCCAACAGGTTTTCGCGCACGCCCTCCGCGCTCGCCGGCTTCATCGGCGCCACGCGGGCGACGGCTTCGCAGATCGTGAAGACGCTCGAGGCCAAGTCCTTCCTGGTGCGCAAGCCCTCGCACGAGGACAAGCGCTCCGTCGTGCTCCATGTCACGGCGCAGGGCGAGAAGTGCCTGAACCAGCACGATCCGATCAATCACGTGGTGAACGCCGTCACGTCGCTCGGGACTGACGAGTGCCTCAGGCTGCGCGACTCGTTGCGTGAGATCCTCAACCATCTCGACGCGGCCCATCAGCGGCTCGACGCCAGCATCTGCCGGGACTGCATGTTTCTGGCCGAACGCGGCCCCGCCATCGGGCCTGCTGCCGGCAAGGGACGCACAAGTGCCGAGTTCATGTGCCGCCTGTATCGCGCACCGGTTTCGCTCGAGGAAACCGAGTTGCTCTGCACCAGTTTCGAGCGCACCCGCGACCGCCCGAAGATCGAGGAGCATCTCGATCGCGCGCGCGTGGCGAGCCAGGGATAAGGCTGGGCTGCGCAGCTTGATCGCGCGCGAAACATTCGCATGATTGTTGTGGCGCAGGCTTGCGTAAAATTTCGCGGCGATGCGCATCTTTAGCGAGAATGGGTTTGCAATAGCGCTGAGATGACGGTGACGGATAGTCATCCGTAGTTTCCGCATCGTCGTCATTGCGAGGAGCGAAGCGACGAAGCAATCCAGAATCCCTCCGCGGAACGACTCTGGATTGCTTCCGCCTTCGCCAAAGGCTTCGGCGGACAAGTCGCTGCGCTCGCAATGACAGAGTGTGTGGCAGCAGCGCAGGTCTCGGACATGCACTCGTAGGATGGGTAGAGCGAAGCGAAACCCATCGCGCATCCTCCTCGCGGAAACATGATGGGTTTCGCTTTGCTCTACCCATCCTCCGGCCTCGCAGACACGCCTTCGCGTTCTCGCGGCTCAATTCACCCGAGCTTTGTTTGATCTCTTCACCCTCTTTCCCAGGAGGGCGCAGGGAAGGCCGGGTGCCGGCTGGCACCCACGGTCCGCTGTGCGACAGCACACGCAGAAGAACTGCACAGCGGCATACAGGTGAAGCCGCA
>NZ_DASYWN010000053.1:0-155398 GCF_035935975.1 Bradyrhizobium sp.
CGCCTCACGGCAGCCGGAAAGGCCCACAACGCCGCTCTCATCGCCTGCGCGCGAAAGCTCCTGATCTATGCCAATACCGTCCTGCAACGAGGCACGCCGTGGACCGAAAAACTCCTCGGCGTTTAATGGTTGCTACGGCACCGCCCCTGCCGGCGTGCAGTTGAGCCCGAATCCGTCCCCTTTGCCTTGATTCCCACCCCCGCCGTCGATACGGTCCCGCGCGATTCAAAACCCCCGCGAGAGCCTGATCTGACGATGGACGCCTCATTGCCCGCCCATATGCGCCCGGAACGCTCGTTCCAGGGTTTTATCCTCGCGCTCCAGCGATTCTGGGCCGAGCAGGGCTGCGTGATCCTGCAGCCCTACGACATGGAGATGGGCGCAGGTACCTTCCATCCGGCGACGACGCTGCGCGCGCTCGGGCCAAAGCCCTGGAACGCCGCCTATGTGCAGCCCTCGCGCCGGCCCAAGGACGGCCGCTACGGCGAGAATCCGAACCGGATGCAGCACTATTACCAGTTCCAGGTGATCATGAAGCCGTCGCCGCCGAACCTTCAGGAGCTGTATCTGAAGTCGCTCGCCGCGATCGGCATCGATTCCGCCCTGCACGACATCCGCTTCGTCGAGGACGACTGGGAGAGCCCGACGCTCGGCGCCTGGGGTCTCGGCTGGGAGTGCTGGTGCGACGGCATGGAAGTCAGCCAGTTCACCTATTTCCAGCAGGTCGCCGGCTTCGAATGCGCGCCGGTTGCGGGCGAGCTCACCTACGGGCTCGAGCGCCTCGCGATGTATGTGCAGGGCGTCGACCGCGTCTACGACCTCAACTTCAACGGCCGCGAGGGTGACGCCAAGGTCACCTATGGCGACGTGTTCCTGCAGGCCGAACGGGAATATTCGAAGCACAACTTCGAAGTTGCCGACACCGCGATGCTGTTCGAGCAGTTCAAGATGGCCGAAGCGGCCTGCCGGAAATATCTCGACGCCGGCTGGAAGGACGGCAAGCGCGAAGCGCACCTGATGGCGCTGCCGGCCTATGACCAGTGCATCAAGGCGAGCCACGTCTTCAACCTCCTGGATGCGCGCGGCGTGATCTCGGTGACGGAGCGGCAGAGCTACATCTTGCGTGTGCGCGAATTGGCAAAAGCCTGCGGCGAGGCCTGGATCCACACTGAAGCGGGCGGAGCGGCCTGATGCCCGAACTTTTGCTTGAACTGTTCTCGGAAGAGATTCCCGCGCGCATGCAGGCCAAGGCAGCCGACGATCTGCGCCGCCTGGTCACCGACAAGCTCGTTGCCGAAGGCCTCGTCTACGAGGGCGCGAAAGCCTTCGCGACGCCGCGCCGCCTTGCGCTCACCGTGCACGGTATTCCCGCGCGTCAGCCTGATCTCAAGACCGAACGCCGTGGCCCGAAAGTGGGTGCGCCCGATGCGGCCGTGCAGGGCTTTCTGAAAGCGACAGGTCTGAAGTCGCTGGACGAGGCCAAGATCCAGCGCGATCCCAAGGGTGATTTCTACATCGGCCTGATCGAAAAGCCCGGCCGCGACGCGATCGACGTGCTGGCGGAAATCCTGCCCGTCATCATCCGCACTTTCCCCTGGCCGAAATCGATGCGCTGGGGCGCGCGCTCCGGAAAACCGGGCTCGCTGAGCTGGGTGCGTCCGCTGCACGCGATCACCGCGACCTTCGGGCCCGAGACGGAAGATCCCGATGTCGTGAAGTTTTCGGTGGATGGCATCGAGACCGGCCAGACCACCTACGGCCACCGCTTCATGGCACCGGCCGCGATTTCCGTGCGCCGCTTCGAAGATTACGAAGCGAAGCTGAAGGCGGCAAAGGTCATCCTCGATCCGCAGGCGCGCAAGGACATCATCTTTGCCGACGCCAAGGAATTGACGTTTGCGCAAGGCTTCGAGCTGGTCGAGGACCAGGTGCTGCTCGACGAGGTCTCGGGCCTCGTCGAATGGCCCGTTGTGATGATGGGATCGTTCGAGGCGGAATATCTGGCGATCCCCGACGAGGTGATCCGCGCCACCATCCGCAACAACCAGAAGTGCTTTGTCGTCAAGGATCCCAAGACCGGGCAGCTGACCAACAAGTTCGTCCTCACCGCCAATATCGAGGCGACCGACGGCGGCAAGGTCATCGTATCAGGCAACGAGCGCGTGATCCGTCCGCGCCTGTCGGATGCGAAGTTCTTTTACGAGACGGACCTGAAGACCAAGCTCGAGGATCGCCTGCCGAAATTCGAGCAGATCGTGTTCCACGAGAAGCTCGGCACGCAGGCTGCGCGCATCAAGCGCATCGAGCGTCTCGCCGCGGAGATCGCGCCGCTGGTCGGCGCCGATGTCGCCAAGGCGACGCGCGCCGCGCATCTGGCGAAGGCCGATTTGCTGACCGAGGTCGTCGGCGAGTTCCCTGAGGTGCAGGGCCTGATGGGCAAATACTACGCGCTGGCGCAGGGCGAGGACGCCTCCGTCGCCGCCGCGTGCGAGGAGCACTACAAGCCGCAAGGCCCGACCGATCGCGTGCCGACCGATCCGGTCAGCGTTGCGGTTGCGCTTGCGGACAAGATCGACACGCTCGTCGGCTTCTGGGCCATCGACGAGAAGCCGACGGGATCGAAAGACCCGTATGCGCTGCGTCGTGCGGCATTGGGCATCATTCGTTTGATCGCCGAGAACGCGCTGCGTCTGTCGCTTATGAAGGTGGCGGCGTCGGCGCTCGCCGGCCTGTCGGTGAAGCCGGCCGACGCGCAGAAGCTCCCGAGCGATCTGCTCGCCTTCTTCGCCGATCGCCTCAAGGTGCAGCTCCGCGATCAGGGCGCACGTCACGATCTCGTCGACGCCGTGTTCGCGCTCGGCGGCCAGGACGATCTCCTCATGATCGTCCGCCGCGTCGAGGCGCTCGGAAAGTTCCTCGACAGCGACGACGGCAAGAACCTGCTCGCCGGCACCAAGCGCGCCAGCAACATCCTCTCGATCGAGGAGAAGAAGGACAAGCGGACCTTCGACGGTGCGCCCGATGCCGCGCTCTACAGCCTCGGCGAGGAGAAGGCGCTGGCGAAGGCGATCGGCGAGGTGAAGGCGGAGGCGAGCACCGCCGTCGCCAAGGAGGACTTTGCCGCTGCCATGAGCGCGATGGCAAAGCTGCGCCCGCCGGTCGATGCGTTCTTCGACAAGGTTCGCGTCAACGACGACGATGCCAAGGTGCGCGAGAACCGGCTGAAGCTGCTGAACGAGATCCGCAGCGCGACGCGTGCGGTGGCGGATTTCTCGAAGATCCAGGATTGAGGCGCGCTGGCGCGACAAACAGCGCTGTCATTCCGGGTTCGGTGCTGCGCACCGCCCCGGAATGACCGCTCAACAAAAAAGCCCCGCCCGGCGGGGGGAAGACCGGGGCGGGGCCTGATGTCCGAGACAAGCTTCACGCGTCAGCCTGATTGATGTGACGCGCCGGACATCGAGTTGAACGACGGCGTTTTCAGGCGAAGCGGGCACCCGTTCGCGAGAAGAAAACGCGTCAAACGAGGGGCTAGTCCATCACCTCGACGATGCGCCGTGAGCGCGGCTCGACCAGCACGGTCTCGCCGTTCACGACGGTGTAGCGATAGGTGGTGGTGCCGAAACGTTGCGGTACGTCATAATAGGTGATGCCGGTCTCGGGTAAGGTGGCACCGACCACCACGCGATCCGGAATTCTGAAGGCCGGCACACGCTGTTCGACGACATAGTCACGGAAAGCCGGCCGCTGCTCGACCGTTATGGTCGGGCCGCTATCGACGACGACGGGCGCGCGCCCAACCGTGATACCGGATTGCGCGGACGCCGCGATCGGCGAGCCGAGCGCGACGCCAAGCGCTGCGAGGGCGAGAATCCTGTTCCGCATAGGCAACTCCTTCGAAGTGATTTTAGCCGGCGCCAATGGCGCGACCGGTTGCCAATGCATGCGTCATGGCAATGTTCCGGGAAAAGCCCTGCCGCATACGCGGCAATTTCGGGCAGTTTTCGCGAAGCCGGGAACCCGCGCGGCGGCCTATGCGTCTCTACCCGCGGAACCCGGTCCGGTATGATCCGGCCGCGATTCGCCTCACACCACGGAAAGACAATTCATGCACATCACCGTCGCTCACATCTCGCCGCTCTTGTCGCTGCTGGCGGGTGTGCTGATTCTGATCATGCCGCGCCTGCTGAACCTGATCGTTGCGATTTTTCTCATCATAAATGGTGCGATCGGGCTTGGATTGTTGAAGTGGCTCCATCTCTAGGCCTTCATTTTCCGGAACTCTTCGACTTGCGCGGGCCTGCTCAAAGTGGTGTAAGGCGCGCGATTTCCCATTCCTCTCGCAGGTTGTGTGCAAGCTATGGCCAAAGCCGCCTCGAAGCCTAATAAAACTCCAGCGAAATCAAAGTCCTCTGCCGCCGCAAAGGCCGCGCCGCCGGCCCGCAAGGCGCTGGCCAAAAGCGCCCCTAAGCCGGTCGCCAAAGCTGCTGCAAAGGCTGCCGTAAAGCCCGCTGCGAAGGCCCCCGCCAGGCCGGCTGCAAAGCCCGCTGCCAAGGTTGCTGCAAAGGCTGTGACCAAGCCGGTTGCCCCGAAGAAGGCGGCCCCGGCCAAGGCGGCACCGGTCACGGCCAAGGCCGGCAAATGGGTCTACACATTCGGCGACGGCAAGGCCGAGGGCCGCACGGAGATGCGCGACCTGCTCGGCGGCAAGGGCGCCAACCTCGCCGAGATGGCCAATCTCGGCCTGCCGGTGCCTCCCGGCTTCACCATCCCGACCTCGGTCTGCACCTACTTCTACGCCCACGACAAGTCCTACCCGAAGGAATTGCAGTCGCAGGTTGAGAAGGCGCTCGACCATGTCGGCAAGTTGACCGGCAAGGTGTTCGGCGACACCAAGAACCCGCTGCTGGTCTCCGTGCGCTCCGGCGCGCGCGCCTCGATGCCGGGCATGATGGACACCGTGCTCAATCTCGGCCTCAACGACGAGACCGTGGAAGCGCTGTCGGAACTGTCGGGCGACCGCCGCTTCGCCTATGACAGCTATCGCCGCTTCATCACCATGTATTCGGACGTGGTGCTCGGCTTCGAGCATCATCACTTCGAGGAAATCCTCGACACCTTCAAGGACAGCCAGGGCTACACGCTCGACACCGACCTGTCCGCCGAGGACTGGGTCGAACTGGTCGGCAAGTACAAGGACGCCGTTGCGCGCGAGACCGGCAAGGACTTCCCGCAGGATCCGCACGACCAGCTCTGGGGCGCGATCGGTGCGGTGTTCTCATCCTGGATGAACGCGCGCGCGGTGACCTACCGCAAGCTGCACGACATTCCGGAGTCCTGGGGCACCGCGGTCAACGTGCAGGCCATGGTGTTCGGCAACATGGGCGAGACCTCGGCGACCGGCGTTGCGTTCACGCGCAACCCCTCGACCGGCGAGAGCAAGCTCTACGGCGAGTTCCTGATCAACGCGCAGGGCGAGGACGTGGTGGCGGGCATCCGCACGCCGCAGGACATCACCGAGGAAGCGCGCAAGGAGTCGGGCTCCGACAAGGCGTCGATGGAAGCGGCGATGCCGGAGGCCTTCAAGGAGCTGACGCGGATCTACACGCTGCTCGAGAAGCACTACCGCGACATGCAGGACATGGAGTTCACGGTCGAGCAGGGCAAGCTGTGGATGCTGCAGACCCGCGGCGGCAAGCGTACCGCGAAGGCGGCGCTGCGCATCGCGGTCGAACTCGCCAATGAAGGCCTGATCACCAAGAAGGAAGCGGTGACGCGGATCGATCCGGCATCGCTCGATCAGCTGCTGCATCCGACCATCGATCCCAACGCCAAGCGCGACGTGATCGCGACCGGCCTGCCGGCTTCGCCCGGTGCGGCCTCCGGCGAGATCGTGTTCTCGTCGGATGAGGCGGCCAAGCTCCAGGGCGACGGACGCAAGGTCATCCTGGTCCGCATCGAAACCAGCCCGGAAGACATCCACGGCATGCATGCCGCCGAAGGCATCTTGACCACCCGCGGCGGCATGACCTCGCATGCGGCGGTGGTGGCGCGCGGCATGGGCAAGCCTTGCGTCTCCGGCTGCGGCACGATCCGCGTCGATTACGGCCGCGGCACCATGAGCATCGGCTCGCGCACCTTCAAGACGGGTGACGTCATCACCATCGACGGCTCGCTCGGCCAGGTGCTCGCCGGCCGCATGCCGATGATCGAGCCGGAGCTCTCCGGCGAGTTCGGCACGCTGATGAACTGGGCCGACCAGGTCCGCAAGATCGGCGTCCGCGTCAACGGCGACACGCCGGACGATGCGCGCACCGCGATCAAGTTCGGCGCCGAAGGCATCGGCCTCTGCCGCACCGAGCACATGTTCTTCGAGGAGACGCGCATCCGTACGGTGCGCGAGATGATCCTCTCCGAGGACGAGCAGTCCCGCCGCGCCGCGCTGGCAAAGCTGCTGCCG
The DNA here is from genome assembly GCF_035935975.1 of Bradyrhizobium sp. Taxonomy (GTDB): domain Bacteria; phylum Pseudomonadota; class Alphaproteobacteria; order Rhizobiales; family Xanthobacteraceae; genus Bradyrhizobium. Next base: position 6,461 of record NZ_DASYWN010000053.1, read on the forward strand.
ATGCAGCGCGCCGACTTCGTCGAGCTGTTCGAGATCATGAAGGGCCTGCCCGTCACGATCCGTCTGCTTGATCCGCCACTGCACGAGTTCCTGCCGCACACCCATGCCGAGGTCGAGGAGGTGGCGCGTGCCATGAACACCGATCCGCGGCGCTTGGCTGACCGCGCGCGCGAGCTCTCGGAGTTCAATCCGATGCTCGGCTTCCGCGGCTGCCGTATCGCGATCGCCTACCCTGAAATCGCCGAGATGCAGGCCCGCGCGATCTTCGAGGCGGCGGTTGAGGCCGAGAAGCGCACCGGCAAGGCCGTCGGCCTCGAGGTGATGGTGCCGCTGATCGCGACCAAGATGGAGCTCGATCTCGTCAAGGCACGCATCGACGCCACCGCGAAGGCGGTGATGCGCGACAACAACACCAAGATCGCCTATCAGGTCGGCACCATGATCGAGCTGCCGCGCGCTTGTCTGCTTGCAGCCGAGATCGCGGAGAGCGCCGAGTTCTTCTCGTTCGGCACCAACGACCTCACGCAGACCACCTACGGCATCAGCCGCGACGACGCGGCGAGCTTCCTCGGTCCCTACGTGACGAAGGGTATCCTTTCGGTCGATCCCTTCGTCGCGCTCGACCAGGAAGGCGTCGGCGAGCTCGTCAAGATCGGCGTCGCCCGCGGTCGCAAGACGCGCCCGAAGCTCAAGGTCGGCATCTGCGGCGAGCACGGCGGCGATCCCGCCTCAGTCGCCTTCTGCCACAACATCGGCCTCGACTACGTCTCCTGCTCGCCCTACCGCGTGCCGATCGCGCGGCTTGCCGCCGCGCAAGCCGCACTCGGCAAGGCGGTTGCGAGCCAGGCGTAAGCGCGAGTTGAAATGTTGAATGCGAAGAGGCGGGGCCAAAACCCCCGCCTCTTTCATTTTGGGCGGGACTGCATCCACGCCGTCATTGCGAGCGCAGCGAAGCAATCCAGACTGCCTCTGCGGAAAGACTCTGGATTGCTTCGCTACGCTCGCAATGACGAGACTGCGGGACGGCCTTGCCACACACTCGTTCTCATCGCCCGCCTTCGCGGGGCATGACACCAACCATGTCGAAGCGTCGCGCAACGGAACTCACCGCGCGTCCCATAATGATACGCGCCGTCAAGAGTTCCTTCACCATACGCATTGACCGTTCGTTTACCGCTTCTCGCGACGCGGCATTTACCAACGCGCAGCATCGCTCCGTGAAAACACCTGTGTTCGCTTGAGTGTGCCGCGCGCGCAACGCCGGTTAACGCCCCGGCAACCTAAATTAGATACTGACAATAAAGATCGAATTGCACGGACGTACTGAGTTCGATCTGACGAGCGTAAGCGTAGCGTGAGCGTGTTGATGTCAGTGTTGCGTAACCATCCGAAGGGCGCGCGGTTCGCGTCCTTCGGAATCGGTCTCTGCATCTTCGCATTGATGCCCAGAGAGACCGGCTATCAGGACATTGCTTCTCTGCTGGCGCGTCAGCCCGGCGTCGCCGAGCGCTGGCAGAAGCAGGTCTATTCCGCGGCGTCCTCGATCCAGCTCGCCACCTACAGTTTTTCCCGCCCCATCGGCACCTCGGTTCCGCAGAGCGCGATGGTTCGCCTCGCAAGCCTCGATGGCCGCGACGTCACCGGCGCGATTGCCCGCAATCCGGCGCTCCAGGCGCCACCGCGCTATCAGGCCGCGGATTTCCCCAAGGTCGATCGCTCGCTGAAGGGTGACCGCCTCGCAACCGTGACGCCCGCGCTGGCGCCCGAGACGGCCGCACCGGCTTCAGTGCCCGCGCAGGAAGATCCCGCGACGTCGAACAGCTCGGTGTTCGGTGCCAAGACCGCCGCGTTACCCCAAGCCATGTCACAAGCCATGTCGCCAGAGTCCGCGGCCGCGCTCGACCCGGAGCTTGCCGAAGCGCTGCGCGCGCCGCCGCTGCCGCAATATTCCAATCCGCCGCAGGCCAGCGACGTCGCGCGCTCGTTTGCGGTGCAGCCGCTCGAGGCGCTGAAGCGGGCCACCGCGCCGGCCGCGCCCGCGCGCGATCCTTTCAGCGTCAAGACCTCGAACCTGTTCTTCGGCAGTTCCTCGCTCGGCGGCAATGTCGAAAGCATCGAGAGCTGGCAGCCCGGCGCCGAGCCGCTGATCGTGATGGCCGACCCCGACATGAAGGTGACGGCCTCGCTGACGCCGCCGACGGCGGAGATCGCCAAGGATATCGAAAGCGGCGAGAGCGTCGCGCCGAAGGGCGAGGTCAACGCCGACAACCAGCGCGCCAAGTCGCCGGCGGAGCGGCTCGCGCTCGACGACAAGGCGCGCGTGAAGTCGGAAAAGTGTCTCGCCGAGGCGGTCTATTTCGAATCCCGCGGCGAGGCCGTGCGCGGCCAGATGGCGGTGGCGCAGGTGGTGATGAACCGCGTGTTCTCAGGCAAATACCCTGACACCGTGTGCGGCGTGGTCTATCAGAACAAGTATCGCCACTTCGCCTGCCAGTTCACCTTCGCCTGCGACAACAATCCCGACGTGATCCGCGAGCCCGAAATGTGGGACCGCGCCAAGAAGATCTCGAAGGCGACGCTCGACGGCCAGATCTGGCTGCCGGAAGTCGGCAAGTCCACGCATTACCACGCCTATTGGGTGCGCCCGTCCTGGGTCGCCGAGATGAAGAAGATGTACAAGACCGGCGTGCACACCTTCTACCGCCCGCGCGCCTGGGGCGACGGCAGCGAGGAGCCGAGCTGGGGCACCCCGGCACAAACCGCCGCGCTGTCGGCCGAGCTCGCGCAGGAAGCTAAGAGCTCCGCCGAGCTGGGCGCGACCGAGCGGAGGTAGTTTGCCGTAACTCTCGGCGCTTGCGGCCATCCTTCGAGACGCCCGCCGTTGGCGGGCTCCTCAGGATGAGCTTCCGTTCCGCGTCGAAATCTTCGACCCTCATGGTGAGGAGCGCCGCTTGCGGCGCGTCTCGAACCACGAGGCCGAGCTGGTTCTCAGCTCACGCCTCGATATCTAGCGCGCAATCAAAGTTCGGCGCCGAATGCGTAAGTGCCCCAGCCGAAGCATAATCGACGCCGGTCGCCGCGATCGCGGCGATCGAGTCCAGCGTGACGCCGCCGGACGCTTCCAGCTTGAGGCGCCCCTCGTTGATCCGTACCGCCTCGCGCAACGTCGCAAGATCCATGTTGTCGAGCAGCACAGCGTCGGCAAGGCCGGTGTCGAGCACCTCGCGCAATTGCGGCAGCGTATCGACCTCGATCTCGATCTTGACGAGATGGCCGGCATGGGTGCGGGCGCGCTCCAGCACCGGGCGGATGCCGCCGGCGACCGCGATGTGGTTGTCCTTGATCAGGATCGCATCGTCGAGCCCGAAGCGATGGTTGAAGCCGCCGCCGCAACGTACCGCGTATTTCTCCAGCGCCCGCAGTCCCGGCGTGGTCTTGCGCGTGCAGCAGATCCGCATTTTCGTGCCTTCGGTGTGCGCGACGTAGTCGGCCGTCAGCGTCGCAATGCCCGACAGCCGGCCGACGAAGTTCAGCGCGGTCCGCTCGGCCGTGAGGATCGCGCGGGCAGGCCCGGAGATCGTCAGCACCTGCTGGCCGCGGGCAACGCGTGCGGCGTCGCGGACATGGGCGCGGACCTCGATGTCGGTTGAGAGCTTTTGCAGCGTTGCCAGCGCCAGCGGCAGGCCGGCGATCACGCCGGATTGCCGTGCCACGAGGATCGCCTGCGCCTTGGTTGCTTCCGGTATTGTGGCGAGCGAGGTGATGTCGCCGGCGCGGCCGAGGTCCTCGTCGAGGGCGCGATGCACGGCCTCGTCGATCGCGAGCGGCGACAGGAAGGCGTCGGGATAGAGCAGGGAGGCTGAGGTGATCATAACAAAACTCCGTCAGGCGATCATGGGTTGCGCAAGGCGCGGCAGGCGGTCGCTCAAGCTCTCCGCGACCTCGCGCGCCGCGGTGAGCGTCGTCATCGTTCGCTGCGCCAGCGCGGGCAGCTCCACAGGATAATCGGAACGGAAATGCGCGCCGCGGCTCTCGCGCCGGCTCCATGCCGCGGCGGCGACGAGCAGGGCCGCTGTCGCCATGTTGCGGATGGTGATGTTCGCTGCCGTGCGCTCGAGCGCGGCGAAGTTTTGCACGGCGTCCGCAAGCCCGTCGCCATCGCGGATCACGCCGACATTGGCGCTCATCATCGCACGTAGCTGCTTCACGCTTGCTGCGTCCGGTATACCCCCGCGCGGCGCCACCAGTGCGTCGGGAAGGCGGCTCGGCGAGGGGATCGCGCGGCCGGCGATGTCGTCGGCGATCCGCGCGGCGTAAACCACGGCCTCCAGCAGCGAATTGGAGGCGAGGCGGTTGGCGCCGTGCGCGCCGGTGGACGACACCTCGCCGCCGGCCCAGAGTCCGTCGATCGAGCTGCGGCCGCGTGCGTCGACCGCGATGCCGCCCATGTGGTAGTGCACGGCCGGCGCGATCGGGATCGCTTGCGTCGCCGGATCGATGCCGGTGGCGATGCAGCTTGCATGCACGGTCGGGAATTTGTCCGCAAAGCGCGCGCCCAGTGCTTCTCGCGCGTCGAGGAAGGCGCCGCGTCCTGCGGCGATCTCGGCGAACACGCCACGGGCCACGATGTCGCGCGGCGCGAGTTCGGCAAGCGGATGGCGCGCGAGCATGAAGCGCTCGCCATTGTCGTTGATCAGCGTCGCGCCTTCGCCGCGCAGCGCCTCCGTCGCCAGCGGCGCCGGATCGCGCCCCACCATGATGGCGGTCGGGTGGAACTGCACGAATTCGGGGTCGGCGATCACGGCGCCGGCGCGGGCCGCGACGGCAAGGCCGGAGCCGCTGGCCTCGAACGGATTGGTGGTGACGGCATAGAGATGGCCGAGGCCGCCGGTCGCAAGCACGACCGTGCGCGAGGCGAGCAGGACCGGCCGTGCCGCGGGATTGCCGGCCTCGCGCAATTGAAGACCGGTGACAGCGCCGTCCTCGGTCAGCAGCGCTTCGGCGACAAAGCCTTCGATCAGCCGGATCGACGGCGTGCGGCGCACGGCCTCGCCCAGGGCCGCGATGATCGCCGCGCCTGCACCGTCGCCGCGCACATGCACGATGCGGCGTGCGGAATGTGCGGCTTCCTGTCCCACGGCGAGCCGACCTTCGAGGTCGCGGTCGAACGGCACGCCATAGGCGAGCAGATCGTGGATCCGCGGCGCCGCCTCGCGCGCGATGCCGAGCGCGACCGCTTCATCGACGATGCCGCCGCCGACCGCGATGGTGTCGGCGGCATGCGCTTCCGGCGTATCGCCTTCGGCCACCGCCGCTGCGATGCCGCCCTGTGCCCAGGCGGAGGACGCGCCCTGTCCGAGCGGTGCGGCCGATATCAGCGTCACCGGCCGTGGCGCGAGCTTCAGCGCGCAGAATAATCCGGCGAGACCGCCGCCGACGATGACGACGTCGTCGGTGGAGCGGGTGAGGTTGTGGATGTTGTCTTGCATGGTGTGCTCTCAATTCTTCAGATTGATCATCCGCTCGACCGAACGGCGCGCGCGCTCGGCAAGCGCGGGATCGATCGTGACTTCCTCGCCGAGCGTCAGCAGGCTCTCCAGGATGTTGGCGAGCGTGATGCGCTTCATGTGCGGGCAGAGATTGCAGGGACGCAGCATCTCGACGTCGGGCAGCTCGGCGCGGACATTGTCGGCCATCGAGCATTCCGTGATCATCACCAGGCGCCGCGGCCGCCGTTCGCGCACCCAGTTGATCATGTGTGCGGTCGAGCCGGTGAAGTCGGCCTCCGCCAGCACGTCCGGCGGACATTCCGGATGTGCGATGATCTGCACGGAGGGATCGGCCTCGCGATAGGCGCGCAGCTCCTCGCCCTTGAAACGCTCGTGCACTTCGCAGGCGCCTTTCCAGGCGATGATCTTCACGTTGGTCTTCGAGGCGACGTAGGTTGCGAGATAACGGTCGGGCAGGAAGATCACGGTCGGCGCGTTGAGGCTCTCGACCACCTGCACCGCATTCGACGAGGTGCAGCAGATGTCGACCTCGGCCTTCACTTCCGCCGAAGTGTTGACGTAGGCGACCACGGGCACGCCGGGAAACTTTTCACGGAGCAGGCGGACGTCCGCGCCTGTGATGCTGGCGGCCAGCGAGCAGCCGGCGCGCGAGTCCGGGATCAGCACCGTCTTGTCCGGGTTGAGCAGCTTCGAGGTCTCCGCCATGAAGTGCACGCCGCACTGGACGATGATGCCTGCTTTCACCTTGGTGGCTTCGACCGCGAGCTGGAGCGAGTCGCCGCCGATGTCGGCGACGCAGTGGAAGATCTCGGGCGCCTGGTAATTGTGCGCGAGGATCACCGCGCCGCGCGCCGCCTTCAGCTCGTTGACGGCGTGAATAGTCGGCGCCATCAGCGGCCACTCGATCGGCGGGATCACGTCCTTGACGCGCGCGTAGAGCGGGGCCGTGGCGCGTTCGACCTCCGCCGTCCATTCCAGCGAGGGCATCGGCAGCGAAGTGCCCTGTCGCGGCGGCGCGGCGCGAGGAGAGGTGGTTTGGCCCTGAGGCCGGCCTGCGAAGTCGTCGGGGCCGTAAAGTCCAGTGATCGGCATGGAAGCCTCCCGTGAATGCTAATTATGCTCTATTTGAGTATATATGGGTCCTGAGAAATCCGGCCGAGAGGGCCGGTGGATTCGCCAGGGCTTACATATACTCAATCTGAGTAAATCAAAGATAACACGCGACGGAGGACGCCGCTAGGCCCGGCCGCACACATTCCCGTCAAGACGCGCCGGCGCGCGTCAGGCGAGGCCGCATTGAAATGCAATGCTCCCGCGATAGCTCTCCGTGGAACGCAATCACTTTTGACTTGGGGTTTTCATGCATCTGCATTAAACGGCTGACTCGCGGTGACTTATTCCGGACCGCCAACGACAGATGAGGAACACCATGTCGACGCAAGTGGGCGAACTCGGTCCGGCTTCCCGTTCCTCCTCCTGGCGTACGCCGGCGATCATCATTCTCTGCGGCTGTGCCATCGGCATGCTCGGCTTCGGCCCGCGCTCGGCGCTCGGCTTCTTCGTGCAGCCGATGAGCCATGAGTTCGCCTGGGGCCGCGACGTGTTCGGTCTCGCCATCGCCGTGCAGAACCTGTTGTGGGGCCTGGGCCAGCCGCTCGCCGGTGCTGTCGCCGATCGCTTCGGCCTGTTTCGCGTGATGTGCGTCGGCGCGCTGCTCTATGCCGGCGGTCTCTTGCTGATGCGCTATTCCTCGACGCCGCTGTCGCTCAACTTGGGGGCGGGCGTCATGGTCGGCTTCGGCCTTGCCGGCTGCTCGTTCAATCTGGTGCTGTCGGCGTTCACAAAGCTGTTGCCGGCGGAGAAGCGCGGCCTCGCGCTCGGCGCCGGCACGGCGGCGGGCTCGTTCGGGCAGTTCCTGTTCGCGCCGATCGGCGTCGCGCTGATCGACAATTTCGGCTGGCAGCAGGCGCTCACCGTGTTCGGCTTCCTGATGCTGCTGATCATCCCGCTGTCGCTGGCGCTCTCGACGCCGCGGGTCACGACCACGGCCAATGCGGCGCCCGCGGACGAGCAGACGTTTACGAAAGCGCTCGCCGAAGCCTTCGGCCATCGCTCCTACGTGCTGCTCGTGCTCGGCTTCTTCACCTGCGGTTTCCAGCTCGCCTTCATCACCGTGCATCTGCCGGCCTTCCTGGTCGATCGCGGCATCTCGACGCAGACCGGCGGCTGGGTGATCGCGGCGATCGGTCTGTTCAACATCATCGGATCGCTCAGCGTCGGCTATCTCCAGAATAGCTTGCCCAAGCGCTACATCCTCTCGAGCATCTACTTCACGCGCGCGCTGGCCACGCTGGCCTTCATCTCGTTCCCGATCACACCGTTCTCGGCGATCGCGTTTGGCGCCATCTCCGGCCTGACCTGGCTGTCGACGGTGCCGCCGACCTCCGCTCTGGTGGCGTTGATGTTCGGCACGCGCTGGCTTGCCACGCTCTATGGCTTTGCCTTCGTCAGCCATCAGGTCGGCGGTTTCCTCGGCGTCTGGCTCGGCGGCATTGTGTTCGAAAAGTTCGGTTCCTACACGCCGATCTGGTGGCTCTCGATCCTGTTCGGCGTGCTCTCTGCGCTGATCAATCTTCCGATCGTCGAGAAACCGGTTCATCGGGCGGTTGCGCAGCCTGCCTGATCGGCTAAACAATCCCGACCAACAAGTCAGGGAGTGCAGTCGTGGCCACATTCAAGGCGATCCGGATCGACAAGGCGGACAAGGGCACCACCGCCGCGCTCACGCAGTTCGACGAAGCCGAGCTGATGGACGGCGACGTCACCGTCCGCGTCGAATGGTCGACGCTGAACTACAAGGATGGCCTTGCGCTCACCGGCAAGGCGCCGGTGGTGCGCCGCTTCCCGATGATCGCCGGCATCGATTTCGCCGGCACGGTCGAAGCCTCCTCGCATCCGCAGTGGAAGGCGGGCGACAAGGTCGTCTGCACCGGCTGGGGCATGGGTGAGACCCATCTCGGCGCCTATGCCGAGAAGGCGCGGGTGAAGGGCGACTGGCTGGTCGCCTTGCCGCAGGGACTGTCGACGCGGGATGCCATGGCGATCGGCACGGCCGGCTTCACCGCAATGCTATCGGTGCTGGCGCTGGAGAAGCACGGCCTGTCGCCGAAGAGCGGCCCCGTCGTGGTGACGGGCGCGGCCGGCGGCGTTGGCTCGGTCGCCACCGCCGTGCTGTCCAAGCTCGGTTACCACGTCATCGCCTCGACCGGCCGTGCCGCGGAAGCGGATTACCTGAAGGAGATCGGCGCGGCCGAGGTGATCGACCGCAACGAGCTGTCGGCGCCGGCAAAACCCCTCGCCAAGGAGCGCTGGGCGGGCGGCGTGGACAGCGTCGGCTCGACCACGCTGGCGAATCTCCTGTCGATGACGAAATACGGCGGGGCGATCGCGGCGTGCGGTCTTGCGGCCGGCATGGACCTGCCGTCTTCGGTCGCACCCTTCATTTTGCGCGGAGTGTGCCTTCTCGGCATCGATTCCGTGATGTGCCCGATCGAGCCGCGAAAAGCTGCCTGGCAGCGTCTGGCGTCCGATCTGGATCGGACGAAACTATCTGAAATCACTCAGGAAATCGCGTTGGACGAAGTGCCGGAATGGGGCGCGAAAATCCTCGCCGGCCAGGTCCGCGGCCGCATCGTGGTAAAAATTCTCTAACGGCGTTCAGACTTTACCAACCAACCTGCTTCAATGTCGCCATGGTTAGTATGGTAAGCAGCGGGTAAAGAGATAAGGCATCGCCCGCTGCGGGGGTTGGTTCGGAGTAGAGCATGCTTGCGCGTATTGTGTTGGGGGCTGTTACGGCGGCAGCGACGTTTGCGCCGGCCATTGCTGGAAGCATGAACGCCGACGAGGCGCGCCGCTTCGTCGCCGGCAAGGTATTCGCCTTCACCTGTTTCGACGGCACCCGCGGCGCAGGCCGCATCCTCGACGACATGGGGGCCGCCGGTGCGGTGCAGTTCTCGGGCTCGGGCCCGGTGAAGCATCTCCGTCTTCCCGGCAACACGCTCCAGATCCGCGGCCAGAACGTCTGTGCCTCGATCAAGGGCATTCCGTTCGAGCCCTGTTTCAACCTTGAAAAGACCGACGACCGCAGCTTCCGCGGATCGGTCTCCGGCATGGGCTTCGCCTATTGCGACTTCCACCACCAGGGCGGCAACCAGATGCTGATGGCGCGCGCCGTGGCGCGTCCGCGCTCGCTGCGTTCGTCGGAGCACACCGGCTCGGTCGGTGCCTCCAACACCGAAGTTGCCGCGCGCGTCGAGACGCCGCGGGTCGACAGCGGCCGCCTCGAGCCGGTGAAGTCCGAAGCCAGATCAGAGCCTGCCAAGGGCGAGGCCCCGCTGGAGCTGCGCCGCTCCACCCAGTGAGCCGGCTGCGCGAGACCGCTCGCGCATCCTGTCATTGAAAGCCCTCATCGATCGCGAAGCCGCTGCGCCGTAGTCTTACGGACGGCGGCTTTCATGCGTTGGTAGCGACTCGCGTCCCAGTTTGCCCAGGGCCGGGGGGCGCAAGGGTTCTACCATGTCGCTGTACTTCTTTCGCATCAGTACCGGTCGCTATTCCGGTGCGGCCGACCAGCCCTACGAGTTCGAGGACCGCGCAGCCGCCTGGGCCGAGATGACCGAGGTCTGCGCCAATCTGCTCGGCAGCATCGCGCGCAACATGAAGCCGAATGCCAAGTGGAGCATGGAGCTGCTCGACGAGGACAGGAAGCCGGTCTTCCGCGTCAGCCTCGTCGGCGAGAAGATGTGCTGACATTGCCCGCGGGACCGGCGCGCGCGTTAACGAACGCAAAGTCTGTTAATTCGCGAAGCCTCGTCTGCTTGCGCGTGAAACGTGTGCAAGTCTGCGGATTTGAGCAGCGATTTCCGTACTTCTACCCAACGGCTCCGGCTCGCACTTAACGTTAATGAGGAATCTCGCGGCTAACCTTCCCAGGATGTTCACGCGCTTCGTCGCGACAATGCGTATCCGGGATTAGCTCGATGTCGTTTATTCAGAACCTGCGAATTGGTACCAAGCTCGCCATTACCTCCGCGCTCACCATCGGCCTCGTCGCGCTGATGATCTTCCTCCAGATGAGCGGCGGCGCCCAAGTCCAGCGGCTTGGCACCGGAGCGGCGGGACAGCAGGCGATCGCGCAGAATGCGGCGGAAGCGAAGGCCTCGGTTCGCGGCATGCAGATCGGCATTCGCGACATCCTGACGTCTGCCTCGCCGGCCGAGATGCAAAAGGCCGTCACCTATTTCAACGACCGTTTGACGGCTGCCACGAAATTTTCGGGCGAAATGGCGAAGCTCTCGCAATCACCGGAGAACCGCAAGCGGATCGATCGCCTCACCGTGCTGATCGGTGATTTCAGCAAGGGCCAGTTGCAGATCGAGGCGATCCGCAAGCAGGAGCTCGCACTCGAAGGGAAGAAGGACAGCGAAGCGGCGGGGCAATATGCCAAGCTGACCGCCGAGGTTGATCGCATCCGCAAGGAGACTCTGGCTCCGATCAACGAAGAGATCTCGGAGCTGACCAACAAGATCACGGAATTTGCCAAGCAGAGGGCCATCGAGACCCGTGCCGAGGCGGAAGCCGAAGCCGTCTCCGTCGAGCGGACGTCGTTCATCACCGGCATGCTGGTCGCGCTCGTTCTGATCGGCGCGTGCATCTTCTCCGTCTTCAGCATTGCGCGGCCGATGCGTGCGTTGACGGTCGCGATGGAGAAGCTCGCCGGTGGCGACTTCTCGGTGGTGCTGCCGGGCCTCGGCCGCAAGGACGAGGTCGGCGAGGTTGCCGGCGCCGTCGAGAAATTCAAGATCGTGTCCGAGCAGAAGGCGCGCGAGGAAGCGGAAGCCAAGATGCGGCAGGACCAGATCGCGGCCGAGCAGCGCAAGGCCGAGATGCGCAGGCTCGCCGACAGTTTCGAAGGCGCCGTCGGCGAGATCGTCGGCACGGTGTCATCGGCCTCGACCGAGCTCGAAGCATCCGCGACGACGCTGACCTCGACGGCGGAGCGCACGCAGCAGCTCACCACCGTGGTTGCCGCCGCCTCGGAAGAAGCCTCCACCAACGTGCAATCGGTGGCCTCCGCCACGGAGGAGCTGTCGTCCTCGATCACCGAGATCAGCCGTCAGGTGCAGGAATCCGCGCGCGTGGCGAGCGAGGCCGTCGGTCAGGCCCGCACCACGACCGAACGCGTCAGCGAGTTGTCCAAGGCAGCGACGCGCATCGGCGACGTCGTCGAGCTGATCAACACCATTGCGGGCCAGACCAATTTGCTCGCTCTCAACGCGACGATCGAGGCGGCGCGCGCCGGCGAGGCCGGCAAGGGCTTTGCGGTCGTCGCCTCCGAGGTCAAGGCGCTCGCCGAGCAGACGGCGAAGGCAACCGGCGAGATCGGCCAGCAGATCTCGGGCATTCAGGCCGCAACGCAGGAATCGGTCGGCGCCATCAAGGACATCAGCGACACCATCGAGAAGCTGTCCGAGATCTCGTCGACCATCGCCGCCGCAGTCGAAGAGCAGGGCGCGGCCACGCAGGAAATCTCCCGCAACGTGCAGCAGGCCGCACAAGGCACGCACCAGGTCTCGTCCAACATCACGGATGTGCAGCGCGGCGCCAGCGAGACCGGATCGGCCTCCTCGCAGGTGCTGTCCGCGGCGCAGATGCTGTCGGGCGACAGCGATCGTCTCAAGCTCGAGGTCGGAAGATTCCTGGAGACGGTGCGGGCGGCGTGACGTCGGCCTTACCGACACGAATTCGAACGGCCGTCGTGCGGGTGTGCACGACGGCCGTTCGTATTCATGCTGCGATGCCGTGACGAATGGCATGCACGGTTAACTTTCCAGAAAAGCGAAACGGGCATCATCTGCTCAATTTCCCGGCACGATTCGCTGTCGCCTCGCCATTTCATCTCAAGCACTTTGGAGCTCGTCCATGAGCCGCCTTTCCATCCGCCTGACCCACAAGGTGATGGCGATCGGGCTCTTCGGCCTCGTCGGTCTCGTCGCCTTCGGAGCGATCTACGAGATCGGCAGCTTGTCTCAGGATGCCTCCCGCGACGTTGCCAACCGGGCGCGAGCGATCGCCGATCTCGACAAGCAGCTCTCGATCGAGATGCTGGAGGCCCGCCGCAACGAGAAGAATTTTCAGCAGCGCCGTACCGAGAGTTACGCCAAGGCCCATGCCGAGCTGATCGGGCCGATCAACCGCGATTTCGGCGAGGTCGAGCGGTTGATGGCGGCTGGCGGCATGCGCGCGCTGGCGGACAAGATGAAGCAGGCCCAGGACGGCTTCAAGCGTTACGCCTCGGACTTCGCAGCGCTGGTGGCGGCCGAGACCAGGCTCGGGCTGAACGAGACGCTCGGCCTCTCCGGCTCGCTTCGCGGTGCGGTGCATGACATCGAGGCCAAGCTGAAGGAGATCGACGATCCCAGGACGACGACCTGGATGCTGATGATGCGCCGTCACGAGAAGGACTTCATGCTGCGGCGCGACCCGAAATACATCGCCGAGGCGAAGAAGGCCGCGGTTGAATTCTCCAAGGCGATCGAGGTCGTCGCGGTTCCGACGGCGGTGATGACCGACATCACGGCCAAGCTGCAGAAATACCAGTTCGAGTTCGCGGCCTGGGCCGAGACCGCACAGCAGAGTGCGGCGCTCGACGCCGCCATGATGAAGACCTTTCGCGAGATCGAGCCTGTGATGATCGAGGTGCGGACCGCCGTCGATGCCATGTACAGGCAGGCCGATGCCGCGGAGGCTGCGACCCGCGACGCCGTCCGCTTCTGGATGGTGGCCGCCTTCGGCATCACGGTCGTTGTGCTCGCCGCGGTCGGCTTCCTGCTCGGACGTTCGATCTCGAAGGCACTCGCCGCCATGGTCGGCGCGATGACGCGGCTTGCGCGCGGCGAGCTCTCGATCTCCGTTCCCGGTATCGGGCGGACCGACGAGATCGGCGAGATGGCCGGTGCCGTCGAAGTGTTCAGGACCAACATGGCGGAGGCCGAGCGGCTGCGTACGGAGCAGGCCGAGGCCGAAGCGCGCGGGCGCGAGCAGCGCAAGGCCGACATGAAGCGTCTCGCCGACACGTTCGAAGGCGCGGTCGGCGAGATCATCGAGACCGTGTCGTCGGCGGCGACCGAGCTCGAGGCCTCCTCCAACACGCTGACGCAGGCCGCCGAGCGCGGCAACGGGCTTGCGACCGCCGTGGCGGCAGCCTCGGAGGAGGCTTCCGCCAACGTGCAGTCGGTGTCCTCGGCGAGCGAGGAGATGACCTCCTCGATCACCGAGATCAGCCGTCAGGTTCAGGCATCCGCGCGTGTCGCCGACGTCGCGGTCGGGCAGGCCCAGCGCACCAATGCGCGTGTTGCCGAACTGACCAAGGCCGCCTCCCGCATCGGAGACGTGGTCGAACTCATCAACACCATCGCCTCGCAGACCAACCTCCTGGCGCTGAACGCAACCATCGAGGCGGCGCGGGCGGGCGAAGCGGGCAAGGGCTTTGCGGTGGTTGCGACCGAAGTGAAGGCGCTCGCCGACCAGACTGCGAAGGCCACCGGCGAGATCAGTCAGCATATCGGCGCGATCCAGACCGCCACGCAGGACTCGGTCGGCGCGATCAAGGAGATCGGCGACACCATCGCACAGATGTCGGAGATCTCCTCGACCATCGCCGCGGCGGTGGAGGAGCAGGGCGCCGCGACGCAGGAGATCTCCCGCAACATCCAGCACGCCGCTCACGGCACCTCGGACGTCTCGGCGAATATCGGCGAGGTCCAGCGTGGCGCCGGCGAGACCGGCGCCGCTTCGGCGCAGGTCCATTCGGCGGCACAGTCGCTGTCGCAGGAGAGCAACCGGCTGAAGAGCGAAGTCGCGCGCTTCCTGGAGTCGGTGCGGGCGGCCTGAGTACCTCAGCCGGTCCGCTCAAATCGCGTATCGCGGTGTGCTGGTATGGCGCTCCGCGACGTCCGCTGCGCTGCAACACATGGTTGCGGAACACATAACAACGGCGACAGCGATTTCCGTAGTTTCACGTAGGTTCCTGTTAACGCCTGTTTGCAACTATGTGCGCAATCTTACCGGATAAGAACCAGCCAGCATTGTTGGAATGACTTCCGTCCTGTCGTCCGTCGCGACGATGGCGGCGCGATCACTCGTGCGTTGCTTGGTATCATCGGGATTTGTCGTGATGTCGAAGTTGTCGATCGTCTTCAAGCTTCTGACCGTGTTGTCGGTCCTCGTGCTCTCGCTCGCCGGCGTCGGCGTGACCGCGATCGGCACCATGCAGAACATCAATTCGCACACGGTCGAGATCGCGGAGAGCTGGTTGCCGAGCGTGCGCGCGCTCGGCTCGCTGCGCGCCGACATCAACGAGCTGCGCGTCGCGCTGCGCCTGCACCTGATGCAGGACACGGCTGAAGGCAAGGAGGCCGCCGAGAAGCGCCTCGCCTCGTTGCAGGCGCGCATCGACCAGACCCGCAAGGTCTACGAGCCGCTGATCACCTCAGCCGAAGAGCGCTCGCTCTACCAGCAGTGGACCAAGGCGTGGGCCGATTACCTGAACGGCGTGCAGGACGTGATGGCGCTGTCGCGCAAGAGCCCCGGCAAGTTCCCGACCGATGCCAACGAGCTGTTGCAGACCAAGGTCGCGAAGATGGCCCAGGCGGCCGACCCGTTGCTCCAGAAGGGCATCGAGATGAACAACCGCGGCGCCGAGCTGGAGACGAAGCAGGCGGCTGACAGTTACGCCATGATCTTCCGCGTGCTGGTCGGCATCATCGTGTTCTCGGTCGTGATCGCGATCGGCGCGGCCTATTATCTCGTGCGCGACGTGTCGCGCGGCATTGCCTCGATCATCAAGCCGATGCAGTCGCTCGGCGAGGGCGATCTCTCGGCCGACGTGCCGCATCGCGGCGAGAAGACCGAGATCGGCTCGATGGCGGATGCGCTGCAGATCTTCAAGGAGGCGCTGATCGCCAAGCGCGCAGCCGATCAGGCCGCCGCGGCCGATGCCGAAGCCAAGATCGAGCGCGGCCGCCGCGTCGATGCCATCACCCGCAAGTTCGAGGCGATGATCGGCGAGGTCGTCGGTACCGTCTCCGCGGCGTCGACCGAGCTCGAGGCGTCCGCGACGACGCTGACCGGCACCGCGCAGCGCGGCCAGGAGCTCGCGACCGTGGTTGCTGCGGCCTCAGAGGAAGCCTCCACCAACGTCCAGGCCGTGGCATCAGCCTCTGAGGAGCTGTCGTCCTCCATCACCGAGATCAGCCGCCGCGTGCAGGATTCGGCGCGGATGGCGGCGGAAGCCGTCGAGCAGGCCGCGCGCACCAACGAGCGCGTCAACGCGCTGTCGCAGGCGGCCTCGCGCATCGGCGACGTCGTCGAGCTCATCAACACCATCGCGGGCCAGACCAATCTGCTCGCACTGAACGCGACCATCGAGGCGGCGCGCGCGGGCGAAGCCGGCCGCGGCTTCGCGGTCGTCGCATCCGAGGTCAAGGCGCTGGCCGAGCAGACCGCGAAGGCGACCGGCGAGATCGGGGCGCAGGTGTCGGGCATTCAAGCGGCAACGCAGGAATCCGTCAGCGCGATCCAGGAGATCGGCGGCACCATCGAGCGGCTGTCCGAAGTGTCCTCGGCAATTGCGGCCGCGGTCGAGGAGCAGGGCGCGGCCACGCAGGAGATCTCGCGCAACGTCCAGCAGGCCTCGGTCGGCACGCAAGAAGTCTCGTCGAACATCACCGACGTGCAGCGTGGTGCGATCGAGACCGGCGAGGCCTCGGTCGAGGTGCTGTCCGCGGCAAAATCGCTGGCGACCGACAGCACCCGTCTCAAGGTCGAGGTCGCGCAGTTCCTGGATTCGGTCCGCGCGGCCTGATCTTCAACTTCCCGTCTGCGGAGCCGGCGGCGGCGTCACCTGCCGCCGGAACAGGATGCGCTGGTAGAGCCATCCGATCGCGACCAGCACGACGCCGAGGCACATGAACGACAGCGCGCGGTAGACGCCCGTCAGCGTCGACATGTCGATGACGAAGGCCTTCAGGATCGTCAGCGCGATCACGGCGGCCGACGCCAGCCGCGCCCGCTCCGAATTGACCAGAATGCCGACGCCGAGCAGCACCACGCCGAAGGCGAGCCAGCCGATCGAATAGGTGTACTGCTCCGCGCCCGTCGTCGGTCCCGTCGAGAGGATCGGGCCGTGATAGAAGCGGCGGATCGTCAGCGTGACATAGACGAGCGCGAACAGCAGCGCGCCGCACGCAATGGTGTTGGCGTAGACTTTGCCGCGCTCGCCGACCACGGCATAGGAGAGCAGCAGCATCAGCACCGCCGGCAGCGCGTAGCCGAGCAGCAGCAGGTTGAACACGGCGCCGCCGACATCGATGTGCCAGATCAGCGGGTTCTCCAGCATCAGGAGGCCAAACAGGCTGATGATGCCGGCGATCGCGGTGAGCACGATCGCGCCGACATTGTGCACGATGCTGCGGCTGCGCAGCCGCAGGCGCTCCAGCCCAATCGCCATCGCGAGCGAGACGCAGACCTGCAGCGCGCATTCGAGCAGCGACGGCGCCGCAATCATGTCGCCGCCGGTCGCAAGGTGGCGGATTTGAGCGAAGGCGAGCAGCGCGGTGAAGAGGATCGCGGCCGCTTCGACCACGCGCAGCGGCGCATCGTCCGCGCGGCGGCGCAGGAAGATGCTTGCGCCCCAGAACGAGGCCGCCGGCAGGCCGTAGCCCCAGAGCAGCCAGTTGAAGATCGGCGTGGTGCCGACGGCATCGCCGACGATGCGCGGATCGTAGGCGATGCGCGCGGTGACGATCGCAGCGAAGATGGCCGCGAGCCGGCGCAGCACCGGGATCGGCCGCTGCAGCGAGATCCAGGCGGTGCCGAGCGACATCAGCGCCAGCGCAATGGTGAGCCAGCCCTTCTCCAGCGCGAACGTCAGCGCCAGCGCGAGCGCGCCGAGCGTGCCGGTCGCGAACAGCGCGATGGAGGTCGGCGCGCCCGGCCGGTCTTCGCGGCGGCTGAGGGCCTCGGTCGCAGCGCCAAAGGCCGCGGCGAGCAGCACCGCGAGGATCGCGAACGGGATCGAGCGGTCGAGATGGGCGATGCGCGCATAGAGCGCAACGAGGGTCGCGATCGGCGTTGCGACCGCCGCCGCTGACCACACGACGGGAATGATCGGCGAGCTCGATCGGCCCTGCGCGAAAAAGCCCGCGATGCCGAAGCCGGCGGCGAAGACTGCGGCCATCACCAGATGCAGCGTCACCGAGCCGTCGGTCGCGACCGGTCCGACGCCCGGGATCGGGCCACCCGGCAGCACCAGCATATCGGGATTGGCGCGCACCGCCCATTCGGCGAACACGATGAAGACGGTGGCCGCAGCCGCGCCGAGCGCGCCGGTGGCCGCGGGCGCACGCCAGGCGACGAACAGCGTCCCGCCGACCAGCAGCGTGTAAGCGATCAGCGCGAGATCCGCATGCGAGCTCGACAGCACGATCAGCATGGCGCCGAACAGATAGGCGCCGAGCGAGCTCGACGACACCGGCTCGATCTCGCCATCCTCGATGGTCGGGCCGAACATGAAGCCGCAGACCACCAGCAGTGCGGCGAGCACGAAGCCCGCGATGACATGGAAGGCGTGCGGCGCGACCTGCAGATCGCCGGTGTCGAGGCCCGGGAAGACCCACAGCACCGCAAAGGCGATGGTGGTCACCGCGAGCCAGCGCCACAGCCGGATCCGGGCGAGACCAAAACTCGCGGCGGTGACGATGGCGAGATAAATGTAGAGCGCCCAATAATCCGGCTTGCCGCTGGAAACGAGGATCGGCGTTGCGAAGGCGCCGACCACGCCGAGGCCGGCGAGCGCAGGTCCGTGCAGAAGTGCCGCGGCGAGCGTGCTCATCGCAACGATGCCGAGCAGCACGAAGGCGGTGGCGGGCACGAGGAAGCCGTAGAGCGCGTAGGCGGCATAGATGGTCGCGAACGCCACTGCCGTTCCGGCCGCGGTGAGGATCGCGGGGATGTTGGCGATGGGCAGAGCCTGGATGTTGGAGATGTCCTCCTTGCGGCGCGACCATTCGCCGGCGCCGAGCAGCGCGGCTGCGAACAGGCCGCCGAGGAACACGCGCACGCCGGGGCCGAGCAGGCCGGCCTCGATCGAATAGCGCACCATGAAGAAGCCGCCGAGCGCGAGTGCAAGGCCGCCGATCCACACCACCCAGCGCGTGCCGAGGCGCTCCTCGAAGCCGGGCGCTGGCGTGGGCAAAGGTGGCGGTGGCGGAGGTGCGGCGGCCTCGCTGCTCGCTTCGAGCGGCGGCGGTGCAACCTCTGCGGTGACGAGCGGAGGCGGTGCCTGCTCCGCTTCCGGGGCAAGCGGCGGCGGCTCCGCCGCGGCCGTTGCGGGTGCTGCTTCGGCCTGCACCTGCGCGGGCACCAATGGCGGCGGCTGCACCCGACGCTGCGCGTAAAACATCTCTTCGAGCGTGTTCAGCTTGCGGCGCAGCTCGGCCGCTTGGCTCGAGGCCTTGATAGCGACCAGGAAGGCGACGATCGCAATGATCAGCGCAAAGACGTCGAACGGGCCGTCGAACATGAAGCCTCCAGGCAACCGGCGGGCAGGGGCCGGTCCCACAAATCCTAGGATCTAGCGCCGGGAGCGGACGCGCAAGCCCGGCGCGGGCCGCTCCTGGAGCACGTCGCGGCGGAAGCGGTAGAGCGCTGCCGGACGTCCGCCCGTCTGTGTCGACATCACCCCGGTCGGTTCGACCAGGGCTTCGGTTTCGACCAAACGGCGGAAATTCTGCTTGTGCAGGTGGCGGCCGGAGATCGCCTCCACCGTGTACTGCAATTCGGTAAGTGTGAACTCGGCGGGCAAAAGTTCAAACACCACAGGACGATACTTCAGTTTCGCGCGCAGCCGCGCGATCCCCGTGGCGAGAATCCGGCGATGGTCGAACCGCATGGAGGTGCCGAGCGCGGGTAGGGTCTTGCGCGCTAATGCCGCAGGACGGCCGTCGCGCCGGGCTTCCTCGACCAGCCCGGCCTCGTAGAGCAGCTCGTAGCGGTCGAGCACGCGCTCCTCGTCCCAGGGCGCGCCATCGAGGCCGAAATAGAACCGCACGCGATCCCTCCGCGGCAATGCGCGCGTCGTCTCCGGCGTCTCCTCCTCGGCCCATTTGGTCAGCGCGGGAATGATGTCGCGCGCGATGATCGCGGGTGGCTCCTCGCGCCAGTCTTCCCAGGGCAGGAAGCGATACCACGGCTCGAAGCTCGCGCCATCAGCGGCAAGCTCGCCGCCGACGGCGCGCGTCAGCGCGAGATAGCCGATCGACACCATATGCGCGCCGGTGTCGGCGGCCTCGGCATGGCGGCCGCGATCGCCGAACGTATAGAGCTGCTCGACATAGCCGAGCCGCAGGCCCGCCTGCGCCTCGACCCAGGCGCGCAGGCCGATCTCGAAGGTGCGATGGCTCAGCGCATCGAACGGGCCGAACGGCAGGCCGGCGAGCCCGTCACTGCCGCGCGCGGTGAGAATCAGCGGCTCGTGATCCTCGATCGCGACGATCGCCGCGGTCAGGCCGATCTCGATCGGCGTCAGCAGCTTGTCGCTCATGCGATGGTGATCGGAGCTGTCATTCGAGCTCGATCACGAAGGGGCGGCCCTCGACCATCATCGCGCCCGGGCCCATCTCGTCGAGCGCGCGCAGCATGCGGCCGTTGCGCCCCAATGCGCGGTCGGCAAGGCCGACGATGCGGCGGTTCGGCGAGGCGACCGGCGAGGCCGCACGGATCTTTTTGGCGATCTCGATCTCGTCGCGCTCCGGATTGAGCGCGCAGACAGCGGCGAACGCGCTCGCGGTCGAGCGGCTGATGCCGGCATAGCAGTGCACCACCAGCGGCGCAGCGCGGTCCCAGGCGCGCACGAAATTCAGCACCTGGTCGATATGCGCTTCCGACGGCGCGACAAAGCCGTCCATCTCCTCGGTGATGTCGTCCATCGACACCTTGAGATGGTTGGCCGGCAGCACGGACACCGGCCGCGCTACCTGCTCGACATTGGCCATCACGGTCAGCACATGGCTGGCCCTGGTGAGGCGGACGGTTTCGGGAAGAGCGGCGAGGGAACAGACGTGGATCATGGCGGACCTTTTTGCCGCTGATTATAGCGAGCGCTCGTAGGGTGGGCAAAGGCGCATCGCGCCGTGCCCACGATTTCGCAACTGCGCGCTCGTCGCTCAGTTTGGTGGGCACGCTTCGCTTTGCCCACCCTGCGAAGGGATGGGGCTTACGCAAACACCGCGCCAAACCGCTCCAGGAACTGCTTCTCGGCCCGCGCCGCGGTCCAGGGCGTGAGGTAGTCGCGCCGGACGCTGTCGGAGAGGCCCGGATCCTTGCCGAACAGGCGCTTGGCTTCGCTCTCGCTGAAGCCGGCAAGCTCGGTCGCCTCGAGATAGGCTGCACCGCGATCGGCGGCCTTGATGGCTTGCGTGATCTCGTCGGGCAGCGACGGCGGCAGGCCGAAGCGGATATGGATGGCGCCGAGCAGGCGCTTCTCCACCGCCTTGTAATGACCGTCGAGCACGGCCTTGAACGGCGAGATCATGTCGCCGATGACGTATTCGGGGGCATCGTGCAGCAGCGCCGCAAGCCGCATGCGCTCATCGACGCGCGGCATCTCGTGCCGCAGCACGGTCTCCACCAGCAGCGTGTGCTGCGCGACCGAGAAGATGTGTGCGCCGGTGGTCTGCCCGTTCCAGCGTGCGACGCGCGCCAGTCCATGCGCGATGTCGGCGATCTCGACGTCGAGCGGGGAGGGATCGAGCAGATCGAGCCGCCGGCCCGACAGCATGCGCTGCCAGGCACGAGACTCCGCGCCGTGCGCGGTCTTCTTGGCGGTCATTTGGCCTTGAGGCGCGGCTTGCGCTGCAGCTTGCTGCAGGTCGCGTGGCAGTGGCAGTCGACGAGATGGTCGTTGACCATGCCGGTCGCCTGCATGAAGGCGTAGACGATGGTCGGGCCCACGAATTTGAAGCCGCGCGAGGACAGCTCTTTCGAGATCTGCACCGATAGCGGCGTCGAGGCCGGCACGCTCGCGGTGGTCTTGAAATTGTTGACCTTGGGTTGTCCGCCCATGAAGTCCCACAGCAGCTTCGAGAAGCCGGGGCCCTTCTCCATGATGTCGAGATAGGACTTCGCGCTCAAAATCGTGCCGTCGATCTTGGCGCGGTTGCGCACGATGCCGACGTCGTTCATCAGCGCGTGCACCTTCTTGTCGGTGTAGCGCGCGATCTTCTCCGGCTGGAAATCGTCGAAGGCTTTGCGGAAATTGTCGCGCTTGCGCAGGATCGTGATCCAGGACAGGCCAGCCTGAAAACCGTCGAGGATCAGCTTTTCATACAGCGCGCGATCGTCATACTCAGGCACGCCCCATTCGGTGTCGTGATAGGCGACATAGAGCGGATCTTCGCCGGGCCACGGGCAGCGGGTCTTTCCGTCGGGGTGAAGGCGCGGGGCTCGGCTCATGTCGTGGGCTGCTTTGCGGGAATGCGGACGACATCGGGTTCGGCGAGCCTCACGGCGAGGCCGCCGGCGGTGAGCGGCTGGCCGGCATCGAGCGCATCGGCAACGCGGTCGATGCGCACCAGCGCGATGCCCTTGCCCTGCGCCGACGAGCCCATCGTGCCGACCGACTTGTCCCCGGCCATCACGCTGACGCCGGCTTCCGGCGACAGATCGTCGAGCAGCACCTTGACGCTGCGGGTACGCGCCGTGCCGCGATGCTGCATGCGCGAGACGACCTCCTGGCCGACATAGCAGCCCTTGTCGAAATCGACGCCGGCGAGGCGGTCCATGTTGGTCTCGTGCGGGAATGCATCGCTGTACATGAAATCGAGCCCGCCGCGCGGCACGCCGAGTGCGATCCGGTGCGCCTCGTAGTCGGCCGCATCGATCAGCTCGGCGCCGATCAGGTCCGACAGCTTCTGCTTGAGATCTTCGGGGATCAGGATGCGGGTGCCGAGCGCCTCATTGCGCGGATCTGCGAAGGCGAGGTCCGGTTGCGCTGTGGGCTGGCCGTCCCAGGCCGCGAGCACGCCGAGATCGAGGTTTTCCACGGTGACCTTGGCACGCAGCTTGTAGAATTTCAGCTTGGTGGCGAGGTTCTCTGCCAGCGCCTTCGGGCAGTCGATCAGGAACCCGCCGCCATGGCCGGCAGGCACTTCCGTGATCAGGAAATCCACGATGATCTTGCCCTGCGGCGTCAGCAGCGCGCCGAATCGCCCCAGGCCCGGCTTGAGCCTGTCGACATCGGTGGTGATGAGGCCGTTGAGGAAGTTGCGCGCGTCATCGCCCGCGACCTTGATCACGGCCCGGTCGGGAAGAAACGCTGATTTCATGCGAAAATCTCTTGCGACATGGTGCTCCGGAACGTAAGCCCGCAAGGCATAAACGACAAGACCTCAAGCCCTGCGCTTGGGGATGAGAGAGGCCTCAAGCCATGACCCAGCGTTTCGATGTGATCCTCAAGGGCGGCACCGTCGTCAACCAGGACGGCGAGGGCGTTCGCGATATCGGCATCACCAACGGTCGCATCGCCGAGCTGGGCCCGCTGTCGCAGGCGTCCGCGGCCGAGGTGATCGATTGCAAGGGCCTCCACATCCTGCCCGGCGTGATGGACACGCAGGTGCATTTCCGCGAGCCCGGGCTGGAGCAGAAGGAAGACCTCGAGACCGGTTCGCGCAGCGCCGTGATGGGCGGCGTCACTGCCGTGTTCGAGATGCCGAACACCTCGCCGCTCACGGTGACGGAGGCGACCTTCACCGACAAGGTGAAGCGCGCCCACCATCGCATGCATTGCGATTTCGCCTTCTTCATCGGCGGCACCCGCGAGAACGTGCAGGATCTGCCGGTGCTCGAGCGCGCGCCGGGCTGCGCCGGCGTCAAGGTGTTCATCGGTTCCTCGACCGGCGCGCTGCTGGTGGAGGACGACGAAAGCCTGCGTCGCATCTTCCAGGTGATCCGCCGCCGCGCAGCCTTCCACGCCGAGGACGAATATCGCCTCAACGAGCGCAAGTCGCTCCGTATCGAGGGCGATCCGCGCTCGCATCCGGTCTGGCGCGACGAGACCGCGGCGCTGATGGCGACGCAGCGCCTGGTCAAGCTCGCGCATGAGACCGGAAAACGCATCCACGTGCTGCACATCTCGACCAAGGAAGAGATCGAGTTCCTGCGCGACCACAAGGACGTCGCGTCCTGCGAGGCGACGCCGCATCATCTCACGCTGGTCGCGCCCGAATGCTACGAGCGGCTCGGCACGCTGGCGCAGATGAACCCGCCGGTGCGCGGCGCCGATCACCGCGCCGGCATCTGGCGCGGCATCGAGCAGGGCATCATCGACGTGCTCGGCTCCGATCACGCCCCGCACACGCTCGAAGAGAAGCAGAAGACCTATCCGGCATCGCCTTCCGGCATGACCGGCGTGCAGACGCTGGTGCCGCTGATGCTCGACCACGTCAACGCGGGCCGTCTGTCGCTCGCAAGGTTCGTCGATCTCACCAGCGCCGGCCCCGCGCGCCTCTACAACATGGCCTGCAAGGGCCGCATCGCCGCCGGCTATGACGCGGACTTCACGGTCGTCGACTTGAAACGCAGCGAAACCATCACCAACAAATGGGTGGCTTCCAAGGCCGGCTGGACGCCGTATGACGGTGTTCGCGTCACCGGCTGGCCCGTCGGCACCTTCATCCGCGGCCGCCGCGTGATGTGGCAGGGCGAACTGGTGACGGCCTCGCAGGGCGAGCCGGTGCGCTTTCTGGAGACGTTGAAGCAGTAGGGGGAAGGTTGGGCTCCTTGCTCTGCTGTCATGCCCCGGCTTGACCGGGGCATCCAGTACACCGCAGCGCCAGTTGGCTGATACGGCCGCCTCCTCTGGAATACTGGATTGCCCGCTTTCGCGGGCAATGACAGAGTGTCGGGAAGCACAAGCTCAATTGGGAGAGAGCAATGTCCCAACCGACCGCCCTCATCACCACCGAGCAGCTCGCCGCCATCCTCGGCGATCCCAATCTCCGCCTCTACGATTGCACGACCTATAACGAGCCGGTGCCGCCGGGCAGCGACGTGCCGTATCGCGCGGTCCCCGGCGACAAGACGTTTGCGGCCGGCCACATCCCCGGTGCCGATTTCCTCGACCTTCAGGGCGAATTCTCCGACACCTCCGCGGGGCCGCTCTTCATGATGGCCGACGTGCCCCAGCTCGAGGCCGCTTTCGGCCGCCACGGCCTCGATGCGTCCAAGACCATCGTGCTCTACAGCATCGGCACCATGATGTGGTCGACGCGGTTCTGGTGGATGCTGCGCTCGCTCGGCGTCGATGCACGCGTGCTCGACGGCGGCCTCGACAAATGGAAGGTTGAGGGCCGGCCGATCGTAACAGGCGCACCGAAGGGCTATCCGGCGACCACCTTCAAGGCGACACCGCGCGCCGGCTTCTTCGTCGACAGGAACACCGTGAAGGCGCGGATCGGCGATCCCACGACTGTGATCGTCAATGCGCTCGGGCCGCAGTTTCACCAGGGCCTCGAGCCGAGCCGCTACGGCCGGCCCGGCCGCGTGCCCGGCAGCGTCAACGTCCCGGCGGCGACGCTCGCCAATGCCGACAAGACATTGACGACGCTGGCGGACGCCGAAGCGAAATTCGCGGCGGCAGGCGTCACGCGCGACAAGACCGTGATCTGCTATTGCGGCGGCGGCATCTCGGCGACGATCGACCTGCTCATGCTGACGCAGCTCGGCTACGACAAGCTGACGCTCTACGATGCCTCGATGGGCGAATGGGCGAGGGACCCGTCACTGCCGATCGAGACGGATTAGGGCGCACATTCCCGATTGCTCCGGGAATATCTCCCGGCCATCGCGAGACTAATGCTTGTCGGGGGGAGGCGGCTTTCGTGCGATAAACGCAGCAGACTTCGCGATCTTTCGCAAAGTCATTCATCCGTAGACTGGCCCCGCCCATGTGGCGGGGTCATTTTCGGCAAAGCTTATTGCCTGGCGAGCGTGACCGAGAATTCGCCGTTGCGGATGCGGCCGGGAAACCCCTCGACGAATTTCGCCACCGCGTCCTCGCCATAGGTGCCGACCAACTCGGCGAAGGCCGCAAACAGGCTCGCCTGCGCCAGGCAGTCGCCGTCGACGCCTTCGTGGCGTGCTTCGGCCCAGGCCTCGTTGAGATAGCTCAGTGCGGCCTGTTTCTGCTCGTGATCGGGCAGCGGCGCGCGGTCGGGGGCGTAGGAAATCGGCTGGCTCATGAAACTCGATCAGGGCTGGGGCGCGATCCACGGCGATGCGCTGCAGATGAGGTGTAGCACGCGTATTAACGCCCGCTAGGCTACATCTTTAAGAACGGTTAACGGCTGTGAACAAAGACGATGACAGGGTTTCGGCTACCAAACCCTCATGGTGAGGAGGCGCGCTAGCGCCGTCTCGAACCATGAAGGCCCCGCTGCTGCAGCCGGGCCCTTCATCCTTCGAGACGCGCGTTCCGCGCTCCTCAGGATGAGGGATTTACAGTTCAGGATTCGGCTGACCGAAAAATCAGTTCGCGTAACGCGCCGTGAGATCGCGCGAGATCTTCGAGCCTTCCTCGATGTAACGGCGGATCGCCACCGTCGCGGCCGGCGTGCAGCTCCGGTAGGTCTGCTGGAAACCGTTATAGCCGCGGTTGAAGCCGGCGATCATGCGGGTGCGGCGCTCGCCCGAGGGGGTCTCGGCATCGATCAGCGCCTGCATCTCGCTGCGCCATTTGTTGCCCTCGTTGGACCCGCAGATGCCGCGCAGATAGTGCAGGCCGCCCAGAATTTCCGCCAGCCGCTGCAAATCGGCGTCGAACGGCGCCGCCGCGTCCTGGGCCCGGGCGGGCGCGGACGCGCAGGCGAGGATCAGGGCGAAAATGGCCAGAAATCGCGTGGACATCGGCGGGGTGTATGCCTCCTTGGGGCTGAGGACGCAAGGCGGCTCGGTCAGGGGCCGATCAGGCGCGCGGCGGACTGGATGACCTCCTCCAGCCCCCCGGTCAGCTTGAGGTCGCCGAGGCTGCCCAGGGCATCCGGGGCGATCCAGCGGTAATCGTCGAGTTCGTCGTTCAGGGAGGGTTCCCTGGCCACCCAGCGGGCGGCAAAGGACATGATCAGATAATGACCGGCGCCGGGCGCGGCGGGCAGCACCTCGCGCCAGCCGGCAAGGCCGATGATCTCGATCCGGAGCCCGGTTTCCTCGTCAACTTCGCGGGCGAGGGCCTGGTGCAGCGATTCGCCGAACTCGACCCGGCCACCGGGCAGCGAATAGAACCCCTTGGCGGGGGAGCGGGCGCGGCGGGTCAGCAGCACCTTGCCGTCACGGAAAATCGCGGCACTGACGGCGATCTGGGGACGGGTGGGCTGGACGACCGCGGACACGGCTCAATTCGCCATGATGGTGTCGACGTCGGCTTCCGCGCCGCCATTGATGATGCCGCCGCAGGCCGCGATCAGCGGCTTGACCCAGAGGGTGGCCTGCTCGGCGAGGCGAACCCGGGTCGAATCCTTCTCGACCTCGCGCATGGCCGAGCCGACCGCGGTCAGGATCGAGGTCATGGTGTCGGTGATGTGGTCGAATTGGGCGCGGACGGCTGGATCGGCCTTCTCATAGGCCTCGATGGCGAGGTCCCGCGCCTTGAAATTCGATGCCGTGAAATGCTCGGCATAGGACAGCGGCGACCAGGTCAAAAAGTCTTCCGCGCATTCCGGCATGTCCGGGACCATTTCCAGCAGCATCACGGCTTCATTGAAATGGTTCAGATAGTCGGTGGCAAGTCCGGTCCGCGGGTTGATATTGGCCACGCGCAGCCGCTCGGCCCAGGCGGCGGCCTCGGGGCCCGTCTGTACATGCGTCCGCGCGGGTTGGGAGGCCGTTGAGCTCATCTGCGGCAGTGTTAACGTTCGGGGTTAAAAGGACATCAACGGACCCTATATTGGACCAAGGATGTGTGGACGCTTCGTCATAACTTCGGCCCCCGCGGCATTACGGCAACTATTCGGCTACATCGAGCAGCCGAATTTCCCGCCACGGTACAATGTCGCTCCGACACAACCGATTCCAGTCGTTTTGGTCGAGAACGGCGCCCGTCATTTTCGCCTGATGCGCTGGGGATTGTTGCCGAGCTGGGTTAGGGATCCCAAGGGATTCACGCTGCTGATCAACGCGCGCTCGGAGACGGTGCTGGAGAAGCCCGCCTTCAAAAAGGCGATTCGTCGGCGCCGCGGCCTGATCCCGGCCGACGGCTATTATGAATGGAAGTCGATCGACGGCCGCAAGCAGCCCTTCTTCATTCATCGCGCCGACGGCGAGCCGCTTGGCTTCGCCGCGGTGTTCGAGACCTGGATCGGCCCGAACGGCGAAGAGCTCGACACGGTTGCGATCGTCACGGCGGCAGCGGGCGAGGATCTGGCCGCGCTGCATGACCGCGTGCCCGTCACCATCAGCCCGCGCGATTTCGAGCGCTGGCTCGACATCCGCGGCGACGAGGTCGATGGTGTGCTGCCGCTGATGATGGCACCGCGCATCGGCGAATTCGCCTGGCATCCGGTCTCCACCCGCGTCAACCGCGTCGTCAATGACGACGAGCAATTGCTGCTGCCGATCAGCGCGGAGGATATGGAGGCGGAGGCCGAGGCTGCGAAGCCGAAGAAGGCGGTGCGGAAGGTTGCCGCTGCGTCAGATGATGGGCAGGGCTCGTTGTTCTAGGCAGCGGAGTCTTAGACAATCTCCCGCGTCCTCAGCGCCGCAATCTGCCCCGCATCGAACCCCAGCTCGCCCAGCACCGCATCCGTATCCGATCCCAGTTCCGGCGCCATCCGATCCAGCTTGCCGCCGCCATGGGCGAGCTTGAATCCGCTGCCGGCAAAGCGCAGGCGGCCGTAGGGTGTGTCGAGCTCCTGGATCGCGCCGCGCGCCCTAATCTGCGGATGGTCGATGACCTCCTCGACCTTCCAGATGCTGGCGCAGGGCGCGCCGGCGTCTTCCAGAATCGTCTCCCATTCGCGCGCAGGCTTGGCGGCAAGCGCTTCCTCGATGATGGCGCGCAGCGCCGGTTCGTTCTCGTTGCGCGAAAACCAGTCGGCGAAGCGCGGATCCGACAGCGTGTCCTCGCGGCCGAGCGCGGCCATCAGTGCGCGGTATTGTTTTTCGTTGTTGACGGCGAGCAGGATGTGGCCGTCGCCGCATCTGAACAAATTCGCCGTGGCCCGGCGGCTCACCGCCTGGTTGCCCGAAAGCTGCTGGCGATGGCCGGCGACCGACCAGTCCGCGATCTGGCCTGACAGAAACGCCATCGTCGCCTCCAGCATGGAGACGTCGATGAGCTGGCCCTTGCCGGTGCGGTCGCGCTGGTAGAGCGCGCTCGACACGCCGAACGCGGCGGTGGCGCCGGAGAGCACGTCGCATACGGCAAAGCCCGCGCGCGTCGGCCCCGTCTCGGGATGGCCGGTAATCGCCATGATGCCCGACAGCGCCTGCATCTTGCCGTCATAGCCGG
The DNA here is from genome assembly GCF_035935975.1 of Bradyrhizobium sp. Taxonomy (GTDB): domain Bacteria; phylum Pseudomonadota; class Alphaproteobacteria; order Rhizobiales; family Xanthobacteraceae; genus Bradyrhizobium. The sequence goes on from NZ_DASYWN010000053.1 coordinate 35,594, forward strand.
GCCGCAGGCGATCCGGGCCGGTCTGGCCGAAACCGGACACCGCGCAATAGATCAGCTTTGGATTGATCGCCGACAGCGCCTCATAGCCGATGCCGAGCTTGTCCATCACGCCCGGGCGGAAGTTTTCCATGACGACGTCGACGGTCGCGGCAAGCTTCTTCACGATCGCGATCGCATCGGGCTTTTGCAGGTCCAGCGTCAGGCTGCGCTTGTTGCCGTTGATGGCCTGGAACGCCGGCGCGAGCCCGCGCTCGGCCCATTCGCGGGACAGCGGCGTGCGGCGCATGTCCTCGCCCTCGCGCCGCTCGACCTTGATGACGTCGGCCCCGAGCAGCGCGAGCTGGTAGCTCGCATAGGGGCCGGCCAGCACCTGCGTGAAGTCCAGGATCTTCACGCCCTCGAACGGTCGCGTCACGTCGCTCTCCCATTGTTTGTTGTTATCGGAGGACGTCAGGCGGCGCGGTTGCCGCGCGCGATCTCCTTCTGCTTGTCGAATTCGGCGCGGCGGCGCGCCAGCTCTTCCGGCGAAAGCTGCGCGACGTTGTTGTAGTCGAGCTTCCAGGAGGCATCCTCGCTCCAGCGCAGCGGCGACTGCATCGTGGTCTGCGGGCCGCTCGCGCTCTCCAGCAGCTTCAGCGCCAGCTCGAGCGTCTGGGCCTGCGAGTCTGTGTCATGCGGCTTGCCGGCGGAATTGCCGAGCGGGAAGTCGCTGAACAGAAAGCGCGGCACGGCGGCGTGCTCGATGATGTCCTTGGCACAGCCCATGACCACGGTCGGAATGCCGTTGGCTTCCAGATGCCGCGCCACCAGCGCCGTGGTCTGGTGGCAGACCGGGCAGTTCGGCACCAGCACGGCGACGTCGACCTTGTCGGCGAGGCACCGCGCCAGAATCTCCGGCGCGTCGGTGTCGAGCGTCACGCGATGGCTGCGATTGGTCGGCGCGCCGAAGAAGCGCGGCGCGACCTCGCCGATCCGGCCCGCGGCGGCTGCCTTCAAGAGCTGCGGCAATGGAAACCAGGTGCCATTGTCGGTCGCCGTGGTGTGCTTGCGGTCGTAGCCGATGTGAGAGATGCGCAAATCGTGCTGCTGCGACGTGTCGCCCTCATAGACCTGGTAAAATTTCGCGCTGCCATTATACGCCGCGCCCGGTCCCTGATCGCCCTTGGTCGGATCATAAGGTGCGGCCGTGGTGATGATGGTGACGCGCGACTGTGCCAGCGGCTTCTTCAGCTTCTGGAACGGCGCCTCGGTGTAATGCGCCCAGCGATACGGCGTGGTGTAGCCGATCGCGCTGTAATAGTCCCGCGTGCGCTGCATATAGGGGACGGGGGAATCATAGTCGGGCGCAAAGCCGAATTCATCGTCGCGCGAAGCTGACATGGGCGCGTCTCCTGGTTCTTGGTTGGAGCCAGACTAGAGATAGTTTTCGGGTTGCTCAACAGGGCGCAGCGCGGCGCAGGACAGAATTGCATTGGGCAATGGCTCGCCGTGCGGCAGGTGCGCTCACCTCGCCCCGCAAGCGGGGCGAGGTGAAGAAAGCACCTACCGGAAAATATGCAGCGCGGCGTATTGCAGCAGCATGATCGCCTTGCCGTCGATGATACGGCCGTCGGCGATCATGGCCAGCGCCTCGTCGATGCCGAGCTCCAGCACCTCGATGTCCTCGCCCTCGTGCGCGAGGCCGCCGCCGGCGCTGACCCGCATCGAGGGCTCGTATTCGGCGATGAAGAAATGCAGCCTTTCGGTCACCGAGCCCGGGCTCATGAACGCTTCGAACACCTTTTCGACGTGGTGCAGGCGGTAGCCGGTCTCTTCCTCGGCTTCGGCGCGGATGCGCACCTCGGGCGAGGCGTCGTCCAATACGCCGGCGGCCGCTTCGATCAAGAGATCGTCGTAGCCGCGGATGAAGGCCGGCAGGCGGAACTGGCGCACCAGGATCACGGTGCGCCCGGCGCGATTATAAGGCAGCACAGCGGCGGCGTTGTCGCGCTCATAGGTCTCGCGGTGCTGCGTCTGCCACTCGCCATTGGCGCGGCGGTACTCGAACGTCGTGGTCTTCAGCGTGGTCCAGCCGTCCGAGAGCACGCGGACGTCCTTGATGCGGACGCGGTCGGAGATGGTCATTGCAATTTTCCGGATACGAGCATGATCCGGAAAAGTGTGAAGCGGTTTTCCGAAAAGATCATGCTCAAAATCATGAGGTGGGAGCGCGGCCGTCGAGCCACTTCTGGAACATCACCGACGTCGATTCCTCGAAGCCGAGCGACTGGTAGAATGCATTCGCCTGCCCATTCTCGCGGCGCACCAGCAACTGCAGCTTGGCGATGCCGGCTTGGCGCAGCCAGTCCTCGGCGGCCGCCATGATCGCCCGGCCATAACCGCGCTTGCGGCCATCGGGATCGACGGCGACGTAATAGACCCAGCCGCGATGGCCGTCATGGCCGACCATGACGGTGGCGACGATCGCGCCATTGTCGCGGCCGATCAGCACGGTGGAATTGTCGCGTCGCCGCGCCAGCGCGATGTCGGCATGCGGGTCGTTCCAGGGTCGCGTCAGGCCGCAGCGCTGCCACAGCGCCACGACGTTCTCGACATCGGCATCGTTGATCGCGTCGATCGCAAGAGCGCTCACAGCACCTTCCCTGGATTCATGATGCCGTGCGGATCGAGCATCGCCTTGATCGCGCGCATCAGCTCGATCGCGGTCTTGTCCTTGACGTCGGGCAGCTCGTCGCGCTTGAGCACGCCGATGCCGTGCTCGGCCGAGATCGAGCCGCCCATGCGCAGCACGATCTCGAACACGACGGCGTTCATCTCGTGCCAGCGCGCGAGGTAATCGGCGGTGTCGGCGCCGATCGGCTGGCTGACATTGTAATGCAGATTGCCGTCACCGAGATGGCCGAACGGCACCGGCCGCGCGCCCGGGATCAGCTTCACCACGGCGGCGTTGGCTTCCGTGATGAATTCAGGCACGGCGGCGATCGGCACGGAGATGTCGTGCTTGATCGAGCCGCCCTCGGGCTTCTGCGCCGAGGACATCTCCTCGCGGAGCTTCCAGAAGCCGTTGCGCTGGGTGAGGTTGGCCGCGATCACGGCGTCGTCGACGATTTCCTCTTCCATGGCGCGGGCCAGGATCGTCTCCAGCGGCGTGCGCGCGTCGTCGCCGGGGGAGGACAATTCCATCAGCACGTACCAGGGATGCTTCTCGGCAAGCGGATCGCGCACGTCGATGCCGTGGCGGACCGAGAAGTCCACCGCCATCTCCGACAGCAGCTCGAAGCTCGTCAGCGCATTCGCCGCCTCGCTCTGCGCGATGGTCAGCAGCTTGAGCGCCGCCGCCGGCGATTTCAGCCCGACATAGGCGGTCTCGACCGCCCGCGGCTTCGGAAACAGCTTGAGCGTCGCCGCGGTGATGATGCCGAGCGTGCCTTCGGCGCCGATGAAGAGGTTGTGCAGATTGTAGCCGGTGTTGTCCTTCTTCAGCTTCGACAGCACGTTGAGCACGCGCCCGTCGGCGAGCACGACCTCCAGCCCCAGCGCCATCTCGCGCGCGACGCCGAAGGCGAGCGCGGCGGTGCCGCCGGCATTGGTCGAGAGATTGCCACCGATGGTGCAGCTTCCTTCCGCACCTAGCGAGAGCGGAAACAGCCGGTCCACGTCGGAGGCCTTCTGCTGCGCGATCTGCAGCACCACGCCGGCCTCGCAGGTCATGGTGTTGGAGGCGGTGTCGACCTCGCGGATCTTGTCCAGGCGCCGCAGCGACACCACCACCTCGCCATTATGCGGCGTCTGCCCGCCGACGAGCCCGGTGTTGCCGCCCTGCGGCACCAGCGCGATCTTGTGCGCGGAGGCGAGCTTGCAGATCGCGGAGACTTCCGCGGTCGAGCCCGGGCGCAGCACCAGCGGCGAGCGGCCGTGGAACAGATTGCGCTCCTCGGTGACGTAAGCCTGGATGTCGGTCGCATCGGTGATGGCGTGCTTGTCGCCGACGATCTTGCGGAATTGGTCGATCAGCTCGGGCGCGAGCGGAGGGGTGGCGGATTGATTGATGTTCATTGTCTCGTCTCTTCTTCCACTCTTATTTTGCGCACGATCTTATCGGAAAACCGCTGCACACTTTTCCGGATCGTGCGCTATCGTGCCACCGCAGCGCGCCGCAGCCGGTCGTTGATCGCTTCGCCCAGGCCTTCCTCGGGGATCGCCATCACGGCGATCGCCTTCGGCGCTTTCGCGTCGAGGCTGCGAAGATAGCCGAACAGATTGGCGGCGGCTTCATCGAGATCAGCCGCGGGCGACAAATTCATGACGGCGGCGGCGGCATCAACACCAGGCAGGCGCGCGGACCCGAACGCCAGCAGCGCTTCGTCAGGCGCAACCTCCTGCGCCTTGAGCCGCACATGAGCGCGTGGCGCGTAATGCGAGGCCAGCATGCCCGGCGCCAGCGGCTGGCTGTCGTCGCTCTCGGCCTCCAGAGGCGGTCGCGCCAGGGGGGCGCCCAGCACGGCCTCGATCCGCTCGCGGGACAGTCCGCCGGGGCGGAGCAGCATCGGTGCCTCGAAGCAGCCTACGATGGTCGATTCGACGCCGACCGCGACCGGCCCGCCGTCGACGATCAGGTCGATCCGCCCCGCAAGGTCGCTCGCGACATGGGCTGCCAGCGTCGGCGAGACATGGCCGGAGATATTTGCGGACGGCGCCACCACGGCGCCGCCAAAGGCGCGGAGAATCGCCTCCGCCACCGGGTGGGCGGGAATGCGGATCGCGACCGTGTCGAGGCCCGCGGTGGCGAGATCCGAGACCGGGCAGTCGTCCGTCTTCGGCACCACCAGCGTCAGCGGCCCCGGCCAGAACGCCTCGGCAAGCTTCAAAGCGCGCGCGTCGAACCGTCCGATCCGGCGCGCGGCCGCGAGGTCGGGCACATGGGCGATCAGCGGATTGAAGGCCGGCCGCCCCTTGGCGCTGTAGATATGGGCGACCGCCGTGGCATTGGCGGCATCCGCGCCGAGCCCGTAGACGGTCTCGGTCGGAAACGCGACCAGCCCGCCGGCGGCCAGAGTTCGGGCGGCGGCCTCGGCGGCAGCCGCCCCGGCCGGTAAAATCAGCGTTTCAAGACCCGTTTTCACAGGGGCAAAATTCCTTATCTCGGCCGCTTGCGGTGCGCCAAACCCGACGCTATAAGCCGGCCTCTTGTCGGAGTGTGGCTCAGCCCGGTAGAGCACTGCGTTCGGGACGCAGGGGTCGCAGGTTCGAATCCTGCCACTCCGACCATCATTTCAATGACTTATAGTTTCCGGGGCGACGCGGCGCAATGAATTGCGCCTTGCGTCTCCAACATACCTCTCGCGAATTGCGTGTTTCGGGCATTTGAGTGCCCGATAAGTTGTGTCCAGTCGGGTTCCGGCCCTCGGTGCCCGTTCGGGCGGCAGACATTGGCGGAAGATTTTCAGCGCTTCATTATTTTATGAGCCGGTGCGCCAGTATTTCGATTTCCAGAGCCCCTGTTGCATTCAAGCCCCCAACCGTTGCGCGCTTTGAGCTGCCCAACGTCCTGCATGAACGAAACGAGGCAGGTTCTGCCATCGAGTTCTTCGGCGCGAGTGACGCCGAACAGGACGACGAGGAAAGGGAGCGCGCGATGGGATTGAAGCGCAGAAGATTCGAGCAGACTGAGTCGCTCGAAGATCGGATCTCTGAGTTCGCGGAAGAGATGAGGCGGCAGTTCTCCACACACGCTTCTCAAACTAAGCCTGCCGACGAGAGTGTGTAGACCTTTGATCAACGAAGGGGCTTGAGACAGTCGGGGATGTCCGAAATCGGCCCGATGTTGAGTTTGCATTGTATTCGCCGAGTTGGCCCGGACAACGTCCAGTTGTTGCGCAGCCTGTTCGGACCGTCGCGGCCATGAGGTCGACCAATGGATGATCCTCTCATACCCCATTTGGGTGATGCGACGATCGATGCTCTATGTCAGCGGGATAAGTGATGATCGGCATGCCGCCGAGATGCCAGCGTCGTCCGCTATTGGCGGCAACGAACGAGTTGGAGGGCGGCTAAGGTCAGCTTCAGAGCGAGCGCACAAGACAAGCATTTATCAGTCATCGATCAAGCAGGATGAGCGATTTTTTTGAGATACTGATCCGCTTAGGCGGACGGGTTATTGGTTTTACGATTTGTTGCTTTTTACTCTACCAGGCGTGGCAAGCGGGCCGCTCGGCGCTCTTGGGCCAGACTGCCGACATTGCTGCCCCTGGACGCAACCCTGGCTCCGCTTCATCAAGATTCGCCGCGGCTTTGTGGTCAGCCACAACTCTCATAATGGCCGCGATCGGCTTTGGTGCGGTGTTTGGTCTTGATGTCCTCGGCACCCTTCTTCGTCTTTTCAGTTTGGCGTCCTGAGGCGAGCAAGGGGAATCGGAGGTCTGATTCAGAGGTTGGACTCTGCTCTTGCACGAGCGAGCGTGGTCAGCTCTCCGGCTGACTCCGAACGCGGCGCCGCTCGATCTCCTCGCCTCGCTACGCTCATACCCCATTTGGGTGATGCGCCCTGCCATCAGTCCGCGGCGTTCATCCCTTTTAGAACGAGGACATCTGCGGAAGACCGCAATTGCAGTTGTCAGGCACAACCACTTTAACTAGCTTTTTCGGCGGCAATTTTGCCACCTTAGGGGTATTTCAAAAATGACCAAGAGGATCCCGTTCATTCTGGCATTTGTAACTGCTGGCGGACTGTTTGCGGTCCAGGCCGACGCCGCTCAGACAGCTTACGTCGCGGCGTCGGCGGCTAGCCCGTCTGCCGCCTGTACCATCACTGCACCCTGCACCACGATCGCAGCGGGACTCACCTCCGCCAATGCCGGCGGAGAAGTCGTCATCTTGGACTCCGCGACATACAACGAAGCCCTCAACATCACCAAAACCGTTGTGATTACCGCGCCGAACCGTCCGATCATTGTTCCACCGGGCGGTAGCTCGGCCTTTACTTTGGCCACTGCCAACGTCACTCTCAGCCTTTCAGGGGTGATCATCGATGGAGCCGGAGGGACGGCGTCGGGCATCAATGTAACCAACGGCCGGAATCTGTTCGTGTCGGATACCTCTATCAGGAACTTCACTGGCCCGGGCGTCGCGGCCATCTACGTGACGCCTCCCTCCGGCGTGAACTTCGGCATGTTCGTGACCGGCACCAGCACGAGCGGCAACAACGCCGGAATTGTCGCCGATGGCTCGGCCGGAGGGACCGTTCGCGCCAGCGTGCGCAACTCGCTGGTTTCGGTCAACACCAACGGTGGACTTATCGCACTCGCAAACGGCCCCGGAGCCGCAGTTTTCCTTCTTCACCAGGTGCTGGTGCAGGGCAACGGCGTCGGCATTGCGACGTCCGGCGGTGCTGGATTTCTAGTCGACGATTCTCGGATTATCGGCAACAGCAAAGGAATCTCGGCAGGTCCCGGTTCCTTCATCCTGTCCTACGGCAACAATAACGTGGCCGGGAATTTCGGAAACGACGGCGCGTTCACCGGCCCTGTCGCACTCCAATAATCGCCTAAGCACCTCCGGACGAACCCAGGTTCGTCCGGAGGTGCGGTTTGAGATTGTTATCAACGACTGGCGATGGCTCGCCGCGTCTCGTTGAGATCTTTTTCGAAATCGGCAGCAGCCGATTTCCTTCGATCGTTGTCGAGACGCCATCGACTGTTGGCGGTTCTTTCACGGTTGGTGCTCACTGCGCAATTGTTGGAAAATCCAACGGACGATTGGCCTCGAACCAGGCGCACAGTGCAGGGCCACCTTCCAGACCGGCAAATCGCCGCCTTCAACATCGAGCACATCTCGTGCGCAAATCTGTCGCGCAAGCAATCGGGATTTCGACGACGCTGCATCTACGCGCTCGCGTGACCGGTGATGCCGTCGCGCGGCATAACCGGTTGCCAACCGGTCGGGCCGGCGGCTAGATGGGCGCATAGTCGATCGCGCGTTCGAGGGCGCGATCGGCCAATAACAAAAAACGGGGTTGGAAATCATGAACAAGACAATCATCGCGCTAGTTGCAGCGTTTGGCTTCGTTGCTTCCGGGGTGTCATGGGCGGCGTGGCCGGAGGACAAGCCGATCGAGGTCGTCGTCGGCTTTGCGCCGGGCGGCGGGACCGATGTCATGGCGCGCAAGCTTCTTCCCTTTGTCGAGCGCGCGCTCGGCGGCAAGGCGAAATTCGTCGTCATGAACAAGCCGGGCGCCGGCGGCGAGATTGCCTTTGCATCGATCGCGCGCGCACAGCCCGACGCCTACGCGATCGGCGTCGTCAACGTGCCGGGCTACAACTTCCTGCCGATGACCCGCAAAACCCAATACACCACGGATGAAATCCGGCTGGTCGCGCGGGTCGTCGAAGATCCGAATGTGGTCGTGGTGCCCGCGGACAGCAGGTTCAGCAATCTGCCGGATGTCATTGCCGCACTGCGCAGCAAGCCGGGCTCGGTGACCTTCGGTCACAATGGCGCCGGCACGAACGGTCATTTGGCCATTCGCATGCTCGCAGCAGTCGCGAAGGTCGAGCCCAACGAGATTTCCTACAGAGGAACGGCGGCGCAGAGGACCGATCTGTTGGGCGGACATCTGGAAGTCGGGATGGTCAGCCTCAGCGAGATCCCTGAATTGCACGGCACCAGCAAGGGGCCGCTTCGCGTCATCGCGATCCTGTCGAAGCAGCGCTTTGCTTCGCTGCCCGACGTTCCCACCGCAGAAGAGGCAGGCTTTCCGGTCATTTCGACGGCAGAACGCGGCTTCGCGGTCCCGAAGGGCGTTCCGGACGACATCGTCAAGAAGCTGGAAACCGGGATAGCCGAGGGCCTGCGTAATCCGGAGTACCTGACGGGCTCGCCCGGGGACGAGCCCGTGATCGCTTTCATGCCCGGTGCAGAGTGGCAGAAGCGCCTCGACGACATGTCCGAGGCGCTGCGTCCTTTCGCGGAGCAGATGCGGGCGAGCGAACAGAAATAATCCCGTCGCAGGCAGCTTTGGCGCGGCTACCGCCGCGCCACCAGCACGCCGATCAGGAACGCCACTATCAGCGACGGCAGCGGCGCCTCGCGCACCATGCCGCGAACGATGTCGGGCCAGTGCTGATCAGGGACGAGTCTTGAAGATGCGAGTCTTGGCGACCTGACCTCAGCCATCGGCGTCATGCCCCAGTTTGAGGCGAGATCGGTGATCTCGCTCGATGCCAGGCGCGAGCCGTCGCGGACGCGGAAGATCGCGGCGTCGGATCGCTCGTTGGGCGCGAGCGCCATCAGCGTCGCGATCGCGGTCCGCAGCGTCATCTCGCCAAAGCCTTGCAGCCGCACCGACTCCTCGGGATCGGACGTCATGCGAAATCCCTCACAGCGCCAAATTCTTCACGATGCAAAGTGGTGCGCGATGGTGAATGCAGCCGTCGCGCACAGGACCAGCGTGGAAACCGCGCCGGCCACGCCGCGCGCGAGATGGGCTCGCGTCAGGTGTCTGGTCATGATTTTGCTCCATGCTCAACATGGAAATGGCGCCGCGCGGCGTTGGTTCCCTGCGGAGCCGCCGAATCGTCGACTGGTAGGATGGGTCAAGCGAAGCGAAACCCATCACCTGTGTCCCCCGGGAGATGGGCGATGGGTTTCGCTGGCGCTCTACCCATCCTACGGCACCGCCGCCAAATCGTCCGGCCGCGCCTACCTCCGCAGCAACTCGCTCAACGCCTCCGTCGCCTCGGCGCAGCGGATGTCGTCGATCTCGCGCGACAGCCTGAGCGCGCTCGATCTCAGCTCGTCGAGCTTCCAGCTCTCCGGACTCTGGCCTTCGAGCTGGCTGAGACGCTTGTTCAGATCGTCCAGTCTCGTTTGGAGCTGCCCGATGCTGGCGGCTCCATTCACTTTCCAAACGCGTTGTGCACGCATCGTAAATCCCCTGTCGTCTCACGGTGTTGTGAGAGCGGTTCGTGGCCGGAATGGGAGTTTCTCTTGTCCGGCTTCAGACGGTGGGGAACCGTTGCAGATCGGCAACGAAAGTTCCCATACTGAAGGAACATGACTGCAGATCAGGTCGAAAAGGCATGGAATTTGATTGTGCCCCGGCGACCAGCAAACGAAGGACAAGATAGTGGCGAGATTTGTGAATGTTGCAGCCGGCCAGCTTGGCCCCATTGCGCGAGCCGAGACGAGAAGCGAGGTCGTGGCACGCCTGATGGCCTTGATGCGCCAGGCCCACGCCAATGGCTGCGACCTGATCGTCTATCCCGAGCTCGCGCTGACCACGTTCTTTCCGCGCTGGTATTTCGAGGATCAGGCCGAGATCGACACTTTTTTCGAGCGCGAGATGCCGGGGGCGGAGACGCAGGCGCTGTTCGACCTCGCGCGCAAGCTCGGGATCGGCTTCTATCTCGGCTATGCCGAGCTGACGGCCGAGGACAGCCTTGTCAGGCGCTACAACACGTCCATCCTCGTCGACAAGAGCGGTGCGATCGTCGGCAAGTATCGCAAGGTCCATCTGCCCGGCCATGCCGAGCATGAGCCGTGGCGCAAATTCCAGCATCTGGAGAAGCGCTATTTCGAACCGGGCAGCGGCTTCGGCGTGACCGAGGCTTTCGGCGGCGTGATGGGCATGGCGATCTGCAACGACCGCCGCTGGAGCGAGACCTATCGGGTGATGGGCCTGCAGGGCGTCGAGATGGTGATGATCGGCTACAACACGCCGGTGCACAATCCGCCCGCGCCCGAGCACGACGATCTCTCGCTGTTCCACAATCATCTGGTGATGCAGTCCGGCGCCTATCAGAACGGCACCTTCGTGGTCGGCGTCGCCAAAGCCGGCGTCGAGGAGGGCGTGGACCATATCGGCGGCAGCTGCATCATCGCGCCCTCCGGTGAGATCATCGCGCGATGCACGACCAAGGGCGACGAGATCGCGCTCGCCCGCTGCGATCTCGATCTCTGTCATTCCTACAAGCGCACGACGTTCAATTTCGACATTCACCGCCAGCCAAGGGCCTACGGGATGATCGTCGAGCGGAAGGGCGTGACGACGATGGCGGATGGGTCGAAGGTGAAGCAGAAGGGATGATGTCCTGTAGCCCGGATGGAGCGCAGCGCAATCCGGGAAAGTGGCAAGTGCCGGGTGAGCGGCCCCGGATTACGCTGCGCTCCATCCGGGCTACGGTGCCCGCGCAGCAAGCGCTGGCATCGTTCGCGGTTGCCAGCCTTCGGGAAAAGGTATCTTGTGAACATCGTGCCGCCAGAGATCACCGGATGCGCGTTTCCGAACCTGGCGATCAAGGCCGCAGGACTTCCTCCGTCACATCGGGCATCGCCATGCTGAGGTCATTCGACCAGCTCCGCCAGACAGCTAGTCCGGATCGCCTCGTTGCCGCCGACGACGCGTACGCGGCGCTGGCCGGCAGCGGCGAATACGCCATGCCGTGGCATTGGCACGATTGCCTGATGTTCATTCTGCCGAGTTGCGGAACGATCGAGCTCAAGCACGAGGACCGGCGCGCCGGAACGTGGCTCTCGCACGACCGGTTCGCCGTCGTGCCGGCCGACCGGGCTCATGAAACGCGGGCCGGCATCGGCGCGCACAGCCACATCGCCCTCTATGTCACCGGTCCCGCGCTCGACAGGTTCGAACGGGAGATCGGCTCGCTGAGCGAATTCCGGCGGCGCACGCGCAAGGCCGCCCTGTTTCACCGCACGGCGAAGCTGCGTGCCCTGCACGAATTGTCCGCGCGGGACGAAGGCGGCGCTTACGGCAATGCGCGCATCCGCCATGGCCTGTCTTCCGCGCTGCTGGTGCAATGCATCGCCGAGGTCATGACCGGCGAGATCGTGTCGGACGTGTCGCACCGCGAGCACGGCATGACGCTGGTCGAGGACATCAAGCAATATCTGATGTTGCACATGGACCGGACCATTCCGCTCGATACGCTTGAAGCACGCTTCGGCGTGTCGCGGCGCCATATCAGCCGCCTGTTTCGCGAATTCACCGGACTGTCGATCGGCGAATTCCAGCAGAGGGCGCGCCTCGACAAGGCCTGCGAGCTGCTCGGTGCAACCGACCTTCCCATCGCCGAGATCGCGTTTCGGGTTGGATTCGACAGCGGCGCGGCGCTGGCCCATGCCATGCGCCGGGCCGACGGCTGCTCGCCGGGCGAAGTCCGCAAGCGCATGGCCCGTTCAAGCAAGATTTGAGTCCCGTTCGAACACCCTTTCGGGCAGCGGCGATCGTAACCTGCTGCCGGTGAGTTCTGCGCGATGGCTCGAAAGAGCGCGCGCCACGGGGACGGGTGATGAACAATTTGAATCAGCAGGTTCGATTGGTCCGTGTGTTCGCCGCGGGGCCTGACGGCGGCAACCCGGCCCCGATCGTCATCGATGCGGCCGGATGGTCGGATGCGCAGATGCAGCAGGTGGCCGGCACCTATGGCCATGAAAGCGGATTCGTGCTGCCGCCGCCGCCCGGATCGGATTGCGACTTCGAATTCCGCTTCTGGGTCCCCAATCACGAAATGTCCATGTGCGGACATGCGACCGTCGGCGCCGTCTGGCTGCTCGCGCAGCTCGGCCTCGTGTCGGGCGATCGTCTGAAGATCCAGACGAGGAGCGGCAAGGTCGCGGCGCGGATTCTGCGGTCAGCGGGACAGGATGTCCTCGTCGAGGTTTCCCAGCCCGCGGGCGAGGTCGAGCCGCTCGCGGATGCCGACGCAGCCCGGGCTGACATCCTCGCGGTGCTCGGCATCGGCGCTGCCGATCTCGCCCCGCAGCCGATCCAGAACGCCAGAACCAGCCGGGTCAAGACTCTCGTCCCGCTGAAATCCGTCTCGGTCCTCGACGGCCTGAGCCCGGACTTCAGCAAGGTCGAGCAACTATGCGATCGTATCGGATCGACCGGCCTCTATCCCTACGCGATCTCGGATTCCGGTCGGCAGGTCGTCGATGCCCGCCAGTTTCCACGATCGTCCGGCTATCCGGAAGACGCGGCCACCGGCATCGCGGCATCGGCCCTGTCGTTCGGGCTGCTGTCGAACGGATTGGTCGAAGCATCCGACCGGCAGATCACCGTGCGTCAGGGCCGCGCGATGAAGCGTCCGTCCGAAATCCGGGTTCGCTTCAATCTCGATGGAGGGCGCGTTGATGGCTGCTGGCTGAGCGGCATCGTGCAGCCGGCCGAAGACGAAAAGCTTTAGCCGGACAAGTCAACCACGGAGCCTTCGTCGATCATGTCGTCCTCAGCCTTCGAGTCCGCTTACGGCTTTCCCCGCAGCGATGTCCGCCTGTCCAACTGGCGGCAGTCGCCCTGGAACGCCTGGTCATTTCGCCACGTCTGCGAACTCATTCCGATCGCGCGCATCTCGGCAACGCCAGGACTGACCGAAGAGCCTCGCGTCGACAGGGAAGACCTCGTTCGACGGGAGTTCGGTGTTGACGGAGAAGACGTGACCGTCGCGGACCTGCTCCGGAAAACCTCGACCGACGCGCTCGTGGTGATGAAGTCGGGCCGCATCGTTGCCGAGTTTCATGCGCCGAACTTCACGTTGCAGTCGCGTCACATCCTGTTCTCCGCAAGCAAGTCAGTGACGGCGATCGTCGCCGGCATTCTGCATGGCGAGGGCCTGCTCGATCTTGACGAGGCCGTGCCGGCCTACGTGCCGGAGCTCAGATCATCCGCCTATGCGGATGCCTGCATCCGCGACGTTCTCGACATGCGGATCAGCCTCGACTTCGAAGAAACCTATCAGGATCCGCGCGGCGATTTCGCGCGCTATCGCCGCGCCGGCCTGCTGGAGCCCGTCGAGCCCGGGCAGGTCCGGGAGACCCTCATCGAATTTCTGTCGTCGTTGCAGAAGGGGGCCGGGGAGCATCGTGGTCCCTTCCGTTATGCATCTCCGAATTCCGACGTTCTGGGCCTGGTCCTGGAGCGTGCATCCGGCGAACGGTTTGCAGATCTCGTCACAGCCCGTCTCTGGCAACCGCTCGGGGCGAGGCAGGATGCCTATGTCACGGTCGACGCTTCAGGCGCGGCCCGGTCCGGCGGCGGCATCTGCATGACCCCGCGCGACCTCGCCCGCATCGGCGAGATGATGCGATCGGGCGGCGTCGTTGGCGGGCGCCGTATCGTACCCGAGGCGTGGGTCCGCGACACGGTTTCGGGCACGCCATCGGGGCAATGGAATGCAGGCAAGCTCGCCGACTGGCTGCCTGGAGGCAGCTATCGGAGCAAATGGTATCAAAGGCGCGCCGGTAGCGAGGCCTACTTCGCCCTCGGCATCCACGGCCAGTGGCTGTACGTCGATCCCCGCGCCGAGATGGTCGTCGCGAAGTTCTCGTCACAGCCGGTCGCCGTTTGCAACGACGCGAAGCGCCTCAATCTCGCGCTTTTCGACGCGCTTGCGGCAATGGCTTGAATTTGCCCGTCGGGCAAAACACCCGCCATTCCGTCAACCCCTGCCGACGAAAATATTCCACTTTACCGAAATTCGGATTTGTCGTATGTCTCGCCCATCCCGGCTCATCCTCGAGGGGCGATCATGTTGTCGTCACGATGCGCGAGCCGGGCTTGCGGTGGACGCGGCAGCGTCGGGCGCGAGGGTGAAGGGCAGGGCGGATTGCTCCGTGAGCCCAGAACTTCGTGCCGACGAGCGGCGCTGTCAGGTTCGTTTCGCCAGTAAGTTTCCGGCTCCGTCGACAGGGCTGGGAAAACTGCGGTGAACACGCGAACCGTGCGTACGGCAAAACCGTGTGGTCCTGGCCGTCGTTGCTACGGTCAAGCCCTGGCGGATGCGGCAGTCGCGTCAACCGGCGCGGTGCCGGCGACTTTCGCCGAGGTGAGGGAGGCCAAAGGGAATTCGGCTCCCGGGAGAGCACGGCATAAGCCGTCCGACCATCGCGCAGGGAAGGCCGTGTGTTGGGCTTCACCTGTATGCTGCTGTGCGGTCTCCTTGCGCACCCTTTCGCGCAGCAGACCGCGGGTGCCGCCGGCACCCGGCCTTCCCTGCGCCCTCTTGGGAAAGAGGGCGGAGTGATGAAGCAAAGCTCGGGTGATTAAGCCGCGAGAGTGCGAAGGCGTGTCTGCAAGACCGTAGGATGGGTAGAGCGCAGCGAAACCCATCATGTTTCCGCGAGGAGGATGCGCGATGGGTTTCGCTTCGCTCTACCCATCCTACGAGTGCGCGTGTCTGAGACCTGCACTGCCGCCCCGTACACCGTCATTGCGAGCGCAGCGAAGCAATCCAGAATCTTTCCGCGAAGGGATTCTGGATTGCTTCCTCGCTTCGCTCCTCGCAATGACGGTGTGGGGGCGGTGTTGCGCTCCACGCCACGCTCGTGCCCACCCCCCAATCACAACTCCGTGTCTTTATTCGGAAACGATCATTCCCTATTATCCCGCAATGCAAAAAGTCGCCCGCCAATCGCAAGCCGTCGCCCGTCCGCCCGGTCGTCCCCGGGAGTTCGACATGGATACCGCGCTCGACCGCGCCGTGCGGGTGTTTTGCGAGCGCGGCTACCATGCGACCTCGATCGGCGATCTGACCGCCGCGATGCGGCTCGCCACCGGCAGCGTCTACAAGGCGTTTCGCGACAAGCAGGCCGTGTTCCTGGCCGCGTTCGAGCGCTACGCCACGGTGCGCCGGGAGCAGACCCGCAGCGCGGCCGCGCGGGGCGCCAACGGCCGCGAGCGGCTGCGCCATATGCTGCTGTCCTATGTCGAGCACTCCCAGGGGATCGAGGGGCGCCGCGGCTGCATCGTGGTCGGCGGCGCGGTCGAGCTCGCCGCGCTCGATCCGGAAGTCCGCGCCCGCGTCAACGCCCAGCTCGAGACCAACGAAAGCTTCATCGCCGGCCTCATCCGCGAAGGCCAGGCCGACGGCTCGATTCCCGCTCACGTCGTGCCCGAGGATACCGCGCGGCTGATGATCTGCATCACCCAAGGCATGCGGGTCGTCGGCAAGGCGCGCCTGCCGCTCGACGGCGACCGGCTGGTCGGCGTCGCGATGAAACTGCTCGCCTGAATTCTTGTCTTATTAGGGAATGAACGTTCCCGATCTTTCGGAGATTTGCGTCAATGACGATGAATGCCACGATCGAGACCGCGCCCGAGCCGGATGCGGTGTCGCAGCGACTGACCTTCGTGCTGGCCGCGGCCTGTGGCATGGTCGCCGCCAACATCTACTATGCCCAGCCGCTGATCGCCCCGATCAGCGCCGCGCTCGGCCTATCGCATGCCGCGGCGGGGCTGATCGTCACCATGACCCAGGTCGGCTACGGCATCGGCCTGCTCTTCATCGTGCCGCTCGGCGATCTCGTCGAGAACCGTACTTTGATCTGCTCCGTCATCACGCTCGGCGCCGCATCGCTGCTTGCGGCCGCCTTCGCCACCCATGCGCTGCCGTTCCTGATCGCCGCGCTCTTCATCGGGCTCGGGTCGGTCGCGGTGCAGATCATCATTCCCTATGCCGCGCATCTGGCGCCCGAAGCGATCCGCGGCCGCGTCGTCGGCAACGTCTCGACCGGCCTGATGCTCGGCATCATGCTGGCGCGTCCGGTGTCGAGCTTCGTCACCGCGGCCTCGTCCTGGCATGCGGTGTTCTTCGCTTCCGCCGCCCTGATGATTGTGCTCGCCACCGTGCTGTGGATGACGCTGCCGAAGCGTAAGCCGGTCGTGCGCATGCATTACGGCACGCTGCTGCTGTCGATGCCGTACCTCGCCCTGCACACGCCGCTGCTGCGGCGCCGCGCGCTCTACCAGGCCAGCCTGTTCGGCTGCTTCACCCTGTTCTGGACGGTGGCGCCGCTCCAACTCGCCGGCGCGTTCGGCTTCAACCAGACCGGAATTGCGCTGTTCGCGCTTGCCGGCGTCGCCGGTGTGTTCGCCGCTCCCATCGCGGGCCGGCTCGCCGATCGCGGTCACAGCCGGATCGCGACCCGGGTTGCGATGCTGCTCGCGGCCGCGGGCTTCCTGGTGACCTATCTCGGCGCACCCGGCTCGATGCTGAACCTGATCTGCCTGGTCGTGGCGGCGATCGCCATCGATATCGGCGTGCAGGGCAACGTCGTGCTCGGCTTCCGCGCCATCTTCGCGCTCGGGCACGAGCATCGCAGCCGCCTCAACGGGCTCTATATGGCGACGTTCTTCGCGGCGGGCGCCGCCGGCTCCGCGGTCGGCGCCTGGGCGTTCGCGCAAGGCGGCTGGGTGCTGGCGTCGGCCATTGGCCTTGCGCTTCCCGTGGCGGGCCTGCTCTACGCGGCGACCGAGTAGCCGCCGGATGCGGCCGGGATAGTGCGTTGCGGCCGTTTACCGGTCCCGAAGTGACGCAATTTCCATCTCGCGGATTCCGCGCCGCTGTAGTACTTTGGTCGCAAGCGGACCTGGTTAACGGGCGGCAGGGGGAGGCCAATGAGGCGTGCGGGTTTGTTAGGCGTACCGCGACTACGGCCGTGGTCGTGGCAGGCGTTTGTGCTCGGATTTGTCGTCGTCGCAGTGTCGGCGATGCTCCAGGGCATCTGCGTCGCGCTCGGCGCAAAGCTCTATTTCGCGGCATTCCTTCCCAGCCTGTTCGTGCTCGGGCTCGTCGCAGGTGCGCCGGCGGCAGCCTTCGCCGCGCTGCTCACCGTCCCGCTGGTGTGGTGGGCGTTCATCCCGCCCTTCTTCCAGTTCACGCCCCTGTCCAGCGCCAATGCGGATTCCGTCAACCTGTTCTGCCTGCTCGCCGTGCTTCTGATCGGCCTTGCCGATCTGTGCCGCGAGACGATGACGCTCGCTGGCCGCGGCGGCTTGAAGTCCCGGGGCGAAAGCGCGGCAACGAATTCGCAATAAATGCGTGGCGCGCGCCCGCCGGCGTTGCGTCCGCGCAACAGTCCGGCAACCATCCGCGAATCTGCTCTGCGCCGCTAACTTTTCAAAAAAGATTTGGCCGCAATTTCTCCCCCGGGAATGACGAGGGAGTTTTCGGACATGAACGGCCAAATAAGCGGACACGCCATCATGGAGAACGTGCGCCGCTATCGCGGCATCGCATCGCTCTATCGGCAGACCGCTGCATTCCGCCCGGGCCAGAGCTGGTCGCTGCTGGAGCAGGCGCGGGAATGGGAGGACCGCGCGCTGTCGGAGCTGGAAGCCTATTTCGCGGCACGCATGGATTATGCGACACCGCTCGCGGCCTGATCGTTAACCATCGCGGGACCGAGGTTAGCGGCGGGTCAGAACCTGTAGCTCGCCTGGACCCGTACCGTGCGGCCTTGCCCCGGCGAAATATTGTTGTTGCCGTCCGCGGAGGCCCAGTAGCCGCGGTTGAAAATGTTCTCGACCGTCAGCTGTGCGCGCCAATTGGCATCGATCGTGGCGTAGACGCCGGCATCGAAGCGCACGAAGCTCGGCAATCTCACCGTGTCGTCGGACGATGCAAACGAATCGCCGAAATAGATGATGCCGAGCGCGGCCGCCCACATCGGCGTGAACTGATATTTGTTCCACCAGGCAAATTGATTGTACGGCACGAGCTGCACGCGATTGCCGGGCACGACCGTTGCCGACGTCGCGCTGGTGATCTTCGCATCCGTGTAGGCATAGCCGAGCGAGGATTGCCATTGCTCGGTGACGTAGCCGACCAGGCTCGCCTCGAAACCGCGCGTCAGCGTGCTGCCGGAGGGCAGGAAGAAGCCGGGATTGTTGCCGTCGGCGATCGGCTGGTTGGTGCGGTTGAGGTTGTAGATCGCGGTCGAGAACAGCAGCCTCGGATTGGCGTTCCACTTCATGCCGACCTCGGTGTTCTCGAACTTCTGCGGCTGAAGGATCAGCGTGCCGTCGTTGAGCGCGGAGAACTGGTCGCCGGAGGCGGGCAAATAGGAGATGCTGTAGGCGGTGTAGACCGACATCGTCTCCATCGGCTTGAGGATCACGGCCGCCTGTGGCGAGACCAGATTGTCGGTGCGGTTGCGGTTGATGTTGGTGTTCATGTCCAGCGCCGACATCTCGAAACGATCGAACCGCGTGCCGACGATGAGCTGCAGCGCGCGGGAGAACTCGATGGTGTCGCGCAAGTAGCCGGACTCGACGTTCAGCGCGTATTTGCTGTTGGAATCGGGCGTCGTGACGCCGTCGCCGTTCACGCCGGTGAAGTGATGGATGAAGTTGACCGGCCCGAAATAGGTCGGCGCGAACGGATTCTGGACGACGGTGTTGGTGCCGTTCGGGAAGATTCCGGTATTGCGGATGTCGACGCCGGTCTGGCGGCCGAACTCGGTGCCGAAGCCGACCGTGTGCGCGATCGGGCCGGTCCAGCCCTTGTAGGTGAAGTCGGTCTGGTTGAAGACATTGTCGCGGTTGGTGGTGTGCTGATAGGCGCCGAGATTGACGGCGGTGTCCGCCGGATTGACGGCACCGGCGAGCGGCCCGCCGGTCGGATAGACGTTCTGGTAGAACTTCTGGTAGTCGGCCGCCATCGTGCCGTTGCGCACCGACAGCCCGTTCTGGAAATCGTGCTCGATGATCGCCATGCCGGTCTGAACCGTTGCCTGCGCGGTGTTGAGGCTCGGGCTGCCGAAGAAGACTTGCAGATTCCCGTTCGGCGCGAACGGCGTCGTTGGATTGAAGCGCGTGACGCCGCCGGGAAGGCTCTGCGAGGGATTGCCGCGATCGGCGGTGCGGCCGTCGTGGTAATATTCGTAGGACAGCTTGATCTTGGTGAAGTCGTCGGGCTTCAGCGTGACGGTCGGGTTGATGCCGTAGCGTTCCAGATGGTTGAAGTCACGAAACGCATCGCTGCCTTCGTAGAACACGTTCAGCCGTGCTGCGACGTTGTCATTGACGGCCTGGCCCGCATCGAGCGAGACGCGGCGGTCGCCCCAGGATCCCGTCTGCGCGGTGGCTTGATAGATGCGGGTGCCGTCGGCCTCCTTGAGGGTACGGTTGAGCACGCCGCCGCCGGCGCCGCGGCCGAAGGTCAGGGCGCTCGGACCCTTCAGCACCTCGATGCTCTGGGCGTTGTACAAGTCGCGGAAATACTGCACGTCATCGCGAAAGCCGTTGACGAAGAAGTTGGCGCTGGAATCGACGCCGCGGATGACGAGCTCGTCGCGATTGCCTTCGCCCTGGTGCACCGCGACGCTCGGGACGTAGCGGGTGACGTCAGTGAGGCCCTGGTAATTCTGGTCGCGGATCTGCTGCTGGGTGATGACGGAAAGCGACTGCGGAATGTCGACGATGGGCGTGTTCGACTTGGTGGCGACGGAGGTGCTGTTGGCGAAATAGCCGACCGTGCCGGTGCGGGCGTCCTGCGATGGCATGAACGGCTGCGGCGCGGGCGTTGTCTCCGGCCGACGCGCTGTCTGGGTCCGGCGGGTTCGCGTGCCGCTGGTCCGGCGCGCAGAGGAGGACGGATTGGACCGACGCTGCGTCTCGGGTGCCGTGACGGTGACGGGGGGAAGCGTGACGCCTTGTCCTGACGAAGATTGCGCGAATGCCTGCGGGCCGAGGAGGAATGCACCTGACGTCATCAGTGCAGCCAACACGCTGCGCGCGATCCCCGAACCCTTGCGCCCCGACATATCGCCTGCAGAAGACAAAAGCTCCCCGTTGGCTGCGATGTGGCTCATCGCGCCCTCCCTTACACTTCAAAACTCGCCCGATTTCCCCAGGGATGCGGCCGGACGCGGGGCAAGGCGCGTCCGTTCACGCGAAGTCACTGCGGGGATGAACACGGCGGGCGGCCAGCAATTCCAAGAAACGCGATTTGAATCATTCGAAACAATGCGAGTTCCGGCGATCCCGCGCGCAGGCTTGGGCAATACCCGTGGCGAATACGGAGTTGCCCGGTCATCCGCGTGTGATAGCAACGCGTTCAGATCTCCTAGACGGCCGGGGGCGCGCGATGACCACCTTCAACCGCATCTTCACGACGGAGCGCCTGCTCCAGATCATCGTCGTTCTGGCGGCGACGGTTGCGATGAAGCTGATGGTCTGAGGATCGGTGAGCTAGCGCTCGCCGAAATCGGGCACCTCGGGCAGATAGTTCGAGCCTTCCGAGCCGAGAAAATCGAACATCGCCTGCGCCGGCGGCAGCAGCACCTTGTCGCTGCGGCGGATCACGTACCATTGCCGGACGATCGGCAGGCCCGCGACATCGAGCACGATGAGGCGGCCTTCGGCGAGCTCATGCGCCACCGTGTGGGCCGAGATGAAGGCGATGCCGAGGCCTGCGATCACCGCCTGCTTGATGGTCTCGTTGCTGCTCATCTCCATGCCGATGATCGGCTCGAGGTCCGACCTCTGGAACATCCCCTCCATCAGCGTCCGCGTGCCCGACCCGGGCTCGCGGGTGAGGAAGGTCTCGTGCACGAGATCGGTCAGGCTGAGACCGGAATCCTTCTCGAGCCAGTGTCCCTTGCGCGCGACGATGATGTGCGGATTGCGCCCGAGCTGACGCACGTCGACGCTGACATCGGCCGGCGGCCGACCCATCACCGCAAAGTCGAGCTCGTAGCCGTGCATGGCCTCGCGGATCTCCTCGCGATTGCCGATGGTCAGCTTGATCTCGATCTTCGGGTGCCGCTTCGAGAACGCCGCGATCGCATGCGGCACGAAATATTTCGCGGTCGACACCGCGCCGAGCTGCACCGTGCCGCCGGTCCGCCCCGCGAGCAGGTCGAGCGCGCCCTGGCAGTCCGTGATCGCGGCTTCGACGCGCTCGGCGAGCGCCAGGACCTCGCGGCCGGCCTCCGTCAGCAGCATGCCGTCGCCGGTCCGCTGCACCAAGGGCAGGCCGGCGAGGTCCTGAAGCTGGCGAAGCTGCTGCGTGACCGCCGGCTGCGTCAGCCCGAGATGGCCCGAGGCCGCGGTGACGCTGCCCTTGGCCGACAGCGCGGCAAGCGATCGCAACTGCCGGATCGTCAGATGCCGGAGCTGTGCAGCTGCATGGCCGGGGCCATTATAAGAAAATTCTTTGGCAACCATTATGAATAGAAATTTTCCTTATTAAGCCGCCCCTGTCAATCTCCTCGTGCTGGGACTGACCGCTCCGACCTCCAGAGGGGAGGGAACTGGATGCGGCACCCGCAAGGGGATGGACGCAGATGACCGGGCAACTCAGGCTGGACGACCACCTTCAACGGTATTCCGAGACGGCGCCGCATGCGCTGGCGGTTGCGGCCGCAGTCGATGCCATCGCATCGGCGGCGATCGAGATCGCCGACCTCATCGCGACAGGCGATCTCGCCGACGCCTCCGGCCTGACCACCGGTCGCAACAGCGACGGCGACGTCCAGCGCGATCTCGACGTCCAGGCCGATGCGATCCTGCGCCGCTGCCTGAGCAAGCTGCCGATCGCGGCGCTGGCGTCGGAGGAGATGCGCGAGCCGCAGATCGGCGACCGCGAAGGCCGTGTCTGCGTCGCGATCGATCCGCTCGACGGCTCGTCCAACATCGACATCAACATGACAGTCGGCACGATCTTTTCGATCCTGCCCGCGCCCGATGATCTCGCGCTGGCCTTCCATCAGCGCGGCTCGGCACAGCTCGCGGCCGGGTTTGTCACTTACGGACCGCAGACCTCGCTGGTGCTGACGCTTGGCGACGGCGTCGACATCTTCACGCTCGACCGTAAGTCAGGCTGCTTCCGCCTCGCGCGCAGCGGCGTTCAGATCGCCGAGGCGTGCGAGGAGTTCGCGATCAACGCCTCCAACCGCCGGCACTGGGATCCGCCGGTGCGCGCCTTCGTCGACGAATGCCTGGCCGGCGTCGAAGGACCCGCCAACCACGATTTCAACATGCGCTGGGTCGGCTCGCTGGTCGCGGAAGCCTATCGCATCCTGACCCGGGGTGGCGTGTTCCTCTATCCCTCCGACGCGCGCCCCGGCTATGGCGACGGCCGCCTGCGCCTCACCTATGAGGCGCATCCGATGGCAATGATCATCGAGCAGGCCGGCGGCTCGGCCTCGACCGGGCGCGAGCGCATCCTCGATCTCGCGGCACAGGGCCTGCATCAGCGCGTGCCGCTGATCATGGGCTCGAGCAACGAAGTGCGGCGGCTCGAGGAGCTGCATTGCGATCCACTGCTCGTCGCCAGCGTTTCCGCGCCGTTGTTCGCGCGGCGCGGCTTCTTCCGGCTCTGAGGGAGGCATCCGATGTCCAGGAAGCATCCGATCATCTCGATCACCGGCTCGTCCGGCGCCGGCACCACTTCGGTCAAGAAGACCTTCGAGCAGATCTTCTTCCGCGAGAAGGTCAACGCCGTCTACATCGAGGGCGACGCCTTCCATCGCTACGACCGTGCCGAGATGCGCACGCAGATGGCGCAGGAGGCCGAGCGCGGCAACAAGCATTTCAGCCATTTCAGCCCGGAGACCAATCTGTTCGAGGAGCTGGAACGGGCCTTCCGCGACTATGGCGAGACCGGCACGGCGACGACGCGGCACTATGTGCACGATGCGGAAGAATCCGCGCTGCATGGCGCGGCGCCCGGCACCTTCACCGAATGGGAGCGGCTGCCGGAGAATTCGGACCTGCTGTTCTACGAGGGACTGCACGGCGCTGTCGTCACCGACAAGGTGAACGTCGCACGCTATGCCGACCTCAAGATCGGCGTCGTGCCGGTGATCAATCTCGAATGGATCCAGAAGCTGCACCGCGACCGCAGCGCGCGCGGCTATTCGACCGAGGCCGTCACCGACACCATCCTGCGGCGGATGCCGGATTACATCCACTACATCTGCCCGCAATTCACCGAGACCGACATCAACTTCCAGCGCGTGCCGACGGTGGACACCTCCAATCCGTTTATCGCGCGCTGGATCCCGACGCCGGACGAATCGATGGTCGTGATCCGCTTCAAGAATCCGCGCGGCATCGACTTTCCCTATCTGCTCTCGATGCTGCCGCACAGCTGGATGTCGCGCGCGAATTCGATCGTGTGTCCCGGCGCGAAGCTCGATCTCGCCATGCAGCTCATCCTGACGCCGCTGATCATGCAGCTCATCGAGCGCAAGCGCAGCTTGAAGTGAAAAGGAGGATCCGATGAATATCTCGGTTCATGCCGAAGCCGACATCACGGCAGTCAGCCACAGCGATCTCGCCAATGCCGTCCGCTTCCTCGCGGTCGATGCCATCGAGACCTCGCAGTCCGGCCATCCCGGTCTGCCCATGGGCATGGCCGACGTCGCGACCGTGCTGTTCTCGCGCTTCCTCAAATTCGACTCCGCGCACCCGAACTGGCCGGATCGCGACCGCTTCGTGCTCTCGGCCGGCCATGGCTCGATGCTGCTCTATGCACTGCTGCACCTGACCGGCGGCGATGTCAGCCTCGACGACATCAAGGCGTTCCGGCAATGGGGCTCGAAGACGCCGGGTCATCCCGAATATGGCCACACCCCTGGTGTCGAGACCACGACCGGTCCGCTGGGGCAGGGCATCGCGACCGCGGCCGGCATGGCACTCGCCGAGCGCATGGCCAATGCGCGGCATGGCGACGGTCTCGTCGATCACTTCACCTATGTGATCGCGGGCGACGGCTGTCTGATGGAAGGCATCAGCCAGGAGGCGATCTCGCTCGCCGGGCATCTCCAACTCGGCCGCCTGATCGTGCTGTTCGACGACAACGGCATTTCCATCGATGGACCGACGTCGCTTGCGACCTCGGACGATCAACTCGCACGCTTCGCCGCCTCCGGCTGGTCGGTGCGCCGAGTCGACGGGCACGATCCCGAAGCCGTTGCGCAGGCGATCGCGGAAGAGCGCGAAGCCGCAAAGCCGTCGCTGATCGCCTGCCGCACCATCATCGGCTACGGCGCGCCGGACCGGCAAGGTACCGAGAAGGCGCATGGCGCGCCGCTCGGCACCGAGCAGACCGCGGCAGCGCGACGAGCGCTTGGCTGGGACTATCAGCCCTTCGTGGTGCCGATTCCCATCGCGAAGGCGTGGCGGATGATCGGGCAGCGCGGGCAGGTCGAGCGTCTCGCCTGGCTCGATCGCTATGAAGATGCGACGCCGGAGCAGCGGGAGCTCTTTATCGAGGGCAAGCCGGTTGCCCTGCCGAACGCCTATGCCCAGGCCTCGGCGAAATTGCGCGAGCGCTTTGCCACCGAGCGTCCGAAGCTTGCGACGCGGCAGGCCTCGCAGCAGGTGCTCGACGGCATCGCGGGGACCATTCCCGGCCTGGTCGGCGGCTCCGCGGACCTGACGCATTCGAACCTGACGCACGCCAAGGCGCAGGCCCCGGTCAAGAGTGGCGCGTTCGCCGGCGACTACATCCATTACGGTATCCGCGAGCACGGCATGGCGGCGGCGATGAACGGTCTCGCGCTGCATGGCGGCTTCATTCCCTATGGCGGCACGTTCCTCGCCTTCTCCGACTACAGCCGGCCGGCGATCCGCCTTGCGGCCCTGATGCGGCTGCGCGTCATTCACGTGATGACGCACGACTCCATCGGCCTTGGCGAAGATGGCCCGACGCATCAGCCGGTCGAGCATCTCGCGGCGCTGCGCGTCATTCCGAATCTGCTGGTGTTCCGCCCCGCAGATGCGGTCGAGACGCTGGAAGCCTGGGACTGTGCGCTCGAAGCGGAAGACCGGCCCTCCGTGCTGTGCCTGTCACGGCAGGCTCTGCCGACGTTCCGCAGCGATGTACGCGGCAAAAACCGCGTCGCGCGTGGCGCCTATCTGATCGTCTCGCCCGATGGCGGCCGTGACGTGACCTTGATGGCGACCGGCTCGGAAGTCTCGATCGCGCTGGAAGCCGCCCGCCTGCTTGCGACCGAGCATGTCCGTGCGGCCGTGGTTTCCGCGCCGTGCTTCGCGCTGTTCGAGGAGCAGCCGGACGACTATCGCGCGGCCGTTCTCGGCATCGCGCCGCGCGTCGGCATCGAGGCGGCGGTCGCCGGCGACTGGCATCGCTGGATCGGTAGCGATGGCGAATTCGTCGGCATGCGCGGCTTCGGCGCCTCGGCACCGGCGCCGGTGCTCTACCGCGAATTCGGCATCACGCCGCAAAGCATTGCGGAAGCCGCACGCCGGGCGATCGCCCGTGTTCGCAAGCCATAACAGGAGGATTCTTCGTGGCCCGTATCACCCTTCGCCAACTGCTCGATCACGCCGCCAGCCACGGCTACGCGGTGCCGGCGTTCAACATCAACAACATGGAGCAGGGCATCGCGATCATGCAGGCGGCGGCCGAGGTCGATGCGCCCGTCATCATCCAGGCCTCCCGCGGCGCGCGCAGCTATGCCGGCGATCTCATGCTGTCGCACATGATCGACGCGCTGGAGCGGACCTATCCGGACATTCCGCTCTGCATGCACCAGGACCACGGCAACGACGAGGCGACCTGTGCCTCCGCCATCGCCCATGGCTTCACCTCGGTGATGATGGATGGCTCGCTCAAGGCCGATGCCAAGACGGCCGCCGACTACGACTACAATGTCGCGATCACGCGCCGCGTCGTCGATCTCGCCCATTGGACCGGTGCCTCTGTCGAAGGCGAGCTCGGCGTGCTCGGCTCGCTCGAACACGGCGGCGGCGAGCAGGAGGACGGTCACGGCGTCGAGGGCAAGGTCAGCCACGACCAGCTTCTGACCGATCCCGACCAGGCGGTGGATTTCGTCCGCGCCACCAAGGTGGATGCGCTCGCGATAGCGATGGGCACCTCGCACGGCGCCTACAAGTTCAGCCGCAAGCCGGATGGCGACATCCTGGCGATGCGGGTGGTCGAGGAGATCCACCGCCGGCTGCCGAACACGCATCTCGTCATGCACGGCTCGTCCTCGGTGCCGCAGCCGCTGCAGGACATGTTCAACCAGTTCGGCGGCGAGATGCCCCAGACCTGGGGCGTGCCGGTGGAGGAGATCGTCCGCGGCATCAAGAGCGGTGTTCGCAAGGTCAACATCGATACCGACTGCCGCCTCGCGATGACCGCCGTGTTCCGGAAAGTAGCCGCGCAAACGCGTTCCGAATTCGACCCGCGCAAATTCCTCAAGCCCGCCATGGACGCGATGCGCGAGCTTTGCCGCGACCGTTTCGAGCAGTTCGGCACCGCGGGCCACGCCAGCAAGATCAAGGTCGTTCCCTTGAGCGAGATGGCGCGGCGTTACCGCGCCGGCGAGCTCGATCCGCGCATCGGCGCCCGCGAGCCGGTTGCCGCCTAATCATTCAGAGAGAGAGAAGAGCAGGAGAGAGCCATGAATGCACATGCAGGAACCGTCAGGGGCAAAGAACGCTATCGCTCGGGCGTGATGGAATACAAGCGCATGGGCTATTGGGAGCCCGAATACACGCCGAAGGACACCGATGTCATCGCGCTGTTCCGCGTGACACCGCAGGACGGCGTGGATCCGATCGAGGCCTCCGCCGCGGTCGCCGGCGAATCCTCGACCGCGACCTGGACGGTGGTGTGGACCGATCGCCTGACCGCCGCCGAAAAGTATCGCGCGAAGTGTTATCGCGTCGATCCGGTGCCGGGCACGCCGGGCTCGTATTTCGCCTACATCGCCTACGACCTCGACCTGTTCGAGCCCGGTTCAATCGCCAACCTTTCGGCCTCGATCATCGGCAACGTGTTCGGCTTCAAGCCGCTCAAGGCGCTGCGCCTGGAAGACATGCGCTTCCCTGTTGCCTATGTGAAGACGTTCCAGGGACCCGCGACCGGCATCGTGGTCGAGCGCGAACGGCTCGACAAGTTCGGCCGGCCGCTGCTGGGCGCCACCGTGAAGCCGAAGCTCGGGCTTTCGGGGCGCAACTACGGCCGCGTGGTCTACGAGGCACTGAAGGGCGGGCTCGACTTCACCAAGGACGACGAGAACATCAACTCGCAGCCCTTCATGCACTGGCGCGACCGCTTCCTCTATTGCATGGAGGCGGTGAACCGTGCGCAGGCGGCCTCGGGCGAGGTGAAGGGCACGTACCTGAACGTCACCGCGGGCACGATGGAGGACATGTACGAGCGCGCGGAGTTCGCCAAGGAGCTCGGCTCGTGCATCGTCATGATCGATCTCGTGATCGGCTACACCGCGATCCAGTCCATGGCCAAATGGGCGCGCCGCAACGACATGATCCTGCATCTGCACCGCGCCGGTCACTCGACCTATACGCGGCAGAAGAGCCACGGCGTGTCGTTCCGCGTCATCGCGAAGTGGATGCGGCTCGCGGGTGTCGACCACATCCATGCCGGCACGGTGGTCGGCAAGCTCGAAGGCGATCCCAACACCACGCGCGGCTATTACGACGTCTGCCGCGAGGAGTTCAATCCGACCAGGCTCGAGCACGGCATCTTCTTCGACCAGTCCTGGGCGAGCCTGAACAAGATGATGCCGGTCGCATCCGGCGGCATCCATGCCGGCCAGATGCATCAGCTGCTCGATCTGCTCGGCGAGGATGTCGTGCTGCAGTTCGGCGGCGGCACCATCGGCCATCCCATGGGCATTGCGGCCGGCGCGATCGCCAACCGCGTGGCGCTGGAGGCCATGATCCTCGCCCGCAACGAGGGCCGCGACTACGTCCACGAGGGTCCGGAGATCCTCGCCAAGGCGGCGCAGACCTGCACGCCGCTGAAGTCGGCGCTCGATGTCTGGAAGGACGTCACCTTCAACTATCAATCCACCGACACGCCGGACTTCGTGCCGACGGCGCTGGAAACCGTCTGAGGAGATTTGAGATGAAACTGACCCAGGGTTGCTTCTCGTTCCTGCCCGATCTGACCGACGACCAGATCACCAAGCAGGTGCAATACTGCCTCGCCAATGGCTGGGCGGTGAACATCGAGTTCACCGAGGATCCGCATCCCCGCAACACCTATTGGGAGATGTGGGGCCTGCCGATGTTCGATCTCCAGGACGCCGCCGGCGTCATGATGGAGCTCGCCGAATGCCGCCGGGTGTACGGCGACCGCTACATTCGCATCAGCGGCTTCGACGCCAGTCATGGTTGGGAATCGGTGCGGATCTCGTTCATCGTCAACCGTCCGCCGCAGGAAGCCGAGTTCGAACTGGTGCGGCAGGAGGTCGGCGGCCGCGCCATCCGCTACACCACCGTGCGCCGGCAGGTTGCGCACGCCTCGCCTTAAGCCGTTCTCCTCCGCGCGGAGCACTCCCTGCTCCGTTTCCTTGGCGGACCACTGCTTCGCCGCTCCCCCCGCGGCGAAGCTCTTTTCTTCGAGGTACCCATGCTGGATGTCCCGCACGCAACGACCACTGAAGCCGGCGAGACCAGCTTCGATCTCCGCAAGGAGGCCGAAGCGGCCGGGATCACCGACACGCTGCAGCAGCTCGAGCAGGAACTGATCGGGCTCAAGCCGGTGAAAAACCGCGTGCGCCAGATCGCGTCACTCCTCTTGATCGAGCGCATTCGCCAGCGTGTGGGCCTGGCCGCCACGCCGCCGACGCTGCACATGTCGTTCACCGGAAACCCCGGCACCGGCAAGACCACGGTGGCGCTGCGCATGGCCAAGATCCTGCATGGGCTCGGATTCGTGCGGCGCGGGCAGGTAATCTCGGTGACGCGTGACGATCTCGTCGGGCAATATATCGGCCACACCGCGCCGAAGACGAAAGAGATATTGAAGAAAGCGATGGGCGGCGTGCTCTTCATCGACGAGGCCTATTATTTGCACCGGCCCGACAACGAGCGCGACTACGGCCAGGAGGCGATCGAGATCCTGCTCCAGGTGATGGAGAACCAGCGCGAGGACCTCGTCGTGATCCTCGCCGGCTATGGCGAGCGCATGACGAAGTTCTTCGGCTCGAATCCCGGCTTCCGCTCGCGGATCGCCCATCACATCGAATTTCCCGATTATGCTGAAGCCGAGCTGCTCTTTATCGCCGAGCTGATGCTGAAGGAGCGCGGTTATCGCTTCTCGGCGGCGGCACGGGAAGCTTTCGAGAAATACGTCGCGCTGCGCCGGACCCAGCCGTTCTTCTCCAACGCGCGCTCGATCCGCAACGCGGTCGACCGCATCCGCCTGCGGCAGGCCGATCGGCTGGTGTCCGATCTCAACCGCATGCTCGATGTTGCGGACTTGGAGACGATCGACCCGGCGGACGTTCTGGCGAGCCGTGTCTTCACCGGCGGCGCCGATGCGCGGAGTGCAAAGTCATGACCAAGGAGATCATCATCGCGCCGTCGATCCTTGCGGCTGATTTCGCGCGGCTCGGCGAGGAGATCGCGGCTATTGACGCGGCCGGTGCCGACTGGATCCATTGCGACGTCATGGACGGGCACTTCGTCCCGAACATCAGCTTCGGCGCGGACGTCATCAAGGCGATCCGGCCGGTGACGTCGAAGATCTTCGACGTTCATCTGATGATCGCGCCGACCGATCTGTATCTTGAGGCGTTCGCAAAGGCAGGCGCGGATATCATCACCGTTCATGCTGAAGCGGGTCCGCATCTCGATCGCTCGCTCCAGGCAATCCGCGCACTCGGCAAGAAGGCCGGCGTCAGCCTGTGCCCGTCAACACCCGAGAGCGTGATCGAATATGTGCTCGATCGCCTCGACCTTATCTTGGTCATGACGGTCAATCCCGGCTTCGGCGGCCAGTCGTTCCTCGACTCCCAACTCGAGAAGATCAGGCGCATCCGCAGCATGATCGGCGAGCGGCCGATCCGGCTCGAGGTCGATGGTGGTGTCACGCGCGACAATGCCGCTGCTGTCGCCGCGGCGGGCGCCGATACGCTGGTCGCGGGATCGGCGGTGTTCCGCGGCAGGAGCAGCGCCGACTATGCCGCCAATATCGCGGCCATCCGCGTCGCTGCGGAGGCGGCGCGGGTTCCAAAACTGCAGGATAATTCCGTTCAGTCGATGCGGACCGGAGAGAGTGCCTCGATCCGGTAGACTACGGGTGACGCAGGTGATGCCGCCGTCGCAGTTGCGATTGTACCAAGGCGTGCCACATTTTTCCGGAGTTCTACGGAGGATGCTGCACAAACCGATCAAATAGTTTCAGGCCGGGGTAACCAACGCGCCTGAGACGAAAATTCGATTAACACCCACGCAATGCTAAGCGCCGCAATCTGCGGTTCAGGAACGCGAGAGAGCGTGGGAATGCTGATCCAGGATATCTGCAGGCATGAGGCCTGCACGCGGCGCGAGGCGAAGGCATGAGCATGCATCGCCTGTTCGCCGAGCAGCTTCGCTGCGCCACGGACGCGACCGGACAGGTCGACGTCGTCAAGCTGGGCGAGCTCGTCAGCGCGGCCTACGAGGCAAGCGATCGCGACCGGCAGCGCATGATCGATGCACGCGCGCATACGCATGATGAGGTCGCGCAGGATCTGCTGCGGACCCAGGAGTTCCTCGATACCGTCGTCGAGAACATTCCGATCGCCGTGTTCGCGAAGTGCGCGAAGGACTCGCGCTACATCCTGCTCAATCGCGCTGGAGAAGACTATTACGGCGTGCCGCGCGAGCAGATGCTCGGCAGGACGCCCGAGGAGATTTTCCCGGCTGACGTCGCCCGCATGGTCAACGAGCAGGACCGCCGGGTGGTCGCCAGCGGCATGCCGATGTTCCTCGAGGAGCACCTCCTCGAGGTCGGCGTCAAGGGCCACGACCGCGTCGTCAATTCGCGCAAGATGCTGATCACGGATGACGCCGGCGATCCGCAATATCTGGTCGGCGTGATCGAGGACGTCACCGAGCGCGTCAATACGCAGGAACGGATCAGCCATCTCGCCCATCATGATGCACTCACCGACCTTCCGAACCGCAGCGCCTTCAATGCGGCGCTGGATGAACGGCTGCAGCGCGCGCAGCAGGCGTCCACCAGCTTCGCGGTGCTCAGCCTCGATCTCGACCGCTTCAAGGAGGTCAACGACGTCTTCGGCCATCCCGTCGGCGACATGCTGATGCGGGCGGCGGCCGATCGCCTCGCCGCGGAAGCCGACGGCGCCTTCGTCGCCCGCATCGGCGGCGATGAGTTCATGATCCTGATGCCCGATGACGCGTGCCGCGAGGACGTGCTGGCGCTCGCAGAGCGCCTGGTCGAGGTGATCGGCAAGGAGCTCGAGGTCGACGACTATCTCTCCCAGGTCGGTGTCAGCGTCGGCATCGCCGTCTATCCCGATGACGGCGTCGATGCCGCGACGCTGCTCGCCAATGCCGATTCCGCGCTCTATCGCGCAAAGCGCGAGGGCAGGGGGCGAGTCCGCTTCTTCGAATCCGAGATGGACCAGGAGCTGCGCGACCGCAGGCTGCTGCATCACGATCTGCGCCATGCGCTGGAGCAGAACCAGCTTCTCGTCTACTTCCAGCCGCAGGCGCGGATGGACGGCGAGATCATCGGCTTCGAGGCACTGCTGCGCTGGAATCATCCGACGCGGGGCTTTGTGCCGCCGGACCAGTTCATTCCGCTCGCGGAGGAGAACGGGCTGATCGTCCAGATCGGCGAATGGGTGTTGCGCGAGGCCTGCCGCGAGGCGGCCTCCTGGCCGCGACCGTTGCAGGTCGCGGTCAATCTGTCGCCAGTCCAGTTCCAGGCCGGCGATCTCGAACGCACGATCCACCAGATCCTGCTGGAGACGGGGCTTGCGCCGACGCGGCTCGAGGTCGAGATCACCGAGGGCGTGCTGATCGGCGATTTCACCCGCGCGCTCAATCTGCTGCGGCGGCTGAAGGCACTCGGCATCCGCATCGCGATGGATGATTTCGGCACCGGCTATTCCTCGCTGTCCTATCTGCAGTCGTTCCCGTTCGACAAGATCAAGATCGATCGCAGCTTCATCTCCAATCTCGAGGCAACGCCGCAATCGGCCGAGATCGTCCGCGCGGTGCTGAGTCTTGCGCACGCGCTGAACATCCCGGTCGTCGCCGAAGGGGTGGAGACCGAGGCCCAGCGGGACTTCCTGGAACGCGAGGCCTGCGAGGAGATGCAGGGCTATCTCGTCGGCCAGCCCGACCTGATCGAGCGCTATCTTGATCTGGTCGGCGTTGCCGTGGAGCGGCGGCTCTACGCCTAGGTCTCCGGCCGGCCTGGTTCCACGTGCAGACCTGCGCGTTTGGAACTAAAGTGCGCACGCGCATTTCTCAAAAGTTAACTGCGATCAGCCCGGCTGTGCACGCAAAAAATGTTTTGCACAACCGCCATCGGCGTGACGTAAATCAGGGCAATAAGCCGTGTGAATGCGAGGGAGGGTCTCATGGAGAACGTACGTCGCTACCGTGCGCTGGCGTCCCTCTGTCGCCAGCAGGCGGCCTACCGGCCGCTGCAGAACTGGGAACTCCTCGGTCAGGCCGAGCATTTCGAACATTTGGCGGAAGTCGAACTCAAGGCGCATTTTGACGCGTGCAATGCGCAACGCGAAGAAGACGCCGTGGCCGCCGCGGCATGGGAGGCCCCCGCCGCGGCGTAAGCGGGTCTCGCCCAAAGGCGATCAAAGCAGGCCGCGGCTTTCGGCGCTGTCGAGCTCGTCCATGAGTGTCTTGTTTTCGTAGCGTGCGAGCGAGAGAACGTCCGCGAAGGCCGGCGAGGGCGCGCCGACCACGGCCCGTGCGCAGAGATCGCCGGCCGCACAGGCCGACATCGTTCCGTAACCCGACAGCGCAGCCGTCAGGAACACGCCCGGCGTCCTGGCCGCGCCGATCAGCGGCCAGTTTTCCTTCGTCATCGGATAGAAGCCGCCGTAATGGATCCGGTCGCGCGGCAGGGCGCCGAGATATTGCGCGAGCGCGGGCTGGAGCCGGCTGGCGGCGCGGAGCACGATTTCCGGAAAGTACGGATTGAGTTCGGGCTCGCGGGTGGGCTCGGACGGTTCCGAGTTGAACGCCCAGCCGAGCTTGATCCACTGGCCTTGGTCGCCGCCATCGGGGCGGCAATGGATGCTGCCCGGCATCGGCTCCAGCAACCGGGCCAGTTCCGGTGCTGCCGCCAACGCCTCGCGCTCTTCGGGGGACCAGGCCAGCGTCTGGCCGTCGAGGTCGATCGCGAAGGGCATCTTGCGGTCGACCGTCCGATTGCGGTCGACGAAGGCAATCTTCTGCTGAAGCACGTTGTGCATCGGCAGCTTCTCGCCATGCAGCACGGCGATGTGCGCCGCAAACGGACCCGCCGCATTGACGATGATGTCGGCCTTGATGCTCTGGCGCTCGCCGCCAGCGATGACGTCAACAATGAACCGGTCGGCCTTGGCGATGCCGACCACGCGCGCCTGCTGGAACTGCGCGCCCAGCGGCCGCATCGTCTCCAGCATGTACTGGCCGAGCTGCTGGCCGCTGATGTCGCCGGCCCGGCGGATATGAAGCGCGGTCGCGACCTCCTTGTCGAAGGCCGGATAATAGCGCTGGATCAGGTCGCGGCTGCGCAGCACATCGACGCCGTCGGGCGCGGTCTGCCAGTCCGCCGAGAGCGGCGGCGAATAGCTTTGGCTGGTGCCTTCATGCTGACGGATCAGCTTCGCGGCCGAGGCGCCGTAGCCGGCATGCAATTGCCGCAGCAGCTCGTCCGGCCGGTCGTCGCGCGTCACCAGCAGATAGCCGCGCCGCGTCATGTGGATGCGGTTGTCGGTGCGGCGTGCGATGTCCTCCATCAGATCGGCGCTGTGGTCGGTGAACGCCGCCATGGTCGGATGCGGCCACCAGTTGCGATAATTCTCGCCGGATTGTGCCGAGGTCAGCGCCATCGGCTGGCCTTCGTCGACGATCAACAGGCGCGAGCGCTTGTGCTCGACGGCGAGATAATAGGCCGTTGCGAGGCCGGCCATGCCGGCCCCAATGACCAGGATTTCGACGTCGTTCGTCTTCAAGCGTAGTCTCCTTTGGCTCCTGGCATGATCGGTTTCCCGATCAGTCGGTCCCGTCCCGCGATGCCTGGCGCTGGGCCGATCGCAGCGTCTTCTGCGTCTGCACGATGTGCTCGCGCAAAAGGCGCACGGCCTTCTCGACCTCACCGTCGCGGCAATGTTCGAGCAGCAGATAGTGCTCGCGCTGCGGCCGGTCCTTGCCGGTCGCGCGCGACACCAGGGCGCGGGTGAAGCGGCTGACGTGGCCGTAATTGGCCTCGATCATCGCCAGCAGGCGCGGGCTGTTGCAGGGCGCATAGAGCGCCTTGTGGAAGCGCCAGTTGAACGCGCCCCATTTTTCCGGATCGGGCTCGCCGTCATAGGAGCGCAGAATCGCTTTCGCGTCGTCGAGATCGATATCGCCCATCGCGGGGATGGCGAGGCGCAACGCGTGGCATTCGAGCGCGATGCGGATCTCGAGCAGCTCCACGACCTCGTCGATGGAGAGATCGGAGACGACGGCGCCGCGATTGGGCAGGAACGTCACGAAGCCTTCCGCCTCCAACTGCCGCAGCGCTTCCCTGACCGGAATGCGGCTGGTCCCGAACTTCTCGGCGAGTTCGTCCTGACGAAGCTGGATGCCGGGCGCCAGTTCGCCCGCGCTGATCGCGCGCCGCAGCGCCTCGCGAACGGCGTCGGGCGTCGAGCCGTGACTGCCGCTGCTGCGTTGCTTTGCCAATGCTCCCGATTTCATCCGGCATCCCGTCGCGGTTGGGTCAATGCAGATTGTATAAAATCAGTTTGTAGATTATGCAATGCCGTGTATAAAATCTCTCGAGATTGTATCCATTTTGGGACTAGGGCCATGAAGAGGATGTTGTATTCGCTCGTGTTTTTGGCGGCGGTTGCCGCAACTGCGCAGGCCCAAACGCCGGGCGGGACGCTGGCCAAGATCAAGGATGTCGGGGAGATCCGGCTCGGCCATCGCGACGTCTCGGTCCCGTTCTCCTATCTCGACGACAACCAGAAGCCGGTCGGCTTCGCGATGGACCTGTGCGCCCGGATCGTCGATGCGGTGAAGGACGAGCTGAAGCTCCCGGCGCTTCAGACCAGGCTGCAACCGATCCAGCTCAGCACGCAGATCCCGCTGATCGAGAACGGCACCATCGATATCGTCTGCGGTCCCGCCACCAACACGCTGGAGCGCCAGAAGGTGGTCGCGTTCAGCAACACCATTTTCGTGTCGAGCATTCGCGCCGTAGTCCGCAAAGACGCCCCGATCAAGACCTTCGAGGATTTGAAAGACAAGCCGGTCGCGCTGACCGCCGGCTCGACGTCGATCGCGCTGCTGCTGGCACGCAGCCAGGAGAAGAAGTTCGAGGTCAAGCAGGTCCTGTCGCCGGACCACGCCGCGTCGTTCCTCGCGCTCACGACTGGCCGCAGCGACGCTTTCGTCATGGACGACATCCTGCTCGCGGGACTCATCGCGGGCAGCCAGACACCGGACAATTGGCGGATTATCGACGACAGCCTGCGCACCGAGCCCTACGGGCTGATCATCCGCAAGGGCGATCCGGAGTTCAAGGCGCTGGTCGACAAGACGCTGGGTGCGATGATGAAGAACGGCCAGTTCGCAGAACTCTACGCGAAATGGTTCACGAAACCGATTCCGCCGAAGAATGTGAACCTGAACTTCCCGATGCCGGCGCCGCTCAAGGACGCGGTCGCCAATCCCAACGACAAGGGAGTTTGACCGGTCCGCGACCGGTCATCTCCCGATCAATGCGACATCAGCGTCGGGACCGTCATGGCCTCCAGCATCGCGAGAGTGACGCCGCCGAGCAGGCGTTCCTGCCAGCGCGAATGACCGTAGCCGCCCATGACCAGGACATCGAGGTTCTCGTCGGCTGCGAGCGACAGGATGGTCGGCTGAATATCGGCGCGCGCGGCCGACAGGCTGACGGTGCGGGTCGACAGTCCGCGCCGGCCGAGATGTCTTGCCAGATTGCTCGCGGACACCTCCTCCGGAACGGAATCGGCTTCGTTGATCGTGATGATCACGATCCCCTCGGCGCGTGCCAGGAAGGGAGCTGCGTCGCGCATCGCGCGGGCCGCGAGACGGCTGCCGTCCCAGCAGAGGCCGATCCGCTTGGCCTTGAAAGTGCCGCGGAAAGTGTGGGGCAGGAACAGCACCGGGCCGCCCGACTGAAACAGGATCTCGCCGGGCACGTCATTGTCGAACGAGGTTTGTGACGGATCGGGCTGCAGCACGATGCTGAGATCGTGCAGCCGCGCCATCTCGCCGAGCGAGACGGCTGCATCGACCGGGATCTCACCGAGCGGATGGCAGGTGCAGGAAATCCCGGCGCTCGTCGCTCCGCTCCTGAACACCTCGAGCGCCGCCTCGGCCCGTTCCAGCGCGCGCTCGCGTTCCATCTCGAACACGGCCGCAACGGCAGCACCGCCCTCCATGATGTAAGCTGCGCTGCTTGCGACATAGCCGACAGCGACCGCATCGATGTGCGCGTTGAGCTTGGCGGCGAGCGAGATCGAGCCGTCGATCAGGGCGCGTATCGGTCGCTCGGTCGGGATGTGGACGAGAATGTCTTTGTACATGGCGCGTCTCCGGTGGACATCATCCAGTGGCGGCAGTCTTTCACTGCGCAGAGGGCGCGCGTTGAGCTGTATCAAACGAGCAGCCGCGATTTTGAGCCGGGCCGCCGACACCTTTGCCAAGATTTAATCGGACGGACGGGACGCCGTAAGGTGACGGTCGCCATGTTGGGTGCAAGGCGACTTACCAACATGGACATTTCGACATGAACGACCGCGTCAATTCCGACCCCACGACCCGTAGGATCCTGAAGCCGCGCCGTCTGGCGCTGCTCGGCACCGTGGCCGCGCTTGGCGTGGCCGTGCTCGCTGCCTCGCCCGGCACTTCGCCGTTCGGCGTGGCCCACTTCATCGCGCCGGCCCAGGCCGCGGAATCAGCCGCGACGCCGCAGGGCTTCGGCGACCTCGTCAGCAAGGTCAAACCTGCTGTCATTTCCGTGCGGGTCAAGATCGACCAGGACAACGACAAGAGCGCGATGCTCCGACAGAACCGGATGGATCAGGACGAGGATTCGCAGTTCGACCAGTTCTCGCGGCAGTTCGGCTTCCGTGGCCCCGGCATGAACGGCATGCCGCGCCAGCGCCACCAGGTGATCACGGGTGAAGGCTCCGGCTTCTTCATCTCCGCCGACGGCTATGCCGTGACCAACAACCATGTCGTCGATCACGCCGAATCCGTGCAGGTCACGATGGATGACGGCACGATCTACACCGCGAAGGTGGTCGGCACCGATCCGAAGACCGATCTCGCGCTGATCAAGGTCGACGGCAAGAAGGACTTTCCGTTCGTGAAGTTCTCCGACCAGAAGCCGCGGATCGGCGACTGGGTGGTCGCGGTCGGTAATCCCTTCGGCCTCGGCGGCACCGTGACCGCCGGTATCGTCTCGGCCAGCGGCCGCGACATCGGCAACGGCCCCTATGACGACTTCATCCAGATCGACGCCCCCATCAACAAGGGCAATTCCGGCGGCCCGGCCTTCGACATGAGCGGCAACGTGATCGGCGTGAACACCGCGATCTTCTCGCCCTCCGGCGGCTCGGTCGGCATCGGCTTCGACATCCCGGCCTCGACCGCAAAGCTCGTCGTCGCGCAGTTGAAGGACAAGGGTGCGGTGACCCGCGGCTGGCTCGGCGTCCAGGTGCAGCCGGTGACGGCTGAGATCGCGGACAGCCTCGGCCTTAAGGAGGCGCGCGGCGCGATCGTCGACAATCCGCAGGACGGCAGCCCCGCGGCGAAGGCCGGCATCACGGCAGGTGACGTCATCACGGCCGTCAACGGCACTGCGATCAAGGACTCCCGCGATCTCGCCCGCACCATCGCGACGCTGGCGCCGGGTACGTCCGTGAAGCTCGACGTCTTCCGCAAGGGCGACAGCAAGACGGTGACGCTCGCGCTCGGCGAATTGCCGAACGAGCGGCAGGCCAAGGCCGACGGCGGCAAGTCGCAGTCGAACGCCGGCACGCCGCGCCTCGGTCTCGCTCTGGCGCCGGCAGGCGATGTCCAGGGCGCCGGTCAGCAGGGCGTCGTCGTCACCGAGGTCGATCCGGAGGGGCCTGCGGCACAGCGCGGCATCCAGACCGGCGACGTCATCCTCAATGTCGGCGGCAAGGCCGTCTCCAGCGTTGGCGACGTCCGCTCCGAACTGGCGCAGGCCAAATCGTCGGGCAAGAACAGCGTGCTGCTGCAGGTGAAGAACGCGCAGGCGACCCGATTCGTCGCGGTGCCGCTCGCATAAGTTGCTCGCTTTCGATGGCAAATACAAAAGGCGGCCCTAAGGGCCGCCTTTTTCGTGCGCGGCTGGAAGATACCCACAGGCCGCCGATAACATTCTCGTTAACGGCAGCCATGATGACGGGTTCGTCCGAAAAAGCCGCGTTCGCTGGTCACAGTTTGGAATAACGTGTTGCACCTTGGCGCCAATGACGCCGTCCGGGTGAATTGCAGGAGTGGAACTTCGAACGCCCGGCCATCATATGGAGCCTGACGTTCGCATTTGATCGGTGCCGCCATGGATCGATTGAAGCTCTCGCTGAGATGTGCGCTGCTCGTGGCGCCATTCGTGCTGACGACCGGAAGCGCCCTGGGGCGCGACGATGGCCGTTATGCCAACTCACCCTTGAAACCCTGGTTCGACAGTCTGCGCAGCCATCTCGGGCCGTGTTGCTCCGATGCGGATGGCTTTGCCGTCTCCGATCCCGATTGGGAATCGCACGATGGGCACTATCGCGTGCGGCTTGATGGTCAGTGGGTGGACGTGCCCGACGAGGCCGTCATCACCGAGCCGAACCGGGCCGGCCGCACCATGGTCTGGCCGGTGAAGACCGCATTCGGAGTTGCGATTCGCTGCTTTATGCCCGGCAGCATGATCTGACGCCGGCCGGCGTCACCGCTTGCTGGATTTGCGCTTCGAGGTTTTCTTCGTCTTGCTGGTCTTCCTGGAGGTCTTCTTCTTGGAGGACTTGCGCTTCGACGCCTTCTTCGGGACCTTCTTGCCCTTCGCGCGCGCCTCCGACAGGCCGATTGCGATCGCTTGCTTACGGCTCTTCACGCGTCCGCCACGACCGCCGGGCCCGCTCTTCGCGGTGCCCTTCTTGTAACGGCGCATCTCGCGCGCGACATCATCGCCGGCGCTGCGCGAGTAGCGGCGCTTCTTTGCCTTGCGTGCCATCTGGCCTCTCCCTTGGCTCGGGGAAAGAACCGTATTGCGGACTCAACGTTCCAGGCGCGAAGGCGCGCGTCAGAACGAGTTCGCCAGCTCGATCTCGGCTTCCAGCACCTGGATGCGCCGCGCGGCCTCGCTGAAGGACAGAGCGCGATCGTATTGCGCGGGCTGATAGGCCTCCTCGCTCAAGCGCTTCAGCTTCAGGCCTTGCGCCCGCGTCATCTGTTCGCTGAGGAAAACCTTGGCGTCGCGAAAAGCCTTAGCGTCGCGAAAAGCCTTGGCGTCGTATTTACCTTGAACCTGCATCTGGCCTCTCCGTTCTGAAATCCTGGCTTGACTATATGTTCTTATTTTGTTCTAACAAGCCATGGACAATAGAATTAATGAAATTCGACGTAAAATCAGCGCCTTGAGGCTGGAGATGGCCGATATGGAGGCGTCGGTGCGCGACCTCGTCAATCGCGACCGCGACTGCACGGAAAAGGCCCTCGCGCAGATGGGTCTGCGCCGGAAAATCAATCTGCTGATCGGCGAATGGAAGGCGGCCGGCGGCGGCGACGTCTTGCCGGATGTTCGCGACCGGGTGCGCCTTCGCCCCGTCAAGACGTCAACCAATCCTGTGCGCGCGATCGCGCGCTGCTGAGACATTTGGGAGCGTGCGGTGGAGGACGACCCGGACACGTACCGGATCCTGAGACTGCGCGCCGAGATTCTCGAACTGGGCTCAGCCATCAGGCAATTGCAGCGCGAGGGCCTCGACGATGCCGCGGCCCAGCTCCTGATCACCCGCAAGCGGGCGCAGCTCGACCATCTCGTGAAGAGCAATTCGGCGGGCGACCACCTTAACATCCCCGACATCCGACGCAGCTAAAGCGAACGCGCAACGCGACACACGGGAGCTTGCCCATGTCTGATGCGGACGCGGCTGCCTTGCTGCGGGCGGCTGTCGAATCTTGTTGAGACACTCAGTGAAAGGCCCCGCGCATGCGGGGCCTTCGCGAACTGCAGCGAGCTTACTTGGTGTTGCTCATGCCGCTCTTGTTGTTGGTCATGGTGCCGCCCTGGTCGGAGCCGGGACCGGAGCCGCCCTGGCCGGAGGGATCGGCGCCCTTGGAGGATTTTGTGTTGGCGCCCGTGGTCTGTGACGACGTCGTCGCGGACTCATGCTTGGCCTTGTGCGATTTGGCCTGCGCGGTGAACGGAGCGGCGGCGAGGCCGGTTGCCAGCATGACGGCGAGAGCGAGCTTCGTGGTCTTCATGCGCGGGAACTCCCTGAGTTGAATTGACGCAGGCAGCCAACCGCCGTTTGCCGCAGGAGTTCCTGACAAAGCAACCCGCGCGCTTCACAGGCGCGTCAAGATTCCTTGTCTTCCGCGATGATGAACACGAGGCCGGTCAGGGTTGCTCCGATCGCGAACGTCGTCACCAATGTGAGCATGAAGACGAGAACGGCCTGGTGTCCGCCGTGATTGAGCAGGTTGGCGACCGCCGGATTGGAGAGCATGAGCGCGAGGCCGAATGCGAGTCCGAGAGCTGCGCCCATCATTGCATGCGTCACGAGCTTGATGGCGCCGGCGGGAGAGATCAGGCTCGCTGGTTTCCTGGGCGGCCTCTTCGTACGCATGGAACCGACCCTCGATTCCGCATGCAAACGCGCGTGATGAGGATGGGTTCCATCCGCGTGAAGGAATTGTCATCCGCCGCTTCATCCGACGTTCATGCCGGGCTTGCGAGGATGGACGCCATCAACACGGGAACCTTGGATATGGGTAAGGTCGTTTTTCTTTACCGTTCGCTGGCCTATCGCAACGCCGCCGCTGACATGCTGCGCAAGGCACGCAAGCTGCCGCGCGGTGCGGAGCGCAGCGCGGCACGCCGCTACGCGAGAGCGCTGCATGATCTCGCCCGAACGGAAGCCTGGCTCGAAGGGCGGCTCGCGAACGAGCCGCGTCCGGCGCAACACATCACGACGGCCGCCTCCGGTTAACCGGAGGCGCGTTGCAACTCGGCGGAGTTGCCGGCGTCAAATTGACCGGCTGCGGCCGTTGCCGCAGACTTGCGGGTCAACGGCACCTCAAGGTGGCACAACAGGCCCTCGGCACGCCAATCGAATTGTGCCTGTCCGCCGAGCTGGGACTCGACACTCGCAAGCAGGCTTCGCGTGCCGAAGCCGCGTGATAGCGGCGTTCTCACCAGCGGACCGCCGGATTCCTCCCAGGTCAGCGTGAGGTGGTCGTCCTCGACCTTCCATCCGATCGCGAGCCGGCCCGACCGCGTCGAGAGCGCGCCATATTTGGCCGAGTTGGTGAAGAGCTCGTGCAGCGCCAGCGCCAGCGTCTGGGCTGTCGCCGGCACCAGCTGAACCTCGGGACCGGCCAATCTGATCTGGCCGCCGAGCGAGTAGGGCGCAAGCTCCTCCTCGATCAGCTTTGAAAGCTCCGCGCCCTGCCAACTCGACAGCGACAGGATCGTGTGCACGCGCGCCAGCGCATTGATGCGCCCCTCGACGGCGTTGACATAGGCCTTGACCTCGTCGGCACGGGTGAGACGCACGATCGATTGCGCCAGCGCCAGCGCGTTCTTGGCGCGATGATCGACCTCGCGCGCCAGCAGGTTTTGCCGCTCCTCGGCGCGTTTGCGTTCGGTGATATCTACGGTGACGCCGCTCACGCGCACCACGCGGCCGCTGTTGTCGGCCGTGGCGGCGGCCGTGC
The DNA here is from genome assembly GCF_035935975.1 of Bradyrhizobium sp. GTDB lineage: Bacteria > Pseudomonadota > Alphaproteobacteria > Rhizobiales > Xanthobacteraceae > Bradyrhizobium. Next base: position 78,288 of record NZ_DASYWN010000053.1, read on the forward strand.
CGACGCACCAGCGCACGTCGCCGTCGGGCCGCACGATGCGGAACTCGGTCTCATAGGCGCGCGTGCCCTTGTTGAACTCGGCGACGGCCTTGCGCAGCTGATCGACGTCTTCGGGATGCAGCAGGGCCTGGACGTTGGCCGGATTCACCTCGAAGCTTTCGGGTGTCACGCCGAAGATGCGATACTGCCCATCGTCCCACATCCAGTCGCCGGTGATCCAGTCCCAGTCCCAGGAGCCCATCTTGCCGGCGGCGATCGCCATGCTGCGCCGCTCTTCGCTCTCGCGCAGCTTTGCGGTGGAATTTTCCAGCTCGGCGGTGCGCGCCCGCACGCGGTCTTCGAGATCCTGGTTCAGTCTTTCGAGCTCGCGGGTCTTGCGGTAGAGCTCGGCAAACACCTTGACCTTGGCGCGCAGCACCTCCGGCACAACAGGCACCGGCACGTAATCGACCGCGCCCATCTCGTAGCCGCGCAAGCGATCGATGTCGCTGACCTGGATCGCGGAGATGAAGATCATCGCGGTCTTCTGGAAACGCGGATGCTCGCGGATCATCGCGGCGAGCTCGAAGCCGTCGAGCTCGGGCATGCAGACGTCGACCAGGATCACGGCGATCTCGGTCTTGAGCAGAACCTCCAGCGCCTCGCGGCCCGACGAGGCGATCACGAGGTTCTCGCCGAGATCCTTCAATATCACCTCATAGGCGAGCAGCTTGGCCGGCTGGTCGTCGACGAGGAGGATGTTGACCTTTTCGTGGTCCATTCGCGGATCCAGCTCAGCGATGCAGCCACATGCGGATCGCAAGCAGCAGTTGATCGGTGTTGACGGGTTTGGCGAGGTAGTCGGACGCGCCGGCTTCCAGGCATTTCTCGCGGTCGCCCTTCATCGCCTTGGCGGTCAGCGCGATGATCGGCAGGCGCGCGAAGGCCGGGTTCTCGCGGATCACTCCGATGGTCTGATAGCCATCCATCTGAGGCATCATGATGTCCATCAGCACGATGGCGATTTCCGGATTGGACTCGACCAGCGTCACGGCCTCGCGGCCGGTGGTCGCCGTCAGCACCTTCATGCCGCGCCGTTCCAGGACGCTCGACAGCGCGAAGATGTTGCGGGCGTCGTCATCGACGAGCAGGGCGGTCTTGCCGATCAGATCCTCGTCGGAACTGTTCAGCTTCTCCAGCATGCGCTGCTTCTCGACCGGAAGTTCCGTGATCACGCGGTGCAGGAACAAGGCGGTCTCGTCGAGAAGGCGTTCCGGCGATTCCACGCCCTTGACCACGATGCTGCGCGCCATGGTGTGAAGTTCCGCATCCTCCTCCGCCGAAAGCTCGCGGCCGGTGAACACCACGACGGGAACATTGGACAGTGCCTCGTCGTTGCGGATCTGATCCAGCACCTCGAAGCCGCTCATGTCGGGCAGGCGGAGGTCGAGCACCACGCAATCGCAAGGCGCCTCGCGCAGCGTCGAGAGCGCGCCGGCGCCGGTGTCGGTCGTGACGATCTCGATGTCATCGTGATGCAGCAGTTCGCGGATCGAGAGCTGCTCGGCCTCGTTATCCTCGACGATCAGGAGCCGCTTGCGCCTGGGACGCGCATATTCCTTGATCTGCGTCAGCGCCGCGGCGACGCCTTCAGTCGTCGTCGGCTTGTTGACGAAGGAGAAGGCGCCGCGCGCCAGCGCATGCTGGCGGTCCTCGTCGAGCGTGATGATCTGCACTGGGATGTGGCGGGTCAGCGGGTTGTGCTTGAGTTGGCTCAGCACGGTCCAGCCGAGCATGTCAGGCAGGAACACGTCGAGCGAGACTGCCCGCGGCTGATACTGCTTGGCAAGCTCGAGCGCTTCGGCACCGCGCGCGGCGACCAGCACCTTGAAGCCCTTGTCGCGCGCAAGGTCGACCAGGATGCGCGCATAATGCGGATCGTCCTCGACGATCAGCAGGATGCTGTCGCCGGGTTCGAGATTGAGCCGGTCGTCGGGCAGTTGCTCGATGACGCGCTGCTGTTCCGGCGCGGCCGGCTGGAGCGCCGGGGGCTGGTTGTGTTGTTGGGGTGTGGGCGCGCGGGGCGCCAGCGTCGGGCCGGAATATTTCAGCGGCAGATAGATTGTGAAGGACGAACCCTTGCCGGGGGCGCTGCGCAGGTGGATTTCGCCGCCGAGCAGGCTGGCGAGTTCGCGGCTGATGGCAAGGCCAAGACCGGTGCCGCCATATTTGCGGCTGGTGCCGGCGTCGGCTTGCTGGAACGCCTCGAAGATCAGCTTCTGCTTCTCCAGGGGAATGCCGATGCCGGTATCGGAGACTTCGAACGCGATCACGGCCGGCGCGGAGTTCAGCACCGGGTGATCGGTGCCCCAGCCGCCGACTGCGGCGCCGACCTTCAGGCGCACCTCGCCTTCGGCGGTGAACTTGAACGCGTTGGACAGCAGGTTCTTGAGAACCTGCTGCAGGCGCTTGGAGTCGGTGACGATGCTGCGCGCAAGGTTCGGGTCGACGTCGATCTTGAACGACAGGCCGCGGTTTTCCGCCTCGTGCCGGAACGGGCGCCCGACGGTCTCCAGCAGGTTCGCGGTCAGGATTTCCTCGGCGTCGACCGTCACCGTGCCGGACTCGATCTTGGAGAGATCGAGAATGTCGCTGATGAGGTTGAGCAGGTCGGTGCCGGCGCCGTGGATGGTGCGGGCGAACTCGACCTGCTTGGCCGAGAGGTTGCCGTCCGGGTTGTCGGTGAGCTGCTGCCCCAGGATCAGGATCGAGTTCAGTGGCGTGCGCAGCTCGTGGCTCATATTAGCGAGGAATTCGGACTTGTACTTCGAGGTCAGCGCGAGCTCGGTCGCCTTTTCCTCGAGCGCGCGGCGGGCCTGCTCGATTTCCTGGTTCTTGCGCTCGACCTCGACGTTGCGCTCGGCGAGCTGTTGCGCCTTCTGCTCGAGCTGGTCGTTGGTCTGCTGCAATTCGCGCTGCTGGGTCTGAAGCTCGCCGGCGAGCTGCTGCGACTGCTTGAGCAGGCCTTCGGTTTGCATCGTCGCCTCGATCGAGTTGAGCACGATGCCGATGGAGTCGGTAAGCTGCTCCAGGAAGGTCATCTGCGAGGTCGTGAAGGAGGTGAGGGAGGCGAGCTCGATCACGGCCTTGACCTGGCCCTCGAACAGCACCGGCAGCACCACGAGGTTCTTCGGCGCGACGCGGAACAAGGCCGAATTGATCGGCACAACGTCGGCAGGAATGTCCGCGACCACGCGCGGCCGCCTGTCGAGCGCACATTGGCCGATCAGGCCATCGCCGAACGGCAGCACGCGCTGATAGGGATAGACGCCGTCGCCTGCATAGGAGGCGAGCAGCAGCAGCTGCGGATTGTCCTCGTTCTCGACCTGGTAGATCACGCCGGTATGCGCGTTGACCAGCGGCGACAGCTCGGTCAGCAGCAGCCGGCCGACGGTGGCGAGATCGCGCTGGCCCTGCAGCATGTTGGTGAACTTGGCGAGGTTGGTCTTCAGCCAATCCTGCTCGGTGTTCAGCTCCGTCGTGAGACGGAGGTTCGTGATCATCGTGTTGATGTTGTCCTTGAGCTCGGCGAGCTCGCCGCGGGCATCGACCTGGATCGACGGGGTGAGGTCGCCCTTGGTCACGGCGGTCGCGACCTCCGCGATCGCGCGCACCTGCGAGGTAAGGTTGGCCGCGAGCAGGTTGACGTTGCCGGTGAGGTCCTTCCACGTGCCGGCCGCGCCGGGCACGTCGGCCTGACCGCCCAGCCGTCCTTCGACACCGACCTCGCGCGCCACCGACGACACCTGATCGGCGAAGGTCGCGAGCGTCTCGGTCATGTTGTTGATGGTGTCGGCAAGCGCGGCGACTTCGCCCTTCGATTTCACGGTGAGGTTCTGCTTGAGGTCGCCGTTCGCAACCGCGGTCACCACCTTGACGATGCCGCGGACCTGCTCGGTGAGGTTCGCCGCCATGAAGTTGACGGTGTCGGTGAGGTCCTTCCAGGTGCCGGCCACACCGGGCACCTGGGCCTGACCGCCGAGCTCGCCTTCGGTGCCGACTTCGCGCGCGACGCGGGTGACTTCGCCGGCGAACGCGTTGAGCTGGTCCACCATGGTGTTGATAGTGTTTTTCAGCTCGAGGATTTCGCCCTTCACGTCCACGGTGATCTTGCGCGACAGGTCGCCGCGCGCCACGGCCGTGGTGACTTCGGCGATGTTGCGGACCTGCGTGGTGAGGTTTGCGGCGAGCAGGTTGACGTTGTCGGTGAGGTCCTTCCAGGTGCCGCCGACACCGGGCACGACGGCCTGACCGCCGAGCCGGCCTTCGGTGCCGACCTCGCGCGCCACGCGCGTCACTTCGGCGGCGAAGGAACGGAGCTGCTCCACCATCGTGTTGAGGGTGTCCTTGAGCAGCAGGATCTCGCCGCGCACGTCCACCGTGATCTTCTTCGAGAGATCGCCGCCGGCGATCGCGGTCGCGACCTCGGCGATGTTGCGGACCTGGGCCGTCAGGTTCGAGGCCATGAAGTTGACGTTGTCGGTGAGGTCTTTCCAGGTGCCGGCGACACCGGGCACCTCGGCCTGGCCGCCGAGCTTGCCTTCGGTGCCGACCTCGCGGGCCACGCGCGTGACTTCGCCGGCAAAGCCGTTGAGCTGGTCCACCATGGTGTTGATGGTGTTTTTCAGCTCGAGGATTTCGCCCTTCACGTCCACGGTGATCTTGCGGGACAAGTCGCCGCGCGCCACGGCCGTGGTCACTTCGGCGATGTTGCGGACCTGGGCGGTGAGATTGCCCGCCATCGAGTTGACGCTGTCGGTCAGGTCCTTCCAGGTGCCGGCGACGCCGGGCACGTTGGCCTGGCCGCCGAGGCGGCCTTCGGTGCCGACCTCGCGCGCGACGCGCGTCACCTCGCCCGCGAAGCGGTTGAGCTGGTCGACCATCGTGTTCAGCGTATCCTTGAGCTGAAGGATCTCGCCGCGGACGTCCACCGTGATCTTGCGCGAGAGGTCGCCGCCGGCGATGGCGGTTGCGACCTCGGCGATGTTGCGGACCTGGGCGGTCAGGTTGCCCGCCATCGAGTTGACGTTGTCGGTGAGATCCTTCCAGGTGCCGGCGACGCCGGTCACCTGGGCCTGACCGCCGAGCTTGCCTTCCGTGCCGACCTCGCGCGCGACGCGCGTCACTTCGCCGGCGAAGGCGTTGAGCTGGTCCACCATCGTGTTGAGCGTTTCCTTCAGCTGAAGGATTTCGCCCGACACGTTCACGGTGATCTTCTTGGACAGGTCGCCCTTGGCGACGGCGGTGGCGACCTCGGCGATGTTGCGGACCTGGCCGGTCAGGTTCGAGGCCATCGAGTTGACCGAGTCCGTCAGATCCTTCCACGTGCCGGCGACGCCGCGCACCTGGGCCTGACCGCCGAGCTTGCCTTCGGTGCCGACCTCGCGCGCGACGCGCGTGACTTCGCCGGCGAAGGCGTTGAGCTGGTCCACCATGGTGTTGATGGTGTCTTTCAGCTCCAGAATTTCGCCGCGCACGTCCACGGTGATCTTCTTGGACAAGTCGCCGCCGGCGACAGCCGTCGTCACCTCGGCGATGTTGCGGACCTGTGCGGTCAGGTTCGACGCCATCGAGTTGACGCTTTCGGTGAGGTCCTTCCAGGTGCCGGCGACGCCGAGCACGTTGGCCTGGCCGCCGAGCCTTCCTTCGGTGCCGACCTCGCGCGCGACGCGCGTGACTTCGCCGGCGAAGGCGTTGAGCTGGTCGACCATCGTGTTGAGCGTTTCCTTCAGCTGAAGGATCTCGCCCGACACGTTCACCGTGATCTTCTTCGACAAATCGCCGCCGGCGATGGCGGTGGCGACGTCGGCGATGTTGCGGACCTGTGCGGTCAGGTTCGACGCCATGAAGTTGACGTTGTCGGTGAGATCCTTCCAGGTGCCGGCAACGCCCGGCACCTGGGCCTGGCCGCCGAGCTTGCCTTCGGTGCCGACCTCGCGCGCCACGCGCGTCACTTCGGAAGCGAAGGAGTTGAGCTGGTCCACCATGGTGTTGATGGTGTCCTTCAGCTCGAGGATTTCACCGCGCACGTCCACGGTGATCTTGCGCGAGAGGTCGCCGCGCGCCACGGCGGTCGTCACGTTGGCGATGTTGCGGACCTGTGCGGTGAGGTTGCCGCACATGGCGTTCACGGAGTCGGTCAGATCCTTCCAGGTGCCGGCGACGCCGGGCACGATGGCCTGGCCGCCGAGCTTGCCGTCGGTGCCGACCTCGCGGGCCACGCGCGTCACTTCGGAGGCGAAGGAACGCAGCTGGTCCACCATCGTGTTGATGGCTTCCTTGAGCTGAAGGATCTCGCCGCGGACGTCGACGGTGATCTTCTTGGACAAGTCGCCGTTAGCGACCGCGATCGTCACCTCGGCGATGTTGCGAACCTGGTTGGTCAGGTTGTTCGCCATCGAGTTGACGCTCTCGGTCAGATCCTTCCAGACGCCGGTCACCTCGGGCACCTGGGCCTGGCCGCCGAGCTTGCCCTCGGTGCCGACCTCGCGCGCGACGCGCGTCACCTCGGAGGTGAACACGCCGAGCTGCTTGATCATGGTGTTGACGATGGTCGCTGACTGCAGGAATTCGCCGCGCAGCGGGCGGCCGTCGACGTCGAGCTTGACGGTCTGGAGCAGGTCGCCTTGCGCCACCGCCGCGACGGCGCGCGTCACTTCGCGCGTCGGCCAGAGCAGATCGTCGATCAGCGTGTTGACGGAGCCTTCCATGTCGGCCCAGGAGCCCGAGGCGAGGCCGAACTTCACGCGCTGGCGGGTCTTGCCCTCGCGTCCCACGACCTGGCCGACCAGCTCGAGCTGCTGCGCCATGCGCTGGTTAGCGGCGATGATTTCGTTAAAAGTGTCGGCAATCTTGCCGTCGATGCCGAGATAATCGCCACTCATCCGCACGGAAAAGTCGCCGCTGCGCATGGCCTGCAGCGCGAGCAGCAATTCCTGGCGGGAATCCGGCTCCGACATTCCGTTGGTTTTTGGCTTTGGGACGCGACGACCGGACCGTGATGCAGCTCCAGGATCGAGGTCGCTCATACTGATTCCCCCGCAAGCGTCGTCCGAATCCACGGCGCGGCGCAATTGATCAAACTAGAGCGTCAGCCAAATTCGAAATCAAGCGCCAAGGTTGCGACGCGTCGAATTGGAACCTGCTCTGCTCAGCCCGGCCAAATTAACCGGGACAAAGCCTATTGGTTCCATGGGGTTCCAAAGTTTTTGGATCGGATTTGCTGTCTTTTGCGCCACCTCGCGGGCTACTTGTCCGCCATCGTTCGCTCCGCATCCTTCACCTGCGCGCGCAGCACCGGCAGTTGGTCGCGGGCAAAAGCGGCAAGCGCGGCGTTGTCGGGCGCTTTCAGATAGCGCTCCAGCAGGCTGATGGCGGATTCATATTCGGGGATCTGCGCGGCGTAAAAACTTTTGACGTAGGTCGGACCGTCGGAGTTTTCGGGCTCGACTAGGCTTGCACTCACCGACGTCGTCTTGCCGGCGTGCGGCTCGGCACCGATCGCGTCCTGAATCTGCTTCAGCGCCTTGTCGCGCTTGGCAGCTTCTTCGGCGCGCAAGGCGGCGAGGTTCTTCACCTCCGCATTGCCCTTCAGGTCAGTGCTCTCCAGCAGGCCCTGCTGGAAGCGGCTGAATGTGTAGAGGCCGGTGATGACATCGGTTGCGGTCGGCGCGCGTTCGCCCGGCGTCCGCTCGCCGGTGCTGTCGGCAAGCGCCGCGGTGCTGATGAAGACCAAGACTATCGCGACAAGAACTCGCATGGATAGTCAATGACCGGCGGCGCGCGAAGTTCCCTGAACGTTACGATCCGGTAAGGGCGGTTGCGATGCAGGAGTTCCGTCCCCACGTCTTGTGCATGAAACAGTCTGACATCTTCAGGGACAACGCCGAAAACTGTCTGCAACTCGCCGAGCGCGCGGAAGGGAAACCCGCCTACAAGCGCTATTCGCGCATGGCGGACGCCTGGACGGCGCTCGCGATCGAGCAGGACTGGCTCGACGGCGAAATCCCGCCCGTCAGGGTCAGCGTCATCCGGGACGCGCGACCGCTCCCACGTTCGTCAATCCGCGTGTGAGACCGCTCACGGAATGAGCTCGACCAATCAAGGATCATCCAGGAATAGTCGATCGCGTTGATTTTCCAGAAGGAGGTTTTGCGATGGCTCCACGTCTGGCACTGCTCTCACTCATTCTTGCCTTCGGCGTCTCGGTGGCGTTCGCGACCGTGACGACGGTGCGGCAGGTGCATCTGGAAAATGCGTCGGCCGCAATCCACGCGGCGCATAGTTAGCATCCCTCTTGCGTGCTGGAACATTCATTGGTCCAGCGCGTAACCGCTTCAACACATCAGGAGAGGCGAGAGGACATCATGGCGCATTCCGACCACGGTATCGTCAAGGACAAACGCGCGGAGGACCAGCCGCGCGACAAGCAGCGTGCGCAGACCGCACACAAGACAGATCAGAAGGGTTCGCCGACGCGTGAGGCGACGCGCGATCCCAAGCTCAGCGACAACGCCAAGACGCCGGGCTCCGGTGTGATGCCGGACGACTCCGGCGGCGCGCCAACAGGATAATTTTCGCGAGGAACGAATCCCTTCGCGACGAGTCGACAGGTTGCTTTCGGCTGTCATGCCCCCGGTGCGCCGGAAGCAATCTCCAAGGACGACCCTGGCACCCCATCGTGCCGGGGTCGTTTTGCTTTGCGGGCTGGTTTGAATCAGTCTTCGGTGCCGCCTTCGGGATCACCCTGCGTATGGCCGTCAGGCCCGCGGCCGAACACGCCGAAATTGCTCGACTTCACTCCGGCGGCGGCGTCGACGCCCGCTGCGGCCAGTCCGAACTTGAGGAGTTCGCGGACCGCTGCGGCGCGCGTCGGCATGCGATGCCTGAAGCGGAAATCATCAACTGCGGCCAGCTCTTCCGGCGAGAGCATGACCTGAAGGCGCTCGGCGCGAAGGTCATTCATGGTCGATCACGCAAAATGAGTAAGTTGAGTAGCCTGCTAAACGAACCAATTTGGCTGGGGTTCCACAGGAGTCCAAAAAAACGTCAGTTTAGCAATATATTCAAGTAAAATCAATAAGTTATGATTGAAACGATTCCCTCGGAGATGCATTTTTTAAGGGAAAGGGAGACGCACCATGACGGACAAGGTCAGGTTACCCCGCAAGCTCTCCGAGGAACCGGAGGCACCGCAGCCGGTGCGTCCGAGCCATCAGAAGGTGATCGAGCAAGTCGAGCGCTGGGCCAACAGCCCGGGCCTGCAACCGCCGAGGACAGATGATGCGAAGACGATCTGAACCCCACACATTCGAACAGCGTCTCGGCGCGCAAAGGCTGCGGCTCGAGCAGGAGCTCGCGAGCCTGCCGGTCGGCGTTCAGCGCGATGGCGTCGCCGCCCGCATCGAGCAGCTCCAGACCGCCGCCGAGATGTTTGAATTCCTGTCACCGCGACAAGCGGCGATATCGCCGCACTAGTTTCACCTCGCCGCGCGGCACTTCATCTCTCGACGCGTTTTGGAACGAACATCTCCAGGCCCGGTTGGCCTTGTACATTGGCTGAATGGAGACTGGAGATGTTGAATCAAGGTGAAATGGACCGAACCGAGATGGGCCGCTTGATCGGTAGCGACAAGGTCGAGGGAACATCGGTCTATGGTGCCGATCGCAACAAGATCGGTTCGATCGAACGAGTGATGATCGACAAGGTCAGCGGCAAGGTGTCCTACGCCGTGCTCGGCTTCGGCGGCTTTCTGGGTCTCGGCAACGATCACTATCCGTTGCCCTGGCAGTCGCTGAAATACGACACCGATCTCGGCGGCTATGTCACCGGAATCACCGCGAAGTCGCTCGAGGGCGCGCCGAAATACGGCGAGCGCAGCGATTGGAATTGGGGCGATGACGCCGCGATGCGCGGCATCAACGCCCATTACGGTGTTCCCTTCGCGTAAGGTTTCACAAGGGAGAGTTCGATGAGCAAGGAGCGGCCAACCGACGATCCCCGGCATCAGAATGACTGGGGATCGCACGCCCAGACGGACAAGCCCTGGAAGGGCAATCCGGAGAAGGAGCAGAAGTCGGGCGCAACGAAGCCCGACCTCGAGAAGTGGCAAAAGACCAAGACGCACTGAGCAAAGGGCGCAGAAGACGACAATCGAGGTGAGCGCGGCACGCACAAGTGTCGCGCTCTTTTTCTGAACGCGCCTGGATGACCTACCCCACTGCTTCCTTCCATCCCGGCCCCGCATGCACATGCACCTGTTTCGCATCCAGCGGCTCGCCGCATTCCGAGCACACCATCACCGGATCGAACAGCTTGCCGCAGTTTTTGACAGTTCTGTTTCAGACCAATAGCCTTCCCTCCAATCACACCACTCACCGGAGGAGGCGACCTTGCCCAAGCGAAACGCGACTGCTGCCGTGATCGGGGCCGGCGATTTCATCGGCTCAGAGATCGCCAAGAAATTCGCAGCTGAAGGATTCACGGTCTTCGCCGGCCGCCGCAACGGCGACAAGCTGGCACCGCTGGTGACGGACATCGAGGCCGCCGGCGGCGAGATCCATGCGCGCTCGCTCGATGCGCGGATGGAGGAGGAGGTCATCTCCTTCCTCAACGACGCCGACAAGCACGCGCCGCTGGAGGTCTGCATCTTCAACGTCGGCGCCAACGTCAACTTCCCGGTCCTCGACACCACCGAGCGCGTCTTCCGCAAGGTGTGGGAGATGGCCTGCTATTCGGGCTTCCTCGCGGGACGCGAGGCGGCGCGGCTGATGCTACCGCGCGGCGGCGGCAACATCTTCTTCACCGGCGCGACTGCGTCGTTGCGCGGCGGCAGCGGCTTTGCCGCTTTTGCCAGCGCCAAGTTCGGCCTCCGCGCCGTGGCGCAGGCGATGGCGCGCGAGCTCGGACCGAAGAACATCCACGTCGCCCATCTCATCATCGATTCCGGCGTCGACACCGAATGGGTGCGGCAGCGCCGGCTCGAGGCGCTCGGCCCGAATGCGCTGGACAACCCGGATCTCCTGATGCCGCCGTCGGCTGTCGCTGATTCCTATTGGCAGCTCTATCAGCAGCCCAAGAGCGCGTGGACCTTCGAGATGGAAATCCGGCCGTTCGGAGAGAAATGGTGACCGCGGCGCAAAAGTCCGGCTAGACTGATTCCGAGCTCAAGCAAAATTCCGGGAGGAGAACTTACGTGAAGACCGCGATCACCGAACTGTTCGGCATCGAGCACCCCATCATCCAGGGCGGCATGCATTTCGTCGGCTTTGCCGAGCTGGCAGCCGCCGTCTCCAATGCCGGCGGGCTCGGCATCATCACCGGTCTTACGCAGAAGACGCCGGAATTGCTCGCGAAGGAAATCGCGCGCTGCCGCGACATGACCGACAAGCCGTTCGGTGTGAACCTCACCTTTCTGCCGACCTTCTCGGCGCCGCCTTATCCCGAGTACATCGCGGCCATCGTCGAGGGCGGCATCAAGGCGGTGGAGACCGCGGGCCGCAGCCCCGAACAATATATGCCTGCGCTGAAGGCGGCCGGCATCAAGGTGATCCACAAGTGCACCTCGGTCCGACACTCGCTGAAGGCCGAGCGCATCGGCTGCGACGCGGTCAGCGTCGATGGCTTCGAGTGCGGGGGCCATCCCGGCGAGGACGACATTCCGAACATGATCCTGCTGCCGCGTGCGGCGGAAGAGTTGAAGATCCCGTTCGTCGCCTCCGGCGGCATGGCCGACGGGCGCAGCCTCGTCGCGGCGCTGTCGCTGGGCGCGGCCGGCATGAACATGGGCACGCGCTTCATCGCCACCAAGGAAGCACCGGTGCATCAGAACGTGAAGAACGCGCTGGTCGCGGCGACCGAGCTCGACACCCGCCTGATCATGCGTGCCTTGCGCAACACCGAGCGCGTGCTCAAGAATGCCAATGTCGATCGCCTGATCGAGATCGAGCGCGCGAAGGGCGACAAGCTGACCATCGACGACATCCACGACCAGGTCGCGGGCGTCTATCCCAAGATCATGCTGGACGGGCAGATGGACGCGGGCGCCTGGAGCTGCGGGATGGTCGCCGGCCTGATCCACGACATCCCCTCCTGCAAGGAGCTCATCGATCGCATCATGGCCGAGGCGGATACCATCATCCGTAGCCGCCTGATGGGGTTCCTGGACGGTACGGCTGAAGCACGAAAGGTCGCCTGAAACCGCCAAACTTCTTAACCACAGCGGCAGCCGGCCGCTGGAATTGCGCGTGACGCCTCCTAAATAGGGTAGAATACCCCTTTAATAATCAATTTCAGGAGGCGTCCGTGGTCCTGAAAAGCGTTCCTTTTGCAGTTGCCGTCGCCCTTGCGATCGCATGGGGCGGGATTGCACGCGCTGACGACTACAAGCCTGACGAATATCTCGGTCTCGATCTCTCCAAGGCCGTCCTGTCGCCGAAGCGGCTCGGGCCGGAGACGCAGTTCGCGCCGGTCGCGCTGGAAGCGAAGGGCGGCAACGAGGCGCAGGCCCGCGCCGAGCCCCTCGACGTGCCGAAGAAGGTCGCGGCCGAACGCGTGCATGTGGCCGAGCCGAAGGTCGCCCACACGAAGAGCACGCCGCCGCGCGGCTCAGCCCGTACCAAGCTTGCGCATCGTCGCGGCAATCCGCTCGACGCTCAGGCAATGGACACCCGCATCCAGACCTGGCCGTGCCGCTCCGGCGGCATCTGCAACTGGAAGCGCTGAGCGTAGCTGGTCGGACCTAGATCGAGTGGCGATCTCGCTTCACCTCGCCCCGCTTGCGGGGCAAGGGGGGCGCACCTGCACCGTGGCTGCGTTCTCGATGCACCGTCATCCCCGCGTCGCAAAACCGTCGGCGTGGAGTCAAGAAACCGTCAGGGTAGGAGTCAAGGAGCGCAGGCACCTTCCGTCGCGATTCGACGAAGGTTTCCTGAATGGCATCGCTCCGCGCCTCGCGCGCATGGACCCGGCGGCAATTCCTGGTCCGCTCCACTTCAAGCCTCGCTGTCGCCGCGCTCGCAAAGCCATCCATCAGCCGCGCCGCCGACCGCCCGCAGATCGCAGGCGGCATTCAATCCGGCGATGTCTCGGACGGCTCCGCAATGGTCTGGGCGCGCGCCGACCGGCCCGCGCGGATGCAGGTGGACTATTCGACCGTCGAGAGTTTCAGGACCATCCTTGCGTCGGACTCGCGCGACGCCCTGCAGAATACGGATTTCACCGCGAAGCTGCTGCTGAACGATCTGCCGCCCGGGCAGGACATCTTCTACCGCATTCGCTTCGACGACATCGCGACCGGTATTGCCGGCGAAAGCCGGGTCGGCCATTTCCGCACCGCGCCGGCAGCGGGCCAGTCGATCTCGTTCGTGTGGTCGGGCGACGTGGCGGGGCAGGGCTGGGGCATCGACATCGCGCGCGGCGGCTATCGCAGCTATCGCACCATGCTCGACAACCGTCCGGACTTCTTCATCCATTCCGGCGACCACATCTACGCCGACTGCACGATTCCGTCCGAACAGAAACTGCCGAACGGTGAGACCTGGCGCAATCTGGTGACCGAGGAGAAGGCCGGGGTCGCGCACACGCTGGCGCAGTTCCGCGGCAACTATAAATACAATCACCTCGATGAGCATTTTCGTGCCTTCCATGCGGAGGTGCCGATGTTCGCGCAATGGGACGACCACGAGGTCACCAATGACTGGTCGCCCACCGGCAGCTACGACGAAGCCGGGTATGAGGATGACGGCACGCCGCGCCTGGTTACGCGCGCCCGCCGTGCCTTCTTCGACTTCATGCCGATCCGCGACATCGGCGCGCGGCAGGGGTGGGTCTATCGCAAGATCGCCTACGGTCCGCTGCTCGACGTCTTCATGATCGACATGCGCAGCTATCGCGACGAGACCTGGAACAAGGGCGACGATCATCGCGGCTGGATTCTCGGTGCCGAGCAGCTGGCCTGGCTGAAGCGCGAGCTCGCGGCGTCGCGCGCGACCTGGAAGGTGATCGCCGCCGACCTGCCGATCGGCCTCGTCAGTCTCGATGCGGTCGCGCTCGGCAATGGCGCACCTGACAGGCGCGAGCACGAGATCGCCGATCTGCTGGCCTCCATCAAGCGCGCCGGCGTGCGCAACATCGTCTGGCTCACCGCCGACATGCACTACACGGCCGCGCATTACTACGATCCGAATAAGGCGCAATTCCAGGATTTCGACCCGTTCTGGGAGTTCGTCTCCGGTCCGCTGCACGCCGGCACCTGGAGCCCGGGCGAGCTCGATAACACCTTTGGTCCCGTCGCGATGTACCAGCACGGCTGCAGCGAGGCCCAGGGCGAGAACCTGGCGCCGTGCTTCGGCCTGCAGTTCTTCGGCCGTGTCGACATTGACGGCGCGACCGGCGTGATGACCGTGACCTTGAAGGACGTCGACAACCGCGACCTCTGGTCGGTCGATATCGTGCCGCAGCCGCAGGCCCGTCCGGCCGTGGTGGCGCAGCATTCCTAGGCCCCTAACCCGATCTTGATTGGCCGCCTTGCGCCGACCGCGCTATACTAATCACTCCCGCCACCTCTTTTCCATCACCAAAGAGTCTGTCCCCTCGCGGTCCCACCGCGTGTCTGGCGGGATGAATGACGTCAGGAGCCTTTTCATGGATAATCTGAAGACACAGGGCATCAGCATGCCCAAGCTCGGCCTCGGCACCTTCCGCATGCAGGGCGATGCCTGCCGCGCCGCGGTCGAGAGTGCGCTGTCGATCGGCTATCGCCACATCGACACCGCCGAGATGTATGCCAACGAAGAACCGATCGGCGCTGCGCTGGCTGCTGCCCGTGTGCCGCGTACGGAGTTGCATGTCACGACCAAGGTCTGGCACGAGAACCTCAGCCCCGATGCGATCCGCCGCGCCTTCGATGCCAGCCTGCAGAAGCTGAGGCTCGACCATGTCGACCTCTATCTCGTGCACTGGCCGTCGAAGTCGGCGAACTGGGGCGCGGTGTTCGAGACCCTGATGAAGCTGAAGGAGGAGGGGCGCACGCGGGCCATTGGCGTTGCCAATTTCACCACGGCGCTGCTCAAGATCGCCGTCGAGGACATCAAGGCGCCGATCGCCTGCAACCAGATCGAATATCACGCGATGCTCGATCAATCGAAGGTGCTGGCCTATCTCAACGCCAAGTCGATACCGCTGGTCGCCTACTGCCCGCTCGCGCAGGGGCGCATTGCCTCCGATCCGGTGCTGGCCGAGATCGGCGCCAAGCACAACGCGACCGCAGCCCAGGTCGCGCTGAAATGGCTGCTCGACCAGGACGGTGTCGCCGCGATCCCGAAGGCTTCGCGCCGCGAGAGCCAGCAGTCCAATCTCGACGCGCTGAAGATCACGCTCGACGATGCCGACCGCAACAAGATCGCCGCGCTGCCCAAGGACAGGCGCTGCGTTAATCCGGCCTTTGCGCCGGCGTGGGATTGATCTCGCCTGACGTTTCAAACGCACAAAGAAATGGCCCCGTGAGGGGCCATTTCCTCATTGCGTTGCGCATTAGTCCCAGTGGTGGTGATGGCCGCGCTTGATCACGACGACCTTGTCGCGATGGTGCCAGCCGCGATGCCAGCCGTGGTCGCGATGCTCGCGGAATTCGGCACGAGCGCCGTACGGGCCGTGATGATGGCCGTTCCTGATCACCACCGTCTCGGCACTCGCCAGGGTTGGTGCCGCAACCGCGAGCGCGCCGAGAGCGGCAACGACATAACCAAGCTTCTTCATGATGTCCTTCCTCCAATCGAATGCAAATCTAAACCGCGCATTCGCGTGAACGTTCCGGAGGAAAGCGAAGAGAATTCTGAATGGATATTCAGGATCAACGATATCGTTAATCGCAGCGTTGCTGCTGCGGCGTCGGCGCACCGGTGGCAACGTATTTGCCGTCCTTGATCGTGTACACGCCGCGATCGCTGCGATTGTAGATCGCGCGCAGGCTGCCTTGCTCCGAGAGCTGCAGGCCGAACTCACGCGTCTGCTGCAGCGAGGGGAAGTACACCATCACGTTGATCAGGCCTTCGGCGTTGACCGTGGCGGACACGACCTCGTTCTCGTCCTTGGCATCGCCGAAATTGCGCCGGTACATCACCCGGCCGTCTTTCCGGATTTCGTAAGTCAGCAGCGCACCCTTGTCGCGGTCGGGCCGGGCCGCGCAGTCGACCGCCCACGAGCCGAGCAGTCCCCATTGCTCGACGGTCGCCGCAAGCGGCTCGGCGCGCGCGAGGGGCATGCAGATCGACCACAGCACCGCAGCCGCGACCCAGCGGCCCAAACAACGCATCATGTCCTGAAAAGCCCCGCTTCGAAGTATTCCAAATTCTAGCATCCCGCACGCGGTCGTCCACGGTGCCGGCCATTCGCGCGCGAATTTGATCCGCGTCAATGAGGCGGGTCGCATCGGGGGTAGGATGGCGCTCCCGAAGGCGAACGTGGATAGACCGATGCTGAATCAAGTCATGGATTTCGCGGGCGAGGTGCTGCCGGGTAGCTGTGCCGTGCCGCCTTATTCCGAGACCGCGTTTCTGGCCGAGCTGGGCGAGCGCCTGAGATCGTCACGCGCCCGCTGCGAGCTGTCGCGCCGGGAGCTGGCCCGCAGGTCCGGGATTTCCGAGCGCTACATCGCCCAGATCGAGGCCGGCAAGGGCAACGTCTCGATCGTGCTGCTGCTCCGACTGGCCGCCGCGATCCACGGCAGCCAGCCGCAAGTGGCCTGATAGAGCGGCTTAGATAAACGACTAGGCCCGTTTCTCCACATTGGCGCTGCGGGCCGGCACGCCGAATTCCTTGCGGCAGACCTCGGCGAGCAGGGCGACGCCCTCGCGGATCTGCTGGTGCGAAGGGCTCGCAAAGCACAGCCGCAGTCGCGAGCTGGAATGGCCCTTGTTGGTCGACCATTCCGGTCCCGGGTTGATCGAGACGCCGGCGGCGAGCGCGGCCTGATACAGCTTAAGCGTATCGACCTGGTCGGGCAGCTTCACCCAGAGGAAAATGCCGCCCTTGGGCTCCTCGAACTCCGCCGCCGTCCCGAACTGCTCGTTGAGGGCTTCCATCAGCGTATCGAGCTTGGTGCGCAGCGCCTTGGTCAGCGCCGGCACGTGGCTCGAGAAGTGCGGCTTGCAATAGGTTGCGAGAACCATCTGCTCCAGCGCGCCGGAGCCGGCATCCGTCTTCAGCGACAGCATCCGCGACATCACATCCCAGGGCGCAACGATGAAGCCGACGCGTAGCGCCGGCGCGATCGATTTCGAGAACGAGCCGATATGGATGACGCCGCCGTTCGGGCTCATGGCGTGGATCGCGGGCGGCCGCTGTCCGGACCAGACGAGATCGGCATAGCAATCGTCCTCGAAGATAGGCACGCCATATTCGGTCGCGAGCCGCACCAGCTCGGCGCGGCGGCTTTCCGGCATGATGCTGCCGGTCGGGTTCTGCACCGTCGGAATGGTGTAGATGTATTTCGGACGGATGCGGCGGCTCTTGAGGTCGGCCAGCGTCGAGGCCAGCACGTCCATGCGCATGCCGTCTTTGTCGAGGGGGATGCCGACCACGTTGACGCCGAGCCGCGCCAGACGGGTCAGGGAGCCCTGATAGCTCTCCTGCTCGAAGATCACGGTGTCGCCGCGCGTCAGCAGCGTCGCGTTGACGAGGTCGAGCGCCTGCAGCGAGCCCGAGACGATCATGAGATCATCGACCGTGCAGTTGATGCCGGCATCGCGCTTGAGTTTTGTCACCAGGAATTCGCGCAGGGGCAGATAGCCCTGCGGTCCGTGCGCCAGCCCGTAAGTGGCGAGCGAGCGGCCCTCGCGCCGCAGCACCGCGTTGGTTGATTCGATCAGCTCATCGAGCGGCACCTGCTCGGAATCGTTGTTGCCGCCGACAAAGCTGTATTTGGCAAGGCCCGTCCAGCGCGCAGAAGGGGCCGGCAGCCCTGCGGGAAACAGGGGTGCGAAATCGAAGCTGGACGTCATGGGAGCGTTCCTCGTTTTGTTCTTGTTGAGCAGCCGGCGTTGCGCCGGCCTGCCTTACTTCTTACCGGCCGTCCTAGTCGGACGGCCCTGGCTGATGAAAGCGTAATGCGCATTGGCGACGCCGCCAACCATCAAGGCCTCGACCACCGGCTCGGCGATCTCGCCCGTGGCCGCCCAGTCGACGAGGAAATTGGCGCCTGTCCCGCCGCGCACGTCGTCGGTCGGAACGAAGATCGAGATCGTGGCGAGCGGCTTCAGGGCCACCTGCCCCTTCAGGTAGGTCTCGACCTGCTTGCCCGCGGTGTCGAAATAGGCGATGCGTTTGACCACCAGCGGCTGGGTCTCGGAGGCGTTGTGCACGCTCAGCGTCACCGAGAAGTCGACACGCAACTTTCCCTGGCTCATCGCGACGCTGGAATAGGCGGGCACGTAGAACCCGCCGGAGACGGCAAGTTCCTCCTTCGGCAGTGCGGTGAGCGAATCGGCAAAGTTTTGTTCGATATTGACCTTGGATTGCGCGGCGGCGGGCGCGGCGCAGGCGAGAGGGCATAGCAGCATTGCTGCGAAAAGCCCGTTTTGCATGTGACGAATTGCTCGCTTGCCGCGCCGCAACCCGTCTCTAGGGTGCGGCAAAACGGACCAATTTGGTATGCACGAGCTCATTCGCGACATCACTCTCTGTATTCTGTTTGCCTGGATGCTGGGCCTGCTCGCCCATTTCTCCCGGCAGCCGTTGATCCTGGCCTACCTTATCGCCGGCTTTTGCATAGGTCCATTCGGCGCCGGCTGGGTCCAGTCGCAGGAATCGATCAGCGTCATCTCCGAGCTCGGCCTGATCTTCATGCTGTTCATGATCGGCCTCGAGATCGACCTGAAGAAGATCGTGCGGGCGGGCAAGGTGATCCTGTTTGCGGCGGGCGGCCAGCTGCTCGGCGGGTGCCTGCTCGGGGTGCTGTTCTTCGTCGGCATCGGCCTGTCGCTCGGAGGCGGGCACTTCGACGCCGTCTATCTCTGCGTCGCCTGCGCGCTGTCGAGCACCGTCATCATCGTCAAGGTGCTCTACGAGAAGCGCGAGCTCGACACGCTGCCCGGCCGGATCACGCTCGGCGTCCTGGTGTTGCAGGATATCTTCGCCATCCTGTTCCTGGCGGTGCAGCCGAGCCTCGCCAATCTTGAGGTCAGCGTCATCCTGCTCTCGATCGGCCGCGTCGCGGTGCTGGTCGCCGCTGCGCTGCTGGTCAGCCGCTATGTGCTGCCGCGCCTGTTCCACCAGATCGCCCGCCGTCCCGAGCTGATCCTGCTCGGCGCGCTCGCCTGGTGCTTTCTTGTCGCCGAGACCGCCGAGCGGCTGTCGCTGTCGCGCGAGATGGGCGCCCTGATCGCCGGCGTCTCGCTCTCGACCTTTCCTTACGCGCTCGACGTCACCGCCAAGGTCACCACGCTGCGGGACTTCTTCATCACGCTGTTCTTCGTCGCGCTCGGCATGACCATTCCCGTGCCCGGCCTCTCCGTGATCGGGCTCGCGTTGATGATCGCGGCATTCACGGTGGTGAGCCGCCTCGTCACCACCTTCACCCCGCTTTATCTGATGAAGCAGGGCCTGCGCGCCAGCCTGTTGCCGGCGCTCAATCTCGCGCAAATCTCCGAGTTCTCGCTTGTTGTGATCCAGACCGGCGTTGCCGACCACCACATCGCCGCCGAGACCGCCAATGCGGCCTCGTTCGCCTTCGTGGTGCTCGCCGTACTCTCGACCTTCGCGATGAGCCGCAGCGACGAGATCACCCGCTGGGCGATCGGCCCTCTGAAGCGGATCGGTCTGCGCGATCTCGACCATGGCAACGGCCATGCCGAGGAGGGCCATGAGGGCGGCCATGGCGAGGCCCGCCGTATCGTGATCCTCGGCTTTTTCCGTGCGGCGAGCGCGCTGCTGGCCGAGATCGAACGGCAGGCCCCGGTGCTACTCGAGCAGATCACCGTGGTCGACTTCAACCCCAATGTGTACCAGACCTTGGTGTCACGCGGCCTGCACGTGATCTATGGCGACATCAGCAGCGCCGATACGCTGCTCCATGCCGGCGTCGGCAAGTCCGAGATGATCATCCTCAGCGTGCCGGACGCGCTTCTGAAGGGCGCCAGTAACGAGAAGCTGGTCCGCCACGTCCGCACCCTCAACCCGACCGCCATGATCGTTGCCACGGCCGATCTCTTGTCGGATGTCGGCGAGCTCTATGCGGCCGGCGCCAGCTACGTCACCGTGACCCGGCTCAGCGATGCTCATGAGCTGTTTACCGTGATCGAAGCCGCCCAGGCCGGCCTATTGGCCGACAAGCGCGCCGAGCTCGATGTGCGGCTGGGCGAACGGCGCGAAGTGCTGCCCTGACGATCTCCTGCCGCCTTCCTTCCGGGCCCCGCGCGCCTATATCCTTGGTATGTTCGGTGCAAGCCTGAAACCTGCTGGCAGGCCTGCCGTCAGGCATATGTGGTTGCGCCGGGGACACTAGCGCCCCGGCCCAAGTCCGGCTAAGCCTCCCGGCCATAACCGATAGAGATTGGGAAATGCCCGATAGCGTCCAGGAAGTCTTGCAGGCCTTTGCCCGGGGTGAGCTCGTCGTCGTGACCGACGACGAAGACCGCGAGGGCGAGGGCGATCTGATCGTCGCCGCCTCGCTCTGTACCGCGGAGAAGATGGCGTTCATCATCCGCCACACCTCCGGCATCGTCTGCGCGCCCGTCACCACCGAGGACGCGCGCCGGCTGCGGCTCGATCCGATGGTCGCCCACAACGATTCCGCGCACACCACCGCGTTCACGGTCTCGATCGACTACAAGCCCGACGGCGGCACCGGCATCTCGGCCGAGGAGCGCGCCTCGTGCTGCCGCGCGCTGTCCAACCCC
Source organism: Bradyrhizobium sp. (assembly GCF_035935975.1). Classification (GTDB taxonomy): domain Bacteria; phylum Pseudomonadota; class Alphaproteobacteria; order Rhizobiales; family Xanthobacteraceae; genus Bradyrhizobium. The sequence goes on from NZ_DASYWN010000053.1 coordinate 99,222, forward strand.
AATGTCGGCGCCAACGATTTCGCCCGCCCGGGCCACATCTTCCCGCTGATCGCCAAGGACGGCGGCGTGCTGCTGCGCTCCGGCCATACCGAGGCCGCGGTGGACCTCTGCAAGCTGTCCGGCCTGCCGCCGGTCGGTGTCATCAGCGAGCTGATGAACGACGACGGCAGCGTGATGAAGGGCGAGCAGGTCGCGCAGTTCGCGGCCAGGCACAAGCTCAAGCACGTCACCATTGCCGACATGATCGCCTACCGCCAGGCGCGCGAAAAGCTGATCGAGCGGGTCTCGACCTTCGTCACCGAAAGCCCGATCGGGCCGCTGCAGGGCTATGCCTACCGCTCGCCGTTCGACTCCATCGCCCACGTCGCCTTCGTCTACAACGGCGTCGGTGACGGCAAGAACGTGCTGACGCGCTTCCACAAGCCGAACATCGTCAAGGACATCTTCACCGGCCACAAGCGCATGGCGGCGGTGCTCGAGCACTTCAAGAAATCCGGCCGTGGCGTGCTGGTCTATTTGCGCGACGGCGCGGCCGGCGTCCCCGTGGCGGCGCTTCCCGACGAGAGCGCGACCGAGGCCGACCGCAACCGCCAGTGGCGCGAAGTCGGTGTCGGCGCGCAGATCCTGCGCGACCTCGGCGTCACCTCGATCCGCCATCTCACTTCCTCGGTGCACGACTACAAGGGCCTGTCGGGCTTCGGCATCGAGATCGTCGCCAACGAGCAGCTCGAGAGTTGACACGCAGTGTCATTCCGGGATGGCGCCGAAAGCGCCAGACCCGGAATCTCGAAGCTGCTGGCAAAGAGATTCCGGGTTCGATGCTTCGCATCGCCCCGGAATGACCGAAACCAGGATGCAATTGCACTTGTTGCCGCGGCGCTTTAATTTGTCGGGTAATTTCTAGACGGAACCAGATGCGAAAGGACGTTTCATGAGCGTGCGCCCTCAGACCAAGGACAAGCCGGCTGCGGCTTCTTTCCAGTGGGACGATCCGTTCCTGCTCGACGAGCAACTGACCGAAGACGAGCGCATGGTGCGCGACACTGCCCGCGCCTACGCCCAGGACAAGCTGCTGCCGCGCGTCACCAAGGCCTATCTGGAAGAGAAGACCGACCGCGAGATCTTCAACGAGATGGGCGAACTCGGCCTGATCGGCATCACGCTGCCGGAAGAGTATGGCTGCGCCAATGCGAGCTACGTGGCCTATGGGCTCGTGGCCCGCGAGATCGAGCGGGTCGATTCCGGCTACCGCTCGATGAACTCGGTGCAGTCCTCGCTGGTGATGTATCCGATCTACGCCTATGGCGACGAGAACCAGCGCAAGAAGTACCTGCCCAAGCTCGCCAGCGGCGAGTGGGTCGGCTGCTTCGGCCTGACCGAGCCCGACGCCGGCTCCGACCCGGCCGGCATGAAGACCCGCGCCGAGAAGGTCTCGGACGGCTACCGCCTGACCGGCAGCAAGATGTGGATCTCGAACGCGCCGATCGCCGACGTGTTCGTGATCTGGGCCAAGTCGGCCGAGCACGACAACCAGATCCGCGGCTTCGTGCTGGAGAAGGGCATGAAGGGCCTGTCTGCGCCGAAGATCGGCAGCAAGCTGTCGCTTCGCGCCTCGATCACCGGTGAGGTCGTGATGGACGGCGTCGTGGTGCCCGAAAGCGCGCTGCTGCCCAACGTCTCCGGCCTCAAGGGCCCGTTCGGCTGCCTCAACCGCGCCCGCTACGGCATCTCCTGGGGCGCGCTCGGCGCCGCCGAGGACTGCATGCATCGCGCCCGTCAGTACACGCTCGACCGCAAGCAGTTCGGCAAGCCGCTGGCTGCGACCCAGCTGGTGCAGAAGAAGCTCGCCGACATGGAGACCGAGATCGCGCTCGGCCTGCAGGGCTCGCTGCGTGTCGGCCGCCTGATGGACGAAGGCAAGTTCGCCCCCGAGATGATCTCGATCATGAAGCGCAACAATTGCGGCAAGGCCCTCGACATCGCCCGCGTCGCCCGCGACATGCACGGCGGTAACGGCATCTCGGCCGAATTCCACGTGATGCGTCACGTCCATAACCTTGAGACGGTCAACACCTACGAAGGTACCCACGACGTCCACGCCCTGATCCTGGGCCGTGCGATCACGGGCATTCAGGCGTTCTTCTGAGACCCCGCGGTTAGGGTACTAGGCAAGAGAACTCTCCAACTCCGTCATGGCCGGGCTTGTCCCGGCCATCCACGTCTTAGCTCAAGCGAGGAACGTGGATGCCCGGCACAAGGCCGGGCATGACGAAGTCAGCAAGGAATGAGCAAGCCATGTCCGACAACGACGACGTCCCGTTCAACCGCAATTTTCCGCTTCAGCCCGGCGTCGTCGAGGAAGTCCGCCCCGGCGTACGGCGGGTGCTCTGTAACAATCCGAGCCCGTTCACCTTCACCGGCACGGTCAGCTACATCGTCGGCACCGGCAAGGTCGCGATCATCGATCCCGGCCCGGACGATGCGGCCCATGCGGCGGCGCTGCTCGATGCCGTGCGCGGCGAGACGGTGAGCCACATCTTCGTCACCCACACCCACCGCGACCATTCGCCGAACACCGGGCGGATCAAGCAGGCGACCGGCGCGCCGGTTTATGCCGAGGGCCCGCACCGCGCCTCGCGCCCGCGCTTCGAGAGCGAGAAGCACAATCCGGAATCCGGCTCGGATCGCGATTTCGTGCCCGATATCAGGATCGCCCATGGCGACGTCGTCGAAGGCGGCGGCTGGCGTCTGGAGGCCGTGGCGACGCCTGGCCACACTGCCAACCATCTCGCCTTCGCCTGGCCGGAGCGGAAGTTCAATTTCGTCGGCGACCACGTGATGGGCTGGTCGACCTCGATCGTGGCGCCGCCCGACGGCTCGATGATTGACTACATGGAATCGCTGGACCGGCTCGCCGCGCGCGAGGAGGATCTCTATTTCTCCGGCCACGGCCCGGAGATCCCCGAGGGCCAGCGTTTCGTGCGCTTCCTGATCCGCCACCGCAAGGCGCGCGAGGCCTCGATCCTGCACCGCCTCGCCAAGGGCGAGACCGACATCCCGACCATGGTGCGCGCGATCTATATCGGCATCGACCCGCGCTTGACGACCGCTGCCGGCTATTCCGTGCTGGCGCATCTGGAAGATCTGGTCGCGCGCGGCGTAGTCGCGACGGATGGCGATCCCGTGATCGGCGGGACGTACCGGATGGCCAACGCCTAGCGCGCCGACGTCACGACGCGTTACTTCTTCACCGTCTTCGCCGGCGCCTTGGGCGGTGCGACCGGCGTCTTCTTCACCGGCTTGAGCGCGTCGGCGTCGGCCGCGGTGTTGAGATCGTCGATGAATTTTGTCACGCGCGCGGCGTTGCTGCCGAGGTCGCTGTCGAAATAGCGCGAGGACGAGCGGATATCGACGCGGGAATCGTCGCCGTCGGGCACGACCCTGATCGAAACGTCCTCACGGAAACCCATGATCGGCGTGCGCGCCACCGCCTCGATGCGGCCGATGCGGCGCGGCGGCTGCGGCGAGCGCTCGTCGATCACCAGCCATTTGCGCTTGTTGACGAGCTGGAGCGCGATCGCATAGGCGCGGTCGACCGGGATCTCGAGCTCGATCGGCTCGATTTCAGGATAGAACTGGCGCTGCTGCTCGGCCGAATAGAGGCCGGCGTAGACTGCGGTGTTGGCGCCGTCGACGGAACGCAGGCGCGCCAGCGCGTCGAAGCGGGGCGGGTCGATCGGGTCGGTGGTGATGTCGTGGATCGCCGGCAGCTTGCGGTATTGCAGGGCGAGATAGGCGGGGTAGGCGAGGATCGCCCCGTTGATCAGGAAGGCGATCAGGATGCGCCCCATGCCGCGCGAGCCGTTCTGCCAGATCGCGGCAAAGCCGGCGAGGCCGAACAGGATGGAGACCACGGCGATCGCAAGGCCGCCGAAGAAGGTGACGACCGCCGGCTTCGGCTCCAGAAAGCCGAAGCGCACGACGATGATCGACACCACCACCGCCACCACCGCGAACACCGCCAGATTGCGTGCCCAGCTCGCAAGGCTGGACACGGGCTCCGTCTGATAGGGAGCGGAAAACCTGCGGGCCATCGGAAGAGCTCTGCCGGGGTGTTGAAGGCGGTGCCGGCCGTTTGGCACGACGATAGGCCGTTGAGACCACGGCCCGGGGGCAAATTCAAGGGAGACCGGACTGTTACTGCCCGTCATTCCGGGGCGCCCGAAGGGCGAACCCGGAATCTCGAGATTCCGGGTGCGATGCCGTTGGCATCGCCCCGGAATGACGTCTGAGCCCGTTACGCCGCCGCGTTCGGGAAGCGGTAATCCTTGAACTGGTCGCGCAGCGCCGTCTTCAGGATCTTGCCGGTGGCGGTGTGGGGGATGCCTTCGACGAAGGCGACGTCATCGGGCATCCACCATTTCGCGATCTTGCCATCCATGTATTTCAGGATGTCCTCGCGGCTGGCCTGCTGGCCCTGCTTGAGCTGCACGATCAGCAGCGGCCGCTCGTCCCATTTCGGGTGGAATACGCCGATCACGGCGGCTTCCGCCACGGCCGGATGGCCGACCGCGAGGTTCTCGAGGTCGATCGAGGAGATCCACTCGCCGCCGGACTTGATCACGTCCTTGGACCGGTCGGTGATCCGCATGTAGCCGGCCTCGTCGATGGTCGAGACGTCGCCGGTGTCGAAGAAGCCGTCCTCGTCGAGGATGTTGGCGTCGACGCGGTAATAGGCCTTGGCGACGGCGGGACCGGAGACCTTGAGGCGACCAAACGTCTTGCCGTCCCAGGGCAGCTCCTTGCCGGCATCGTCGGTGATCTTCATCTCGACCGCGAAGGGCGCATAGCCCTGCATCTGCAGCACGTCGAGCTTGGCATCGCCGGTCGCGTTCTGGAACGGCGGCTTGAGCGCCGCGACGCTGCCGATCGGGCTCATCTCGGTCATGCCCCAGGCGTGGCGCACGTTCGAGCCCATGTCGAGGAAGGCCTTGATCATCGAGCGCGGCATCGCCGAGCCGCCGCAGATCACCATCTTCAGGTCGGGCAGCTTCAGATTGTTGGCCGCCATGTGCTGGAGCAGCATCAGCCACACCGTCGGCACGCCGGCGGTGTGCGTCACCTTCTCGGTCGAGAGCAGCTCATAGACCGAGGCGCCGTCGAGCTTGGCGCCGGGCATCACCAGCTTGGTGCCCTGCGACGGCGCGGAGAAGGCGATGCCCCAGCTGTTGGCGTGGAACAGCGGGACCACCGGCAGCATTGTCTCGGAGGCGCTGGTGCCGAGGGCGTCGACATTGTTGGCCATCAGCGCGTGCAGCACGTTGGAGCGATGCGAATACAGCACACCCTTCGGATCGCCGGTCGTACCCGACGTGTAGCACATCGCGGCTGCCGTGTTCTCGTCAAACTCCTTCCATTTGAATTTGCCGTCGGCCTCCGCGATCCAGTCCTCGTAGGCGACGACGTTCTTCAGCGTGGTCTGCGGCAGATGCGCCTTGTCGGTGAGAACGACGTAGCGCTCCACGCTCGGAAGCTTGTCGGCGATCTTCTCAAGGACCGGAACGAAGGTGAGGTCGGTCATCACGATGCGATCCTGCGCATGGTTGATGATCCAGGCGATCTGTTCGGGGAAAAGGCGGGGATTGACGGTATGGCAGATGGCGCCGATCCCCATGATGCCGTACCAGACTTCGAGATGGCGCCAGGTGTTCCAGGCGATCGTTGCGACACGGTCGCCGAGCTTGATGCCGTCGCGCTCCAGCATCTGGGAGACCTTGAGCGCGCGCTTGTGGATTTCGCCGTAGGTGGTGCGATGGATCGGTCCCTCGACCGATCGCGTGACGACCTCCTGGTTGCCATGAATCCTGGCGGCGTGTTCGATGATCCGGTGGCAGAGCAGGGGCCAATCTTGCATCAAACCAAGCATTCCGTCGTTCCTCCGAGAATTCGCTGGGCGGGTTGTCGCTCTCAGCGCAGGGCCAAAGAATTGTCATGAGTTTTAGCCTGCCGGACTTTCGCCGCAAATGGTCTTGTCGCGGCTATATGTCCACCGGCGCGGCCATGGTTACCGCTGCGCTCGGGCTGACGCTCATGCTTGCCGATCGGGCAGAGGCGCGGAAATATGCTGCGCCGCTCGATATCTTCGGTCTTGGTACACCACGGCCGCGTCCGGCGGTGCACGCCACCAAGATACCGCTACCAAAGCCTCGCCCGGAGGGGGCCCCCAAAGCAGCGGACGAGGCCGCGCCGGAGACCGAAGGAAAACCTTCTCCCGATAAGCCGAACGGCAGCAAACCCGCCGAGGCCGCGCCGCTGCCGGAGAAGCAGCTCTCGGCCTGCCGCCTTGCGCTGACCGAGGAGATCGCGATTGCACCGTCGCTTCCGGATATCCGCGGTCCCGGCGCCTGCGGCGGCGAGGATCTGGTGCGGCTGGAGGCCATCGTGCTGCCGGACAAGCGCAAGGTCGCGGTCAAGCCGGCGGCGATCCTCCGCTGCACCATGGCGTCCGCGATCGCCGACTGGGTGCGCAAGGACATGGTGCCGGTGGCCACCAGCCTCGGCTCGACCATCAGCGATCTCGACAATTTCGACAGCTTCGAGTGCCGCGGTCGCAACCGCATCGCAGGCGCGATGCTGTCCGAGCACGGCAAGGCCAACGCGCTCGACGTCCGCGCCATCAAGCTCGCCAACGGGCAGTCGATCGGCCTCACCGACCGCACCATGTCGCGCGACGTGCGCGAGCGCGTGCTGCGTTCGGTGTGTTCGCGCTTCTCCACCGTGCTTGGCCCGGGATCGGACTGGTACCACGAGGACCACATCCATCTCGATCTGGCGCAGCGGCGCAACGACTACCGGATCTGCCAGTGGAACGTCTGGGATCCCCTGCCGCAGGTCGCCCCGCTGCTGCCGGCGGAACGTCCCGAGGAGGCGCCGCCGCGCGAGGTCGCGGCCAAATCCGAGACCAAGCCTGAGGCAAAGGAGGGCGCTGACGACGAGGCGACGGAGAAATCTCCCGCGCCTGCGGACAAGCCAGTGGCCGCTGGCAACAAGGCCCAGTCGCACAAGCCGGCAACAAAAAAGCGCCGGTGAAACCGGCGCTTTTTAAGTCTCAGAGATCAGAAGGCGATCAGTAGCTGCCCGCCTGGCCCGTTCCGCCGGCGCCGAGCGCCAGACGCGAATTGTAGGGCGAGTCGCCGTGCTTCGGCTCGAGCACCACGACGATGGTGCCGACCTTGACGCGGCCATAGAGGTCGATCGCGTCCTCGTTGGTCAGGCGGATGCAGCCCGACGAGATCGAGGCGCCGATATATTCCGGCTGGTTGGTGCCGTGGATGCGGAACAGCGTGTCCTTGCCGCCCGAGTAGAGATACATCGCGCGGGAACCCATCGGATTATCCGGACCGGGCGCGACATAGGTCGGAACGCCCAGGCGCGAGATCTCGCCCGGGGTCGGATGCCAGGCCGGCCACTCGGTCATGCTGCCGACCTTGGCGATGCCCGACCAGGCCATGGCTTCTTCGCCGACGGTGATGCCGTAACGGATCGCCTTGCCGCCATCGAGCACGTAGTAGAGATAGTGGTTGTCGGAATCGACCACGATCGAGCCCGGCGATTCCTTGCGGTGGTATTCGACGATGGCGCGACGGAACGGCTCGGCGACCGGGGTGTTCTCATACCGCACCTTGGCGAGCAGTTCCTTGTCCTTCGGCTTGAAGGCTTTGGTGTCGGTCGCCTCAAAGTGCGTGGCCTGCATGCAGCCCGACAGCATCAGGCCAGCGGCCAAAACACCCAGCATAACTTTCAGCGACGACATGATTCGGTTCCAATCGACATCAACAAACTTTCGCGGAGCTTGAGCCAAGGCCCAAAACCACGACTCCGTTGGTCCCTATTATCGTTGAAATCTGCCACAATTCCAGCGTTTCGGACCTTTTCCCGCACTGCGAGACCGAACCTGTGGCTTTTTTGCCGCAATTTTTGCGACGTTGCGCGGTTTTTGGGGCCAAAGATGCCGAACTGTCGATTCCGTGCCACGGTTGGGCCACGCCGCCGCCATAAATGCAAACGCTCCGTTAATGTGCTTGTCATCTTGAACTTGTCAGAATCGCGCTAAGGGCTGTCAGTCTGTCGCAGGCCCCTGCTGGAGTTGTGCATGTTTTCTGTGTTCGTTCCCTCCGAGGGCAGCCTCAAGAAGGCCGTGGTCGAGGATCTGGCTGTCGTGCCGGATCACGCGGTGTGGGTCGATCTGGTCAACCCGACTGGAGCCGAGGACAAGGCTGTGGAGCGGCTCCTGGGCATCGCGATCCCGACCCGGGAGGACATGCAGGAGATCGAGATCTCCAGCCGCCTCTATATCGAGAACAGCGCGCGCTACATGACCGCGACGCTGATGTGCCACTCCGATACCGACATGCCCCGGACCACGGCGGTGACCTTCATCCTCGGCGACCATCGCCTGGTGACGGTGCGCTACGATCAGCCAAAACCCTTCGCGCTGGTCGAGGCCAAGCTCGCCCGCTCCTGCACGCCTTCCATCTCCGGCGAGATGGTGCTGATGGAACTGCTGGACGCCGTGATTGATCGCTGCGCCGACATTCTGGAGCGCTGCGGCGCCGAGATCGACCAGGTCTCGCACGACATCTTCGAGCCCGAGAGCGAGCGTCACGGCCACGCCAAGCAATATTCCCAGATCCTGATCTCGATCGGCCGCAAGGGCGATTTGACCTCGAAGGTGCGTGAGAGCCTGGTCTCGATCGGCCGTGTCGTGACGTTCCTGTCCGCGGTGGTCGAAGGCGTGAAATGGTCCAAGGACATGCGCGAGCAGCTCAAGACCATGCAGCGCGACGTGTCGTCGCTGACCGATCACGCCTCCTATCTCTCCAGCAAGATCACCTTCGTGCTGGACGCCATGCTCGGCGTCGTCAATCTCGAGCAGAACAACATCATCAAGCTGTTTTCGGTCATGGCTGTTGTCCTGATGCCGCCGACGCTGATCGCTTCGGTCTACGGCATGAACTTCAAGTCGATGCCGGAGCTCGAATGGGCGCACGGCTATCCGATGGCGATCGTGATGATGCTGTTCGCGGCCATTGTTCCGTACTGGATCTTCAAGTGGAAGAAGTGGCTGTAAGCGCGATCCGGAACTGGCTTGCCGCGAGATCATGCCAAGAACGACAGCCTGACGTTCGTATCGCTACTCCGGCAAAGATACCTACCGATATCTTACGCCGTTCGTAGAGACACGGCGGTTGGTGTCGCAGAATAGAGCGGGATTGCGGCCATGCAGTGATGTGTGCGCGCCGCCCCAATTCCTCCGGTAAAATTTGAGCAGTGGGCTGAACGTTTGCGCGAAACTTGTCTGCGATAAGCAGCGGGTTAGCCGCGAGGAACAGCCATGGTTGAAAAACACATAACGACGCCCCGCAACGTCATCGATCTGACGAGCTATCGTCAGGCCGTGGCGAGCGGCAAGGCGCCGTCGTTGTCGGCACGCATGTGCCGGCACTGTGGTGCTCCGCTGCTCGATGGCGAGAACGATGACGATTGCTCGACTGCATTCAACGCTGCCGCTACTCCAAATGCTGCAACGTTGAGGCTGCGCGAACGGTCACGTCGGATTCGACTCGATTGAGGAGTGGAAGGAAGGGCAGGCGATCCAGTCTTGCGGCGGCGTTGTCTGGATCGCCTAGCTTCCGCCCTTCGTGTCAAATCACTTGGCGCTTTATGATCTCAGCCGTCGAGACGATGGTCTCGGCGATGGCGCCATCGCGGCCGAACGAGGTCAGATGGCTCTCGACGTCGCGCAGTGCGGCCTCGACGTTGTCGCCCAACGCTTCGGGCGACGATGAGGAGTAGGTCAGCACGCGTTGCGTCAGGTCCTGCACGCTGATCATGTGGCTGGTTTCGACCTTGACGAGCTCGGTAGGAGCAAAGGCGCTGCCGCGAAAGAACGCCGGCAAGTCGCGATGGGTGCGCGTGCCCCGGCCGGCTTCCTCCCAGAGCTTGGCCGGTGACCAGCGGCGGCGGATCTCGTTGTAGCCCTCGAGCCACGGATTGCTGCCGTCGGTCGCCGAGAACGAGGCGCAGACGGCAATTGCACCGCCCGGCGCAACCAGCCCGTCGAGCCGTGCCAGCGTCGGCTCACGATCCATCCAGTGCAGCGCACGGCCGATCGTCACGACATCGAAGCTGCCCATGTCGGCGGCAAGCGTTTCGGTCTTTCCCTCGATCAGCGTGAGCGCGTGGCCTGCGCTCGCAGCAGCGCGTCGCGCCGCATCCAGCATTGCGGGCTCCGGGTCGACACCGACGACGCGGCCGGCATAGGGCGCGAAGCCGAGCGCCAGCAGGCCGGGTCCGGTGCCGAGATCGATCAGGCTGCTCTGTCTGGAGAGGCCGAGCTTTTGCGCAACGCTGCGAAAGAATTCGCCCGGATAGGGCGGGCGCAAATGCTCGTAGAGTGACGCCGTGCTTGCGAACCGACCCATGCTTCCACCGTTTGACTTACACGTTGCCCCTTAGCTCGGGTGAATTGAGCCGCGAGATCGAGAAGGCGTGTCTGCGACCGTAGAATGGGTAGAGCGAAGCGAAACCCATCATGTTTCCGCGAGGAGGATGCGCGATGGGTTTCGCTTCGCTCTGCCCATCCTACGAGTGCACGCGGAGACCCGTGATGTTGCCCACACACTCCGTCATTGCGAGCGCAGCGACTTGTCCGCCGAAGCCTTTGGCGAAGGCGGAAGCAATCCAGAGTCTTTCCACGGAGGGATTCTGGATTGCTTCGTCGCTCCGCTCCTCGCAATGACGAGGGGGCAAGAGCGCGCACCACGCTCCGCTCTCGTGCATTGCCGCGCAACGACGCGTGCGGATCACACGTGCTGCCCGCCGTTGATGTGGATCTCGGCGCCGTTGACGTAGGAGCTGGTGTCCGTGCACAGCACGTAGATGATCTTGGCGACCTCGTCAGGGGTGCCGAGGCGGTGCATCGGGATCTGCTGCTCGACGATCTTCTCGGTGCCCGGCGACAGGATCGAGGTGTCGATCTCGCCCGGCGCGATCGCGTTGACGCGGACGCCGACGCGGCCGAAGTCGGAGGCCATCTCGCGCGTCAGGGATGCGAGCGCGGCCTTCGAGGTGGCATAGGCGGCGCCCGCGAAGGGATGCACGCGCGAGCCCGCGATCGAGGTGACGTTCACGACCGAGCCCTTGGCCGCCTTCAGCTCCTCGATCAGGCCGCGCGCAATCATGATCGGCGCGAAGAAGTTGACGTGGAAGACGTGCGTCCAGGTGTCGAGATCGGTATCGACCGAGCCGAGCCGGGAGCCGCCCGGGCCCTTCGGCGAGATCGCGGCGTTGTTGACGAGCGCATGCAGCACGCCGCCTTCGAGCCGATTGCGGATTTCGGAGATCGCACGCGCGGTGTCGTGGGGATCGCCGAGGTCGACCTGGATGTGATCCTCTGGCCCTGCGTCCCACGGGCAATCCTCGGGGAAGGCATGCCGCGAGCAGGTGATGACACGCCAGCCCGCCGACGAGAAGCGGATCACGGTGGCGTGGCCGATGCCGCGGCTGGCTCCAGTCAGGAGCAGCGTGCGGCGCGGCGCATTGGACGAATGCGGCATGGACATCTTTCAGGTCGGCCTAAGCTCTAGGGATACATCCGCGTCTTGGACCATGGTTGGCCGGCCGCGTCACGGCGAAATTCGATGCGGTCGTGCAGGCGGAATGGGCGGTCGTGCCAGAACTCGATCCGTGAAGGGATGATGCGCCAGCCGCTCCAGCCCGGCGGCCGAGGCACCTCGCCGATGACGTGCCTGGCCGCGACTTTGGCGATCGCCTGCTCGAAGGCGAAGCGGCTCTCCAGCTCTTGCGACTGCTTGCTGGCCCAGGCGCCGATCTGCGCCTGCTTCGGCCGCGTCGCGAAATAGGCGTCGGCCTCGGCGTCGGTCACCGGCGTCACGTTGCCGCGGATGCGGACCTGACGGCGCAGCGACTTCCAGTGAAAAAGTAACGCGGCCTTAGGATTTGCGGCGAGTTCGCGGCCCTTCTGGCTGGCGATGTGGCTGTAGAAGACAAAACCTTCGGTGTCGAAGCCCTTCATCAGCACCATGCGCACGTCAGGCAGCCCGTCGGGATCGACGGTTGCGAGCGCCATGGCGTTCGGATCGTTCGGCTCGCTCTTGATGGCTTCGTTCAGCCAGGCCTCGAACAGCGCAAAAGGCTCGTCGGCGGCGGTGAAATCACCGGATGTTAAGGGTGTCTGGTGTTTCATCGAGGTCGTGTCGGTCATGTCTGGAGTCCGAGTTGCGTCCCGCGGCCCAAAACGCGTTGTTGTCCGCTACCGCCCTATATAGGGCATGGGGACGCGTTGGCCTATCGGCGATGCGGCCGTCCGGCCTTGTCGTGACGATGATTGTGATCGGGCTCGGCACCGGCGGCTGCAGCTTTTCCCGCGGTGACAAGACGGCCTACGCCAAGGCCGAGGACAGCGACCTCACCGGCTCGATCGCGATGCTGGCGAAGGACACCGCTCCGACCGAGACCGATCTTGCCTTCGCCCGTAACGCCGCCTCCGATGTGCTGAGCAAGGGCGACAAGGATTCCAGCCAGCACTGGGAAAATCCGGAAACCGGGGCGCGCGGCTCGGTAACGCCGATCGCCCAGTCCTATGCGGCCGAGGACGGCCGCAAGTGCCGCGATTTCCTCGCGAGCTATGTCAACGGGGCGACCGAAAGCTGGCTCCAGGGTGCCGGATGCCAAAGCAGCCGTGGCCGTTGGGAGATTCATACGCTAAAGCCGTGGCGTAGCTAGGAATCGCGCCGGAAGACTAGTTGCAAAAATGCCACTTGCCCCCCACATGAGGCTCAGGTGGGGGCGGGGAGCCCCTTTTAACATTTCGATTTCCCAAGAGGAGACGTGACGGATGCGCGACCCCTATGAGGTCTTGGGGGTGCCGCGGAGCGCCAACGCTGCCGCGATCAAGAGCGCCTATCGCAAGCTGGCCAAGAAGCATCATCCCGACAGCAACAAGGATGACCCGAAGGCCGCCGAGCGCTTCTCCGAGATCAATTCGGCCAACGAGATCATCGGCGACGAGGACAAGCGCAAGCAGTTCGACCGCGGCGAGATCGACGCCGAGGGCAAGCCGCGCTTCCAGGGCTTTCCGGGCGGCGGCGGCCCGCGCGGTCGCGCCGGTCCTGGCGGGTTCGAGAGCTACAGCTTCCGTAGCGGCGGCGCAGGCCCGGGCCAGGGCGCGGGCGCGTTCGAAGACATCCTCAACAGCATGTTCGGCGGCGGGATGCGCGGTGCGCGGCCCGGGGCCGGCAGCGCCGGCCAGTTCGAATTCGACACCGGCGGGATCGGGCTCGATCTCGACGTCAATGTCGCCATGTCCGTCTCGCTCGAAGAATCGGTCAAGGGTGGCGAGAAGCGCGTGCGGTTGCCGAATGGCAAGGAGCTCAACGTCAAGATTCCGGCCGGTGTCGTCGAGGGCCAGCAGATTCGTTTGCGGGGGCAGGGCGAGAGCGCCCAGGGCCATCCGCCGGGCGATCTGCTGATCACCATCAGCGTCACGCCGCACCCGCACTTCAAGGTCGAGGGCGCCGACTTGCGAATCGACCTGCCGGTCACGCTCTACGAGGCGGTGCTCGGCGGCAAGGTCCGGGTGCCCACCCTTGGCAATGCGGTCGAGCTCTCGGTCCCCAAAAACACCTCCAGCGGCCGGACCTTCCGACTCAAAGGTAAGGGCTTGCCGAAATCTGCTGGAACCGGGGATCTCTTCGTCACTATCAGGATTATGCTACCGGACGGGAACGACGCCGAGCTTGAAGCATTGATGGAGAAGTGGCGGGACCAACACCCCTACAATCCACGTAGCGGGCTTGGCTGAAGCATGATCCGGAAAAGTGCGCAGCGGTTTTCCGGAAAGATCATGCGCAAAAAAAGCTGAGCGCGAGCGATCGCGCTTTGCGGCGAGAGACCGGAACTGAAGGGGTTCTCCTAAAAGCCTAGAGCATCTCCCCGCAGGATGATGCTCATCATATGCCTGAGGCGTGGTAGCGCTTCATGTATCGGCGCGTCGGCTGTCCGGCGGGGCAGCCGATAAATAGGTGCGGCCTCGAGAGGGGGACCAGCGCGGTACCAAAAACCCCAATCGAGGCCGCCCGCGTCGATCGGCGGATCGAACGCTACTCATATTCGCGTGAACACCCGGTGCGATAATGAGACGCACGCATGTCTTGATTCCAAATTTTCGATGACGGAATCGAGGCACTGCGCGGTTTGAAGGACGCCCAAGCCAAGCTTGGGCTATGGCGGGTTGTCTAACCGCCGTTTTTCTCTGCCTGGTCGTACACGGCTTGCGCCACCTTGGTCAGCCGGTCGCGATCTGCACCGCCGCCGCTGACGACGTAGCCGACGCCACGCTCGGCCCAGAACAGCGCGCCGTCCTTGTCCGTCTTCGCGTATCGCATTTGCGTCGCACCATTCTCGGTCTTGGCGGTGTAGATCGTGTAGCGCTCGCCCGAAGCTCCCTCATACATCAGGAAGGACGCCGGCCCGCTCGGCCCCGGCAGCAGCCGGCCGCCGACCAGCTTCAGTCCGCTCGCTTCCAGATTCGGAGCGAACACGGTCCAGCCGCAGCGCCGGGTCAGCCAGGCCTGGAGGTGGTCGCGCTCGTTGCCGCCGACCTCGACGGGATGGCGGACCTCGACGACATAGAGGCGGTGGGCGTCGAGCGCGTCCGCCGTGAAGCTTTGGAAGGTCGAGGGTGCGTTGGCGGCGCCATGCGCGACCCAGCCGGCCGTGCCGCCGGCGACGAAGGCCACCAGCACGGCGGCGGCAGCTCGATAGAGCCATTGCCGCGGACGGCGCTCCAGCCGTTCGAGCTCCAGCCGGGCCGGCACCGGCTCCTGCACGACGGCATCGTAGCGGGCGTGCAGCATCTCGGCCATGGCGCGCCATGACTGCACCCGCTCGGCATCATCAGGGTGGGCGGCGAGCCAGGCCTCGACGTCGGCACGACGCTCGGCCGGCAGCTCGCCGTCGACATAGGCGTGCAGCTCGTCCTCGGTAACGGGAATATTGCGGTCGTTCATATCAGTCGTCTCTGGCTCTGCGGCCCAAAAAATCCTACGCGGTTCAACTGCGCTGCTTCTCTCTCCGTGCAGGGAAGGCGGCATGCGCGATGCATCAATCCTGCCATCATTTCACCCGCCTGAGCGCCGGGCGCTCACCTTCCAGCGACGCTTTAACGTGTGCGCGGGCGCGCGCCAGGCGGGACATTACGGTGCCGATCGGCACGCCCTGGATATCGGCGACCTCGCGGTAGCTCATGCCCTCCAGCATCACCAGCAGCAGTACCGAGCGCTGCTCCTCCACCAGCGTTGCGAGCGCCTTCTCGATGTCGCGTCCCTCGGCTTCGGTCCCGCTGGCATCGGGATTGTTCTCCGTCAGCTGCATGAATTGCGGCCGCCTCGCCAGCGAGCGCCGCCGGTTCTTGTTGAGGTTGGTCAGGATCGTATAGAGCCAGCTCCTGACGTCGCCTCCGAGAAACAAGCGCTCCGAACGGAGCGCACGCACCAACGTATCCTGCACCAGATCGTCGGCTGCATCCGCATCGCGCGTCAGCGCGCGGGCGTAGCGGCGCAACGCCGGGATCATGGCTTCCACACTCTGGCGAAACGCACTCATGCCGTGTTTGATGTCCTGCCGTTCGGCGCAAAGGCCACAATCATCATAACACCCGAATGGAACGGCTATTCCGGCGCTCGAAACAGCGTTAACGCCGCGTATTAGGGCTGTACCGCAAGGGAGGGCTGGTGTACCTCCAGACCTCAACGAGAGCTCGACGGGACGTTAGCGAAATGGCGCAGAATTCAGGTCTGATGCAGGGCAAGCGCGGGGTGATCCTCGGCCTTGCCAACAACCGCTCGATCGCATGGGGCATCGCCAAGGCATGCCACGCCGCAGGCGCCGAGCTCGCCTTCACCTATCAGGGCGATGCGCTGAAGAAGCGCGTCGAGCCGCTCGCCGCCGAGATCGGTGGCCTCGTGCTCGGCCATTGCGACGTCACCGACGCTGCGACCATCGACGCGGCCTTCGCGGTGCTGCATGAGAAATGGGGCAAGATCGACTTCCTGGTGCATGCGATCGCCTATGGCGAGCAACTCGACGGCCGCTACGTCGACACCACGCCGGAGAACTTTTCCAAGTCGATGCTGATCTCCTGCTATTCGTTCACGGCGGTGGCGCAGCGCGCCGAGAAACTGATGACCGATGGCGGCTCGCTGATCACGCTCAGCTATTACGGCGCCGAGAAGTGGATGCCGCATTACAACGTGATGGGCGTGGCGAAGGCTGCGCTCGAAGCCAGCGTGCGATACCTCGCCGCCGACCTCGGTGAGAAGAACATCCGCGTCAACGCGATCTCGGCAGGACCGATCAAGACGCTTGCGGCATCCGGCATCGGCGACTTCCGCTATATCCTGAAGTGGAACGAGAATAACGCGCCGATGCGGCGCAATGTCTCCACCGAAGACGTCGGCGGCAGTGCGCTGTATTTGCTCTCCGACCTGTCGCGGGGCGTCACCGGCGAGGTGCATCACGTCGATTCCGGCTACCACGTGCTGGGCATGAAGCGACCCGACGCGCCGGACATCTCGTTCGGCAGCAAGGACTAGCCCTTAGATTCTGGAATGCCCGTGCCTACGATCTATTACCTTCGCCACGGCGAGACCGAGTGGAATGCGCTCGGCAGGCTTCAGGGCACCCAGGACATTCCGCTGAACGCGCGCGGGCGCGGCCAGGCCGCGCAGGCCGGCGGCGTTCTCGCCGATCTCTTCAAGCGCGACGGCCGCGACAAGGCCGCGTTGCCCTATGTGTCGAGCCCGCTCGGCCGGGCGCGCCAGACCATGGAACTCGCGCGCGGTAAGCTCGAGCTGCCGGTGGCGGACTACACGCTGGACGATCGCCTGCGCGAGATCGGTTATGGCGCCTGGGAGGGGCTGACGCTGGCCGAGAGCGAGGCGAAAGATCCCGACATCTATGCAAGGCGCCTCGCCGACAAATGGACCGTTGGGCCCGTGGGCGGGGAGACCTACGCCGATGTGCAGGTCCGCGTCCGCGCCTGGTATGACGAGCTTCGGACCGACATCGTTGCGGTCGCCCATGGCGGCACCTGCCGGGCCCTGATGGTCTCGCTCGGCCTTGAGACCCCCGCCAGCGCCGCCGAACTCTATATCGAGCAGGGCACCGTCTACGTGTTCCGCGACGGCCGGCTGGACAGGTATAGTTAAGCAACCCCGCCGTCATTCCGGGGCGCCCGAAGGGCGAACCCGGAATGACGGGAACGGGGTTGAACGCGGTGTTCCCGGGCGCTACCACACGTCAGCGCTGACTTACGAGCTAGAGACGGATGTCCTTCAACACCTTCGGCCATATGTTCCGTGTCACCACCTTCGGCGAGAGCCATGGGGTGGCGATCGGCTGCGTGGTTGACGGCTGCCCGCCGATGATCCCGCTCACCGAGGCCGACATCCAGAAGGACCTCGACCGCCGCCGGCCGGGCCAGTCGCGCTTCACGACCCAGCGCCAGGAGCCGGACCAGGTGAAAATCCTGTCCGGCGTGATGGCGCATCCGGAGTCCGGCGTGCAGGTGACGACGGGCACGCCGATCGGGCTGCTGATCGAGAACACCGACCAGCGCTCCAAGGACTATTCGGAGATCAAGGACAAGTTTCGCCCGGGGCATGCCGACTTCACCTATGAGGCGAAGTACGGCCTGCGCGACTATCGCGGCGGCGGCCGTTCATCCGCGCGCGAGACCGCGATGCGCGTCGCCGCCGGCGCGATCGCACGAAAGGTGCTGCCCGACGTGAAGGTGCGCGGCGCGCTGGTGCAGATCGGCCCGCACAAGATCGACCGCGACAAATGGGACTGGGACGAGATTGCCAAGAATCCGTTCTTCTGTCCGGACAAGGACAAGGCCGCGTTCTTCGAGACCTATCTCGACGGCATCCGCAAGAGCGGCTCCTCGATCGGCGCGGTGCTCGAGATCGTTGCCGAGGGCGTGCCGGCGGGCCTGGGCGCGCCGATCTATGCCAAGCTCGATTCCGATCTCGCGGGCGCGATGATGACCATCAACGCCGTGAAGGGCGTCGAGATCGGCGCCGGCTTTGGCGCGGCGGAGCTCACCGGCGAGGAGAACGCCGACGAGATGCGCACCGGCAATGACGGCACGCGTTTCCTGTCCAACCATGCCGGCGGCGTCCTGGGCGGCATCTCCACGGGACAGCCGATCGTGGTGCGCTTCGCGGTGAAGCCGACCTCGTCGATCCTCCAGCCGCGTCTCACCGTCGACCGCCACGGCGCCGATACCGAGATCTTCACCAAGGGCCGTCACGACCCCTGCGTCGGCATCCGCGCCGTCCCGGTCGGCGAAGCCATGATGGCCTGCGTGCTGGCCGACCACTTCCTGCGCGATCGCGGGCAGGTGGGGCGCTAGCGCAAGGTCTTCATCTTGCGGTGCTGGCCCACCGCGTAGCTTGACGATCGCACAACTTCGTCCGCAAATGGCGCATGGAAAATTCCGAGCTCCAGCGCATCACCAACTGGCTGATCGACGGCGCGAGGTCGTCGGCGACCCCTTCCGAGATGATCGCCGAGGTCTGCGAGCATCTGGTCGCCGCCGGCCTGCCGCTGTCGCGGTTCGGCATCTTCATCCGCACGCTGCATCCGGAGATATTCGGCCGTAACTTCATCTGGCGAGAGGGCCAGAAGGTCGAGATCGGCACCGTCGATTTCGAGATCCTGGAGACGCCCGAATTCGCCAAGAGTCCGCTGCGGATCGTGTTCGAGGAGGGGTTGGAAGTCCGGGGACGGATGGACGATCCGGACAGCAGGCGATTTCCGTTCCTCGACGACATGCGCGCCGAAGGCGTGACCGACTACCTCGCGATGCCGATGCACTATCTCGACGGCTCGATCCACGCGACGAGCTGGATCACGCGGCGTCCGGGCGGTTTCAGCGACGACCACATCGCGGCGATCCGCACGATCGTGACGCCGCTCGCGCGCGTCAGCGAGATCATCAGCCTCCGCCGCACCGCCGAGATGCTGCTCGACACCTATGTCGGCAACCGCGCCGGCGCGCGCATCCTCGGCGGCCAGATCCGCCGCGGCCACAACGACACCATGCAGGCCGCGATCTGGCTCTCGGATCTGCGCGGCTTCACTGCGCTGTCGGACCGCCTGCCGGCCGAAACCGTGGTCGAGATCCTCAACCAGTATTTCGACTGCCAGGTCACTGCGATCCGCGGCCATGGCGGCGAGGTGCTGAAATTCATGGGCGACGGCCTGCTCGCGGTGTTTCCGATCGACGAATATGTCGGCGATGCCGCGCATGTCTGTGCGCGCGTGCTGGAGGCCGCGCGCGAATCCCGCGCCAGTGTCGAGGCGCTCGCCTTTCCGGTCGGCGACATCGTCGAGCGCTTCCGCTTCGGCGTCGCGCTGCATGTCGGCAACATCCTCTACGGCAATATCGGCGGCGGCAACCGGCTCGACTTCACCTGCATCGGGCCCGCCGTCAATCTCGCGGCACGGTTGGAGAAGATCGCCGGCCGGCTCGGCCGCACCGTCGTGGTGTCGGAAGTCTTTGCCAATGCCTGCCGCCACGACTGGCGCGCGCTCGGCGAATTTCCGATCGCGGGGTTTTCCAAGGCACAGCGCGTCTACGGGCTCGGGGAGGAGACGCCGGTGGTGATGGCGTGAAGCAACGGGCTCGCTCATGACCGTCGAATTCCGCCAGATCGAGGTCGCCGATACCGATGCCTTTCGAGCCGCTGTCGATACCGTCGCCCGTGAACGCAAATACATTGCGCTGGTGGAGGCACCGCCGATCGAGCAGGTCCGCGCCTTCGTCGCGCGCAATGTCGAGCGCGGCTATCCACAGATCGTCGCCGTCGCCGACGGCGCTGTCGTCGGATGGTGCAACGTGCCGCCGGCCAGCCGCGCCGTCTCGGCGCATGTCGGCGATCTCTTCATGGGGCTCGTACCAGACTTCCGCGGCAAAGGCTTTGGCGAAAGGCTGCTGCGGCAGGCCGTTCGGGCCGCGGACCAATTTGGCTTCCGCCGCATTGAGCTCGGCGTGTTCGCGACCAACACCGCGGCAGCCGCCCTCTATCGCAAGGTTGGGTTTGTCGAGGAGGGCATCAAGCGGATGGCGATCCTGGTCGACGGCACCTATCACGACGAAATCATCATGGCGCGCCTCAAGAGTTAGCGCCTCACTCCTCCGGCTCCGTCGTGAACAGCAGCGGATAGCCCTTGGCGCGGCCGGCGTCGGTGGCGCGCGTCGCCTTGGTTTCGGCCACGTCCTTGGTGAACACGGCAACCACGCAGGCGCCCAGCTTGTGCGCGGTGATCATCACCTTGTAGGCCTGATCCTCCGTCATGCGGAACTCGGCCTTCAGCACCATGGTGACGAACTCGCGCGGCGTGAAGTCGTCGTTGATCAGGATGACCTTGTGCAGCTTGGGCCGCTCGACCTTGGTCCTGGTCCTGGTTTTCGGCTTGGTGACGGTGTCGTTCATTCCGCCTCCCGGACTCGGCGGGCTGGGGTTTCCGCCGCGGCGATCAGCTTGCGGCTTTCGCACCATATTGCAGAACCTGTACCTTCTCCAAGGTGATGAGGCCGCTCGACATCATGCCATCCAGGATGGGCAGGAATGCGTTGATGTTGTCCTCGCTGTCGACGATCTCGATCAGCAGCGGCAGGTCCTCCGAGAGCCGCAGGATTTTCGAGGTGTGCAGCCGGCTCGACTTGCCGAAGCCCATCGGGCCGCGCAAGACGGTTGCCCCCGCAAGATGCCGCTCGCGTGCCGTCATCACGATTGCTTCATAGAGCGGCTTGCCGTCGTAATGGTCGCTCTCGCCGATGAAGATCCGCAGCAAAACGGCCTGATTGGGAATTTGCATGATCAGCTCCTTTTCAAGCGGTTGATGCGGGTTGCCATCATATGCCCCGCCCATACCGACACCAGCCAGCAGACGACGGAGGCCGCGATATAGGCCAGCGCGGTGTATTTCATGCCGCCGTGGAACAGGCGGAAGGTCTCGAGGCTGAAGGTCGAGAAGGTGGTGTAGCCGCCGCAGAACCCGGTCATGACGAACTGCCGGTGCTCGGGCCGCGCCAGCATGCGACCGTCCGGGCCGGTCAGTGTCGCATAGAAGCCGATGATCAGCGAGCCTGTGGCGTTGATGAACAGCGTCGCGACGGGGAAGCCCGGCCCGGTGTCGAGCGCGATCCCGACCAGATAACGCGTCAGCCCGCCGACGATGCTGCCGGCGGCAACCCAGGCATAGAGCACCGCAGTACGCCAGCGCTCAGTGGAGGAGGGGAAGTTCATCGGTCGCTATCCCCCAAGACTGTCAGCGAGGAGGAAGCCGCAACTGACGGCGGCAAGGCACAGCCCGACCGAGAACACGACATTGCCGAGCGCGTGCATCGGCTCGCCGGCACGGGCGAGCGTCAGCGTCTGCAGGCTGAACGAGGACACCGTGGTGTAGCAGCCGAGGAACCCGGTTACCGCGAACAGCCAGGGATTGGGCGAGGCGAACAACGAGCCGGGATGGGTCGCCAGCGCGCCGAAGATGCCGATCAGGAAGGCGCCGGTGACGTTGATGGTCATGGTGCCCCAGGGAAAGGTCTCGCCCATCCGCCGCGCGATCGCGCCGGAGACGAAATAGCGCGCGCAGCCGCCCAGCACGCTGCCGACCACGATTGCGATCACTCCGCTCAACACGATGAATCATCCCCCGCTGTCATTTGTTCTCCGTAGCCAGCCCATTGCCGACGGCGAGCAGCCCCACCAGCGAGACCAGCGCGAAGCCGAGCCCGGCGAGAAACGTGCCGGCCGGGCCATAGGCGTCCCACAGCGCGCCGGCGATCACGCTCGCGGCCAGCAGAGCAAGGCCGGTGAACAGGTTGAAATAGCCGAAGGCGGTGCCGCGCAGGCTTGGCGGCGCAGCGTCCGCGACCAGCGCCGAGAGCAGGCCTTGCGTCAGCCCCATATGCAGCCCCCACAGCACGACGCCGAGCGCCAGGCCGCCAAGGCTCGGGAGTAGTGCGAGCGCGAGATCGGCGCCGGCGAGAAAGACGAGGCCGAGCGCGAGCAGGCCGGTGCGGTTGATCCGGTCCGACAGCACGCCGGCCGGGTAGGCGGAGAGCGCGTAAGCGACGTTCATCAGCACCAGCACCGCCGGCACCCACATCACATTGAGCCCGATGTTCTGCGCGCGCAGGATCAGAAAGGCTTCGCTGAAGCGCGCCAGCGTGAAGACGACGCCGATCGCCACGACGCGCCAGTACACCGCCCCAAGCTGCCGCATCGCGGCGAGATTGAGCGGGTTCTTCGCGCGCTCCCGGCTCGGGTCCGGCTCCGGCTCGTCCACCGCGAACGCGATCAGTCCGAACGACAGGAAGGCCGGCAGCACGGCGACCCAGAACACGAGGGCAAAATTATCCGCGGTCCACCACATCAGGCCGATCGCCGCGAGCGGCCCGACGAAGGCGCCGACGGTATCGAGCGATTGGCGCAGGCCGAAGCTCGCGCCGCGCAGGCCTGCGGGCGCGATATCGGCAATCAGCGCATCGCGCGGCGCGCCGCGGATGCCCTTGCCGACACGGTCGATGAAGCGCGCGGCCACCAGCCATCCGACACTGGGGGCGAGCGGGAACAGCGGCTTTGTCAGCGCGGCGAGCCCATAGCCGAGGGCCGCGAGCAGCTTGCGGCGGCCAAGCCAGTCCGACAGCGCGCCGGAGAAGATCTTCGTGATCGAGGCCGTGGCCTCCGCGATACCCTCGATGAAGCCGACGGTGAGCGTGGAGGCGCCAAGCACGGTGACCAGATAGACCGGCAGCAGCGCGTGGATCATCTCCGAGGAGACGTCCATCAGCATCGAGACGAAGCCGAGCACCCAGATCCCCCTGGGCAGCCCGGCGCGCGCAGCCTCCTTCGGTGTCGTCGCCGTCACGCCTTCTCCTTCTCCTGGCCCATCTGGCCCTCGCGTTCAGGCAACAAAAAACCCGCCATCGGCGGGTTTGTCCATGCTCCCGCCAAAGGCAGAGGCTCAAAGATCGCCCCACCTCAAGCAGGAGTCATCAGCCCACTACGGTCACAAGCCGCCGGGCGGTTATCGGGGGACTCCATCCCCATCTATATGCTGAGCCTAGCATGGAAATCGTGCACGACAAGTGGGCGGGGGAGTGTCTCCACATGGCGCCCGTCATTCCGGAGCGACGTGCCGCATCGATGACGGTGGGAGCCATCGCGCCTGTTCCAGCGGCGCAAGCGCAGCAATGCGGCGGCAGCTTTGTGCAAGCGCGCAAATTCCTAACTCGAATGTGAAGCGCAAGCGATCTTCGCGCTTTGCGGCAAGCCGTTTGCATGTCACCATCGCGTCATACGACGGGAGACTGCGATGCGCTTGCTGTTCTCGATCGGGGCTGTGCTGGTGGCCGGCGTTCTCGCCGGGGGGGATGTCGCGGGCATCGCGGCACCAGGGCCCAAGCTTGAGCCGCCAAAAAATCAGCCGCAGCGGCTCGCAGCCGACAAGGATACGCAGTCGGTCGACGTCGAGCTGATCCTCGCGGTCGATGTCTCCTACTCCATGGACATGGACGAGCTTGCCATCCAGCGCGAGGGCTATGCGCAGGCGATCCAGTCGAAGGAATTCCTGCAGGCGCTGAAGCTCGGTCCGAACGGGCGGATCGCGGTGACCTATTTCGAATGGGCCGCCTCCACCGACCAGAAGATCATCATCCCCTGGCGTCTCGTCGACGGCCCCGAGACTGCGGATGCGGTCGCCGCCGAAATCATGAAGACGCCGATCCGGCGCGCCTCGCGGACCTCGATCTCTGGCGCGATCACCTTCGCGATGCCGCTGTTCGACGAGGATCCCTATCGCGGCTTGCGCCGTGTCATCGACATCTCCGGCGATGGTCCCAACAACAATGGCGGCCCGGTCACGGTGGCGCGCGATGCAGCGCTCGAGAAGGGCATCGTCATCAACGGCCTGCCGATCATGGTCAAGGAGCCGTCCTACTCGACCATGGATATCGACAATCTCGACTACTATTACGAGGACTGCGTCATTGGCGGCCCCGGCTCCTTCGTGATCTCGATCAAGGACCGCGAGAAGTTCAAGGAAGCGATCCGCACCAAACTTCTGATGGAGGTTGCTGGTCGCACCCCGGACCGCCCCGTGATGCGCGTGGCCGACAAGGAGCCGCGGGTCAATTGCATGATCGGCGAGAAGATCTGGTCGGATCGCTGGGGACGCTAGGGCGTTTTCGAGCGAAGCGGGGCTCCGGGCTCGCCTCGACCGCACCGCCTGAGCGCGGCTACGCCGATCCCTCACCAGTTCGGCGCCCGCTTCTCGACGAATGCTCTCAAGCCTTCCTGCGCCTCATCCGAGGTCGCGACGTTGCAGAAATCGTCGACGGCGCTGGCAATGCTGCGCCGGTAGTCGAGATCGATCTGGCGCATGAAGGCGGCCCGGCCCATCCGCAGCACCGCGGCCGATTTGCCGGAAAATTGCGCCGCGAGCTTCAAGGTCTCGGCCTCGAGCTCGGCATCTCCAACGACGCGGTTCACAACGCCGAGCTCGCGTGCCTCCGCAGCGCTGAAGACCCGGCCGGTGAACAACAGCTCGAAGGCGCGGTGACGTCCGACGATGCGCGGCAGATGGGCGTAGTGGATCGCGGGAATGACGCCGACGTCGATCTCGGGATAGCCGAACGTCGCGCTCTCGGATGCCAGCACGACGTCGCAGGACACCGCCATGGTCATGCCGCCGCCCCGCGCAGCGCCACCGACCGCGGCGATCGACGGTTTGCCGAGCCCATATTGGGCGTCGTAGAGGTCGATATAGAGCGCCTGCAGGAACTCGCGGATCTGCGCGCCGGATTTGCCGAGCAGGATGTCGAGATCGAGCCCCGCCGAAAAACGCTTTGCAATCGCGCTCGCCAGCACGACCACGCGTGCATCGCCATCGTCGGCGGCGCGGCGGAGCGCTGCGACCACGGCACGGATGACCTCGAGGCTCAGCGCGTTGACCGGCGGACGGCGCAGCGTGATGCGGGCGATGCCACCTGAGCGCTCATAAGTGACGGGATTGTCTGATGTCACCGGGGTCTCCATGCCTTAAGTGGTTGGAAGCTTCAACTGCAGGTCGATCTGATCGTCATTGCGAGCGCAGCGAAGCAATCCAGAGTCTTTCCGCGAAGGCAGTCTGGATTGCTTCGTCGCAAGTGCTCCTCGCAATGACGATGCTATCCAGTCCAGTGGGGCCCTCGCCCTTCGAGGGCCGCTGAAGAAGCGGCCGCCTCAGGGGGACGGCGCCAAGCGTGTTGTCGCTACTTACTGGCCAGCGGCGGCAGCGGCGGCACGCTGTCGTTCGGGGCTTCGGCCTGCATCGTGATCAGCGTCATCGAGACCAGATCGTAATAGCCGATCAGGCCGATGATATCCATGATGCCGCGCTCGCCGAACTTTTGCTGTGCCGCGCGATAGACGTCGTCGGACACTTTCTTGTCGCGATAGAGCGCCATCGCGAGGTCATAGAGCGCGGCCTCGTCGTCCTTCATCGCCTGCGGCCGCACGCCGTTCGCGACGTCCTTGGCGACCTGCGGATCGAGGCCGGCCTTCATCGCGAGCGGATAATGCGCGAACCATTCGTACTGCGCGGTCCACTGCCGCGCGGTGATCAGGATGGCGAATTCGCTGAGGCGTGCCGGCAGCGACGAATTCCAGCGCAAATAGTCCGACATCGCCGAGAGCTTTGGCGCCAGCTCGGGATTGCGGATATAGGCGCGATAGGGCGGGTTGGTGAACTTGGCATTGCGCGGCGGCACCGCGATCGCGTCCGCCCATTCCTTCTGCGGTGGGGTGAGCTCATCCGGCTTCAGCGGAACGAAGCGGGTCGGCTCGGCTGCGCGGCCCGCTCCCGAAAGCGTCACAGCAAGCAGTGCGGCCAGCGCCAGGCCAAGATATTTCATTGTCATCCTCCCATGTCGGCGGACTCGCGCCGCCTTGTTCGATCGCCAGCTTACGTTGTGGCGCGCGACAGGCAAGGATGTCGGCGCCGGGCGAGACTGCGGTGTCGGCATGGCCGTATGCCGCGTTTACGCGCCCGGCGCGATGGAGATCAGATCCGCGCCTCCAGGATCAGGTTGAACGGCGTCTCGGCGGCGCGGCGGAAGCGCGACAGGCCGCCTTCGTTCGCGACCTTGCGCAGCCTTGCCTCGCCGGCTTGCGCGCCGAGTGCGAGGCCCACCTCCTGGTCGAGCGAGGCCGGCGTGCAGATCATGGTCGACGCCGCGTAATAGACGCGCCCGACCGGGTTGAGATTGTCTTCGAGACGGTCGCCCGCGAACGGCTCGACCAGCATGCAGGTGCCGTCCTTCGCCATGCTCTCGCGCACATGCTTGATGGCGCCGACGGGGTCGCCCATGTCGTGCAGGCAATCGAAGAAGCAGACGAGATCGTAGCCTTCGGCCGGATAGGTCTTGGCCGAGTGGACCGCGAAGCTGATGCGGTCGCCGAGCTTTGCCTCGGCCGCCGCCTTTCGCGCCGCCTCGATCGAGCCCTCGTGATAGTCGAAGCCGTAGAAGCGGGAGTTGGGGAAGGCTTCCGCCATCAGCCGCGTCGAGACGCCGTGACCGCAGCCGACATCGGCGACCTTGGCACCGCGCTTGAGCTTGTCCACGACGCCGTCGAGCGCAGGCAGCCACTCCTGCACCAAGTGATGCATGTAGCCGGTTCGGAAGAAGCGGGCGGTGCCGCAGAACAGGCATTCGCTACGCCGGTTCCAGCCGACACCCTTGCCGCTCTTGAACGCATCCGTGATCTTCGGCTCGTCGAGAAACGCCGCGGCAATGACGTTACCGACGGCACCGAGGAACACGGGACTGTCCGGGTCTGCAAGCGCCATTGCTTGCTCCGGCAGCATCGAGAATTTTCCGGATGCCGAGTCATATTCGACGAAGCCGGACGCCGCCTGGCTCGAGAGCCATTCGCGGACATAGCGCTCCGTCGTTCCGGTGGCGCTCGCCAGCTCGGCGGACTTCATCGGTCCCTTGGCGGCGAGGGTGCGGTAAAGGCCGAGCTTGTCGCCCAGCAGCATCAGCGATGCGTTCATCGCCGCCCCGACCTCGGTGATCATCTTGCCCATAAAGGCATTCAACTTGTCGGTATCGACGTCCATGATAGCCTCCATCCGATGGCGGACATTTCAAGGGTCTGCGCACGCGCAGCACGGCGCGCGCAGCCTTGTAATTGGGTCCGCCTGCCACAGGTGAGGTTCAAGGCGTCAGGAAAAGGTGATCCCGGAACTGGGTAGCGTGATCCGTCGGCATCGCCTGACTGGCATTTGCACGATCCCGGGCGTATAATTTGCGAAGTTTTGACGGTTACCTGAATGCCCAGCCTCGCTCGTTCCTGCGGTCTTGCAACTCTCCTCACCGTGCTCTGCTTTGGCGGAGCGCCGGCTCATGCGCAGGTCGCGCCCGTGCAATATTGGATTCCGGGTGGGGCTTTCGGCTTTGGCGGCAGCACCGACAGCTATGGCAATTTTCCGAGCTTCAATGCCGGCGATGCCAAGGCAGGTTACGATTACAGGCCTGGCTTCGTTATGGGAAGCCAGCACGGCAGCTTCGGTCTCGGCGGGTTCAGCCAGCCCGCGACGGTCGGCAATTTCAGCGCGCTGTCCTATGACAGCACGCAGTTCGGCTACAACACCAAGACCGCGGGCGGCATGCCCGTCACGTTCTTTGCCGGTTTCAACGCGATGAAATACGGCGACGGAATCGGCAGCTCGCTTGCGCCGCTGACCTCGGGCGTCGCGCCCGGCTATGGCGCGTTCGCGGGTGTCGAGTTCAAGCCGACCTCCAACCTCAGCCTGTCGTTCGGGGCCGGGTTCACCCAGCAGGATTCGGGTCGCATGGACAGCGATATCAGATCGAATATGCTGCCCGGTGAATCGCCGGCATTGAGCGGGCTCCGGCGCTAACGCTGCATCACCTGCTCCGGCGGACGCCGCAGCGATCTCGGCATGTCCGGACCGGTTCCGAAGCGCATCACGATATCGGGGCGCCGTTCGCCGAGTCCGAGCAAGGCTGCGAATTGCGGCCGCAGTGCTGCGACCTCGACCGGTTGGTTGACGAAAGAATATTTGAGCCCCAGCGCGGTCGCCTGCAGGCCGAAGCGCTGACAGGCGCGGCCGACCGCGATCCACTGCGCCTTGTCGCTGCGATCGGCGGCCAGAACGACGACGCCCGCGGAACTGTCGAGCTGTTCGCGGTATTTTTTGTTCTCTCCGCCCTCGGTGAAGAAGACGCTCAGCAGCGGTCGCGCGATCCATGCGGCCAGGGATGGATTTCCCGAGACACGCGAGAACAGCCCGTCCATCGTCGCGAGCGCATCGGTCTCGTTGAAGCGCATCCAGCTCACGAGCTCGCGCATGAAGGCCTTGTCGCGCATCTGCGCTGAATTGCCCTCCATGACGTAGTCGGTGACTTTCCTGATCGCGGCGCGTTCGGTCATCAGGATCGCAGCGACGTTCGGCTCGCGGCAGGCGTTCTCGAGCTGGCGCAGCATCTCGGGCGCGGCCGGTTTGTTGTCGAAGACTGCACGGGTGCATTGCCTGAGGGGAATCGCACCGGCGAGCGCCGATGCCATTGGTGAAGCCTGCTCGAGTGCGATCACGATCCGGTCGCCGTCGACGACCGGGCTCGCGTGCCAGCCGAGCCCGTACGCCGCGAGAATGAGGTTTTCGGCGGCGCAGCCGAGACTGACGAAGAGGTGATGATCGTCCGGATCGACAGCCGGACAGCGGCGAGCGAAGTCGGGTGCAATCGAAATCTCGTTGCCACGGGCGGAGAAGATCCATGGCTGGGTGTTGTGGCTGTTGGCTGCAAGCGTCGCAAGGCGCACCAGCTCGCGATCCCTCGGCACGGCCTGTAGCGGGGCTCGCGACGCCTTCGCGGCCTCGTCGTAGGTCATCGTCGCCGCTTTAGCAGGGAGGTTGCCGATCGCGGCGGCAGAAAGCCCGAGCGCGGTCGCGATGAACTGTCGCCGGTCAACCACGAAAATCCGCTCCACATCCCGTTGCGCAAGGATGCTTTTAGCGTCAGCGGACGCCGGCGTGATTGACCGGAATCAAGGATGGATGTTGCCGGCGGCCTATCGCGTAAATCGAGCGACGAGCTCGACATGCGGCGTGTGGCGGAATTGGTCGACCGGAACGACGCTCTCGATTTTGTAACCGCCGTCGATCAGCAGCCGCGCGTCGCGGGCGAACGTCCCGACGTTGCAGGACACGGCAACGACCACCGGCACCTTGCTCGCGGCGAGTTTCAGCGCCTGCGCCTGCGCGCCCTGACGCGGCGGATCGAACACCACGGCGTCGTAGTCGCGCAGCTCCGGCGGCACCAGCGGGCGGCGGAACAGGTCGCGCGGCTCGGCCTTGATCGGCTTCAGGCCGGGCGTGCGCGCGGCTTTCGCGAGTGCGGCGACGGCGCCGGCGTCGTTGTCATAGGCGGTGACGCGCGCCTTCTCGGCGAGCCTGAGCGCAAACGGCCCGACGCCGCAGAAGAGGTCGAGAACCTCCTTGGCCTTGCCGACGCGTTCGGCAACGAGCGCAGCCAGCGTCTCTTCGCCCGCCACCGTCGCCTGCAGGAACGAGCCCGGCGGCAGCGTCACCTCGGCGCGGCCCATCCTCACCGTCGGCGGCAGGCGTTGCAGCACCAACTCGCCGTGCCGCGTCAGCCGCGCCAGGCGATGCTGCTCGGCGACGCGCGACAGCGCCGTGACCAAAGGCGTCGGCAGCGGGCCGGAGCCGCGTACGTCGACGTCGAGGCCGTTGGCGGTCGCGGTGACCTGGATGTCAAGCGGCTTCGTCACCGGCATCTTCGACGTCAGCGGTTCGGCGAGAGCCCAGGCTGCATCGAGCGCGCCCTCGAGCGCGGGATCGAGGATCGGGCACCGATGGATCGGGATCACGTCGTGCGAGCTCGCGGCAGAGAAGCCGACCTTCAGCACGTCATGCGTGCCGAACCGGCCGTGCAGCGTGACCCGCCGGCGGCCGGCGCCATGGGCATCGACCAGCGGCGTCACCTCGCATTCGATGCCGGCCTGCGCCAGCGTCTCCACCACGATGTTGCGCTTCCAAGCATGGTATGGCTCCGTCGCCCAGTGCTGGATCGCGCAGCCGCCACAGACGCCGAAATGCGGACAGAACGGCGCGATGCGCTCGGGGCTCGCGACGTCCACCGCCAGCAGCTTGCGGCGGTCGGGATGATGGCCGGCGACGTGATCGACCTCGACGGTCTCGCCACCCAGCGTATAGGGCACATAGATCGCATCGCCCGTCGTCAGCGAGACGCCGTCGCCGCGATGGCCGATGTGATCGATCGTGACGCGCTCAACCACGGCGCGCGCCCAGGAAGAATTCGATATTGCCGTCGCCGCCCGCGATCGACGAGGGGAACACCTCGATATGGGTGCAGCCGAGCGAAGCCGCGAACGCCGCGATGTCGTCGCAGATCTCCTGATGCACGGCGGCATCGCGGATGATGCCCTTCTTGTTGTGCTTCCGATCCGCCTCGAATTGCGGCTTGATCAGCGCCAGGAGGCTCGTCGGCGCGGCCGCCAGCGACAGCGCCACGGGCAGCACGGTTTTCAGCGAGATGAAGCTGACGTCGATGACGACGACATCGGGCCGGGCCGGCAACCGCTTGCCCTCGTAGCTGCGGATGTCGGTCTCCTCCATCGACACGATTTTTGGATGACCGCGCAGCGAAGGGTGAAGCTGGCTGGTGCCGACATCGATGGCGAACACGAGGCTCGCGCCGTTCGCCAGCAGCACCTCGGTGAACCCGCCGGTGGAGGCGCCGACATCGAGGCAGACATGGTCCTCGATCTCGATCGGGTAGCGCTCCAGCGCGCCGGCGAGCTTGACGCCGCCGCGGGACACATAGGGATGCGCGGGCTCGGCCTGGATCACCGCATCCTCGGCGATCGTCTCCGACGGTTTTGAAACCTGCTTGTCGTCGGCCGTGACGAGGCCGGCCTCGATCGCCGCGCGCGCCCGCGCCCGGCTCTCGAACAGGCCGCGCTCGACCAGCAGAACATCCGCACGCTTGCGGGCAGGGGACATCGGATCTCCGAAAGACGACTGAAAAGCTTATGTAGCGATCAATCGCGCGGCTGCCATCCGGACGCAAGTCTCGAACGCGGCCAGATCGTGCCAGACGTCGACCGGCATCGTAGCCGGCGTCACCAGCGGGCAGCCGTGCAGCTCCAGCGCATGGATCATCATGAGGTTGTCGACGAGGCCGAAATCCTCGACCGTCAGCCCCTGCGCGTCGACCAGCCGCCCGTCCTCGGACGCGACGGTCGTGAAGCGCGTGACGCGGTCGGCGTAGGTTGAGGGATCGTTGCAATAGCCGAGGCAGACCTTGCGGCGGCCGGCCATGTAGCCGAGCTCGTAGACGGTGCCGGGATCGGCACCGGCACCGCGAAACGGCGTCAAATTCGCGATGATGGCATCGGCCCCGTCCATCATCGCCTCGTTGCCGCAGAAAATCTGCCGCGAGGCGTCGGGCGCGGCGAGATCGATGGCGTTGTCGAGGGGATAGAGGCCGGTGAGGCCGTGCGCGGCGCAGATCGCGACCTTCCTTCGGCCGATCTCAACCGCATCCGGCAGGAACACGTCGGGGCCTGCCAGATAGATTTTCATGGAAGTCGCGCTGCTTCGGAAGGTCGAAGCTCGCCCTTAGGCGAGCTTGACCGTCTCGGCCTTGACGTCCTTGCCGAGCGCTTCGAACACCTTGGCGACGATGCCCTTGGCGTCGAGGCCGGCGCGGGCGTACATCGCAGCCGGCGTGTCGTGGTCCTGGAACACGTCGGGCAGCACCATCGAGCGGAACTTGACCATGCCGGTGTCGAGCACGCCCTGATCGGTCAGGAACTGCGCGACATGCGAGCCGAAGCCGCCGATCGAGCCTTCCTCGACCGTGATGAGGACGTCGTGGTCGCGGGCGAGCTTGAGCACCAGCTCGGTGTCGAGCGGCTTCATGAAGCGCGCGTCGGCGATCGAGGTGGAGAGGCCGTGGGCGGCGAGCTCGTCGGCGGCCTTCTCGCATTCGGCGAGACGGGTGCCGAAGGAGAGCAGGGCGATCTTGTTGCCCTGGCGGATCATGCGGCCCTTGCCGACCTCGAGCGGAACGCCGACGTCGGGCATCTCGATGCCGCGGCCTTCGCCGCGCGGATAGCGCAGCGAGCTCGGACGATCGTCGATCGCGACCTGGGTCGCCACCATATGCACGAGCTCGGCTTCGTCCGCCGCCGCCATGATCACCATGTTGGGCAGACAGCCGAGATAGGCGTTGTCGAACGAGCCGGCATGGGTCGCGCCGTCGGCGCCGACGAGGCCGGCGCGGTCGATGGCGAAGCGGACGGGCAGGTTCTGAATCGCGACGTCATGCACGATCTGGTCGTAGCCGCGCTGCAGGAAGGTCGAGTAGATCGCGCAGAACGGCTTGTAGCCTTCGCTGGCAAGACCGGCGGCGAAGGTCACCGCGTGCTGCTCGGCGATGCCGACGTCGAAGGTGCGGTCCGGGAACGCCTTGTTGAAGATGTCGACGCCGGTGCCCGACGGCATCGCCGCGGTGATGGCGACGATCTTGTCGTCCTTCTGCGCTTCCTTGACGAGGCTCGCGCCGAACACGTTCTGGTAGGCCGGCGCATTCGGCTTGGCTTTCGCCTGCGTGCCGGTGGCGACGTCGAACTTGACGACGGCGTGATACTTGTCGGCGGACGCTTCCGCCGGGCCGTAGCCCTTGCCCTTTTGCGTGACGACGTGGACCAGGATCGGGCCCTCCTCCATGTCGCGCACGTTCTTCAGCACGGGCAGAAGGTGGTCGAGATTATGGCCGTCGATCGGGCCGACGTAATAGAAGCCGAGTTCTTCGAACAGCGTGCCGCCGTCCATCATGAAGCCGCGGGAATATTCCTCGACGCGGTTGGCGCGGTTGGCAATGATCTTGGGCAGGCGCTTGTTGATCTGCTTGGCCGCATCGCGCAGCGTGCGATAGGTCTTGCCCGAGTACAGCCGCGACAGATAGGCGCTCATGGCGCCGACCGGCGGTGCGATCGACATGTCGTTGTCGTTGAGGATCACGATCAGGCGCGAGTTCATGGCGCCGGCGTTGTTCATGGCTTCATAGGCCATGCCCGCCGACATCGCACCGTCACCGATGACTGCGATAACGTTGTTCTTGCCGCCGGAGAGGTCGCGCGCGACGGCCATGCCGAGACCGGCCGAGATCGAGGTCGAGGAATGCGCGGCGCCGAACGGATCGTAATCGCTCTCGCTGCGCTTGGTGAAGCCGGACAGGCCGCCGCCGGTGCGCAGCGTGCGGATGCGGTCGCGGCGTCCAGTGAGGATCTTGTGCGGATAAGCCTGATGGCCGACGTCCCAGATCAGCCGGTCGCGCGGCGTGTCGAAGACGTAATGGATCGCGGTGGTGAGCTCGACCACGCCGAGACCCGCGCCGAAGTGACCACCGGTCACCGAGACGGCATCGATGGTCTCCTGCCGCAGCTCGTCGGCGACCTGGCGAACCTGCTCGATCTTGAGCTTGCGCAGGTCTTCCGGCGTCCGGATGGTGTCGAGAAGCGGCGTCTTACTGTATGCGTTCACGGCGATTTCCAATTTGTCAGCGCCGGAAGATCGTTCCGGTGCGCGATGGGTTTGCACAATATCGGCGCAGCGCGAGTCCTAAAACCGTCGGAGCCACCTGCATGGGGCAGGGCCCCGTCTTCAAGCTTAGGTGAGCTTAAGTGCGCTCCGGTTCAGTCTCTGTGATCCCTGTCACTTCGATCGGCTTCGTCCGTCCCAGCCAATTTCATTAGCAGTTTGAAGCGCTTGTCGTTGGTAATCGGTGCCCACGCAAGGCTTACAAAAAGCCACACTCCGCGCAGCTTTACACCAAAGCTTGGGCCAAAGCCAACCCGCTGGGCCGATTACAGGCATACCAGTGCAACCCGCGGGCCAGAGTGGTTAACCGTGGCGCCGGGTTAAGGGTTCCAGTCTTGCCCGGTTCCTCGGCAGGATTTTGGCCGCGAGCGAGGGCTTTTTGGACGGATTCGGGAGGGCGAAGTGGCCTCGCGCCGAGTTCCCCCCAACTTTATGTCGTCCGGCCTGTCCCGTGAGCGGGAATCAGAGGCGTGCAATCATGAAAAAATGCAGGCGGGCGATGCCCGAGGCGGGGCCCTTACTGGACGTCGAGCGGCGCGGTTCCGGTGGCCTGACCGCTGGCATCGGTGGTGATCTTGTCCACACGCGCTTCGGACTGGCGCAACAGCTCCTCGCAGCGGCGCTTCAGCGCCTCGCCGCGCTCGTAGATCGTCACGGATTCCTCGAGCGGCACCTTGCCGTCCTCGAGCCGCTTCACGATCGTTTCGAGTTCCTCGATCGCGCGCTCGAAGGTGAGCCGGGAGACGTCGACTTGAGTATTTTCGGCCATATCCGTTTCCGATTGCCCGATTAGCTTCTGATCTAAACAGCAGCGTTTTGCGGGCTTAATGTGGCAGGTGGGTCAAGCGCCCATCAGGGCGCCGACATGCGCCGTAACAGATTCTTTCAATCCTTGCAGGTCATAGCCGCCTTCGAGCACGGAAACAACGCGGCCCCCGGCGGACTTGTCGGCGAGATCCATCAGCTTGCGCGTGACCCAGGTGTAGTCCTCCGCGCGCAGATTCAGCGAGGCCAGCGGATCGCGGTAATGCGCATCGAAGCCCGCGGAGATGATGAGCAGCTCGGGGCTGAATTTCTCGAGCTGCGGCAGGATGAGGTTCTCGAACGCGGAGCGGAATTCGGGGCCGCCGTCCTCGGAGGCGAGCGGCGCGTTGACGATGGTGTCGTGATCGCCGCGCTCGCCCTTGGCGCCGGTGCCCGGGAACAGTGGCATCTGATGTGTCGAGCAGTACATCACGGTCGGGTCCGACCAGAAGATGTCCTGCGTGCCGTTGCCGTGATGCACGTCGAAATCGACGATCGCGGCGCGCTTGATGCCGTATTTGCGCTGCGCGTGACGCGCGGCGATCGCGACATTGTCGAAGAAGCAGAAGCCCATCGGCTTGCCGATCTCGGCGTGATGGCCGGGCGGGCGCACCGCGACGAAGGCGTTGCGGTGTTCGCCGTTCATCACCGCTTCGGTTGCCGCGACCGCGCCACCGACGCCGCGCATCACCGCTTCCCACGTGCCGGGGGACATCGAGGTGTCGCCGTCGATATAGACTTGGCCGCTGGTCGGCGCGATGTGGCGCAGCTCGGTGACGTAATGCTCGTTGTGGCACAGCGTCACGAGATCGAGATCGCCCTCCGGCGCCTGGTCACGAACGAGGTACTGGAAACGCTCATGCGACAGCGCCTCCTCCACCGCGCGCAGGCGATCCGGCCTTTCAGGATGTCCCGGCGGCGTGACGTGGTCGAGGCAGGCCTTGTGGGAGAGGAGAAGCGTGCTCATCAGGTCGGCCTCACTGAATTCGGGCTCTTGACGTCGTTGGCGCATCCGGCGCGAAAACGCAATGCAAAACCCAATCTATGCGTTCCACATGGAATGGCAAAGGCCTGTCCCGATGCGGCCCGTTTGATCCGGATCAATTCACGCGCAGGATGCGGGTTGGCGGCAACGGGCCGATCGGCCCGTGCGCCCGGAAGAATGCGAACAGCGCGTCCGCGTCGTAGCCGCCATATTGCGGCGATGTCCCCTGCTTGGCGACGGTAAAGCCGTCGCCGCCGACCGCGAGGTAGTCGTTGACGGTGACGCGGTAGCCGCTTCCGGGCTCGATCGGCCTGCCGTTGAGCGTCATCTTGTCGAGCGCGATGCGCTCGCCGAACGGCTTTGACGCGTCCCAGCTGTAGCTGAACCCGTTCGACACTTGCAGAATTCGCGGCCGCTTCGGATCGAGCCATTGCTGCTCCAGCATGTCCTTGAGCTGGTTGCCCGT
Organism: Bradyrhizobium sp.; assembly: GCF_035935975.1. Lineage (GTDB taxonomy): Bacteria > Pseudomonadota > Alphaproteobacteria > Rhizobiales > Xanthobacteraceae > Bradyrhizobium. Next base: position 135,293 of record NZ_DASYWN010000053.1, read on the forward strand.
CAGCGTCATCGTGACGAGGCGGTTGCGGAACGGCTGGCTTGCGAACAACTCGCCAAAGGACACCGCGCCGTTCTCCTTCGGCACGATGTCGGTGCGGATGCCGCCGGGATTGGTGAGCGCGATGACGGCGCTACCATCCTTGGTGTCCTTGGTGGCAAAGAGCTGCGCATCCGCGATCACGTCGCCGAGAGGACTTTCGCCGGCCTCGTTCGGAATGCGCGACAGCGTCTGCGTCACCGATCCGGCGGGCCGGTTGGCGATCGGCGCGGACAGCTTGTCGTAGGCATCGATCAGCGCGGTCTGCTCGGGATCCTTCGCCAGCGAGGCATTGGCGACGATGACGTTGTCAGCCTTGGCGTCGACGATGTCGCGGGTCACAGGGTCGAGCTTGAGATCGATCGCCGTGACCAGCGTGCCGTATTTGTCGCCGCTGGTGACCAGCCGCCCGTCGATCTGACAGATGTAGGCGCGATGGGTGTGGCCGCTGACGACGACGTCGACGGCGCGATCGAATTTCTTGACGATGTCGACGATCGGCCCGGTGATGGCAGGGCATTCATTGTAGTCGCCGGAGGGCTCGCCGCCCTGGTGGATCAGCACCACGATCGCCTCGACGCCGCGCGCCTTCAATTGCGGCACCAGCGCATTCACCGTCTCGGCCTCGTCGCGGAATTCGAGCCCGGCAATTCCGGCGGGCGAAACGATGCCGGCGGTCTCCTTCAAGGTCAGTCCGATGAAGGCGACGGGAATGCCCTCGAACTCGCGGATCTCGTAAGGCGGCAACACGCTCTTGCCGGTCGCGATCTCCACGGTAGAGGCCGCGAGATAGTGGAATTTGGCGCCGGTGAAGGGATGCGGCCCCTGGCAGCCGTCGACCGGATGGCAGCCGCCGTTCTGCATCCGCAAGAGCTCGGTCTTGCCTTCGTCGAACTCGTGATTGCCGACCGAGGTGATCGCAAGTCCCATCATCGAGAGCGACTCGACCGAGGGCTCGTCGTGAAACATCGCCGACAGGAACGGGCTCGCGCCGATCAAATCGCCGGCGGCCACGAAGATCGTGTTCTTGTGGCCTTCGCGCAGCTGCTTGACCAGCGTCGCCATGTACTCGGCCCCGCCGGCCGCGACTATCACCTTCTTGGTCTTGTCCTCGGGGTCGTTGATGCGAATTCCGCCCGGCGGCGGCCGCAGATTGCCGTGGAAGTCGTTGATGGCGAGGATGCGCAGCTCGACCGGCGCGGCGGTCTGGGCCGAGGCGGGCAGGGTGAAGGCGAGCGCGAGTGCGGCAAGGATGGATCGGTATCGCATGGAACCAGACTAGTCGTTCCGCGCGAAGATTTCACGAAAGTTCTTGCTGTCATTCCGGGCTCGCGACTTCGTCGCGCCCCGGAATGACGGGCTACTTCTTCTTCCGGTTCGCGAACGCGTTGAACGCGGCAATCGCATCGTCGGACTTCAACCGCTCGCTGAACAGATGGGCCTCCTGGTCGATGCGGCGGGTGAGCTCTTCCGGCGGGGTGCGCAGCAGCTTGCGCGAGGTCGCGACCGCTTCGGCCGGCAGCCGGCAGATCTCGCGCGCCACCTTGCGCGCTTCGACCTCGGTATGTCCCGGCGAGACCACGGTGTTGACGAAGCCGGCCGCATGCGCCTCCGCGGCGGTGAAGGTCCGTCCCATGATCAGCATCGCAAAGGCGCGCTGGTAACCCATCGTGTTCGGCATCAGGAGGCTGGCGGCGCCGACCGGCACGAGTCCGAGATGGATATAGGGCGCGGAAAAGGTCGCCGCGTTCGAAGCCAGCACGTAGTCGCAATGGAACAGCATCACGGTGCCAATGCCGATCGACGCGCCGTCGACGGCGGCGATGATCGGCTTGGTGTTGAGGGCGAGCGAATAGAGAAACTTGGCGCCGTTCGACAGTGTCTCAGGGCGCGCGGTGTCGGCCTGGAGGAAATCGTCGATGTCGTCGCCGGCGGTGAACACGCCGGAGCCGCCGGTGATGATCATGCAGCGGATGTCGGGGTTGTTCTGGGCAGTGTCGATCGCGCGGCTCATCTCCCGGTACATGTCCTGCGTGATCGCGTTCTTCTTGCCGGGGCGGCGCAGGGTGATGACGCGCGTTCCACGCTCTTCGGTGACGATGATATTGCCATTCGGCATTAAAGACCCCCTGCGGTCGCCGCGACGCCTGACTTTGGCGAGTCTCGCACGCATCAGCCTACATGATCTTGCAGGCGTGCCAATCCGCCCGCTCGACCTTTTCGAAAACGTCCCCGTGAGCCACCCGCGTGGCGCCGCCGTTTTCCGATCGGGAACTGCGCTGCGCGGGATCACACTGGTTGTATCGCTTCGCACATGCAGTTGCGCATTGCAACAAATGGCTACAATGTTTAATTTGAAAAACCAATGGTTGTGGGGCACGATTGCCCCATGCCGTTCCATTTGGCCGATTGTTCGATTGATGATAGCCGCAACGGGCGTTGACGAATCCTCGCTGCGTTATCGCGGCTGGCGCGTCGTGCTGGCCTGCTTCCTGATGGCCTTCTTCATGTTCGGGTTCGGCCTCTACGGCCAGGGTGTTTACCTCGCCGAGTTGCAGCGCGCCCATGGCTGGCCGGGTACGCTGGTCTCCGCGGCCAGCACCTTCTCGTTTCTCCTGACCGCCGTCCTCGTCATCTTCACCGACGATCTGCTCGCCCGGATCGGGCTGCGATCGCTGATCCTGTGCGGCCTGACGGCACTCGGCGCCTCGACGGTGCTGCTGGCGGTGATGCAGACGCCCTGGCAGCTCTATCTCGCCTATGCGCTGATGTCGGTCGGCTGGACCGGTATGGGCACGGTGGTGATCGCGACCGTGCTGAACGCGTGGTTCGAACGGCGCCGCGGCCTCGCGCTCAGCCTCGCCTTCAACGGCGCGACCTGCGGCGGCATCATCCTCGTTCCGCTGTTGCTGTCGCTGACGGGCAGCATCGGTTTCCGGTCCGCCATGCTGGTGGCCACGATAGCGATGGTGCTGCTGGTGTTGCCCGTGGTCGTCATCTTCATCGACTGGCCGGCAAAAGTGTCGCAGGCGTCCGGCGATCGTCCGTCCGGCGCCGGCACGGCTAAGCCGCCCCATTCCCGAAGGGCGCTGCTCGCCAACGCGGCGTTCTGGACCATGGTGCTGCCGATCGCGATCGCGCTGCTGGCGCAGATGGGATTCATCATCCACCAGGTGACGTTCCTCGAGCCATTGATCGGACGCTATGCCGCAGGCCTTGCGGTCACCATCATGGCGGCCATGGCGGTGGTCGGGCGCCTGTCGCTCGGCCTGTTCGTGGACCGGCTCGACCCTCGGCTCGCCTGCGCGGCGTCGATGACGAGCCAGGCGGCGGCGCTGTTCGTGCTCTTGCAGAGCGAGAGCCCGACGGTGCTGCTGATCTGCTGCGCCGTCTACGGCTTCTCGATCGGCAACATGATCACGTTCCCGCCCTTGATCATCCAGCGCGAGATCGGCTCGACGGCCTTCGCCGCCGCGATGGGATTGGGCACGTCGATCAGCGGGGTCGTCAGCGCCTTCGGCCCGGGCATCGTCGGCCTCGTGCGCAGTTTCACCGGCAATTACACGACGGCGTTCGCGATGTGCGTCATGCTGGATGTCGTTGCGGCGGGCATCGTGCTGTGGCGGCCGGGGAAGCGCGTCGAGGTTTCGCGGGATCTGTCACCCGAGCGAGATCGTAGAGTGGGTTAGGCCCGTAGCCCGGATTGCGCGAAGCGTAATCCGGGATTCGTGCCACAAGCGACAACCGCCCCGGATTGCGCGGAGCCTGTCATCGGGCGGCGCCTCGCGCCGACCCGTTGGTTCCATCAGGGCTACGAGACCTCAACTTACCCCAGCAACACCGCATCCGCGGCGGCGACCGACGCCGCACTCTCCGTCACCGTACGCTCCAACGCACCGGCCTGCACGCTGATGTTCTCGGCGAAGAAGCGCGCGAGCGAGACGTAGCGCGATGCGTCCGTATTGCCGTCGGCCTTTGCCGCGAGCGCTTCGGAGGCCAGCATGCAGCCGCCGAGGGTCGCGCCGAACTGCTGCAGATACGGCGTCGCGCCGGCGAGCGCCTCGTTCGGCGCGGAGGTCACGCGCTCCAGCAGCCATTTGCTGGTGCGCGTCAGTGCCTCCAGCGCCTCGCGCAGTTTTGTGCCCGTTGTACCGAAGGCGGGATCGTTGGACGCCTCGACCTGCTTGACGGTAGCTGCGAGTTCGTCGATCAGCGCCCACACCGAGGCGCCGCCATTGGCCGCGAGTTTCCGCGTGACGAGGTCGATCGCCTGGATGCCGTTGGTGCCCTCATAGATCGCGGTGATGCGGGCGTCGCGATAATGCTGCGCAGCGCCGGTCTCCTCGATGAAGCCCATGCCGCCATGCACCTGCACGCCGAGATAGGCGACCTCGTTGCCGATATCGGTGGAATAGCCTTTTGCCATCGGCGTCAGCAGCGCGGCGCGTGCGGCCGCATCGGCGCGCACCTTCGGGTCCTTGGCGCGCGTCGAGACGTCGATCGCGACAGCGGTCGCATAGCAGATGGTGCGTGCGGCGGCGGTCTGCGCCCGCATCCGCATCAGCATGCGCTTGACGTCGGGATGCACGAAGATCGCATCCGAGCCGTCGCCCTTCTTGCCGATGGCACGGCCCTGCTTCCGCTCTTGCGCATAGGCCAGCGCCTGCTGATAGGCGCGGTCGGCAACGCCGACGCCCTCGAGGCCGACGCCGAGGCGGGCCTGGTTCATCATCGTGAACATGCAGCGCATGCCCTGGTTCTCTTCGCCGATCAAAAAGCCGATCGCGCCGCCATGATCGCCCATGGTCATGGTGCAGGTCGGCGAAGCATGCATGCCGAGCTTGTGCTCGACGCCGCTGGCGAAGATGTCGTTGCGCGCACCGAGCGAGCCGTCGGCGTTGACCATGAACTTCGGCACGAGGAACAGCGAGATTCCCTTGGTACCGGCGGGCGCATCGGGCAGGCGCGCCAGCACGAAATGCACGATGTTGTCGGTCATGTCGTGCTCGCCATAGGTGATGAAGATCTTCGTCCCCTTGATGCGATAGGTGCCGTCGGCCTGCTTCTCGGCGCGGGTGCGCAGCGCGCCGACGTCGGAGCCGGCCTGCGGCTCGGTGAGCTGCATCGTGCCGGTCCATTCGCCGGAGACGAGCTTTTCGAGATAGATTGTCTTCAGCTCGTCGCTGCCATGCGCGTCCAGCGCCTCGATCGCCGAGGCCGTCAGCAGCGGGCAGAGGCCGAAGGCGACGTTGGCGGCGCTCCAGATCTCGGTGCAGGCGGCGTTGATCGCGATCGGCAGGCCCTGGCCGCCGAATCCTTCCGGTCCCGACACCGCGTTCCAGCCGCCCTCGGTCCAGCGCTTGTAGGCATCCGGCCAGCCCGGCGCGGTCGTGACCTTGCCGGCGTCGAGCTTGATGCCGTGCTCGTCGCCGACCTTGTTGAGCGGCGCCAGCACGTCGGTCGCGAACTTGCCGGCCTCCTCCAGCACGGCCGCGGCAATGTCGGCGTCGAAATCGCCGTAATGGCCGGCTTCCACGGCAGCCTTCAGGCCGGCGCCATGGTTGAGCGACAGCAGCATGTCAGAAATCGGCGCGCGGTAGGTCATGGCTCACTCCCGTGGACATCATTGGCGCCGTATTCCCATGAAACGGCGGAGGTCTCAATGGGCGGGAGTGCCCCGGGAAGGGGCCGTGCCGGGACTATAATGACTATAATAGAGTATCGCGCGTCCGCCCCGAGGCCGGTGGTATTTTGCCCCTCCAGGCGGTTGAAATGCCGCGCCGCTCCCTATAGACCGGCTGCGACCGAGGGGAATCTGCGGGAGCCGGTCCCGTTCCGTCAGTCGTCTGTTGGGGCGTAGCCAAGCGGTAAGGCAGCGGATTTTGATTCCGCCATTCGGAGGTTCGATCCCTCCCGCCCCAGCCAGATCTCGCGCCCAGCCTGAAATTGCTCGCGAAACCGGCCTGGCTGGGAGCTGCTGCACAGCTCTGCGACACATCACTGCTGCACAGGGTGGTGTTCGCAATGGCTGTCGACATCTTTCGCCGGAGCGCCGTGTATTACTGGCGGCGCCGAGTGCCGCGCTCGCTTGCCAATCTTGTGGAACGTCCGCATCTTTTTCTGAGCCTGAAGACCACCAGCCGAACGGCGGCGCGTCGGCTGGCCGCTCAGCTTGACGTGATCCTGGAAGACGCCGCGATGCTCGCCGATAGCTTCGACCCGCACCTGTCAAAGTCTCAAATTGAGGCAATGCTTCGCCGCGTCGTCGACAGGCAGCTCGTGAAGCTCGACCGGCTCGCGTATGCCGCCAAGAGCTCGTCCGATTTCGATCTCGAGCGTGATCGAATGGGCGAGAAGCAGGTGGTTAATGCCTATTGAGGGTGTCGAAGGCCCGCGCGGTGGCTCATGACTGGTAGGACAACAAGTTACGTGATCGGCGCGCCGCTCAATCTGACTGTCTGCAGGAGGCGCTTGGGCGAAGCGGCCATGCGAATGCTCTCAGTAAACTTGTCGATTGACAATCTATGCGTCGTGCTTGCCTCGAAGATTTTGACGATCCAGCGCGAGCGCTAAGATGCTCACGACAATGTCCACCGGTGCGCCCGGGTTCGAAGGGCGATCGTCAGGATCGAACGCGACCCCAATGACCGCAGATTGGCCTGCCCTCGTTGTTACAGGCCAAAAGTCGAAGCGCGACGCCAGATATGGATAAATTCCAGCGCGTGCCACTAGTCCGCTCGTCGACGCTGACAACGCCGCCTCCAGGTCGGCGTCCTGAAGCTCAAGGTCGCTGACTGCCGCGGGGGATGCGACATTGCCCTCCACGAATATGATTGCGACAGGAGCTTTGAAGAGCGCGAACAGCGCCCGAGACGTGATCGCGACTATCGCCTTTGTATCATCGGCCGCGATAATATCACGGCTGTAGCCTTGAAGTACGGTCACACGTCGCTCCAGGAGTGACGCCTCGACGGCCCTGCGCCGAGACGTGAAGGCAACGCCGCTGACGATGAGGCCGATAACAAAGAGCAGCCCGATGGCCCAAATGTTTGCCGGGTCGTCAACGGCCAGTGAGTAGCGGGGCTCGGTCAGGAAGAAGTTATAGGAGAGGGCACCTAACACCGCGGAACAGAGTGATGGACCCAAGCCGAAGACGACTGCTGCGGTGATGACCGGCACCACGAATACGAGTGAAAGGTTCGGGATGCTCACCTCTCGATCGACGCCGACGGCGAGGATGGTGGCGACCGCCGTCATCATCACTGAAGCAAGATAGCCGACCACTGCCGGTGATTCAGAGACCGCAGAGTCAAGCGTCTGGTCGACTTTCGACTTGGCTTCGCCGGTCAATGGCTGGTCGAATTCATCTGCCACGGTTTGACTCCTGCCAAGTCGATGCGGTTGCGACAACTCGCCGGAGCAAGAGCAATCCACCGGAGCGGCCAGCCGCCGGAGGCCAACCAGTATACATCAACATCGGCGGAGACCAGATCGGAAATTCAGATCGTTTCCACCGCTCTTGTGGCAGAGAGTCAGTGCGTTCTCACGAAGCATTTGCGACTGCCGGCGGGGCCATCAGTCGCCAGGTGCAGAGCCGATTTTCTCGCTTGGCGAATTGCGGAAATGCCATCTGAGGCGGCGTGACCCTCCCGATATAGGAAAAGCATAAAGGCACTCAATCCGTGAGGTCTTCGCTCGATCGGGAACTAGGGCATCGGCGTCGCAGTTGATGGACTACAAGTAGTAACGGTGCCGCGACAAACGAACCTGCGGAGAGCTGAGAGCGGATTCCAGGCGCCATCTTCACCGACCAACGAGCCGGGTGTCGTGGCAGCCAGCGTCTATGCCGGCGGACACCGTGTGACCGACATCGAAATCGATGAAGCCGAAACATGGTCGAAGAAAAAAGGGCACGTGGTCTGGATCGGCCTGCATGAGCCCAGCATGGAGGTGCTCCAGCGGGTCGCGGTCCAGCTCCACCTGCATCCGTTGGCGATCGAGGACGCCTCAAACGCTCATCAGCAGCCAAAGGTCGAGCAATATGGCGATGCCCTGTTCGTCGTGGCGCGCACGGCGCAGATGGCGGAGGGCCACATTGCCTTCGGCGAGACTCATCTGTTCGTCGGCAAAGGCTACGTGGTCTCCGTGCGGCATGGCGCTTCGACCTCTTACAAGGCGGTCCGCGCCCGCTGCGAGTCCTGCCCGACCTCGCTTTCCCAGGGCGAGGACTATATTTTGTACGCCATCCTCGACTTCAGCGTCGATAATTATCGGCCAGTCATTGACTCCATTCAGATCGAGGTGGAGAGGCTCGAGGAGGACGTGCTTAAGAAGTCGCTGGCTCATCGGGACTTCGACCACGTTTACCGGCTGCGCCGCGATCTCCTGCGTTTGCGCCGCGCCGTCGGTCCGCTCATCGATGTCTGCAAGCGGCTCGATCACGTCGACCTGATCGCGATGGACGACGATATGAAGCCGCTGTTCCGCGACGTGCTCGATCATGCCAGGCGCGCCGAAGAAGACATCGATTCATTGCGCGAGATCCTCGCCTTCGTGTTCGAGGCGACGATGATGGCAGGACAAGCGCAGCAAACCGATATCGCCCGCCGCTTGGCGGCATGGGCGGCGATCCTGGCGGTGCCAACGGCGGTTGCGGGCATTTACGGAATGAATTTTGAACACATGCCAGAGCTGAAATGGGAATACGGCTACTACATGGTTCTCACAGGCATCCTCGGCGTCTGTGCCATTCTCTTCCTCCGTTTCAGGCGCAATGGCTGGCTCTAGCCATTTCGAGGAGGCCACTCTTCAAGGGAAGCCCGCTCCTTCAAAAGACATCCATTGATTCGGCATCTGTTTCGCATGTTGAAAGACTTTGGGCGACTCCGTTGGAGTGCTTAGCCATCTTCATCGCTCGTTGCGCATGTAGGGCTTCGCGCGGTCACCGATCTCAGGTCGGACGCCGTCGCGGCCGCGCTGTGGAGATCGGCCGTCTCCGACAATCGATCGATGCCTGCGTCAATCTGGAGGTCCATGAGATGAAGAATGACATGCGCAAAGGCAGCCATTGCCAGGATGAGGATCCAAAGACGTAGACCCACGAAGCTTCTCCATCCTCTGATGGTTTGCACAGATCGGACAGCTGGTTGGGATCTCGGCTTACTGAAAAAGGGAGCCCCGGACGAACCGGGGCTCAAGTTGTTGGAGGTTTGCAGAGGCGTCGGTACTTACTTCAGTATTTGGCGACGACAGGGGCGTCCCAATGGAGCTTGTAGTTCACGCCCACCAGCACGGTCTGAGCGCGCTGCTGAACGTTGAGGACCTCGCCGGCGCCGCCGCCCGCCAGGGTGAAGGCCCGTGCGCTGTCATCGAGGAACCACATGTAGTTATATTCGGCGAAGACAGACCAGTTTGGCGCGAACATCCATTCGGCGCCGATGCCGGCGGTCATGCCGGGCTGGTAGAAGCTGGCGGACTCGACGAGGGCGCCGCCTGGCGCGAACACCTGGTTGCGATTCTTGACCCACGCCTCGGATCCTGACGAACTGCTCGTTGGTGCGGGAGCGCCGCTGGCCGTCGCGTAAGCGGCCCGGCGCCAAGGCGACGTAACGCCTCAGCGGGGGCGAACGCGGCCGCCTCTGAAGAAGCCCGAATAAAGGCAGAGCAGGAAGAGCGCGAAGTGAACGACGGCCCGCGCCGCGCTGATCGACGGCGTTTCGACCAAGCCGGTGCCGAGAAGCGGCACCGAGACGTCGGCCGCGGAGAGATAGGCCAGGATTCCGGACGAGACGAAGAAGGCGCCGGCGAGGAATTTCCGGAAATCGATGCTCTGCCATGCGAGATAGAAGCTGCCGGCGGCCATCAGGATGCCGGCGATAGCGTAGGCCGCGATGATCATGGGCGTCTCCGAAAATTCGGACTCAGGCCATTCTAGGTGTTTGGACGCTCTGCGATATTGTTTGGTTACTTTGAGGGAGGCGCTCGGCCAAAGTCTCGACCTCATTATTCCGGAGCATCTGCGGGCCTCGCACCGGCGGGCTTCGAATGCGCGATGACCACTGGCGCGATGAAGCTGCAGCGCCGCGTCGTCGGCCATGTCGAGCCTCGAAGACCCCTCGGAGCGCGGGCAAAGGTCCCCGTGCATGGGGCGCCTCCATTGCTGACCGGATTGCGTTCGGCGGGCGCCGCGATCCACCATGAGGCGGCCGGGGGGAGCGAAGAGCCGCCGTGGTCGTGAGTACAAAACGCGGGACCGAAGCCCCGCGCCAATGTCTCAGTTGGGTCTCAGAAGCGCCATTCTGAAGGCCGGCAGTCATTTCCGGTCTTCCCATATAGGCAGACGATTTCAGATCCGATCAAGACTTCGCATTGGGGCCAGCAGGCGACATGCAAGGTGGGCCGCTTAGTGATAACTCGGGCGTGCTAAGCTTTCGTAAGCCGGCGAACACTCGCTTGTCATGAGCCAGTTCGGGCTATTCGTCCCGGCGAGCAGCGTACAGGAGCTACCTGTTCCGCCTGTTCGTCGGACTTACGCGGAAATCGATCACCTCGTCCCGTGGATGAACGCTTGCATCTCCTCCAGCGTAAGCTTGCCGTCTTTATTGCCGTCCATCGCCTTGAAAATTCGTTCGTGAGCCGCCTGAAACTCCTGCAGTGAGATGCTCCCATCGCCGTCGGCGTCCATCAGAGCGAACATCATACGCATCATAAAAGGTGGTCCCATGGTGCCTCCACCCGTCATGCCGCGCCCCATCATTTGTCCCATCATGCCGCCGCCCCTCATGCTTCCTTGCCCCATCGTGCCCGCGCCTTCCTGGCCCATGGGATGCGATAGCATTTGTTGCTGATCTGGTTGGGGCGTCATTTGGCTCTGTGCAAAGGCATCCACAGTGCAGTACGCCAGAATGAGAACGGATGTCGTGAGTCCCAAGATGCGACTGTACATTTGAAACCTCCTCAGAAGTGTCATAAGCCCCGCCCGAGCAATATTGATCCTATCCTTTTTTTGCCAAGGAAGGCAGCTGCGGCTTACGGCTTAAGCAATGGCTCTGGACTGGGCTCGCCTATCTCGGGGCCTTCTTCTCGACGCGCCGCTCATCCTTTCCGAGACCGGCAGGCGATGCCGGATATCCAAGCCGTCTAGATCGGGATACGCCAACTTCGAATCATTCGGCGACTTGGCGGGCAGGGCGGCTTCTGGCCGCAAAGCGGACGTCGCACTCCGGCGCTCTGTACCGGGCAGGAAGTCAATACCAAGCACGCTATCCGCTCGCCGGCAGCGCCGACAAGGCATTGCATTCATCCCGGCGGCCCTTGACGCGAGGATCTCATGAATCATCCGAATTTGATCTGAATCATGGAGTTCGGTGAGCCAACGCTTAAAGTGAAGGCAAGCCCGCCAGGCAAGGGGGCGCTTCAACGGGAAGAATCCAGGGATGACTGATGTGAGCAACCTTGCAAGGATTGAACACGATCCGAACTACCAGGAGCTCGTGCGTCGCCGTTCGTCGCTGGGCTGGATGCTGTCGCTGATCATGCTTGTCGTCTATTTCGGCTTCATCCTGCTGGTAGCCTACGCTCCCAAGTTTCTGGGTACTCCGCTGGGTAGCGGCGTGACAACGATCGGAATTCCAATCGGATTGTCCGTCATCGTGCTCGCCTTCGTGCTGACGGGCATCTACGTGCGCCAGGCGAATTCCAGCTACGACGTACTCATCCGCAAGATTGTCGAGGAGAACCGCTCATGAAGAAGTTCTCCTGGCTAGCGGTAATCCTTTTCGCAAGCATACCCACGCTCGCGCTTGCCGCAGGCACCATCGATGGCGGCTCCAAGCAGGCGACCAACTGGTCGGCGATCGGCATGTTCGTCGGGTTCGTCGCGCTCACGCTCGTCATCACCTATTGGGCCGCAAAACGGACTGCGTCGGCCGCAGATTTCTACTCAGCCGGCGGCGGAATCACCGGGTTCCAGAATGGTCTTGCGATTGCCGGCGACTACATGTCGGCAGCTTCATTCCTCGGCATCTCTGGCCTTGTCTACACCTCCGGCTATGATGGCTTGATCTATTCGGTCGGCTGGCTCGTGGGCTGGCCGATCGTCACGTTTCTGATCGCCGAGCAGCTGCGCAATCTCGGCAAGTTCACATTTGCCGACGTCACGTCGTTTCGGCTCGGGCAAACCGACATCCGTATCCTGGCGGCGTGCGGCTCGCTGGTGACCGTTGCATTCTACCTGATTGCCCAGATGGTCGGGGCTGGCAAGCTGATCCAGCTGCTGTTCGGTCTCGATTACTGGATCGCGGTCGTCCTGGTCGGCGGCCTGATGATGATCTACGTCACCTTCGGGGGAATGAAGGCGACAACTTGGGTGCAGATCATCAAGGCCGTGTTGCTGCTCTCGGGTGCAACGTTCATGGCCGGAGCCGTCCTCTACAAGTTCGGGTTCAGCCCGGAAGCACTGTTCGCCAAGGCGACCGAGGTGCACCCCAAGAAGCTCGCGATCATGGAGCCGGGCAGCCTTATTTCGAACCCGCTGTCGGCGATCTCGCTTGGCCTCGCGCTGATGTTCGGGACGGCGGGCCTGCCGCACATCCTGATGCGCTTCTTCACGGTGAAAGACGCTCAGGCGGCCCGCAAGTCGGTGTTCTATGCCACGGGCTTTATCGGATATTTCTACATCCTGACCTTCATCATCGGCTTTGGCGCGATCACGCTGGTTTCGACCGACGCGATGTTCCTGGACGGCAGCATTCTGGAAAAGACCAAGAGCGGCATCGCAGCGATCAAGGGCGGCTCCAACATGGCCGCCATCCATCTCGCGAACGCGGTCGGCGGCAACCTGTTTCTGGGCTTTATCTCGGCCGTCGCCTTCGCCACGATCCTGGCCGTTGTGTCGGGATTGGCCCTGGCCGGGGCGTCGTCCATCAGCCATGACCTCTACGGCATGGTGATCAAGGGCGGCAATGCCAATGAGCAGGACGAGATCCGTGTCTCGAAGATCGCGACACTGGTTCTCGGCCTTCTGGCGATATTCCTCGGCATCGTGTTCGAGAACCAGAATGTCGCATTCATGGTGGGCCTCGCCTTCGCCATCGCGGCGTCCTGCAATTTCCCCGTGCTGGTGATGTCGATCTTCTGGAGAGGCCTGACGACGCGGGGGGCGCTGATCGGCGGCTTCCTGGGGCTCGTCAGCGCGGTCGTTGGGGTCATTCTCTCGCCGGCGGTCTGGGAAGTCACGCTGGGCTTCGCCAAGGGATCGGCGCCCGTCAAGTTGGACAATCCGGCCTTGTTCTCGATGGCGCTCGCGTTTGCGGGCATCTGGCTGTTCTCCATCCTGGATCGCAGCAGGCGTGCCGCTCTCGACCGCGAGGGCTTTGATGCACAATACGTCCGCTCCCAGACTGGCATCGGGGCTGCCGCCGCCACGACGCACTGAAACGAGGCATGCGGGACGGCGCTTCGGCACCGGCTGGGTCACTGGACCGGCCGGTGCCATCTTTCGATGGTCAATCGTCAGATACTCGGATTGTCCGCATCTTCGGAAGACTGAAATGCCCAAGGCATTCGATATTACTAACCCTCCGTTCGATCGTCTGACGCCGCACGAGGCCGAAAAACTGCGGGCCGCGCTCGACATCGGATACTTCCGTCCGGGGGAAGTGATCATCGGTAGGGACGGTCCGGCGGATGCGCTCTATGTCGTCATCAAGGGAACAGTCGAGGAGCGGAGCGAGGCCGACTTGCTCGCGCTGCTCGGTCCCACGGACACCTTCGACAGCCGGGCACTCGTTCACGACCACAACGGGCACGAATTTCTCGCCCGCGATGAAACGCTTTGCTATATCATCCCCAAGACGGTCGCCCTCAATTTGATCAAGGCCAATCCGCGATTTGCGGCATTTTTCTACCGCGAAATCTCCCAGAAGCTGGATGAGCTTGCCAATGACGAGGAGGCGAAGCGTTACGGCTCGCTGATGCACGCCAAGGTCAGTGAGCTATTTTGGCATCCTCCATCGTTCGTGGCGGCGAGAGACACGGTTGAAGCCGCCGGTCACCTGATGCATGAGATCGACAGCAACGCGCTATTCGTTCGCGATGGCGAGCGGATCGGCATCATTACAGGCATGAACCTGTCAAAGGCGGTGGTGTTGCGGCGTCAGCCGATCCAGACGCCGGTCGGTGAGTTTGCCAATTTCGACATCGTGTCGGTCAGACCCGACGATTTCGTCTCCTCGGCCCTTCTGCTTATGACGAAATACAACAAGCGGCGTCTCGCAGTGCACGATGGCGAGCGGTTCGTGGGCATTCTCGAGGACATCGACCTTCTCGGATTCCTGGCAGGCAGCGCTCAGGTCGTCGCCGGCCGCATCGATCGCGGCTCCAGTGTGCAGGATCTGGCGATTGCTGCGCGCGAGATCGAGGCGCAAACGCGGGCGCTGCGGAGGCAAGGTGTCAAGGTGGAGGTGATTGCGGAGATCGTCTCGGACCTTAACCGCCGCCTTCTCTCCAGGCTGTTCGAAATGGTCGCGCCCGCCGAGCTGCGGACCAGTGGTTGCCTGATCGTCATGGGCAGCGAGGGGCGCGGCGAGCAGACCATGCGCACCGACCAGGACAACGGTCTTATCCTCGAGGGGCCCGCCGAAAGTGCGACGCTGGAGTTGTTCCGGAACGAGTTCTCGGGCGCGCTGGAGAGCTTCGGTTTTCCACCCTGTCCCGGCGACGTCATGGTGCGCAATCCGGTATGGTCCAAGCCGCTCTCCGACTATCTTGCGGATTTGCGTCGCTGGATCGTGCTTCCCGACGAGACCGCCCATATGAATGTGGCAATCATCTATGATGCGAAAGCGATCGCGGGCAACGAGCAACTGCTTGATAGCGCCAAGACGGCATTGATCGACATGATCCGAGGTGAGCAGGCGTTCCTGGCCCACTTCGCCCGCGCAGTTGACGCCTTCGAGACGCCGATCGGCCTCTTCAACAACCTGATCACGTCCGAGGGCACGGGAGACGCGCTCGATCTCAAGAAGGGTGGAATCTTTCCCATCGTGCACGGCGTTCGCAGCCTGGCGCTCGGGCAGGGCCTGCGCGAGACCTCAACCGACAAGCGAATCTCCCGTCTATGTGACCTGGGTGTGCTGCGACCCGACTTTGGACGCGACTTGACGCAGGCCTTCCGATTCCTGCTGATGCTCCGGCTCGACGGGCAGCTGGCCGCGTGGGCCGGGGCGTCGGGTACACTGGTGAGACCTGCGCATCTGTCCAGTATGGAGCGTCACCTGCTGCGCGACGCGCTCCAGGTGGTGAAGAAATTTCGCGAAATCGTCCGCCATCACTTCAAGCTCGGCATGTTCTAGAATGCTGCCACGTGCGATCAAGCGGCTGTTCCACCAGGCGACCCTGGGCAACCAGTCGTACCGCTTCATGTTCGGTCGAGCTCCAGACGATGAGTTCGTCGTCATCGATTGCGAGACGACCGGCCTCAATGTACGGAAGGACGACATTGTCACTATTGCCGCAATCAAGATCCGCGGCAATCGAATCCTGACCAGCGAGCACTTCGAAGCCGTAGTTCATCCCGACAGAGAGATGGAGGCGGAGGCGATCAAGATCCACGGTTTGCGCCGGTCCGATGTCGAGGCGGCGCCAATCGTCTGGAAGGTTCTGCCGAGTTTTCTGCATTTCATCGGGACGCGTCCGCTGATCGGCTACTATGTCGATTTCGACATCGCCATGCTGGATAAGTACATTCTTCCGCTGGTCGGAATCGAGCTGCCTAACGAGCGCATCGAAGTTTCGCGCCTCTATTACGAACGCAAATACGGTGATGCCCCTCCCAATACGTCGATCGACCTCTCGTTCGCCGCGATGCTCAGGGACCTCTGCATTCCTCTCCTTAGACAGCACGATGCTTTCGACGACGCGCTGATGACGGCGATGATGTTCTTGCAGTTGCGCGACCTGACCGAGCGGGGCGTGCGGATCGCACGGCAGCGCACCAGCCCCGTTTTCAATCCGACTGGGGCGTGAGCGAGGCCCAGCAAAGCGATCGCAGTGGAGCGGGACGGCATGTCTGGTCATGGTCGATTTCGTTGAAGAAGTCCGTCGGCGACCGAGGTGGCCGCAAATTGCAGCGCAACCGACCATCTCTCAGTCCGGTTTGGCTGCTGCATTGGGACCAGCTTAGATAATCAATTTCAATTAAGGTCTGACCACTTTGGGCGCCGGGATAACTAGGGCGCGATGCCCAAATGATCCGATACCGATTCGATCCCCGGCGTTGCCTCGGCCGCAACGCGAACAGCGGTCTTCTCATCCACGCTGAAGACAAATCCCCAGAGATCGGCGCAGCGGTCATTGATGATGATGTTGAAGGGTCTGCCCGCCCACGGCTGATCCTTGATGCTGTCGACGAAGCGTTGATACAGCACGCGGTCGCTTTCAACCCAAGCCTTATTGTCGTTGGCGCGGGCCAAGATTTGCAACAGGTTCGCACGGCTGACGATACCGACCACCAGTTCGTCCTGAACGATCGGCACCCGCTTGATGCTGTGCTTCTCCATCAGGTTCGCGATTTCCCACAACGGTGTTTCCGGCTGCGCCGTTATCACCTCACGCGTCATCACATCGCTTACTCGTTTGGCGTGCGACTTGACGAACTCCTTCGCCAGCGCGTCGCTTGACATGAGTGTTTCGTCCCCCCTGGAACGGCGCCGTTCGGTGCCGATCTCGACGCGCCGGATCAGATCGCCTTCCGAAACGATGCCGACCAGCTTTGCGCGGATATCGATGACCGGGAGCGCGCTGACGCAGTTACTGACCATCGCATTTGCCGCGATTTGAACGGGGATATCAGGGCCAACCGAGATAACCCCCCGAACCATCACGTCCTGCGCTTGCATGCCTGCCTCCCTTGTTCGGGGCAGAAAGTCTACCACGCGCCCCGACTTATTGCAGCCCCCGGAGGGAGCATGTCCGGTCGGGGTCAAACAGCGAATTAGCGGAAAGAGCAGCTTCTGACGCAAAGCGGACACTCGGGGCCAAACCTTGGCTCCCGAACCTTATCGGCGCAAACTGCAGCGATGGATTATGCGCACTCACCGGAATGACGCGCGAACATCACCGACTGTACGTTTCGGGTTCTGGAGGCGAGGGGGCGCCCTCGCAGGTCGATGCGCGAAGGCTCGAGCTTCGGCTCGCTGCACACCTTGCGGGAAGGAGGTCCCATGAAGCGTCGGACCCGTATTATGAAAGAGCTTGAAACGTCCGAGGTCGTGCTGGCGCGGTTGCGCGAGGAGCGCGCGCTTCTCGACGCCAGGATTGCGCAGTTGGAGGAGCGCCGCCAAGCAGATGTACTGCAGCTGATTGTGGACACGGCAACACGTTTCAATTTGGCACAGCTGCCGGCCGCGAGCATAGTCGCTGGTCTCGAACTGCTCGCGCAGAGCGCTTGCGTGGATCGTCCGGTCCTCGATCCCGGCGGGACCGATGCTAACAGCTCCGACGATCCTCAAGAGGAGCTCGTGCCGGTGATTGTCCGGCTGACGCGCAACACCTCGGCCGTCAACCGCGTGATGCTTGAAAATGCGGGCGTCCGTTGGAACGGGCGCGCTGCTGGATGGAGCGGTCGCGTCACCCCGGACGCCTTGCGGCACCTGCGCGAGATCTTCCCCGGTCGCGTCAAGGGACCTGATCTGGGCCGCTCCGACGGCCATCCGGAGGATGAAGCCGGTCCGACGGCCGAAGCCGATCGGCGGCCGGCCACGTCGCCGGATGTCCAGCCGGCCATCATGGAGGCCGACACCATCGCGCCGGCAGAGGACCGCCCCGTGAACGTGAAGGACGTGGAGACGGGGGGCGGCCATGCAGCCAGTTGTCCCCGCCGTTACGAGGCTGCCGGCGTCGCCGTACCGCTTGCCGTTGTCGCGCCCCCGGCCGCCGACCTAGCCTGGCCGTGGCGCCGCCAAAGTAGCCATCTGGCCCCGTGCTCATGGCTTGCCGGGTGCGGCACAGAGCTGCTACCCGCCTCCCGTGTCGCTCCGATTTCTAGCGTGATTTCAGGTGCCTGAGGGCGGCGACAATCTGGCTGAGTACCCTCCCGCCCCAGCCAGTTGATTTCGCTCAGCTATCCCGTCCTCTCCCTGCTCTCATTCTGAACGCTATTCAGCTCTCCATTCCGAACGGATGTCGCCGCTTCGTTCGCAAGCAGGTGCGCGCGGCGCGGACAACATGCGCGCCTCAATGCGCTTTGCATAACCGGCGTAGCTCTCTCTCGTTCGATGCACGGAGAGCGCGGCCTTGGCCCTCGGTCAACTCGGCCTCTTCGCGCTCAACGTCCAAGTCGCTTTCGTCGACACATCCTCGGTATGGTTCGTCGCCGCCGGGGCTGCATTGGTTGCATCCTTTCTGTTTCCGGCGCCAGCTAAGGATCCGCAGAGCGGCTGACAGCGAACTCATCTCTGCTCGAAGGTGAAACTGCAACTGCAGAGCTGCATCACTGAACCCGTGGCAGCTTCGAACATCCGGCCTGTCCCTGACTTGCGCTTCCGCGCCTCAGGGGGCCACGCGTAGGCCCTCAGATTTCGCAGCCGGTTGAATTCAAAGCCTTGAGCAAGCCGCCAAACGCCTTGAGCCGGCATGGCTCGGTATCGCTGGCGGCCTTTGAGGGTTGGACGATCGTCGTTCGCTTCACGACGGCTGCCTTTGCCTTTGATTTGGGGTGTGCAGCGGTGGTGACTTTCTTCGGCGAATGCCGCTGAGGAGCGACCGGCCTCGGAGGCCCCGAAGAATCCATACGGATGTCTTCCGGTGGCGCAATGCGTTCGTCGATCGAAGCAACTTGTACTGGCCTCTCGCTGCTCACGGCGGCAACTTCAAGGCGATCGGCCTTTGCCAACACGCCATGCGACTCGGAAATGCCTTCGTTTGGCGCGGCAAGGGGCTGGACGGTCTCGACTGTGCTGCGCGGTGGAGCTCTGAGCTCCATCGCCGACAGCACTCCCACACACAGCGGGATAAGCAGCCCCAACAACATCATTCTCAGCATGATGCGCCTCTAACCTCAGTTAGTGCCGCCGGGAATTCTCCCCTCCAATGAGGCAACTTGTCGGCCGCTACCGGCCTGCGCCCGGATCATTTGCAGACAGGGTTAATGTCGGCGATGCTCGCAGGCGTACCGAGACCGCTGCTGCCCCTGTCGGCTTCCAGGGGGGAGGTCGTGTCCGGGTGTAAACTGGACTTGGTTCAGGTCATGGCAGGTGATCTGCTCGTGATCCGTTGAGGTCCTGCACCGATTGAGCAGCGTAGATCGCGGCCAGGCGCTCGCCGAACGCCACAACAGATATCGACGCCGTGCAAGATCATCCTGCCATCGATGCAGGCAAACTGCGCCTGTTCCTCTTCGATCAGAGAGAGAAGGGGGCGACTGCAGTTCTGACTATCTGAGTGCGCGGGTGGAAAGGTCGATGAGCGTCTGGCTGACCAGGACGAGCAGGCTGTTCTGCTACGCGGACACGAGAGAATGGGCGGTGTGGAAAACTTTTTGAGATTTCGCTTGAAGTCACATGAGCGAGCGTCTATGTCACCGATCACTGAGCGCGGCGCCGCCGGGTCACTGACCAAGGCGAGCGGACGCGCCATTGATGCTCCTCACCTTGTTGAGTGACACAACAGCCGACACAATCGGTTGGAGTCATTCGACGTCGGTAAGGGTGTCGGAACCCTTCCTCCTGGGAAGGTTGGGGCCTCCACGGTCCCGGGCTGTTTGACAAGTGAAGATGAAGAAAGAGAAACGTGGACGGCGGAGTCCTTGCGGGTCTCGGTTCTGGAAAGCTTCGGCTTTTTGGATCGAGACCGGACGAAAGACTTCGGCGGTACACGTTTCAAAGGAAACACCATCGTTGCCCGCGATGTGAATCGCAGGCAGCACATCGGCTTTTGTCGATAATGGTGGGACCTCGTCAAACGTTGTGATCAGCCGGTTCAAAGTTCAAGTCCAACTTGAGAGTTTGATCCTGGCTCAGAGCGAACGCTGGCGGCAGGCTTAACACATGCAAGTCGAGCGGGCGTAGCAAT
>NZ_DASYWN010000054.1:0-27307 GCF_035935975.1 Bradyrhizobium sp.
ACAAACTGCTCAGGGTGGGCGCGATCCGATCGCCAGCGGCCTGCCGCGGTCGCAGCTGCGGCAGGCCATTCCTCTCGGAATGCACCGACAATATCTGATTGCGCTATTACAAGGGTGGGTTAGCCGAAGGCGTAACCCACCACTTCTGCCTCCTCGGAGACTAAAGAGGTGGGTTACGCCGAGCGGTTTGCGCTTCGCGCAATCCGCAGGGCTAACCCACCCTACAATTCCACCCGTGTGGAGAAAGCAATGACTGCACTCCCCGACATCCCCCTCCCCGCCGGCATCCGCTCCGGTTATGTCGATGGCATCAACGGCCTGCACATGCATGTGCTGGAAGCCGGCTTCGAGACCAAGGGGCGGCCCTGCATCCTGCTGCTGCACGGCTTTCCCGAGCTCGCCTTTTCCTGGCGCAAGGTGATGCCGGCGCTGGCGGCCGCGGGCTATCACGTGATCGCGCCGGATCAGCGCGGCTACGGCCGCACCACGGGATGGACCGCGGATTACGACGACGATCTGACGCCGTTCTCGCTGCTCAACCTCGTGCGCGACGCGCTCGCTTTGGTGTCGGCATTCGGCTACAGGCAGGTTGATCTGGCCGGACATGATTTCGGCAGCCCGGTCGCGGCGTGGTGCGCGCTGATAAGGCCCGACGTGTTTCGCTCGGTGACGTTGATGAGCGCGCCGTTCGGCGGCGCGCCGCCGCTGCCCTTCAACACGGTCGATGGCCCGGCGAAGCCTGCGATCGAAGACCCCGTGCATCGCGAGCTCGCCGCGCTGCCGCGCCCGCGCAAGCATTATCAATGGTACTATGCGACACGCGCGGCCAACGCTGACATGCAGCACGCGCCGCAGGGCGCGCATGATTTCCTGCGCGCCTATTATCATCACAAGAGCGCGGACTGGACCGACAACAAGCCCTATCCGCTGACGTCGTGGTCGGCGGGCGAGCTCGCCAAGCTGCCGACCTACTACGTGATGGACGCCGGCGAGAGCATGGCCGAAACGGTTGCGAAGGAGATGCCCCCGCCCGCCGCGATCGCCGCCAACACATGGCTGCCGGACAGCGACCTCGCTTATTACAGCGCCGAATATGGCCGCACCGGTTTTCAGGGCGGGCTGCAATGGTACCGCTACGGCACGACGGGAATTCTCAACAGCGAGATGCAGCTGTTCTCCGGCCGCAGCATCGACGTGCCCTCCTGCTTCATCTCGGGCAGGCAGGATTGGGGCACCTATCAGCGCCCCGGCGTGTTCGAGGCGATGCAGGGGCGCGGCTGCACGAAAATGCTCGGCTGCCATCTCGTCGACGGCGCCGGCCATTGGGTGCAGCAGGAGCAGCCGGCCGAGGTGAGCCGCCTGCTGCTCGACTTCCTGGAAAAGGCCCGCACCACCTGATTTGACCCGGGAACCGGGGCGCCCTATATAGTTTAGAATAATTCTAAACTAGCGAAACAGGGCCGCCGTGAAGACTTTTGCCGATTTGACCGAGCGCGAGGTGCTGGCGGTCGCGATCTCCTCCGAGGAGGAGGACAGCCGCATCTACATGACCTTCGCCGAGGATCTGAAGGAGCGTTATCCCGACTCGGCAAAGCTGTTCGAACAGATGGCCGAGGAAGAGCGTGGCCACCGCCATATGCTGCTGGAATTGTACGAGCAACGCTTTGGCCAGCATCTGCCCCCGATCCGCCGCGAGAACGTCAAGGGCTTCCTGCGGCGCCGGCCGATCTGGCTGACCAAGAACCTGCCGCTCGACACGATCCGGAAAGAGGTCGAGACGATGGAGCTCGAGGCCGAGCGCTTCTACGCGAAGGCTGCCGAGCTAGCCGAAGACGTCAACGTCCGCCGGCTGCTCGGCGACCTCGCCGAGGCCGAGAAGAACCACGAGCAAACCGCCGCCAGATTGACCGACGAGATCCTCAGGCCCGACGTGCGCGCGGAGGAAGACCGCACGCGGCGGCGGATGTTCGTGCTGCAATATGTGCAGCCGGGCCTTGCGGGCCTGATGGACGGATCGGTCTCGACGCTGGCGCCGCTGTTCGCGGCGGCGTTCGCCACACACCAGAACTGGCAGACCTTCCTGGTCGGCCTCGCCGCCTCGATCGGCGCCGGCATCAGCATGGGCTTTGCCGAAGCGCTCTCCGACGACGGCTCGCTGACCGGGCGCGGCTCGCCCTGGTTGCGCGGCATCACCTGCGGCGCGATGACGACGCTCGGCGGGCTCGGCCACACCGCGCCCTATCTCGTGCCTGACAGCTGGGCCAACGCATTCTGGATCGCAACGGGAATCGCGGGTGTCGTCGTGTTCTTCGAGCTCTGGGCGATCGCCTTCATCCGCTCGCGCTACATGGACACGCCGTTCCTGCAGGCCGTGTTCCAGATCGTGCTCGGCGGCGCGATCGTGCTGGCGGTGGGGATATTGATCGGGGCGGCGTAGGTCGCCGTCACACTCGCTGTCATGCCCCGGCTTGACCGGGGCATCCAGTACGCCGCGGCAGATGTTGTGAGAGCGAGTTCTCCAATGCCGGCCTCTGGAATACTGGATCGCCCGCCCCAGTGCGCAATTGCGCACAAGGCGGGCGATGACACCGACTTTGTTGCCGGGCCTTCCCGCGATGACGGCCAGCAACATATCAATCGCCATCAAACGGCGGTTGCGACATGCCGCCAAACTGCGCATCATCGCAAAAGTGAAGCGCAGGAGCATGTCGTGGCGAAATCGGAATGGAGTTTCAAGAGTGCGGTCGAGCTGTCGGCCGCACTGACCGCAAGGAAGGTGTCCGCGGTCGAGCTCACGCAGGATGCGATCGACCGCATCGAGCGTCACGACGGCAAGGTCAACGCGATCTGCGTGCGGGATTTCGACCGAGCGCTCAGCGCCGCGCGCGACGCGGACGCCGCACTGGCGCGCGGCGAGCGCAAGCCGCTGCTCGGCCTGCCCATGACGGTGAAGGAATCCTACAACGTCGCCGGCCTGCCGACGACCTGGGGCATTCCCGCCCAGAAGGATTTCATCGCGAAGGAAGACGCGCTGCCGGTCACGCGGGTGAAGGATGCCGGCACCGTCGTCGTCGGCAAGACCAACGTGCCGCTCGGGCTCGGCGACTGGCAGAGCTACAACGACATCTACGGCACCACCAACAACCCCTACGATCTCGGTCGCACGCCGGGCGGCTCCTCCGGCGGCTCCTCAGCGGCACTCGCCGCGGGCTATGGCCCGCTGTCGATCGGCTCGGACATCGGCGGCTCGCTGCGCGTGCCGGCATTCCATTGCGGCATCTACGCGCACAAGCCGACCTTCAACCTCGTCGCGATGCGCGGGCATGTTGCGCCACCGGCGCCGCCACTGCCGTTCGAGCGCGACCTTTCGGTGATCGGGCCGATGGCGCGTAGTGCCGCCGACCTGTCGCTGGTGCTCGACGTGATGGCCGGGCCCGATCCGATCGACGCGGGCCTCGCCTATCGGCTCGAACTGCCGCAAGCGCGGCACACGGCATTCAGGGATTTTCGCGTGCTGGTGATCGACACCGATCCGGTGATGCCGACCGACACGGCGGTGCGCGGCAGCATCAACACGCTCGCCGACAACCTCGCCAAGGCGGGCGTGAAGATCGCGCGCAGCAGCCCGTTGTTGCCGGATTTCGCGGCGTCCTCGCGGCTCTATATGCGGATGTTGATGTCCTTCCTCGCCGCAAGTTTCGCGCCCGACGTTTATGCCGGCGCCAAGGCGGCCGCGGCGGCGCTCCCCGAAGGAGACAACAGCCTTGCCGCCGAGCGGCTGCGCGGCATCGCGCTGAGACATCGCGACTGGGTGGCAGCAAATGCCGGGCGCACGCGGCTGCGGGCGCAATGGCGCGAGCTGTTCAAGACCTTCGACGCGGTGATCTGCCCGGTGATGCCGATAGCGGCCTATCCGCACGACCATACGCCGGACCAGGAAACCCGCCGCATCAAAATCGACGGCAAGGAGCACGTCTATCCGGACCAGCTCGCCTGGCCCGGCATCGCGACGCTGCCCGGCCTGCCCTCCACCGCGATCCCTACGGGCTTTGCGCCGGATGGTCTTCCGATCGGAGTACAGATCGTTGGCCCCTGGCTGGAAGATCGGACGCCGCTAAAATTGGCCGAGCTGATCGAGCGCGAGTTCGGCGGGTTCGTGCCGCCGAAGATGTTTGATGATTGATGCCACCCCGTCATTGCGAGCCACCGGGTCCGCGCGAAGCGCGGCCCGATGACAGGCTCCGCGAAGCAATCCAGAATCTTTCCGCAGCGGCAGTCTGGATTGCTTCGTCGCTTCGCTCCTCGCAATGACGGAGTAAAATGACAAGGAGGGAGCACGTAAGATGAGCCGGGACCTCGAACAGCTCACCTCACTCAACCGCGACTACGTCGCTTCGGTGCAGACCTGCGACGTCAAGCGCTTCGACGAGATCCTGGCGCCGGAGTTCTACTGCTCCAATCCCGACAAGACGCTGGTCGACCGCGCCGCCTTCCTGGAGCAAACCGCCCGGCCGATCGCGATCCGCAATCTGCACGCCTACGACGTCGTGATCCGCATCATGGGCGACTTCGCGATCATCCACGCCGCGACGAGCTACACCACGGCGGATGGACAACAGGCGACCGGGCGATACACCGATTGCTGGGCGAAGCAGAACGGCAAGTGGCTGGCAGTGTCGGCGCACGTGTCGCGGTGAACGCTTTCCTGTAGCCCGGATGGAGCGAAGCGAAATCCGGGACAGCTCCATCCGCGACAGAGATCCCGGATTGCGCTTCGCTCCATCCGGGCTACGAACACTGCACCCGCATCAGCTATCGAACACGATCACGCTCCGCAGCGTCTTGCCGGCCTTCATGTTGGCAAAGCCTTCATTGATCTCGCTCAGCTTCAGCTTGGCCGAGATCCAGTCCTCCAGGTGCAGCCGGCCGCGCAGGTAGAAATCGACCAGACGCGGCATGTCGACGCGAAAGTGGTTCGAGCCCATCGAGGAGCCCTGGATCCGGCGCTCGCGCAAGAAGTCAAAGCCGTGCAGCTCGATCTTCTGGCCGAACGGGATCATGCCGACGATGGTGGCGGTGCCGCCGGAGGCGAGCATGCCGAAGGCCTGCTCGGCGGTTTCCTTGCGGCCGAGCACCTCGAAGGAATGATGCACGCCGCCATTGGTGAGGTCGCGGACCTGCTTCACGACGTCGCCGTCGGCGGGGTTGATGATGTCGGTCGCGCCGAGCTTGGTCGCAAGCTGGAGCTTTGCCGGATTCGTGTCGATCGCGATGATGCGGCCGGCGCCGGCGATCTGCGCGCCGTTGATCGCGGCCATGCCGACGCCGCCGCAGCCGATCACCGCCACGGTCTCGCCGGCCGTCACCTTCGCCGTGTTCACCACCGCGCCGTAGCCGGTGATCACGCCGCAGCCGATCAGCGCGGCGAGATCAAGCGGCATTTCCTCGCGGATTTTGACGATGGCGTTCTCGTGCACCAGCATCTGCTCGGCGAAGGACGAGAGATTGAGGAACTGGTTCAGCTTCTCCGGCCTGTTCCACTGCATCCGGTTCGACGCGCCAGGCAGCATTTTCACGGTGGTATCGGTGCAGAGCACGGTGCGGCCGGTGGTGCAATTGTCGCAGGTGCCGCAGAACACTGACAGGCATGTGACGACGTGATCGCCCGGCTTCACGTAAGTGACGTCGGATCCGACCTGCTCGACGATGCCGGCGGACTCATGGCCGAGCACCGCGGGCAGCGGATGCGGATAAAGGCCTTCCATGAAGTGCAGGTCGGAATGGCAGAGGCCGGCGACCGCGGTGCGGATCAGCACCTCGCGCGGGCCGGGCTTCGGCAGGCTGACATCCTCGATGACCAGCGGCTTGTTGACTTCATAAAGGACGGCGGCCTTCATCGAGCACTCCCTATCGCGTTTTTTGTTTGATCGTGGAGTGCAGCCTACGCTGCCAGAACCAGTTCGCCAACCTCGCTCATGCCGGCATCCCGATCGCCGAGCAGCAGCTCCGCGATCTTCGCCTGCGCGGCATTTTCCGTCAGCCGGAACGGATCGCTCGGCGCCACGCGATGGTCGATCACCAGCCGCGACAGCAGCAGCCGGCGCGCATCACCGCGCATTTCATGAATGCGATGCGCTTCCCAGGCGAGCGCGACGGCGCTTGCGACATGATAGAGCAGGCTGGTCGCACGCCGTGCATCGGCCTCGTTCTCGGACTTGCCTGCGACCTCGCGGGCGAAGCCGACGGCGCGATCGACGAGGCCGCGCAAATTGTCGCGCCAGGCCTGCGGCACCGAGGCGCTGTCGTCGAGCCGGGCATGCAGATCGGCTGATAGCGCCGCTTCCGCGCCATGGCGTCCGACCGCGCGCCGGAGCGCATCGATGGCGACGATGTTGCCGGTGCCCTCCCAGACCGAGCCGAGATGCGCATCGCGCAGCAGGCGCGGGGTGGCGAATTCCTCGATATAGCCGATGCCGCCGCGCATCTCGAGCGCATCGCCGCAGACTTTTCGCGCATCGCGGGTGGCGCGGAACTTCAAGGTCGGCGTGAGGATGCGCAGCAGCGCCGCCGCATCCTGGCTGCCGGCTTCGGCGCGATCGAGCGCGTCGGCGGTGAGAAAGCTCATCGACAGCGCCTGCTCGACCGGCAGCATGATCTTCAGCATCTGCCGCCTGCCGAGCGGCAGGTCGATGATGCGGTTGTCGAACACGACGCGGTTCTTCGCCACCGTCATGGCGTCATGATAGGCCCGGCGCATCAGCGCGGTGGACTTGACGCCGTTGGAAAGCCGCGACGAGTTCACCATCTCGGCCATCTGCACGAAGCCGCGGTCGAGCTTGCCGACGGCATAGGCGATCGCGCCTTCGAGCTTGATCTCGCCCGAGGCCATCGAGCGCGTGCCGAGCTTGTCCTTCAGACGCACGATCCGGTAGTGGTTCTGGGAGCCGTCGTCGAGGAAGCGCGGCATCAGGAACAGGCCGACGCCGCGCGTGCCGGGGCCGGCGCCGTCGGGGCGCGCCAGCAGCATCACCACCTTCGCATCGGCATTCGAGCAGAACCATTTCTCGCCAGTGAGGCGCCAATGGTCGCCCTCCTGCACCGCGCGCGTGGTCAGCGTGCCGACGTCGGAGCCGCCCTCCTTCTCGGTCATGAACTGGCCGCCTTGCGTCAGCTTGCTCATGTCGGTCGAGGTCAAGCCGTCCAGATATTTCGCCTTCAGCGCCTCGTCACCGAAATTGGCCAGCAACTTGGCGCAGCCGTCGGTGACGTTGATCGGACAGCCCATGCCGAATTCGGTCTGGTTGAACAGGAAGGTGAAGGCGTGCTTGGCGACGACGGGATATTTGTCCGGCCAGCCCATGATGCCCTTGCGGATCGACAGCGCGTGGATGCCGAACTCGCCGAACGCGGCATTCTCCAGCTCGCGGTAGGCCGGGTGGTATTCGATCCACTGCATGTCGCGGCCGAACTTGTCGCGCTGGTGCAGCACCGGCGTGTGCCGGTCGGCGAGCCGCGCGCATTCGTCGAGACGGCCGCCGGCAAGTTCGCCGAGCCGGTCGAGATGCGGCTCGATGTGACGGAACAATTTCTCCGGCAGGTGGATGCGCAACAGATCCGTCAGCGCCTGGTCGGCGCGGTAGAAATTCATGCCAGAGGTGTCGGGCGCCAGCAGGCCGGATGGCGCGGCCGCGACATTTTTCGCCTGTGCTGTGACCGGCTTGTGCATGATCGTCCTCTTCGTTTCCGTCCCGCGAACATTTTGCGCTGTTTTGGCGCTTGCCGCGTTGAATGATGTCGATCATGCTCCAGTCACGGATGTCGATAAAGCCGCAAATTGTCAGGGAGGCATGAGCGCCGTGAAGGAGCAATTCGCCCTGCGGAATTGTGACCAGCCCGGCTGGTTGTCCGCGCGGCGGATACCTAGATCAACCGTTTCCCGCCTCCGAGAGATCACCCCAGAGATCACATCATGGAACATCCGAAATACAAGATCGCCCTCATCGTCGGCGCCGGCGAGGGCCTGAGTGCCTCGCTGGCGCGGTTGCTGTCCAAGCAAGGCATCCGCGTTGCGCTGGCCGCGCGAAAAATCGAGAAGCTGGGCGCGCTCTGCAGCGAGACCGGCGCCAAGGCCTATGCCTGCAACGCCACCGAGCCCGAGGACGTCGAGCGGCTGTTCGGCCTCGTCGAGCGCGAGATCGGCACACCCGACCTCGTCGTCTACAATGCCAGCGGCCGCACCCGCGGACCGTTCGTCGATCTCGTCCCGGCTGATGTGGCGAATGCGATCGCGGTCAGCGCCTATGGCGGCTTCCTGGTGGCGCAGCAGGCCGCCAAGCGCATGCTGCCGAACAAGCATGGCGCGATCCTGTTCACCGGCGCCTCCGCCAGCGTCAAAGGCTATGCGCAATCCGCCTCGTTCGCGATGGGCAAGTTCGCTTTGCGCGGCCTCGCGCAGAGCCTGGCGCGCGAATTGTCGCCGCAAGGCATCCACATCGCGCATTTCGTCATCGACGGCGGCATCCGCAGCGCGGTGCGCACCGAGCCGGAGGACAAGCCGGATTCGATGCTCGATCCCGATGCGATCGCGGAGAGCTATTGGAACGTGTTGCAGCAGCCGCGCAGCGCCTGGAGCTGGGAGCTCGAGCTGCGGCCGTGGGTGGAGACGTTTTGAGGCAACTACATCACAACAATCGTCATTGCGAGGAGCGGAGCGACGAAGCAATCCGGACTATATCCGCGGAGACAGTCTGGATTGCTTCGCTTCGCTCGCAATGACGAAAGAGAGGGAGGCGACATGACCACGGAAACCACCATCGACACCGGCACCAACGAACTCCTCTGCGTCATCCGCGACCGCGTCGCAATCATCACGCTGAACCGGCCGGAGGCGCGCAATTCGCTGTCTGATACGCTGACGCCGGCGTTGCGCACGATGATCCGCGCCTGCGGCGAGAACCCCGGCGTCGGCGCGCTGCTGCTCACCGGTGCGGGCGAAGCCTTTTGCGCCGGCGGCAACGTCAAGGGCATGGGCGCGCATCGCGATCCCAAAAAGCTCGAAATGTCCTTTGACGACAAGGTCGCCGATCTCCAGGAGCGGCAGCGGCTGCTCACGGGCGCGCTGGTGTCTGTGCGCAAGCCGACCCTCGCCGCCCTGCCCGGCCCCGCGGTCGGCGCGGGGCTCGCCATCGCCATGGCCTGCGACATCCGCATCGCCGCGCAATCGGCCTTCGTTGCCACCGGCTATGCGCGCGTCGCGCTGTCAGGCGATTACGGCATCGCCTGGCTGCTGACGCGCCTGGTCGGTACCGCACGGGCGCGCGAGCTGCTGTTCACCGGCGACCGCGTCGATGCCGCGCGGGCCGAAGCGATCGGCCTCGTCAACCGCGTCGTGCCCGACGACAAGCTGCAGACCGAGGCTTTCGCTTTGGCAAAGTCGCTCGCCGAAGGCCCGCGCCTCGCGTTGCGCTACATGAAGGACAATCTCGACGAGGCCCTGCTGTTCGACTTCGAAACGGCGCGGGACCACGAAGCGGAACGGCTGATCCGCCTGACGACAACCGCTGACCATAAGGAGGCGGTGCAGGCGTTCATCGAGAAGCGCAAGGCGGTGTTCACGGGGAAGTAGATGGTGCCCGTAGCCCGGATGGAGCGTTAGCCGACCGCGCAAAATCCACGAACGCCCGCAGCGCCGCGGGCAATTGCCGTCGGCTGGGGTAGTACAGGAAGAAGCCGGGATAGGCCGGGCACCAGTCCGCGAGCACGCGGACCAGCTTGCGCTTTGCCAGCAGCGCTTCGACCTGCGCCTCGAATACATAGGCAAGGCCAATGCCGTCGAGCGCGGCATCGACCATCAGGTCCTGGTCGTTCATCGTCAGCGGCCCGGTGACATCGATGGCAAGCTCAATGCCGCCGCGCTCGAATTCCCAGTGATAGAGCGCGCCTGACGTGAAGCGGTAGCGGATGCAGGGCAGGCCTTTCAGGTCGCGTGGCGTGGCGGGCTGTTTGTGCGCCTTGAAGAAAGCAGGCGAACCGACCACGGCAAAGCGATGCCGCGGGCCGATCGGCACCGCGATCATGTCGGCAGCGATGGTTTCGCCGAAGCGGACGCCGGCGTCGAATCCGGCGGCGACCATATCGATCAGGGCGTCGTTGATGACGAGCTCGACGCTGATGTCGGGGAAGGATTTCAGGAACCGCGTCACGATCGGCAGCAGCACGAGCTGGGCCGACTGGCGCGCGGCGGTGAAACGCAGCGTGCCGGCGGGCTTGCCGCGGAAATTGTTGAGGTCCTCGAGCGCGTCGTCGATGTCGCGAAAGGCCGGCGTGATGCGGGCGAACAGCCGCTCGCCGGCCTCGGTCAGCGCCACGCTGCGGGTGGTGCGGTTGACGAGGCGCAGGCCGAGCCGCTCTTCGACATCGCGCAAGGCGTGGGACAGCGCGGACGGCGTCACGCCAAGCTCGGTCGCGGCCGCCCGAAAACTGCGGTGGCGGGCGATGGCGAGGAAGGTTGCAAGGTCGGACGGGTCGATCCGCATTGATGATTTTTTCTCACTAGCTTGCCAAATATATAGCGGATTATCTCAGCTATGGCGAGCCGCTACACCTTGCCCATCGGCCTCGGCACATCGCCGGGTCAACATGGAAAGGGCAACATCATGCGTGTCTGGTTCATCACGGGAGCGTCCCGCGGGTTTGGCGCGTTGATCGCCGAAGCCGCCTTGAAAGCCGGCGATGCCGTCGTCGCGACCGCGCGCGATCCTTTGGCCGTCACCGCCCGGCTCGGCGATCACGAGCGCCTGCTCGCGACCCGGCTCGACGTCACCAGCGAGACCGAGGCGCATGAGGCCGCGGGCCAGGCGGTGAAGAAATTCGGGCGCATCGACATCCTCGTCAACAATGCCGGCTATGGCCTGCTCGGCGCGATCGAGGAGGCCAGCGACGCGGAGACGCAAAAGCTGTTCGGCACGAACGTGTTCGGCCTGCTCAACGTCACCCGCGCGGTGCTGCCGCATATGCGACGGCAGCGGTCAGGCCACGTCATCAACATCTCGTCGGTCGGCGGCTACGCGGGCTTTCCCGGCTGGGGCGTCTATGGCGCCACCAAGTTCGCGGTCGAAGGCCTCACCGAAGCGCTGGCCGGCGAAGTCGCGCCGCTCGGCATCAAGGTCACCGTGGTCGAGCCCGGCTTCTTCCGCACCGACTTCCTCGACGACAGCTCGCTGTCGCGCACCGCGCAGATGATCGACGATTATCACGAGAGCGTCGGCAAGACCCGCGCGCACGCGGCTGACGTCAACCACGGTCAGCGCGGCGATCCGCGCAAGCTGGCGCAGGCCTTCCTCAAGCTGGTCGACGCCACGACCCCGCCGCTGCGGCTGCCGCTCGGCAGCGACACCGTGGAGCGGATCGAGGCGAAGAACATCTTCGTTGCAAGGGAGCTGGCAGGCTGGCGAACGGTCGCGACCTCGACCGACTTCACCGACGACGATGCCAAATGAGAGCAAAAAAATGCCCGGCTCTGGCTTCGCCAGGCCGGGCTCGGAGTGATGTCAGGCCGAGGCTGAGGGGCTTTCGGCCTGACGGGAAAGGGCAGCGAGACGCCAGCTCGCGCAGGGAATGTCCTTCGGCGCGACGTGGATCTCCTTCTCGAAGCGCACCAGCTTCCAGTCGTCGGGATGATTGACGAAGGCGAAGCCCGACTTGCGCGCGAGCGAGATCATGGTTTCGTTGGAACGCAGCGTATCGCCGAACATGTGCTCGGCGCCGAGCGCCGCGGCGCGGCATTCGAGATTCTTCATCAGCGCGGTGGCGATGCCGTGACCCTGCCAGCGATCGTCGACCGACAGGCCGAATTCGAGCGTCGAGGTCTCGGCATGGAACGCATAGCGTGCTTCGGCGACGATGGTCTCGAAGCCGTCGACCATCCTGGTCGCGACCACGGTAAAGCGCTCACGCGCTCCGACGTCAATGAATTCGCTGAGCAGGCCCTTTGGCAGCTCACTGATCGCGCCGAAGAAGCGGTTGTAACGGGAGCGGGTCGAGAGCGAGCGGACATAGTGCTGAAGCTCCTCGGTGTCGCGCGGCTCGACGAAGCGGACATTGACCGTCTCGCCATCGCGGGTGCGCAGCGTGTCCGAATATTGCTTCAAATCTTCCAGACGGAGAGTGCTCATGACACGAGCCTCAGAGAAAGAGGGACCGCCGGCGCCCCTGTGATCAGGCGGCGCCGGCCTGGCGGCCAATCAGGCCCGCCAGAAGGGTTTGTCGGCCTCGTAGGCGATGTCGGTCCAGGACAGGCCGACGTCATGAAGATCGCGGGCGGTCCAGTTGGTCAGTTCGCGGCGGGTCCGGTAGCGCTCGTGCCAGACGTGAAGCGTCTCGCCGATCTGCTGGATCAGGCCCGGTGCATGATGATTTGTCATCGAATTGTGCGTCAAAGTAGACATGTTCAGCTCCTTGAGCTAACTTGACTGCTAATATCTGCTTCTGAGTGCACTGCGACAAACGACAATTTGTACCTCTTCGCATGAATTAAACTCATGCATCCTGCTGCCAAATGACTGCCAGATTGCCTTCCCTGAACGGATTGCGGGCCTTTGAGGCCGCCGCGCGCCATCTCAGCTTCACGCTGGCGGCGTCCGAGCTGAACGTGACCCAGACCGCGATCAGCCATCAGATCCGCCGGCTCGAGGAGGAGCTCGGCATCCGCCTGTTCATCCGGCAGAACCGCGCGCTGGCGCTGACGCCGGAGGCGCGCGACTACCTCCCGGGCGTCCGCGCCGCCTTCAACGATCTTCGCCTCGCAACCGACCGGCTGCTGCGCAAGGACGACGACAAGGTGCTGACGGTCTCGACGCTGGCCTCGCTCGCCGCAAAATGGCTGCTGCCGCGGCTGACCGATTTCCAGGAGCAGCATCCCGGCATCGACGTCCGCATCACGACTTCCACCAGCCTGGTCGATTTCCAGCGCGACAATGTCGATGCCGCGATCCGCTATGGCCGCGGCCAATGGGCCGGCCTGCGCGCCGACTGGCTGATGGCGGACGAGCTGTTTCCGGTGTGCAGCCCGTCGCTGCTGCGCGGCGACAAGCCGCTGCGCCAGCCCGAGGATTTGCGCGGCTATCCGCTGCTGCACACCTCGAACGCCAACAGCGACGACTGGCGGCTGTGGCTGACGGCGGCGGGCCTGCCGTCCGACATCGCGCGGCAGCCCGGCATCACCTTCGACATGATCTTCATGACCATCCAGGCCGCGATCGACGGCATCGGCGTGGCGATGGGCCGGACTTCCTACGTCCAGGACGACATTGCCAAGGGGCGGCTGGTCGTTCCCTTCAAGATCGCGCTGCCGGCCGATGCCGGCTTCTACCTGGTTGCGCCGGAGGGCCGCCGCGAGGCGCCGAAGCTAGCGGCGTTCCGCCAATGGATGATCGCTGCAACGCAAAATAAAGCCTGAAAAATCATCAGCTTCCGCGGCAAATTCAATTGACTCGCCGCGCCCTGCGCGGGAAGGGGTAAGACAGATTGTCGCAGCATCAATCTGTCGCCTGCCGTGAAATGAGTTCCGGTCCGGCCACGCCTTCCAGGGGAGTAACGTCATGGCTGGACCAGCAACCAATCCGCCCGAGATCAAGTCGCGCATCGGCGCGATCCTGCGCGCCACATCGGGCAATTTCCTCGAGCAGTTCGACTTCTTCCTGTTCGGCTTCTATGCCGCCGCGATCGGCAAGGCGTTCTTCCCCTCCAGCAACGAGACCGCGTCGCTGCTCAATACGTTCGGCGTGTTCTGGCTCGGCGCCTTGATGCGGCCCGTCGGCGCAATCGTGCTCGGCGCCTATATCGACCGCATCGGCCGCCGGCAGGGCCTGATCGTCACGCTCGGCATCATGGCGTTCGGCACCGTCGTGATCGCGTTCTGCCCGAGCTATGCCACCATCGGCATCGCCGCGCCCATCATCGTGCTGATCGGCCGCCTGCTGCAGGGCTTTTCGGCCGGCGTCGAGCTCGGCGGCGTGTCGGTGTATCTCGCGGAAATCTCCACGCCCGGCAATCGCGGCTTCTACACCTCGTTCCAGTCGTCCAGCCAGCAGGTCGCGATCTTCGTGGCCTCGATCCTCGGCTATCTCCTCTCCGAGGTGATGCCGGCCGACACGGTTGCCGCCTGGGGCTGGCGCATTCCGTTCTTCGTCGGCTGCCTGATCATTCCCTTGATCTTCTTCCTGCGGCGGACGCTGGAAGAGACGCCGGCGTTCCTCGCGATGAAGAAGCATCCAACCGCAAGCGAGGTGTTCGCCTCCGCGCTCGCCAACTGGCGCATCGTCATCCTCGGCATGATGATCGCGATCCTGACCACGACGACGTTCTACTTCGTCACCGTCTACACCCCGACCTTCGGCAAGACCGTGCTGAAGCTGTCGACGCAGGACGCGTTGCTTGTGACGCTGCTGGTCGCCGTCACAAACTTCATCTGGAATCCGGTCGGCGGCGCATTGTCCGACCGCATCGGCCGCAAGCCGGTGCTGATCGCCATCGCGACCCTGGCGCTGCTCACCGCCTATCCGGCGCTGAGCTGGCTGGTGGCGGCGCCGACCTTCGGCAAGCTGCTCGCCGTCGAGATGATGTTCTCGTTCTATTTCGGCATGTACAGCGGCACCATGCTCGGTGCGCTGGTCGAGATCGTGCCGGCGCATGTCCGCACCACCTGCTTCTCGCTGGCCTTCGCGCTCGCCGCCGCCTTGTTCGGTACCTTCACGCCGTTCGCCTCGACTTGGTTGATCGAGCAGACCGGCAACAAGGCCATGCCCGGCGCCTGGCTGATGTTCGCAGCCGCGCTCGGCATCATCGCGGCGATGATCGTCTATCGCGATGGCGGCAAGGCGGTGCCGACCTATGATACGGCGGCCGAGCCGGTTGCGGGGCATTGATGGTCATTCCGGGGCGCCTCGAAGAGGCGAGCCCGGAATCCATTTCTCCGAGTATTGCTGTCGCACGATGGATTCCGGGCTCGGTCCTGCGGACCGCCCCGGAATGACAGCGGGGAGCTACAACTCCACCACCACGTAATCGCTCTCGACTTTCACCGGAATCGTCTCGGCGACATACGGGCCCTTCACCACGCTTGCGCCCGGCTCGACATGGGCCGGATAGGCCTTCACGCGGAAGCGGCGGGGGTCGCAGTAGGACTGGCCGGTGCGGATGTCGAACTCCCAGCCGTGCCAGGGGCAGCGGATGATCTCACCCAGCTTGGTGTATTCGATCTCGCCGGGATCCTTAGACTGCGCGAGCCCGATCAGCGGCCCCTCGCACAGCGCCGCGCCCTGATGCGGGCATCGGTTCATCAGTCCGAAATATTCACCCTTGATGTTGAAGACCGCGATCGGCCGTCCGTCGATCTCCAGAAATTTTCGCGTGCCGGGCGGAAGCTCGTCGACCGCGGCAATCACATGCCGCGCCATCAAGCGATCCCGTAAAGCTTGCGCGCATTGCCCAGATAGAACGCCTCGCGATTGGTCTCGCTGACACCGGCCGGCAGCACGCGTGACGGCTCGTCATAATCCCAATGCGGATAGTCGGTCGCGAACAGCAGCCGGTCCCAGCCGATCCATTTGATGACGTCGAACAGATCCTCGCGCCTTTCAGGATCTTCCATCGGCTGCGTGGTCCACCACACCTGCTCGCGGATATATTCGGACGGCGGCCGTTTTACATGCGGCACTTCGCTCCTGAGCCGCTGCCAGGCCTTGTCGAGCCGCCACGCCAGCGACGGCGCCCAGCCGAAGCCGGCCTCGATCATCACCATCTTCAGCTTCGGGAAGCGCTCGAACACGCCTTCCAATACAAGGCTCGCCAACGCCGATTGCTGGCACTGCGAGTGGCCCACCATCTCCTCGATGTAATAGGACGGCCAGCCCGACGGCGTGATCGGGTTGCCGCCGAAGCCGAAAGCATGGACGCCGACGGGAAGGCCGGCCTCTTCAGCAGCCTGGTAGATCGGCCAATAGCGGCGCTGGCCGAGCGGCTCGACATTGCGGCTGAGCAGCAGCACCTGCACAAAATTCTTGTCGCCGGCGCGCTCGCGGATTTCGGCGGCGGCCGACAGGCCGTCCTCATTGCCGACGACGATCGACGCCTTCAGCCGCTTGTCCTTGCTGGTCCATTTGTCGATCTGCCAGTCGTTGATCGCCGAGCATAACGCCGCAGAGAGCTCGTGATTGCGGATACCCTGCCCTGTGTTGAGCGGATTGAGCACCCCTAACTGCACATTGTTGGGATCGAGCAGTTGCTGCTGCATGAAGGAGAGCGAGGAACCCTGCGGGCCGCCTTCCGGCGGATAGGCGTCGCGGCGCGACGCGTTGGGCTGGGCTTTGGGATAGGGCGGGCCTTCCATCATGCCCTGATAGGCATGGGCGCCGTAGACTTCGAGATGATGCTGCCAGCGTTTGGCGAGATACGGATAAAGCTCGGTCCGGGTCGCGCGTGCCGGGTGGATGTCGCAGTCCGCGATCGCGGTCTTGATGGTCAGTGGGGAAGCAGCTTCGGTGCCTTCGCGGAACTGGATATTCATCGCCTTGCCTCCTTTGGCAGCGGGCTCACGTCAGTCGGGGATAGGTTGCATGCGGATTGTCGATCATGATCTTGCGCACGAGATCGGGGGACAGACCTTCGGGCAGCGCGTCCTGGGCGTCGAACTGCCAGTGCGGATAGTCCGTGGAGAATAGGACCAATTCATCCGACTGCATATGCTCAAACAGGCGAATTAATGTCTCTTCCTCCGGCGGCGCATCAAAAGGCTGTAACGAGAAGCGGATGTTGCTTCGCACAATCTCGAGCGGCGCGCGATCGACCCAGGGCGTCTCCATGCGCACTCCGCGCCAGAATTTGTGAAGCCGCCAGAGATAGGGCGAGATCCAGGAGACCCCGGATTCCAGCATTACCATTTTCAATCGCGGATATTTGGCGAACACGCCCTCGACGATCAGGCTGGTGAGCTGGGTCTGGAACGCCTGGGCCTGACCGACATAATCCTCGATATGGTAGGAACCCCAACCCACCGCAGTCGGCGGATTGTGATAGGCGGAACCGGCGTGGATGCCGATCGGCAAATCGAGCCGTTCCGCCGCCTCGTAGATCGGCCACAGCGCGCGCTTGCCGAGCGGCGTGTCGCCCATGACAAGCATCAGCACCTGGACGAAGCGCCGGTCCTGCGCGCAGCGCTCGATCTCGGCGACGGCTTTCTCGACACTCTGCGTCGGAATCACGATCGAACCACGCAGCCGTGAATCGCGATCGAGCCATTCCTTCGCAAGCCATTCATTCAGCGCGCGGCAGAAGGCGGCCTGCATGTCCTCGGAAAACACCATCTGCACGCCGTAGAGCGGATTGCAGATGGCAAACTTGAGTTGGAAGGGATCGAGCACATGGCGCTGCATGTCCTCGAGACTCTCGCCGGGTTTTCCCTTTTCGGGGCGCCAGTCGGGGCGCGCCACGATCGGCGAATTCTGCGGATAGGATTGCGAGACGAGGTCGACCATGCCGCGCGTCGTCACCTGATCGCGCCAATAGTCGTTCAGATAGGGCAGCAGGCTGGTCAGATGCGGCACGGCCGGATGCACGTCGCAATCCACCCCACCGGCGATCAGGGACGCCATGACGTCTCCCTTCTCACGTTTCCTCTTTCGTCTTCTCGCGGGCGGCGCTTGGCCGCTTCTTGGCCGCTTCGCCTCGCCTGCCATTCAAGCAGGCCTGCCCGTCGCCCGCAACTCGGCCAAGGCCACTGTCATATGCTAGGAAGGCTGAGCTCGGTTGCGAAGGAACAGGGGTGTTGGGATGAAAGAGCTCGTCGGCATTGCGGAACAGGTCGCGGCGAAACTGATCGCGCGCAAACAGACCATTGCGGTCGCGGAATCCTCGACCGGCGGCCTGATCGCGGCGAGCCTGCTCGCGGTGCCCGGTGCCTCCGCCTATTTCCTCGGCGGCGCGGTGGTCTATACCCGCGATGCCAGGCGCGTGCTGATGGATATTTCGGACGAAGGAATGAAAGGCTTCCGTTCCTCGTCGGAGCCTTACGCAAAACTGCTCGCCGACCAGATGCGCGGCCGCTTCAGCTCCGACTGGGGCCTGTCCGAGACCGGCGCCGCCGGTCCGACCGGCAACCGCTACGGCGACGCCGCAGGCCACAGCTGCATGGCGGTCGCGGGACCCGCGACCGAGGTGATGACGCTGGAGACGGGCGGCAACGACCGGTTCGCCAACATGCACGTGTTCGCGGCGACGGCGTTGACGCTGTTGTTGCGGAATCTGGAGAAATGAACGCCCTCCTTGTCGCGATCCTGCTTGTCCTTGGGATAACGACGGCGCAAGCCGCCGGGGTCAGAAACTTCGACATTCCCGCTGGACCGGCGGGGCCGGCCATCCGGTTGCTGGTCTGGACTCCGTGTGCAGAGCCGCCTCGCGAGATGGATGCGCGTGGCGCCACCTTCTTCGCCGTGCCCGGATGCGCGGTCACCGGGGAAAAGCTTCCACTCATCGTGATGTCGCACGGCAGGCGAGGCTGGTTCGGCGGTCACCATGACACTGCGGCAGCTTTGGCCGATGCTGGATTCGTCGTGGCCGCGCTCAATCACCCCGGCGATACCTGGCGTGACACCAGCCGCACCGACAGTCTTTCGGTTCTGGTCGAGCGCCCCACGGATATGAGGCGATTGATCGAGTACATGCTGGACGGGTGGCCGGACGCGTCCCGCATCGATGCTCAGCGCATCGGGCTCTACGGATTCTCGTTTGGCGGCTACACCGGCCTTGCCGTCATCGGCGGCAGCCCCGATCTGCGCAAGGGATTGCCGAATTGCGAGACGTCCAGCCTGAAGGCGTGCAAGCAACTCGAAAACGGCGAGCTCCCTGATCAGCCGGTGACACATGATCCGCGCGTCAAGGCCGCCGTCATCATCGATCCCTATCCCGTCTTCGTCTTCTCTGAGGAGAATCTGAAAGGGATCACGGCTCCGGTTCAATTGTGGAGTTCCGACCCCGCGCAGAACGCCGACGGTCTATCCGGATGCTGTGCGGCCGCGATCAATCAAAGGCTGCCGGTCAAGCCGGACTATCATTTCGTGGAGAATGCCAGGCATTTTTCCTTCCTCGCGACCTGCAATCCGAAGGATGCGCAGGAGGCCCCGGCGGTCTGCACCGATGCGCCGGGGTTCGATCGCGTCGACTTCCATCGGCGGCTTCACGCGGATGTCATTGCGTTCTTCCGCAAGCATTTCGCCGAAAGCGCCAAGCCGTGACGCAGCGCTTAGCCCGCCGCTGTCCTGCCTTAAGAGCAGGACAAGCCGTTGCCGGGCTCGCGGCAGAGCTTCGCGCGAACCTCGACGATATCGATGTCGTAGTTCCCGGCTCTCCGCTTGCGCGAGGCGTAGGCCGAGTCAGCACTGTCCATTGAAAGCAGATTGAGCTGCTTCTTGGTCGCCGCGCTGCACATCAGAGCCGCGTTGCCGCCAAGATATCTCGACTGGGCGCCAAGCTCCGGCCGGGTGAGCTCCGCAAATGGCCCCAGACGCAATTGCATTTCGAGCGCCGCGATCTCCGCGTCGCTCGCCTGCGTCCGGGCAACACCCTTCATTTTGCGTTCGAAGCCGTTTGCGATCGCCGCCCCATGTGCCGCGCCGAGATCCGCAACCTCTTGCGCTGCGTCCGCAAACTCACCGCGCTGGGAACCCGTCAACAGATAGGACTTGCAAGCCAATGGGTTGCTCGCGAGCTTCAGGAGGGTCGCCAGCTCCGCCCGGTCCAGGGCATTGATGTGCTCGTCGTCGGCATAGACTTCCATCTCGCTCGCCAGGATCATGTTGAGTACACCATTGGCGGCGGGCCATCCGCCCTCGTTGAAGGCCTCTTCTGTCTGTCGAAGGAAGACCGCCCTGAGAGCAGGATCGCTGCGGGCGATCGACGCGGCCAAAGGAAAGCGCGCGATGTTCTGATCGAAATCGCGTGCAAACGCGCTCGGCCCGACGAGGCTGGCATAGGCCAGGTTTCCGGCCAGCAGGGCGACGACGACGAGCAGCAGGACTGATCTTCTGGTCATGCGAGCGTCTTGGGGTGGGGACCGCGAGACATCATCTCACGCCGCGTCGCCGTCATCCATTGCAACTACAGGCTGCCCTTAATGAATCCTTTCGCAGCCCTGGTTAAGTTGCGCGCACGCCGTTCTATCTCGCCAAATGCCGCATGAAAATCCGCACCACATATCCCGGGACTCGCGGCGCCTCGTCGTAGAGGTCCGACGCGATCCGTTCGATGGTCTCGCGCAATGACGTGAACTGCGCCTGCCGCGCGCTGCTCTCGGTGCCCTGCATGCCCGCAAGCTCGTCCATCGCGGCATCGCTGATCTGGCATTGCACGACCTCGTCCTCACGCATCATCGTGAAGCGGAAGGCCAGGCGTTCGAGGTCGTGGCCGATGATTTTGTCGCGCGTCAGCGGCATCCAATTGTCCCGTTCGCGCCCCCGAACGGGACAATGCTGAAAATCCGGCGCTTTGTCACCACCCGCGCCGGCAGACATCGCTGTCATGCGATGCTCATCAACAGCGCGCGTCCGTCAGCCGGTCCGGCGCCAATGTCAGTAGGCGAGTGCCGTGCCGGTCGGCTTGTCGAGTGCCGCGGCCAGCGATCGATACTCCTCGCAATCCGTCCCGCAGATCGCGGCAATCCGGCCGAGATGATAGAGCGCCTGCTCGCGATTGCCCCGCTCGAGCTGCCACAGTCCATAATATTGCCACGTCAGCACGTGGTTCGGATCAGCCTTCAGCGCGCGCTCGTACCAGACCTGCGACTGCTCATAGTCGCCGAGCTTGCGGTAGGAGTAGCCGATGAGGTTGGCGACGTTTGGATGGTCGTCATGGCCGAGCGACTTCAACTGCGCGATCGCGGTCGCATAGTCGTTGCGCTCGTAGATGGTGTCATAGGCCACGCGGTAGCCGGCCGCGAAGGCGGGATCGTCGAGACCGGACTGGTGGTTCGGCTTCTTGCCTTTCTGTGTTGCCTTGGTGCCCCAGCGCTTCGGGTAGACGGGTTGCGGCTGCGGCTTCTGATCCGCATAGGCACCGGCATAGGGATCGGTGCCGCCCCCGCCGCCGCCGCCACCACCACCGCCTCCGCCCGCGGCCAAGGCCGGCGAGCTCAACAGCGCTGCCGCGAATGTACCGAGCATGACGAGCCTGATCATCGCTGTGATCATGTCTGTCTCCTGTCCTGTTCAAGCGGCCCCGGACGAATTGATAACCCTGCCTCGGCAGCGTTATTCCGGGTTGCTTGCACTCATGGAGACGTCAGCGTTCGTACGACAGGTCTGTTGTCCTTTACTGGAACGCGACCTCGGCGAAGCTTCGCAGCTTGCGCGAATGCAGGCGCTCAGATTCCTGCTGCTTGAGGCGCTCCAACGCCTTCAGGCCGATCTCGAGATGCTGGCCGACGCGACGGCGGTAGAATTCGCTGGCCATGCCGGCGAGCTTGATCTCGCCATGCAGCGGCTTGTCGGAGACGCAGAGCAGCGTGCCGTAGGGGACGCGGAAGCGGTAGCCGTTGGCGGCGATCGCGGCCGATTCCATGTCGAGCGCGACCGCGCGCGATTGCGACAGGCGGCGGATCACTTCAGGCCCCGAGATCTCCCAATTGCGGTTGTCGACGCTGGCAACGGTGCCCGTGCGCATCAGGCGCTTGAGCTCGAAACCTTCGAGGCCGGTGACGTCCTCGACCGCCTCCTCGAGCGCGACCTGCATTTCGGCCAGCGCCGGGATCGGTACCCAGAGCGGCAGTTCGCGATCGAGCACGTGGTCTTCGCGGACATAGCCGTGGGCGAGGACGTAGTCGCCGAGCCGCTGCGTGTTGCGCAGGCCCGCGCAATGGCCGAGCATCAGCCAGGCATGCGGGCGCAGCACGGCGACGTGGTCGGTGACGTTGCGCGCATTCGACGGGCCGGTGCCGATGTTGATCAGGGTGATGCCGCGGTAGCCGGGCGCGAC
Organism: Bradyrhizobium sp.; assembly: GCF_035935975.1. Taxonomy (GTDB): domain Bacteria; phylum Pseudomonadota; class Alphaproteobacteria; order Rhizobiales; family Xanthobacteraceae; genus Bradyrhizobium. The sequence continues at coordinate 22,021 of NZ_DASYWN010000054.1, forward strand.
CAGATGGAAGGCCGGCATCTGCGGCATGCGCACCGGCGCATCGCCGCTCGTTGCACCGCCGCTCCGGGTGATCACATTGCCCGGCGCGACGAAGGCATCGAGGCCCGCCTCGCCGGATTGGAGCCGCTGCTGGCAGAGCTGCGCGAAGGCATCGACATAGAACTGGTAGTTGGTGAAGATCACGAAGTTCTGGAAATGCTCGGGGTCGGTGCCGGTGTAGTGATAGAGCCGGCGCAGCGAGTAATCGACGCGCGCCGCACGGAACAGCGACAGCGGCTCGGGCGCACCGGCCTGGAGCTCGAAGGTGCCGTCGGCGATGGAATCGTCCATGGTGGCGAGGTCCGGCACGTCGAACGCATCGCGCAGCGATCGCGTGAGGGTGGAGTTCTCGCTGGTGATGATGGCGCCTTCGATGTTGATGTCGCGGCGATAGGCGAAGTGAATCGGGATCGGCTCGGCCGACTCGCCGATCTCCACGGGCACGCCGTGGTTCTGGATCAGGAGGCCGATCTGCTCGGTGAGATAGGCGCGGAACAGATCGGGCCGCGTGACGCTGGTCTCGTGCACGCCGGGCCCGGCGACGAAGCCGTAGGACAGACGCGAATCCAGCCGCGCATGCGTCGCGGTGGTCAGGCGGACGAAGGGATAATAGGCCCGCACCCGCGTCGTGATCGCCTCGCCGCCGACATAGGCCTCGAACCGGTCACGCAGGAATTTTGTATTGCGGTCGTAGATTTCTTCGAGGCGCGCGACGGCCGCCGATGCATCGGTGAAAGATTTAGTGGCGATGGAGGGTGGAGATTGCATTGTTCGACCGCCGAGTTGCTGTGGCTTTGAGTCGAACTATAGCAAAGAAGCAGGTGCCGTAGTGTGGGCAAAGCGGAGCGTGCCCACGAGATGCTCGTCGTTTGACAGATGGTGGGCACGGCGCGTTGCGCCTTTGCCCGCCCGACGAGAGCGTGCGACGAGACTGCGCATCACACACACCGCTGTCATGCCCCGGCTTGACCGGGGCATCCAGTACGCCGCAGCCTCTCGATTCAATCACAGCCGTCTCTGGAATACTGGATCGCCCGCCTTCGCGGGCGATGACAGCGAGATTGCCGTTCGAGATCCCGGATGCGCGCTCAGCGCGCTCCGGGATGACGCGCTTTCGCGCGTCACTTCTCGCGGAACGCCCGCATCAGCTGGTCGTGCAGGGGCTTCATCAGATAGGACAGCATGGTGCGGTCGCCGGTCTGGACGAAGGCTTCGACCGGCATGCCGGGGATCATCTTGACGTCGCCGAGGCGGGCGATCTCCTCCGGCGGCATCGAGACGCGGATGGTGTAGTAGCTCTGGCCGGTGCGCTGGTCGGTGGTGACGTCGGGCGAGACGCGGCTGACGGTGCCGTTCAGCTCCGGCGTGGTGCGCTGGTTGAAGGCGGACAGGCGCAGCAGGGTCTTCTGGCCGATCTGGAGCTTGTCGATGTCGACCGGATTGACCTTGGCCTCGACCAGGAGGTCGTCGGCCTGCGGCACGATCAGCATCAAGGTGTCGCCGGCGGTGACGACGCCGCCGACGGTGTGCACCGTCGATTGCAGCACCATGCCGTCCTGCGGCGCGCGGATGTCGACGCGGCGGAGCTGGTCCTCGGCGGCGACCTTGCGCTCGATCAGCTCGCCGATCTTGTCGTTGGTCTCGCGCAGATCCTTGGAGACCTCGCTGACCATGTCCTTGTCGACCTGGATGATCTGCAGCTCGGTCTCGGTGATCTTGCCCTTGGCCTGCGCGCGCGAGGCGATGTATTGCGCGCGCTCGCCGTTGAGGCGGGCGCTGTCGCGCTCGAGCGTCGTCAGCCGCGAGATCTGCACCAGGTGCTTCTCGTAGAGATCGCGCACACCGGTGAGCTCCTGCTGCACCAGGCCGATTTCCTTGTCCTTGGCCTTCTCCTGCGCGGACAGGCCCTCGATCTCCTCGTTGAGCTGCTGGACGCGCTCGCGGAGCTGCGCCTTCTGGCCGGCGCGGCCGTTGACGCGAACCTCGAACAGCTTGGTTTCGGCAGAGAGCAGCGCCTTGACGTCGGGATCGCTGCCGCGATCGAGCAGGCCTTGCGGAAACTCGATCTTGTCGAGGCCGCGCTGCTCGGCCTGCAACCGCGCAGTGCGCGCCTGCGCGGCGTCGAGATTCTTGACGACGATGGCGAGGTTCGCCTTGGTGACGGTGTCGTCGAGCCGGACCACGATGTCGCCGGCCTTGACCACGTCGCCGTCGCGGGCACGCAGCTCGCCGACCACGCCGCCGGTCGGGTGCTGCACCTTCTTGACGTTGGATTCGACCACGATCTGGCCCGGCGCGATCAGCGCGCCCGAGATCAGCGCGGTGGAGGCCCAGCCGCCGAGGCCGACGACCAGCACCACCACGATCCCGAGCCCGAGCATCAGGTGAAACTTGATCGAGTCCCGCACGGTCTTCTGGGCGGAGGGCTTGGCGCCACCGATCGTCATCGTGCTCATGACTTGATGCTCATGACTTGGTCACTCCGCCTTCACTGACGACCTTGATCGGAGCCGGCGGCGTCACCCGCGGCTGCAGCACCTGGGCGAGCACCTGCTCCTTCGGGCCGAAGGCCTGCATGCGACCGTCGCGCAGCACCAGGATCTGGTCGACCGCCTCGACGCCGATCGGCCTGTGCGCCACCACGATGACGATGGCGCCACGCTCGCGCGCAGCGCGGATGGCGCGGGTCAGCGCCTCGTCGCCTTCGGTGTCGAGATTGGAATTGGGCTCGTCGAGCACGACCAGGAACGGATTGCCGTAGAGCGCGCGCGCCAGCGCCACGCGCTGGGCCTGGCCCGCGGAGAGGGCTGCGCCCTGCTCGCCGACCTGCGTGTTGTAGCCCTCGCGCATCTTGATGATCATCTCGTGGACCCCGGCTTCCTTCGCCGCCGAGATGATGGCCTCGGACGTCGCCTCGGGATCGAAGCGGCTGATGTTCTGGGCGATGGTGCCGCCGAACAGTTCGACGTCCTGCGGCAGATAGCCGATGTGGCGGCCGAGGATATCGGACGACCATTGGTCGAGCGCCGCGCCGTCGAGCCTCACCTTGCCACGCACCGGATGCCAGACGCCGACGAGAGCGCGGATCAGCGAGGATTTGCCGGAGCCGCTCGGCCCGATCACGCCGAGGCCGTTGCCGGCGGCGAGCGCGAAGGTGACGTCCTGCACGATCAGGCGCTGGTCGCCCGGCGGCACCATGGCGATGCCTTCGACCGAGAGGCGGCTGGTGGGCGCCTGAAGCTGGGTCGGCATCGCCTGCGCCGGCATCTGCTCCAGCAGGCGGGTGAGGCGCTGCCAGCTCTGGCGGGCCGCGACGAAGGATTTCCAGTGCGCGATGGCGAGATCGACCGGCGCCAGCGCGCGGGCGGAGAGGATCGAGCCGGCGATGATGATGCCGGCGGTCGCCTCCTGGTGGATGACGAGATAGGCGCCGACCGCGAGCACGGCCGATTGCAGCATCATGCGCAGCACCTTGGCGATCGCGCCGAGGCCGCCGGCGACGTCGCTGGCACGCTGGTTGCCGGAGAGATATTTTTCGTTGGCCTCGCTCCAGCGCTGGTTCATCCGGCCGGCCATGCCCATCGACACCATGACTTCGGCATTGCGGCGGCTGGCGGAGGCGAGGTCGTTGCGCTGGGCGGCAAGGCCCATCGCCTCCTTCGCCGGCTGGCGGGACATGAATTCGGTGACGATCGTCAGCCCGACCAGGATGACGGCGCCGACCAGGGCGGTGACGCCGATCATGACGTGGAAGGCGAAGCAGATGGCGAGATAGAGCGGCAGCCAGGGCAGGTCGAAGAACGCGCTCGGGCCGGCGCTGCCGAGGAAGGAGCGGACATTGTCGAGGTCGCGCAGCGGCTGCAGGCCCTCGTTGCGGCTGCCGACCAGCAGCGGCAGGCGCACGATGGTGTCGAACACGCGCTTGTTGAGGGCCTCGTCCAGCGCGGTGCCGATCCGCCCCAGGATCCGGTTGCGGATCATGTCGAGCACGCCCTGCGCCATGTAGAGGAAGCTGGCGATGATGATCAGGCCGACCAGGGTCGGCACGCTGCGGCTCGGCAGCACCCGGTCGTAGACCTCGAGCATGAAGATCGACCCGGTCAGATAGAGCAGGTTGATCATGCAGCTCATCAGGCCGACGCCGATGAAGGCCGTTCGACAAGCGCGCAAGGCGTCGCCGAGCTCTGAACGGCGGACGCCAGGTAGGGCTGCCATCAGTCTGATCTCTTTCAGATGAGGGGCCAGAGCCCCCGATTTCACAGGCGCTTCAGGGGTACTCGACCCGGATTAACATCGCGTCTCCCCAGCGGCGAGCGCGACCAAATTCATCCAGGACCCTGATGGGCCACATCACCCGCCGATGGGCCCGCACGCAAGTCCGGTATTTCACAGTCTTTGCGGCTTTTTATAGCAGAGATCGCCGCCTCTCCCCAGCCCTTGAGGAGAGGCGGCAGGTTCCGACCGGCCGAGCCGGGCGATCGCTAGAGCCGACCGCCGCCACGCACCAGGCGGACCACCAGCAGCAGGATGATGGCGCCGATCGCCGAATAGATGATCTCCGAAACCAGCCCGACGCCGATATGGATGCCGAGCTTGGGGAACAGGAAGCTCGCGACGAACGCGCCGGCGATGCCGATCACGATGTCGCCGATGATGCCGAACCCGGCACCGCGCACCACCTTGCCCGCAAGCCAGCCGGCGACCAGGCCGACGAACAGAATGACGATGAGGCTTTGGCCAGAAATGTACATAAGTTGAAGTCCCTCTCCATGAACGGGCGGCATGGAACCGGAACCGGGATGAATGGGGTCTGAATGGTCGGCTCAAACAAAAAAGTCGAAAACAACCCCATGCACAGTAGGAGCGTAGCTGGCCGGCGGCGCCCGGTGAAGTGTGACAACTCGGTGTTGTCGTGGAGGAATTTTGAAGAAGGGCGCGGGTCGAGCGTGAGGGGTGCGGTGCGCTCAAATTTTGCGAATGTGAGGGGCGCACCGGGCTCTCATTCCCTCCCCCCTTGCGGGGTCCGAGGCGAGCGAAGCTCGCTCTCGAGGGCAGGGAGAGGGGTGGCCACGAACTCAGATCTCGCTTGCGGCCACCCCTCTCCTCCGCCCTCCCCCGCTGTTCAGACCGGGGAGATAGTGGACGGGTGTTCGGAGACATCGTGGACACTTTCGAGCCGTCCGTCGAGGGGCCGGATGTCGGCGGTTGCAATCGTCTGGGTTCTGAAAACGACGTCGAAGACGCCATC